>NZ_JBXXRY010000006.1:0-7676 GCF_057380695.1 Thioclava sp. NS-SX20 | reverse complement strand
GTCGATTGCCTGAGTGCCGCAGAGAATTGGATCGAGCGAGGAGCCAAAAGTTCCAACGCATACCCGTTGCCGCAAGCTGTCCGACCTACACTTTGCAAGGCCGCTATGTTGGCGGCGAGCCGAGCACGGTTTTCCGCTAAGATTTGAGCGAAGGCGGATTGGCGTTCTTCACCACCGTTCGACATTGCATTGCTCCCTTCCTGCGCGACACATCCCGAAAGGCTAAATGCCGCCATAATTACTAGTGTTTTCATCAATCCCGTCATCGCGCATCTCTCAAGTATTGACAGTCATTGCCGTCACGGTCCGACCGTTCCGCCGCAGAACTTCGATCACGGCATAGACAACCGTAATAATATAAGGGCGCCGCGTTGCCGCATTTTCCTTCATTTTTCCCATGAACCCACGTTCGTCCGGGCTATCCTCCGTCGAAAGACCAGTCACAGCGGGCCATGAGTATCGCACGCCGCCGATATCTTTTTCCCAAACGTAAGTGAAACGCCCGGGTTCATAGCCCGGGAGCGGTACTCCTGGTGTAGGGTTCTGGAAAACACGCCCGGTCGGGGTTGACGAGTTCAATTGGTACTCGACCAAGTCAAGGCCATCACCATCTTGATCAATGTCCTTGAACTCAAAATATTCATCAAGAAGGCCGAGCATATGACCATACTCATGAGCTTCTAGTTTGGGATTTTTGGAATTTTGCACAGATCTTGTATCGCCAAGATTGAAATTTGCCGTTCCATTGGAAATACTTACATTTGATCTGCCGTTCGGATCGAATGGCTCATTGTAAAATGTGATTTCATAATGGGCACCAGAAGTGACAAAGGTCGGGTTGAATTCCACTCGATATGACGCCTCGCAATGATCGTCAGTTATATCCAAGCGAAACGGCTTGGCATTCCATACCCGTTTGATGGCCGTCACAATCGCCGGATAAAATCCCTCGACCTGCGCGTCAGTCAGTGGTGTGGTGCCAGCTCGGCTAAGATCGCGAGTTCCGTTGACACCGCTTAGTCGTGTCGTGACATAGATGACCTTAGCGGCCCCATCGACCATCACCTCAGCGCCCCACTCGTCATTTCTATCGGGTTTTAACTTTCCGGCTGCACTTGACTGACTATTAGTCTTTTGACGCAGCGTATTGCTGGGATAGGTAAACTTCTGATCTAGGTAAACGCGGCAATTACAGCATGCACGGACCGCTCGCGTATTGGCCGGTCGGGCGGAATCACGTGCAGCTTGGTAGCCACCATCCCCGCTGGTGGCCGCGGCGGTCTCTGTTTTCGCCGCGCCAGTGCCTCCCCCGAGAAGATCTTCGAACGCCGATGGATCATATCCCATAATGCGCCTCCATGCGTCTCAGCTGTTTAGTCATGCGCTTTGTTATAAAGCCCTCTAGATGACCATAACGCCCATTTTTGGTAAGGTCGTGCACCCACGGATACAGCGGATCACAGTGGAACTTGCATCCAAGGATAGCGGCTGCCCCGAGGCAAATCGTCCGAGATCGCTCGTCGTCTATTCCAAGATCAGCGGCGGCCTTCTGAGCTGCCGCTAAAAGATGCGGACGCCATTCCTGCACAACACGAATTGCCGTATCAGCTGGTAAGCTTGCCAAAACTTTATCGCGGGCAATCTTTGGGGGTAATCGCTCGTTCAAGGCAGAAACAGCCGCCGATAGGACAGCGCGATAGGTTCGCAGATCAGGCCCGGCAAACTTTGTGAGTATTACTTCAACCTCATATGAAAAATCTTTAATCCGCGTATCCCCATAGCAAGTCGGTCTGCGCAGGACCTCAGACAACTGCGGAAAACGAGGATCCTCCAGCATATGAGAGCCGAGGAAGCACATTGATTTCATTACGTAAAGAACTGCATTGTAGTGACGAAGATTGTAGCTATCGCAAACTTGCACTGCATGTGTAACGAAGCGGGCCGTGTGCCGTTCTCCGAGACCACGGAAGCGTCGACGATCAAAGCGGATTAGGTCATCGCGAAAAAATTGGAAGTTGGTGGCGAGACGAATGCCGTCCCGATGGCGTTCTTGCAAGATCATTGAAAATTTCCGACACGCATCTGAATAAAACGCGGACCGCCATTGTAATAATGCGTCCTCCAAAGAATGAGCATTTTCGGAAAAATTTCCGATCCAAGGTCAGCTCCACCGAAAAATGCGATATAATCAAGAACAGCACTCTGCCAAAAACGAAAGTATTCTAGAGCTCCTGCCTCGGTCCGAAGCTGAGTAAACTTTCGCAAATGCCTGCGAACATCCGTCATCGAACCTTGATTTCGCAAGAAGATTGTAGGTTCTGCATCCCATAATTGGTTGGGAGCGTTACCTTTGGTGAAGATAGCTCGAGTAAACCGATGCCCCTCCTCCAAGCGTACAATCCAAGGGGCAACATCGCCCAGCTCTTTCGCTGCTTCGCCTTGAAACAGGCAGGCGCAATCTAGGTCGTGCGCTTCCAGAATCTCGGGAAGGCATGGCACCTTAGCAGCGTCAATGATTGCATAAGTGTGCAACGGCCGGACGGCATTAGCGGTCAGTGCAGATTGCCCAAAAAGCGCATCTCGTAATGCCAAGGGAACGGTAATTGGCTCGACAGCTCCAAACTGAGCATCCAAAGGATCCACGCCTTCAATCGTTTGGACCGTCACCGCCGATGGAAGGTGACTTGAGACGTCCTTCTCGTATTTCAGCGACACTGATGTCCAGTAATCTTCTTCAAAATCTGAAGCCCTGCTCATTCACTAGACCAACAATTTAATTCAATATCTTACGCTATATTACGCAGGCCTTAGACCGACAAGTTTTATCGCACCATTCGAACACGAACTTAAACGTCTTGGGCGGAATGGTCCCGGATGCACCTCGATCCGCATATTGAACGCGGCATTCGCAAGGCGATCACCCAGAGACGGACGCGCGATCCTTGTCTGCGCAAGGTTCATCTGTCAGCCATACGTACGTCATCCATTTTCACTAGCACCCGCTCCGCGCGACTCCGGTCCCGCCTCTCCTGCATTCCATAACATCCATTCCAGTGCGTAGCGCACGCAGAGAGGGAAATGGGGGCTTTAGAACGGCCACCATTTTCGGCGTTTTTGAGGGGCGTTTAACAACGCTGTAGCTTGTTGCTTCCATGCGTCTCTGTCTGTGCGCACCTCTTCCAGCGCTTCACGTTCCCGCGCCAGCATTTCCTCCAGTGCTTCGATTTTCACGCGAAGAGATGGGGTCTCATCGCGGGGTCTCGCGTCGTCCACTTCTGTGTTGCTTGTGACAGTATCGTGTTTCTCGATTGGAAAGACGCGATGCAGCTCTGCGGGGTCTATGGAGTAGCTTCCATCTTCGTCTTTCAGCGCTGATATCTTGCCTTTTGAGATGTACCTCTGAATCGTCGTTTTGCTTTTTCCGGTTGCTTTAGCCGCCGTTCCAAGTGTGTATCTCTTGGGGTCTCGCACTGTTTCATCCTGCCTGTTTCAGGTGTTGCGCATGGGCGGCGCGGGCAATATCTGCATCTCGGCGTGTCGTTGTCATGCTTTGCCCACCTGGGCCATCTATTTCAATGGTACGCCCCACAAGATCCGCCCATGTACTACGCTCCTTGTCACGCAGCGTACTCCACCATGCCAGTGCGGGGTCTTTCGGCTTGTTGTCTTCGATCATTGGTGGCGCGTCGTCGTGGCTTTGTTGCTTGCGACGGGTCGAACTGTGACGTTCATTTTGCCGCGCTGTGTCGGCTGCGTCGTGAGGGTCCTTCCAGCTCCAATCAAAACGTATCCACTCGACCGTCCGCCCGAGGCGCTTGGTTGTCATTTTGACTGAGACGGTCCCAAAGTCGTTCACCTGTTTCAGGGCGGGTTGCAGGACCCATTTGTTGAACTGTGCCCAGACTTGATAGGTTTTCTTGTCTTCGCAGCCCATCAGCGCCCGCAGCTCTGCGACAGTGTATGTCCAGTGCGACTGTCGCATGTTCTTCTTGTCGGCCAAGAGAACGTAAAGTTGACGCCCATGCCCAGTCAGGGAATGGGCCGCTCTGGCTTCGATTTTGGCGAATGTGCGGGGCGTCTGGATGGCCGCGACAGCAGATGGAGGGATGAACAGGCGGGCCATCGTGCCACCTTGTTCAAGGTGCCATTCTGCGAGGATGACCGCGCCCCATTCGTCGCCCTTGTGTTCGCCCGTCAGGTAGACCCCAGCCAGCCTTGCTAGCGTCACTTTGAGGTGCGCGTTGTCATTACGCGCGTCCTCGCCTCGCAAACGGCGTGTGGGGATCGACAGCCAAACGGCGTCGCGATGCCCTGGTGCGATGCGGGCCTCGTCTAAGGCCGCGCCAATCTCCCAAACAACCGAACGCATGGCGGGCGACATAGGGTCTTTGGTCTGGATGGAAATGAGGCTGGAGGGGACGGAAATTTCTGACATATGGAGAAACTAATTTTTGTTTCTCCATTCGTCAATCACCATTCCAGCCCTCCGAAACCTCCACTCGTACCCTCCGAAACCTCCACTCGTACCCTCCGAAACCTCCACTCGTACCCTCCGAAACCTCCATTCCAGCCCTCCGAAGTCTCCACTTTAAGCCTCCTAGTGTCAGTGTCGGGTGTCGAGGGGAGCGAAGCGACACGCGACACTCGACACCCGACACTCAAGATCGACACGGAGTAGAATTTTGGTTCGACGCAGGCGACGAAGGAGCCTGCATTTCACCGCATCTGGATTTTTTGAAATCATCGCCGACAGCGCGACGCGTGAGGGATGGGGTGGGTCAGGCAGGGAGGGGAAGGGATCCCTCAAATTTCGCCTGCCAAGGCCTTCGGTGAGGAAAGCGATGTAACACTTGCCGAAAAGAGCGTCGGCCCTGCGTAAGCAGGCCAAAACACCATTTGTCGAGTGTAACGATGACAAATTACATTTCCTGCTACAGTCCCTCCCTTACAAGCCGCGATCACCTCCTCGGTCACGGCTTCTCTGCGGTTGAGGTTGATCTGGCTCGCGGGGTTTCGCCATCTCAACCGCCTGTTCTCGCTGGACCGGTAGGATTTGCTGGGGAGCAGTAAGGCCAAGATGGCGGTCGTAGCGCTCCACAAGATCTGGAGCTTCTGTTGGCCAAAGCTGGCTGGGGGAGAGGTGCTTCTGTGGGTTATCGAGACGCAAGTTTTTGACGAAGGCTTCCGCCTCCGCACAGAACGCCCCGCATTTGGCGATCACTGCCCCGAGGTGGAGCCGGTCGGAGAGCGCAGGAAACCACGCACGGCCTGCCTCATGGCCATCTGCGTCATTCAGGCGGTCCCACCCCATCCCGAAGCGATAAGCCGTCTCGATGACGCGCTCAGCGCCTCTGCGGAAGGCTTCGATGAGCTTCCATGTGTTCGGTTCACGATGTGCGGACGTTTCGACCGCCTCCCGATCAATGTCCCCCTCCGGCGGGGTGTAACCGCGGGGATCGTCTCTGTGGCGGCTAATTTCGCCCCTGAGAAGCAGGTAGCCCCTCAGGAGGTCCGTATCCTCCCAAGATAGCTCAGCGGCCTGTAAGGCCCCTCTGACGCTCTCTATGGGCCTCTGTAGGTCTTCACGGGCCTTGTCCAAGACCGCGCCATAGGTTTCGGGCGACAGATGCTGGCGCTGCGTGATCTCTTTGCGGGTGCCGCGCACGATCTCGGCGTCCAGATGCTCGCGGCACCAATCGGCCCAAGACGTTTGCAGGGCGGAGTATTCATTCCGCTCGCCGGTATCCTGTTTCAGCTCCTGCAGCGCCTTGTTGGTCGAGATCACCGGCTTGCCTCGGCTTTCCCGAACGGGCGAGACCATCACATCCACCACAGCGCCACCCTTTTCATCGAGATCGAGGCGGGTGGCGATCACTGATCCTTTGCCGCCCCAGCTCTCGGCCCATGCCTTCGCCTGATCGAAGAGCTGGCGGTTATGCGGGTTCTCTGGATCGTGGAGGTTACCAGCCTTCTGCACCCATTCGGGAGACACGACGCAGATGGCTTGCAGGCAGAGGGGCGAGCCTTTCCGCTCGCCGGCACCCAGCTCGGCTTTGTGCGCCTTGAAGGCCGCGAGGTAGTCGCGGTCATTCTCGGCCTTCGACCAAGCAAGGCCGAATCCGGGTTCGGCATCCTCGCGGACACGGGCCTTGCCGGTCTCGTCGTGACGCTGCGCATGAAGGGACGCCCCGCGAAGCTGGGCGATGGTTGAGAGCTTATTGACGCGTATGGCTGCTTTGAACATGGGGGTAGCGTAGGCCGGTGGGGGAGAATTGTCATTTCAAATGACAACCCACTAGGCAATTCTCTACGAGTCGCTCCGCTAATTGCCATTGGGCCAGAGGTGCTGCGCCCTCTTGGATCTCCTGCGAGACACCGCTCAACAGGCGAGCTTGTCCCTAGACAAATCTGCTCGAAACATCATATGGTATCGAAAGGTAATACCTTTTGATACGGAGGTACGCATGGCATCGGCAACGTCCATCAAGCTCGATGATGACATGAAGGGCCGCGTTCGGCATCTGGCCCAAGCACGGCAGCGCACATCGCATTGGATTATGCGGGAAGCGATCTCGCAGTATGTCGAACGCGAGGAGAAGCGCGAGGCGTTGCGCCGTGACACGGCGCAGGCTTGGGAAGAGTTCCAAGAGACGGGCCTTCACGCGACGGCGGAAGAGGTGGACCGCTGGCTGGAAAGCTGGGGAACTGACAACGAGCTGCCCGCGCCTGAATGTCACAAGTAAGATTTGCCCCCGCAGCGATTCGGGATCTGCAACGGCTCCGCGACTTCCTGCGCCCTAAGAATCCTGATGCAGCCCGCCGAGCTGGTGAGGCCATCCGCCAGGGCGTGAAAATCCTTGGGGCGCACCCCCATCTTGGCCGGATGGTCGATGATCTGCCCGAGGAGTTTCGGGAATGGCTCATCGAGTTCGGTGACAGCGGCTATGTCGCTCGATACCGGATCGACGAGGACGCCGTGACCATTCTTGTGATCCGGCACCAGAGAGAGGCAGGACATTAAACCGTCTGCCCCGTCTTTCTTTGGTTCCATAACACCCGTTGAAGGCCAATGGCAGCGTCGAGCCCTTTGTCCCGTCCTTGCGCGGGAGTGCCATGTTGCAGCCTAGGCTCATGGTATAGGGTATGGTCGAGCGCGTCATCAGTGACTGGATCAACTTCTACAACAACCGCCGCCCTCATCAGGCCCTTGCTATGCGCACGCCTGTCGAGGCATTCAGATTAGCGGCTTAACCTGAGCAGATTGCGGTGGGTCAATACAGATCAGCGCAAATTCACATCCCATGCGCTCGCGTTAAATTTGCAGGTGCTTCCATCGATGTTCGTCGTGAAGGGCGCAAAGTGGATGCGATATCGCCCAGGAGCAGGGTCGATCATCAGGCGCGAAAGAGGGCCAGCAAGCGCCACCGGCAGGACGATATCCCCCTGAGCGTCAGCTAGGCGGAATGTAGCTGGAGCATCAACGAGCGACGCATGTGCTGCTCCATTTGATGCAGGCTTACGCACAGACACCCACTGTTCGTCCACACGGCGTTCAGCATACCAATCTGGTTTATCCCAAGCATTAGGCACCGTAATAGCAACCTCTGCCACAGCAGGGCTGTCAGGAACATGGAGAACCCAGAACATCGCGTCAGAAGGCGCTGCCGTCGATTGCC
>NZ_JBXXRY010000005.1:0-79184 GCF_057380695.1 Thioclava sp. NS-SX20 | reverse complement strand
CGGTTGAAATTTATCAATATATCAGTTGATAAATGTCAAGTGAAGTTCCGGACTCTTCAACTTGAGCATTCTGCAAGTTTCAATCGACAAGTCGAAATATTTCCGCAACCCATTTATTTATACAGGAAATTACCGATTACGTGATCTAAATCAAGAAGATCAGTTACTCTGGGTCGCATGTTTGACGGTGATCCCTTTTTGGGGCGGAAGCAATGACAACACCGGAGGTTCTGTCATGCAGACCACAGCCACAGCCTCGCGCTCGGACCAGACTCGAGCCCTCGGGCTTAGCACGGTAGCCTTCACTGCCTGTTTTGCGGTGTGGACGATCTTTTCCATCATCGGTGTCGCGATCAAAGGCGAGTTGGGACTGACCGAGGCTCAATTCGGCCTGCTGGTGGCCACGCCAATCCTGACCGGCTCCGTCACACGTCTGTTTCTGGGCGTTTGGACCGAGAAATACGGCGGTCGCCTCGTCTTCTCCGCACAAATGTTGCTGACCGCGCTTGCAACCGTGCTGCTGACGCTCGCGCACAGCTACGTCATGTACCTGATCGCGGCCTTGGGCATCGGCCTGGCTGGCGGCTCGTTCATCATCGGTGTCGCCTATGTCAGCCGCTGGTATGATGCCGGCCATCAGGGCACAGCGCTCGGCATCTTCGGAGCCGGAAATGTCGGCGCGGCGGTGACCAAGTTCGTCGCCCCCTTTGTCATGGTCGCCTATGGCTGGCACGGCGTTGCCTACACTTGGGCCGCAGGCCTTGCCCTGATCGGTGTGCTGTTCTTCCTGCTGGCGAAGGACGATCCCGAACTCGTCGAACGTCGCACCAAAGGCATTGCAGCCCCCTCGCTGGCCGAGCAGTTCGCCCCCTTGAAGAACCTGCAGGTGTGGCGCTTCTCGCTCTATTATTTCTTTGTGTTCGGTGGCTTCGTCGCGCTTGCCCTGTGGATGCCGCACTATCTGATCGACGTCTACGGCGTCGATGTGAAGACCGCGGGTATGGCCGCGGCCTCGTTCAGCCTCTCGGCCTCTCTGTTCCGTGCCTACGGCGGACATCTCAGCGACAGGTTTGGCGCCAGAACGGTCATGTACTGGACCTTCGGCTTTTCCCTGATCTTCCTGTTCATGCTGTCCTACCCGCCGACGGACTATGTCATCCAGGGCAAGGAAGGGCCGATCGCCTTCTCGACCAAACTGGATTTCTGGCCCTTTATCATCATGCTGTTCGGCCTCGGCTTCTTCATGAGCCTCGGCAAGGCGGCGGTCTTCAAGCATATCCCGGTGTATTACCCGGGGCATGTGGGTGCCGTCGGCGGCCTCGTCGGTATGATCGGCGGTCTTGGCGGTTTCGTCCTGCCGATCGTTTTCGGCGCGGCCCTCGATCTGACAGGCATCTATACCTCGTGCTTCGCCATCCTGGTTGGCCTTGTCGTGATCATGCTGACCTGGATGCATCTGTCGATCCGGGCAATGGAGCGGGCTGCCCTCGGAAAAGAGCTGGGCACCCTCCCGACCCTTCCCGAACTGCAGGAGGTTCATGTCCCGGGGAAAACGGACATGCCGCGGATGCTGGAAGACTGGCAGCCCGAGAATGCGGAGTTCTGGGCGGAAAGGGGCCGCCGGATTGCGCGCCGCAATCTCTGGATCTCGATCCCGGCGTTGCTTCTGGCCTTCTCGGTCTGGATGGTCTGGTCGATGGTCGTGGCTCGGCTCCCCGCGATCGGGTTCGATTTCTCGACCAGTCAGCTGTTCTGGCTGGCCGCGCTTCCCGGCCTCTCGGGCGCGACGCTCCGGATCTTCTACAGCTTCATGGTGCCGATCTTCGGCGGCCGGTTGTGGACGACGCTTTCGACCGCCTCTCTGCTGGTGCCGGCTTTGGGGATCGGCTACGCGGTTCAGAACCCTGATACGCCCTACCTGATCTTCCTCACTTTGGCGCTGCTGTGCGGCTTCGGAGGAGGCAACTTTGCCTCGTCGATGGCCAATATCGCCTTCTTCTTCCCGAAGGCGGAAAAGGGCAATGCGCTGGCGCTGAATGCGGGGCTCGGCAATCTCGGGGTCTCGGTCATGCAGTTCCTGGTGCCGATCGTCATCACCGCCGGCGTGTTCGGGGCGATGGGCGGCGCACCGCAGACGCTGACGACGGGCGGCGAGCTCTGGATGCAGAACGCGGGCTTCGTCTGGGTGCCCTTCATCGTGATCTCCACCGTCGCCGCCTGGCTCGGCATGAACGATATCGCCGACGCCAAGGCCAGTTTCCGCGAACAGGCGATCATCTTCAGCCGCAAGCACAACTGGCTGATGTGCGTCCTCTACACCGGCACCTTCGGCAGCTTCATCGGCTATTCGGCCGGGTTCCCGCTGCTGACCAAACTCGCCTTCCCCGACATCAATGCGCTGCAATACGTGTTCCTTGGCCCGCTGGTCGGCGCACTGAGCCGGGCCGGCACCGGCTGGATCAGTGACCGTTTCGGGGGCGGGCGCGTGACCTTCTGGACCTTCGCGGGCATGATCGTCGCAACCTTCGCGGTCATCGCCTCGCTCGGGGCGGGCAGCTTCGGCGGGTTCTTCGCGGCCTTCATGGCGCTGTTCTTCCTCACTGGGGTCGGCAATGCCTCCACGTTCCAGATGATCCCCGCGATCATGGGGCGTGAAGTGCCGCGCCTCATGCCGGAACTGGAAGGCAGCGCCCTGCGCCGGCAATCGGAACGCGAGAGTGCGGCGATCATCGCCTTCACCAGTGCCATCGCCGCCTATGGGGCCTTCTTCATCCCCAAGGCCTATGGATCCTCGATCGCGATGACCGGATCCCCCGTCGGCGCGCTTTGGGCCTTCCTGATCTTCTACGTCATCTGCCTGGCGATCACATGGGTCTACTACACCCGGCGCGGTGGCCTGCTGCATGACCTCGAGCACGGCAACCGTCCTGCCGCCATCCTCCCCAAAGCCGCACAATAGCCGATGCCCAGACCCGGGCGGCGATAGCGTCACCCGGGTTTCCGCATACGAAAGGACAGCCAAATGAGCCATCTTCTCGACAGATTGAATTTCCTGCAATCCAGGAGGACGACGGAGCCCTTCTCCAACGGACATGGGCAGATGACGCGGGAAAACCGCGAGTGGGAAGACACCTACAGAAACCGCTGGCGGCACGACAAGATCGTGCGCTCGACCCACGGGGTCAACTGCACCGGCTCGTGCAGCTGGAAGATCTATGTGAAGTCCGGGATCGTGACCTGGGAAACCCAGCAGACCGACTATCCGCGCACCCGTCCCGATCTGCCGAACCATGAGCCGCGCGGCTGCGCCCGCGGGGCCTCCTATAGCTGGTATCTCTATTCGGCGAACCGGGTGAAGAACCCGTTGATCCGCGGCAAGCTGATGAAGGTCTGGCGCAAGATGCGCGAGACCAAGACCCCGATCGAGGCCTGGACCGCGATTCAGAACGATCCGGTTCTGCGCCAGAGCTATGTTGAAACCCGCGGCAAAGGCGGGTTCGTACGCGCGAGCTGGGACGAGGCGACCGAGATCGTCGCCGCCGCCAATGCCTATACGACCAAGACCTATGGGCCCGACCGGATCTTCGGCTTCTCGCCGATCCCCGCGATGTCGATGATCTCCTACGCGGCCGGCACCCGTTACCTGTCGCTTCTGGGCGGAACCTGCCTGTCGTTCTACGACTGGTATTGCGACCTGCCGCCCGCCTCGCCGATGACCTGGGGCGAGCAAACCGATGTTCCTGAATCAGCGGATTGGTATAATTCCAACTACCTCCTGCTTTGGGGCTCCAACGTCCCGCAAACCCGGACGCCCGACGCGCATTTCTACACCGAGGTGCGCTACAAGGGGGCGAAGTCCGCGGTAATCTGCCCGGACTATTCCGAGGCGGCGAAATTCGGCGACGTCTGGCTGAATGCCAAACAAGGAACCGATGCGGCGCTGGCGATGGCCTTCGGCCATGTCATCCTGCGCGAGTTCCACCTCGACCGGCAGGCCGAATATTTCGAGGAGTATTGCCGGCAATACTCCGATCTACCGATGCTGGTGCGGCTGGACGAAAAGGATGGCTCCTTCACTCCGGGACGTTTCCTGCGCGCGGACGACCTGGACGGCAAGCTGGGTGAGGACAACAACCCCGCTTGGAAGACCGTTGCGATCGACGATCTCTCCGGCGCCCTGGTCGCCCCCAACGGCTCGATCGGCTATCGCTGGGGCGAGCAAGGCGAATGGAACCTCGAGGAAAAGGCCGCCGGGGCCGAGACGCGGCTCAAGATGTCGCTGATCGTCGACAGCGACCAGGACGACGTGCTCGGCGTCGATTTCCCGTATTTCGGCGCCGATGCCACCGTGGCGTTCGCAACCGGCGACAAGCGCCCCAACGTCCTGACCAAGAATGTGCCGGTCAAGCGGATCAAGACCGTCGACGGTGAGGTGGCGGTTGCCACTGTCTTCGATCTGTTCTGTGCAAACTATGGTCTCGACCGGGGGTTGGGTGGCGACTGGGTCACGGGGTCCTATGACGAGGATGTGCCCGGCAGCCCGGCCTGGGCGGAAAAGATCACCGGCGTCGATCGCGCAAAGATCATCCATGTCGCCCGTGAATTCGCCGACAATGCCGAAAAGACCCGTGGCCGCTCCATGGTCATCGTCGGTGCCGGGATGAACCACTGGTACCACATGGACATGAACTATCGCGGCATCATCAACATGCTGGTGATGTGCGGCTGCGTGGGTCAGTCTGGCGGTGGCTGGGCGCACTATGTGGGCCAGGAAAAACTGCGCCCGCAGACCGGCTGGCTGCCGGTGGCCTTTGCCCTCGACTGGAACCGCCCGCCGCGCCACATGAATGCGACCTCGGCATGGTATGCGCATACCGATCAGTGGCGCTATGAGACCCTGACGGCGGGTGAGATCCTGTCGCCCACGGCCCCGGAGGGCGACTGGGACATCGGCATGATCGACTACAACATCCGTGCGGAGCGCATGGGTTGGTTGCCCTCGGCGCCCCAGCTCAGGACCAACCCGCTCGAGGTCGCGAGAGCGGCCAAGAATGCCGGACAGGACATCGCGCCCTATGTGGCGGAGCAGTTGAAATCCGGCGCGCTGGAAATGTCCTGCGAGGACCCCGATGCCCCCGAGAACTGGCCACGCAACCTGTTCGTGTGGCGGTCGAACCTGTTGGGCTCGTCCGGCAAGGGGCACGAGTATTTCCTCAAGCATCTGCTCGGGACCGACAACGGTGTCATCGGCAAGGACATGGGCGAGGAAGGGCGTCAACTTCCGAAGGAGGCGAAATGGCACAAGGAGGCGCCGCGCGGAAAGCTGGATCTTCTGGTGACGATCGACTTCCGCATGTCGACCACCTGTGTCTATTCCGACATCGTGCTGCCGACCGCGTCGTGGTACGAAAAGGACGACCTCAACACCTCGGACATGCATCCGTTCATCCACCCGCTTCAGGCTGCCGTGGATCCGGCCTATGAGTCGAAATCCGACTGGGAAATCTTCAAATCCATTGCGAAGAAGTTCCAGGAGGTCGTTCCGGGATATCTGGGCCAGGAGACCGATGTCGTGGCGCTCCCGATCCTGCACGACACGCCTGCCGAGATTGCGCAGGATCAGGTTAGGGACTGGAAAACGGGCGAATGCGAGCTGATCCCGGGAAAGACGGCCCCCAACTACATCGCCGTCGAGCGCGACTATACCGCGATCCACGATCGGTTCACCGCGCTTGGCCCGCTGCTCGACAAGCTCGGGAACGGGGGCAAGGGCATCTCGTGGAATACCGAGGGCGAAGTCGCGGCGCTGAAGGCGCTCAATGGAGAACGGCGCGAGGGGTCGGCCAAGGGCAGACCCGTGATCGACACCGCGATCGATGCCGCCGAGGTCGTGTTGATGCTGGCGCCGGAAACCAATGGCGAGGTGGCCGTCAAGGCATGGGAGGCGCTTGGCAAGGCAACCGGCCGCGATCACGTGCACCTGGCCGAGGGCGAGCATCACAACAAGATCCGCTTCCGCGACATCGCCGCCCAGCCGCGCAAGATCATCTCGTCTCCGACCTGGTCGGGCATCGAAAGCGAGCATGTCAGCTATAACGCCGGCTACACCAACGTTCACGAGCTGATCCCCTGGCGAACCCTGACCGGCCGTCAACAGCTCTATCAGGACCACTTGTGGATGCGCGCTTTCGGCGAGGGCTTCATGTCCTACCGGCCGCCGGTGGACCTCAAGACCGTCACCGACGCGATCCATACCGACAAGGACAAACCGCATGTCGTGTTGAATTTCATCACGCCACACCAGAAATGGGGCATCCACTCGACCTATTCCGACAACCTGCTGATGCTGACGCTCAACCGCGGTGGTCCGGTGATCTGGATCTCCGAAAACGACGCCGCGAAGGCTGGCATCGTCGATAACGACTGGGTGGAGCTTTACAACGCCAACGGCGCTCTGACCGCACGCGCGGTAGTGTCCCAGCGCATGAAGGATGGAACGACCTTCATGTATCACGCTCAGGAAAAGATCGTGAACACGCCCGGCTCGGAGAAGACCGGCTTGCGCGGCGGCATCCACAACTCGGTCACCCGGGCGGTGCTGAAGCCGACCCACATGATCGGCGGCTATGCCCAGCAATCCTACGGGTTCAACTATTACGGCACCGTGGGCTCCAACCGCGATGAATTCGTCATCGTGCGCAAGATGAACAAGGTCGACTGGCTCGACGATGAAGCCACCCCGAAGGAGGCAGCGGAATGAAGATTCGTGCGCAAATCGGCATGGTGCTGAACCTCGACAAATGCATCGGGTGTCATACCTGCTCGGTCACCTGCAAGAACGTCTGGACCAGTCGCGACGGCGTCGAATACGCTTGGTTCAACAACGTCGAGACCAAGCCCGGCACCGGCTATCCGACCGATTGGGAAAACCAGGAACGATGGAATGGCGGTTGGACCCGGACGAAATCCGGCAAGCTCCAGCCCAAGCAGGGGGCGAAGTGGCGGATTCTGGCGAATATCTTCGCCAACCCCGACCTGCCCGAGATCGACGATTATTACGAACCGTTCGACTTCGACTACGACCACCTGAAATCTGCGCCCGAGGGCAAGGCCTTCCCGACGGCCCGTCCGCGCTCGAAGATCACAGGGGAGAGGATCCAGAAGATCGAGAAGGGGCCGAACTGGGAAGAGATCCTCGGCGGCGAGTTCGAGAAGCGCTCGCAGGACTACAATTTCGAGGGCATCCAGAAACAGATCTACGGGGAATACGAGAACACCTTCATGATGTATCTCCCCCGGCTGTGCGAGCACTGCCTGAACCCGGCCTGCGCGGCATCCTGCCCCTCGGGCGCGATCTACAAGCGCGAGGAAGACGGCATCGTCCTGATCGATCAGGAAAAATGCCGAGGCTGGCGGATGTGCGTGTCTGGCTGCCCCTACAAGAAGGTCTACTACAACTGGTCGACCGGAAAATCCGAGAAATGCACGCTGTGCTATCCCCGGATCGAAAGCGGCAACCCGACGGTATGTTCGGAAACCTGCGTGGGGCGCATCCGATATCTCGGCGTGATGCTCTATGACGCCGACAAGATCGCCGAGGCGGCGAACGCGGCCGACAAGATGGATCTCTATGACGCGCAGCTCGGCGTGTTCCTTGACCCCAAAGACCCTGCCGTCATCGCCGAGGCGCAAAAGCAGGGCATTCCGCAAGACTGGATCAAGGCCGCCCAGGAAAGCCCGATCTGGAAGATGGCGATGGAGTGGAAGGTCGCCTTCCCGTTGCACCCCGAATACCGGACGCTTCCGATGGTGTGGTACATCCCCCCGCTCTCTCCGATCCAGAACGCCGCCGAGGCGGGGGCCATCGGGATGGATGGCGCCATGCCGGACGTGAAGAACCTGCGCATCCCGCTGCGCTATCTCGCCAACATGCTGACGGCAGGCGACGAAAAGCCGATCGCCCGCGCCCTGGAGCGTATGCTGGCCATGCGCGCCTACATGCGAGCCAAGAGTGTCGATGGTGTGATCGACGAGGCCGTGGCCGCACGCGTCGGGCTCTCGGGCCAAGTCATCGAGGACATGTATCGCATCATGGCGCTGGCCGATTACGAGGACCGATTCGTCATTCCCACGACGCATCGTGAACAGGTCGAGGAAGCCTATGATCTGCGGGGCGGCTGCGGCTTCACCGATAGCAACGGATGCTCCACCGGCACCTCCAAGGCGTCGCTGTTCGGTGGCTCCAAGAAGCCGCTCAAGATGCCGCAGGAGGTGCGCTGATGTCCTTGTCGCCTCAAGACCGCACGCTCAAGGCCATGTCCCTGATCCTGAGCTATCCGACGCGGGAACTGCAACAGGCAATGCCCGAAATCAGCGGCGTTCTCGCCTCGGAGTCGCGTCTGACCGCCGCGGCGCGGCGCGCGCTGCGCCCGCTCACGAGCCAGTTGGCGACACGCGACCTCTATGAGCTGCAAGAGCAGTATGTGATGCTGTTTGACCGCTCGCGCGCCTTGTCCCTGAACCTGTTCGAACATGTCCACGGCGAAAGCCGTGACCGGGGTGGCGCGATGGTCTCGCTGCTGGAAACCTATCGTGACGGCGGGTATGAACCGGCCACCACGGAACTGCCTGATCACCTGCCGGTGTTGCTGGAATTCCTGTCGACGCGTCCCTTTGTCGAAGCACAGGAAACTTTGGCGGACGCGGCGCATATATTCGAGGCCCTGACCGCCCGGCTTGTCCGGCGCGAAAGCCCTTATGCCGCCGTGTTCGCCGCTCTTTTCCAGCTTTCTGGCGGTGCGCCGGATCAGGCCGCGGTTGCCGAGCTTCTGGATCAGCCCGACATCGACGCCGACGACCTCGAAGCACTCGATAAGGTCTGGGAGGAAAGCGAGGTGCGTTTCGGTCCCGACCCGAATGGAGGATGCCCGCAAGTCCGCGACATGCTCGCGCAGATGGATGTTCCGATCAATCCCGCGCCGCGCGCGACGGCCGAGTAACGGAGGCTGAAATGAACGATTTCTTCTTTGGCATATATCCCTATATCGCCCTCTCGATCATGATCGTCGGCTCGATCGCCCGATATGACCGGGACCCGTTCACCTGGAAATCCTCGTCCAGTCAGTTGCTGCGGCGCAAGCAACTGATGGTCGGGTCTATCCTGTTTCATATCGGCGTCCTGTTCATTTTCTTCGGACACTTCTTCGGCCTCCTGGTCCCGCACCAGGTCTACGAGGCGATCGGCATTCACGCCGAAGCCAAGCAATTGCTGGCTGCAATCGCTGGCGGCATTGCCGGTATCGTCGCGATCATCGGCGCGCTGATGCTGGCGCACCGTCGGCTGACGGAGCCGCGGATCCGCGACACCTCCAGCTTCTGGGACATCACGATCTTGCTGATGCTGGTGGCGCAGCTCGCCCTTGGCCTGATCAGCGTCCCCTATTCCATCGCCACCGCCGAACATGGCAGCGTGATCAACTTCATGAACTGGGCTCAGGGTGTCTTCACCTTCCAGAGCGGCAATGCCGCGCATATCGCGGATGAGCCGCTGATCTACAAGCTGCACATCGTTCTGGGGCTGACGATCTTCCTCGTCTTCCCCTTCACCCGGCTGGTGCACATTCTCTCGGGGTTTGCGGCGCCCGTGCGGTATCTGCTGACCCGCACCGGCTATCAGATCGTGCGCTCACGCCGTCAGGCGCCGCGCCATCCGGCGGAGTAAGCGCAATGAACGCACAGCTCTATCCCGATCTTGTCGTCAATGGCGAGCTCGTCCCCCATTCGGTGGTGGCCAACGAAGCGCAGAACCATCCGGCGCCCTCCGGGAAACCCGGCATTGCCTGGCGCCACGCGGCGAATGCGGTCGCCATGCGCACGCTTCTCCTGCAGGAGGCCCGGCAGCGCGGGATACGGGCGGAACCCGCCGAGGTCGGGCCGGGACGCTTTGAAACCGGGGAAGAGGCCCTCATCCGGGGCCTTCTCGACGCCGAGGTCGAGGTATCTGCGCCAACCGAGGACGACATCCGCAGGGAATGGGCGCGCGACCCCGGGCGGTTTCGTTCCCCGCCGCTCTGGGAGGTTTCCCATATCCTCTGCGCCTGTGATCCCCGAAACGAGAACGAACGCGTGGCGGCCCGGGCGCGGGCGGCAGGTCTTCTCGCCCGTGTGGCAGAAGACCCCGGACGTTTCGCGCGGCTGGCATCGGCGCACAGCGACTGCGGATCGAAATCGTCGGGTGGCACGCTCGGGCAACTCGGACCGGGGGACACCGTGCCCGAGTTCGAAGCGGCTCTGCGCAAGATGAAGGAAGGTGAAATCAGTTCGAAGCCAGTCCTCACACGGCACGGTTGGCACGTGATCCGCATGGACGCCATCGCCGAGGGGGCGGTGCTCCCCTTTGGAACCGTGCGATCGAAGATTGCTGACGCCATGGAAAAAGCGGCTTGGGCGCGCAACGCCCGGGCATTCGCGGATCGGCTCGTCGCCTCTGCCCAGATATCCGGAGCCGAGCTTGGACGCCGCGCCCCAGGAGAGAAATCATGAAGAACCGTCTGTCCAATACCCGACGCGGCGATAGCGAACAGGACCCGACCGATCTGGACCTGCTCCAGGATCCTCTCGAATTCATCCACGAAGATCACATGCATATGCGTGCGGTCTGCGAGTTGATGGAGCGGATTTCGCACAGCTCGCTGCCGGACCCCGTCGAAATCTCGCGGCTGCTGCGCTTCCTCGATCACGAGATCGGGCTCTTGATCCATGACGAGGATGACGAGTTGCAGGGCATGCTACTGGTCCGGTGCGCCCCGGAAGACGACATCGGGCCAACGCTCGAGCGGCTGAAGGCCGAGCATCAAACGCTGAGCGAGCTGTGCCCGCGCCTGCGGACCGTGCTCACGGAGATGCACGATGACAAGCGAGCTGCCAAGGACGACGAGGCCACCGCGCTGCGCGACTTCGCCGATCGCCTGCGCCGCCATCTCATCGTGGAGAACGCGATCGTCTTGCCGATCGCGAAAGCAAGGCTGACCGGTGATGATATTGTCCGGCTGAGGAGCGCCATGATCCGGCGGCGGATCGAGGATATGCAAGTGTAATCCCATGCTGGAAACGTTGCTTGCACGAAACATCGCATGGGCGGCGGCGCGCAATGAGGCCGATCCCGGCTATTTTGCGCGCCTTGCCGTGTTGCAGGCTCCGGCATTCTTCTGGATTGGTTGCTCGGACAGCCGCGTCCCGGCCAATGTCGTTGCGGGCCTCGATCCCGGGGAGGTCTTCGTGCACCGCAACATCGCGAATGTGGTGCATTCTGCGGATCTCAACCTCCTGTCTGCTCTGGAATTCGCCGTCGAGACGTTGAAGGTGCAAGAAATAATCGTCTGCGGACACTACGGCTGCGGCGGGGTCAAGGCCGCGACCGAAGACCTACCGCACGGGTTGTCCGATCACTGGCTCGAGCCGATCCGGCGCCTTGCACGCGCTTTCGCCGTGGACCTCGCGGCCTGCAGCAGCGATGAAACGCGGCGCGACAAGTTGGCCGAGCTGAACGTCATCGAAGGCGTAAAACGGGTGTCCGAGACCCCGATTTTGCAAAATGCATGGTCACGCGGTACGGATGTGCGCGTGCACGGACTGATCTACGGCTTGAAGGATGGCAGGTTGCGGGACCTCGATTGTTCCACAGGGCCGGGCCACTTCGTCGAAAGGACAAGGCCATGAAGGCGATCCAGGCATTCGAGAATGGGCGTTGTGGATGTGAAATCTCCAACGGCGCATCGCCGCTGATTTCGATGGACGAAGCCTTGCGGCGGCTTGGAGAGCATGCGCGCCCCATCACCGGCACAGAGACAGAAGCGCTATCCTTGGCGACCGGGCGCGTCCTTGCAGACCCCGTATTGGCGGCCACGATGACCCCGCCGTTCGACAGTTCCGCAATGGACGGTTATGCAGTCGACAGTGCCGCCCTATGGGGTGAGGGTCCTTGGAGATTGCCTGTCACACAGCGTATTCCAGCCGGTGCAGATTGCACCGGGCGAGTGACCGGTGGGACCGCCGCACAGATCTTCACCGGCGCGCCAGTTCCACTCGGAGCGGATGCCGTGGTGCCCCAGGAGCACGTCGCGCGCGACGGCAATCTGGTGATCCTCGACCGACGTCCCCAACCCGGCCTGAACATTCGCCGTGCCGGCGGTGACATGCGTCCCGGCCAGACCGTTCTGGAGGCGGGATCAAGGCTTGGCCCTCGTGAAATCGCGGCATGTGCCGCTGCGGGTGCCGCCCGCGTGCATCTGATCCGCCCGGTGCGGGTCGCCCTACTCGTCACGGGCAGCGAAGTCCGGCCAGCCGGGGCGAACCGGGGCGCGGCCGAGATTTGGGACATCAACTCGCCGATGCTTTCGTCCGAGCTGTCACGGCCGGACATCCATTTCATCGATGTCAGGCAGGGCGCGGACGACCGTACCCATCTGCGCCGGGCCCTTGCCGACATGGCCAAGACCGCGGATCTGATCGTCACGACAGGCGGGATCTCTGTGGGAGAGGAAGATCACGTCAAACCGGTGCTCGACGGGCTGGAAGCGACGGCTCACTTCAGCGGTGTTGCCATCAAGCCGGGCAAACCCGTCAGTTTCGGGCAGATCGGGACGGCAAATTGGCTTGGCCTTCCGGGCAATCCACTGTCGGCATTGGTTATATGGCATGTCTTCGGATTGCCCCTGCTGGATATCCTTTCGGGGCGGCAGATCGCGGTGCAGAGGCGTCGTCATGTCGTCGCAGGCAAGCCCATCTTCCGCAAACCCGGGCGATGTGAAGTGCGCCCTGCACGCCTCATGGGGTTCGATTCGGAAGGGCGTGAGATCGTGGACTTCGGAAACACCGTCAATTCCGCGCATGTCGCGGACCTGCCCGGCGCGGATGGTTTGATATTCATTCCGGCTGAGACAGACCGGCTGCCCGAAGGCGCATTGCTGGAATTCCAGCCCTTCAACCGAGTATGAGGACGCAATGAAGATCGGATATACGATGGCACCTGGGCGCGGCGATACGAATCTGATGCTGCATCGTCTGGCGTCTTCCCTGATCCAACAGGGCTACCGCCCGGTCGGGACGGTTCAAATCAATGCCGAGCGCGAAAGCGCCGGTCCCTGCGACATGGACGTCAAGGTGCTGCCCGAGGGCGTGACGATCCGCATCTCGCAGTCTTTGGGCGCGGCCTCCAGGGGATGCCGCCTCGACCCGGCAGCGCTTGAAACAGCGGTGGGCCTTGTGGAAGCCGAGCTCGCCAAGGGGGCCGATTGCCTGATCGTGAACAAGTTCGGCAAGCACGAAGCCGAAGGGCGCGGTTTCCGTCCGATTATCGCGACCGCACTTGCTGCGGACATCCCGATCCTGGTCGGCCTCAATGCGTTGAACAAAGAGGCTTTCCTGGAGTTTGCGGGTGAGTTCGCTTTCGCTTTGCCACCCGAGTTTCCGGCGCTGGAAACCTGGCTGAGGACGCATCTCGCGGCGCGCACGACGGCCGCGCCCCTTAGCCAGGCAAGGGTGACACTGCCCCCCTGCCCGCTGCAGCCCCGGGATGCGGGCTGAGGGGGCTGATGACGGGTCTTGCGGTGATCAGGCCGGGGCCGCGGCGGCAATGCGCCGATACCCTGCCTGGCCATAGAAGAAGCCGTTGGAAAACGAAACTCCGTCGCACAGCTCGCGCAGCATGGTTTCCGCGGCTCCCGGCGCGCGTGTGCCGTCCAGAACATCCCGAAACAGCGCCGCCACCGCAACCATGTCCGCCGCCTGAGGCATCAGCCGCAGATGGGTGACTCCCTGTGCAATCATCTGAGCGGCTTCGGGCAGCAGGTCGATGTAGCTTTCCGACTGGGTCTGAATGCCGTTGACGCGCAGGATCGGGCGGTCATCGGTGGTGCGCAGCGGCATGCCGTCGGGATCGTCCTCGCAAACGAACTGGCAATTGTCCTTGCTTCGGCCATGGGCACGCGCGTGATAGCATCGTGCCGAGACCGCGAGCGAAGCCCTGCCGAAGACCTGCACCTCGACCCCAAGGCCAAGCGCACGCGCGGCCTTCGCGGCAACGGCGATCGAGGGTGCAGGCAGCTCCGCGGGCAGACAGACATGCGTGGCCCCCTGCCCCGCCATCCAGGCGATTGTCGCCTCGTTGTAGGCATTCATGAACGGACCGATGCGATACGGGCGCTGGCCCCGGGCAAACAGACCCGCCGCGTTGTTGATCTCGATCTCGGGGGCGTCCATCGCGGCGAGGTCGGCCGTGGCCTTGCGTTCGCGCTTCAGCATCACCTCGGCCAGCGACGACAGGATCACCGTCTTGCCGCCCCGTTGCAGCCGTTCGATGATCGCGGGCAGATCGGCTTCGTGAAACGGTGCGCGCTTGGAGCAGATCACCTCCCCCAGATAGACCTCGTCGATCGGCGCCTCGTCGGCAATGCGCGCGTAGAACGCGCGCCGCGCCTCGGTGGACCAGTGATAGGCGATCGGGCCAAGGGTCAATTTCGTCATGTCACTCACCGCCATTTCTTCGTCTCGAACGCGCCCTGGGTCTGCTTCTGCCCTTCGGTCAGGGCAACCAGATCGGCGATATTCGCCTGCCGACCGGCGCGGATGTCGTCAACGGCCTGCCGGAAGGCCGACACCACGCCCCGCACATAGCTCTTGGAGCGCTGGCGCCCTTCGATCTTGAAGGCGTGAACGCCGGCGTCGATCAGATCGGGAAGCAGCCGGGACAGGTTCAGGCTGATCGGCTCCTCGAAGGCATAATATCCCTCAGAGCGGTGCGGCGCGGTGTAGCGCCCCTTGCAGATCGTCGGGTACCCCGCCTTTTCGTCGGGCCCGAAACAGTCGATGGTGAACCCAGCAAGCTGCGAGGACATCGATCCGTCCTCGTGGCGCCGGTATTCGACATCCGAGGCGGGTGAGCACACCCCATCCATGTTGGTCGATTGCCCCGTGAGGTAGTTGGTCAGACTGCACCGGCCCTCGACCATCAGCCCGTGATTGCCGAAGATGAAGGTCTCGATCTCGCAGGGGATTTCCTTGCGGATCTCGCGGATCTCGGGGATCGTCAGGATCCGCGGCAGCACGACGCGCTTCACCGCGAAATTCTCGCAATAATACCGGATCGCCTCGGGACTGGAGGCGGCAGCCTGAACCGACAGGTGCAGACGGACGCCCGGATGGGTGCGCGCGATGTAATCGGCCACGCCCATATCCGCGACGATGAAGGCATCGACCCCCAGCCGCGCGCCTGTATCGGCAGCCTGTCGCCACAGATCGACCTTGCCCGCAGGCGGATAGGTATTCAATGCCAGCAACACCTTGGTGCCCTTGTCATGGGAATAGGCGACCGATGCCGCCAGTTCCTCCGGCGTGAAATTCAATCCGGGGAAGTTGCGCGCGTTGGTGGCATCCTGAAAGCCGCAATACACTGCATCGGCGCCGGCATCGACGGCGGTGCGCAGGGCGGCGGGCGTGCCGGCCGGGCAGATCAGTTCGGCGAGACTCATGGGGCGAGACGTCCTTTCTTCACGTTGGATAGGCGCGGCGCAGTCTTGCCAGAATGGCGCGGCCGGGCGGGCCGAACATCTCGGCGGTTTCCTCGGCGATGGACCCATCGACATCGTCGAGGGCATTGCGAAGCCGCACGACGGCTTCGGTGTCGCCTGTGACCTCAAGATCACGGGAGAAGAACGCGGCATCGCCATCCTCTTCAGAGTCGACCAACTCCAGAAGCAACATGAACTTACCGCGAATTGTGGCGCCCGCCTCAGGCGTCGCACCGCGCGGGACGGCCCGAAACACCAGCGCCTGCGGATCAGCTCGCAAGTGCAGAGCAAAGGGCAATTCCACCGGGTCGATCACGAAATCGGTCCCCTGATGCGGCCCGAGCCGCGCGAAAAGCGACGGATGCCGCTTGGCGATACGCCGCACCACCCTGGTCAGGACGGGCTGCACGATCAGGCAGGACAGCCGGGCCATGGCTGACACCCCCGGGCGCGGCGTGCGGGGCAAAGCATCGGGGCTTGCGCTCATGACCGGGGCTTTCGTTTCGCCCACGGGTCAGAGCCGGCGCGGGTAGCCACGCGGCCCCCGCCGCAGATCGCTGCGGACACCGGCGTCCACGCCCGCCTCCGCCAGCACGGTTTCTGGATGCGCAACACCGTCCTAGCCCCGCTCGAACCGTGGGAAAAGCACGTGGTTTTCCAACGCAACATGCGCAGCCAGATCCTCAAGGAACCGATCCAGACCGGCATAGAGCGCCCGCCACGACCCGCAAGCGTGGTCCGGGGGTGTCAGGTTGCCTGTCATTTTGCGGATCCGCTCGATCGCTTCGGCATGGTCGTCATGCTCGGCGCGCATCACGGCAACCGGCGACCCGATGCCCGCCCCACCGCCCGCCCGCATCGCCGGAAACAGGATCATCTCTTCCTTCGCCATATGGCCCTCCAACTCGCGGCCCAAAGCGGTCAGGGACTGTGCCAGATCTTTCGGGCATTGGTGATCCGTCGCATGAACCCTGCCGACTTTTTCGGCGAGGTCCAGCAGACCGGGCAATTCTAAGCGGTGACGCTCGTGATAGCGCGACAGGATGTGATCGATCAGGGCGCCTGTCTCGGTGGGGGCTTCGGCGGTAGGGGCGGTCATGGCAGAGCTTTCGGGATCAAGGGGTGTCCAATGCAATCGGCATTTGATATGCTGATTATAGCCCCTAAATGCGCACTGTAAATACCAAATCAAGGAGCGACTTCTTGCGCCTCACGTCCTTTACCGATTTCGGACTGCGCGTTCTCATGCGGATGGCGGGCAGCCCCGACCGCGCCTTCACCACGGCGGAACTGGCGGATGAATTCCGTGTGTCGCGCAATCATCTTGCAAAGGTGATCTCGTCGCTTTCTGGCGCTGGCTACCTGGAAACACGGAGGGGCGGCGGTGGCGGAGCGACGCTCGCACGGCGCCCCGAGGACATCCGGTTAGGCGATGTTGTTGCCTATCTCGAGGCTGATCAAGCGCTGGTCGAGTGTTTCCAACCCGGGGGGGCGGCCTGCACGCTGACACCACACTGCCGCCTGAAGGCGCGCCTCGCCGGCGCCGAAGCCGCCTTCCTTGCAGATCTCAACCGCAGTTCGTTGGCAGATTGCGTCTATCGCCCTCAACAAGCATAACCGGCCGTCTGGACCCTGTTGGTGGCCTGGAGGCGCGGGATAGCCATCGTCATGTCCGGGTTTCGCAACCGGTCGGCGGCGCTGTTGCGCAAATCAGCTGATGATCGCACTTCCCCTTTCCCCGGATACACTTATCCCGCGGCCACGGTCATCGGGATGCCGAGTGCCGTGAAGCGGTTGAGGACCACCGCGCGTATCTGGACCTCTGCCACCTGGCGGTCAAAGTCCCGCGACATCAACCGTTGGCCGAGCAGCTTCACGCTGTTCATTTTTGTTTCGACCCTGCTGCGGCGGTGGTACCCGCTCCAGTTCCGCCAGAGTGCCCGGCCCAAGTGCTTCGATGATCGCAGGATCTCGTTGCGTGCGCGGGCTCCTGCCGAGTCCGGCTTCCAGGGCCTGGCACTCCGTCTCGGCGGGAGTGAGGGCATGACTGCCACCGGTCCGAAGGAATGCCTGAACGCTGCAGCCTCGCGGGCGGCGATGGCGTCGTGGCAGGTGCGGGTGTCATAGGCACCGTCGGCGGTGACGGTGGCTTTCTCTTCCTCCGCCGGGATCTGGGCAAGCAGGTCCGGCAGCATCCCTCTCCGGTTCGCTCTAACCGGTGGCGCTTACCGGCTCGACATCGCCGACATTGCTGGACGTGACCTCGACGGCCCGGATTTCCAATGTTTCCTCGTCGATTCCGAGGTGGATCTTGCGCCACACGCGCCGTTTCGAGCCGCCAGGCTTGCGCGTATGCCACTCGCCTTCGCCTTCCACCTTGATGCCGGTGCTGTCCACGAGCAGGTGCAGCTGCCCCTTCGAGCCGCGATACGGAATGGTCACGTTCAAGATTTTCTGGCGGCGTGACAGAGTGCTGAAGTGCGGCACGGACCAGCCGAGCCCAGACAGTTCGAGCAGGCTCGCCACGAACCCTCCTCGCCATGGTCACTCGGACCAGTGGCGTTCCCAAGGCTCGATGTGGCGGAGCGGCAGCCCGAGGAGGATCTTGAGGGTGAGGCAGGCCTGGATCGCCGCGTCGCTATAGGCCTGCTGACGGTCCCGACGCCCCGACGGAATGGCTTCCCACTGCATCGAGGGATCGAACCAAACGGTCAGTGATCCGCGCTGCCTCACCGCCTGATTGTAGCTTTGCCAGTTGGTGGTCTTGTAGGTCGTCTTCGGAGGTCTGCTCATGCTGCACGGCTAGCATGCTGGATTCACAAGATGAATCCCCCTGGATCTGCGCAACAACGCCCATCTCCACCCGCGTTTGACTGCGGCACAGGACGGGCGGCGGCGTGATAGGGCTTGCGTCGTGACGGGCTGTACGGACGGGATTGCGGTCATCTCGGTCTGCCTTTTGTCGTCACGCGGCGACCCGTTCGGGCAATGCGATATCTGCGAGGGTCGATCTGTTCAGGTCCTCGATGAAGCTGACCTCAGCCTGCCGAAGCCGGGCCTTCAGGCGGCAACACCCGTCGATTAAGCAGTTTCCTCCATCCGGTCCGAAGCACTCGACCAGCGCCTGCCCCTGTTCGAGCAGCCGCACGACGTCGCCAAGCCGGATCTCGGCGGGGTTGGACCGCAAGACCGCGCCGCCGTTCACCCCTCGCCGGGTCTCGACAATTCCGCCTTGTGCGAGCCGCTGCATGATCTTGCTCAGGTGGTTGCGTGACAGTTTGAACTCCTCGGCCAGATCGGCGGTCGAGAAAGCCCGGTCGGGCGCACTCGCCATCCGCATCAGCATTCGGAGCCCATAGTCTGTAAAAGAGGTGAGGTTCATGTCGCTCCGTTTTTCAAATCAGTATTTACAATACCTATTTATCGAAGATAGCATGATACTCAAGTTCAAAATCTTGAGGACCCATGTCATCTGTTGATCCACAGATCATCTCCGCCCGCCCAAACCTGACCGCCGAAATCATCGCGCAGACGGGACTGGACGAGGAAAAGCTGACCCGGCTGGTGCACCGCTTCTATGACAAGGTGCGCGCAGACACGGTTCTCGGGCCGATCTTCGCGGCCCGTATTTCCGACTGGGGCCCGCATCTGGACCGGATGGTGGCCTTCTGGTCGTCGGTCGCGTTGATGACGGGCCGGTATCACGGGGCCCCGGTTCCGGCCCATGTCGGCTTGCCCGTGGGCTGGGATCATTTCGACCGCTGGCTGACGTTGTTTCGCGAAACTGCGGCCGAAACCTGCCCGCCCGAAGGCGCGGCGCATGTCATCGAACGCGCCGAGCGGATCGCGCGCTCGCTGCATATGGCGGTCGAGGATGCGAAGCCCCGGACAATTCCATCACTGCTCTGACCCAAGGATACGAACATGACAAAACCACTGCCCCCGCAAGACCCGAGCGACCTGACCAGTTTCATCGAGACCGAGTATCACGCGAAACACCGTGCCCAGCTTCCCGAACTGGCGACCTTGTCGGAAAAGGTCGAAGCGGTCCATGCCGGGCAAACGGATGTTCCCGCGGGATTGGCCGACCTGCTGCACCGGATGATCGGTGACCTCGAAGTTCACATGAAGAAAGAGGAACTGATCCTGTTCCCCGCCATTCGCAACGCGGCGACGGGGCTGGATGCGCCGATTGCAGCAATGCGCGCGGATCATGACGACCACGAAGCCGAAGTCGGCCAAATCCGGCACCTGACCAACAACCTGACATTGCCGGACGGCGCCTGCCGAAGCTGGACGCGGCTTTATACCGGGGTCGGTGAATTCCTTGACGACCTCGAAGAGCATATCCGGCTGGAAAACGATGTGCTGTTTCCGCAATTCGAAACGCGGGCGACAGGCCGTGTCTGAGCTACACCTCCCAAAGCCCACCAAGGGGCTTGTCGACCGGCGTCATGCCCTGGCACCCGAGACCGAAGACGCATTCCGCGCGTTCTCGAAAGCGGTGTTTGCCGAAGGGGCGCTCGATACACGCACCAAGCAGCTCATCGCGGTCGCCGTGGCGCATGTGACCCAATGCCCGTGGTGCATCGAGGGCCATGTCAAGGCGGCCAAGCGCGAGGGGGCCTCGGGCGAACAGATCATGGAAGCCATCTGGGTTGCGTCTGAAATGCGCGCCGGGGCGGCCTGGGCACATGCGCTCAAGGCGGTAGATCTGATCGACGACGCGGGCCAAAGGGACAGCTGATGCCAGCCGAGCCGCCCGTCTCCGACACCGCCGCAGGGCGCATCCGCATCAAGCGGGTTTATCGCGCGGCGCGGGTGTCGGACGGCAAGCGGATTCTGGTCGATCGGCTTTGGCCACGCGGCGTGGCGAAGGACCGCGCCCGGCTGTTCGACTGGTGCAAGGACATCGCGCCGAGCGATACCTTGCGATACTGGTTTCACGCCAATCCCGATCAGTGGCGGGAATTCAGCACGCGGTATCAAGAGGAACTCGCCACGCGCGAAGATTTACTGCGTGAGCTTGCCGGATACGCGCAGGGCGATGTCGTCACGCTGCTCTATGCTTCGAAGGACGAGGAACACAACAACGCCATCGTGCTGCGGGATTACCTGCGCCAATGGTTGGAAAGGGAGGGGATATGACGGACCGACCGAGTGAGGATCCTCTGCGAACGCCGCTTTGCGATCTGCTTGGATGCGAGGCACCCATTCTGCTGGCGGGCATGGGCGGCGTGTCCCGGTGGGAGCTGGCGGCGGCGGTGGCCAATGCGGGGGGCTACGGGATGTTGGGGATGGTGCGCGAACCCATCGACCTGATCACACGGAACGTCACCGCGATGCAGGCGGCAACGGACCGGCCCTTTGCCGTCAACCTGATCCCGGCGGCGACCGAACCGCAGTTACTTGAGGCGCAGATCGCCTGTTGCCTAAATCTTGGCGTGACGGCCTTCTGTTTTTTCTGGGATGTGATGCCGGACGTGGTGGCGCGAGTGAAAAACGCAGGATGTCTCGTATTGCATCAGGTCGGCACGGAGGCCGCCGCGCGACTGGCCGAAAATGCCGGGGCAGATGTGATTATCGCACAGGGGGTCGAGGCAGGCGGCCACGTGCACGGGCGAAGCCCGGCCTTCGGACTGGCGGAACGGATACTGGCCGGGACCAACCTGCCGGTCGTCGTCTCGGGCGGGATCGCGACGGGTGAAGGCCTGGCCGCCGCGCTGGCGATCGGGGCCAGCGGTGTGCAATGCGGCACCGCCTTTCTGGCGACCGAAGAATCCTTTGCGCATCCCTATCACAAGTCCCGCGTTGTGGACGCGACGGGCGAGGACACGGTGCTGACCGATGTGTTCGTTCTGAACTGGCCCAAGGGTGCCGCGGTGCGGGTGATCGGCAACAGCGTGACGGAGGGGCTCAAGGGAAATTACCTGGGCCACGACCCGGACAGCCTGCCGCGCGAGACCATCGCCCACGACGGCGATCAGCCACGCCTGCGCTTCAGCACGGATTCGCCTTTGCGCACCACAACCGGCGATCTCGAAGCGATGGCGCTCTATTCCGGTCAGGGCGCGGGAAATATCCCCGATATCGTCCCTGCGGCCGCGCGCCTGAACGCCATGGTCGCGCAGGCCCGGCGTATCCTCGAGGGGACGGAGCGAAACGGTTTCAAGGCGATGACATGAGCGACGACTTCAAGAGCTTCCGCTGCCAAAGCGGCTTTTCCTCACCGCCCTGCTACGCCGCCGAGGTCGCCCCGGAATATTTCGATCCGCTGGCAGTCGATCCCGAACAGGCACGTGATGTCGCGCGTTGGCGCAAGGCCGAACGCGCCCGCCTGCGCGCAGCGCGTCTGGCTCTGTCGGTCGCCGAGCGCAAGGAGATCGGCGAGGCGCTGGCCAGGCATCTGCAGCAGGTGTTGCAAGACCGTTTCGGCGGGGCGCAGGGTAAGGTCTTTTCTGCCTACTGGCCGATCAAGGGCGAACCCGACCTGCGCCCGCTGATGGCAGAGCTTCACAAGGCCGGTATAACCGTCGCCCTTCCGCTGGTCGAAACCAGGGCGGCCCCGCTCACCTTTCGCCGCTGGACGCCCGAAACGCGCATGGTGCGCGGAGATTGGAACATTCCCGTTCCGCCCTCGGACGCGACCGTCGTGACGCCCGACATCGCGCTTGCGCCGCTCGTCGGTTGGACCGCAGAAGGCTATCGCCTCGGATATGGCGGGGGCTATTTCGACCGAACTTTGGCCGTGCTGAAACCGAAACCTTTTGTCGTCGGTATCGGGTTTCAAGAGGCGCGCCTTCAGACCATCTACCCGCAACCTCATGACATCCCGCTTGATCTCATCGTGACCGAGAACGGGGTCCAGGCAATCAGAGACGTGGTCTGAGCCACATTCAATTCATCGGGGACCCGGTCAGACGCTCCCGGCGCGCGCCGCGCTACGGGACAGCGCCGCCACGAGGTCGGTCCGAGTGACAATGCCGACGATCTTGCCGTATTCGAGGACCGGAACGGCATCCGTATCTCCCTCGGCCATCATCGGCAGCAAGGCCCCGATCGGGGTGGCGCCGGTGGCGCGCGGCCCGGCGACGCTCATGATATCGGCGGCGGTCATCGGTCTTTCCCGGTCCCGATCCAACAACCTGCGGAACGTTGCCCGAAAGCCGCGATCAAGGCGCAGGGCATCGTCGCGGGCCTGGCTGATGAGATGTATCTGGAAGATCACGCCCAGGAAGGTTTGATCCACGCCGACGACCGGCAGCGATGTGAAGCGATGCTGCCGGAACAGATCCGCGATTTCGCCCAATGGGGTGTTCGACGTGACGGTGACGAGATTGCGCGACATGATGTCTTGCGCAGTCAACGGGCCTGAAGAATGCGCCGCCGCCTGCAGTTCTGCGGCCCCGATCAGTCGGGCCAGGTCCTCCACGCCGAGGTTGAACGACTGGCGATAGCGTTCGAGAATCCCGGTCAGCTCCTCTTCCGAAAGCCCGAGGCGCTCGGTCGGATTGCGATCTGCGGTTCCATGCGTACTGGGGTCGTCGAATTGCCGGAACGGATAGCGGCGCCCCGTCAGCCGCGCGTAGAGGGTTGCCAGCAGGACCAGCGCGATGGTTCCGAACGCGATCGGCGTCAGGGCGAACCAGAACCCCAGATGCGCGATGGCGTCCGGGGACATGGCCGCGGTCATGGCGACGGCGCCAGCGGGCGGATGGACTGCACGGCACAGGATGGTTGCGGTGATGGCGAGCCCGACGGCGAGCGCGATGCGCAAGGCGGGGTCCGAGACGAGAAGGCAGACTGCAACCCCGACGAGGGCCGCGACGGTATTGCCGACAATCGCCGACCATGGCTGTGCAAGGGGGCTGTTCGGAACGGCGAAGAGGAGAACGGAGGACGCCCCAAAGGGCGCGACGAGATAGAGGCCAAGGTCCAGATCGACGGCGGGCGACAACAGGAACAACCCGCTCAGCCCCAATCCGATCAGCGCGCCAAGCCCCGCGCGCAGCGCCTCCCTGGCTGGAACGCGGGCCACCGCCGGGCCAAGTGATTTCAGAATGTGCAACGCGACGCCTCAAGATCAGTTTTTGCCGAAAGTTTCACCGGTTTGACAAAAGATCAACCTGCGGGGCGCATAAAGAAGGCAACCGCCATGATCAGGCCGATTGCGATAATGAACAGGCGCAGCACGGCGGTGTTCCGCACCCGTCTTGCCAGAACCGCGCCGATGTATCCGCCCATGGCGCAGGACAGACCGACGATCAGCAAGTTGCCCCAGTCGATCAGGCCCGCAACGGCATATGTCGTGACCGAGACCACCGACAGGACCACGGACATCAGGTTCTTCAACCCGTTCATCCTGTGCAGGTCTGTCATGCCGATGACGCCGAAAGCCGCCAGCAGCATGATGCCGAGGCCACCGTTGAAATAGCCGCCATAGACCGAGACCACGAACACAAGAGCAAGAGCGGCGGGGCTGGACGTCTCGCGCCCGGACTTCGCGAGACACCGAACGAAAGACGGCCCGGTGGCAAAGGCCAGGGTCGCCATCAACAAAAGCCAGGGCACCACGCCCGAGAACAAATCTTCCGGCGTGACCAGCAGCAGACCAGCGCCAGCGAGCCCCCCGACGATCGCCGTGCCGACAAGATGGGCGAGAGGAGGTTTCCCGCCACGATCGATATCCGTGCGATAGGCCCAGGCGCTGCCGACATAGCCCGGAAGGGCGGCAAAGGTCGCGGTCGTATTCGCCATGATCGGCGGCACACCGGCCCAGACAAGGGCCGGAAACGTCAGAAAGGTGCCTCCGCCTGCGATGGCATTGAGCGCACCGGCGCCCAGGCCGGCCAGCACGAGTATGATACCTGTCAGCATGTTCGTTCTCCTTCAAGCCGCGCCGCTGTTGCATGATGCCGGATTGGTCTGCAAATTGGTCTGTATGGGGGCACCAATGACCACGAAGCGAACCCGACAGATTGTGGAGGCGCTGCGCGATTATTGCGCGGCGGCCGCCATCGCTCCGGGCGGGCAACTGCCGCCGGAGCGGGAGCTGGCGCATCTGTTGGGGTGCAGCCGTGAAACGCTGCGCAAGGCTTTGGCCGAGCTGGAGTGCGCGGGCGATCTCTGGCGGCACGTCGGGCAAGGCACGTTCCTTGGCCCGCGCCCGCTGGGCCACCCTGTGCGCGAGACCATTCTGGTGCAAGGCGCCTCACCGCTTCAACTGATGCAGGCGCGCCTGACCCTCGAACCCTCGGTCGCCGCCGAGGCTGCTGCGCTCACGACCCCTGCCGAGATCGCCTATCTTTCCGATCTGGTCGACCGGGGCCGCCGTGCCGCAACCCGGGCCGACTGCGAACGGCTCGACGCCGCCTTTCACCGTGGTATCGCCGAGGTAACAGGCAATCCCATCCTGCTTGGCCTTCTCGACTATCTCGCGGGCGCGCGCCGCCACGCAGCCTGGCAGCGCGAATGGGAAGTCACCTACCGAAAACTCGGTGTCGCCGAATTCACCGAACGCCACAGCCTACAGCATGAGGAGGTGGTCGCCTGCATTCAACGGGGCGCGGCCGACGCCGCTTCGGATGCCATGCGCAGGCACCTGCAGACGATCTTCACGGCCATGCGCGGGGCCGGTCTTCCGCCCTGAGGGCGGTGCTGCTCCTCCCGAGCCCTGCGCCTTCAGAACACCGCCCCCAACCAATCGAGAAACACCCGCAGGCGGGGGGAGAGTTGCCGGCTGCGAGGGTAAAGGACAGAGACCGGCGAGGGTGACGGCGGAAAATCGGTCAGAACCTCGACCAACTCACCGGCAGCCAAGGCCACCTCGGCATGGTAGCGCGGCATCTGAACAAGACCGAAGCCAAGGCGTGCCGCGTCAATATAGCTTTCTGCGGCGTTGACCGAGAGCCGCGTGGGCAAACTCACCTCCCTGCGTCTCCCCTTCACCGTGAACTCCAGCGGCAGAAGGCCGCCCGTCGCACTGGACCGGAAACCGACCATCACATGCCCCTCCAGAGAATCGAGGCTATCGGGGGTGCCGTGGCGGTGGAAATAGCCGGGCGAAGCCAGGGTGACTTCCTCCAGCAAGGCGATGCGCCGGGCGATCATGTCGCTGTCCTGCAACTCCCCGACCCGAACGACGCAGTCGAAACCTTCGCGCACGAGATCGACGTAACGGTCGTTCTCGCTCATATAGACCTCGATCCCAGGATGGCGTTCCAGAAACTCAGGCAGGCGCGGCAGGATGAAATGCCGCGCCAGCGTGCCATGCACGTCGATCCGCAACAGGCCGGACGGTTCGGCCCCGGAAAAGGCGCTTTCCGCATCCTCGACATCGCCCAGAATCCGACGGCAGCGCCCGAGATAGGCTTCTCCGTCCAGCGTCGTGCTGACACTCCGGGTGGTGCGCTGCAGGAGCGGCACGCCGAGCCTTGCTTCCAGCTGCTTGACCGCCTCGGTCACACTTGAGCGCGGCAGGCCCAGATCGGCTGCGGCAAGGGTGAAGCTGCGCCGCTCCGCAACCCGGATGAAGACGCGCATGGCGTCCAGCCTGTCCATATTATTCGTACATCCTGAATTATGATGACAAGAAATGCCTGATTATTCGGCAGAAGTCATCGTCTATCTCTCCCCTCATCAGCGGAACACCCGTCCCAACGCACAGGAGACACCCATGAGCAATCCCTCCAAAGTAGCCCTCGTCACCGGCGGTTCGCGCGGCATCGGCGCGGCTGTGTCCGAACGCCTGGCCCGTGACGGCTTCACCGTGATCGTCAACTATGCCGGCAACGAAGACGCCGCGAACGAGACCGTCCGCCGAATCGAGGCTGCGGGCGGACGGGCCGTCGCGGCCAGGGCCGACGTGTCGGATGCCGCTGCCGTCCGCGCGATGTTCGACAAGGCCGAGGAAGCCTTCGGCGGCGTCGAGGTTCTGATCAACAACGCCGGGATCATGAAGCTCGCAACGCTGGCGGACTCGGATGACGCGCTGATCGACAGTCAGATCGGTATCAACCTCAAGGGCTCGATCAACACCATGCGCGAGGCCGCGAACCGCCTGCGCGACGGCGGGCGGATCGTGAACTTCTCGACGTCGGTGGTCGGCACGAAGTTCGAGACCTACGGTATCTACGCCGCCACCAAGTCGGCCATCGAAACCCTGACGGCCGTGCTGGCGAAGGAGCTGCGCGGCAAGTCGATCACCGTCAACGCCGTGGCGCCTGGGCCGACCGGCACCGACCTGTTCCTCAAGGGCAAACCGGCGGAGCTGATCGAGAAACTGTCGAAGGCCAACCCGCTCGAGCGCCTGGGCCAGCCCGAAGACATCGCCAACGCGGTTTCCTTCCTCGTCAGCCCGGAAGGCGGCTGGATCAACGGCCAGACCCTGCGCGCCAATGGTGGCATGGTGTAAGTGGGGATTCTGACGATGCCGAAGATCATCCTCATCACCGGAGCGTCGAGCGGCTTTGGCCGCCTGACCGCGCTGGCCCTCGCTCGTGGCGGTGACACCGTCTATGCCTCGATGCGTGACACCTCAGGGCGCAATGCGGGCAACGCAGAAGAGCTGCGCAGGATTTCCCGCGACGAGGGCATCAACCTGCGGCCCCTGGAGCTTGACGTTCAGTCTGAAAGCTCGGTCGAGGGCGCCGTCGCCACGGTCATCGCCGAGGCCGGACATATCGACGTGCTGGTTCACAACGCAGGCCACATGATGTTCGGCCCTGCCGAGGCCTTCACCGCCGAGCAGCTGGCCCAGCAATATGACGTGAACGTCCTGGGCACGCAGCGGCTGAACCGTGCCGCCCTGCCCCATATGCGCCAGCGTGGCGAGGGGCTCTTGGTCTGGGTTTCCAGCTCCAGCTCGGCTGGCGGGGTGCCGCCCTATCTGGCGCCCTATTTCGCGGCTAAGGCGGCGATGGATTCGCTCGCCACGTCCTACGCGCGTGAACTGACCCGATGGGGCATCGAGACGACCATCGTCGTCCCGGGCGCCTTCACCAAGGGGACCAACCATTTCGCTCATGCGGCCCATCCGGCGGATGAGGCGCGCCTCGCCGAATACGAGGCTGGCCCCTACGCGAACTTTGGCGAAACCGTGCAGAAAGCCTTTGGCGAGATCGTTCCCGAGGACGCCGACCCCGCGGATGTGGCGGAGCTCATCGCTGAGGTCGTCGCGAGACCGGCCGGCACGCGACCCTTCCGGCTGCATTTCGATCCGGCCGCCGACGGCGCCGATGTCGGCTTCGCCGTGCTTGACCGGCTGCGCGCCGAGATGCTGCATCGGGTCGGGCTGGGCGATCTGCTGAAGGTGGCGGTCTGGCAACGGGCTTGAAGGGTCAGACGCGGAAAGCCCGCAATTTGTTGATTTTCTCGCATCAACGGTCGACGGTGAAAACTGATGCGGCACCCGTGTGACGCATCTACTTCCCTGTTGGACTGGGCCGGCGACGCATACCGCCGGCCTTTTTTCAGGGTCTATTGCGATGCCGCGCCTCAATATGTCGGGAAGGACTTCGCGCGCAACTGAATGTCTCGACGTAGCCGCCTCGCCGATCGCCTCCTGCACCGCGAGGGCGAGTCCGTCCATGCCCTTGCGAAGGTCCACCGGCTGGGTCGCCTGGTAGACCCGCAACCGCCGTGCAACCTGGATCACCCGCATGAGCTGCGTCTCGTCGACATCCCCGCCGACGCGAAAGGTGATCCCGTCGTTGAACGGCTCGATATTGCCCGTTTCCTCGGGTGCAACTGTACCCTAATTCATCCGATTCTGTGGATTCAGAGCATTCTGAGACCATTTTTTCCCTTAATTACAATATATCCACAGGCTGCGCGGTTCAGGATTTGACGCCACTTGAGAGCCTCCAAATTGCATCGGCCCGCGCCAGAAGCGCTTGACTGCAAGTGGCAGCGCCTGCCTGGAACTCAGAGTCCGCGACGGCCTTCCTAGTCGCTTCCTCAAGCTTGGTCAGGGCCTCGTCCGGGATGCCCGCCGGAGCACCGACGCCACGGTCGGATCCCATCACGATACATAGCCCTGCTCCTTAAAGGTCGCCACATCGGGCGCCCCCTGCCAGCGGGTATCCCCCGGGCGCAGGCTCCGCCGAAGAACGCGAACGCCTTGTCGTGGGCGTCGAACACCATCTCCTGTGTCTCTTTGGGATATCGGTTCATTGTGCCCCTACCGATCCGCGAGGAGGAACTCCTCGACTTCACAGCGCAAGAATGGCGGATGCTCGAAGATGGTGGGCTCGCCACCTATGACTTGCCGGGTGAAGAGGTTGCACGGGTGTTCGCGCTGAAGCGGGAGCATAGCCGCCTGTCGGCCAACGACTGCTTCGCCCTCGTGACGACAACCTGCCAGGAGCACAGCATCCTCCTGACCGGCGACAACCTGCTGCGCAAGGTGGCCACCGCCCGCGCCGTGCGCGTTCATGGCGTGCTCTGGATCATCGACGAACTGCACGCGGCCGATGTCTGCGAGGTCGAGCTTCTCATCTCCGCGCTGCAAGTCTGGCGCGCGGATGATGCTGTCTTCCTGCCCGTGGCTGAGATCGACAAGCGGCTGCGCCGTCTCGGGGCATAGCTGCAGAGATTGCCGATCATCTCACCTTCTGGGCATTGCACTATGGAGGACAGAAGTGCGTCAAGGAATTCGGAAAGCCCATCAGCAGCATTCAGTTCGCGGTGCACCACATCCGATAGCGCCCTTGTCTCGTTACCTCACGGATTAGCCCTCGCGCTTCCATCCAAGCAAGGTTGCGCTGAACGGCAGTTCGACTGGCTCCTGTAATGGCCTCGGCCATCGGCGCAGAGACGAGTGGCCATTCTGTAAGTGTGGCGAGCAGCGCCGGAGGCGTCTTGCCCGAGAGCGGCGACATTTCGGATTCCGCTCGCGCCAACCAAACCTCAATGTCATCTAAGTGCCGCATCGCAGTCAGGCACGATGTTGCCATGCCCTCAAGCCAGCGCCCGAGACGATCGACTGGCGGGCCACTAACGCGCAGCCCCCCTGCCCCGCCCATAGCCAGAGGCGCGAAGACGGCGCCGCTTCCCTCGCAGGCCGCAATCCTGGACGCGGTGACGGCGGCCTCGATCTGGTCGCCGTGCTGTCCGAGGCCCGCCAGACTCCAGAGATGAAAGCCCATGCAAGCTCGGGTGATTGGGTGGAGCTCGGCTGCGGCTGTCATTACATCCAGCCATCCGCCCGCGCGATCTTCGAAACGCTCAGCGCTGTCTTCAATGTTCTCGGGATCGCGGCGATCCAGGAAGGCGGCCAAATCAGCCTTTGGTTCGGGACCGCCTGTCAGGCGCCGAACAGCCCATCCAACTCTTGCAAGGGCATTTGGGTCATCCTGTGCGCCCGAGAGCCGCATCGATATCCAGAGCGCCAGACGATCAGAACTTACCCCGTCCCCTGCGAACCAGCTGAGGTTCGCTGCCTCGATCAAAGCGAGGCGATGCCGCCAGCCTTCCGGGCCGCGCAGCAGCCGGTCATCCAGAGCACCCAGACGTCCAGCGACCCGTGCCAGTCGCGCAGCGTGAACGCTTTCTGCCTTTGTCCAGTCTTCGATGACAGCAGTGTCGGACGGTTCTGCCCGTGGCCCGGGAGGCAAATCATCTGGTTCTTCATCGAGTGGTCCCGGCAGAAACCAGAGATCATCTTCGTGAGCCTCTTCATCCTCCTCAATGGTGATGAGGGGGTTGTCATAATCATCATTCAAAGTAGAGGCTTGCGTCTTCATATGTGCAAAATACTGTGCTTTTGCACACTACCAAAGCATTTTTTTGGCCGCTGCCTGCGCCCTTTATATAGTCCGCGCGCGCGATTGCCGGTGGAACCTCTCAGATCGCGCTCAGCACAAGGAAACCAAGGGTTTTTGGACGAGCACGACGAGAGAGCACCTACTTGCATTCGTTTACAAACGGTCGTTTATTAGTGATACATAAAATTGCAAACGGCCAGATTTCATGCCCCTGATAGGCTATGCCCGCGTTTCCACAGAGGATCAGACCCCCCTGCCCCAGTCTGAGGCGCTGCAATCGGCGGGCTGTGCCGAGATCTTTGAAGAGCACGCCTCAGGCGGCAATCGCGCGCGGCCCGTGCTTGCACGTGTGCTGGAGCGGATTGGCAAGGGCGACACGCTGGTCGTCGTGCGGATCGACCGGCTTGCGCGGTCTTTGTCGCACTTGCTTGAGGTGATCGAAAGACTGGAGGGCAAGGGGGCGTTCTTCCGCTCGCTGCAGGACCCCATCGACACCGCCTCGCCCCAGGGCAAGTTCACGTTGCAGGTTCTGGGCGCTGCGGCTGAGTTTGAACGCGCTCTGATCCGCGAGCGTACCAAAGCCGGACTTGCCTCGGCACGCTCAAAGGGCCGCGTCGGCGGCAACCCAGGTCTTCGCGCCAAGGACCCTGAAGCGCTGCGCAAGGTGCGGTTGGCACGACAGGACGGCTACATGGAGCGCTTGAACGAAACTGCGCAGGATTGGGTGCCCCATGTGCGCCGTTTGCGCCCCGATATGGCTTGGGAAGACGTCCTGCGGATCATCAATGGCCCCCTGCCCCATGATCGGCGCTGGACGCAAAGCCGCCTGCTCCGCGCCGTGAAGGCATACGTGGCGGACGGATTCCTGCCTGCTGAAGTGCTTGGACGCGCTGGACGTCGCGAAACCGACGATCGCCTGCCTGCGATTGTCGCCGCAATCAAAGGTGCTGACCCGGAGATCACCTTGCAGGCAATCTGCGACCGACTGGAATCCATGCGTGAGCGCACCCCTCGCGGTCGCACCAGCTGGCAGCCTTCCTCAGTCAGAATGCTGCTGGAGCGTGCTGAAAAGCTGGGGCTCCTCTGAGGATCACACTTGTGTTGACCTAACCGATTGCCACTAAATCTAGAAAGTGCTTGCACGAATCTGGTTGGTCGGGCAATAGTCTCGAAAAATAACGCGCGGTCACATAAAAAACGCGCCCACGGATCGGGGCAGACATGAGCGAAGTAGAGCAGGATCTAGACATCGCCATCGGGCACTACGCGGAACTTCTCGCGTCGAACCTGCATGCTCAGCGCGCCGCACACTTCCCTCCGGATGCAAAGAAGGTGATGCGCACTTTGACCAGCGGCGAAGCTGCTGAACTCCTTGGCGTCGATCATACCTATCTTCGTAAGCTTCATCGAGAAGGAAAGATCGTTGACGTCGAGACGACAGCTGGAAGTCATCGCCGCTATACGCTCGATGATATCTGGGAAATCCGTCAAACGCTTGAAGGAAATGCAAAGAAGTCTGGAACTTACGTGCCTGGACGTCGCGACGGTGACGAGCTTCAAGTCGTTTCAGTGGTGAACTTCAAGGGCGGAAGTGGCAAAACGACGACGTCTGCTCACCTCGCTCAACGCTTGGCGCTTAAGGGGTACAGGGTTCTTGCGATCGATCTCGACCCCCAAGCATCTCTTTCGGCTCTTCACGGAATCCAGCCAGAACTCGACCTTATGGAGGGCGGAACCCTCTATGATGCCGTTCGCTATGACGATCCGGTTCCGATCGCCGAAGTGATCCGCAAGACCTACATCCGCGGCCTTGATCTTATCCCGGGCAACCTTGAACTCATGGAGTTCGAGCACGAGACGCCTGCTGCTATCCAGCGAGGCGGAGCGAAAGCGTTCTTCGCGAGAGTTCATGACGCACTCGATAGTGTTGAAGCGAACTACGACGTTGTTGTGATCGACTGCCCGCCGCAGCTTGGTTTCTTGACGATGTCAGCACTTTCCGCGTCCTCGGGTGTCCTCGTGACGGTTCACCCGCAGATGCTTGACCTCATGTCGATGTCCCAATTCCTGCGAATGACCGCGGATCTCCTGGGAGTGATCAGGGATGCAGGCGCAAATCTGCGCTTCGATTGGCTGCGCTTTTTGCCAACGCGATACAAAGTCGGCGACGCGCCACAAACCGAAGTCATCGCTTTCATTCGCGGACTGTTCGGGAGGTCGGTCCTGACCAATCACATGGTTGAATCGACCGCAATTTCTGATGCCGGCTTGACCAAGCAAACGCTCTACGAAGCTGACAAGAAGGACTTCACGCGTCAGACGTTTGATCGTGCGATCGAATCCATGAACGCAGTGAACGATGAGATCGCTGAAATCATCCAGAACACATGGGGGCGGAATGGCAAGAAAGCCTAAACTTGGCCTGCCGCTGCAGACCCTTCGCAACGCTCCTGACGCTCTTGAAGGGCGCCGACTGCGTGGCGGTGTATTTGAGATCGATCCGGCGCAGATTATTACCGAAGGACGATTGGATGACAGGCTTCAGATTGAAGTTGAGGGCCTGAAGAATTCAATCTCCAAGTACGGTCAGCGTGTGCCTGTCTTGGTCCGCCCACTGGAAGGCGATCGCTACAACCTGATCTATGGCCGCAGACGCCTGGAAGCATGTCGCGAACTCGGTATCAAAGTTCGAGCCATCGTCACGGAAGTTGATGGTGATCAAGCGCTTCGAGATCAGCTTCTCGAGAACCAAGAGCGTCGTGATCTGAGCTTTATTGAACGGGCGCTTGTTGCGACGGCGCTTCTGGACGGTGACCATTTGGAAGGGGCTGAGCGCACCAATCGAGGTGTCGCCGAAGTCCTTAACCTCCACGAAGCTGGGGTTTCACAACTCTTGAGTGTCGTTCGGACGGTCGGCGAGGAACTCATCCAGGCAATTGGTGCGGCTCCCGGGATTGGTCGCCCGAGATGGGAAGAGCTCAAAAAGGCTTTGGGTGCCTACGACGGTGATCGAGACCAACTGCAAGCCGTAGCTCATGCAGCCAAGTCCGAAAGTTCCGGCTCGGTCGATGAGGTTTCTGAGCGTGCGTTTCTCGCAGTTCTGGCAGCTGCGAAGAGCCCAGAGAAGAAAGCAAACCCGTCTAGAAAGGGCGTGCCTGCTTTGGCGATACCCGGTGTCGGAGCTGCGACGGTTAAGACCGGCCGCCAAGGCAAGCAGCTTAAACTCGATCTGACTACGGATGAACCTGATTTTATCAGCTGGTTGGAGGGCAATGCCCCAAAGCTGATTACCGAGCTTCATGAGCGCTGGAAGCGTTCAGGAGACTGAGGAAGAGCAACCAACAAGAAGGAGGCACGATACAGGCAAAAAGAAAAAGGCCCCGAGAAGCTAGCTTCACGAGACCTTTGTAAGGTTTCGCACCGGGATCAGCCCGCTACAAAATCTCAGTTTTCGCACCTCTGAATGTAGCGTTCTGGCCCCTACCCCGCAAGCGCAAAGCGATTCGCGGGCCGCAGAAATTTTGCCTTCGTGAACGTTTTCATGGAGTACACACCGATTTCGCCGTTTATGCGGCCGATCTCGCACGCCCATCTGCGCGTGATCGAGCGACCCGAGGCATCTGTTCCGGGCAGACCCGTCAACAAGTGGGAACTCCTGCGCGAGCTCTCCAAGGCGCAAGCGGCCTTTGGCGTGTCAGAACGTGATCTAACTGTTTTGCAGGGGCTCCTCAGCTTCTTTCCAGACGATGCACTTGGCGGGAACGCCGAGATGGTAGTCTTCCCCTCGAACAAGGCGATCTGTGAGCGCCTGAATGGTATGCCCTGCTCCACTATGCGTCGTCACCTCGCGCGTCTTGTCGAGGCTGGTTTGCTCCAGCGGCGTGATAGCCCCAATGGAAAGCGCTATGTCCGCAAGCACGGCGAAGAGCGCGCCGCCTTTGGCTTCGATCTTTCCCCGCTCTACTGCCAGTCCGAGGAGATAGCACGGGCCGCAGAGGCCGTACGTGAGGTTGAGGAGCGCGTCAGGCGTCTGAGAGAGGTTGTAAGCCTCATGCGGCGTGATCTCGCGGCCCTCGCGGAGTTCGGAGACGAGATGCAGCCAGGCCTAGGCATCTGGGACCAGCTTCGTGACAAGGCTATCCTCACAGCGCGCGCGCTTCGCCGTAAGCTTTCAATAGAGGACCTCGCGGCCTATCGAGCCGATCTTGAAGCTCTCCTCGATCAGGCACGCGACATCATTGATGGCTCTGAAACAGAAGAAATGAACACCAATGATGCTCGATCTGAGCGTCACCATCATAATTCAAATAAAGAATCTATAGATCTTGAACCTGCTTTAGAAAAAAGCGGGGCGGCGGCCAGCGTGCCAGATGTGGACAGGGATGAGCCCGTGGCTGACGTCGATGAACAGGACACAAGACACCTACCAAAGATCCCGCTGCACCTGGTGATCGCGGCATGTCCCTCGCTCAAGACCTTCTACCAAGGCGAAATCCGGCATTGGCACCAGCTTTTCGATGCGGCATGCCATGTGCGACCAGCCATGGGGATCAGCGCATCTGCATGGGAAGAAGCGCAGCGGTTCATGGGTCCGGAGCAAGCGTCGATCGTCGTTTCTGCCATGCTGGAACGCTTTGAGGACATCAGATCGCCTGGTGGATACTTGCGAGCTCTGACTGCCAAAGCTGTGGCCGGTGAGTTTTCCTGTGGGCCGATGGTCATGGCATTGATCGGACGACGATCTGCAGCTTAACAGCTGTTAAGGTTGAGAGACTGCGTAATGTTCCGCCACCTCGGGACTGACGACTTAACAGCTGTTAAGGTCCTGGCTCGGGAGTGTCAAAACAGGAGAGGGAAAGGTTTGTTGGTTGGAGGGGTGACGGGAAGTGAGATCGGAAGAGTGGCTTCCGGCGCCCGTCGTGGAGAAGATCTGATGGCGAAATCTGCCCAGAAAGTCACCCTGTCCCCGTCCCGGGACATTCCCTTCGACAAGCTCGTGCTGAGCCAGTCCAACGTCCGGCGCATCAAGGCCGGCGTCTCGGTCGAGGAACTGGCCGAAGACATCGCCCGCCGCGGGTTGCTGCAGAGCCTGAGCGTCCGGCCCGTTCTGGCCGAGGATGGTTCCGAGACCGGCAAGTTCGAAATCCCCGCTGGCGGTCGGCGCTTCCAAGCGCTGTCACTCCTGGTGAAGCAGAAACGCTTGGCCAAGACGACGCCCATTCCCTGCATTGTTCGGGATGCCAAGTCCACGATCCTCGCCGAAGACGACTCGCTCGCTGAGAACATGCAGCGCGCGGCCCTGCATCCGCTCGATCAGTTCCGCGCCTTCGTGGCGCTGCGAGAGAAGGGTCAGGGCGATGAAGAGATCGCTGCCGCCTTCTTCGTCACGCCACAAGTGGTCAAACAGCGCCTGAAACTCGCCGCCGTGGCCCCTGCCCTGCTCGAGCTCTATGCCGAGGACGAAATGACGCTGGAGCAGCTGATGGCCTTCACGGTCAATCCGGATCATGAGCGCCAGGTTCAGGTCTGGGATGCGATCAAGTCGTCCTGGAACAAGGAGCCTTATCAGATCAGACGCATGCTGACCGAAACCTCGGTGCGGGCCTCCGATCGTCGTGCCGTCTTTGTCGGCGTCGATGCCTATGAGGCTGCTGGCGGCACCATGTTGCATGACCTCTTCCAGGGCGATGACGGCGGCTGGCTGGAAGACCCTGCGCTGCTCGATCGTCTGGTCAGCGAGAAGCTTCAGGCTGAAGCCGAAGCCATCGCGGTCGAAGGGTGGAAATGGATCGAGGTCTCGCTCGACCTGCCCTATGGCTACAGCCACGGCTTGCGGCGGCTCAACGGCGACCCGGCGCCGATGACGGATGACGAAGGCGCCGCCCATGCCAAGCTGCTTGCCGAATACCGAGCGCTCGAAGAGGAATACGAGGGCCAGGATGAATTCCCCGAAGAGATCGACGCGCGACTTGGCGCGTTGGAAGTCGCGATGGAGAAGCTCGAGGCCCGGCCGCTGATCTTCGACGATGAGGAGATCGCACGGGCAGGGGCTTTCGTGACGCTTGACCGCTATGGCGAGCTTGCCGTTTATCGGGGCTTCGTGCGGCCCGAGGATGAGCCTCGGGAAGATGCCGACGTCCACAGCGGTGAACATGCGGCAAACGGGCAGGGCGTTGAGCTTTCAGCGGGGAGCAATGTGGATGGTATCGGCCATGGCACGGTGATCACCTCAGCCGGTCAGGCGCTTGGTGCCAACGTGCCCGACGACGAGGACGATGGTGCGTTGAAGCCCTTGCCTGAGCGGCTGATCATGGAGTTGACGGCGCACCGGACATTGGCACTGCGGGAAGCTGTCGGGCGCTCACCTGACGTCGCGTTGACACTGCTGCTCCTGAAGCTCGTCAATGACACCTTCCGGACGTCCAGTTCGGCCGGCAGCTGCCTCGAGGCCTCGGTGCGTCACGTCTATATGTCGGCGCAGGCGAGCGATCTGAAGGACAGCGTGGTAGCCAAGCTGGTTGACGATCGTCATGCGGAGTGGGAGGCCGACCTGCCGCTCGGCGACGATGCCGCTCTCTGGGATTACCTGGCTTCCCTCGATCAAGGGAGCCGGCTTTCGCTGCTCGCGCATTGCCTCAGCTTCGGGATCAACGCGCTCCATGAGAAGGTGAACCCTTATGGTGCCGGTATTTCCGCCGGCGGTTTGACCAAGCGGATGACCCAGTCCGACTTGGTCGCACAGGCGGTCGAACTCGACATGGTCGAGGCGGGTTGGCAGCCGACGGCCGATACCTACCTGAACCGCGTGCCCAAGGCCCGGATCCTCGAGGCCGTGCGTGAGGCGAAAGGGGAGGGGACGGCGCAACTCCTCGATCACTTGAAGAAGGGCGAGATGGCGAGTGAAGCCGAGCGTCTGCTGAAAGGCAGCGGCTGGTTGCCGGAGGTTCTGCGCCGTCACGATCTGGAAGCACTCGATGGCGCGGAAGGGCAGGGGGCGCCTGAGCTCGTTTCCGACGCCGAGCAAGCCGAAGATGTCGGCCTTCCCGCCTTCCTCACCGCTGACCTGCCGAGCAATGAGGCATCGATGATGGCTGCGGAGTGATCTGCGCCATCCGAGGGCGGGGAAACCCGTCCTCAATCACATAAAATACAACAATATCAATATGATGGATGCAAAATGACGCATTCAGGATGAGGAATCATGTCTGCAACCACAATTCTCGACACTGCGCCCCTGGGGGCGCTCATTCGCTATACCGACAGCAGTCCCAAGCCGCCCGCTCGGTTCACAAAGAAGCTCGCGGCCTGGGAGCGCTCGAACGGCGTCGGCCGTCTCGTCAAGAAGGAGCCGCCGCGACCCTATCCGCCGCCGCCCACATGCGATCTATCTTGTGGTCGAATCCGAGATGATCCGCCCGCTTGCCCCGCTGATCCGCCTCTTCTTTTCGGACCTGATTGCCTCGCTGCAAGCACAGGAACCCGACGATGACGAGCCCTGGCCGGTGATGATCATGCTCGACGAGTTTGACCGGCTCGGGAAAATGCCAATCGTTGCCGAGAGCATCAAGACGCTGCGTTCCTTCGGCGGCAACCTCGCCATCGTCACGCAGACCATCCCCGCGCTGGACGAGATCTATGGTGAAAACACCCGCAGGTCGCTGCAGGGCGGCGCCGGGGTAAAGCTCTACCTCACTCCGTCCGAGCAGAAGACCATCGAGGAATTGAGCCAGGCTGTCGGCAAGACTACCAAGCGTGTGGTGACCCGCTCCCGTGCTGTTGGACGCAATCCATTCGAAGGGCGCAGCGTCTCGGAGAGGACAGAAGATACCCCGCTCCTGACCGAGGATGAGGCCCGACGCATGGACCTCGACGAGGTCATCCTCGTGATCGACGCGCAGATGCCGATCCGGGCAAGAAGGGTGAAGTATTTCGAGGACCCGGTGTTGCAGGTTCTGCATGCGGGCCAGTCGGGCAGTTTTCCGTATCCGGACGAGGACGGTCTGCGGAGGGATCGGCAGATGTCCGAGACGCGGGAGACGGTGGAGAGGCTGAAGCAGGAGTTGCAGGAGGTAAGGGCGGCGAATGTCGCGCGGGAAGTTGTGCCGATAGCGCAGACCGCGTCGAAGGCTGACCCTGGCAGTTCAGCGAAGGCGCGCGGTCGCGCGGCCCGCACAGCTGCGAGGGGCGGTGGCCAAGGTCAACTGGCGCTGAATATTGAGGGATTGGGGATCACGAGCGCCGACCGGACGGCGCTGGCTTCGGCAGTTCAGACTACGAGAGCAATCATTGCGCAACATGCATGAGCGAGGGGAGATCTCGTAAGGTCTTTCTACCCCGGCGTCTTCCTAGTTGCATACGATATGCACAGGGAAGCGGGGCAAGCACATTGGATGTCTGGATTTTTGTTCCGATCCTCCAGAAGTATGCCGATATCCAGGCTCTCGGGTTCATCTGATGTGAGGCCGCTGGCGGGGACGTGACTGGAATCCAACGTTCCCCACTTCCGCAAGTCAGCCAGAATGTTCCCTCAAAATAGTCAAGCAGTTGCAGTAATTATACTATTCAGTCGCACTGGTTCTCGGCAGGTAGCCGCTTCAATTCCCGATCGTCCTCGGCGCGAACAGGATGATCGCGGCGCCGATCAGGCAAACGGTTCCGCCTGCGAGATCCCAGACATCCGGCCGGCGTCCCTCGGCGACCCAAAGCCAGGCGAGCGACGCAAGGATGTAGACCCCGCCATAGGCAGCATAGGCGCGCCCTGCGAATTCAGCCGGCGCCAGCGTCAGGAGCCAGGCGAACGCGGCCAGGCTGACCAACCCCGGCAATAGCCAGAGCGCACCGGCGCCCTGTCGCATCCAGGACCAGAACGCAAAGCAACCGGCGATTTCGGCCAGGGCAGCCCCGCCGTAGATTGCGAGCGTCGCCGGAAGGTTCATGGCGTTTCCTCGGTCTCGGGATGCCGATGGTCCGTGGCGCAAAGCGAATGATCCCCCAACACCTCGATGACCCGGCAGTCGGCGACCTTGCCGCCCGCGCATTGCACCACCATGCGTTCAAGCTCGGCCTTGAGGGCCGTCAGCCGCGCGAGGCGGCTTTCGACTTCGACAAGCTGCGCCCTCGCAATGGCATCTGCGGCTGCGCAGGATTGATCGGGGTTGTCCGAGAGGCTGAGAAGGTCGCGGATCGCCTCAAGCGTGAACCCAAGGTCGCGCGCGTGCCGGATGAAGGCAAGCCTGTCGAGTGCCTTCGCGCCATAGAGCCGCTGATTGCCGGCGCTGCGCTCGGCTTCCGGCAAAAGGCCGATCTGCTCGTAGTAGCGGATCGTGGGCACCTTGACCCCCGCCTTTGCCCCGAGCTTTCCGATCGTCAGCATCAGATTCCCCTTGAAGCTATAGTTGCTAGAGACATTAGATTTCTGATTCGATAAGTGCAATGGTGCGGACAGAGGATTGAGATGACGAACCTTGACAGAGAAGCCAGCTGCGACTGGACGGTTTCGGGCATGGACTGCGGGTCCTGTGCCAACAAGATCCGGGATGCGGTGGGTCGGCTGCCCGGCGTCAGCAATGTCGAGGTCGGTCTGATGACCGAGCGGTTGCGCATGACGCTGGATGAAGCACAGACCGGACGCGACAAGGTCGAAAGCGTCGTGAAGTCGCTTGGCTATGGAATCGCGCCGCGCGGCGCCGATGCGAAAAGGGAATTTGTCCTGCCCGGCGCAAGCGCACCCGACCACGCGGACCACGATCATGCGGGCCACAACCATGCTTCCGATCACTCTGGCGGGTCTGGCGACATCGGACACGGTAGCCCCGGCCACGTTCACGATGACCCGGCGGACCGGGGGAAACACTGGTATCAGACCGGCAAAGGCAAGCTGGTGATCTTCACGGCCGTGCTGCTCGGGCTGGCCTGGATCGCGGAACTTCTGGCCCCGGCAGTCGGGTCGTGGCCCTTTGTCGCCGCCTGTCTGATCGGTGTGGCACCGGTTGCGCGCCGCGCCTTCGCCGCGCTGCGTCTGGGTCAGCCCTTCACCATCGAAAGCCTAATGACGGTCGCGGCCATTGGCGCGCTGTTCATCGGTGCTGCCGAGGAAGCGGCGCTGGTCGTGTTCCTCTTCGCTGTGGGCGAGGTCCTGGAGGGCGTTGCAGCCGGCAAGGCCCGCGACGGGATCCGGGCGCTGGCAAACCTCGTCCCCAAGACCGCTCTTCTGGTGACCGGAGACACCACGCGGGAAGTGCCCGCAGCGAGCCTGAACGTGGGACAGACCGTTCTGGTCCGCCCCGGCGACCGCGTGCCGGCGGACGGCGAGATCGCCGAGGGCACGTCGGGGGTCGACGACAGCCCCGTCACCGGCGAGAGCGTCCCGGTGACAAAGGGGCCCGGCGACGCGGTCTTTGCCGGGTCGATCAACACCGAGGCGGCCCTGCGCGTGATGGTGACGAAAGCGGCCGAGGACAACACCATTTCCCGCATCATCCGGCTCGTCGAAGAGGCCGAGGAGGCGCGCGCGCCGACCGAACGGTTCATCGACCGGTTCAGCCGCTGGTACATGCCTGCCATCGTCGCCGTCGCCGCCCTGGTGGTGCTGGTGCCGCCGCTGGCCTTCGGCCAGCCCTGGGACACCTGGGTATATCGCGGTCTGGCGCTGCTGCTGATCGGCTGCCCCTGCGCGCTGGTGATCTCGGTTCCGGCTTCGATCGCCTCGGCCTTGTCGACCGGTGCGCGGCGCGGGCTTCTGATGAAGGGCGGCGCGGTGATCGAGGCGGCGGCATCGGTCAAGCGCATCGCCTTCGACAAGACCGGGACACTGACCCACGGTCGCCCGGTGGTGACGGACGTCGTTCCGTTCGGCACGACGACCGAGGCCGAGCTTCTCGCCGTGGCCGCGGGTGTCGAGACCGGGTCGAGCCACCCGCTCGCGGTCGCGATCCTGAACAAGGCGAAGGACGCGGGAATTCCCACGCTGCCATCAAGGGACGCCCGTGCCCTGATGGGCAAGGGCGTGACGGCCGAGGTCGACGGCGCTCCCGCCTGGGTCGCCTCGCCGCGCCATGCCAGCGAGAATGGCGGACTCGATGGGGCCGGCATTCGGATGGCGACCAGGTTCGAGGATGAGGGCAAGACTGCCGTGGCGGTGTTCCGGGATAAGTTGCCGCTCGGTCTGATTGCCATGCGCGACGAGCCACGCGCCGATGCGGCGGAAGCCGTGGCGCAGCTGAAACGGCTCGGCGTCGCCCCGGTGATCCTGACGGGTGACAACCCGCGGACAGCGGCGGCCATCGCCGGCGGGCTCGGCATGGAATTCCAGGCCGACATGATGCCCGAGGACAAGCTCAGGGCCATTCGCGAGATGAGTGCCGACGGTGGCGTGATGATGATCGGCGACGGGATCAACGATGCCCCGGCCCTGAAGCAGGCAAGCGTTGGCGTCGCGATGGGGTCGGGCACCGACGTGGCGCTGGAGACGGCCGATGCGGCGATCCTGCGCGACCGGGTCACGGACATTCCGGCCCAGATCCGTCTGGCGCGTGGCGCGATGGCGAACATCCGCCAGAATGTCACCATCGCGCTCGGGCTGAAGGCCGTGTTCCTCGTCACCTCGGTGATCGGCGTCACCGGCCTCTGGATCGCGATCCTGGCCGATACCGGGGCAACAGTTCTGGTGACGCTGAATGCCCTGCGGCTCCTGCGGTTCAACCCCGAACGCGAGGGGTAACGCCTATGACTGAGCTTCCCGGATATCTTGAATGGGTGCCCTTCGCCGCCGGGATGTGGCTGCTCTTGCGTGCGGTCCTCGCGCTCGCGGGCAAGACCGCCCGGTTCTGGCCACCCGAGCAGCGAACCGGTCGGGCCTACGGTCAGTTCATCTGGCCGTTCAGAGTCCTGTTCTGGGGCCTGCTCGGCCTATCGGCCGTTTCGGTGTCACGGGCCGCGCCAGATGTCGCGACGGCAGGCTTCTGGATCGGCGCCATCCTTCTGGTGGCGGGCTTCGGCACGGCAGTGCTCGCGACGCTCCAACTCGGCTGGACCATGGCCTTCGGCGAGCATGGGCCACTGCGCCGGGACGGTTGGTTCCGCTTCAGCCGAAATCCCATCTACGTCGCGACCTGGGCAGGGCAGATCGGCTGGGCCTTGGTGTTTCCGACCCCGCCGATCCTCGCCGCACTGGCTGTGTGGGCTGGCTTCTATGTCGCCGCGATCTTTCTCGAGGAGCGCGACCTGCTGAGATCACATGGTGCGGAATTCGAGACTTACAAAGCCCGAACGGCCCGGTTTCTGGGCATTTCGCACCACATCGAACAGACGGAATGCTGACATGATCAATTGGTTCGGTTGGGCCGCGCTCGGGCTTCTTCTTGCCTATCTCGCCTGCTTTTTCTGGGGCACCGCGCGTAGCTCACAAGCTGCGGGACGATCGGTCTGGCTGTTTGGGACGGCACGCGGAAGGGACCGCTTGGCCGCGGTCGGATTTCGCGCGGCCTTTGCGCTCTCTTTTCTCGGCCCAATCGTGTGGTTGGCCTTTCCAGGCCTTCACAAGCTTGACCCGCTCTGGACCGAGGGAGGCTTCCCGTTGATCGGACTTGCAGGGGTCGGCCTTGCCTGTGGCGGAACGCTGCTTGCGTTTGTCGCTCAGGTATCGATGGGTGCGTCCTGGCGGGTTGGTGTCCAGACGGGCGCAACCGGAGATCTGGTTTCGAGCGGACTTTTCCGCTTCAGCCGCAACCCGACATTCGTCGGGCAGGCTGCCCTGCTGGCCGGCGTCGCGCTCGCAATACCTTCGGTCCCTACAATCCTTGCGGCACTTCTGTTCCTTTGGTCGGCCACCAATCAGATCCGCAGCGAGGAAGCTGCCCTGCGCCAATCTCTTGGCCAGGAGTATGAGCGCTACGCCGCTTCCGTCCCGCGCTGGATAGGTCTTCGCCGTATGGGTGCCAAATGAACATGCGATGGGTTATGGCGCTGATCGGCTTGGCCGCGTTGACCGATCAACTGGCAAAGTCCGCAGCGCTGTCCTTGCCTTCGCATGGCGAGGTGGTGCCAGTTCTGCCCGGCTTCAAACTGACGCTCCCTCTCCAGGCCGCTCAAACTTGCGTGATCTTCCTGGCGAGGGGTTGCAGCTATAGCCGCTAGAGGACCTAGCAAATGCAAAAAGAAGAGTGCCAAAGACGATGCAATTGAGAAACCTGCAGAAAATACTCTGGGCCGCCGCCGCTTTTGCCACGCTGGCATTCGGGGCCTGGCAATTCTCTCAGGATCGCGGTCCATCTGTCGGTGAACAAGCGCCGTTTCGTCCGACCTTTGCTCTGCCGGACGCAGAAGGGCAGCTTCGGACGCAAGCGGATTTTGAAGGCAAGCACCTGCTGGTCTTCTTCGGCTTTACCAATTGTCCCGACGTCTGTCCGACGACGCTGGCCGAGGTGGCGCAGGTCATGGACGACCTCGGCGACCAGGCCGCCAATGTGCAACCCTTGTTCATCTCGGTCGATCCCGTGCGGGATCGGGCCCTCGGCCTTGCGGAGTTCACCGGCGCCTTCCACCCGGCCATTCTGGGATTGGCCGGTGACGACGCACAAACGCGGGCGGCTGCGGACAGTTTCTACATCCACTACGAGCGTCAGGATGACACGACCGCCCCGGACGGGTATTCGATGTCGCACAGCCCCGCGCTTTATCTGGTCGGACCCGACGGTGACTGGCTGCGCCAGTTCAGCTACGGCACTCCCGCCGCAGAAATCCTTGCAGACCTGAGATCGAGATTGTGACCGCGATGAAGACCCATATCCTATCCGCCCTCATTCTGATGGCATCCACTCCGGCATTTGCCTGCGAAAGCACGTCGATCGGCGCTCTCAGCGTGTTTAACCCTTGGTCGCGCGCGACCATCGGCGCGGGCCGTCCGGCGGTCTTCTATGTCGCCATTACCAACGGCGGTGCGTCCGATGACGCCCTTCTGGCCATTTCGACCCCGGCGGCCAGCATGCCGATGCTGCATGAAACCACCGTGACGGACGGTGTCGCCTCGATGCCGCATGCGATGTCGATCCCGCTGCCGGCAGGTCAGACCGTGCAGCTTGCGCCGGGCGGCTATCATGGGATGCTGATGGGCCTGACTGCGGCGCTGAAGGAGGGCGAGACTTTCCCGATCACCCTGACATTCGAGGTCGCAGGCGACGTTACGGTGAATGTCGAAGTGCTGTCCCTGCGCGCGGAGGGACCGGATTGCGGCACCGACGGGCAGTGATACTTGGCCTTGGCGGCGTGACCGGCGCACTTGCCTTCACCCTCGGCCTCGGCTGGTGGCGAAGCGGCGGCGCCGTGTCGTCGTCGGCTGGCCTTCTGCCCGTGCCGATTTCCGAAATGGAATTCGATCTGATCAGCCATCGCGGCGAGCGGATGCGGCCAGCCGACTGGATTGGCAGGCCAACGATGGTCTTCTTCGGCTTCACGTGGTGTCCAGACGTCTGTCCGACCACTTTGAGCGACATTTCAGGATGGCTGGACGATCTCGGCCCCGATGCCGACCGGCTGAACGTATCGCTCATAACCGTCGATCCCGAGCGTGACTCGCCCGAAGTTCTGGCCGACTACCTCTCGCATTTCGACCCACGCATCGTTGGTCTGACCGGAACTTTATCCGAGATCGAACGGGCAGCATCGGGGTTTCGTGCGCGGTTCGAAAAGGTGCAGCGCGATGGCGACTACACCATGGATCACACGGCGGGTGTCTTTGTTTTTCGCGCGGATGGCAGCTTCGCGAGCATCATCGATTATCACGAAGATCGCCGTTTCGCGTTGCCGAAAATACGCAGGGCGATGCAGTGACGCCCCCGCAGAGACAACGGCCAACAATCAAGTAATGGAGAAACCGCATGACCCCGAAGTTTAGAATGTCACGTAGAACCCTGATCGCCTCCGGCCTGGCCACTGTCACACTAGGAGCCACGCCGGGCTGGGCCCAGACAAGCGCAATTCATGTCGTCAAGGGAACCGGGTGCGAATGCTGCAACGCCTGGATCGCTTATCTGCGCGACGAAGGGTTCAGCGTGACCGACGAGGAACGCTACGGCACCCTCCTGATGACTTACAAATCCGAGGTCGGGGTGCCGCAGAGCATGATTTCCTGCCATACCGGCATGATCGACGGCTATGTCCTCGAAGGTCACGTGCCCGCCGCCGATATCCGACGCCTCTTGACCGAACGGCCGGACGCCATCGGACTGGCTGTGCCGGGCATGCCCTACGGCTCTCCCGGCATGGGGCGGGAAGACGAACGCGAAGCCTATGAAGTCGTGCTGATTGCTCGTGACGGTTCCGGAACGGTCTTCAGCCGCTATGAGGAATTGGGGTGAACACATCCCGCATCCATCAGTAGTGCAAGGCCAGCGCCTCGTCCTGCAGTCAGCAGGCCCCGGCACGATACTGGCCGAGGCCTCGGCCTATTCGCGGCAGTACCACTGCGATGCGGTGGCACGCGAGACAAGCACCGTCGCGATGATGTCGAAAGCGCAGTTTCTGGCGATGCTTGCGCAGGAGCCCTCTCTGGCGGTGGCTTGAGCAACAGCCCTTGCGTGCGGGGTGCAGGCGGCAAGGCTGAAGGCAGAAATCAGGACCCTGCCGCGCCTGCAGGACCGGCTGGACGCCTGGTTCGACGCCGGACACAAGCTGCCCCCAAAAGGGCAATGGCAGGAGGTTGCAGACGAACTCGGGGTGACGCGCGAGGCCTTCTACCGGGAATTGGCGCGTCGTCGGCGCGCGCACAAGTCCTTTACCGAGCCGCCTGCCTGAAGGCCAACGCGGTCGCCTGGATTTGCATGGTGGGTCAGTCCTCTCCCGCCGAGATCTGCGCCTGATAGGCGCGCTCGCGCTCTGGCCACTGCGTCTTGAGCCAGGAAAGCACCGCTCGCAGGTCTTCCTCGGAGTAGGTATCACCGAAGCCGGGCATGTTGCTTTCATAATTTCCGCCGACCACCGCCGCCGTTCCGCGTGTCATGATGTCGAGCAGAATCCTGTCGGAATGGTGCCAGGTGTGACCGGTCTCGTTATGTGGCGGCGCCGGCAATCGGCCATCCGGTCTCGGCGAGCGCCAGTCGGGTTGGCCTTCCAGATTGGCACCGTGGCAGGAAGCGCAGGCTTCGGCGTAGACGGCGGCACCGCGCGCGAGTTGCGCCGACGTTGCTGCGCTTGACTTTTCATTTGCTTGCCAGACCAGGCCTGCCGCCGCGAGTGTTGCGACGGCAGCGACGATCGTCGCGACACGCCCCCCCCTCATGCGGACTGAACGCCGAGTTCCGTCATCATGCCGGTCGCCATGTGCGCCATGTGGTGGCAATGCAGCATCCAGGGCGCGACCTCGCCGGCGTCGAAGGCGATGGTGACCGACCCCATGGCGGGAACGTGCACCGTGTCCCGCATTGCGCCAGCGAAGCGTTGGCCATTCACGCCGACAACCTGGAAGACATGCCCGTGCAGGTGCATAGGATGGGCCATCATCGACATGTTGTGGAACATCATCTCGACCCGCTCACCGCTTTTCACGGCAATCGGTGTATGGTTACCCCAGGTCTGGCCGTTGATCGTCCAGACATAGGGCATCATCGCCCCGGCGAGCATCACCATGTGCGAGCGGTCAGGGGCACGCTCGGGCAAGGGATTGGCCGCCCGCAGCGCCAGCTCCTGCGTCAGGTCGCCCGAAAAGGCCGGGTGCTCGGCATCCGACAGCAAGGCAAGGCGCGGGACAGCGGCACCCGCGGGCGCGAGGACGATCCCGGACCGCTCGCGCGCGCCCTCGCGAAGGGCGAGGATCGGGCGCGCCATGCCATCGGCGGGGAGCGTCAGTTCGATATCGAGCCGTTGCGCCATCGCGATGCCGAAGCGACGCCCGGTCAGCGGCTGCACCGGGTGGCCATCGACAGCGACGAGGCGGCCCTCGATCTCGCCCGTGTCGATCCAGTAGACGGTCATCGAGGACGCGTTCACGACGCGCAACAGAACGCGGCCGCCATTCTCGACCTGCACCACCTCGGGGTCGCCCAGCGTGCGGTCGTTGGCGACATAGGCATCGAACTCGAAGTCGTTCAGGTCCATGGACATCCCGGCCATCCCCGGCATGCCGCGCATCTGGCCCATCATGCCGGCCATGTTCTCGCCCATGCCCGGCATGGCCCCCATCGCCCCGTGGTTCATGCCCCCCATGTTGCCCATCCCTGACATCGCGCCCATCCCCGACATGGCCTGGCTGCCCTGTTGCACCGCGCCATGATCCATCGCCATGCCCCGGCTGATGGTGTCGAGCACCTCCTCACCCGGACGGAAAGAGAGGTCGTGCAGGAACATCACCACCTCTTGCCGGTCGGCGGTCATGTCCTCGGCGCTGCGCACGATCAGAGGCGCGGCAAGCAGGTCGACCTCTTGCGCCGGGACATGCGCATGCATCCAGTAGGTGCCGGGATGCGGGTCGTAGTCGAAGGATCGGCTGGCACCGGCCGCCAGCATCGGATTGGTGTTCGAGACACCGTCTTGCGCGTTGGGTGGTATCTGCCCGTGCCAGTGGACGATGGTCTCGGCGTCCAGATCGTTGGTCAGGTCCACGCGGAATCGCTGGCCGGGGTCGAGGACCAGCCCGGAGCGCCCCTGTGCATCAAGCAGGCCAAGCACGTTGGTGGCGCGGCCGCCAATGTCGAGAGTGCGGCGCGTGGCGCGCAGGGTCAGGACATCGCTCGCTGCGCGGGCGGTCGCAGGGATCAACCCGGAGGTGACAGCGAGGCCGGTTGCGGCTGCGGTGCCAGCCAGAAATTTGCGACGGGTTAGGGACATCTTTGGGTTTCCGGAAGAGGGTTGAGTTTGTGTCAGGATTTCAGAGTTTGAGCCGCCGCAGCCGGAGGGCATTGGCGATGACAGAGACGGAGGACATCGACATCGCCGCCGCCGCGATCATCGGCGAAAGGACGAGGCCGAAAACGGGATAGAGAACACCGGCCGCAATCGGGACGCCGGCGGCGTTGTAAATGAAGGCGAAGAACAGGTTCTGCTTGATGTTGCGCAGCGTGCCCTTCGCAAGCTTGCGGGCGCGCACGATGCCGGTCAGGTCCCCGCCAAGAAGCGTCAGACCCGCGCTTTCCACCGCCACATCGGCGCCCGTTCCCATGGCGATACCGACATCGGCAGCCGCCAGCGCCGGGGCGTCGTTCACGCCGTCGCCCGCCATGGCGACCTTTGCGCCCTTCGCGCGCAGGTTATCGATCAGCTCCTTCTTGCCCTCGGGCAGCACCCCGGCGCGCACTTCGTCGATGCCGAGCCTTGCGGCCACGGCTTGCGCCGTGCGCTGGTTGTCGCCCGTTGCCATGATGACTTTCAGCCCTTGCGCGTGCAGATCGCGGATCGCTGCGGCGGTGGTCTCCTTGATCGGGTCGGCGACGGCCACGATCCCGGCAAGTGTCCCGTTCACCGCGACAAACATGGCTGTCTTGCCATCGGCGCGCAGCGCATCGGCCTGCGCCTCGGCGGTATCGACCGAAATTCCAGCCATCTGCATCAAGGCCGCATTGCCAAGCGCGACGGTCTTTCCGCTGACCTTGCCCGTGACCCCCTTGCCGGTGACCGCCTGGAACTCGCTGACGGCCTCCGGCTTCACACCGCGTGAGGTCGCGCCCTCGACAATGGCCTCGGCCAGCGGATGCTCGGAACCACGTTCGAGCGAGGCCGCGAAGCGCAGGACGTTGGCCTCCGTCAGGTCCCCGAACACCTCGACATCGGTCAGTTTCGGCTTGCCTTCGGTTAGCGTGCCGGTCTTGTCGACGATCAGCGTATCGACCCGGGCCATGTGTTCCAGCGCCTCGGCATCCTTGACCAGCACGCCCGCCTGCGCCCCGCGCCCTGCCGCGGTGGTGATCGAGATCGGTGTGGCAAGCCCCAGCGCGCAGGGGCAGGCGATGATCAGCACCGAAACCGCCGCCGCGATGGCGAAGACGAAGGCCGGGTTCGGACCGAAGAACAACCAGGCGAGGAAGGCCAGCACGGCAACACCGACCACCGTCGGCACGAAGATTGCCGAGACCCTGTCCGCCAGCCCCTGAATCGGCGCGCGCGACCGGCGGGCGCCGGCAACCATGTCGACGATCTGGCTCAGCACGGTATCCGATCCGACGGCGGTGGCGCGGATCGCCAGCGTGCCGTTCTTGTTGATCGTGCCGCCTGTCACCCTGTCACCGGTCACCTTTTCGACCGGCACCGGCTCGCCCGTGATCATGCTCTCGTCGATCGCGCTATGCCCTTCGACCACCTCGGCATCGACCGGGACCGAGTCTCCCGGCCGCACACGCAGCAGATCGCCAGCTACCACGTTTTCCAGAGGCGCATCGTATTCCGACCCGTCCGGCAGGATCCGCCGCGCGGTCTTGGGCGCCAGATCCATCAGCGCCCGGATCGCGTCACCGGTCCGTTCGCGGGCACGCAGTTCGAGTACCTGCCCGACGAAGATCAAGGCGACGATGACCACCGATGCCTCGTAATAGGTGCCGACCACGCCGCCCATCCGGTACTGCTCGGGGAACACCCCCGGCAGGAAGGTCGCGAACAAGGAATAGAGATAGGCCGACCCCACGCCGAGCGAGATCAGCGTCCACATGTTGGGCGAGCGGTTGCGGAAGGAGTCGAGACCGCGCTGAAAGAACGGCAGCGCCGCCCAGAGAACGATGGGCGTCGCCAGCACGAATTCCAGCCAGACAGACGCCCGGTGCCCGATCCAGTCGCGCACCGGCAGCCCGACCAGCCCGCCCATGGTCAAGATCACCAGAGGCACGGCTGCTGCTGCGCTGATCCACAGGCGACGGGTGAAGTCGGTCAGCTCATGGCTCGGTTCGTCCGAGGGCACCATCGGCTCCAGAGCCATGCCGCAGATCGGGCATGAGCCGGGCGCGTCGCGGACAATCTCGGGGTGCATCGGGCAGGTCCATTGCGTGCCCTGTGGCGCACGCTTGCCGACTTTCGCAGCATTGCCAGACGCGTAGAACCAGGGATCGGCCTCGAACTTTGTCACGCATTTGTCCGAACAGAAATAGAAGGTTTCACCACCATGGTCACGGCTGCGGGCCTCTGGCCGGATGGTAACTGACATACCACAGACCGGATCCTTTGCTTTCGGACCCGCTGCGCTCTCGCCGTGCTGATGTCCGTCGTGATCATGGCCCGCGTGGTCGTGATGCTTGTGCGAATGCTCTGCCATGGCGCGCTCCTTGCCTCTGTTGACAAAGCAGATAGTGCTTCCAGTAACTGGAGGGTCAAGGGGCGATGAGGGCTTGACCCTCCAGTTACTGGAAGCACTATCTATTTCATGGATGTGTCGGCCCGCCCGACATGAAAGGAGTGCAAGATGAAACAGATTTTCCGCAACCCGTTGCTCGGGACGGCCGTGATCCCGGCCGCCATCGCCATTATGGCACCGAAAATCGCCTTGGCCGACCCGTCTGACGGCCAATTCTACGGCCACTATGGCATGATGGATGGCGGCGCCTGGTTCTTTGGGCCGATCATGATGGTGATCTTCTTCGCCCTACTGATCGGCGCGGTCGTGCTGATCGCACGGCTGCTTGGTGGCGGTCAATTTAATGTGAGCGGCCAACCTCAGTCCGGCAACGACCGGGCTCTGACAATCCTGCGCGAGCGCTTCGCCAAGGGCGAAATGACCGCCGAGGAATTCGCCGCCGCCAAGAAGACGCTTGAAGACTGACAGAGGAGAAGCCGACATGAACATCGGGGATGTAGCCGAGGCCAGTGGCCTTCCGGTGAAGACGATCAGGTATTACGAGGATATCGCGCTGGTTCGCCCCGCGCGCGGCGCAAACGGCTACCGTGCGTTCACCGAGACCGATGCACACAAGCTCAAGTTCCTGAGCCGCGCGCGGTCGCTCGGCTTCACCATCGAGGAATGCCGCACGCTCCTGTCGCTCTGGTCCGACCAAGCTCGCAGCAGTGCCGATGTGAAACAGATTGCCGAGCAGCATCTGGACCGGATCGCCGCCAAGATCGCCGAACTTCAGGCGATGCAGGCGACCCTCAAACATCTCGTCGGCCGTTGCCACGGCGATACCCGCCCCAACTGCCCGATCCTCGACGATCTGGCAGGACAGAACGGGGGGTGAAACATGAAGGCCCGGACAATCGCCCTCGGGGCGGCAGCCATTGCCGTAATTGCGGGTGGCGTGTGGCTGCTGGCGCCGAGGGCGCAAGAACCTCTGGCCGTGACTGCACAGGCCACCGAGGTCGTGCCAAGCCTGACCGCCGAGGAAACGGCGGGACAGGACCTCTTCAACGCCAATTGCGCGGCCTGTCACGGGCAGAACGGGACCGGCAGCGACAAGGGGCCGCCATTTCTGAACCGCATCTACGAGCCGAACCATCACGGCGACATCGCCTTCGTCATTGCCGCCCGCGAGGGGGTACGTGCCCATCACTGGCAATTCGGTAACATGCCGCCGATCCAGGGTGTCACTGATCAGGATGTGCTGAAGATCGTCGCCTATATCCGCGCCCTGCAGCGTGCCAACGGCATCCAATAAGCTATTTGCTGCCGCTCGCGAGCGGCGACCCAAGAAGAAAGTCCGAGCATGCCCCGAATGACACGCCGCCAGTTCAACCTGGCCCTTGGCGCAACCGCCGTCACTGCATCGGCATTGCCCGCAGTTGGGCGCTCCGAGACGCCCGACGCCCTGATCGCCCAACCGGGTCTCGCGCGGTTGGCCCCCGCCGACTATCCGGAAACCCGGATCTGGGGCTATGGCGGCACCGCGCCCGGCCCGGTGATCCGTGTGCCTCAGGGCGGACGGCTGGTCCGTCGGTTTGTGAACGACCTGCCGCAGCCCGCGACCGTGCACTGGCATGGTATCCGTCTGGCAAATGCGATGGATGGCGTGGAGGGGCTGACACAGGCTCCCGTCGAACCCGGCGCCGATTTTCTCTACGATTTCACCGCTCCCGACGCCGGAACCTACTGGTACCACCCGCATAGGCGTAGCTGGGAGCAGCTCGCGCGGGGCCTGTCCGGTGTGCTGATCGTCGACGAAGCGGAAGGAGCGCCGGAGGTTGATCGCGACGAGCCGCTGCTGATCTCGGACTGGCGGCTCACGCAGGACGCTCAGATCGCCGAGGGCTTCGACGATCTGCATGACCGCGCCCATGGTGGCCGTATCGGCAATTGGATCACGGTGAACGGCATGCCGGACTATCGCGGCACCGCGCACCGCAACGAGCGGCTGCGGCTGCGCGTCGTGAATGCGTCCAGTTCGCGCATCATGGTGCTGGAAGCGAGCGGCCTTGAAGGCTGGGTGGTCGCGCTCGACGGGATGCCTCTCGAGGCGGTCGAGCCATTGGGGCGGATTATCCTCGCCCCGGCCCAGCGGGCGGACCTGATCGTGGATGTAATCGCCGATCAGGGCGAAGACGCCTATCTGGCGATGCTCGATCGCGACGGCGGCTACCAGATCGCAGCTTGGTCGGTCGACGGAAGCGCACGCTCAGAGCGCTTGCCCGCGCCCGAAGCGCTCCCGGCCAACCCCGTCGCCGCACTCGGGCCGCTGGATGCCGCGCGCACCGCTGATCTTCGCATGGAGGGCGGCGCCATGGGCAGCCTGAGTGGCGCGATCATGAACGGGCAGATGACGTCAATGCGCGACATGGCCGCCGCCGGACGCGTTTGGGCCTTCAATGGAATGGCGCAGATGTCCGAAACGCCCCTGATCGAGGTGGCTCGCGGTGAGACCGTCCGGCTGGCCATCGCCAACGATACCTCCTGGCCACATGCCATGCACCTGCACGGACATCATTTCCGGCAGGTCTTGGCGGAGGGCACGATCGGCCCTCTGCGCGACACGCTTCTCATGGATCGCGGCGCGACGGCCGAAATTGCCTTCGTTGCGGACAACCCCGGTGACTGGCTGCTGCACTGCCACATGCTGGAACATGCGGCGGGCGGAATGATGACGTGGCTGCGAATAACGTAGCAGGCGCTCCGTCCTCAAAGGCACGAAAACCGATCGCGGCCGTCTTGGACGGATTCGGCTTAAGGCATCTCGGCCGGATTTAACCTTGGGTGGGTTTCCTCGCCGAGCCAGAACAGCAATCCTCCAGAGACGAACATGGAGATCGCGACGAACCAGAAGGCTGCTTCGACAGCGCCAGTGAGACTGGCGGTCAGGCCAAGGCCGAGCGCGCCGATCGCATATCCAAGGTCACGCCAGAAGCGGTAGATGCCGATGGCCGAACCGCGCCAGAAGGGCGGCGTGATGTCCGCAACCGCCGCCGACAGGTTCGGGTAGAGAAGCGCCATGCCGAAGCCCGCCACCCCGGCCGAGACCGACCACCAGAGCGTGCCCGTGCCCAGTACGACCATGGCCACTCCCGCGCCGCAGATCCACATGCCCAGAACGTTGGGCCAGAATCGGCCGACATGATCCGACAGACGTCCGGTGAAGAGCTGCGAGCCGCCCCAGACGAAACCGTAGGTGCCGACGATCCAGCCGACCTCGGTGAGGCTAGCGCCCCTGGTCACGAGGAACACCGGGAGCAGCGCCCAGACCAGCGCATCGACGAACTTTTCGACGAGTCCCGCCTGCGAGATCGCGAAGAGACGCCGGTCGCGCCAACTCATCAGCGTGAAGACCTCAGCCGTCGACGGATGCTCGGAGATACCGCGAGGATAGCGCGGCGGGGTCTTCAGCGGCGCGACTTTGTGCGCGGCGCTCTCGGCACGGGCCCAAGGCAGCGTGTCCTGCACCCAGACAACGGTCAGAACCAGTGCGACGATGACAACGGTCAACCCGAAGACCAACAGCCCGGTTCGCGCACCAAGCCACTCGGCCGCGTAGGCGGTGAGGATACCGGCCAGCGCCACGCCCACGTATCCGGAGAACTCGTTCGGGCCCATCGTCAGCCCACGCTCCTCGGCGCGGGTGAGGTCGAGTTTCGCGGTCTGCGTCATCGACCAGCAGAGTCCCTGGTTCACACCCAGGAGCACTGTCGCGGCCACGATCCAGTTCCAGTTAGGTGCGTACCAGATCATCACGGGGATCGGCAGCGCCACGACCCAACCCCAGAACAGGACGCGCTTGCGGCCGATCCGCTCGGACCAGCGACCGGCGACGAAGTTCATCACCGCCTTCACCGCGCCGAAGGCCACGACGAAGGAGGCGAGCAGCAGGAAAGAACCGCGCTCCAAGCCGAATTCGCTCTCGGCCAGCGCCGGGACCACCGTGCGCGTCATGCCGATGGCGAACCCGACCAGCATCACCTGTATCAGCTGGTGTGCGACCTGAACCGCATTCTCGCGGATACCGTGCCGGAGATCGCTTTGGTTCATTTGTCAGGGTCACTTTTCGTGTTGTTCGCGTCAAGCGCATGTCCCGATGCCGGACCGCGCAGGGGCTGGATCAGCATCCGGTCGAGCCAGAGGTCGCGACGGGTGCGGAACTGCTCAATGCCGATCTCCATCCCCTCATGTCCCTTGGCGGGCTGAGCGATGTAGGTGCCGAGCAGCCGGTCCCACCACGGCAGGTTGAAGCCGTAATTCGAGTTGGTCTCGCGCGGATCGACGGAATGGTGGACGCGGTGCATGTCAGGCGTCACGACGAACCAGCGCAGGACGCGATCCACAGGCCGCGGGAGGTCGATGTTGGCGTGGTTAAAAAGCGCGGTGGCGTTCAGGATCACCTCGAACAGCAGGACCGCGACCGCCGGCGGACCTAGTGCGGCCACCACTGCGAGCTTGATGCCCATCGACATCAGGATCTCCAAGGGGTGGAACCGCAACCCGGTCGTCGCGTCGAAGTCGAGATCGGCATGGTGCATCCGGTGCAGCCGCCAGAGCCCCGGCACCGCGTGGAACAGGACGTGCTGGAGGTAGATCGCGAGATCGAGCAGCAGCATCGAGACGACGATAGCCAGCCAGACCGGCGCCTCGATGTTGTTGAACAAACCCCAGCCGTTGTCCTCGGCCATGATCGCGAGTCCGACAGCGAGGATCGGGAAGGTCAAGCGCAGGATCGCGGTGTCGAGCACCACGAGCGCGATGTTGTTCGTCCAGCGGATCACCCGAGGGATATCCCGGCGTCGACGCGGTGCTGCCACCTCCCACAGCGCCATGATCAAAAGGACGCTCAGAAAGGCAGCAAGACGGATTGTCGGCTCGGCAAGGAGAATCGTCTCGGACATGGGCTCATATCGCAGGGCTTGTGGTAGGCAATGGAATCGCTATCATTCAAGTTATCACTTGATTGATCTATCGTTTGGAGTATGCCCGTGTCAATCAGTCCGAAACTCGCCTTGCTGGAGGAATACGCCCTCGTCGCGCGCGCCCTCTCCGCACCGGCACGGCTCATGATCCTCGAGCAACTTGCGCAGGGAGAGCGTGGCGTGGAGGCGCTCGCGGAAAAAACCGGCCTCACCCTCGCCAACTGCTCACAGCATCTGCAGCATCTGCGCCGGTCGGGACTCGTCACCAGCCGGCGCGACGGTAAGGCGGTGATCTATCGGCATTCCGATGCGAAGATTCTGGAGTTAATGGACCTTCTGCGCATCGTCGCCGAACGGAACCTGGCGCAGGTCGAGCGCATCCTTCGTGGCCTCTCGGGAGGTGATGACCCGCCCGAACCAATGAGCCGTTCCGAACTGGCCGAACGTCTGACAGATGGTTCTATCACCTTGCTCGACGTCCGACCCTCCGATGAATACGCCACGGGGCATATCCCCAACGCACTGAACGTCACAGTCGCTGAACTGGAGAAGATCCTGCCCATACTCGAGCCAGATGCCGAGATCGTCGCCTATTGCCGAGGTCCCTACTGCGTCTATGCCCATCAGGCCGTAGCTGCCCTGCGTCGAAAAGGGCTGAATGCACGTCGGCTCGACGGAGGCTTGCCCGAATGGCGCGAGGAGGGACGGGAAATCGCGGCTGGATAGCCCAATGCACGTCTGAGAGTGAGCGCGCGTTGATCCCCTAATTCTTTGCTGCGCGGGGATACTCATACTCAAATAAATTTGAACCGCTAGGGAACTCCAGACGGCGCCAAGTCAACTCGGCAAAGGCACGAAATCGCCCGAAACCCTTCGATCAAAATATTAACATTTGCTGCACACGACACCTTGCAACTCTCTAAACCTACTTCTTAATCGCTACCATCAATCACTGGGCCAATCTCTTCGCCCTCTCGGACATCCTGACTACTTGTGCGCTGGCGCTCGTCATCGCATTCCGAACAGACGCGGGGCTCTGCGCTACGCCTCGCCCAATCATTTCTCCGGTGGTCAATGCGCCGATCCGCGCCCTGCCCTGGACACCAGATGTGTTAGCCAGCCCTCGTAGCACCCCGGCGGACCCGCTGATGATCGCCGGTGCCGCCGCAACCATTAGGTTTCCCGAGATGCCGCGAACGATCAGGGGTGTTGCTGCCACAAACCCCTTGGCCAGGAAAACCATGACGAAGAACGGCACGAGCGATCCGATGTTGGTTGCCGAATTCGGATCGCCGATCTGGGCGAGAAGCGAATTCGCCATGCCGACGACGGTCGAAAACATGGCTGCGATGACGATGGGGTAGAAGGCATAGCTGACTGTCGTCGAGACCCATCTGTGGAAGAAATCTTTGGTCGCGTCGAAGAGCGACAATGCGATCATGATCGGAGCAAGGCCGAGCATGAGGGTCAGCATCATCTTGGCGAATATGAGGACGATGCCGGTCATGAAGCCAAGGAGGCTCAAAAGAATAAGCCCAATGCCGCCTAGGATCGCGCCCGTCATCCAGTTCAGGTTGCTGCCGATGGCATTCAGGTACTGGCTGAATTTTTCGATCAGGATGTCGAATTCGCCGGCAAAGTGTGTGGCTCCGGCTCCTCCGCCGCCAACCGAAGACACCAGTGCGCCAGCGACGTAGTCCAAGCCTCCAATGACTGCGTTTGCTACTGCATTGAAGTTTGCCCAATTGAAGGCGAACAGACCGATAAGGGTCAGCTTGATCAGGTACCAGAAGAAGCTGGCCCCATCCATGCTGCGGAACTGGAATGCCATGTTGATGCAGACGCCGATTAGCGAAAGCGTGACCATCAGCAGGACGATCGTACCGGTATTGCTTGCCACGGCCCCGAACTGGGACTCAGCCGCATCGACAAGGAACGCGTCTGCCGTGCCGACCATCCAGCTGACGACGCCCATTACCAGTTGCCTTGAGCTTCGCAGATTGTACGCACGGTCGGCTCGAGTTGCTTCCTTACTTCAATCCAGTCGCGGCGAAACGCTGAATGCTCGGCTTGGCTAAGGCCTGCATACCTTTCATGATATTCGCCATCGGAGCTATCCCAAGCGGGAAAGCGAGTTTCACAGCCGCAGTCGCCAGATTCAGCGATCTCCTCCCAAGCCCGAATTTCGTACAACTCCATCAAAGCTGCTGCCTTGTAAGCTTCACGCGGATTGATTTCGTCCATCCAGGTCGGGCGCGCCGGACGATCGTTGCAGATCCGGTATTGTTGCGGCGACATATCGACTGTGAGATCGTTTGAGATCGGAGGCGAAGTCTGCGCCACAAGGGGGCCCGCCAAGGCGGCAAGCATGAGTGCGAGAATTGGTTTTCGCATCTGGGGGGTCCTTTTTTACTCAGCGGCAACGGAGGGGCTCTTGTTGCCTCTGCCGTCGACCGTGTCGAGGTTCAAATCTGTGGTTTGACCCGGGAGAAAGAACTCGGTGATCCCGCGCGCGCCTTCATGGCGGCCTGCCTGAATGATCACGTCGATCGAGCCCTCAATGTAATCGATCATGTCGGCATAGGTCATCGGCACATCGGTTTTCAGGGCGGCGATGGCGAGGCGGCGAACAGCAAGTTGTGGGGTCTCGGCATGCAGCGTAGTCAGCGATCCACCGTGGCCGGTGTTGATTGCCTCGAGAAACGTCATCGCCTCGCGACCGCGGACTTCGCCCAGGACAATCCGGTCGGGTCGCATGCGAAGAGTTGAGGCCAAGAGCACATCGGCACTGCGGGCATCCGTGTCCCGGTCCGCGATCAACGTCACGGCATTGGGCTGCTCGGGGCGCAGCTCGGCCGCCTCCTCGATGGTGATGATCCGCTCTTCGGACGGAATCAGCGAAAGGATCTTGCGCGCCGCGACCGTCTTGCCGGTCGATGTACCGCCCGAAACGATCATGTTGAGCTTGTTCTCGACGCAGAAGCGCAGCGCGGCGTCGATGTCGCCGGAGGCAACCACATTGCGCAGCGCGGCGTTTCGTTCGCGCCGCAGACCTTCGAGGCTGCGCTCCTTTCCAAAGAGGAAGCCGAGCCGGATTGCCTCCAGCGGCAGGGAGGAGAAGAACCGCAACGATATTGAAAACCCGCCTTCGACTGCCGGCGGCTGGATCACCTGCGCGCGGATCGGGCGATCTCGATATAGGATCGAGACCGAGACAATGGGCTTCTTCGTGCTGAGCGTCGTCGAGGCGGCCGAGGCGATCTGGTTGCCGAGGTCCTTGATCTCGGTCTGGCTCAGCGGGCTGCCGAGACCTCGCATGAAGTGATCGCCCTGGAATTCGCCCCAGACTTGTCCGTCGGGATTGATGCAGATCTCGATCGTGTCGTCGTGCAGGACCTCGGGGCCGAAACGGTCGAGCGACGCTTCCAGATAACTTGCGGCCATGTCAGAAAATCTCGAGGTCACGATCGACCATGACCGTGATCCGTGTACCCTGATCGACGTGTATCACTGGCCGGATCGCCAGATAGTCCTGCATCACGCTTTGCGTGCTATCGCGCAGATCCGTGCCGACATCGCTCGCAACATCGGCCGCCGCCTCGCTGTCGATTTGACCCGCTGCAGCCGCAGGCAGGGCGCCGATCAAGGAGATCAGCGCGGCGGAGCCGAAGCGTTGCGCGAAACGGGTGTCGACAAACCCGGTGGTGCCAGTACGGCCAAGCTCGTCTCCACCGAAGGCGCTGATCTGCACGGTCTGATTGTCGGGCAAGATGATCCGGTCCCATGCCACCATGACGCGCGATTGGGCGAGTGCGACATCGGAGCGGTAGCGCCCGATCAGCCGCGCGCCGCGCGGGATCAGGATACGGGTTCCATCGAAAGAATGGACGTCTTCCGAGACGATGGCGCGGATCGCGCCGGGCAGTGTGCTGTCGAGAGCCGTCTCTGTCACAGCCTGAATCATGGTGCCCTGAACAACCGTGTTCGATGGGTTCGCGATCACTTCGGCACGTGTCACCTGTGCTGGTTGCGCGCCCGAACGAACAAAGGCTTCATCTGCATTCAAGCGTGCGGCTTCCAGCGTGTTCTCCCTATCCGCACCCGCGCCCATCCCGGAGAACGCGATCATAGGAGACGCGATACGCTCTGCGCGGGCCTCAGCTTCAGCAGCGCGCCGCCTTTCGAGTTCGGCCAGCCGCAATTCTTCTTCACTTGGTCCCAATGAGGTCGGCTCTGGTGGTGCAAGCCGTGCAAGTTCCAAGTCCATGCGGAGCTGATCCAATTCGCGGTCCCGCTCGGTCAGCTGCCGCTCGAGGGCACGCTGAGCCTCGGCGGATGCTTCCTGTAAGGTGGCAATTTGCGCCGTCAGGTCCGCGATAGCCTGCTCCGCCCCGCTATCCGCAGCCTCGGCCGGTCTTGCGCGCAGGTCCTCGAGTTCCGCTCTCAATGTCGCAAGACTTTCCATCAGCGCGAGTTCCGACTCGCTCGGACCTGTGTCCGCAGGCGGGGCTTGGCTGGGCTCCGGGGCAGAAATCGGCGCCAGATCTCCGAATCCGGGGCCGCTGCTCTGGAACTCCTCCGGCGCGGCGGTCGCCATTGGTGCTTCTGCCGAAGGCTGTAGGGCAGCCCACGCCAGACCACCTGCTGCGGCGATGCCGACGACTCCAAGGATCGCGGCAAGCGGTGCAGGCCGCTTGTTTGCCTTCGCTTTGCCTGTCGAACCTTCGAGAGCCGCGAGGCGCGCGGCGAGGTCTTCCGTACCTTCGGTCATGATGTGGCCTGTCCTGCGTCCTGGACGCAAACCACCTCTTCGCCAAGGCGAAGGACCCATTGTAGGTTGACGCCGGACACGCGGAGGACGCCGTCACTCAAGGCTTGGCTGTTCACCGCGCGTTCCCTGCCGTCCGAATAACGGAAGATGGCGGGCACCGGCGCATTCCGTGCGAACCGGAAATACGTAAAGGTACCATCATCCCAGATGGCCGTCGGCGTGAACTCTTCTCGGGCACTGACCGCATAGTTCGCGTTCGGCGCATCGGCCGCAACCGCCCTGGTGGGTTGCACGCGGTTTTCAGGGTAGCGGAACTGCACGACATAATGCGGCGTCTCCCGGGCTTCGACGACATGGAAGTAGTAGGAGCGACGGTTGGTGTAGACGGTGATGTTGGTGGCGACGCCAGATGCTGTCGGCTTGATGGCGAAGGCACGGCCACCCGGGACACCGTCGAATTGAAACCCGACCGTATCGCCGGAGATGATCGAGCGGATGGTTTCACCCTCACCGAATTCGACTGTTGTGACGCGGGTCAGAGTCGTGACGACACGGTAAACCTGGCCTTCAGTCCAGGTCGCGACGCGAACGCGGTTGTCATGAGAACCCGGGCGGGGCGTGGTCTCGGCCAAGGCAGTCGATCCCGCGAACGCGAGAATACTGGCGGCCAGCAGCGTAGAGATTAGAGTGCGAGTCATTCGGAACGGTCCGATCGGATGGCATATTGGGTGACGGTGAAACCGAAAGGGTTTTGCCAGACATCGTCGATCGCGCGGGTCCGCTCGGGCCGGAATTCGAACATCAACGTGGCAGTGAACGATCCATCCTGTACCCCTTGCGGGCTTGTCAGGCGCTTTCTGAGCCGCACCTGGGCGCGGTTATCGCCAATAAGGGTGATAGATGCGATCTCAACGGCCATCTCGGCCGCAGCCCCGTAACGCGTCGGCGGATAGCTGTCCTGCCCCGATGTCCACATCGCGCGCATGTTGGCCTCGGCCGATCCGGAGGACTGTGCGAGGACACGGCGGACACGAAGGTCGTTGTCGAGCTGGTTGTAGGTTTCGCGGTCGAGAATGTAGCGGTAGATTTGCGCTTCGATCACGGCAGGCCGTTCGGCGAGCGACACGGTTTCAACCGTGGCATTGGGGAGCGCCATCCCGGTCGCGGGATCGTAGGGCACAACCACGGGAAGCGGCGTTTCGACCATCAGCGCGATAGCCGCAGCCGTCAAACAGCCGAATACGCCAAAGCCCGCCCCGGAAAGGCCGATCACTCGCCAAAGCTGTTCACGGCGCAGGGCACCGTAAACAAGTTCCTCTTCCACGAGCTCGCGCGCAGTCATCACCCCTGCCCCACTCACGGCTCAAGATCCGGCAAGGTGAAGTCCATGTAGCGGCGTTCTTCAGCGACGGTGGCGGCGTCAACCACGCCTGCATTGCCAGCGCCTAGGGTTTGGATCGCTTCCAGCTCCCACATCCGGGTCATGGCGATGGCGAGTTCCGCCGTGACGCGTGTGTTATGATCCATCGAGGCTTTGAGATCCTCCATGTCCGGGATCATCTCGACCAGACGTTCCACCCGTTCGAGAGACTGTTCCGCCTCTGCGTGGCTGTTCTGCGCCGCCGCCGACATCACAGCACCTGTGGTTGCCCGCGTGGCCACGCCTTCCGCGCCCGGATTGCCGCTGGTGGCGATTTCGCGGAGTGAATCCTCGTCGAACCCGGCGCTTACCAGCGCCTGTTCCATCTGCGTGCGCATGGGTCCGGCATTGGGCCCGACGAGAGCGCTCCAATCGCCCGCCTGCATGCCTCGGATCAGGCCGGGGATGTCTTCGAAGTCGGCCTCAAGCAAGGTGTCGAGGTCCCCGCCCATGGCAAGTCCGAGGATGCTGCGCGGCCCGGTGAGCGAGGCATACATCTCGTTCAGCTGATCGAGTTGGCTTTGCAGCATGTCCAGTTGCTCCAACGCATTGTCCAGAAGATCGGTCTGGATCCCGAAATCCTGCAGCATCTGCTGAAGCTGGCGGATTTCCTGAGCAATGTTCTGAGTGTCCACCGTGGGCACACCCTGTGCCGCGACAGGTCCGGTGACATTGAGGGCAAGCGCGAGAGCGATGCTACCGGCGAAAAGGGAACGGGGCAGGCGCAGGTTCAACGCAAATCCTCCTGACTAAAATCCATGTATTGCCGCTCGGCAGCTTGCGCTGCCGCCAAGGCGATCTGTTCGGCGCTGAGTGGCTCGGTTCGGGCGGCCTTGATCCGGGTCCGGATTGCGACCAGCCGGGCCAGTTCGGCCCGGGCATAGGTGTTGAGCGCGATGGCTTCGTGGAGATCCTCGGTCTCACCAATGCGGGTGATGATGTCCTGAACCCGCAGGGCGGCGGCACGGACCGAGACCAGCGAATAGTCGCCATAGACCCCTGCGCCGTGGGCCGAGAGGCTGAAACTCGCGTTGGCGAGGAGCACAGGGTCGATGGTGCCGAGCGCGTCGATGCCGCCTACGGCCGCGAGGTAGCTGTTGTACTGCTGCGGGATCACCACGACATAATGCTGGGTTTCCGCGAAGGGTGGCACACCGCCATAATCCTGCACATTGCCCGGCCCGGCGTTATAGGCGGCGAGCGCATGGATGATGTTGCCGTCGAACATGTTCAGCATTTGTGCGAGGTATCGCGCACCGCCGGTGACCTGCAGATAGGGATCGTCGTAATAGGCCGGGTAGATCCCGAGATCGCCCGCGGTACCGGGCATGATCTGGGTAAGTCCGAAGGCCCCCACGGGTGAGCGAGCCCCAATCTGGAAACGACTTTCCTGCCAGATCAGCGCCTGCAAAAGGCAGCGCCATTGCACGAGCGAAAGACCCGCGCGGCTGACCCCGGACAGACTATGGGTGTCGCGTGCTGCGCGGATGATCAGCTCCTCGATCCCTTCCCGGGCATCGCCGAACATCCGCGCTGCCGCTGGATTGGTGTCCTCGGGCGCGTAAAGACTGGCAGCCGCGCTTTCGACGTCGTCTACCGCCCCCTGCCCCGCCTCGAGCCCCGCCACGGTTCCGGCCACGTCTCCAGCGCCAAGCGACATGGCATCCATCAGCCCTTCGAGGGAGGCGAGTTGCTGACGCTTGATCTCGGCCAGTTCCTCCTCGCGGCTTAGCCGGTCCTGCTGCAGTGTCAGGTCCCGATCGGTCTGCTCGAGGATCGCCTGCCGCTCTGCGAACAGGCGCAGATCGAAGGTTGGCACGCCCTGGGCGACCGCCGGCCCCGCCGCGGGAGCTGCCAGTGCAAAGCCGATCATCGAGAGAGGAAGCCAGTTCCGCATTGGCTCAGCTGCCCGCCCCCAAGAGGACGAAATCGCAGGCCGTGTCGCGACGCGTGACTTCCGCCCCCATGGTCGAGATCGTGGCGGTGGCGGTTCCTGCCTGCGCAGGAGTCTCGCGAAAATTGAAGCAGTTGGCTTGCGGGGGGTTATGCTGTGCACAGGCTGTCAGGGTCAGGCCGAGCCCGAGCAGCACGACGCTGCGAATGATGGTACGAATCATGTCACTCTCCAGAATTCAGGACGTTCGCGATAATCGGCGCCGACAAGTGCTTCGCCCTTCTCCATTCCTCCAAGGATGGTCACGAGCGGGCCGAGCGCGCTGAGATCGGCATCGATCACGACGGACCCACGGTCGTCGCGTACAAGTGCGAGCCGCGAGGCCGAGCCGACGCCCAGAAGTACGTCGAGCTCTTTCTCGGTCAGGCCGAGCATCGCGTAGTCAGCGGCGGACGCACGAATGTTGGGCAAGAGCACCTGGGTCGGCACCGCTTCCACGATGGTCTTGCCGGTGCGCGTGCGCTCGAGCTGGCTGGCATATTGCGTCATCATCACGACGACGGCGTTCTGCTTGCGGGCGGTCACCAGCCAGTTGCTGAGTCGCTCCGCAAAGTAGGCGTTGTCGAGGGCTTTCCATGCCTCGTCGATGACGATGATGGTGGGCTTGCGGTCCTCGATCACCCGCTCGACTCGGCGGAAGAGGTAGGACAGGACCGCCATGCGTTCCCGCTCGCTCTCGGAATCGAGGATGCCGGTGAGGTCAAAGCCCGCGACGTCTCCATCGATGCTGAAACTGTCCTCGGCATTGGCCCCGAAGATCCAGCCGTAGCGACCCTCGGCCGTCCATTCCTGCATACGCTCGAAGAGATCGCCTTCGTCGTCGGTCGAGACCAGCAGCGAGGCGAAATCCGACCAGTTCCGTAGGCCCGCATGTCCTGCGCTCGCGTTCTGGCGTACGACCTCCTGCAGTCGGTTGGTCTGAACCGGGGTCAGCGGTCGTTCGCGCCGCTCCAAGAGGCTCGCGAGCCAATCAGCAAGCCATGCCTGGCCGCGGGTGTCGATCTCTGTCTGCAGAGGATTGAGGCCCGTGGGGCGCCCCGCCCGCACGGTCGAATAGCTGCCGCCAAGCGCGCGGACGGCCATTTCCATGCCAGCGCGATAGTCGAAGACGAAGACCCGCGCACCGGCGCGGCGGGCCATGGTCATCAGGAAAGCCGCCAGTACGGATTTACCGGAGCCGGGGCGGCCCAGGATCAGCGTGTGCCCACCTGTGGGCTCGCGATCCGGCGCGCCCTGTTCGTGGAAGTTGAAGCGAAAGCCGCTGCGCTCGGGCGTCGGGAAGAGTGTGATGGGCACGCCCCACGGCACTTCCTTGCCAGTCTTGCCGAGCGGGGTGCGGTGAAAGGTGGCGAGATCGGCGAAGTTGTGGTTCGTGATCGCTGCCTTGCGGCTTCGCGCCCCGGTATTGCCGGGATGCTGCGCCATGAAATGCGCCCGCGCCCCGAAGGCCTCTGAGATCAGGTTGATGCCGGAGGTGGCGGAGATGTTGCGGATCTCGGCCGCGATATCGTCGAGGGCGGCTTGGGTCCGCGCATAAACCGCCACGGTCATGTGATGCTCGCCGAAGATCAGGCGTTTGGATTCCAGATCGTCTTGGGCGAGTTCCAGTTCCTGAGCGAGGCTGATGGCCCCGTCATTGGCGGCTTGCATCAGGCGCAGCTGCCGTTTGATCCGGCCCGCCATGATGTTGGCGTTGATCGGCACAAAGGAGTGCGTGACCACCATGTCGACGGGCAGATTCAACTCGTCGAGCATCAGGCTATCGGTCTTGGCGGGGTAGTTCTTCACCCCGAAGATCGCGCCGAGCTTGTCGCCGACCGCACCGTCGGAGAGCGCGATGGTCGTGCCGCGGAAGGTGACGCGGGTATTGGCCACATCCTCGGCGATCACGCCGAGGCGCGACCTCGGGAAGAGCGGATGCTCTTCGCCTGTATTGAGCGAGCCGAGGAAGCCCAGAAGCTCGCCTGTGCTGGCCGCGAGCAAGCGGGGTTTCAGCTCATCGAAGGACGACAGCAGAAACCCTATGACCTCATCAAGCTTGCGCAGACGCCGCGTCGTGTCCGCCGCATGTCGGGCGCGAGACGCCCCCAGACCGAAGGGCAAGCGGCTCCCTGCCTCGGGGCGCTTCAGCACGGTTAGGGTCAGCGTCTTGTCGCGCAAGCCCGCGCGACCGAGATGCGCGTGCCATCGTTTGTCGACGGCAGCCGCAAACCCTTCGCCCGGAACGGGCGGCAGGGTCACATCGACCGCTTTCGACACCTTGTGCAGGTAGAATGAGAACTCCGTCCCCACCTGCGCGACGATGCCAGCCAGCAACCCTCCGATCCGGTCGAGATGCGCGTCCTCGCTCGTCGTGCTGTTCACCCCTTCGAGCCGGATGCATTGCATCAGCTCGTTGCCGCGTGTCCGGATCGTTCGGTCGTTCACGAGGCTCACATAAGGCAGCATCATTGAGAGCCGCTTCTCGCCCTTGACCCATGCGGGTAGCGCGGTCAGCGGATCGAGCGCCTCCGCCATGTCATTGGCAAGTCCATCACGGGGCATAGCTGTCGCCTCCGTGCAGCTTGCGGTTCGTCGTGGGCGGGGTTTCCTGCAAGGTGATCACCAGGACATCGAGGAAGTTCGGATCCCAGTCCGCGGCTTTCCAGAGCGCCGGCCAGGCCAGCCCCGCGAAGACGGCCACCACCCAGCTCTGCACCCAGAGGAATAGAAGCGTAGAGCCGAAGAGCCAGACCATGGCGTACATGATCGGCAAGCCCATCAGCTTGGGTGGCCTGAGAAGGCCGATGAACACGCGGGACTGGTCAGCCATGGATGGAGCTCAGGTCGTCCAGATGGCGGCGACGATGGTGGGTGCTGCGGCGATGCCCGCGATTGCAACCACGACCCAGAGGGCCTGACGGAAGTCGAGGATGCCAAAGAGCCAGGAAAGGAACACCCCGATCAGCGCGAGCGTTCCGATCACGATCCCCAAGGGGCCGGTGATCGCATCGACGATGCCTTGCAAAAGGGTCTGCACCGGCGAGAGGTCGATGCTCTGGGCCAGTGCTGGTCCTGCCAGCACGATAAGGGCCATCGCGCCGAACGCGGTGATCGCCCGCGTGCGGAGCAAGCTTTGACGTTTCCTCGATGTCATGAAAGATCTCCTCTGAGCCGCTCAAACACGGCAGTCACACGGGCCACGTGCCCTTGGGTTTCTCGAAAAGGGGGGATGCCGCCGTGGCGTGTGACCGCCTCAGGGCCAGCGTTGTACGCCGCAAGGGCCAGAGAGCCCTCGCCGAACTGGTCGAGCATCATCAGCAGGTAGCGGGCTGATCCGTCGAGGTTTTGCGCAATGTCATGTGGGTCCACGCCGAGGTCGCGGGCGGTATCTGGCATAAGCTGGCCAAGGCCTATGGCACCGACAGGGCTGCGTGCAGCCGGATTGTATGCGCTCTCGACTTCGATATTGGCCCGGTAAAGGAGCGCCCAATCAGTGACTGAAAGCCCTGCGCGACGCAGCGCACCATGCCCGGCATACCGCAGAGCCGTGGTCTCGATCGCATGGAGGATTTCTGGGGTGGCGCGGGCGGCGGATCGAGCCGGGATCGCTGTCTCGCTCGTTGCGTCAGGAACGCGAGGTTTTGCGAAGAGAAAAAGGCGCCCGTTTGCCTCTTGAGAAGAGGAAATCAATTGGCCGTCTGGGCCAACCGAAAAGATGAAACCGTCGGCCAGGGCCGGGGGCGCGGAACAAACGCCTGTACCCAAAGCAACGACGAGCGCAGTCGCGCGGTCAGCTGCCTTTGACCGGAGGCGCGGCGTGGCGCTCGCGGCCACCTTCTTCAAGTGGGATGCTAGCGGTCGTACAGCCCATGTCGGCCAGGAAACTGACAAGGCCAACGATGGTTTTGAAGTCGCGGAGCTTGAGGACGCTTCGGCTGGTGACGAGCATCTTATCGTCACGCCCATCAGTGGCGACGGCGCGGATGACCCACGAGCCGTACCAGCTGTTATGGCGCTTCTCTGCTCTCTCCTTGCAGACCACCTCAATGAGGTAGCCCTCGGCGAGCAAGCCGCGCAGTCCGTCTTCTGTAACCACATTCGGGGCTTCTTCTATCATGGCCTTCCCTTGGGTCCTTGTTCTGCCTGGGTGCAGTATCAGGCCCACGGGGTCGCAACACCGTGAGCGATACAAAACAACATTAATGATAGCAAGACAATAATAACGTGTTGACGAAGTTCGCCTTGCTTCGATAACGGTGATAGCCGACAGAATGATAATCTTAAAGGCGGCAAAGGAGTTTTGCCCTGCGCTTGTTTGTTGCGCGCAACGCACCGCTGCTGTTCGCGCTCCTGCTTGGAAGCATGCCGGTAGTCGCGGCTGCGGATTGCGTATCTCCCGAGCGACCGTTCTTGCCTCAGTCGCATGACGACATGCGTGCCTACGCCGATCTGCTGCGTTCTGATTTCGAGGGCTACATCGCCGACATCCAGGAGTACTTCCGCTGTCTTGATGCCGAGCGCGCCCGCGCGTTTCAGGAGGCGCGCGAGGTCAGTGAAGACTATGGAAGACTGGTCGAGCTATTGGACTGAGCAACCGCATGGGCTTAACCGCCGTCGAGATCCTCGTAGTAGACGAGTGCGGGCATGTTGCGGCGCTGATGCACGATGCGCAGGATGACTGCCGCGCCATCCGCCGCATCGAGCCGCTTGTAGAAGATCACGTGTCGCTGGCAATTGACGGACCGCATCCCCGGGACAAAGAGACTCCTGTCCCGGCCCGCGTCGGGATCCCCAGTGATCCGCTCGAAGGCGGTGACCAACTGGCGGTAATAGACGAGCCATTGGTCCCTGCCCCATGTTTCGACGGTGTAGGTGCGTATCTCTTCGAGGTCGGACTTGGCCTGTCCGGAAAGCCGAATAGTCATGCGGGTCAGCGATCAAACGCATCCGGTTCGAAGGCTTGGGCATCGAACTCGGCGAAATCCCCATTCTCGGCCAGGGTGGCTGCCATCTCGAGATCGGCCTTGAGGGCATAGAACTGCCGCGCGCCATCCTTCTCCATCAGCATCCTTACGCCGGCGCGCACGACTTCGCTCAGATTGGCGTAGGCGCCGGACTCGATCTGCGCCTGCACATATTTCTGCATCGGTTCGGTCAGGTGGACGTTTGGCATCAGACTCTCCTATCCATGCTCGATCATAGCAGATACTGCCATAAACCTTCAAGCGCATGTTCGATCCCAACATAGGCCACAACACAGGATCGTTGCTCCACCCGCCCTTCCGTTCCCGGATTCCAGCCGGGGAACCAAGCCCTACAGTTTTCCGACCCTGCCCTTCCCGGGACCATGGACGCTGCGACACGCCGTTTGACGGGCTCATGCGGTCTGTTCTTCCGTGACCGCTTTCGTGGCCGCATGGAAACACCGCATTTTCCCTTTTTCGCAAATGTTTGTTTGGCATCTAACGTGAAATGAAGCCGCAAATTTGGCCGCTTCCAGGACGCCTCAAGAGCCCAAACCGTCATCAGATCTTGGAAGCTGTCTCGCGATACAAGCGAACAATTGCAGGTCATCATCAATCAAATCTCCTTGCCATCATTAATGTTGTTTCGTATCGCTGCACCATTATAGATGGATTCGGCATCATGAAGCACGTGATCCACGGCGTGGCCACGGCCACGGCAATGAGCATATCCGGACTAATGGCCTCGTCAGCACCGGCTCAGGCCTATCAGGTGGACTGTGCGATCCTCCTCTGCCTTGCGGGCGGCTGGCCTGCCTCTGCGCCCTGCGCACATGCTAGAGCGGTCTTCATTCGGCGGATCACACCATGGCCGATCGAGCCACCCTTACAAATCTGGCGGTGTCCGATGGGTGTGTCGTTAAACGATCCCAGTCCGATGTCGCCCATGGAACGCCTTTATGAGATCACGTTCCGCGATCCGCCCGAACCGCAGGAATCGACTCCGATACCCCTTGTTCGCGTCCAAGCGGATGAACAAGCCGACATCGACATCTCAGGCGACGCCTTTGACTTTGTTCGGAGCATTCGCGTGTATCACATCCAGTACCGGCAGCACGAAAACCGAGATGGTGACTGCAATCGCAACGACTCCACGCGGTTGGGGTCCTACGGAGTGCAAGGCGATTACCGATGGACAAGATCCAACGTGGGCCAAGTGCCGGCCGCATCCGGCCTGAGCATCCCGAATGGATGCGGCAGCTACTTCTACCGCTCCGTCTTCGTCGACTGGCGTGATCACGCCGGGAACTATGGTTCTGAAGAAGTTCGCTACTGACAAAATCTGCACGCGGTCTTGCCGCGCGCGTCCTCACAACCCCGCACGAAAGGCTGTGCAAAACCCCCAAAAAGGAGACGACGCCAGACCGTGAAGCCTGACGCCGTGCAAGAAAACTCCGTGAACAAGAGTTTCCTAGCGCACGGCTAAGACACCTGCAACCAGCAAAGTTGTTTTGCTGGCAAGAATGTTGTTTTCTCACGACATGGCGTCGGATCTCCAAGGAGACCTCGACCATGGAACCTACGACCGGCCTGATCCTGCGACGGATTACGCAGACAAATCTCTCTGTTGCAGCGCACAAGCTTGCCACCCTCATCCTCGACGCCATCGCCTGGAAGGATGGCTACAACGGTTTGTCGCGCGGAACGGCAGCCTTCACCCTCTCTGCCCTGGCGGAGAAGATGGGTGTCTCACGACAATATCTTTCGGTTCTTTTGAGCGAACTTGAGACGTCGGAGTTGCAGCTCGAGCGGGCGAAGCCGAATGGCAAGTTCGCGCCCTGGATCTTTCGGTTTTCCGCCTTCGACGAGGAGAGTGAAACCCACGATCTCGTGTCAGGTGAAGGTGACACATCACTATCTAGAGATAGTAATAACAAAACTATCTTCTCAGGACTGATCGACATCACAGCGAGTTCGAATGTTTTTCAGACCAGTTGGGCGGAGCTCATCAAAGCAGCGAAGGCCACGCTGCCCTGCTGGAACGTCGACACCCAGGTCATCTGGGACCGCTTCCTCACCTTCAATCGGTCCCGAGGCAACGGCAGGGTGCCGGCCGGCTTCCTGCTTGGCTTCATGCGCCGATGGCGGAATTCGCCGGGGACTCCGCCTCGTCCCGAGGTGAAACCATCGCAGAAACGGGTACCAGACCCCAAAGAGCGCGAATTGCTGAGACAGATGCAAGCCGCCCCGACTGCGAACCGCCAGTTCCATGCGTCCGACCTGTGTCGTTTGATCGGACACGCTGCCTACGAAGCGCGTGTACTCGATGTGATCCACAAGTTTGGGTGTCAGAGGTTTTCAGCAACCTTGGCGGTGCACGGAAGAGCGGTGTTGGCAGGGGAGATTGCGCGGTGAACTTTGCGTCACATGCGTGGAAATTTCAGCCGTCTCGACATCATCTTCCCAGCCTACAGTGCCCGCGAGCATTGACGAAGCAAACCTTCGCCGCGCGCCACATGAACTAACGCAATGCGGACGAAGCCGCTGTTCGTTGCGCGTGCGACATGCGACTGGTCGCATGGTAACTAAGCGCGGGCACCGGACCTTGCTAATCGGGATTCCCAAGAGACCTAGGGAGTGGGCGGACGTTACGAGCCCCGGCGGTTATTGATGTCCAAGCATCGGTAATCGCTCCGTGTTTCTCGAATGGCGCGATCATGAGGGCAAGTATGGGTTCGAGCAGGTCGATTATTGAGGGAGGGATGGAGCGAGCTCGCGGGTCTTTTCTGGTACAGTTTGGTTGCGGGGGCGTACAACCAACGATACCTGCGATTGGTCGAACGCCAGATCCCCAAGCTCGCAGCGCAATGTAACTCGTTGTCGTCGTTTGGAAAACCCGATTTTCGAACCACACACACCTCGCATTTAACTCCAGAGGTTGGTCAGCCCCCAAAGGGCACGAGGTTTGTTCCCACGGTTGACGGTGGGCTCCATTCGCTGGAATGGAATGAAGCATTCATTATGGGACAAGTGCGTCACGGCTGCGCCACGACCACGCACGCCATCCGCGCAATAATAATGTGGGATAGCCCGCCACTGATGGTGTGGATGGCCCGACCCACAGCATCGCATTGTGCCCGGATGGGTCTGGATACAGCGCCCCGAAAGGAGCCGTCCATAGAACAACGATCCTCAACATCGAGCGCCTGCTTGCTTCTGCTTAAAACCTGCCAGACGCCGCGCGACCAGTGTTGTGGACAGGCTGGCGGCACAGTTCCGGGGCACGCAGGATTAGATCGAGGACCTGGCCGCACGGATCGACGAGGTGCACGCCGGTGACGCGCTTGCACGCCGTCTGGCAACGGTGCCCGGGGTCGGCGCGATCTCGTCCAGAGCCTTCGCCGTGACGATACCAGACGTGAGCTCCTTCAGAAGCGGTCGCGATTACGCAGCCTTGCACGACGTGACGCCCCGGTCCCATTCGAGCGGCGCAAGGAAAGGCTGGGACGGATCTCGAAGGCCGGCAACTGCCACCTGTGCCGATTGCGATACCCGGGCGCCATGGCGAGGATCCCGTCCGCTGATCTGCCGCGCATCTCGGCTGATCAAGGCGGCTTAGCGAGTTGCTGGAACGTAGGGCGCGACACTTGGCGGCCACAGGCTCAGAGCCAGGTCGAAGACTCGATTGACGTTCTGCGAGATGACTGCTAGTAAGTGTTCGATCACTAACTAATTGATGCCGGATGATGCGAAAATCAGCAGACATGCGCAAGGCCGAGATCGTCGCGACCGTTCTCGAGATGGCTGACCGGATCGGCCCGGATCGGGTGACCACAGCTGCGGTTGCAGAACGGATCGGGGTGACCCAGGCGGCGCTGTTTCGGCACTTCCCATCCAAGGCAGAGCTATGGGCAGCCGTCGCCGAACAGGTCACCGACACGCTCGCGACGGCTTGGGGGGCGGCCCTCGAAGATGTGTCGGATCCGCTGGAGCGGGTGCGGGCGTTGGTGGCGGCGCAGCTTGCGGTGATTGCGCGCACGCCGGCGATCCCGATGCTTCTGTTCTCGCGCGAATTGACGATCGAGAACGAGGTGCTGCGCGGCGCCTTCCAGGAACGCCTCGGCGCATTTCACGAAATGCTTGCGGCGGACCTCGCTGCGGCTCAGGCGCAAGGACGGATCCCGGCCGAACTCGTGCCGCGTGATATCGCCCATCTGCTGAGCTCGCTTGTCCAGGGTGCCGCGATCAGATGGGCCCTCGGGGAGCGCAAGACATCCATGGAAGAAACGGGGCTGGCGCTGCTCGATGTGCAGTTGCGCCTGCTGCAACGGCAGGAAGGATCGCGGAGAGATGCGTAGGAGTTGGTTTGTCCTCGGTGTCGCTGCAATAGCGCTGGCGGGGGGGCTCTGGGGGATGCGCCAAAGACCGCTGCCGGTGCAGGTGCTCGCGCCGCAGACGGACCTCACGCTTCGGATTTATGGTCTTGGAAATGTCGAGGCGCGTGTGCTGAGCGCCGTTGGTTTCGAGCTCGGTGGCGCGGTGCAGAGCTTGTCCGCCGATGCGGGGGATCGTGTTGCGGCCGGGCAGGAACTGGCCGTGCTGCATTCCGAGGAGCAACAGGCTCGCGTTCTCCAGGCCGGGGCCGGGGTGGCCGCCGCGCGCGCGGCGCTCGCCAAGGCGGAGGCTGCTCTGCCCCGGGCTCAGGCGGTTCTGTCGCAGCGAGAAGCGGCCAATGCGCGCCAGCAGGAACTGGCGCGCGCCGACCGGGCCTCGAAGCAAAACGCTGAGGAGGCACAGCGTGATCTCGATGTCGCGCGCGCCGATCTCGCGGTGGCGGAGGCCGAGCTGATGGTGCTGCGCGCGCAACTGGCCGAGGCAGACGCCAACTTGCGCTCGGCCCACACGCTTCTCGATCAGCACGCCCTCACCGCACCCTATGACGCCCTGATCATTGCGCGCAAGGCCGAGGCCGGCACCGTGGTCAAGGCGGGGGACACGATCTTCAGCCTGATTGATCCGCAAACGATCTGGATCCAAGCCTATATCGACGAAGAGCGCGCGGGGCAGCTTGCGCTGGGGCAACGGGGAAGCATCCGTCTTCGCTCGCGCCCGCAGCAGGCGTTTCACGGGGAAATAGCGCGTATCGGATTGGAGAGTGACCGCGTCAACGAGGAGCGCAAGGTGTGGCTCACCTGTTCCGACTGCCCCGCCGAAATGTATCTTGGCGAACAGGCTGAGGTCTTGGTCGCCATCGGTCATCGAGATCGGGCCCTGATGGTGCCAGAGGTCGATATCGCGGGTTTCGATGGCGCCTCGGGAACGATCTGGATCACGCAAGATGGTGCGCTCGCACGGGCAAAGGTGCAGTTCGGGGCGCGTGACGATTTGGGGCGCGCGGAGGTGACAGGCGGTCTGCCGGACGGCGCGAAGGTCATCTCTCCGGTTCCGAAGGGCGCGGTCGAGGGCCGCAAGGTCCGCATCGAGGCCGGCGCATGACGCTCGCGCTCAAGGACATCCGGCACAGCCTGTTTCGTTTTGTCCTGACCTGCTTTGGGCTGGGGCTGTTGATGACCGTCGTGCTGGCGATGATCGGGATCTATAACGGTCTGGTGTCGGATGCGCTTGCGGCGGTGAAGGCCCCGCGCGCAGATCTCTGGATCGTCGAGGCGAACACTCAGGGGCCCTTTGCCGAGGCCTCTGCGTTGCCCGCCTCGACTCGTGATGCGGTTGCGCGCCTTCCGGGGATCGCCGAGGCAGGCGCGATCACCTATCAGACGATCGAGGCCCGGCACGGGGCGCAGACGCTCCGGCTATATGTCATCGGTTACGAGCGCGGCCATCCCGGAGGCCCTCCAACTCTCGTCGACGGGCGGGGCCTAGGGCGCAGTCATTACGAATTGGTCGCCGATCGCAAGTCGGGGCTTACGGTCGGAGATACGATCCGTCTGGGACGCAACCGGTTCAGCGTCGTGGGGCTGACGGAAAATGCGATGAATTCCGGCGGCGATCCCGCGGTCTTCATGACCTTGTCCGATGCGATGGCCCTGCAAAGCGAGCTCGATCCCGCCGCCGAGAGGGTCCGGGCCGCGCGCGGGGCGGCTGCGCCTGATACCAGCACAGTGGCCGCGGTCATCGCGCGGATCGAGCCGGATGCCGATGTCACGCGGGTTGCGGCAACGATCCGGCAATGGAAACATTTGGGCGCTCTGACCCAGGCGCAGCAAGAAGAGCTGTTGCTCGCGTCGGTCGTGGATCGCGCGCGCCGCCAGATCGGGCTGTTTCTGGGGATATTGCTCAGCGTCTCGGCCGTGGTGATCGCGCTGATCATCTATACGATGACGATGGAGAAGCTGAAACAGATCGCGACGCTCAAGCTGATCGGCGCGCCGGATCGCACGATCCTCGGTCTGATCGTGCAGCAAGCCTTGATCCTGGGCGCCTCGGGGTGGGCGATCGGGCTGTCGCTGATCCTGCTGGTGAAAGACAATTTTCCGCGTCGGGTGGTTCTGGAGCCAACCAACGCTTTGGTGCTTTTCGGGATCATCATCTTCGTTTGCATCCTGGCATCCGGATTGGGAATCCGCGCCGCGCTCAAGGTCGATCCGGCGACCGCGCTCGGAGGCTGAGATGGCGATCGGTGATCTTCTCGTCGAGGTGTCGGGTGTGGCCAAGCATTACGGCGAGGGCGAAGCCCGCGTCGATGCCCTGCGCGCGGTCGATTTGCAGATCCGTGCGGGCGAGGTGGTGGCGATGCTCGGCCCCTCGGGCTCGGGCAAGACCACGCTGCTCAATATCATCGGCTGCATCGTCGATCCCTCGGCCGGCCGGCTTGTGCTCGATGGCGAGACAGTGTTCGACGGCCGGTGGCTGCGCGGCAACCTGCGGCGCCTGCGTCTGGACAAGATCGGCTTCATCTTTCAGGCGCACAACCTGCTTCCGTTCCTCACCGCCGAGGAGAATGTCGCGCTGGTGCTCGATCTGGCGGGATCGACGCCGGCTGCGTCGAAAGCCCGCGCGCGCGACTTGCTGGAGTATCTCGAGGTGGGGCATCGGGCGCGGGTCAAGCCTGCCCATCTGTCGGGCGGCGAAGCGCAGCGCGTTGCGATTGCGCGCGCATTGGCGAACCGGCCGCGGATCATTCTTGCCGACGAGCCGACGGCGGCCCTCGATTCCGTAAGGGCGCAACTCGTGATGGATTTGCTGCGCAAGCTCGCCGTCGAGCAGGAGGCCTGCATTCTCACCGTGACCCATGACGAGAAAATCTTCGACCGCTTCGATCGGCTGATCCATCTGCGCGATGGGCGCCTGAGCACGGAGTAAGGCACGCGGCAGCCAACCCGGGAGGCTTGGGGCGCGGTGAAACGCGTGGTCCAGGCAACACGCCAGGATGCGCCCCCCGATTCCCAGCGTCATGTTCTGCGCGGATAGCGAATGGCTGGCTCGCAAACACGGGCCGTCGCGACGTAGGCAACGGAGGAAGGTCCACATCGCCTTGGACACGAAAACCGGCAACATACGCGCAGTCGACTCCACCTCGAGCCGTCACGGAGGCAGCCCTTTCCTGCTCGCGGTGCTAGAGTAAATTCCCGAGATGCGGCGATCGCCACCCTCATCGCGGACGGCGCCCATGACACGCGACGATGCCATGGTGCGATCATGGACCGAGACTCTCATGCCGATCCGCCGGAACGGGCGCAGCTGGAAAGAGGGTTGCCCCACAGCCTCAGCCTAGAACGAGATCTTGCACGCGACGCGACGCCTTGGAAGAGCGCCCTGGAATCGATGGACTGACTATCGCGTCCGAAATCGGGGCGAAGCTCCGATGAATCGCCTGAAGCTCTTTGGCGAGCGAATCCGGTAGCGCCTGTCGCTCAGTGATGAACCGCTTCCCGGCCCTTGGCCGCGCCAAGATTGAGGCTATTGTCTGAAGGGAGACGGGAAAGGGAACCGCCAGCCCGAACGTTGATTGGCACAACAACGGCCCGTCTCGCATTCACCAAATTGGTATTGAAAATGCCGATTGATCGAAGATAGCATGAGACTCAAGTTCAAACTCGTGAGAATCCCATGCCCTCCGCCGCATCTTCCCAAACCAGGGCGGCCCCGCTCACCGTTCGCCGCTGGGCGCCCAAAACCCGCATGATACGCGGCTGCTGGAATATCCCCCCGGACGCCCTCGCCGTCACGCCCGACCTCGTGCTTGCCCCTCCTCGCCGGCTGGAGGGCGGACGGCGATCGCCTCGGCTATGGCGGAGGGCTCCTTCGACCGGACGCTTGCGGCTCCCAGGCCGAGACCTTTCGATGTCGGGGGTGAGCTTCAGGCGGCGCGAATTACCGCGATCCATCCACCATCCCATGATATCCGCCTCGACCTGATCTTGACCGAGGCCGAAGCACAGACGGAACGAGACCTGACATGACGACAAGCTCGGAACAGATGCGGACCTGGAACGGTCCAGCCCTCCTGACCTTTGGGTTTCGCCCCTTCTTTCTCGGGGCCGGGCTATGGGCTGCGAGTGCGATGACGCTGTGGCTCCTGATGCTCTCAGGTGCGGCGGAGCTACCGATACGCTTCGATCCCGTGACTTGGTATGCGCACGAATTCCTGTTCGGGTATCTTGGGGCTGTGATCGCAGGATTTCTGCTTACGGCAGTCCCCAATTGGACAGGGCGTCTTCCTGTCGTCGGCTGGCCGCTCGGCATTCTGTTTCTCCTTTGGGTGATTGGTCGCATTGCGATTGCTGTCGCGATCTACCTTCCGGTTTGGATCGTGGCTCTGGCAGATCTTGCCATGCCCGTTGCATTGGTCGGCGTCCTGATGCGCGAGATAGTCACGGGCAAGAACTGGCGCAACCTGATCGTCCTGGGAATGCTCATCGCCTTTACGCTCGCGAATGCGACGTTCCATTGGCAAGCCGCAACAGGCGCCTTCGCCGCTGGCGATCTCGGGCTCAGGGCTGGGCTCGGAGCCGGGATCATGATGATCGCCGTCATCGGGGGGCGTATCATTCCCTCGTTTACCCGAAACTGGCTGGTCAAGCGACGCGAGACCCGGCTCCCAACCCCGCCGATGCAGCGGTTTGACCGGGCTGCCCTGCTCATTCTTCTGGTCGCCCTGCTGTTCTGGGTGGTTTCCCCCGAAAGCCTTATCTCAGGTACGATCCTGATTGCGGCCGGCGTCGCACATGCGATACGCTTGGTCCGGTGGGCCGGGAGGCTCACCTTGTCCGAGCCGCTGGTCTGGGTCTTGCACGCCGGCTATGCCTTCCTCCCACTCGGAGCCTTGGCTATTGGTTTTTCCACCTTCTGGCCGGGCCTTCTGACGCAAGCCGCGGCCCAGCATGTCTGGATGGCCGGCGCAATCGGGCTGATGACGCTGGCGGTGATGACCCGCGCGACATTGGGGCATACAGGCCAGACCCTGACCGCGGGAACCGGAACGCGGACGATTTATCTCGGCCTGATCGGTGCCGTCCTGGCGCGACTGATAGCCGGTCTTGCGCCCGGAGCTGCCGGGGCGCTCTACGCGATTTCGGGCCTCTGTTGGATCGCGGCCTTCAGCGGTTTCGCGATCCTCTACGGGCCGCTGCTCGTTCGTCCCAGGATGACGACATGACGCTGTGGAATGATCGGAGCTTGCGCGCGCTGTTGTGGCGCCCTGCGTCAGCCTGCCCTTGCCGATAGGTCCGCCACTTCGGCCGATCCCGGGGCGCGTCTCGGGCTGACCGGTTCTGGATTGTCCTGTTCGGCGTTGTCGATTGCCGTCGTGATCTGGCGGATCGTGGCGGCTGGGCGGGCCGCTGTCATTTGGATCTTTCTATGAATCCGGATCGTCGATCAATGGGTTGGGCTTTGCAAATCGCTCGAGATCCTGTTGATCGCTGATGTTGACTCGATTGCCCTGGACAGCGACGCCATAGGCCTGCAACCCCCTGAAGGCGCGGCTCAGGTTCTCGGGGGTCATTCCGAGGTAGGACGCCAAACGGCGTTTCTCGAACTCCAGGTCGAACTGGGGACCAGCCCCCACACGCGCCTGCAGCCGAAGAAGATAGTTCGCAAGTCGCTCCTGAGAGGTCCGTAATTTCAGCTCCTTCTTGGTCTTCACGGCGGAACGGTAGCACTGCGCCAGCTCCGCCACGATGGCGCGCGCGAAGAAGTTGTCGACGTCAAATATGTTGCGCACGTCCTGACTGGGGATAAGAACAATCCGGCTTTTTTCCAAGGTTCGGGCCGACATCAGGTAGGGCGCGCTCTTGATCGACGCCGCGAGGATGAACGTCGACACCGGCCGAGCGGTCGCCATGCTGGTTTCCCTGCCGTTCCAGACCGAGAAGAGATCGACGGACCCAGACAGGACGACATGCAGAAAATCGCTTGGTTCTCCCTCGGTTATCAGTTCGATCTGCGGAGGAAAGTTCTGAACGTAGGCGCCGCGCATCAGCGCGCTGAAGTGCGCGTCATCCATGCCCGAAAAGAGGTCCAGCCTCCGGACATCGGGAGAATCTGATTCTGGTATGCCCAATCGCACGGCCTCCCTC
>NZ_JBXXRY010000004.1:0-113895 GCF_057380695.1 Thioclava sp. NS-SX20 | reverse complement strand
ACTCAGACCCGGCGTTGGGCCGGAATTATGCAAAATCAGGATTTCTACTTTATCAAGACTCGTTCTGGCCTTCGCAGCGGTATGTTTCACGATCCGAAGGGACGCGAACATATTCTTGAGGTTGCGACTGACGATGCGGAGCTTGGCGCAGCCTTGCGCGATTCACTTTCTGCCAGCCGAGTAGTGGCCTTAAACCCCGCACCGGACGGGATGACATGGCCGACATTTGTCGAGATTGCTCCCGAATTCAAAAGCGGCAACCATGAGGCAAATTATCTCAACTGGGTGGCAGAAACGATGGCGCGGTGTGGTTACAAGACCAAGCGCAAGATGTTTGCCGAGATGCGCTTGTGTCATGTCGAACTCGACATGGATAAGGCCGAAATCGACATAGCGCCGAATAATCATGTCAAACTTGAAGCGTGGGATCTGGGCAAGCTTACCGAGGCCGATAACGTGCGGATTTCAGCGCAGGTGAGCGATGCGGAGCTCGGCGCTGCGATGCGCCTTGCCCTTCGCCGCTGCACCTGAAGCAAACGGTCCAGCACATCGCGCTTGGCGGGAGGGGTCGGAACGCATATGCGGGATTGCGCAGGGGCGAGTATGGCGCGCGGGGCAGGCAGGGCGCGCGACCTGCGGCGAGGGGCGGGGAGACCCCGCCCGTGCCTGTGTCGCGATGCGCCTTATTGCGGGTCTGGCTGGGTCTGGCGCGCCGCATAGGAGGCCGTGCCGAAGAGATCGGCACCGGCCCAGTCGCGCAGGGTCACGCTTTGGGTCGCGGGGCCTTTGGACCAGCTTTCGGCCTTGGCCAGATCGCCCTTGCCATCCCATTGCGCGATGAACGGATAGGGATAGACCGGACGGCTCATCGGGGTGACCTGTGCGGACCCTTCGGCGCGCGGGCCCTCGGGGCGGGGCCCTGTCCGGCCCTGACGCCCACCATCCGGCCCGTTTTGGGCGCGCGGGCCAGCGGCCGCCCCCTCGGGCAGGGCAGCGCCTGCGGCCTGCGCGCGGTCCGGGGCGAAATCGGGCGCGCCGAAGCGGCTGGGCTGTGCGGCGGTGGTGGTCAGAATGGCGTCGGGGGCCTGCCCCTGTTCAACCCATGCCATCATCGCCGAGAGCAGATCCAGATTGGAGGGGCCTTCCCCATTGCCGCAATGCGCCACCCCCGGCAGCAGGTAGAGACGTTCGAACCCGTCCACCCTCTGCGGCCCCATCTGGCGGATCATCGCCTCGTGCAGGGCCACGGTATTGGCGGGCGCGATATGCGGATCGGCCAGCCCGTGCCACAGGATCAGCTTGCCCCCCGCCCGCGCGAAGCCCGACATATCGGGATCGGTCGCATCAAAGAGCGGGTGCCGCGCGCGCAGCGCCTCCAGCGTGGCGCGGGTGAAGGCGAAGCTGGCCAGATCGGCCTCGGGGCGGGCGGGGTCGAAGGCCAGATAGCGGATCGCGGGCAGCGCGGCATTGGTGCTCATCAGCCCGTCCTGCGGCTGATCGGCGACATAGACGCCCGCCCAGTTCAGCTCCGAGCCGTAAAGCGGCTGGCCCGCCGTCAGCGGCTGGTGGGTTTCGGGGTCCGTCGGGCCTTGGTAGAACCGGCGCGCGACCTCGGCTTCGGCGGCGGTCAGGCAGGCCGAGTGGTCGCTCTGGCCTGCGGGGCAGATCAGGCTGGCGGGGTCGAAATGGCACGCGGCGGGGGTGGAGATCAGCCCGTCTTCGGCGCCGTCAAGCGCATCACAGGCCGCAAGCACCGCCTTGTGCAGCAGCGGCAAGCGGTCCGAAAGCAGCGTCACCGTGCCGTCGGCGCCGGTGTTCGAGACCGCCTGCCAGCCGTGATAGAGCGTGTTCTGCACCGTAAACAGCATGGCCGGTGCACCGGCGATGATCCCGTCGAAATCCTCGGGGTAGCGCTGCGCCTCCATCAACGCCTCGCGCCCGCCATCCGAGCAGCCGTTGAAATAGGCATAGCGCGCAGGCTGGCCGTAGAAGGCGGTGATCAGCGCCTTGGCGGCCTTGGTGGTCAGATGCTGGGCGCGATAGGCGAAATCGCGGCGCTTTTGCGCATCGAGCCCCCATGTGCCGCTGTCATCGCCCGCATGGCCCATATCGGTGGCCGCCATGACAAAGCCGCCATCGGTCAGCAGGGCGCAGCCGTTCGAGGCGCCCGAGCGCAGGCTGATCCGCCCGCAAAGCCCGCCGCAGCCGACCTGCAGATAGCGCTGCGCCCATGTCCGTGTGGGCAGCAGCACCTCGAGCGTGATCGCAGGGGCCAGCGTGGCGGTGACGCGGCAGACCGCGATCCCGTCCGAGAGGGTCTCTTCGGTGGCGGTGACCGCGCTTCCGGCCCCCGCGATGGCGGCAAGATCGGTGTCGGCAAGGGCCGCGCAGCTGCGGATCGGGGGCACAGGGGCCAGCTGGCTTTGGGCTGCGGCAGGGCGCGGCACCAGCAGCGTCAGCGCCCAGAGCACAAGCAGGCTGGCCTGAACGATATATCGGGTGGGAGGGGGCATGGGTCGGGTCTCTCATAGGACAGGAAAGGTGGGGTGAGCGGGTGGAAAACGGGGCGCGGCTACCAGATCTGCCGCGCGGCCTGTTGCAGGATCTGGGCAGGTGACAGGCCGAATTCGCGTTTGAGCGCGCTGCCGAAGCTGGTGCGGGACTGATAGCCCGCCGCACTCGCCGCCTGCATCACCGGCATGCCGCGGGACAGGGCGTGAAAGCCGATCAGAAGCCGCTCGCGGCGCAGCACCGCCCCGAGGCCGCGCCCCGTCTCCTGCTGCACCTGCCGTTCCAGCGTGCGCAGGCCGATGCCGCAGGCTTTCGCAAGGGCGGGGGCGGTGCGGGTCCGCGCGGGGGCCTTGCGCATTTCGCGGCGCAGGCGGTCCAGCAGCGGGTGGGCGGGCACCAGTGGGTCGGGCACCAGTGGGTCGGGCACCAGCAGGTCGGGCACCAGTAGGTCGGGCGGGGGGATCGGGCCGGATGTTCCGGTCGGGCCGGTGAGGGGGGGTGCCTCGCCCGCCGCGCTTTGCGCCGAGGCTGCCAGCACCCTGTCAAGCAGCGTCAGGCCAAGGCTCATGCGCTGCATCGGGCTGGGCGCGCTGCGGATGGCCTGCGCCAGATCGCAGCTTTGCGGCGCGGGCACGAAGGGCTGCACCCATAGGTCGGGGTGCTTTGGTCCGGCAGGGGGCGGGCGGTGTTCTGCGGGGTCAGGGCTGGCGCTGGGGGGGACGGGGGCAAGCCCGTCCACCCATTCCGTGCTGACCGCGATCGAGATCTTGGTCAGCGGGGCGCCGTGGTTTTCCTCGAACTGGTGTTCAAGCGGGCGGTTGATGCGCAGCAAAAGCCCCGCAGGCCCTTGTGCGGCATCCAGCACGCAGCGCTGCGTGGCTAGACGGAAGCGCTGGTAGCCCGAAAGCAGGATAAAGACCATTACCTTCGGCTCCAGCATCGACACGCCCGTCTCCAGCACCGCCGCGCGGGGCTCGTCCAGCACGCCCACCCGAAAATTGCCAGGATAGCGGTGAATACTCATGATGCGTCCGGTTGCCCTTTTGAATCGTCCCGTTGGGTGTCTTCCGTCGGCCGCGCCTGTCCGATTGTCGGAAAAACGCAGGGCTTTGTCGGAAAACCGCCCGTGCCGCGCATGGTGCGGGGTCCGGCCTCGCTATAATAACCGAGTGAAAACATCAAGTATTCATCCGCGCCGGAGCCGCCATGTCCCGACCCTGTGTCCCGCCCCCTGTCCGTTCCGCCCTCTGGGGCCGTCTGGCGCTTGTCGCGCCGCTGTTTTGCGCGGCACCCGCGTTGGCCGAGGAGGCGGTCGTCGCCCTTGAGGAAGTGGTCGTGCGGGGCGAGGATCTGGCCCATGAGACCCGTGGCTATATTGCCGCAGGCAGCCTGAGCGCCAGCAAAACCGCCACCGCCCTGTCGCTGACGCCGCAGGTGGTGTCGGTGGTCACTGCGCAACAGATCGCCGATCAGGGCGCGCAATCGGTGGCCCAGTCGCTGCGCTATGCGCCGGGCATCCTGACCGAATATCGCGGCACCTCCAACCTGACCGACGAGACCTTCGTGCGCGGCTATTCCTATGTGCCGCGCTTTCTGGACGGGCTGGCCTTCGGGGGCAGCAGTTTCGGGCAGATCGACCCGTGGCTTCTGGAGCGGGTCGAATTGCTCAAGGGGCCGTCCTCGGCGCTTTACGGGCAGAGCAATCCGGGCGGGCTGATCGCCATGACCTCGAAACGCGCCGACGGGGCGCATCACGGGGTGGTGGAGGCCCGCACCGGCAGCGGTGCGCATGCGGGGCTGGCCTTCGACCGTGGCGGGGCGCTGTCGCAGACGCTGTCATGGCGCGTGGTCGGCACGGGGCACCGGACGCAGACGCAGGAAGAGGATGGCGAGACACAGCGCTATGCGGTCGCGCCGTCGCTGCGCTGGCACCCGCGCGAGGGTCTGACGCTGGATCTGGCGGGGCTGGTGCAGAACGAACCCGATGCGGGGCTGCGCAATTTCCGCGAGGCGGCGGGGTCGCTCTTTCCCACGGCGACCGGCGCGCTGATCCCTTGGGCGTTCAACGTGTCGGACCCGGCATGGGACAGCTCGACCCGCACCACAAAGGCGCTTTCGGCCAGCCTGACGCAGGCCCTGGGGCCGCAGACCACGCTGCGCGCCAATGCGCGGCTGTCGCGCATCCGGACGGGGTTCCGCAGCCTTGTCTGGGGCAGTCTGGCCGAGGATGGCAGGACGATCTCGCGCACGGCCTCGGGGGGCACCGAGGATCTGGATCAGGCGCTGGTCGATCTGTCGGTCGCGCATCTGGCATATCCGGGCGGGGCCGAACACCGGCTTCTGGCGGGGCTGGACTATCGGCGCAGCACCCGTAACTACCAGTGGGGCTTCGATTATGACGCCCCCCCGATCGACTGGACGGCCCCAGTTTACGGCTATGACAGCTTCGATCTGAACAGCCGTGTCTCCGACACCACCACCCGCGCCACGCAGGCCGGTCTGTATGTGCAGGACCAGATCGCGTTCGGGCGCTGGCAGGTGACGGGCGGGCTGCGCTTTGACGATTTCTCCTCCAAGATCACCGATCACGAGGCCGCCAGCCGCAGCCGCTTTTCCGATCAGGCGCTGACCGGCCGTGCGGCGGTGCTGTATGCGTTCGACAATGGCCTGAGCCCCTATCTCAGCTATGCCACCAGCTTCGAGCCGGTGACAGAGGCCTCGGGTAGCGGCACGCCCTTCGACCCGACACAGGCCCGCCAATACGAGCTGGGCGTGAAATGGGCCACGCCGGACGGGCGCTATGTCGCGCAGGCGGCCTATTACGACCTGCGCCAGACCGGCGTGATCACCTATGACAGCGCCACCTACACGCCGCGCCAGATCGGGCGGATCGACAGCCGCGGGCTGGAAATCGAGGCGCAGGCCGAGATTGACGCGCATTGGAGCCTGCTGGGCTCGGCCTCGTGGATCGAGGCGGAGGTGGCGGATTCGGCCCGCAGCAGCGAAATCGGCAAGACGCCGGCACGGATGCCGGAACGGACCGCGGGCCTGTGGGGCAAATACCGCGCGCAGGCCGGATATGATATCGCGCTGGGGATGCGCTATATCGGGCGCTCGCAGGGCGATAGCGGCAATACGTTCGAGGTGCCTGCGGTCACGCTTTATGATCTGGCGCTGGGATACGAGTTCGGGCCGGTGCTGTCGGCGCAGGATGCGATGCGGCTGCAACTGAATGTGCAGAACCTTGCCGATAAGGCCTATGTGGCCTCCTGTGCCAGCGCCTATGCCTGTTTCGTGGGCAACGAGCGCACATGGACGGCCAGCCTGCGCTACACGTTCTAAGGGGGGCGCAGGATGCAAAGAGGGATGATAGCGGCGCTTTGGGGCATGGTGATGGCGATGGCGATATGGGGCGGGGCGGGGCCGCGCGCGATGGCACAGGACCACGGCACGCGGGGCATGCCCCTGCCGCAGGGCGAGACGGTGACGGCCACGCTGGAGGCCGTGCCTGCGCGCTATGTGCTGGCGGCCCCTGCGGGCAGCTATGTCGAGGGGATCTTCGCGCCGGAGGCCGCCGCGCAGGAGCTGGTCTTGAGGCTCCGGCAGGGGGGGCAGCCTGTGCGCCAGCTTGTGGCGGCGGTCTCGGGGCAGCAGCGCTTCCGGTTCCTGCAGCCCGAGGCGGGGGATCTTCAGGTCAGCGGGGCGCAGGGCGGGGCCTATTCGCTGACGCTCACCCGGATCGTGCCGCCCGCGCAACAGCACCCGCCCGCGCCGGAATGGCCGAGCCCGATTATGGGGCAGATCATGGGGCAGATCGCCAGCCAAAGCGGCGCGCTGGAGCGGCTGTGGCCGCAGATCGTGGCGCGGGGCACGCCTTTGGTCGAAGAGACCGGGGCGGGGCTGGTGGTGACCTTTCTCTATCGCGGCGCGCAGCGCAATGTGCGGCTGCTGGGCGGGCCGAGCAATGATCACGACTGGCTGGAGCGGCTTGGCGGGACCGATCTGTTCTACAAAAGCTACCGCGTGGCGCGCGATACGCGGCTGAGCTATCAGCTGGCGGTGGATGTGCCCGATATTCCCGGTCCCGCGCAGGCCCGCCGCGCGGCGCTTCTGGCGGTCGCGCAGGCCGATCCGCTCAATCCGCACCGGCTGGCACCGGCCGCCGATGCCTATATGGCGTATTCGGTGTTTGACGGGCCGGAGGCCCCCGCGCAGGCGGGCTTTCCGGCGCAGGCTCTGGCGCTTGAGTGGCAGGTCTTCGGCTCCGGACATCTGGGCAACCGCCGCGCGATCGCGCTCTATACCACGCCGGATTTCACGCCGCAGGACCCGCGCGCGGTGCTGGCCGTGGTGCTTGACGGGACAGAGGCCGCCAACGGGATGCATCTGCCCGATGCGCTGCGCCAGCTTGCCGCCGCGCACCGCCTGCCGCCGATGGCGGTGGTCTTCGTGGACCCGATCGACGCCGCCCGTCGCGCGGCGGAGATGCCGCAGGATCCGGCCTTCGCCGCGATGCTGGCCGACGAGCTGGTGCCCCGTATCGCCGCGCAGATCGGGCTGCGGCCCGATCCGGCGCGCACGGTGCTGGTGGGCGAGAGCTTCGGTGGCCTCGCGGCGCTGCGGGTGGCGCTGGAGCGCCCCGACCGCTTCGGGGCGGTGATCGCGCTGTCGGGGTCGTATTGGTGGGCGCCCGAGCCGCGCGGACGGGCGGCGTCGTCATGGATCACCCAGCGCCTTCTACAGGCTCCGCAGATGCCACGGGTCTTTCTGGGCGCGGGGCTGTTTGAAACCGCGCGCGGCGGCGATGCGCTGGCCGGAGATATCTGGGAAAGCAACCGTCAGGTGGCCAGCGTGCTGGCGGCGCGCGGGGGCGAGGTGCTGTGGTCGCCGTGGTCGGGCGGGCATGACCGCTATGTCTGGCGCGGCAAGATCACCGAAGGGCTGATCGCGCTGTTCGGCCTGACAGGCTAGGGCGGCTTATGGCTCGGGGGCTGTGGCGATAAGCGGGCGCTGTGGAAAGTGATTTTGTCGGGTTTGAATGCCCGACAAAACGTATCAACTATTTGTTTTTGTTGACTTTTATTTTTGTCTCCCCTAGGGTCTGCCCATGACGGGCGCAGCGCAAACTCTGCCCCATGAGCACAAAGGGAACACATCATGAGCAAGTCCTGCGCCGATTGCGCCTTCTTCGAAGATCACAAAACCAATGCGGCGACCGCCACCAGCGAGGATGCGGGCCTGTGCCGTTTCAACCCGCCGGTCTCGCAGCCCGCAGCCTCGGCGCATGGGCTGTGGCCGGTGGTGAAAACCGATGACTGGTGCGGCCATTTCGAAGCCGAATAAGGCATGGCCGACCAAGGGCGGGGGGCCGGTCCTTGGCCCGCAGCCTATTGCGGGGGCCATCCATGACAAAGAGGGCAGCCTGTTCGGGCTGCCCTCTTCTTTGGAGACAATGAAATCGGCTTTTCGCTTTTCTGACTGTTTTTGTCAAGATAAGTCCCGCCGAAATGTTCCGCCTCCGGAACGGGCGGTCAGGCAGGCAGGGGCCAGAGATGGATGGGGCCGATCTCTTCGGGGCGGGCGCAGCCCATCAGCCCCATCGTGACGGCAAATTCATCCTTCAGGCGGCGCAGCGCCCTGGCCACGCCCATCGCGCCCTCCAGCGCCAGCGCATAGAAGAAAGGCCGCCCCACCAGCACCGCATCCGCCCCCAGCGCGCGCGCGCGAAAGACATCCTCGCCCGTGCGGATGCCGCCATCCACCAGCACAGGGGCCTGCCCCAGCGCCGCACGGATCGCGGGCAGCGCGGTGGCGGTGGCGGGCAGCCCCTCCAGCACGCGCCCGCCATGATTGGACACGATCACCCCCGCACAGCCGCAGGCCATCGCCTGCCGCGCGGCCTCGGGGGTCAGCACCCCCTTGGCCAGAACCGGCACCGTCGAGCGCGCGCAAAGCTGTGCCAGCCCCTCCCAGCCGGGGGACTGCGCGAGAATGGCCGCAACTGTCGGGACGGGCGGCGGCAGCGCATCCAGCATCACCGGGCGCAGATCCTCGGGCAGGCGGAAGCCCGCCGCGATTTCGCGGTTGCGGATCCCGTTGAGCGGCGCATCCATCGTGACCACCAGCGCCGTGGCACCGGCGTTGAGCGCGCGCAGGGCCAGCTGCTGCGTGGCCTCGGGATCGGGCTGGAGATAGATCTGGAACCAGAACGGCGCGGGGGCGATCTCCTCGGCGGGTTGCGTGCTCTGGCATGACAGCACAAACCCCGCCCCCTGCGCCGCCGCCGCGCGCGCCATACCGGCTTCGCCATCGGGATGGGCAAGGCGCTGATAGGCCATCGGGGCGATGAGCACCGGCATCTCAAGCGGCGTGCCCAGCAGCGACAGCCCGCAGTGCAGCGCCGGAATCTGTCGCCCGATCTGTGGCCGCAGAAGAGACGCGCCCCATGCCGCGCGGTTGCGGGCAATGGCCGCCCCGTCTCCGGCCCCGCCCGAGATATAGGCATAGGCGGGCGCGGACAGGACCGGTCGGGCCAGATCTTCCAGTTCATGCAGCGCGGACATGGCGACCCCTTGGATGGCTGGGAATGGGACGGGGCCGTTATAGGGGCCTGCGGGCAGGGCGGAAAGCCCCTGCCCGCATGGCTGCGCCCCCCCCCTTTGGGGAGGGCACCTGTGGGTCAGTTGGTGTTTGCCTGACGCGCGACAACCGGCTGTTTGGTGCGGCGCAGCGCGGCCATGAAGGTGTCATCAAGGTTGAGATGGGCGCGCACCAGCGCCTCGGGGGTCAGGGCAAGCCATTGATTGAGCGAGATATCGGCGTAATGGTCGCTTTTGAACATTTCAAGGAAGCGCAGCGGCGTATCGCCGGTATTCTCGATATAATGCCCCATCGCGAAGGGGATATAGCCGACATCGCCTGCATGGATGTCGAAGGTGCGCGCATTGCCATTGGCCCCGAACACGCCCATCCGGCCGGTGCCTTCCAGATAATACTGCCATTCGTCATTATTGGGATGCCAGTGCAATTCGCGCAGCGCCCCCGGTTCCAGCTCGACCAGAGCGGCGGCGATGCTTTTGGAGACCTTGAAATTGCTGGAATCGGCAATGCGCACCGTGCCACCGGGCGAGGTGATCGGCTCTTGCGCCAGCAGTTTGTGGCTGAACGGGTTGGGCACGGTGCTGGCGCCTTTCGGGCGCACGCTGTCCAGCGCGTCGGGCACGGTCGAGGCAAAGATATATTCGTCGGAAGGGGCGGGCAGCGTGTTGAAGGTGCTGGCTGCAACGGCGAAGTTCTTGGCCAGAATATCCTTGGGAATATGCTGCATCCAGTCGCTCAGCAGGAAGGTGCTGTTTTCGTCGAAATCGCCATCATCGAAGGCCAGCAGGAATTCGCAGCCATCCGGCCCCAGCCCCTGGATCGAATGCGGAATGCCGGGCGGGAAATACCACAGATCGCCTTCGCTGACATCATCGATGAAATAGCGCCCCTCGGCATCGATTGCGGTGATGCGGGCCTTGCCGAAGGTCATATAGGCCCATTCGGCTTCCTTGTGCCAGTGCAGTTCGCGGATGCCGCCCGCCTGAAGCCGCATATCGACACCGGCGATGGTGGTGGCCACCGGCAGCTCGCGCTCGGTCACCTGATTGGTCCAGCCGCCGCTGCCATAGCGCACATGGGCATCGCCAAAGGGGAAGCGCAGATTGGGCAGGGTGCCGTTATCGGTTTTCGGTGGGTTCATCAGCTGCGGGTTGTCGTTGTTGATGACCGGATTGCGCGGGCCGGGATCGTCCCGTCCGGCATTGGGCACCGTATCGGCCAGAGCGCCCGAGGCGACAGCAACGGTTGTAAACATGCCGGTGGCCACAAAGGCCCTGCGGGTAACATCGTTCATCCTATTCCTCCATCTGGAAATCTGCCGGATGCCCCGCTGCGGGCGAAGGCAGGCCGACGGGCAAGTGGTGACCCAGACCGAGTTTATAAGCAAGCTTATGAGTGAGGCATTTGTTGTTCAAAGAGTGAAAGTGAAGTCGCGTGAGCTGCGCGCGATCAGTTCAACCTGTGCGGGTAACGCGGGCGTGACGCGGGTGTGACGGGGCCGCTGTCCCCGCGCCTTACGCGATGGTGCAAGATGCGCAGACCTACAAGGTCGGGCAAGGGCGCGCTGCCCGATATCAGACAAGAGCTGGTGCCGGATGATCCATGCCTTGACCCGCCGCCTGTGGCCGCCCGTGCGGCCCCGTGCCAGCCCCGTGCTGCCCCGTGCCAGCCCCGCTTTCGCGCGAGATCTGCCGATAATCGGCGCTTTGCACTACGAATGGCTGCTGGATCCGGTGGCCGGTGACGATCGGCGCGGCGCTATGATTTCCGGCGCGCGGGCGGGGCGTGAGACCCCGGCCGGAAGGGCGGGCCGAATACGCCCTTGCGAAGAAGGGGGGGCGACTGCGCCGGCGGGGGGCTTGCCCCTGCCGGACAGCCCGCAGCCCCGCCCGGAACGGAGCGGGCAGGGCCTGCGGATCAGTGGCCGAACGTGTCGGCATCCGTCAGGCTGCCATCCTCGCGGCCCAGCCCGTTCAGCACGGCAAATTCCGACTCGGTCAGGGTGAAGCCGAAAATGTCGAGATTTTCCGCCTGACGACGGGCATCTGCCGATTTCGGCGTGGTGACAAAGCCGCTCTGGATATGCCAGCGCAGCACGACCTGCCCCGTGCTCACGCCATGCGCGCGGGCGATCGCCACGATGGCGGGGTCGTCCAGCAGCGCGCCCGCACGGCCCAGCGGGCTCCAGCTTTCGGTGGCGATGCCTTTGGCCTCGTGCAGTTTCACCAGATCCTCGCGGCGGTGATAGGGGTCCTGCTCGATCTGGTTGAGCACCGGCACCATGCCTGCGTCAAACAGCTTCTGCAGATGGGCGGGTTTGAAATTCGACACGCCCGCCGCGCGGATCTTGCCCGCCTCGACCATCTCCAGAAGCCCCTCGAAGGCCTCCACATAGCGGTCCTGATCGGGGTTGGGCCAATGGATCAGCATCAGGTCGATATAGTCGAGCCCCAGCGTTTTCAGCGCGCGGTCGGTGGCCTCGCGCACGCCCTCGCGGCTGTGCCATTTGCGGTTGAATTTGGTGGTGACGAACAGCTCTTCGCGCGCCACACCCGAGGCCCTGAGCCCTTCGCCCACGCCCGCCTCATTGCCGTAATTCTCGGCGGTATCGACCAGCCGGTAGCCCGTTTCGATGGCCTGGGCGACGGCACGCGCGCTTTCACGGTCATCCATCGGCCAGGTGCCCAGCCCGAGACGCGGCATCTCGACGCCATTGGACAGCCGCAGGGTCGGGGCGGGGGGGATCACTGTCTTGCTCATGGAAAACTCCTTTCAAGGATCGTTACCGATCCGCAATGGAGGGGAATCTAGGAGAGTTTCCCCGATGATCCAAGGCCGCAGCGGGGGGGCTCGCGCAATTGCGAGGCGGTGACGTCCCGGCAGGCCGAGGCCGGATGTGCGGTTTTGCAAGGGCCGCAAGACACTGGAAATATACGATATTCTTGGGGTCTTCTGGCGCGGTTCGGGCGGGGTTGTGACCACAAGCACATTACTCTGCGCGCGGGCGCGGCCCTCGCGGCCCTTGGGGGGCGATAGGGCGTTTGGCAACGGCTCTGCGGCCGTCTGGCACAGGCAGGCCCTTGCGCGATTTGCGGGGTTTTGCGGCATTCTGCCTGCAAAAGCGGCATTTGCGGCGGTTCTGCGGCACTGTCGTCCCCCCACGCGATCGTGAACACAGGTAGTAACCGGATGCTACCTCCTGCCTGCGGGGCCGTCCCAGACTGGGGCTCCGGCGGCGCGCCTCCCTGAGGGCCTGCCCGCCGGACAGGTCAGGAGGAGGACCAGACATGCCCAAAACCACATCACGTTCGATACTCGTCACCGGTGCCGCCCGCGGGATCGGCCGCGCCATCGCGCTGCGTCTGGCGGAAGACGGCCATGATGTCGTGATCAACGATATTCCCGCCAATAGGGCGGCGGCCGAGGCCGTGGCCGCCGAGATCCGCAGCCTTGGCCGCAGATCCGGCACCGCGATTGCCGATGTTTCGGACCCCGAAGAGGTGCGCGCGATGGTGGCCGAGACGGTGGCCGCGCTCGGGCGGCTGGACGGGCTGGTCGCCAATGCCGGTATCGCGCATATCCAGGGGTTGCTGGACCTTGATATCGCGGATTGGGACAAGGTGATGAATGTCAATCTGCGCGGCGTTTTCCTGTGCTATCAGGCGGCGGCACGGCAGATGGTCGCGCAGGGCGGCGGCGGCAAGATCATCGGCGCGGCTTCGATTGTGGCCTATCGGCCCTTCGCGCTTCTGGGGCCGTATTCGGCCTCCAAATGGGGGGTGCGCGGGCTGACGCAGGCCGCTGCGATGGAATGGGCCAAATATGGCATCACCGTGAACGCCTATTGTCCGGGGATCGTCGGCACCAATATGTGGGATCTGATCGACGAGAAACTGGGCGCCGAGGAGGGGCTGGCCAAGGGCGAGGCGCTGCGCAAATATGCCGGTTCGATCATGCTGGGCCGCGTGTCCGAGCCGGAAGATGTGGCCAAATACGTCTCGTATCTGGCCTCGGATGATTCCGATTACATGACCGGCCAATCGGTGATGATCGACGGCGGCATCCAGTTTTCGTGACGCCCCGATCGGGATGCGATGCGGCGCTGTGGCCCGAACCGGCCGCAGCCTCCGTCAAGGGTGGCAACGCCTTGGAAACAAACAGACAAGCGAGGGAATATGGCGAAATTCGTCCATAGTATGATCCGCGTGACGGACGAGGCGCGCGCGGTGGCGTTTTACAGCACGGCCTTCGGGCTGGCGGTGGCGGACCGGCTGGAATTTGACGAGTTCACGCTGGTCTATCTGTCCAATGCGGACAGCGACTTCGAGCTGGAGCTGACCATCAACAAGGGGCGCCGCGCGCCTTATGATCTGGGCGATGGCTATGGTCATGCGGCTTTCGTGGTGGAGGATCTCGAGGCCGAACATGCCCGTCTGACAGCCGAGGGGTTCGCGCCCCGCCAGATCGTCGATTTCAAGAACGGGACCGGGCGGGTTGCGCGCTTCTTCTTTGTCGCGGACCCTGACGGCTACCAGATCGAGGTGATCGGGAAAGGAGGCCGCTTCAGATAGGATAGGACGACCGGCGTAGGAGGCGCCGGATTTCGGGAGGAGGAACCCCATGAAAACGAAGAATAAAAACGTGTTGCTGGGCAGCACGTCAACGGCGCTTGTCGCGGCGGTGTTCGGCAGTGCCGCACCGGCCAATGTCGGGCAGGGGCTGGGCCGGCATGATTCAAGCCGCATCATCTTGCTGCGCATGTTGCGGGTGATGTTCCCGCACCCGTCCTTCAGCGATGCCCCTTACGAGCGCTGCGCCAAGGCGCTGATTGCCGATGCGCGCCAGACGCCCGGACAGAAGATCGCCTTTGCGGCGGCGCTCGACAATCTGGCCGATGAGGGCTTTGCCGATCTGGGCGATGACGCGGCGCTGGCCTATCTGCGCAAGATCGAGAAAACCGGCTTTTTCCAGCTTGTCCGCGCCAAGGCGGTGGTCACGCTTTATGACGACGCGGAGGTCTGGCAGGCGCTTGGCTATGAGGGCGCGAGTTTCGATCAGGGCGGTTACATCGACCGCGGGTTCAACGATCTCGACTGGCTGCCCGAGCCACGGATCGAGGAATATGACGGGCAAGAGGGAGGCCAGCCATGACACAGCCGAAGCTGAAAGAGATCGCACTGGATGAAGAGGCCGTGGTCATCATCGGCTCGGGCGCGGGCGGCGGCACGCTGGCCTATGAGCTGACCCGTCAGGGGATCGCATGCGTGGTCCTTGAGGCGGGGCCCCATCTCAGGCCCGAGGACTGGATCAACAATGAATGGGAAGCCTTCAACCAGATGGCGTGGCTGGACCCGCGCACCACATCGGGCTCGTGGCGGGTGGCGCGCGATTTCCCCAATCTGCCGGCATGGATCGTGAAGGCCGTGGGCGGCACCACCACCCATTGGTCGGGCGCGACCCCGCGCTTCAAGGCGCATGAGTTCAGGGCCGCCTCGACCTATGGCGCGGTCGAGGGGGCTTCGCTGCTGGACTGGCCGATCACGCTTGAGGAGATGGAGCCCTATTACGACCGCGCCGAGAAGGCGATGGGCAGCACCCACCGGCACGGGCGTCCCGCGCTTCCGGCCAATAACAACTACAAGGTCTTCGCCAACGGGGCCGAGCGTGTGGGCTACAGGATGTATGCCACCGGCCCCTATGCCACCAATGCCGAACCCTATGACGGGCGTCCGGCTTCGGTGCAGGACGGGTTCAACTTTCAGGGCGACAAGAACGGCTCCAAATGGTCCACCCTTGTGCGCGAGATCCCCCGCGCGCTGGAGACCGGCCTTCTGGATCTGCGCCCCGACAGCACCGCCATCCGCATCACCCACGGCAAGGACGGGCGGGCGGATGCGGTGATCTATATCGATGGCGCGGGCCATCTGCAGCGGCAGGCGGCGCGGGTGGTCTGTGTTGCGGGCAATTCCATCGAATCCGCGCGGCTGCTTCTGCTGTCGGACAGTCCGCGCTTTCCGACGGGGCTGGCCAATGGATCGGATCAGGTGGGGCGCAACTATATGCGCCACCTCACCGGCTCGGTCTATGCGCGCTTCGACAAGCCCGTGCGGATGTATCGCGGCGAGACGATGGCGGGGATCATTGCCGACGAGAGCCGCTTTGACCCCGCGCGCGGCTTTGTCGGTGGCTATTATATGGAGACCATCGCGCTGGGGCCGTCTTTCCTTGCGGCCTTTGTCGAGCCGGGGGCCTGGGGGCCGGAATTTGCCGCGATCATGGAGGCCTATGCCAATACGGCGGGCATGTGGATCGTGGGCGAGGACATGCCGCAGGCCAGCAACCGCGTGACGCTTTCGGGCACGGTGCGCGACCAGTGGGATCTGCCGGTGGCCAATGTGCATTTCGACGACCATCCCAATGATATCGCCATGCGCGACTATGCCTATGCCCATGCCGAAAAGCTCTATGAGGCGGTGGGCAGCACCGGCACGCATCGCACGCCGCCTTACCCTTCGACGCATAACCTTGGCACCCTGCGCATGAGCGCACGGCCCGAGGAGGGCGTGGTGGACCGCCATGGCCGCGCGCATGAGGTCGCCAATCTCTTCGTCTCGGACGGGTCGCAGATGACCACGGGGGCGGCGGCGAACCCGACGCTGACCATTGTCGCGCTGGCCATGCGTCAGGCGGATTATCTGGCGGGCGCGCTGAAACGCGGCAATCTGTAACGCGGGTCGGGCCATCCGGCCCGCCGCTTTTTGCCAAGGGAGGACAGGAAGATGTGCAAGCTTTTCGTCGGAGCCAGATCCGATCTGTGGGAAAGCCAGACGCGGTCGATCCGCATGGAGGGCATGGTGACCTCGGTCCGGCTGGAAAAGGCGTTCTGGATGGTGCTGGAGGAAATCGCCGAACGTGACAGCATGAATGTGCCGCAGCTCCTGCATCAGCTTTATAATGAAAGCCTTGATGAGGGTCATGATATCGGCAATTTCACCTCGTTTTTGCGGGTCTGCTGCCTGCGCTATATCGACCTGCGATTACACGGGCTGGTCCAGCAGACGATCGAAGGCTCGACCCTGCCGGTCGAGGAGGTGCTTGACCGCGAGGGCGAGATCCATGCCCGCAGTCTGGATCGCAGTCTGGATCGGGGGCTGGCCCGCCGTGGCGGGGCCGACCGCGCGCATTGAGCCAGGCCGAAAGGGGCCCTCGCGGGGCTGCCTTGCGGCGCAGGGTATCGGGCGGGGTCCCGAGGCCGGACCGGCTTGCGGCAGGATGCAGGTGGCAGGGAGGAAGACGGCAGGGGAGGGCCGCAAAGGCCCGCACGCGCCTGTGACCGGCCTGCGAGCCGCGATGCCCCGCGCGAGATTCCGTTTCGATTGCTTTGCCTGACGCGGAACATATGGCGCGGTTTATGATCCATATCGGGTGATTTTCCTTATATACGCGGCATAACTTGCGTTAATTCGGGAAAATCTTTTTATAGGCGGCATTCACCCTTCTGCGAGTTGGAGCCCGATATGATCCTGCCGAAAGTCTTTGGCGCGCGTTCCCTGCGCGCTGTTCCGCGTGGCCTTGCGGCCCTGACGCTTGTGCTTTGCGGCTTTGTCAGCCCCGCTGCGGCGCAAGACCGCGAAATTCTCAATGTCTCTTATGATATCGCGCGCGAACTCTATGCCGCGCTCGATCCCGTGTTCATCAAGCAATGGCAGGACACGCATGGCGAAAGCCTCGAGGTCAAGCAAAGCCATGCCGGTTCCTCCAAACAGGCCCGCGCCATCTTGCAGGGCCTGAAGGCCGATCTGGTGACCTTCAATCAGGTGACCGATGTGCAGGTGCTGGCCGATCGGGGCTTTGTCGACAAGGACTGGCAGCAGGCCCTGCCCAATAACGCCTCGCCCTATTACTCGCTGCCCGCCTTTCTGGTGCGCGGGGGCAATCCCAAGGGCATCAAGGACTGGGATGATCTGGTGCGCGACGATGTGAAGATCGTCTTCCCCAATCCCAAAACCTCCGGAAACGGGCGCTATACCTATCTGGCCGCCTATGCCTATGCGCTGGACAAATTCAACGGCGATGATGCGGCGGCGCAGGATTTCGTGCGCAAGATGCTGAAAAACGTCGTGGTTTTCGATACCGGCGGGCGCGGGGCCACCACCAGCTTTGTCGAGCGCGGTCTGGGCGATGTGCTGATCACCTTCGAGGCGGAGGTCGAGAATATCCGCGCCGCCGAAGCCCCCGGTGCCTATGAGCGCGTGGTGCCGAAAGTGTCGCTGCTGGCAGAGTTTCCCGTGGCGCTGGTGCGCAAGGTGGCCGAGGAAAAAGGCACCACCGATGTGTCGGAGGCCTATCTGAACTTCCTTTATTCGCCCGAGGCCCAGCGGATCATTGCCTCGTTCAACAACCGCGTCCATGACCCTGAGGTGGTTCGGGAAACGGCGGATAAATTCCCCGAGGTGCGGCTGATCAAGGTCGAGGATGTCTTCGGTAGCTGGGACGAGGCCCAGAAGACCCAGTTCGGGGATGGCGGCACGCTTGACCGGCTGATGCGCCGCTGATCCTGCCCGATAGGCCCCGCCCGTGCATCTTGCAGGGGCGGGGCTTTGCCCTTGGGCGCTGTGCCCCCCTTACGCTGTGCCCCCCCCCATACGCTTTATCCCTCTGAAAGGTCTGCGATGCTGCGCGCCCGTTCTGCCCCCCGAAGCCGGTCTGCCCCCCATATCCTGCCCGGATTCTCGCTTTCGCTGGGGGTTTCGGTGCTGTTTTTGTGCCTGATCGTGCTGCTGCCGGTCAGCGGGCTGTTGTGGAATCTCGGCAAGCTCGGCCCTGCCGATTATCTGCAGGTCATGGGCTCGGAGCGTGTGCTGACCGCGCTGCGGGTGACCTTTACGGCCGCCGCCGCCGCGACGGCGGTCAATGCGGTCTTCGGGCTGCTTCTGGCATGGGTGCTGACGCGCTACCGCTTCCGGGGCAGGGGGGTGATGGATGCGCTGGTCGATCTGCCCTTCGCGCTGCCCACGGCGGTGGCGGGCATCGCGCTGGTGGCGCTTTATGACAAATCCGGCTGGGTTGGCGGGGTGCTCGACAGGATGGGCCTGCAGGTGGCCTATACGTGGTGGGGCATCGTGATTGCGATGATCTTCACCTCGATCCCCTTTGCCGTGCGCGCCATCCAGCCCGCCATCGAAGAGCTGGACCCCGCCGAGGACGCCGCCGCCCTGACGCTGGGCGCAAGCCCGTGGCAGCGGTTCCGGCTGGTGGCGCTGCGCCCGCTTCTGCCCGCGATCCTGACCGGCACGGGGCTGTCTTTCGTGCGTTCGCTGGGGGAGTTCGGCGCGGTGATCTTTATCGCCGGAAACCTGCCCTACAAGACCGAGATCGCCTCGCTGCTGATCCTGATCCGGCTTGACGAGTTCGATTATCCGGCAGCGGCGGCGATTGCGGGCACGCTGCTGGCGGTGTCGCTGGTGCTGCTGGCGGTGATCAATATCGCCCAGACCCGTCTGCAATCCTATCTGCGCGTGGAGGGCTGATCCGTGGCACGTCGTTTTCTGATCGCCGTGGCGATGCTGTTTCTGGCCGCGATGGTGGGCCTGCCGGTGGCCGCCATCTTCTACCGCGCCTTTGCCGAGGGCTGGGGCCGGTATGTGGCCGCGATCCTCGACCCCGAGACGCTGGCCGCGATCCGGCTGACGGTGGTGGCCGCGCTGATCGTGCTGCCGCTCAATATCGTCTTCGGGGTGGCCAGCGCATGGGCCATCGCGCGCTACCGTTTTCCGGGGCGGCGCATCCTGCTGGTGTTGATCGAGATGCCCTTTGCCGTCTCGCCGATCGTGGCGGGGCTGTGCTTTCTGTTGATCTATGGCGCCTATGGTCCGGTGGGCGCGCTGCTGGAGCCCTTGGGGGTGCAGCTGATGTTCAACCTCACCGGCATCGTGCTGGTGTCGCTTTTCGTGACCTCGCCTTTCGTGATGCGCGAGATCCTTCCGGTGCTGATGGTGACGGGCGAGGACGAGGAAAAGGCCGCGCTGACGCTGGGCGCGAATGGCTGGCAGATCTTCCGCTTCGTCGTGCTGCCCAATATCTCGTGGGGGCTGGCCTATGGCACCGTGCTGACAATGGCGCGGGCGATGGGGGAATTCGGCGCGGTCAGCGTGGTCTCGGGGGCGATCCGTGGCGAGACGATGACCCTGCCGCTGCAGATCGAGCTTCTCTATAACGACTATAACGCGACCGGCGCGTTTGCGGCGGCGACGGTGCTGACGGGGCTGGCGCTGGTGACGCTGGCGCTGCGCGGCCTGCTGGAACGTTTCGGCCCGAGGAGGGCACATTCATGAGCTTCGACATTCACGATATCCGCAAATCCTTCGGCGGGACAGAGGTGCTCAGGGGCGTCTCCCTGAGCCTGCAGAAGGGCGAGTTCATCGCCCTGCTGGGCCCGTCCGGCTCGGGCAAGACCAGCCTTCTCAATATCGTGGCGGGGCTTGCGCATGCCGATGCGGGGCGGCTGGTGATGGACGGGCGGGATATCACGCGGCTGCCTGCGGGCCAGCGCCATTTCGGCATGGTGTTCCAGAGCTATGCGCTGTTCCGCCATATGACGGTGGCGGAGAATATCGGCTTCGGGCTGCGGGTCATGAAGAACGGGCCGTCGCGCGCCGAGATCGCCATGCGGGTGCGCGAGTTGCTGGAGATGATCGAACTGCCCGATCTGGGCGCGCGCTATCCGGCCCAGCTGTCGGGCGGTCAGCGCCAGCGGGTGGCGATGGCGCGGGCGCTGGCCCCGCGTCCGCAGCTTCTGCTGATGGACGAGCCGTTCAGCGCGCTGGATGCCGAGGTGCGGGTGGCGCTGCGCGATCAGGTGCGCGCCTTGCAGCGCCGCGCCGGTGTGGGGGCGATCATGGTCACCCATGACCGCGCCGAGGCCGATGCGCTGGCGGACCGGATCGCGATCATGGATCAGGGGCTGATCACCCGGATCGAGACGCCCGCACCTGTTGTGGCGCCCGCCGTCGCGCCCGTTGTGGCGCCTGTTGTGGCACCCTGAACCGCCTCTCCTCTATCCTGCAAAGGGCCGCTCGGGCGGGCAATCATGCGCCCCCGCCAAGCCGCAGCAGATCGGGGCGCATAGGCCGCGCGCGGATCAGGGCTGCGCGCTGCGCCTGCCCCTTTGACAGGCTCGGCGCGCGCATTGTCGCATAACGGGCCATCTCCAGCCGGTAAGCCTTGTGCCCTTCGGGACGGACAGCCCCGCGATCACCCGCAGCAGGCTGGTTTTTCCGGCACCGCTCGGGCCGCACAGGCGCAGGGTCGTGCCCGCGCAAACCCGCAGGTTCAGGCTCTGGAAGCGCGGCGCGCCCTGTCCCTCGCCCGGAAGGGTGATCTTGGTGCGGTGGCCTACCTCTGCGGGTAGGAAACGGTGGGGTTCGATCAGCGTCATGGCGCGCGGAGTGACGGCTTTTGCCGCCAGCGTTCAGTGGCGTCGGGTGGCGTCCATTGGCGGCAGGCTGGGTGGGGGCCGGGGCCGCGGGCGCGCTCAGGGCAGAGGGCGCGGGTTTGCAGGTTGGGCGGTCTCCAGAAGCTGCCCGCGCCACGCCCGGAAGGCGGCGGTGGCATAGCCCTTGCGGCTGGCCAGACAGGTCTCGACCGGCCCCAGCGCAAGGCTGTTCACCGGCCCCAGATGGCCCAGCAGACCGGCCACCGATTGCGGCATCACCGACAGGCAGCTTCCGGCGACCGTGCAGGCATACATCAGGTGATACGAGCCCACCTCCTGCACCTGCGCCCTGCGCCCTGCCTGATGCAGCCAGTCCTCGCCATAGCGACGATAGCTACAGCCCTGCGCGAAGGCGGCCAGACGGTCAAGCCGCAGATCCTGCGCGCTTTGCACCGGCGGGTGATCGGGCGGCAGCAGCAGCCGCAGATCCTCGCGGTAGAGCGGGCAGAGATCGAGATCCTGCATCGGCCCCCAGCCTTCGGGCGGGGCCGCCACCAGCGCGCAATCCATGCGGTTCGCGCGCAGCGCCGCCAGCAGGGGCGCGCTTGGCGCGGCCGAGATTTCCAGCGCCACGTCCGGCCACGCGCTGGCAAATGCCGCCAGCGGCGCGGCCAGACGGCTGGCCAGCGCGGCCTCCATCGCCCCCAGCCGCAGCCGCCCGCTCGGGCTGTCGGGATGCAGCTGCTGGCGGGCCTCCTGCGCAAGCCCGAGGATCTGCTCGGCATAGGTCAGAAAGAGGCGCCCCTGCTCGGTCAGGCCCATCCGCTTGCCGTCGCGGTCGAAAAGCGCCACCCCCAGATCGCTTTCAAGCTGCTGGATGCGGGTGCTGATATTGGAGGGCGCGCGCCCCAGACGGGTGGCGGCGCGCGTCACGCTCTGTTCGGCAGCCGTGGTGCGGAAAATGTCGAGCGCGGCCAGATCCATTGCGGTCTCCCCCTTGTCAATGCGCGGGTAGTATTCTCTAATACAAAACGAAAGTAAAATATGATTCCTGATATATGAACAAAAAACGCGCCCCTTCCGGCCCTCCGGTGTTTCGGCCCTCCGGTGGTTCGGAACGGGCGCGCGGGAGGGAGGCGCGAATGGAACGGACCGAGGCTCTGGCGCGGCTGGGGATTTCCCATCCTGTGCTGCAGGCGCCGATGGCGGGGGTGTCCACGCCCGCGCTGGCGGCGGCGGTGTCGAATGCGGGCGGGCTTGGCGCGCTCGGGCTGGGGGCTTGCGATGTGCAGGAGGCGCGGGCGATGATCCATGCGCTGCGGGCGCGCACGCAGGCGCCGTTCAACGTGAATTTCTTCGCCCATCGCCCGCCTGTGCCCGATCCGGCGCGCGAGGCCGCATGGTGTGACGCGCTGCGCCCCTATTTCGCGCAATTCGGGGCGGCCCCGCCGGTCCGCCTGCGCAGGCTGTATCGCAGCTTTGCCGAGGATCCGCAGATGCTGGCGATGGTGCTGGAGGAAAAGCCTGCGGTGGTCAGCCTGCATTTCGGCCTGCCGCCCGCCCCCGTGATCGCGGCGCTGAGGGCGGCGGGGATCGTGCTGCTGGCCAGTGCGACCAGTCTTGCCGAGGCCCGACAGATCGCGGCGGCGGGCATCGATATGATTGTCGCGCAGGGGATCGAGGCGGGCGGGCATCGCGGGGTGTTCGCCCCCGAGCGCGCGGATGAGGGGCTTGGCACATTGGCGCTGACCCGCCTGTGCGTGCGCCATTGCGATGTGCCGGTGATTGCGGCAGGCGGCATTATGGACGGGGCGGGGATCGGGGCGGCGCTGCGCCTTGGGGCGGTGGCCGCACAGCTTGGCACGGCCTTTATCGGCTGTCCGGAATCGGCGGCGGACCCCGCCTATCGGGCGGCGCTTGAGGCCGTCAGAGAAGGGGGGGCCGCCTGCGAGCCCCCCGCCTGCGAGACCGGAACCGCCCATACCGTGCTGACCGACCTGATTTCGGGGCGACCGGCGCGGGTGCTGGCCAACCGCTTTTCAGATCTGGCGCGGCCTCTGGCGGGGCAGCGGCCTGCGGCCTATCCGCTGGCCTATGATGCGGGCAAGGCCCTGCATGCTGCGGCCAGCGCCCGCGGGGTCTCGGGGTTCGGGGCCTATTGGGCGGGGCAGGGCGCGCCCCTTGCCCGTGCGCTGCCCGCCGCCACCCTTGTGGCCAGACTGTTGCAGGAATTGCGCGCGGCCCCCGCCTGAGGGCGGCTTACCAGCCGACCGTCAGTTTCTGGCGCGGGCGGGGGGCCAGTTCGACCAGATCCAGCATCGCCACGGCGAAATCCGCATAGGAAATCGCGGACCGCCCGTCGCTTCGGGTCACAAGCCGGTCGCGGCCCAAGGCATAGCGGCCCGTCCGCGCCGCCTCCAGCAGCAGGGCCGCCGGACGCAGGCAGATCCAGTCGGCCTGCGGATATGTGTCCAGCAGCCTGTCCTGCGCCGCGCAGGCCGTGGCGATCGGGCGCACCGCCTCGGGCAGGAAATCCGGGGCGCTCAGCACGGTATGCCCGCTGTCATCGGCCAGCAGAAGCGACGCCGCCCCGCCGGTGATATAGGCGCGCCGGTCCGCCGCCTGCGCGGCCTGCAGAACGGTGCGTGTCATCGGCACCAGCGCCGCTTCCGAGCCTTCGGCGGGGCGCAGGGCGGAGAGGGTCGCATCATGCGCGGCCATCAGCGCGGCCAGAGTCTCTGGCGCGGCCAGCACATCAAGGGCTGCGGCTGCGACCTGCGGCGGCAAAGGGGCCAGCGCCGCCGGATTGCGGGCGCAGGCGGTCACCTGATGCCCGCGCGCAAGCGCCTCGTTCAGATAGCATTGCCCGACCATTCCGCTGGCACCAAGCACGAGTAGTTTCATAGGGATCTCCTTTGGGGAAGGCTGGCGGGACGGGGGCGCCTGCCCGTCCGGCGATTCATCTTGACGTCGAGATAAATTGCCGGAAGCTTGACGTCAAGATAAATTGCACCCCGCGTTTACGGCGTGCCGCGGCAGGACATCCGCAATGGGGGGCGGTGGTGCGCCACCCGCATGAGGCCGGCTCGGATCTGGGGGATAGGTCCAAAGAGATGGCAGGCGGAGAACAGGCGCTGAAAGCGGGCGGTCCGGCCAACAGGATGAACCCGTTCGCGGCACACTAGGCGCAGGGCCGCCCGCGTCTTGCCCTGCGGTGCCGAAAGGTCTGGCGGTGCGAAGGTCTGGCGGTGCGAAGGTGTGGCCGTGCGAGGGTGTGGCGGTGCGAAGGTCTGCGGGCGCGGGTCTAGCGGGCGAGCGGGCGGAAGCTGACCTGCGTCAGCAACCACGACCGGAACGCCTCGACCGCCGCGCCGCGCCCTTCCGGTGTGACGATGTAATAGGCCTGTTCGGTCGAATGCGGCAGATCCAGCACCACCTGCAACGCGCCTGTCGCCAGCTCGGCCTCTACCAGATAGCGCGGCAAAAGCGCATAGCCCAGACCGGCTTTGGCGGCCTCGATGGTCAGCGAGAACTGGTCGAACCAATGCCCCTCCCTGACCGTGGGCGGGGTCAGGCCGGCGGTGGCGAACCAGTCCGCCCAGAGCGTCGGGCGGTCGTTCAGATGCAGCTTGGGGGCTGCGACCAGATCGGCCACGCAAACAGGGCGGTTCTGGCGCAGCGCGCCCCCCGCCACCGGCAGCACGATCTCGCTGCACAGATAGGTGCAGACCGCCCCGGGCCAGAGCGGCTGGCCGTAATGGATCGCCAGATCGCATTGGGTGGCGGCGAAATCGAAAATATCGCGCCGCGTGGTGACATCGACGGTGGTGTCGGGATGGGCGGCAAGATAGGTGCCAAGCCGTGGCAGCAACCAGCGCTCGGCAAAGGTGGGCAGGGCGTTGATGGCCAGCATGCGGCGGCCCGGCGGGATCGACTGCGCATGGCGCATCGTGCTTTCGGCCATTTTCAGCAGCCGCTCGACCGCGTGCAGGAAGCGCTGGCCCTCGGGGGTGGCGGCCACCTTGCCGGGCATGCGCTCGAACAGGTCGAAGCCGATCTGCGTCTCCAGCTCGCGGATCTGGCGGCTGACCGCGCTTTGGGTCAGCGACAGTTCCTCGGCGGCGCGGGTGAAATTGCCATGCCGTGCCGCACTTTCGAAGGTTTGCAGCATCTTCATATCGGGCAGGTTGCGACGCGCGAGCATAGGGGCCGGTCTTCCTTGTGGTTGCGCGGTCCGGCCTAGCAGATTCTGCCGCCGCTGTCCTGTGGTATTGGCCGGTTGTTTGGGGCCGGTTGTTTGGGGGAGGGGGCGCGGAGGGCTATACGGGCCTGCGGCTTTGCCATGCGGATCCGGAATGGGGGTAGTCCGAACCCTTGTTGGGCGCGCGCGAGAAAGGCGGCTAGGGTGGGGCCCAACGCGGCAAGACCACCGCAGCAAAACCACCACGGCAAGACCCGAACCGAAAGCGGAGCAAGGCGATGACCCGGACCCATACCCCCCCCGACGAGATCCGCGCGCGGTTCGCCCGCGCCATGTCGGCGATGTATCGCGCCGAGGTGCCCGCCTATGGCACGCTGGTCACGCTGGTCGAGACGGTGAATGCGCAGGCGCTGGCGGGGGATGCCGCCCTTGCCGCCCGCCTTGCCACCACCGGCGAGCTGGCGCGCATCACCGAGGAGCGTCATGGCGCGATCCGTCTGGGCACCGCCGCCGAGCTGGCCACGATGCGCCGCCTGTTTGCGGTGATGGGCATGGTGCCGGTGGGCTATTACGACCTGTCGGTGGCGGGGGTGCCGGTCCATTCCACGGCCTTCCGCCCTGTCGATCCGGCGGCGCTGGCGCATAATCCGTTCCGCGTGTTCACCTCGCTGCTGCGGCTGGAGCTGATCGCGGATGTGGCGCTGCGCGAGGCGGCGGCCGATATTCTGGCGCAGCGCCGGATTTTCACGCCCGACTGTCTGGCCCTGATCGCGCGGGCCGAGGCCGAGGGCGGGCTGACGGCGGCCGAGGCGCGGCAGTTTGTCACCGAGGCGCTGGAGACCTTCCGCTGGCATGAAGAGGCCAATGTCACCGCCGGTCTCTATCACCGCCTGCATGAGGCACACCGGCTGGTGGCCGATGTGGTGGCGTTCAGGGGGCCGCATATCAACCACCTGACGCCGCGCACGCTGGATATCGATGCGGTGCAGGCGCGGATGCCGGACGAAGGCATCACCCCCAAGGCGGTGATCGAGGGCCCGCCCGCGCGCCGCGTGCCGATCCTGCTGCGCCAGACCTCGTTCAAGGCGCTGGAGGAGCCGGTGGCGTTTCTGGCGCCGGAGGGCGTGGCGCAGGACGGGAAGACGCCGGAAGGGCAGGCGCCGGAGGGCATGAGCCGGGGCCGCCATACCGCCCGTTTCGGCGAGATCGAGCAGCGGGGTCTGGCGCTGACCAGCAAGGGGCAGGCGCTGTATGACCGGCTGCTGGCCGAGACCCGCGCCCGCGTCACCCCCAAGGCCGATGGCTCGAATGCGGCGCAGTATCTTGCCACGCTCAGTGAGGTTTTCGCCGCTTTCCCCGACGATCTGGACAGTCTGCGCCTGCAGGGGCTGGGCTATTTCCGCTATACGCCCACCGGCCTTGCTGCCCAGACCGATCTCACGCGACCGGCTGCCGAGCTGGTGGCGGCGGGGGTGCTGCGCGCCGATCCGATCACCTACGAGGATTTCCTGCCGGTCTCGGCGGCGGGGATCTTCCAGTCCAATCTGGGCGATAGCGCGGCGCAGACTTTCGAGGCCAATCCCAACCGCGCCCGTTTCGAGGCCGATCTGGGCGCGCCGGTCATCGACCTGCACCAGCTTTATGCCGAGGCCGAGGCCGCCTCTCTGGCGCGCGCACGGGCCGCATTGGCGCAAAGCCCCCATCCGCCCGCCGCCCGCCCGCCTGCGCGGGACGCAGGGCCGGACTGACCCCGCTGGCAGGATGCGGGCCACCCGCGGCCCCGCCTCCCTCTACAACATGGCCCCCACAACACGGCCCCGAAAAGACCGCCCCACAGGGCGCTGCGCGGGCCGCTCCCGATCATGAAAGGACCGATCATGCTGAGCAAACCCCTCTCTACCGTCACCCGTGACACGATGGCCGCCTGTGGCGTGACCAGCGGCCTCGAGGCCGGAGACATGACCGTGCTGTCGCCGGTGACGGGCACGGCCGTGGCCTCGCTGAAACCCCATAGCGTGGCCGAGGCGCAGGCGATGGTGGACAAGGCACAGGCGGCCTTCCGCCAATGGCGTCTGGTGCCCGGTCCGCGCCGTGGCGAGCTGGTGCGGCTCTATGGCGAGGAGCTGCGCAAGGCCAAGGAGGATCTGGGCCGGATGGTCTCGATCGAGGCGGGGAAATCGCCCTCGGAGGGGTTGGGCGAAGTGCAGGAGATGATCGATATCTGCGATTTCGCCGTCGGCCTGTCGCGCCAGCTTTACGGGCTGACCATCGCCACCGAGCGCGCCGGTCACCGGATGATGGAAACATGGCATCCGCTGGGGGTGGTGGGGGTGATCACCGCCTTCAACTTCCCCTGTGCGCCGTGGTGCTGGAACACCGCGCTTGCGCTGGTCTGCGGCGATCCGGTCATCTGGAAGCCCTCGGAAAAGACGCCGCTGACGGCGCTGGCCTGTCAGGCGGTGTTCGAGCGGGCTCTGGCGCGGTTTGGCGCGCAGGCCCCCGAGGGGCTGTCCCAGGTGCTGATTGGCGGGCCGGAGCTGGGGGAGGTGCTGGTGGAGCACGAGAAGGTCGCCCTGATCTCGGCCACCGGATCGACCCGCATGGGCCGGACCGTCGGCCCGAAAGTGGCGGCGCGCTTTGGCAAGTGCATCCTTGAACTTGGCGGCAATAATGCGGGCATCGTCTGCCCTTCGGCGGATCTGGATATGGCCCTGCGCGCCATCGCCTTCGGGGCGATGGGCACGGCGGGCCAGCGCTGCACCACCCTGCGCCGGCTGTTCGTGCATGAAAGCATCTATGACCAGCTCGTGCCCGCGCTGAAAAAGGCCTATGCCTCGGTCAGCGTCGGCAACCCGCTGGAAAGCACCGCCCTTGTCGGGCCGCTGATCGACCAGCGCGCCTATGACAGCATGCTTGGCGCTTTGGCCGAAGCCCGCGATCTGGGCGGTGTGGTGCATGGCGGCACCCGCGAAAGCGTCGGCCCCGACACCGCCTATTACGTCAAGCCCGCGCTGGTCGAGATGCCCGCGCAGGCAGGCCCCGTCAAACGCGAGACCTTCGCCCCGATCCTCTATGTGATGAAATACAGCGATTTCGACGCGGTGCTGGAGGCGCATAATGATGTGGGGGGCGGGCTGTCCTCGGCGATTTTCACCACCGATCTGCGCGAGATGGAGACCTTCCTGTCGGCGCGTGGCTCGGATTGCGGCATCGCCAATGTCAATATCGGCACATCGGGGGCCGAGATCGGCGGCGCCTTCGGGGGCGAGAAGGAAACCGGCGGCGGGCGCGAATCCGGTTCGGATGCGTGGCGGGCCTATATGCGCCGCGCCACCAATACCATCAACTACTCGAAAGACCTGCCGCTGGCGCAGGGGGTTGTCTTCGATATCGGCTAGGCCTTCGGGCGCTGCGGCCTTCCGATCGTGGGGGTGCTGCCGGGCCATCAGGTCCGGCAGAGCGCGTTCGGGCGCTCAGTCGAGCACCTCCGATTCCTGCCGGAACCAGTCCAGAAACCGCGCCAGCGCGGGGTCGGGGTCATGGTCGCGCGGCCAGACCAGATAATACATCGCATCGCCCTCCTGATCGTTTGGCGGATCGGGCTGTGCGGGGCCAAGCTGCACCAGCCTGCCGCTGGCGATCTCGGGGCGGGCCAGAAACTCGGGCAGAAGGGCCGCGCCGAAGCCCGCCACGGCGGCGGCCTGCAGGCTGAGGAACTGGTCGAACAGCATGCCGTGCAAATGGCCGGGGCTGACGGCCTGACGCTCGAACCATGTCTCCCACGCGCCGGGGCGGCTTTCCAGATGCAGCAGCGGCACGTTCAGCAGCGCCGCGACCTCGGTGGGGTCTGCCGGTGCAAGGGCCGGGGCGGCCACCGGCACGAGCCGGTCATAGGCCAGCGGCAGATACGCCACCCCCGGCCAGTCCTGAATGCCGAAATACACCGCCATATCGAATTTCTCGCGCGCGAAATCGACCCGCGCCAGCCGCGTGCTCTGGTTGATCAGGATCTGCGGATGGTGGCGCAGGAACCGCGCGATGCGCGGCCACATCCAGTGCAGGCCGAAGGTGGTGGGCAGGGCGATATTGAGGCTGTTGCTTTCGCCGCCCGCCTTCAGGCGCAGGCTCGATTGCGCCAGATCATCGAGCGTGGCACGGATCGAATGCGCGTAGCGTTCGCCGGAGGCGGTCAGTTTCAGCCCCTTGCCATCGCGCACCAGCAGCGTGACGCCCATCTGCTCTTCCAGCACTTTCAACTGGCGGCTCACCGCCGAGGGCGTCAGCGCCAGATCCTCGGCGGCGGCCACCGCCGAGCCAAGCCGGTCCACGGCTTCCAGCGCGCGCAGGCAACTGATCGAGGGCAGGAAGCGTCTTTGGGTCGACATAGACGAAAAACTCCAATCATGGTGAGTTTAACTCGCTTTTCGTGGCGCGAAAATGCGGCGTATCCTTCAGGGACTATAGCCTTACAGGCAGGGGGTTTCTACCGCGGATCGTCAGGGCTTTGCCGGATCGGGGCAGGGCCCCCTGTGTGGAGATTTATGAAACTCTGCGCCCGTCGGATGTCTGCGCCCGTCGGATGTCCGCCCCTGCCAGCGCAACCGGCCCAAGCGCCGCAAAAGCAAAGGAGAGCATCAGATGCGTGCCGAGACGAACCTGTGGACGACCTCCTGTCGCGAAAGGGTCACCTGCCCGCCGCTGGCGCAGGATCTTCGGGCCGATCTGGTGGTGATCGGGGCGGGCTTTACCGGCTGTTCGGCGGCGCTGGAGGCGGCGGGGCGCGGGGCCTCGGTGGTGGTGCTCGAGGCGAAGACCCTTGCGCATGGCGGGTCGGGGCGCAATGTGGGGCTTGTGAATGCCGGTCTCTGGCTGCCGCCCGAAGCGGTGGTGAAGGCGCTGGGGGCCGAGGCGGGCGGGCGGTTGCTACAGGTTCTGGGCGCGGGCCCCGCCGCGGTGTTCGAGCGGATCGAGACGCATGGGATCGACTGCGAGGCCACCCGCAACGGCACGCTGCATCTGGCCCATGCGCCCGCAGGGCTACGCGATCTGCAAAGCCGCCTGCGGCAGGGCAGGGCGATCGGTGCGCCGCTGGAATTGCTGGGGGCGCAGGAGACCCGCGCCCGCACCGGCAGCGCGGGCTTTCACGGCGCGCTGCTGGACCCGCGCGCGGGCACGGTGCAACCGCGGGCCTATTGCACGGGGCTGGCGCGGGCGGCACAGGCGGCGGGCGCGCGGATCCATGCGCATAGCGCCGTCACATCGGTGAGCCGCGATGCGGGGGGCTGGCAGGTTGTGGCCAATGGCCATCGGGTCACGGCCAAGGCGCTGCTGGTGGCGACCAATGCCTATCATCACGGGCTTTCGGGCCTGCCCGCGCCGCGCTATGTCAAGGTCCGCTACAGCCAGTTCGCCACGCAGCCGCTGCCGCCGGAGCTGCGCGCTCGGGTGTTGGCCGGGGGCGAGGGCTGCTGGGATACCGCGCTGGTGATGACCTCGATCCGGATGGATCAGGCCGGTCGGCTGATCCTCGGGGGGATGTGCGATGCCTCGGGCGCGGGGGCGCGGATCCATGCCAGTTGGGCAAGGCGCAAGCTGCGCCACCTCTATCCGGCGCTGGCCGATCTGCCCTTCGTCCATCAGTGGCAGGGCGATATTGCCATGACGCGCGACCATATCCCGAAAATCGTCGAATGCGGGCCGCAGGGCTATGCGGTTTTCGGCTATTCGGGGCGCGGTATCGTGCCCGGAACGGTGTTTGGTGCGGCCTGTGCCGAAGCCCTGCTGGAGCAGCGCCCCGATGCGCTGCCCCTGCCGCCGCGGGCCTGCTATACCGAGCCGTTCTGCAAGACGCTCGGGGCCTATTACGAGGCCGGAGCCACGCTGGTCCACGCCCTGATCCCCGCGCCGGTCGGCAGGCCCCGCGCGTAGCGATCGCCCGCGGCGTGTGCGGCCTAGTTGTGCGCGACCCTCACGACAGCGGAAAGCCCATCCGCCCGCACAGCTTCAGCCACGGTCTACGCCAGCCGCCCTTGCTATCGGCCCCGTCGAGCGCGCGCATGGTCAGCGCCGCCCCCAGCGTCCGCAGCGGCTCGGGCGGGATCCAGCGCGGTTCCGTGGCGGCGAAATCCATCCGTGTCTCGGGCAGGTCCTGCCCCCGAAGCCGTGCCAGACCGACCCGCGCCCCGAAGCGGCTGGCGGTGATGCCAAAGCCCGAATAGCCCCCCGCATAAAGCGCCTTGCCGCCGAAATAGCTTTGGAAATGCACCGCCATACGGGTGGTCAGCGCGATGGGGCCGCTCCATGCATGGGAAAAGCGGATTCCCTCAAGCTGTGGAAATGTGGCAAAGAAAGCGGCGGCCAGCGGCACATAGGGCGTAGCGGTCCGGTCGGGCTGCGGGTCGCGCGGGCTGTTATGGTAATAGCCAAGCCGCCCGCCGAACAGAAGGCGGTCATCGGGGGTGAGGCGCATGTAATTGAGCTGCGTGCGGGTGTCATAGATCCCCTGCCGTCCGGCCCAGCCAAGCGCGTCTTTCTGCGCGGCGCTCAGCGGCTCTGTCGTCACGATGCGGTCGCGCAGCATGGCCACCCGCCGACGGATGCGCGGATGTCCCGCCGCAAAGGCATTGGTGGCCAGCAGCACCTTTGGCGCGCGGATCAGGCCCTGCGGCAGCCGGATCTCCAGCTGCGACCCCCGCTCTTCCAGCGCGGTCATCGGTGTGGTCTCGTAGATCTCCACGCCCAGTTCCCGCGCCGCGCGCAACAGCCCCCATGCCAGCCGCGCCGGATGCACCGTGCCGCTGTCGCGATGCGACCAGAGCGCGCCCTGAAAAAGCGGCGAGTGGATCTGCGCGCGGGTCTGCGGCCCGTCCAGCAGGCTGACCTGATGGCCATATCTGCGATGCAGGTCGTATTCGTGGCGCAACAGCGGCAGCCCCTCGGGGCTGACGGCCACGGTCATCTCGCCGGTCCATTCCAGATCGGCCTCGATGGCATGGCGGGCAAGGGTTGCCGAAAACCCCGCGATATTGTCCTGCCCCAGCGTTTCCAGCCGCGAGATGTCGGCAGGAAAGATCCGTGCGGCATTGCCCAGACCATGCATGACCGAGGTCGACACGATCCCCCCCGGCCGGCCCGACGCGCCGCTGGCGATCCGGCAGGCCTCGATCAGGATGACATGGCAGTCGGGGTCGGTCTCGCGGGCCTGAATGGCCGCCCAGAGCCCCGTGAACCCGCCGCCCACCACCACGAGATCGGCGCGTCTGACGCCGCTGAGGGGCGGCAGGGCCTCGGGCATATCGGGGCGGTCAAGCCAGAACGGGTGGAAGCGGGTATCGGCCAGAGCGGCGGGGCAGGGCATGGGGTCCTCGTGTCGGTCAGGGGCGGGGTGTCGATTGGCGGGCGCGGCAGGGCGTGGGCTTTATGTGACAAAGCGCGGGCTGTTCTCCCATCGCGACTTGCCAATAGATACATTTGCCGCAACAAATGTATCTATGAAAATATCCGGTTCCGATCTGCATCTCTTCCGCGTGTTCGACTCTGTCGTGCGCCATAACGGGCTGTCTGCCGCGCAGATGGAGCTGTCGCTGAGCCAGCCCACGATCTCCAACCACCTGACCGCGCTGGAGCAGCGTCTGGGGGTGGTGCTGTGCGAAAGGGGGCGGCGGGGCTTTGCGCTGACCGAAAAGGGGCGCATCGTGCACCAGATCGCGCTCGAGGTGCTGGGCGGGCTGGACCAGCAGTCCCACCGGCTCAGCCAGTTGCGTGGCAGCTTGGCCGGCAGCGTGCGCATCGCGATTGTCGATTGTGTCGCAAGCGACGTGAATTGCCGCCTGCCCGAGGCTTTGGCGCAGGTGGCCCGTGAGGCGCCGATGATCGAGATCGCGCTCCAGATCCTGCGGCCTGGCGCGATCAGCGCCGCGCTGTCATCCAACGAGCTGGACATCGGAATCGGCAGCTTTGACAACCGTTTGGGGGCGCTGCATTACCATCCGCTCTACCGCGAGGCGCACCGGCTTTACTGCGGGGCGGCGCATCCGCTTTTTGCGCGCCCCGATACCGAGATCACCCGCGATCTGGCCTATGCCGCGCCTTGGGTGCATCGCGGCTACTGGAGCGGGCGGCGGCAGCAGAGCTTCCAGCGCATCGAGGCGGACCGCATCGTCTACGAGATCGAGGCCCAGCTTCTGCTGGTGCTGTCGGGGGCCTATCTGGGGCTGTTGCCCGACCATGCCGCAGCCCCGATGGTGGCGGCGGGGCGGCTGCGGGCGCTGCCGGTGCATGACGATGATTACACGGCGGGGATCGAGCTGGCCACCCGCACGGGGCGGCTGTCGCGCGCGGTCAGCTATCTGCGCGGGCAGATCCTTGGCGCGCATGAAACCCATTCAGCCTAGTCAATAGATCGGGGCCGGTATTGCGGTGCCTTGATCACGAAAGCGGCATTGACCGAGGCTGATATGTTATAATATATCCGGTCAAAACAGCCGGACTGCTCCCTCCCATGCCTCTTGACCCCCCGCCTCTTGCCCTCACGCCGCCCGATCCGATGCCCCCCGATGTGCTGTGCCTGAGCGATCTGCACCTGACGCTGCGCCATCAGCCCGTTCTGAACGGGCTCGACCTGCGGATGCGGGCGGGGCAGCGGATCGCGCTTCTGGGGCTGTCGGGCTCGGGGAAATCGATGACCGCGCGGGCGGCGCTGGGGCTTTTGCCGGAGGGCGCGCGCCTGACGGGGGGCATCCATGTGGCGGGGCAGGAGGTGACCCATGCGCCGGTTCTGGCCCGTCCGTTGCAGGCGCGGCCCGCGATGGTGATGCAGGACACTCTGGCCGCGCTGAACCCGCTGGCCACGATCGGCTACCAGATCGAACAGCCGCTGCGCCGTCAGGCGCGCGCGCAGGGGCCGCGGCCCTGTCGCCGCCGGATCAGGGCGGCGGCGCTGGATCTGCTGGCGCGGGTCGGGCTGGAGGGCGGGGGGGCGCTGCTGTCGCGCTGCCCGCCCGAGCTGTCGGGGGGGCAGCGCCAGCGGGTCTGTCTGGCGATGGCGCTGGCCGCGCGCGCGCGGGTGATCATCGCCGACGAGCCGACCTCGGCGCTTGATGTGGTCACGCAGGCGCAGATCCTGACGCTTCTGCGCGCGATCTGTCAGGGGCCGCAGGGACCGGCGCTGCTGTTTATCACCCATGACCTGCATGCGGCGGCCCATCTGTGCGACGAGGCGCGGGTGATTGCCGGGGGCCGGATTGTCGAGGCCGCGCCGATGCGGGCGCTGCTGTCGCATCCCCGCCATCCGGCCAGTCAGGCGCTGATCGCCTCGGCCAGACAGTGCGGGATCGCCTGCGAAAGGCTCTTCGCATGAGCCTTTACACGGTGGAGTCCCTGCGGCTGGCCTATCCGGCGCGTCGTCTGTTTGCCGGCCATGCGGTGCAGCAGGTCCTGCGCGATCTGTCCTTCACCATCGCGGCGGGCGAGACCGTGGGGCTTGTCGGGGCGTCGGGCAGCGGCAAATCCAGCCTGCTGCGCTGCCTTCTGGCGCTGGAGCCGCGCGCGCAGGGCTGCATCCGTTTTCAGGGGCGGCGGCTGCGGGCGGGGTCCGTGCGCGCGCTTGGCTGGTATCGGCGGGCGGTGCAATATGTGCCGCAGGATCCGGTGGCCTCGCTGGAGCCGCGCCTGAGCGTGGCGCAGATCGTGATGGAGCCGCTGCGCAGGCTGACCGGCGAGACCGCGCCCCTGGCCCGCGCCACCGAGGCGCTGGAAAGCGTGGGGCTGGATCACCGCTATCTGGCGCGCCGCCCGCACGAGCTGTCGGGCGGGCAGGCGCAGCGGGTGGCGATTGCCCGTGCCATCGTGCTCAGGCCGCAGGTCCTGCTGGCCGACGAGCCGGTCAGCGGCCTTGACATGACCATCCGCGCGCAGGTGGCCGCGCTTTTGCGCGGGCTTTGTGCCGAGCAGGGCATGGGGCTGGTGATGGTGTCGCATGATCTGTCCGTGGTGGCCACGCTATGCCGCCGCGTCATGGTGATGGAGGCGGGCGCCCTGGTCGAGGACCGCCCGCTGGCGGCCCTTCTGGCCGCCCCCCATCACCCGCAAACCCGCCGTCTTCTCAATGCCGCGCCGCCAATGATAGCTGCGGCCTCTTCCCAAGGATTTTCCAATGAGACTGCTGAGCAGAGCCCTGATCGCGGGGCTGGCACTTGCCCTTCTCGCGCCGCACGCGCAGGCGGGGGACCGGCGCATCCATATTGCGCATCTGCAACCGCCGCGCTCGGGGTTGAACCCCCTGTCGGATGACGCGTTCAAACTGTCGCGCTGGTCCACCGCCGAAACGCTGGTGCGGCTGGATGCCGAGGGCACGCCGCAGCCGCTTCTGGCCACCGGCTGGACGCGGCTGGATGCGCGGACATGGCGCTTTGCCATCCGGCAGGGGGTGACATTCCACGATGGGACCGCTCTGACGCCGGAGCGAGTGGCCGCCGCGTTGCAGGCCGCCACTGCCGCCGTGCCGCGCCCGCGCATTCTGGACGGGGTGGATCTGGGCGTGCGGGCCGAGGGCGGGGGGGTCATTGTCACCACCGCCAAGGATGACCCGCTGCTGCCCAACCGCCTGTCCAGCCCGCAACTGGCCATTCTGGCCGCGCGCGCCTATCATGCCGATGGCACGGTGGTGCCGACGCGGGCCGGTACCGGCCCCTTCGTGCTGACCGAAATCAACGGCGTCAGCAGCGCCCATCTGGACCGGTTCGACGGCTATTGGGGGACGCCTGCGCGGCTGGCGGGGATCGATGCCGATTATGTCGGGGATGGCACCGCGCGCGGCGCGGCGCTGCGCACGGGGGCGGCGGATGTGGTCGAGGCGGTGCCGGTGTCGCAGGCGGCTCTGGTCGATCCGGCGCTGATCCACGAAGTCCCGATGCCCCGCACCAACACGCTTTACGTCAATACCGCCCGTGGGCCGCTGGCCGATCCGGCGCTGCGTGCGGCGCTGCGCACGGCGCTGGACCCTGCCGCGCTTGTGCGCACCGTCTATGAGGGGCGCGCCGATATCGCCAAGGGCCTTCTGGGTCCGGCCCTGCCCTGGGCCGAGGGGCTGCGCCAGCCGGTGGCCTATCCTGCCGCCCGTGCACCGGCGGGCGAGACGATCGTGCTGGGCACCTTCACCGACCGCGCCGAGCTGCCCGAAGTGGCCGTTCTGGTGGCGCAATCGCTGACGCGGGCGGGGTTTGTCGTCAAGCAGGATGTGCGCGAATATGCCCATATCGAGGCCGATATGCTGGCGGGCAGGTTCGACCTGTTCATCCTGTCGCGGGCGACCGTGCTCGATTCCGGTGATCCTGTGTCCTATATGGTCAGCGATTTCTCCTGTGCGGGTTCGTTCAATATCGCCCAGCTTTGCGATGCCGGTGTCGATGCCGCGCTGGAACGGGCCGCCGCCACCGATCCGGGGCCGGCGCGTCAGGCGGCGATCATCGCGGCAGAGCGCGCCATTCTGGCGACGGGGGCGGCGGTGCCGTTGCTGCATGAACGGGTGATTCAGGGCGAGGCGGCCACGGTGTCGGGGGCGATCCGCGACCCGCGCGAGCGCCAGCTGATCACCGAGCAGACGACGCTGCTCGAATGACCGGCAGGGGGCGGGCGATGCTCCCCGCGCTGTCGCGTGCGGGGACGCTTTGTGCGGTGATGGGGCTGGTGGGGATGCTGCCGTGGATCTCGGGGCGCGATCCGGCGGCGAGCCTGCTGCGGGCGCGGATGGGCGAGCAGCCCCCCACCCCCGAGGCGCTGGCCGCGATCCGTGCCCAGCTGGGTCTGGCCGACGGGCCCTGGGTGCATCTGGGCCAGTGGCTGGCGGGGCTGGTGCGCGGCGATTGGGGGGTGTCGTGGATCTCGGGCGCGCCCGTGCTGGAGGGGATGCTGGGGGCGCTTGCGGTGTCATGGACGCTGATGGCGGCGGCCTTCGGCGTGGCACTGTGCTGTGCGGGGCTGATCGCGCTGCCGGTGCTGTTGCGGGGCCTTCACGGGCGCCCGACACAGACCGCGGGCGTGCTGGCCGCCACCCTGACCGCGCTGCCCGAATTCATGCTCTCGGCGCTGTTTCTGGTGGTGTTCTCGGTCTGGCTGGGCTGGTTTCCGCCCTATGGCTGGCAGGGGTGGTCGCATGTGGTGCTGCCGGCGCTGGCCTTGGGGCTGCCGGGGGGCGGTCTGCTGGGGCGGTTGCTGGGGCAGGCGCTTGCGGCCAGTTTCCACGAGGCATGGATTGCCAGCTGGGCCTGTGCGGGGATCAGCCGCGCGCGGATCGCGCGGGCGGTGCTGCGCCGCAGCCTTCCGGCGCTGATGCCGCAGATCGGCATGATCATGGTGGCGATGACCGGAGGGGCGATCGCTGTCGAAAAGGTGTTTTCCATTCCGGGGCTGGGGCGGGCGGTGCTGGGGGCGGCCTCGGCGCAGGATCTGCCCGCCTTGCAGGCCGGTCTGCTGCTTTTGCTGCTCAATGCGCTGGCCATCGGCATTCTGGCCAACCTGATCCGCGTGGCGCTGCTGGGGCGGGCGCTGACGCTGGGGGCGCTGCCGGTCACCCCGCCGCAAAGCGCGCCTCCCGACCGGCGCCTGTGGCTGGTGCCGCTGCTGGTGGTCCTGCTGCTGGCGGGGCTGGTGCTTTGGGGGCTGCCGCGCGATCCGTTCAGCGCGCAGTATCTGCGGCTGCAGGCCCCTGGCCCCGCGCTGCCGCTGGGGGCGGACGGGCTGGGCCGCGACGTGCTGGCGCGCATCGCGCATGGGGCGTTCTCGACCATCGGCATGGCGGTTCTGGCGACAGGGATCGCGCTGTGTCTGGGGCTTCTCATGGGGATGGTGCCGCGCCTGAGCATCGGCCTGATCGAGGTCACCAAGGCCACGCCGCCCACAATGGCCGCGCTGGTCACCGTGGCGGCGATGGGGCCAAGCGCGATGGGCGCGCTGGTGGCGGTGAGCGCCGTTGCCTGGGCCCCGCTTGCGGCGCATACGGCGGCGCTGGTGGCCGAGGCGCGCGCCAAGCCGCATATCGCCATCGCGCCGGTGCTGGGGGTGGGGCCGCTGCGGCTGATCCCGCGCTCGATCCTGCCCGAGGTGCTGGCCCCCGTGACGCGCCACGCGATGCTGCGCCTGCCGGGGATCGCGCTGGCGCTGGCGGCTTTGGGCTTTCTGGGGCTGGGGGCCAGACCTCCGGCACCGGAATGGGGGCTCGTTCTGGCCGATATGCTGCCCTATGTCGAACGCGCGCCCCTGGCGGTGCTGATGCCGGTGGCGGCCTTGGCGCTGCTTTCGGTGCTGGGGGTATCGCTGGCGACGCTGCTGCGGCGCTAGGCGGGGCCGGATGGCAGGCGGGGCTCAGCCCAAGACGGCAAGGGCGGTGAATGTGCCCGCGATCAGCACGCCCGACAGGCCCAGCCAGATCACCAGATATCCCATGATATCGCGTGCCGATAGCCCCGCCACCCCCAGCAGCGGCAGCGCCCAGAAGGGCTGGATCTGGTTCGTCCAGCCATCGCCCCATGTGAAGGCCATGATCGTATGCGCGGGATTGGCCCCGAGCGCATAGGCCGCCTCCATCACGATCGGCCCCTGAATGGCCCATTGCCCGCCGCCCGAGGGGATGAACAGGTTGACCAGCCCCGCCGAGAGGAAGGTCAGCAGCGGAAAGCTTTCGGGCGTGGCCACAGAGATGATCGTGTTGGAAAAGCTGGTCACCAGACCGGAGGCCGTCATCATCCCCGCAATCCCTGCATAAAGCGGGAACTGCACGATGATCCCCGCCGCAGCGGTCACGGCTTTACGGGCGGCGGCGGTATAGGCATCGGCATTGGGATGCAGCACCAGCCCCAGCGCCAGAAAGAGCAGGATCACCGTGTCCAAGGTGATCGCGAAACGGCTCTCGGCGATCTGACCGGCCAGATAGGTCAGCACCAGAAGCCCCAATGCCAGAGTGGGCAGACGGCTATGCTCGACCCGTTCGGCGGGGCTCGGGGCGGCCCTGTCGGGGGTCTCTTGCGGTGCCTTCGGGGCCTCTTCATGTAGCAGGCGCGGGCAGGGCGGCTGCTTCTGCATCAGGAAGAACCCGACAAGCACCGCCAGAAGCGCCAGTGTCAGCGCGATATTCCACGGCGCGTAAAGGGTCTGTGCCACCGAGACGATGCCGATCTTGCTTTCCATGAAATGCCCCGGTGTGGCGATGACCAGCGGGATCGAGGAGGACGGGCCACGCACCAGCTCGCCGCCATAGGCCGCCGCGACGATCAGCGGAAAATGCACCGCGACACGGCGCCCGACCTCGCGTGCCAGAACCGCGCCTGCCACCATGCCGAACCCCCAGTTGAGGTAATAGCACACAAAGCTCGTTACGATCACGATGACCAGCGCCTGACGCGGCGTGCTGGCCTGTGCCGCCAAGGCCCCGATCATCCGCTGCACCACCGGTGTCATCGCCAGAATATAGCCCGTCAGCAGCACCAGCGTCATCTGCATGGCGAATTTGAACAGCCCCGCAAAGCCGTCGCCCCAATAGCGGGCCATCTCCATCGCCGAGCGGCCCTCGACGCCGATCCCCAGCACGAAGACAATCGCGGTCAGCGCCAGTGCCAGTACGAAGGCGCTTGGCAGGTAACGTTCGACAAGACGTACCGAAAAACGTGTTATAAAATCCAATGGTTCCTCCTCCGGTCCCGTGGGGCATGGCGGCGGCAGGTGCCGTATTCCGGCTTGGCCGGACGGCCGCAGGCCCCTCCTCCTTGCGCAAGGCTATGCCGCGGGGGCGGGGCGGAGAAGCTGTATCGTTCGTATGTTGAGCGTTGTTCAAATACGGGCGGGAGATGTTCGCATACTGAACACCCCCGCACCGCAGCCCCCCGCCCGCTTGGGGCAGGCGCGGGGGTCCGCCAGAGGCGGGCGGCTCAGGCGGGCAGGCGCACGCTTTTGCGCCAGACCATCCGGACCGGAAGCTGGACCATGCGCGTGTCACTCTCGGGGGTGGTCAGCCATTCGACCGCCTTCGCGACGATCTCGGCGGTGGGCTGGGCAAAGGTGTTCAGGGCATAGCTTTCCCAACCGGCCTGCGCGATATCGTCAAAGCCGATCACCGACAGCGCCTCGGGCACCGCAAGGCTGGGCGTGCCCGCCGCCGAGGACACAAGGGCAAGCCTGTGGCATCCGGCGCGGCGCAGGGTGGTGAAGGCGGTCATGCCCGCGCGTCTTTCCGTGCGCGCCAATGCCATTTCGCTGTCCGGCCCCGAGACTGGTCGCGCGGCGCCGCCCCAGACCATGACGGGCCATGTGCGCAGCGCCGCCTATCTGGGCGATCATGTGGAATACGAGATCGAGAGCGAGCTGGGCCAGCTCTTCGCGATCGACCATGCCAATGCCACACCCTATGCGGTGGGCAGTCATCTGGCGCTGAGCTTCCGTGCGACGGGGCTGGCGCTCCTGCCCTGACATTTCCAAAGATTGCGAGACATATCATGACAGATACAGACCCTGCGGCCACCGCCGGAACGGTGGCAGACCGCGCGCGCTTTGCCAAAGAGCTTGCGCAGAATGCCGGCGCCTTGGCGCGGTCGTATTTCCTGCGGCGCGATGAACTGGGTATCGAGACCAAACGCTCGGCCCATGACCTCGTCTCCGAGGCCGACCGCGAGGTGGAGCGCATGATCCGCACCGCCATCGCCGCGCGCTTCCCCGAGGATGCGCTGGTGGGCGAGGAAGACGGGTGCCGCGCCGGGCGCTCGGGCTTTACATGGATCATCGACCCGATCGATGGCACGGCACCGTTTCTTGCGGGCATGCCCGGCTGGTGCGTCTCGATCGGGCTTGTCGATGCGCAGGGGCCTTTGGTCGGGGCGATCGAGGTGCCGATGCTGGCCGAGAGCTATCTTGCCCTGCGCGGGCAGGGGGCCACGCTGAATGACCGCCCGATCCGTGTGGCGCAGGCGCGGACGCTGGCCGACGGGCTGGTGGGGATCGGGGCGAATGACCGCATCTCGAACCGGAGCTTCGGCACCTTCCTTGCCGAATTCGGCGCGGCAGGCGGGGCGTGGGTGCGCTACGGGTCCGGCGCGCTCATGCTGGCTTGGGTCGCGGCGGGGCGGCTGATTGCCTATCTGGAGCCGCGGATGAATGTCTGGGACTGTATCGCGGCCCATTGCCTGATCGAGGAAGCCGGTGGCAGGGTCCGCCCCTTCGATCTGGACGAGGGGCTGATGATCCCTGCCCCCGTGCTGGGCGCAAGCCCTGCGGTCTTCGACACGCTCCAGCGGCTCGGGCGGCTGGAGGAGGATACATTCTGGGTGCCGCAGACCATATCCGTCTAAGGCCCTGTTGTTTTTGTAAAAAACGTCATCTGCCCGCCATTCGGCTCTGTATGCGCACCGGCCCCTCCGGCGGGTTGCAAGGCCGGACCGCCTAGGGGTGGGGCAAGGAAAAGGTTGCGTTGCCCCCCCCGATCCTGTATGATAAGTTGTCTGACTTATCTGTGAGGGAGCGGAGGGCGATCCTGCCTGCACCTCCCCGCATGTTCAGGGAGGATGTTCATGAGCAAGACCGACGCGGCTCCGGCCAAAGGCGAACGGGGGCAACGCCAGACCCTTGTCGCGAAGCTGGCGGAGGCATTGCGTGCCGAGATCGCGGCGGGGCATGTCGCCCCCGGCGCGAGGCTGCCCAGCGAAAGTGCGCTGACCAAGGCGCATGGGGTCAGCCGGACGGTCGTGCGCGAGGCCATCGCGGCGCTGCGCTCGGAGGGGCTGGTGGAGGCGCGGCAGGGGGCGGGGGTCTTTGTGCTGGCCCCCGAAGCGCCCGTGGCCATGCCGTTCCGCAATCTTGATCCGCAGCGTGTCTCCTCGACGATCGAGCTACTGGAATTGCGCAATGCCATCGAATCCGAGGCCGCAGCCCTTGCCGCCCAAAGGCTTGTTCCGCAATGGGAAGAGGCGCTGCTGGAGGCCAATGCAGGCTTTCGTGAGGCGGTGGCCCAAGGGCTGCCGACCGGCGAGGCCGATTACCGGCTGCATCTGGCTATTGCCCGCGCGACCGGCAATCCCCGCTTTCCCGAATTTCTGGAATTCATCGGCACCGGCATCATTCCGCGTGCAGCTTTGGGCGCGGGCGAGCCGAAAGACGAGCCGAGTTCCCGCGACTATCTTGCGCAGATCAGTGCCGAGCATGACCGCATCGTGCAGGCGATCCTTGACCGCGATGAAGAGGCTGCCCGCACAGCGATGCGCACCCATCTGAAGGGCAGCTATCTGCGCTATCGGGCCATCCTGCGGTAAGCGGCGCGATCCTGCATATACATCATACAAGTTGGTTGACAGATTCGGATTTATGGGATTACTTGTCATACAAGCCCGAGGAGAGCGGGCGTAGTCGCGAGGAGGAGGCGATATGACCCCGCAAGATTTGAAAGAGGCCCTCGGGTCCGGACTGCTGTCATTTCCGGTCACCCATTTCGATGCCGAGGGCAATTTTGCCCCCGAAAGCTATCAGGCCCATATCGACTGGCTGTCGGGCTATGACGCGCCGGTGCTGTTTGCCGCAGGCGGCACGGGCGAGTTCTTCTCGCTGGCCCCGCGCGAGATTCCCGCCATTGTCGAGGCCGCGATCGAGGCCGCCTGCGGGCGCACCGCCATTGTCGCGGGCTGCGGCTATGGCACCGAGATGGCCACCGAGATCGCTCGTTCGGTCGAGAAGGTGGGCGGCGAGGGGATCCTGCTGCTGCCGCATTATCTGATCGATGCGCCGCAGGAGGGGCTTTATGCTCATGTGAAAGCGGTCTGCGATGCGACCGCGATGGGGGTGATGGTCTATAACCGCGACAATGCGGTGCTACAGGCCGATACGCTGGCGCGGCTGTGTGATGCCTGCCCGAACCTTGTGGGCTTCAAAGATGGCACCGGCGATATCGGGCTTGTGCGCCAGATCACCGCCAAGATGGGCGACCGTCTGACCTATCTGGGCGGGATGCCCACGGCCGAGCTGTTTGCCGAGGCCTATCTGGGGGCGGGCTTCACCACCTATTCCTCGGCCGTGTTCAACTTCGTGCCCGAGCTGGCGGTCGAGTTCTACCGCGCCCTGCGGGCGGGCGAGCGCGCCACCTGCGAGCGCATCCTCAACGAGTTCTTCTACCCGTTCATGGCCATCCGCAACCGCGCCAAGGGCTATGCCGTCTCGGCGATCAAGGCCGGTGTGCGCGCGCAGGGCTTTGACGCAGGCGCGGTGCGCTCGCCGCTCAAGGATCTCGACGGCGCGGAAATGGCGATGATGGAGGCGCTGATCGCGCCCTATCGCCGGAAGATCGCCGCCTGAGGTGCGGTGAACTTGTCTGACAAGGCGCGGTGCGGACACGCTCTGCGCCGCAGGGCAGGCCCCTTGCTCGGGGGCCTGCGGGAGGGAGGATGACATGAAGATCGTGGCGGTGCGCACGCACCTTCTGGACCACAGGCTGACAACAGCCTTTGAAAGCGCCTCGATGCGTTTTGACCGCCGGACCCATGTTCTGGTCGAGATCGAATGCGCCGATGGCACGATCGGCTGGGGCGAATGTCTGGGGCCCGCACGCCCCAATGCGGCGGTGGTGGCCACCTATGCGCAATGGCTGATCGGACAGAACCCGCTCGAGACCGAGAAGATCTGGGCCACGCTCTATAACGCGCTGCGCGATCAGGGCCAGCGCGGGCTGACGGTCACGGCGCTCTCGGGCATCGACATGGCGCTGTGGGATATCAAGGGCAAGCATTTCGGCGTGCCGGTCTCGACCCTTCTGGGCGGGCGCTTCCGCGAGACGATCCGCGCCTATGCCACGGGCTCGTTCAAGCGCGACGGGGTGGACCGCGTGGAGGATAATGCCGCCGAGATGGCCGGTCACCGCGCGGCGGGCTTCCATGCCTGCAAGATCAAGATCGGCTTCGATGTCGAGGAGGATCTGCGGGTAATCCGCGCCGTGCGCGAGGCGATCGGTCCCGAGATGCGGCTGATGATCGATGCCAATCATGGCTATGACGCGATCGAGGCGATGCGGGTCGGGCAGGCCGCGGCGGAATACGGGATCGACTGGTTCGAGGAGCCGGTCGTGCCCGAGCAGCTTGGCGCCTATCGCGAGCTGCGCGCGCGTCAGCCGATCCCGCTTGCAGGCGGCGAGACATGGCATACCCGCTGGGGCTTCCGCGAACCCATCGAGACGCGGGCGGTCGATATCGTCCAGCCTGATCTGGCGGGTTGCGGCGGCTTTACCGAGGCGCGGCGCATCGCGGATCTGGCGGCGCTGCATGGCGTGCGGGTCGTGCCGCATGTCTGGGGGACGGCGGTGCATATCGCGGCGGCGCTGCAATTCATGGCGGCGATGGTGCCTTCGCCCATGCGCCGTGCGCCGCTCGAGCCGATCATGGAATTCGACCGCACCCATAACCCTTTCCGTCAGGCCATCGTCACCACGCCGATCGAGCATGTGAACGGTGTGCTGGCCATCCCCGATGGCCCAGGCCTCGGGATCGAGATCGACCGCGCCGCTCTGGCCGAATTCGCGCCCAAGGAGGATTGCGCATGATCACCCGCAAACTCGACGGTGCGGCCCTCGTGCCCGCTCTGCCTAAGGGCACCATCGACACACAGATGCATATGTATCTGGCGGGATTTCCGGCGCGCGAGGGCGGGCCGGGCCTGCCGCCTGCGCCGCTGCCCGATGCCGGAGCCTATCGCCGCGTGATGCGCTGGCTCGGGATCGACCGCGTTGTGATCACGCAGGGCAATGCGCATCAGAATGACAATGGCAATCTTCTAGCCTGCCTGCGCGAGATGGGCGATGTGGCGCGCGGGGTCGCGGTGATCTCGGGCGAGACGCCGGAGGCCGAGCTGGCGCGACTGGATCAGGCCGGTGTCGTGGGCGCAAGGATCATGGATCTGCCGGGCGGCGCGCAGGGGCTCTCGGCGCTCGAGGCGGTCGATGCGCGCGCGGCCGAGATGGGCTGGATGCTGGCGGTGCAATTCGATGGCAACCGCATCCTCGATCTCGAGCCGCGGCTCAAGGCGCTCCGGTCGCGCTGGGTGCTCGATCATCATGGCAAGTTCTTTGCCGGTGCGGGCGAGGCCGAGACCTCTGCCCTCAAGCGGCTCATCGATGGCGGGCGGATGTGGTACAAATTCGCCGGAGCCTATGAGAGCTCGCGTACGGGCGGGCCGGAGTTTGCCGATGTGGCCGTCTATGCCCGCGAGATCGCGACCCATGCGCCCGAGCGGATCGTCTGGGGCACCAACTGGCCCCATAACGCCGCCCGCACCAGCGAGGATTACCCCTGCGACAAGGCGCTCTGCGAGACCGCCCTCGGCTGGCTGCCGGATATGGCGGCGCGCCAGAAGGCGCTCGTCGAGAACCCGCAGGAACTTTACGGCTTCGCCCCCATGCGCTGAAGCGGCGGCCCGCATTCCGCCGCGGCGCCTCGGGAGGAGGGGCGCGATCCGGCGCGGCGCATCGCCTGCGGCGATGGGCCACAAGACCCACCGGCGGCCTTTTGCCACCGGACAGACCCAAAAGGCCCCCAGAGGCCATATCCAGGGAGGATACCATGACGTTCCATACCACGATGATCGCAGCTCTTGCCGCCTCGACGCTCTGCGCGGGCGGGGCCATGGCCTGCGAGACGACGCTTCGCTCGGCCGATACCCATCCCGATGGCTATCCGACCGTTGAGGCGGTCAAATATATGGGCAAACAGCTCGAGGAGAAAACCGGTGGCCGCCTCTGCATCGAGGTCTTCCCCTCCTCGCAGCTGGGCGAAGAAAAGGACTCGATCGAGCAGACCCAGTTCGGCGTCATCGATATGGTCCGCTCGAGCCTCGGGCCGTTCAACAACATGATCCCCGAGACGCAGGTCGTCTCGCTGCCCTATATCTTCCGCTCCGAGGAGCATATGCACCATGTCGTCGATGGTCCGATCGGGGACGAGATCGCGGCCGCTTTCGAGCCCAATGATCTGGTGGTGCTGGCCTATTATGATGGCGGCTCGCGCAGCTTCTACAATTCCAAGCATCCGGTGAAGAGCATCGAGGATCTCAAGGGCCTCAAGTTCCGCGTCCAGCAATCGGATGTTTTCGTCGATATGATGGATGCGCTCGGCGCCAATGCGACCCCCATGCCCTATGGCGAGGTCTATTCCGCGATCCAGACCGGCGTGATCGACGGGGCCGAGAACAACTTCCCCTCCTATGACAGCTCGGGCCATGCCGAAGTCGCCAAATACTATACCAATGACCAGCATCTGATCATGCCCGAGGTGCTCGCGATGTCGAAGATCACCTTCGACAAGCTCTCGCCCGAGGATCAGGCGGCGGTCAAGGAGGCGGCCAAGGCCTCGGTGCCGGTGATGCGCGATCTCTGGGCCAAGCAGGTTCAGGCCTCAATCGAGAAGGTCAAGGCCGGTGGCGCCGAGGTGATCATGGATGTCGACAAGCAGCCCTATATCGACGCGATGGCGCCGCTCTATGACAAATATGCCAATACGCCCGCGCTCAAGGATCTTGTGACGCGCATTCAGGACACCCAGTAATGGAGACCCGCCCGCACATGTCTGACCAGTTCCTTTCCCGCTCGGAACCCCATGGGCGGGCGGCCTCTCCCTACCGCCAGGCGATGCTTCGCCTGGCCATCCTCACCGGCTGGATCGGTACGGCCGCGCTCTGGGTGGCAGGGACCGGCCTCGTCCTGATGACGGCCATCGTTTTCCTGCAGGTGGTGTGCCGCTATCTCCTTGGCTTTTCACTGCAATGGGCCGAGCCCGGCGCGGTGCTGATCATGGGATGGTTCATTTTCTTAGGCGCCGCCGTGGGCATCCGCGAGGGCTATCACCTGTCCTTCGATGTGCTTCTTTATATCCTGCCAAGCTGGCTCAAACCCGTCCTCTTCACCATTTCGGAACTCGTCGTGGGCGCGTTCGGGGTCGGTATGGCCTATTATGGCTGGGAACTCGCCGCCAAGGTCGCCAAAAACGTCATCCCCACGCTGGGCCTCTCGCGGGCATGGGATTTCGCACCGCTGATCGGGGGCGGCGTCCTTCTTGCCCTCTTCTGTGTCGAACGCATCCTGCGCCGCGGCGCGGGCCTGCCAACCGTGCGCTTCGGCGACGATGCGATCGAGGAGTAATCCATGGAACTCGTTATCCTTTTCGGAAGCTTCGTCTTTTTGCTGCTGATCGGCACGCCGGTCGCTTTCTGTCTGGGCATCGCTAGCCTTGCCACCGTGGCCTATATGGGCCTGCCGCCCGTGGTGGTGTTCCAGCGGCTCAATTCCGGCGTCTCGGTCTATTCGCTGATGGCGATCCCCTTCTTTATCTTCGCGGGCGATCTGATGGTGCGCGGCGATATCGCGCGCAGGCTCGTGGCCTTTGCCGCCGCCCTCGTGGGGCATCTGCGCGGCGGGCTCGGTCAGGTCAATATCGCGGCCTCGCTGATGTTTGGCGGCGTCTCGGGCTCGGCCACCGCCGATGCCTCCGCAGTGGGCGGCCTCATGGTGCCGCAGATGAAAGCACGCGGCTATGGCGCGGATTATGCGGTCAATATTACCGTCGTTTCCTCGATCATCGCGCTGATGATCCCGCCCTCGCATAACATGATCATCTATTCGATCGCGGCGGGCGGGCGGCTCTCGATTGCCGATCTTTTCACCGCAGGCATCATTCCAGGCTTCGTACTGGCGCTGGCGCTGATGGGGGCGGCATGGTTTGTGGCCAAGCGGCGCGACTACCCGCGCGAGGCCTTTCCGGGCTGGTCGATGCTGGGGCAGCTGTTTCTGTCGGCGGTGCCGGGCCTGATCCTGATCGCGATCATTTTCGGCGGCGTGCGCTCTGGCGTCTTTACCGCCTCCGAAAGCTCCAATATCGCGGTGATCTATGCGCTTGGCGTGACGCTTCTGGTCTATCGCAGCCTCTCGTGGCACGATTTCAAAGAGGCAACCCTTGCCGCCGTCCGCACCACCGCGATGGTGCTGATGGTGATCGGCTGCGCGGCCTGTTTCGGCTGGCTGCTGGCCTATCTCAAGGTGCCCGCGCAGATGGTGGCCTTCCTGCACAGCGTCTCCGACAACCCCATCGTCATCCTGCTGCTGATCAACGTGATGCTGCTGATCCTCGGCACCTTCATGGATATGTCGCCGCTGATCGTGATCACCACCCCGATCTTCCTGCCGGTGGCGCAGGCCTTCGGGATCGACCCGATCCATTTCGGCGTCATCCTGATCCTCAATCTCGGGATCGGCCTGTGTACGCCGCCCGTAGGCTCGGTGCTGTTTGTGGGCTGCGCCGTGGGCCGGATCGGCATCGGGCAGGTGCTGCGCTCGATCTGGCCCTTCTATCTGGCGGCGTTCGGGGTGCTGCTGCTGGTGACCTATATCCCCGCGCTCTCGCTCTGGCTGCCCGCGCTCTTCCACTGAGCCATCCGGCCCGACCGGCCCCTCCTGCGGGCCGGTCCGCTTTTGACAAAGGAGATGACCTTGAAACGACTTCTGATCACAGGGGCTGCCGGTGGGGTCGGGCGTGCGATGCGCCCCCGTCTGCGCGATCTGGCCCAAACGCTGCGTCTGGCCGATATGATCGCGATCACCGATGCGGGCGCGCATGAGGAAACCGTGTGCTGCGATCTCAACGATGCGCAGGCCGTGCGCGAGATGGTGCGGGGCTGCGATGGCATTCTGCATCTGGGCGGTAAATCCACCGAAGGGGATTTCGAGACCATTCTCGAGGGCAATATCCGCGGCACCTATAACCTCTACGAGGCGGCGCGGGCCGAAGGGATTTCCCGCGTGCTCTTTGCCTCCTCTAACCATACGATCGGCTTTTACGAGCAGGATCAGCGCCTGAAGACCACCGACCCGATGCGCCCCGACAGCCTCTATGGCGTGTCCAAATGCTTCGGCGAGGCGCTGGCCTCGATGTATCACGACAAATTCGGCATCGAGACCGCCATCGTGCGGATCGGGTCGTGTTTCGAGACGCCCGCCAATCACCGGATGCTCTCGACATGGCTCTCCTATGACGATTTCGCGGGTCTCGTCGCCTGCGTCTTCCGCGCGCCCGAACTCGGCTGCCCCGTGATCTGGGGCGCCTCGGACAATACTGCAGGCTGGTGGCAGGGCATGGGGGCCGACGCCATCGGCTGGCATCCCAAGGACAATGCCGAGAGCTTCCGTGCCGCCGTCGAGGCGATGGGCCCCAAGCCGCCCGCCCATGACCCAAACAGCCGTTATCAGGGCGGCATGTTCACCGCCGAGCCGATCTACCAGCGCGAGGAGGCGGTCCTCTGAGGGCCGCGCCTCCAAAGCTTCCCCAATTTCCGAACGAGACGGAGAGTTCACATGAGTTTCACCCCGCATGGCAAACATCTGATCGCAGGCGCATGGATCGGCACCGACGAGAGCTTTGCCTCCGAGCCCGCGCATGGTCCGGTGCATCGCTTCTCGGTGGGCACGCCCGCGCTTGTCGATCAGGCCTGCAAGGCCGCCGAAGAGGCGTTCTGGAGCTATGGCTATAGCCCGCGCGAGACCCGCGCCGCCTTCCTCGAGACCATTGCCGAGGAGATCGAGGCCCGCGCCGAGGCGATCACCGAGATCGGCACGCAGGAGACCGGCCTGCCGGTGGCGCGGCTTCAGGGCGAGCGGGGGCGCACCACGGGCCAGCTACGCCTCTTTGCCGCCCATATCCGCAAGGGGGAGTATCTCGACCGCCGGATCGACCCCGCCCAGCCCGAGCGCCAGCCCGCCCCGCGCCCCGAGATCCGCCTGATCGAGCGCCCCATCGGCCCCGTGGCGGTGTTCGGTGCCTCCAACTTCCCGCTCGCCTTCTCGACGGCGGGGGGCGATACGGCGGCCGCCCTTGCGGCGGGCTGCCCCGTGGTGGTCAAGGGGCATTCCGCCCATCCCGGCACCGGCGAGATCATCGCCGAGGCGGTGGCTGCGGCGATTGCGCGCTGCGGGCTCGATGCGGGCGTCTTCAGCCTCATTCAGGGCGGCAACCGCCATGTGGGCCAAGCCCTTGTCGAGCATCCCGATATCAAGGCGGTGGGCTTTACCGGCTCGCTGGCAGGCGGGCGCGCGCTGTTTGACCTCTGCGCCAAGCGGCCCGAGCCGATCCCGTTCTTTGGCGAGCTGGGATCGGTCAATCCGATGTTCGTGCTGCCTGCGGCCCTTGCGGCCAAGGCAGAGGCGCTCGGCGCGGGCTGGGCGGCCTCGCTGAGCATGGGGGCAGGGCAGTTCTGCACCAATCCGGGGATCGCGGTGGTGCCTGCGGGCGCTACGGGCGATGCCTTTGTCGCCGCCACCGCCGAGGCGCTGGCCAAGGTCGGGCCGCAGCCCATGCTCACCCAAGGGATCGCGCGCGCCTATGCCGAGGGAAAGGCACGGTTTGACGCGCGCAATTCGGTCCGGCCGGTGATGACCACCGAAAGCACGGGCCGCGAGGCCAGCCCCAATCTCTACGAGGTCGAGGCCGGGGCTTTCCTCGAGGATCATGCGCTCGGCGAGGAGGTCTTCGGGCCGCTCGGGCTTGTGGTGCGCGTGAGCGCCGCCGAAGAGATGCGCGCTCTGGCCAAGGGCTTCGAGGGGCAGTTGACCGCGACGATCCTGATGGAAGAGGCCGATACCGATCTGGCCCGCGCCCTTCTGCCGGTGCTTGAACGCAAGGCGGGGCGCGTTCTGGTGAACGGCTTCCCGACGGGGGTCGAGGTGGTGGACAGCATGGTGCATGGCGGCCCCTATCCGGCCTCCACCAATTTCGGCGCGACCTCGGTGGGCACACTGGCCATCCGCCGCTTCCTGCGGCCTGTCTCCTACCAGAACCTCCCCGCGGCGCTTTTGGTCGGGGATCTCGTGGCCGCGCCCTGAGAGAGGGGGTCTCGCGCGCGGAGGGCGAGGGGTTAGTCGGCCTCAAAGCCCAGACGCGCGAGACATCCGCGCCCGCGTCGCGCGGCATGGCGATATAGTCCTCGCGCCGTGCGGGGTCGAAGCGGAAGAGCGGGAAGGCGATGGAGCGCGCGCCGACCGACTTGCCCAGATGGTTGCGCAGTGACACCGCCATGCAGCGCACCCCGGCCCCGCTTTCCTCGATTTCTTGTGGGTCGTGCTTTTCGTGGCCATCGCGTGCTGTGCGATTGTGGCCAGACTGGCCTGCCGGTCCTGCGAGAGCGTCTCAAGCACCGCCAACACCTTCAGCACCGGGGCGACATTGCCGGATTTCTGAGCTTTTGCGTCCATCCGGACATTTCTGTAATTCTGAAAAAGTTATAAAAAATCAACCCCTCAGAAGGCATATTAAGTAATTGTTTTTTAGTAAGATTTATAGAAATAGACTGACGTTTTGTTTTTCTTGAATCTGAATATGGCCCATACTTCCTTAATTCATGAAATGGCATTCCATAAATATAAAGGATGGGGCGCCGGGAGGAGGTCCGCGGGCTGGGAAGGAGCCCGTGGGATCGGGCTTTATGGCCTCTTCCGCTATGCCCGATGGCCGGCTTGGCGGCGAGCGCGAGCTTGTCGGGATGGTCACGATACTGGGGGCGGCCCCGATCGCGTATGGACCAGAGCGAGGTCTATACCTCGATCCAGCAGGGCGTGCTCGATGGCGCCGAGACTAACGAATATGCCCTGACGGTCGCGCCATGGCGAGGTGGCAAAATACTATGGTTACGACATGCATTCCCGATATCGTGCTGATCTTGACGGCGGCGCTGCGCAGGGTTCCCGATCTCTTCATCGGCACCCTCTGCTGCGGGCTTCGGGCGGGGATGGTGGCGTCCGCCGCGTCCTTGAGTGGGTTCGGCCAGCACGTCCATTGCCGTCAATCCAAGCCCCTGCACAACGACCGGCTCCGCAGCCGCAATCGCTTTCCTTCCGTTTTGCAGATCATCGTGTGCGTCATGACCTGTGGGGAAAATCAGATCTGAAACATCCACCACACTGCCTTCGGCACAAATCATCGCCAAAGCCACACCAAGATTGCCCGAAGACGCTCCAATCAACCGTGTTTGCGGACCAATGCGGCCTGCAAGCGCAAGGGCGTAAATCATCCCGCGTGCAGCCTTTATCTTGATAGATCCAGCGGGGTTGAGCGCTTCGATTTTCAAAAATACGCGCGCGGCGCACAGGCCTTGACCTTCAATAAAAGCGCTGTCCGTCAATAGATCGCTCGTCAACTAAACCATTTTCTTTTAAGGATGACTTCGTCACCCAACGCGTTCCACCGGGATCGGACGACCTATGCTGCGGTCAGAAAACAGCCGACAACTTTGATGTAAAAAACCATGCAGCTCCGTCTCATTGCAGAAATAGGGTCAGGGGCTTCATAAGCGTGAGGGGCGTGTCTGCGAGTATTCAGTCCAGAGTGGCCACTCAGATACAAGAGTTCTCCGTCTTCAAAATGGTTCCGCTCGATCATACGCCAGGCGGTTGAGCGATGCTTGCTGACCGGCATTTTACGTTCAGCAGGCCTCTGATCGCGCGTCTTTCACGCAAACCAAGTTCTGCGTGCTCCATGCCCGTTTTCCTTGCTTCTCAGCAAGACAGGGGGGGGGGCGCAACCCGGTCTGGAATATGTCCAAGGTAATCCTATAAGCCTTATAATCCGTCTTATGTATATTCATTATCGATATAATACCTCAATCTGGTCCTGAAGCAGCCGATCGAGAAGACGGAATATGCGGGGCAATCAAGCGCTTGACCAGACATCCTCAGGCACCACGATCGGGGTCGACCTGCGCGCAAAGAGCCCAAAAGGCAGTTTCACACGCAGGCTTCCCCAGTCGGCGCGATCTGTCAAAACGGTCCGAAGCGCGTATGATGGGGCCTTGGAAACCCGACAGGCGCCTTTCGGGCCAGATGGTCGCGGCAGGCCCCCTGTGCATCAAAGGGCTGTGCACCAAAGGGGCCGAGGGCCTGACGGAGGGGGGCGCCGGTTTACTGCCCCGCCTCTCTCTGGTGCCGGATCACCAGAATGGTCACGGCATCCGCGTCGATCCGGTATCGGGCGACATATCCGCTGTCACCGAACTCGATGGGCCATTCCCGAAACTCTTCGGGCAGATCATCGACCATCCGGCCAAGATGGGGGTGCGCGCCAAGGATCTTCACGCCCTGACGAATGGCCTCACCAGCTCGGCGGGCCGCATCAGGGTTTTTGGGGCGCAGGAAATCGCGGAGCCGTTGCAGGTCCCGAATGGCTGCGGGGGCAAATCTTACTTGTGGCATTCAGGCGCGGGCAGCTCGTTATCCGTTCCCCAGCTTTCCAGCCAGCGGTCCACCTCTTCCGCCGTTGCGTGAAGGCCCGTCTCCTGGAATTCTTCCCAAGCCTGCGCCGTGTCGCGGCGCAAGGCCTCGCGCTTCTCCTCGCGTTCGACATATTGCGAGATCGCCTCCCGCATGATCCAATGCGGCGTGCGCTGCCGTGCCTGCGCCAGATGCCGAACGCGGCCCTTCATGTCATCATCGAGCTTGATGGATGTTGCCGATGCCATGCGTTCCTCCGTATCGAAAGGTAATACCTTTCGATACCATATGCTATTTCGCGCCGAGTCGTCTAGGGCCAGCTCGCCTGTGACCCCTGATAACCAAGGCCGAGAAGGAATGGTTTGCCCCGCAATCATCGACAGGCAAGCGTACGCCGTCTTGCGCAGAAGGTCTTCCGCGGCATACGGCCTGTCATGTGGCGCGGCGGGGGCTGTCCGTTTCACGCTTTCGGCAGAGCCGCGAAACTTGCCAGACCGAAAAGGGGGGCCTTGCCGCACAGGGCGTCGAACTGCTGGCGCAGGCCCGCCTCGTCCAGTGCCGTGCCGATCACCACCAGACGGTTTCCGGCCTGCCCCTCGGGCCAGCCCTCCAGCCGCAGATTGGGGTAGAGCCTGTGGCCCACCGCATGCACCACCACCGGACGCGAGGGGTCATCGCGCAGCGCCACCAGCCCCTTGATCCGCAGCAGCCCGTTATCGGGACGGGCGGTCAGGCGCATCAGAAACTGCCGCAGCGCCGTCTCGTCCAGCGGTGCGTCGCTGGTTAGCGGCACCGCCAGCACCTGCCCGTGCCGGTTGAGACTGTGGAAATGGCCGCCCCCCTGCGGTTCCTGCGCGGTTTCGGCGGCCAGCCAGTCCTCGACCTTCTCGCCCTTGCCAAGGGCGGTATAGCTGCCCGGTTGCAGCAGCACGGCCGGATCGAACCCTGCCGCCTGCGTATCATGCACGAGAACCGCGGGGTTCATCGCGCGCAGCGCCTGCGGCAGATCGCCTGCGGGGGCAAGATCGGTTTTGCTCAGCACCACATGATCGGCGAAGGCGATCTGGCGCAGGCTTTCGGGATGGGCCTCCAGCGCGGCCTCGACCCCCAGCACATCGACCACCGTGATCACCCCCGACAGGCGGAAAGCGCGCGCCACGGCATGATCGGCCAGCGACACCGCCGCCAGCCCGCCCGGAATGAGGCTGTTGACGATCGGGGCGGGATCGGCAAGGCCGGTGGTTTCCACGATCACCCGCGCAAAGGGCGGCAGGCTGCCATTGCGCCGACCGACCAGCAATTCGTCCAGCGAGGCGCGCAGGTCGCTGCCGACCGTGCAGCAGATACAGCCCGTCGTGGTGACGGTGGCGCGCGTCTCGCGGCCCTTGCGCACCAGATCATGATCCACCGGCACCAGACCGAATTCGTTGATCACCAGTGCCGAGTCCTGAAACCTCGGGTCCTGTAGCAGGCGGTTGAGCAATGTGGTCTTGCCCGCGCCCAGAAATCCGGTCAGCAGGAAAACGGGGATCTGTTGGGAGGCTCTGGTCATGGAAGGTCCTTTCGCGGTGGGCCGCTTCCGGCCATATGGGCAGAGCGGCGGAAAAGTGCAATCTCCGGCGGTGGTGGCGGGCTTTCAGGCGGTGCTCTCGCCCAGATAGCCCGTGGTCAGAAGATGTTCGGTGAGTGGCACGATGGCCAGTGCGTCACATAGCGCGGCCACCTCGTCATCGGAGAAATCCTGCACGATCATGACGAATCTGCTGTGCCTGTCGGGGGCCTGCCAGCCGGTCAGCGGCAGGGGCGGATGGAAGATATGCTGCACGCCATGCACGGCAAAAGGATAGGCCATATCCTGTAGATGCACGATCCCCTTGAAGCGCAGCACATCCGCGCCCCTGCGCGCCATCAGCACATCCATCCACAGATCGAACCGGCTGGCCGTAAGCGGGGCCTCGACCTCCCAGGACACCGTGCGGATCCGCGACAGGTGGTCGGGGTCGGCAGCCGGCACCCGTGTCGCGATCCATGCGCGGGCCGATACGCCGGACATGCTCCCGGACATGGCCGCATCGAAATGGCCCAGATGCCGCAGCCTGTCGGGGGGAAGGCGGCCCTGCACCACCGGCACGATCTCTGCGGCAGGGTTCAGCCGCGCGATCTGCGGCCGCGGGCTCCGGGCCTGTGGCTGCGCCTCGGGAAGGTCGGTTTTGCTCAGCACGACCAGATCGGCCAGCGCGACCTGCCGCTGTGCGGCGGTGGAGCGGCGCAGGTTGGCCGCCCCTGTCACCGCATCCACCACCGTCACCACCCCGTCCATCCGGTAATGCTCGGCCAGCACGGGGTCGGTCAGCAGCGTGTGCAGGATCGGTGCCGGATCGGCCAGCCCCGTCGTCTCCAGCACCACCCTGTCAAAGCCGATCTCTGCGGCCAGACGGCGCGCGACCAGATCGCGCAGAAGATCGCGCAGATCGCCCCGCAGCGTACAGCACAGGCAGCCCGATGGCAGCAGGATGACCTCCTCGGTGCTGGCGCGCATCAGGCTATGATCAATGCCGATCTCGCCGAATTCATTCACGATCACCATCGTGTTCGCAAAGGTCTCATGGGCCAGCATCTCTTTGATAAGCGTCGTTTTTCCGCTGCCCAGAAAGCCGGTGATCAGGGTGAGGGGACAGGGGATCGGGGCGGGCATGGCAGGGACTTTCGGGCCGGAAACAGGCGGGGGCCGCGCCGCAGGGTCGCAGGGCGCGGGGCCCGAAAACTGTTATAATATAACAAAACCGACCGCAAGGGGGGTGTCGCCGCCGCTAGCGCGCCTGCGGCGCCAGAGCCCCCAGAGGCAGCGACGGGCGCGTTCTCATATGCTCCAGTACGAAAGACGAATTCACGCTGCGCGGACCGGTCCGCGCGGCCAGCTCCTCGTAGAAACGGTCGAAGGCGGCCATGTCGCGCACCAGTACCCGCAGCAGGAAATCATGGCTGCCGGCAAGGCGGTAGACATCGCGGACCGCCTCCATCGCGTCGGTCACGTCCAGAAAGTTCTGGCGCCAGTGCGCGCTATGCTCGGCCGCCTCCACAAAGACGAAAGCGGTCAGATCCAGCCCGAAGGCGCGCGGGTCCAGCACCGCCACACGCCCCCTTATGGTGCCGGCCTCCTCGTGTTTCTGGATCCGTTTCCAGCACGGCGTCTGCGACAGGCCCACACGGTCGGCAATTCTGGCCACCGGCAGGGTGGCATCGGTTTGCAGCAGATCGAGGATCTTCAGATCGATGCGGTCAAATGGCATTTTACCCTCCCCTTTTCGCAAGACATCTCTTGCCCGAGGCAGAGCATGACAGGTTTTTCCTTAATGTCGACCATCTTTATCGTGATTTAGGGATTATGGCTCGCCAAGCCCCGTGCAAGGCTTTAGACTTGCCCCGGCCAAGGGCCATCCGCGCCCCGTCAACGCCGCCAGAGGACCTGCCGCCATGCTGACCCTGAAGACCAAATATGCCCTGAAGGCGCTGGCTGTTCTGGCAGACGAGAAAGCCCTGCCCGAGGCGCAGCCCCTGCGGATCGAGGCCATCGCCACCCGTTCGGGCACGCCGAAACGCTTTCTGGAGCATATCCTGCTGGATCTCAAACGGGCGGGGATCATCGGCAGCCGTCGCGGGCGTCATGGCGGCTACGAGCTGATCAAGGCCGCCGCTCAGGTCTCGCTGGCCGAGGTGCTGCGCCTGATCGACGGCCCGCTGGCCCCGCTGCCCTGCCTGTCGCGCAATGCCTATCGCAAATGCGAGGATTGCGACGAGGCCACCTGCCGCGTGCGGGCGGTGTTTGGCGGCTATTATGCGGCCTATCTGCTGATGATCGAATCGCTGACACTGGCCGATCTGCAAGAAGACGCGCACCCGCTGGAGCGGTTTTCCCTGCCCCTGCCCCCCGCCGGAGAATAAACTTCTCCCATCGGGGAGCAGAAGGGCGAGGATTTGCTTTTGTAAAACACGACTGACTCTGTCGTAATTGTCGTGTAAACAATCGCAAAGGAGGGTCCCATGACCCGCAGCTATTCGCCCGACCTTCCGCTTTCGGCCCAGATCCGGCCCGACTGGGTGCACGAAATCCCGCCCCCCAGTCCCAGACCCAGTCCCAAACCCAGGCCCAGACCTGCCACGCCAGACCGCAGATCGACGCTGGTGCAATGGGCCTTCGGGGCCGCGCTTTTGGGGCTTGGCATCGTGATGGGCGGCACGCTGGCCCGTGCCGAGACGGCGAAAGAAACGGCGGTCGATATTCTCAATGTCTCTTATGACCCGACGCGGGAATTCTACCGCGATTATAACGAGATGTTCCGCCAGAGCTGGCAGGCGCAGGGCCATCCCGCGCCGATCCTGCGGCAATCGCATGGCGGCTCCGGCGGGCAGGCGCGGGCGGTGATCGACGGGCTGGACGCGACGGTGGTCACGCTGGCGCTTGCCGCCGATATCGACGCGATCGCGGCCCAAAGCGGCAAGATCCCCGCCGACTGGCAAAGCCGCCTGCCCCATCACGCGGCCCCCTATAGCTCGACCATCGTGTTTCTGGTGCGCAAGGGCAATCCCAAGGGGATCAGGGATTGGGATGATCTGGTGCGCGACGGTGTCTCGGTGATCACCCCCAATCCCAAAACCTCCGGCGGAGCGCGCTGGAACGTGCTGGCGGCATGGGCATGGGCGCAGGACCATTACGGCGGCGACACGCCCCGCATGCGCGCCTATCTGAAGGCGCTCTTCGCCCATGTGCCGGTGCTCGATACCGGCGCGCGTGGCGCGACCAACAGCTTTGTGCAGCGCGGGATCGGGGATGTGCTGCTGGCCTGGGAGAACGAGGCCCTTCTGGCACAACAGAAATCCGGCGGGCAGGGGTTCGACATCATCGTGCCGTCGGTCTCCATTCTGGCCGAGCCGCCCGTTGCGGTGGTCACGGGCAATCTGACCTCGCCCGCGCAGGCGCAGGCCGCGCAGGCCTATCTGGAGGGGCTCTATAGCCCTGCCGCACAGGCGCTGGCCATGAAGCACCATTACCGCGCATGGGAGAGTGCGGCCGCCGACCCTGCCGATCTGGCGCAATTCCCGCCGCTCAAACGTGTCCCGATCGACCATTTCGGGGGCTGGCAGAAGGTCCAGCCCGCCTTCTTCGGGCAGGGCGGGATCTTCGACCAGATCTATGAGGATAACTGAGATGCGCGCCCTGCTGTTGCGCAGCTCCCCTTTGCCGGGCTTCGGTCTGGCCGCAGGGGGGATGGTCTGCGCGCTCACGCTTATCGTGCTGCTGCCGCTGGCGGCGCTGCTGGGGCGCGGGGTGGCGATCGGTCCGGTGGAGCTGTGGCAGATGGTCGATACCCGCCGGATCAGGGCGGCGCTGGAGCTGTCTTTCCGCATGGCGGCGCTGGCCTCGCTGTTCAATCTGGTCTTCGGGCTGGCGCTGGCATGGGTGCTGGTGCGCTACCGCTTTGCCGGACGCAGGGCGCTGGATGCGGCGGTCGATCTGCCCTTCGCGCTGCCCACCGCCGTGGCGGGCATCGCCCTGACCACGCTTTACGCCCCGAATGGCGCGCTGGGGCGGATGCTGGCCCCCTTGGGCCTGCAGATCGCCTATAGCCAGACGGGGATCTGCCTTGCGCTGGTCTTTATCGGCCTGCCCTTCGTGGTGCGCACGGTGCAGCCCGTGCTGGAAGAGATCGACCGCACCCTCGAGGAAGCCAGTGCCACGCTCGGGGCCAGCCGTGGCTATACGCTGCGCCATGTGGTGCTGCCGATGCTGGCCCCCGCCCTGATGACGGGCTTTGCCTTGGCGCTGGCGCGCGCGGTGGGGGAATATGGCTCGGTCATCTTCATCGCCGGCAACCTGCCCTTCCATACCGAGATCGCGCCGCTGCTGATCGTCATCAAGCTCGAGGAGTTCGACTATGACGGCGCAAGCGCCATCGGGCTGGCCATGCTGGCGGTCTCTTTCATGATGCTGCTGGTGATCAACCTGCTGCACCTCTGGGCGCGGCGGCAGGGCTGAGCCCGCCGTCCCGCCGCTGCCCCTTCCCCCCTTCCTGCACTGCGAAAGGCGCCTGCCCATGTCCGCTTTCCCGGCCCCCGAGCCCCCGCCGGCCACCACCGAATCCCGCCCAACGCGCCTGCTGCTGACCGGCGCGGTGCTGCTGGTCTGTGCCGTGGTGCTGCTGGCACCGCTGGTGCTGGTCTTTGTCGAGGCGCTGCGCGAGGGGGTGGCTGTCGCATGGCGCGCGCTTGGCACGCCCGATGCGCGCTCGGCGATCCGGTTGACGCTGCTGGTCTCGGCGCTGGCCGTGCCGCTGAACGCGCTTGCGGGCCTTGCCACCGCTTGGGCGGTGGCGCGGTTCGACTTTCGCGGCAAGACCCTTGTGATGACACTGATCGACCTGCCCTTCTCGGTCTCGCCGGTGGTGGCGGGGCTGGCGCTGGTGCTGCTGGCGGGGTCGAACGGGCTGCTGGGCGCATGGCTGGCCGCGCATGATCTGCGGCTGATCTTCGCCCTGCCGGGGATTGTCTGGGCCACGCTGTTCATCACCTTTCCCTTTGTCGCCCGCGAGCTGATCCCGATCATGCTCGAACAGGGCGCCGCCGAAGAAGAGGCCGCGCTGACGCTTGGCGCGTCGGGCTGGCGGATGCTGCGCACGGTGACGCTGCCCAATATCCGCTGGGCGCTGCTCTACGGGGTTTTGCTCAGCAATGCCCGCGCGATGGGCGAATTCGGCGCGGTGGCCGTTGTCTCGGGCAAGATCCGTGGCGAGACCACGACGCTGCCGATCATGGTCGAGATGCTGTATAACGAATATCTCTCCACCGCCGCCTTCAGCCTTGCCGCCCTTCTGGCGGGGCTGGCGCTGGTGACGCTTGCCCTGAAATCGCTGCTGGAATGGCGCTATGCCGACATGCTGTCGGCCACCCGCCGCCATTGACCCCTGTCCAACCGGAGAACCGCTATGAGGATCGATATCGAAGATCTCGCCAAGACCTATGACAATGGACAGCCCGCGCTGCATCCGCTGCGGCTGTCGCTGCCCTCGGGGGCGCTGGTGGCGCTGCTGGGGCCGTCCGGCTCTGGCAAGACCACGCTTCTGCGCCTGCTGGGCGGGCTGGAAACCCCCAGCGCGGGGCAGGTGCGCTTTGACGGGGTGGCGGCCACGGGGCTGTCGGTGCAGGAGCGCCGCGCGGGGTTCGTGTTCCAGCATTATGCGCTGTTCCGCCATATGACGGTGTTCGAGAATATCGCCTACGGGCTGCGGGCGCGGCCCCGCAGGACCCGCCCCGCCCGCGCCGAGATCGACCGTCGGGTGCACCGCCTGCTGGCGCTGATCCGGCTGCCCGAGATCGGCCCGCGCTATCCGGCCCAGCTTTCGGGCGGGCAGCGCCAGCGGGTGGCGCTGGCGCGCGCGCTGGCCATCGAGCCGCGGATGCTGCTGCTGGATGAACCTTTCGGCGCGCTGGATACGCAGGTGCGCAAGGAATTGCGCCGCAGCCTGCGCCAGATCCATGAGGCGACGGGGCTGACCACGCTGTTTGTGACCCATGATCAGGACGAGGCGATGGAACTGGCCGATCTGGTGGTGGTGATGTCGATGGGCCGGATCGAGCAGATCGGCCCGCCCGCCGAGATCCGCGCGCGTCCTGCCACGGCCTTCGTGCGCGCCTTCCTGACCGCGTGAGGCCCAAGGGTCTGCGCCTCAAGCCTCTGATGCGGCAGGGAAATATGGCACCTCCTGCGATGGCATCGCCGCCTGTGCCTTTGGGGGGCACGACTGTCTTGCGTCCACAAATGTTATATTATAACACTTCCGGACATTGAGGCAGCCCGATATGGCAGGAGACACAGATGACGGTCATCACCCCAGACGGCAGGACAGCACCGCCCCCGCGCCCGGCCTGCGCCGCGCAGGAGGCCCCCGCTAGCCCCCCCTCTGGCGCCCCCTCTGGCGCCCCCTCTGGCGCCCCCTCTGGCACCGTCCGCACAGACCCGCCGGTGATCCGGATCCGGCTGCCCGACGGCTCCCCCCGCGCGCTGGCCGCGCAAAGCACGGGCGCCGATCTGGCCAAGGCCCTCGGCCCCGCATTTGTCCGAGCCAGCGTGGCGGTGCTGGTCAATGGCCAGCCCCGCGATCTGGCGGCCCCGCTGCCCGACGGGGCCTCGGTCGAGCTGCTGTCGCGGGACGATCCGCGCGTGCTGGAGCTGATCCGCCATGATCTGGCGCATATTCTGGGCGAGGCGGTGCAAAGGCTCTGGCCCGCCACGAAAGCCGCCATCGGCCCCGCGATCGACCACGGGTTCTATTACGATTTCGACCGTGATCCCCCCTTTACCCCCGAGGATCTGCCGCGGATCGAGGCCGAGATGCGCCAGATCATCGCCGACCGCACCCCCTTTATCCGCGAGGAATGGCCGCGTGAAAAGGCGCGCGCCCATTTCGCGACGGCGGGCGAGGCCTATAAACTGGCACTTCTGGAGGCCATCCCCGAGGACGCGCCGGTGACGGTTTACCGGCAGGGCGACTGGCTGGACCTGTGCCGCGGCCCGCATCTGCGCGATACCGGCGATGCGGGTGCCGCCTTCACGCTGACCCGCGTGGCCGGTGCCTATTGGCGCGGCGATAGCAACAACCCGATGCTCAGCCGGATCTATGGCGTGGCCTTTGCCGACAGGCCCGCGCTGGAGGCGCATATAACCATGCTGGCCGAGGCCGAGACGCGCGATCACCGCCGCTTGGGCCGCGAGATGGATCTGTTCCATTTCGAGGAGGTCGCCCCCGGCGCGGTGTTCTGGCATCCCAAGGGCTGGCGGCTGTTCCAGACGTTGATCACCTATCTGCGCGACCGGCAGGAGCAGGCGGGCTATCAGGAGGTGAACTCGCCCGACATCATGGACCGCGCGCTGTGGGAAACCTCGGGGCACTGGCAGAATTACCGCCAGAACATGTTTCTCGCCAAAACCGAGGATGACCGCGATTATGCGCTCAAGCCGATGAACTGCCCCGGCCATATGCTGATCTACGGGCAGGGGACGAAAAGCTATCGCGATCTGCCGCTGAAGCTGGCCGAATTCGGCAAGGTGCACCGCTATGAACCCTCGGGCGCGCTGCACGGGCTGTTGCGGGTGCGCAGCTTTACCCAGGATGACGCGCATATCTATTGCACGCCCGACCAGCTGACCGCGGAATGTCTGAAGGTCAATGATCTGGTGCTGTCGATCTATCGCGATTTCGGCTTTGAGGAGGTGCGCATCAAGCTGTCCACCCGCCCCGAGAACCGTATCGGCGCGGAGGAAAGCTGGGACCGCGCCGAAAGCGCCCTGCGCGAGGCGCTGGATCAGGCAGGCCATCCCTATACGGTCTTCGAGGGTGAGGGCGCGTTTTACGGGCCGAAGCTCGAATATGTGCTGCGCGATGCCATCGGGCGCGATTGGCAATGCGGCACGCTTCAGGTGGATTTCAACCTGCCTGAACGCTTCGGCACGAGCTATGTGACAGCTAAGGGTGAAAAAGCCGCTCCCGTGATGCTGCACCGTGCGCTTTTCGGCTCGCTCGAACGGTTCACCGGCATCTTGATCGAACATGTCGCGGGCCATCTGCCGCTCTGGCTGGCCCCCGTGCAGGCGGTGGTGGCCACCGTGACCGAGGCCGCCGATGACTGGGCTGTGGAGGTCGCGCAGGCGCTGCGCCAAGCGGGGCTGCGGGTGGAGACCGACCTGCGCAACGAGAAGATCGGCTATAAGGTGCGCGAACATGCCCTGCAGAAGATCCCGTTGCAGATCGTGCTGGGCGGGCGCGAGGCCGCAAACCGCACCCTCACGCTGCGCCGCCACGGCAGCAATGACACGCAGACCCTTGCTCTGGAGGCGGCGGTCGAGACGCTGCTGGCCGCCGCCCGCCCCCCTCGCCATAGCGATGACCACGGAAGGAAAACCCGATGACGATCACCCAAGATGACATCCGCAAGGCCCTGAAAACATGGGGCGATGGCAAGGTCGCCATTTCAAGGGCCTATGCGGAGGGCGGCATCGAGGCCGCGCGCAAGGTGGCCTCGGCCAATATCGATGCCTATTACGGCTATGATCTGGGGCCGGTGCTGTTCAAGCCCACAATGGCCGGCGGCGACCAGACTTTCCGCCCCACCAAAGCGGGCGCTCTGGCCTATTTCTGCGGGCACTCGCAGGAATACCCCAATGATAACGGCTTCGCGATCATGGGCTGGGTCTCGACCGAAAGCATCACGTCTGCCAGCTTTATCCAAGGCGATGTGGCGATGTGGATGGGCTGGATCAAGCTGACCAACAGGGACGGCTCGGTCACCACGGTCGACAAGAGCTTCGGCTACCGGCGCGATCACATGGGGGCCTTGCGGATCGTGTTGCACCATTCCTCGCTGCCCTATCAGCCCTGACGATCACCCTGCCTTTGATCCCCTGTTTCCTGCCCAAACCAACCCCCGAGGCCTTTCCCATGACACAACCGGATTTCCACACACGCCGCTCCGTGGCGCAGGTCGAGGAGGGCACGCAACTGGCCCCGAAATTCGACCGCGACGGGCTTCTGCCCTGTATCACGACCGATGCGCAAAGCGGCGAGCTGCTGATGCTGGGCTGGATGGATGCCGATGCGCTGCGCCGCACGCTCTGCACGGGCGAGGCCCATTATTTCAGCCGCGCACGGGGCTGTCTGTGGCACAAAGGCGCCAGCTCCGGCCTTGTGCAGCAGGTGGTCGAGGCGCGGATCGACGACGATCAGGATGCGCTCTGGCTGCGGGTCAGGGTCGCGGGGTCGGGGGCGTCGTGCCATGTGGGCTACCGCTCGTGCTTCTATCGCGCGGTGCCGCTGCGGGCCGAGGCCGGTGCGCCGCTGGTCTTTACCGAATCCAGCAAGACCTTCGAGCCGCAGGAGGTTTATGGCGATGCCCAGACCCCCACACGGTTGTGACGGCGCCAGCACGGATCGCCTGTGGATGCGGCGCGCGCTGGATCCGGGCGCGCGTCGGCGCGGGCGGGTCTGGCCCAACCCGCCGGTGGGCTGCGTGGCCGTGCGCGGGGGGCGGGCCGTCGCCGTGGCCGTCCCCATGCCGAACGCCAGGCCGTTGCGCTGGCCGGACCGCGTGCCAAGGGGGCGACGCTCTATGTCACCTTGGAACCCTGCTGCCACTGGGGCGTGACGCCGCCCGGCACCGACGCGATCATCGCCTCTGGCATCTCGCGCGGGGTCTGTGCCCTGCGCGACCCCGATCGCGGGTCGATGCGCTGCTGCGCGCGTCGGGGCGGCAGGTGTGGCGGTTCACCGCGCCTGCCCCCCCACACCGTCCCCGCACAGCCCCGTCAGGCGGCGATCTGTCCACCATATGACAGGCGCGCGGCATTTGCCTTGCCCGAAGCGGCGCGATGCGGCGCCATCTGCGCGGGGGTGGCCCGATGCTCCGGGGAGGGAGCGGCCCGCACCCGTTACTGTCATACTGGGGAGGAACACCATGACATCCGATATCGACCGTCGCCAGATCCTGCGCGCGGGCGCGGCCCTTGCCGCGACGACCCTGCTGGGACCGCTGGCCACGCCCGCCCGTGCCAGCACCGCCCACCCCCCGATCTCGCTTTATGCCGGATCGTGGAACTGGAAAGGCGGCAAGCGCAGCTTCGTGCAGTATGCCTTCGATCCCGAGACCGGCACGCTGACGGAGCTCCGCCATGTCACCGACAGCTATAGCGTCGGCAGCGTCACCATAGATGCCCGGACGCGCACCCTCTACCTTGCCGACGAGGACGACCACCAGCCGGATTTCCGCGTGGGCGGGGGCGGCACCATCGCGCCCTTCCGGATCGATCCGGCCACGGGCGATCTGACCGCGCTGCCGGTCCAGCGCGCCTTCGGGGCCAACCCGTCGATGATGGCGGTCGATCCCAGCGGCAAATTCATGGTGGTCTCCATTCATGGCAGCGGCGACCCGCTGACCAAGATCGTGGAACGGGTGCCCCATGTCTATGATATTGCGATCGATATGCCGGAAAGCTCGATCAACCTGTTTCCGCTGAATGCCGATGGCACAGTGGCGGCGCCGGTCGATGTGTTCCATACCAAGCCGCAGGACCCCGCCGAAAACCAGCGCGTCTCGCACCCGCATTGCGTGGTCTTTGCCCCCGATGCGGATTTCTTCATCAGCTGCGACAAGGGGCGCGATGTCATCTACTCGATGCGCATCGACGCGCAAAAGGGCCGTCTGGTGCAGGCCGCCGCCCCGTTCCGCTTCGAGGCCGGCGCGATGCCGCGCTATGCGCGGTTCAACCCCGATCACGGGCTGGTCTATGTGAATTTCGAACGCGCCAATGAAATCGCGGTGCTGCGCTATGACAGCACGGGGCGGCTCGAGCGGGTCGGGCAGGCCCCCGTGGTGCCCGAGGCCCTGCTGGACAAGATCCCCCTTGGCGGGCATTTCGAACAGCAGGATATGCGGCTGCATCCCAACGGGCGCTTCCTCTATAGCGTCGCACGCGGCTCGCGCGATTACATGCAGGGGGGCAAGCGCCATTACGAACACGGTTTCGATGGCGTCTCGGTCTTCGGCATCGATCCCGAGACAGGGATGCTGTCGCCCCTGCAAACGCTCGAACTCGAGGCCCATTGGCCGCGCGGCTGTGCGCTCAGCCCCGACGGGCGTTTCCTCATCGTGCCCTGCCTCTATAGCGACGAGATCCTGACGCTGGCCGTGGCCGAGGATGGCACGCTGTCGCAAGTGTCACGGGTGGCGCAGAACGCCGCCGCCAATGTGACCTTCCTCAGCCTCTAGGGCCACCGGCCGCCACGGGCCGCCACGGGCGGGCACGGGCGGGCCCATGCCGTGAGTGCCGTGCGGTGGGTTGTGCCGTGGCGATGCGCCCCCCTTGTGAGGGGCGCAGACCGGCTGCCCCTTTGGTGGCTCGGAGGGGCGGCCGCTCCTCACATCCCCGCGCAGGCCCTCCGGCTCTGGCGCATGGGCCGGTCGAGGCAGAACACCACCCGCGCCTTCTGCTCCGCAAGCAGACGCAGGCCGCAGGCGGTCAGCGTCCTACAGGCCGCGTGATTGCTGCGCGCGACCTGTGCCAGTGCCAAGGGCGCCCCGTCCTCGGGAAGCTGGCCGAGCGCGCGCTGCAGGGCGCGCGCCCCCCAACCCTGCCCCCGCAGGCGGCTCGAGAGGAAAAAGCCGAACTGGAGCGCGGCGGGATGGTAGATCAGCGCGAATCCCGCTTCGGGGTCTGCAACCGGCTCCCCAGTCCTTGGTGTCGCAATCCTTGGTGCCGCAGCCCACCAGACAAGGCTCTGGCCCCCGTCCACCACGCCGGGGGCAAGCCAGTCGCGCAGCTCGGGGGCGATCTGCGCGCTGGCCAGAAAGGTGCCAGCGCGCGACCAATAGGCAGGCCAGCTTTCGGGCCCTCTCTCTGGTCGACCCTCGGGCCAGCTTTCGGGCCAGTCCTCGGGCCAGCTTTCGGACCAGCTTTCGGGGGGCCGCGCCACTAGCGGGCGGCCCATTCCGCTTCGAGCGCCGTGCAATAGGCCTCCATCTCCGCCATCGGCAGCTCATCGATCAGGAACCGCCGTGCCGCCTCGGCCACGGCATCGGCCACCTGCGGGTCGGTCGCGGCAATCAGCACCAGCTCCTCCATCCGGTCGGTCGCGGGGGCGGGCTGACCGCCCGTTGGCAGATCCCAGCCGGGCGGTTGCTGGCGGATCGAGACCGCCGCGAACAGCGGGCTTTCCGGCGCGACATCCTCTTCCGGCGGGTCGTTGTAAAGCAGCTTGAGGCCACGGCCCTTCTGCGGCAGCCAGACGTTCAGCAGGGTCGGCGTGCCAAAATGCCCGACATCCTGATCGGCCTCGGCCAGAGGCACCACCTGCGCGCTGAGGTCGGCGCCAAGCGCCGCCTGCAGGACCGCAGGCCAGTACAGCTCCAGCAGAAGGAACTCTGCCGTATTGGTGCGGAAGCCGGAAAACGGAAAGCTTGCCAAAGCTTCGATGGCGTGACGGTCCATGCGTTACCCTATGAAATTCGGCGAACAGCCGTAATTGTCGAGATCCAGTCGCTTGCCCCCCTTGCGGTCGGAGGCCGGAAAGGACCTCTGGCCCAAGGGCGGGCGGTTCTGGAGATAGCGTTCAAGCTGCTCTTTGGCCTTGACGCGGATTTTCTGCTGGTTCTTGTTCAGCATCGCCCATGTCGCCTCCGACAGCGCGATCCCTTCGGCACGGGTGACCGGCGCGGCGGTCTTCACCAAAGTGGGAGCGCCGATGGTCGAGGCCGAGGAGCCGCCGCAATCCTCGCCCTGCGCATGGACATGCGCGGTCCAGGGGCGGTCGCATTTTTTGGTCTGGGTGTCGGTGCCGGTGGCGGGCACGCTGCCCGAGCGGTCGCGGGTCGCGGCAAACCACGCCACGCTGCCTACGGTCACCACCGCCAGCACCGCCCAGCCCGGCGGGCCCGCGACTGTCAAAGGTAAGGCTGCTGCCCCCATTTTGGGTGTCTCCTCAGTTGGACATCATCTGATAGGCGCTGATCAGCTGCCGCGCCTTGGCACGCCCTGACAGGAAGGGATTGCGTGTGGCATAGAAAAAGGCCGGTTCGCGCAGAAGATCAAGACCGGTCATCAGGATGATCGACACGATGGCCGCGGCCTGACGCAAATCGCGGATGCCCAGCCGCCAGAGGTCTTTCACCAGACCGAAGCGCCGGACCCTGTCCAGCCGCTCGAATTGCAGGTGCAGCGCCATATCCTCCTTGTGCAGGAAGGCGCTGATCTCGCGGCCCAGCCCGTCGATCTGCACAAGCGGCACCCAGCGGGCGGCGGCCTGACGCAGGGGGGCGGTGCAGAGCGGCGCGGGCCCGCGCGGCTGCGGGGCAAAGCCCAGCATAAGCAGGTGATCGCGCAGCGGCGGCTGATAGAGCACCGCCCGCAGCGCCTCGCCCGCGAAGGCGCGGCCAAAGGCGGGGTCGCTGTGCAGCAGCGGGCGCAGACCATGCAGCACCGAGGGCACATAGAAGCGGAAATACTGCCACCCGCCGGTCTCGGTCTGCAGCATCGTCAGTTTGCGCAGATGCGCGCGCAGGTCGTCGATGTCCAGCGGCGAGATGAACAGGCTGGCCGCGTTGCGCCCCCAAAGCGGGCCAGGCACGCCCGTGCGGGCGAAAAGCGCGCGGGTCAGGCGGTCGGGCGGGGCAAGGCGCACCAGCATCGGCGCCACCTCGGCCAGCTCGTTTTCCTTGCGGCCCTGCAGGAGCGAGCGGCAGTCCAGCCCCGTGGTCTCGACCCTCATCCGCAGATTGGGCGTGGCGGCCCCGTCAAGCACCGCATAGAGATGGTGGCCTTGGGCCAGCAGCGGGGCCAGCGCCGCCCCGACCGCAGGCGGCAGATCACCGGAAGGCAGCGGCCCCCCGTCGGCCAGTGGCGGGCAGGCCAGTGGCAGGCAGGCAAAAGACAGCGTAGGCGATGGCTGCGCCGGATCGGCAGGGCCGTCTTGCGGCAGGGACAGCCGCTGCCAGAAATCATCTTCGTCATCGGGCGACATCGGGGATCTGCCTGTAAAACCTTGCCTGTCTCTTGCCTGTCCATGTCCCGCAAAGCCGGCCCCGAAGCGGCCGCATTTTCAGGCGACAGGATCAACTGCTGGCTGAAATACGCGCCGCTTGCAAGCGCCTTTTTCAGGGGCGCTCCGGAAGGGCCAGTGGGACGGGATCAGTGGGACGGGGCTTTGAGAAGGGCCCCCGATACGCCTCTTGCAGACGCGCAGCAGAAGAAGGGCGGCCAGAGGAAGGGCGGCGCAGGGCCCCCCTTCCCGCGCGGAAACGCGCCACTCAGCGCAGGGCGTCGGGCTGGGACAGGCGCTCCAGCAGCGCCAGCTCCGCCCCGGTCAGCGCGATGCCATCTGCCAGCGCCTGTGCGCGGGCCTTGAAGCGGCGCTGCGAGGGCAGGCGCGCGCCCTGATCCTCGATCGCGCCCAGCAGCCGCTCCGCCTCGGCAATCGGGTCGCGCCCCGAACGGGCGGCAAAACGCGCCGGATCAAAGGCAAGGATCAGCGCCCCGTGGCGCGGCAGAAGATCGCCCGTGCCCATGAAGTCCAGCGCCTCGCGGCTCATGAATTCGCCCAGCATCGCGCCTGCCAGCAATTCGATCATCGTGGCAATGGCCGAGCCCTTATGCCCGCCAAAGGGCAGCATCGCGCCCGCCAGCGCCGCGTCGGGGTCGGTCGTCGGGCGGCCCTCGGTGTCGATGGCCCAGCCCTCGGGGATCGGCGTGCCCGCGCGGCGGTGCAGCTCGATCTCGCCGCGCGCGGCCACCGAGGTGGCGAAATCCACCACATAGGGATGCGCGCCCTTGCGCGGGAACCCGAAGGCAAAGGGATTGGTCCCGAACAGCGGCACTTTCCCGCCCGCCGGGGCCACGAACGCATAGCTCGGGCACATCGACAGCCCCGCCAGCCCCTCTTCGGCCAGCGCCTCGACATCATGCCATAATGCCGAGAAATGCAGGCAGTCGCGGATCACCAGCGCCGCCAGACCGTAGTCGCGCGCCCGTGCCACCAGCGCCGCCTTGCCCGCGTTGAACGAGGCCGGTGCGAAACCGCCGCCCGCATCCACCTCGACAATGGCCCCGCCCGCGTCCTGCACCACCGGCACCGACACCCCCGAGGCCTTGCCCGCCGCAAGCACCTTCAGGCAGCCCTCCAGCCGGTAAAGACCATGCGATTTGCAGTGATCGCGCTCGCCCGCCACAATCACATGGGCCACGGCCTGCGCATTGGGCGCGCTCATGCCATGCGCAAGCAGGATCGTCTCCACGCGGCGCTCCAGCGCCTCGACCGTCACGGTCTGCATCTGTTCCATCAGGGTCTCCTTGCCGGTCACCGCGACAGGCGGCGCCTCATCATGTTCAAGCGCCTGTGCGGGCGCGCAATCGGGGTGGGGGTTCGGGGGGTCTCGGCGGGCGGGATCAGACATCGATATAGGTGCAGGCCCAGAACACCTTGGTTTCGCCATCCTCCAGCGCGCGCAGCCCGTGCCGCATCGTGCTGTCGAAATAGGCGCAATCGCCGGGTTCCAGGACCACGGGGGCGTAATGTTCGACATACAGCTCGACCCGCCCGCTCAGCACAAACAGCGTCTCCTCGCCATTATGCGCCTCCAGATCGGCAAGGGTCAGCGGCGCGCGCCGTTCGACCCGCGTCACAAGCGGAATGATCTTCTTTTCCGACAAGGCGTTACACAGCACCTCATATTCGAAATTGGTGGTGCGCACCTTGCGCCCCTGCCCCGCCTTGGTCACTGTCATGCGGGTGGTGGGGCTGATCTCCTCCCCCGAGGAAAACAGCCGCTCCATCCCGATCCCGTAGGCGCGCGCGATCCGCACGAGGTTCTCGTAACTGGGCGAGACGCGGCCATTCTCGATCTTGTGGATGGTCGACAGCGCCAGACCGGTGCGCTGTGCGGCGGCCTCCAGCGTGTAGCCGCATTCCTGCCGGACCGCTTTCATCCGCGCCCCCAGATCGCTGCGCAGCTGCTGGCGCTCCTGTTCCCAGCTTTCCTCGGGCATGGCCGGAGGGGATTTTTCTATTTCGGTCATATTTTTCTTTTCTTACCAATTATGGTTGTTTAAGCATATTCCTGACGCGGGAACAACCGCGTTCTTCGGCCCTGCGCCCGTTTCTGCCACCTCACCGCCCTCCCCCAACGCTGCCAAAGGCCCCGCACAGATCCCACACAGACCCCGCACAGATCCCGCACCACAGATAGAGAGAGCCCCATGAACACAGATGTCTTCTTCGGCACCCTTCCCGCGCTGCTGACCCCCTGCACCCCCGACCGCAAACCCGATTTCGACGCACTGGTGCGCAGGGGGCAGGAGGTGATGGCGGCGGGCATGTCGGGCGTGGTCTATTGCGGCTCCTGCGGGGACTGGCCGCTTCTGAGCGAGGCGGAGCGGATGGAGGGCGTCGCGCGTCTGACCCGCGCGGGTGTGCCGGTCATCGTCGGCACCGGCGCGGTCAACACCGCTTCCGCCGTGACACTGGCCGCCCATGCGCAGAAGGTGGGCGCGGCCGGTCTGATGGTGATCCCGCGCCTGCTGTCGCGTGGCCAGTCGGTCGCGGCGCAGCGCAACCATTTCAAGGCCGTCCTCGCGGCGGCCCCCGATCTGCCCGCGATCATCTATAACAGCCCCTATTACGGCTATAGCACCAAGGCCGACCTGTTCTTCGCGCTGCGCGCCGAGCATAAAAACCTGATCGGGTTCAAGGAGTTCGGCGGCAAGGCCGATCTGTCCTATGCGGCGGAACATATCACCCATCAGGAGGCGGATGTGCTGCTGATGGTGGGGGTGGATACCGAGGTCTATCACGGCATCGTCAAGGCAGGCGCTGTTGGCGCGATCACCGGTATCGGCACGATTTTCCCGCAAGAGGTGCTGTTGCAGGTGGCGCTGTCGAAGAAAGCCGCCGCGGGCTGCCCCGAGGCGGATCTGCGCGCGCGCGAGCTGGAAAACGCGCTGTCGGTTCTTGCGGCCTTCGACGAGGGTGTGGATCTGGTGCTCTATTTCAAACATCTCATGGTGCTCAAAGGCCATGAGGAATACCGCCTGAACATCAACCGGACCGATGCGCTTTCGCCCTCGCAGGCCAGCTTCTGCGAAGAGCAGTTCCACCGGTTCACCCGCTGGTTCGGCGCATGGGTCACACAGGGCGGGGTGATTGCCGAATGCATGTGATCGACAGCCATACGGTGGGCGAGCCCACGCGGGTGATCCTTGCGGGCGGGCCGGATCTTGGAACCGGCCCGCTGGGCGAACGCGCGGCCCGGCTGGCCCGGCAGCATCGGGGCTTTCTGGAGGGCGTGATCGGCGAGCCGCGCGGGCAGGTGGCGATGGTCTGCGCGCTGCTGGTCGAACCGGTCGATCCAAGCTGCGTGACGGGCGTGATCTATTTCGACGCCGATGCGGTTCTGGGCATGTGCGGGCATGGCACGATCGGGCTGGCGGTGACGCTGGCGCATCTGGGCCGGATCGGGCCGGGACGCCACCGCATCGAGACGCCTGCGGGGGTGGTCACGGTCGTGCTGCATGATGCCCATACCGTGACGCTCACCAATATCGAAAGCCGCCGCGTGGCGCGCGATGTCAGCGTCGAGATCGCGGGTTACGGCACGGTTTCGGGCCATGTCGCCTATGGCGGCAACTGGTTCTATATCGTCGATCCCTCGCCCGAGCCGGTGCGCCCCGACAATCTCCGCGCGCTGACCGATCTGGGCGTGGCGCTGCGCGAGACACTCAATGCGCAGACGGGCAATGCGCAGGCGGGCAATGCGCAGGCGGGCAATGGCTGGGTGATCGACCATGTGATCCTGCACGGGCCGTCCGACAGGCCGGGCCTGCATAGCCGCAATTTCGTGCTCTGCCCCGATGGGGCCTATGACCGCTCGCCCTGCGGCACGGGGTCCTCGGCGCGGCTGGCCTGTCTGGCCGCCGATGGCCTTCTGGCAGCGGGGCAGGAGATCGTGCAGGAAAGCGTGATCGGCAGCCCCTACCGGCTGTCCTACCAGTGGGGGCCTACGGGCGGGGTGATCCCCTCGATCACCGGTCAGGCCTTCATCATGGCCGAGACGAGGCTGGTCTTCGATCCCGCCGATCCTTTCGTGAACGGCATCCCCTCTTTCCATTCGCGGTCCGGCCCTACTGGCGCGCCGCGCCCCGCACAGACCGGAGCATAGGCCCTATGGCAGACAGCAATACGACCGATATCACCGTCATCGGCGCGGGGATCGTGGGCATCACCTCGGCGCTGGAGCTGGCGCGCGCGGGGTTTCGGGTGACGGTGCTGGACCGCAAGGGCGTGGCCGCCGAGACCTCGCGCGGGAATGCCGGTGCCTTCGCCTTCGCCGATATCGAGCCGCTGGCCACGCCCGGCATCCTGCGCAAGGCGCCGAAATGGCTGCTGGACCCGCTGGGGCCTTTGTCGATGCCGCCCGCCTATGCCATGCGGATGCTGCCGTGGATGTGGAAATTCTGGCGTGCCAGCTCTGCCCGCAATTATGCGGCGGGGGTGGCGGCGCAAAGCGCGATGATGCAGCATTCGCGCGCCGCGCTGGAGCGGCTGGTCCCGCGGGTCGGCGGCGAGGCGATGCTGCGCCGCGAGGGCCAGTTGCAGCTTTACGCGACCGAGGCCGAGTTCCGCGCCAGCCAGCCCAACTGGGCCGAGAAGGAACGCCACGGCATCCGCTGCACCTATCTGCACAGCCCCGCCGAGATTGCCGAGATCCAGCCCGGCCTGAACCCCTGCTTCACCCGCGCGGGCTTCACCCCCGACTGGGTCAACGTGACCGATCCTGCCCTGTGGACCGAGCATCTGGCGCAGGCCCTGCGCGACCTCGGCGGCCGGATCGAGCGGGCCGAGGTGCGCCGCCTGCGCCCGACCGAGACGGGGGTCGAGATCGCCACCGATCGCGGCCCCCGCCATGCCGCGCAGGTGGTGCTGGCGGCGGGCGCGTGGTCGCACAGGCTTGCCAGACATCTGGGCGATCACCTGCCGCTGGAAACCGAGCGCGGCTATAACACCACCTTCCCCACCGCGACAGTCGATCTGCGCACCCATGTCACCTTCCCGATGCACGGCTTCGTGGTGACGAAAATCGGCAATGGCCTGCGGGTGGGCGGGGCGGTCGAGCTGGGCGGGCTGGACCTGCCGCCCGATTACAGACGCGCCAAGACCCTGCTGCAAAAGGCGATGACCTTCCTGCCGGGGCTACAGGGCACGGGCGGCACCGAATGGATGGGCTACCGCCCCTCGCTGCCCGACAGCCTGCCCGCCATCGGACATGCGCGCGCCACGCACCGCGTGATCTATGCCTTCGGCCACGGCCATCTGGGCCTGACCCAATCGGCAGGCACCGCCGAGCTGGTCTGCGCCTTGGCGCAAGGCGCGCGCCCGCAGATCGACCTCACCCCCTTCGCCCCCGCCCGCTTCACGGCGCGCGGGGGGCGATAGGCGGGCAGGGTCAAAGGGCAGGCCCGCGCCCCACCCTGCCACGGCGCTCCCGTCAGCGCGAGATCCGGATCTGGCCCATATCAAGCCCGTATCTGGCCCGTATCAGGCGCTGATCGCGAAATCCTCCGGCTCCAGCGCAAGGATGCTGGCGGCCCCGTCCTCGACCATCCTGCGCAGGGCGCGCGCCATCGGGAAACATTGCGCCATATAGAAATCGGCCATCGCCAGTTTCGCGCGGGCATGGGCTGTCTGCCGCCCCGCCGCCAGCCGCTTGGCCGCGTGATAGGCCGCATCGCCCATCGCCCACGCCCCCAGACACAGGCCGAACAGCTCCAGCACCGCGCAGGCCGAGGCCTGCGGTTCCTGCCCGTTCTGGCCGATGATCCATTGCGTCACCTCCTCGACCAGCGCCGCCGCCTCGTTGACCTGCGCCGCGAGGCGGGCCCAATCGGGGCCACCCGGAGCTGCCCGTTCCCGACCGGCCCGTTCCAGACCGGCCTGTTCCAGACGCGCCGCCGAGGCCCGCATATCGGCCACCAGCGCAAAGGCCGCAGCCCCCTTGTCCAGCGCGATCTTGCGCCCGACCAGATCCAGCGCCTGAATCCCCGTGGTGCCTTCGTAGATCGAGGTGATACGGGCATCGCGCAGATGCTGGGCGGCTCCGGTTTCCTCGATATAGCCCATCCCGCCATGCACCTGCACCCCCAGCGAGGCGGTGCTCAGCGACAGCTCGGTCGACCATGCCTTGACCACGGGGATCAGCAGATCCACCCGCTGCTGGTGCCAGTGCTGCTGGCGGGCATCGTCACTATGGCGGGCAAGATCCAGCGAGCGCGCGGCGCGATAGGCCAGCACCCGCGCCGCCTCGGTGCGCGCGCGCATCAGCCCCAGCATCCGGCGGATATCGGGATGGCTGATGATCGCGGTGCTGCTGGCCCCCTGCGGAACCCGCCCCTGACGGCGTTCCAGCGCAAAGGCCACCGCGCCCTGCGTGGCATGTTCGGCAATGCCCACCCCCTGCAACCCCACCCCCAGACGCGCATTGTTCATCATGGCGAACATGTAATGCAGCCCCTGATTGGGGGCCCCCACCAGATAACCTATGGCCCCGCCCGCGTCACCGAAGGACATCGTGGCGGTCGGGCTGGCATGGATGCCCATCTTGTGCTCCAGCGAGACGCAGCGCAGGTCATTGGCCGCCCCCAGCGTGCCATCGGCATTGACCAGCCGCTTGGGCACGATGAACATCGAAATCCCCTTGGTGCCCGCCGGCGCATCGGGCAGGCGTGCCAGCACGAGATGAATGATATTCTCGGTCATGTCATGCGCGCCATAGGTGATGAAGATCTTCTGCCCCGACACCCTGTAATGATCGCCCTCGGGCACCGCCCGCGTGCGGATCGCGCCCAGATCGGAGCCCGCCTGCGGCTCGGTCAGGTTCATCGTGCCGCTCCACTGGCCGCTGACCAGCTTGGGCAGATAGAGCGCCTTTTGCGCCTGCGAGGCATAGAGGTCGATCGCCTCCACCGCGCCCTGTGTCAGCATCGAGCAGAGCTGGAAGGCGGTATTGGCACCGGAGAACATCTCCTGCACCGCCGAATTGACCAGCGCCGGCAGGCCCATCCCGCCACAGTCGCGGGCCACGGGCGCGTTCCAGCCCATCTCGCACATGCTGTGATAGGCCTCGGCCCAGCCCTCGGGCAGGGTCACCCTGCCCTGATCGAAGCCCAGTCCGGCACGGTCTCCGGCGGCATTCAGCGGGGCCAGCACCTCGCCTGCGAATTTGCCCGCCTCCTGCAGGATGGCGCGGGCGGTTTCGGGGTCGAGATCGGCAAAGGCGGGCAGTCGGGTGATGTCGTCAAGGCCGCAAAGCTCTTCCAGCACGAACATCATGTCCTCGATCGGGGCGGTATAGGTCATCAGGCTCTCTTCGGATAGGGGGTAAGAAAACACCGCCCCCCAAAACAGTGCCGCATCCGGTGCCACAGAGGCTTTGGCCGGAGAGGCTCGGGGGGCGGGACAGGGTCAAAGGGCGTCGGTCAGTTCGGGCACGGCCTGAAACAGATCCGCGACCAGCCCGTAATCGGCCACCTGAAAGATCGGGGCGTCCTCATCCTTGTTGATCGCCACGATCACCTTGGACTCCTTCATCCCCGCCAGATGCTGGATCGCCCCCGAAATCCCGATGGCGATATAGAGATCGGGGGCCACGACCTTGCCCGTCTGGCCCACTTGCAGGTCATTGGGCGCAAAGCCCGAATCCACCGCCGCCCGCGAGGCCCCCAATGCCGCGCCCAGCTTGTCGGCCAGCGCGCCGATCAGCGCGAAATCGCTTTCCGAGCCGATCCCGCGCCCGCCCGACACCACGATTTTCGCCGAGGTCAGCTCGGGGCGTTCGCTGGCAAGGACGCGGTCCTCCACAGGCTGCGACAGCCCCAGATCGCCCGGCCCCGCCACGGCCCTTATCGGCGCGCTTGCCCCCGTGGGCGCAGGCGCGAAGGCCGTGCCGCGCAGCGTCAGCACCTTGAGCGCCTCCTGCGAGCGCACCGTCTGCAGCGCGTTTCCGGCATAGACGGGGCGGCGGAAGGTTTGGGCATCGAGGATCTCGACCACATCGGGGATGATCATCACATCCAGCAGCCCCGCCAGTCGCGGCAGGATATTGCGCCCATAGGCCGTCGCGGGGGCCAGAATATGGCTGTAGCCCGTAGCCAGCCCCGCAAGGAGGGCGGCGATATTCTCGGCGCTGCCCTGCGCATAGGCGGCATCGCCGGCCTGCAGGACCTGCGCCACCCCCGTCAGGCGCGCGGCGGTCTGCGCCGCTTCGTCCGGCCCGCAGACCAGCAGATCGACCGCGCCCAGTTCCTGCGCCGCCGTGACCGCCTTGGCCGTTGCATCAAGGGCCAGCGCCTGACCCTGCATTTCCGCCATGACCAGAACTGCCATCAGACCAGCCCCCCTTCTTTCAGTTTCTCCAGCAGCTCGGCCACCGAGCCCACCTTCCGCCCTGCCGCGCGGGCGGCGGGTTCGTCGGTTGCCAGCACCTGCAGGCGCGGGTCGGCAGGCACGCCGAACGTGGCAAAGTCCCGCTCGGCCAGAGGTTTCTTCTTGGCCTTCATGATATTGGGCAGCGAGGCATAGCGCGGCGCGTTGAGCCGCAGATCGGTGGTGACCACGGCAGGCAGCGGCACCGACAGCACCTGCAAACCGCCATCCACCTCGCGGGTGACCTGCGCGACACCCTCCGCAATGCGCAGCTCGGAGGCAAAACAGGCCTGCCCCCAGCCCAGCCGCGCGGCCAGCATCTGGCCCGTCGCGCTCATGTCATCGTCAATCGCCTGTTTGCCCGCGATCACCAGCCGCACCTCTTCCTCCTGCGCCAGCCGCGCCAGCACCTTGGCAATCGCCAGCGGCTCGAGCGGGGCGTCATGGCGCACCAGAATGCCGCGATCAGCGCCCATTGCCAGCGCCGTGCGGATCACCTCTGCCGCCTTCGCCTCGCCGATCGAGACAACGACCACCTCATGGGCCACGCCCTGTTCCCTCAGCCGGATCGCCTCCTCGACGGCGATCTCGTCGAACGGGTTCATCGACATTTTCACATTGGCCAGATCCACGCCCGACCCGTCGGGGCTGACCCGCGGCTTGACGTTGTAATCGATGACCCGTTTGATCGGCACCAAAACCTTCATTCTTCAATCCTTACGCAAATTCTGGCCTCACCCAAATCTGGCCTGTTCAAGCGGTCGTGCCGCTGAGATCCTGCGTTGCCGCAGCACTGCCGTCCCCCTGTTCGGGATGGCGGGCGCGCTCGCGCAGCACGAATTTCTGGATCTTGCCGGTCGAGGTCTTCGGCAGCGGGCCGAAGATCACCGCCTTGGGCGCTTTGAAATGCGCCATGCGCTCGCGGCAGAAGGCGATGATCTCGGCGGCACTGGCGGTCTCGCCCGCGCGCAGATCGACAAAGGCGCAAGGGGTCTCGCCCCATGTCTCGTCGGGGCGCGCCACAACGGCGGCTTCCAGAATGGCGGGATGTTTATACAGCACATCCTCCACCTCGATCGACGAGATATTCTCGCCGCCCGAGATGATGATATCCTTCGAGCGGTCCTTCAGCTCGATATAGCCATCGCCATGCAGAACCCCCAGATCGCCCGAGGCAAACCATCCCCCGCGCAGGCTTTTCTGCGTGGCCGAGGGGTTTTTCAGATAGCCCTTCATCACCACATTGCCGCGCATGAACACCTCGCCCAGCGTGGTGCCATCGGCGGGCACGGGGACCATCGTGTCGGGATTGGCCACCATCAGATCGCCCAGCCCCAGATTGCGGACCCCCTGCCGCGCCTTCTTGGTGGCGCGCTGGTCGGGCGGCAGCGCGTTCCAGTCGTCCTTCCATGCACAGACGACCGAGGGCCCATAGGTTTCGGTCAGCCCGTAGACATGGGTGACCGCGATCCCCATCGCCTCCATTTTCTCCAGCACGGCGGCAGGCGGCGAGGCCCCTGCCGTCATCGCCTTGACCTCGTGGTCGAACGCCTGCAGCGCGGCAGGGGCATTGGCCAGCATGTTCAGGATGATCGGCGCGCAGCAGAAATGGCTGACCTTCTCGTCGCGGATCAGCTGGAAGATCGGCTCGGCGCGGACATGGCGCAGGCAGATGCAGACCCCCGCATTGGCGGCAATCGCCCAAGGGAAACACCAGCCGTTGCAATGGAACATCGGCAGCGTCCACAGATAGCGCGCATGATGGGGCATGCCCCATGTCATGATCTGCGAGATCGCGTTCAGATAGGCCCCGCGATGGTGATAGACCACGCCCTTCGGGTTGCCGGTCGTGCCCGAGGTATAGTTGAGCGAGATCGCATCCCATTCCTCGGCCGGCCCCGCCCAGTCAAAGGCCGGATCGCCCTCGGCCAGCAGATCGGCATAGGTCAGCGCCCCGATCCTGTGCCCGCCCTCGAAACTGGCATCCTCGATATCGACGACCAGCAGGTCGGTCAGGCCCGACATATGGATGGCCCGCGCGACCAGCTCGGAAAATTCGGGATCGACCAGCACCACCTTGGCCTCGGCATGGGCCAGCGTGAAGGCAATGGCCTCGGCATCGAGACGGGTGTTGATGGTGTTGAGCACCGCGCCCGCCATCGGCACGGCGAAATGGGCCTCGAACATCTCGGGGATATTGGCGGCAATGATCGAGACGGTGTCGTTCTTGCCGATGCCGCGCTGCACAAGCGCCGAGGCCACCGCCCGCATCCGGGCGTAGCTCTCGCCCCAAGTCAGACGGAGATCGCCATGAATGATGGCGGGAAACTCCGGATAGATATGCGCGGTGCGCGCAACGAAACTCAATGGGCTCAAGGCTTCGAAATTTGCCGCGCCCCGCTCCAGAGATGCGTCATAAATGCTGTGCAGATCCAAAATTTCCTCCCTCGGGTCCTCCGGTGCCGCTCCCTGCACACGGTGCCTCGCGCCAGCAGGACATAGAAATCTTCCGCAAATTTGCCCCAAATGTAACGAATTGTGACGCAGCTCTGAATCCGCTTGGAGTTGCGCGCGATTTTGGCAATCATGGCGGCGGGGAGAAGGGGCAGAATGGGCAAGGCACAGGCATATCCGCAAGGCGAGGGCCGGATCGGGCAGGCGATCGCGACCTTTGGCACCGATCACCGGATGATCTGGTGCAATGCGGCTTTCGCGCGTCTCTATCGCGCCCACGGGGCCGCGCCCGATCTGGCGCAGGTGCTGGACGGGTCTCTGTTCGGGGCGGTGCCCGAGGCGATGGGCGGCGGGCTGTACCGCCTGCCCGAGCTGGAATTGCAGCTCGACGATATGGGCGGGGCCGGAACCATCGTGACCTGCCGCCAGATCCGCCCGCCCGCACAGGACCCCGGCGCGCTGCAACGGTTGATCGAAACCCGCACCCGCCAGTTGATCGCCAGCGAGGAACGGCTGCGCATCATCGCCAATGAGGTGCCCGCAGGCATTGCCCATATCGACGAGGATCTGACGATCCTCTATGCCAACCGCCGCTTTGCCCGCGCCTACGGGCTGACCCCCGAAACGATGATCGGGCGCAATACCCGCGATGTGTTGCATTGCAACACGATGGAGCAATCGGCGCGGTTTTTCGAACAGGCGCGGCGCGGTATGGTGGTGGATTTCGAGATGCGCGTCGAATTGCCCGGCGCGCGGTTCAAGGATGTGCGCACCCTGCTGCGCCCTGCCAGACCGTCAAGCGGCGAGGTGATCGGCTTCTATCTGGTGTCGATCGATGTGACGCGGCGCAAGGAAACGATGAACGCGCTCATGCGGTCGCAGAAGATGGATGCGCTTGGCCGGATGGCCAGCGGGATCTCGCATGATTTCAACAACCTGCTGACCATCATTCTGGGCAATCTGGTGCCCTTGTCCGAGCAGCTCGGGCAAAGCCCGCTGCGCGAGGAATTCCTGCGCCCCGCCATTTCCGCCGCACGGCGCGGCTCGGACCTGACGCGGCGGCTGGTGTCGCTGGCGCGCCGCGAGGAGCTGGACCCGCTGGCCACCGATATCGGCGAGGCCACGCAGGAGATCTGCGCGCTCTTACGCTCGTCCATTCCCTCGACGCTGACGCTGGAGCTGCTGCACGACCCTGTGCTGCCGGCCGCGCTGGTGGACCGTTCGCAACTGGAGATGGCGCTGTTGAACCTTGCGCTGAATGCGCGGGACGCCACCGGCGGGCGCGGCACGATCCGGATCTGCCTGTCGGCCCATGACCTGCCCGCCGAAGAGGCGGAGGTCTCGCGCATTCCCGCCGGTCGCTATCTGCGCATCCTGTTCGAGGATGATGGCTGCGGCATCCGCCCCGAGATCCTCGAACGGATCTTCGAGCCCTTCTTCACCTCGAAACAGGGCGGGGCCGGATCGGGGCTGGGCCTGTCGATGGTCTATGGTTTCGTGCAGCAGTCGAATGGCACGATCCATGTCGATAGCCGCCCCGGCATCGGCACCAGCTTCACCATCCTGCTGCCCAGTGTGGACCTGTCACCCGCCCCGCCCCGCGCCCGCCCGGCCCCCCTTCCCGCGCGCCCGCCCTTCCCGCCCGCCGCGCAGACCGCGCCCCCGCGCCACGGCGTGACGCTGATTGTCGAGGATGATGCCGATCTGCGCCACCTGCTCTGCCGCAGGCTGGCCCATGCGGGCCATGCGGTCATCGATGCCGCCTCCTCGCAGGAGGCGCTCGCGCTGATCGGACAGATCGAGGACATCCGCGCCGTGATTTCCGATATCGACATGCCCGGCACCATGACCGGCCTTGATCTGGCCGTGCATCTGCGCCGCCATCGCCCCGATCTTCCGGTCACCCTGATGAGCGGCAAGCCCAAGCCGCTGCAGCCCTGGCCCGAGCATGTGGGCTTTGTGCAAAAGCCCTTCGATCCGGCGATCCTGCTGGACCGCCTTCCCTCTCCCTGGCCTCTGGAAAGCGACGCTGCACCATGACCCATGTGTTCCTTCTCGAAGATGATGCCGATATCCGCCAGACCATCCAGCGCTCGTTGCAGGCGGACGGGTTCGAGGTGCAGTGCTTCTCCCATCGCGCCGAATTCCTGCGCGCCATGAAAAGCGGGGCCCCCGATCTGTGCCTGATCGATCTGGGCCTGCCCGACGGGGACGGGCTGAGCCTTCTGGGCTCGGCCAGCCTGCCGCGCTCGGTGCCGCGTATCGTGGTCAGCGGGCGCGGCGGGGCCGAGGACCGCATCCTCGGGCTGGAAATCGGCGCGGATGACTACATCGTCAAACCGTTCGAGCCGCGCGAGCTGACCGCCCGCATCCATGCGGTCCTGCGCCGCAGCGACCAGCAGCGCGCCGCGCGGCCCGACACGCAGCGCCCCGTTGTGCGCTTTGGCGCATGGACCGCCGATTTCGATGCCTGCGCGCTGTGCCACGAGGATGGCGAGGTGCTGCAACTGTCCTCGGCAGAGGCCGATCTGCTACAGGTTTTCGTGCGCTCGGCGGGGCGGGTGCTGACCCGCAACCAGCTTCTGGATGCCGCCGCCACCCGCGGCGACGACCCGTTCGACCGCGCGATGGATGCACGGGTCTCGCGGTTGCGTCGCAAATTGCGCGACGACCCGCGCGCGCCGCAGATCATCCGCACCGTCTATGGCGCGGGCTATGTGTTCGTGCCCAAGGTCAGCTGACCGCCGCCCGAAGCCGGACAACCCGCGCCCCGCTCCGGCAGGGCGCAAAGCGGCACGGGAAAGGCGCGGGACAGGTGCGGGGCGGGGCGGGGGCAGACAATTCTCCCTTCAATCGCGGGGCGCTTTGGACTAGGCATCTTGCGACAGGAGTGCAAGATGACCGACTGGACCCCCAAGCCGAATGACAGCGGCAAGCCGCATTACCTTGCCATCGCCGATGCCATCGGGGCGGATATCGCCGCGGGCCGCCTCAAGGCGGGGGACCGTCTGCCGCCGCAGCGCCGCCTTGCCGCTGCGCTGGGGATCGATTTCACCACCGTCTCGCGGGCCTATACCGAGGCGCAGGCGCGGGGGCTGGTGACCAGCCATGTGGGGCGCGGCAGCTTTGTCAGCGACCCCCCCGCCGCCCTCCCCGCCGCGCCGCTTGCGGACCCTGCGCGCCGTGCCGCCGAAGACCTGTCGATGAATATGCCGCCCGAGCCGACGGATCCGGATCTGCTGGCCGGAATGCGGGCGGGGCTTATGGCGGTGTCGGGCCAACTGGTCGACCTGCTGCGCTATCAATCCCCCATCGGCACCGAGCCCGACCGCCTTGCCGCCCGAAGCTGGCTGGGGCCGCGCGGTCTGGATGTGGCGCTCGAGCGGATTGCGGTTACACCGGGGGCGCATGCGACAATGGCGGCGGTGCTGTCGATGCTCTGCAAGGCCGGAGACCATGTGCTGTGCGAACAAGTCACCTATCCCGGCATCCGCAATATCGCGGCGCGGTTCGGGGTGACGCTGGTCGGGCTGCAGACCGATGCCCGCGGCGTGGTGCCGGAGGCGCTGCAGGCGGCCATTCGCCGCCATCGGCCGAAGGCGCTCTATCTCAACCCGACATTGCACAACCCGACCACGCTGACCCTGCCCGCCGAGCGCCGCGCGGCGCTGGCGGCGATTTTGCGCGCCGAGGGGCTGGCGCTGATCGAGGATGATGCCTATGGCTTCGTGCCCGCCGAGGCGCCCGCCCCGCTGGCGCAGCAGATCCCGGAGCTGACATGGTATATCGGCGGGCTGTCGAAATGCCTCGGGGCGGGGCTGCGGCTGGCCTTTACCGTCACGCCGGATGCGCGCGCCACCCACCGGCTGACACAGGCGATCCGCGCGCTATCGGTCATGCCCGCGCCGCTCTCGCTGGCCCTGACAACGCGCTGGATCGAGCAGGGCACCGCCGAGGCGCTGCGTCAGGCGCTGCGCAACGAGACCGCCGCCCGTCAGGCCATTGCGCGGCGCGCGCTGGAGGGTTGCGACTATGCCACCGCCACGTCTGCGTTCCATATCTGGCTGCAGCTGCCGCAGGGGCTGGGGCGGGCGGATGTGATCGCGCGGATGGCGGGGCAGCCGCTGGGGCTGATGCCATCGGATGCCTTCACCGTGGGGGCCGTCCCGCAGGACAGGCTGCGCGTCTCGCTGGGGGGCTCGATCTCGCGCGCGCAGCTCCAGACAGCGCTGTGCCATCTGGGCCACGCGCTTTCGGCGCAAGGCTATATGGGCTGAGCGGCCCTTGCGGGCGGCAAGGCCCTGTAAGGCGGCGCTTGTGCAGTCAATATGCATACAATAGTGGGGCCGATACACCGGCCAAAGGCCCGAATCCGCCTTATATCTCTGTATTTTTCCTAAGGAAGGGAATCGCCTTGCCCCAGCCCTTGCGCGTTTGTAGGATCGTGACGACTCGTGAAGTCATACAATACCCATACAATCCGCAAGCATGCCCGCGCCACGCGGCCTTGCTCCGGCAGAAGGAGAGCGACAATGATCTGGGTTCCCATCCTGTTTGGCGTGTTCAAATTTGGCGCACTCGGGGCCACGATCTTCCTGTCCATCAAATCGCATCGTGATGGCGAGGAGGAAGAGCGGCAGAAGAAGGAAGCGGCGGCCCGATCCGAGGCCCCGCTCCCTGACGCATCCTCCAACGTGCAGGGCCCCTGAGATCGCGCGCCAGAGCGGCGCATGGTCCCGCCTGCAAAGGGGCTCCCGCCCCCGAACCCTCCCCTCTCAGGCGGCCCCTTTCAGGAAGAACAGCGCGCTCATGCCCAGCCCCACCAGAATGATAAAGCGGCGCAACAGCACGGTATTGCCGATCCGGCGGGCCAGTCCGGCCCCGATATAGCCGCCAATCGCACAACAGAGCCCGACCAGCACGAGGCTCTCCCATGCAATCAGCCCCGCCAGACTATAGGTCACCACCGACACCAGCGACAGCACCAGAGACAGCAGGTTTTTCAGCCCGTTCATCCGGTGCAGATCCGTCATGCCGATCAGCCCGAACGCGGCCAGCAGCATGATCCCCAACCCGCCGTTGAAATAGCCGCCATAGGCGGAGACGCCAAAGAGGATGGCCAGCGCCACCGGCGTCGAGGCGCTGTGCCCGCGCCGCGCCAAGCCACGCATCAGGAGCGGACCGCCCGCGAAGGCCAGTGTCGCCAGCAGCAAGAGCCACGGGACGACGCCGGAAAACAGCGCTTCGGGCGTCACCAGCAGCAACCCCGCCCCGACCAGACCGCCCGCAATCGCGGTGCCGCTCAGCGCCGCCAGCGAGGGCCGCCCCGCCCCCGCGATCTCGCCCCGATAGGCCCATGCGCTGCCGACATAGCCCGGAAGCGCGGCAAAGGTCGCGGTGGCATTGGCCATGACCGGAGGCACGCCGGCCCAGACCAGCGCCGGAAAAGACAGGAATGTCCCGCCCCCCGCCACCGCATTCAGCGCCCCCGCCCCCAGCCCCGCCAGAGCGAGCACAAGATATGTCAGCATGGTCGTCCTCCTCCGCTGCCCTCCTTGTGTGGCATGATCGGGGCGCGGTCTGCAAACCGGTATAGGCCGCCGCTGGATTGGTGCAAACCAACACCTATCACGGCGGGTCGTGTGATCTGATGCGATGACCCGAGATCCTCCCAAGGGGGGCAGCCCCCCTGCCCCGTGCAAGGCGGGAATCGTGCAGGGGGGCACGGCGCAAGAGCGTGCCCTCCTGCGCCCCGAAACCGGCGCAGGGGGCGGTGTCGCCCGATGCGTGCAAACAGAATCAACGCGCCCCGCAAGGGTGGAGGGCGCGGGTATGTCGCAAATATGGCGCGCGCCCTGCGGCACTGACCTGCGGCGAAAAAACCGCAGACCCTTTGTTTTTTGGACTATTTTCCAACGGCTTGTAAGGGATCTGGCGCATTCTGGCGCGCAGGGGGGCCGCGACGGCCGCCGTGGCTACGCCATTCAAAGTAAAAAAAGATTTGCTAAAATGCCGAGTCTCGCCATAGAAACGGTAAAAACGAGCATGACGCTAAACAGCGTTCTTAAGAAGAGCGGCGCAAAAACCGCGCGCAGAACAGGTGATCCGATGAGCGAGACCACGATCCGCATCAACGAGCGCATTCGCCGGAATGCGGAGAATATCGCGTCTGCGCTGGAAAACCATATGCTTTCGGTCTTCGCGCCCGATGCGCGCAAGGAATTGCGCCTGTTCTCGGCCGGTGAGGCCGCCGATCTGCTGGGAATCTCCACCTCGTTCCTGCGCAAACTGCATTTCGAGGACAAGATCCACGAGGTCCAGACCAGCGGCGGCGGACGCCGTTTTTACAGCGCGCAGGATCTGGCCAGCATCCGCAGCCATCTCGATAGCGGTGCCAAAGTGCCCGGAAGCTATCTCAAGGGGCGGCGCGCGGGCGACAAGGTACAGGTGCTGTCCTTCCTCAACTTCAAGGGCGGGTCGGGCAAAACCACCAGCACGGTGCATGCCGCACAGCGGCTGGCGCTGAAAGGCTATCGGGTCCTATGTGTCGATATCGACCCGCAGGCCTCGCTGACCACGCTGTTCGGATACCGCCCCGAGGTGGATTTCCTGACCACCGGCACGATCTATGACGCGATCAAATACGACGATCCGGTGCCGCTGGCGCAGGTGATCCAGAAGACGTTCTTCCACGGGATCGACCTCGCCCCCGCCGGTCTGATCTTGCAGGAATTCGAGCACGAGACCCCGCGCGCGCTGATGAACAATGTCCAGCCCGCCTTTTTCAGCCGGATGGCGATGGCGCTGGCCGAGGTCGAGGCGGCCTATGACCTGATCCTGTTCGACTGCCCGCCGCAGCTGGGCTATCTGACGATGTCGGCGCTGTGTGCCTCGACCGGATTGCTGATCACGGTGGTGCCGAACATGCTCGATGTCGCGTCGATGTCGCAGTTCTTGCAGATGAGCGCCGATCTGCTGGATGTCGTCAGCGATGCCGGTGCGCCGATGGAATATGATTTCATGCGCTTCCTGATCAACCGGATGGAACCCAATGACGGGCCGCAGCAGCAGGTTGTGGCCTTTTTGCGCAATCTCTTCGGCAAGGAAGTGATGACCAATGCGATGCTGAAATCGACCGCGATTTCGGATGCCGGTCTGACCCATCAGACAATTTACGAGGTCGAACGCAGCCAATTCCACCGCAACACCTATGATCGTGCGCTAGAGTCACTCAATGGAGTGAATGATGAGCTTGAATCGCTGATTCAGGCGGCATGGGGTCGCTGAGAAAGGAACACACCGAGATGGCACGCAAAGGTATCCTGAATAGCAACATCACGCCGGCGGCAGAAACCCAGCCTCGTCAAAGACTTATGCCGCAAGGGGCGGTGGGGGCGCTGCAATCGAGCCTGACCAAGCTGCAAGAGAATGCGGTGCAGGAAATCAACCCTGCGCTGATCGACAATGCCGGTCTGGAAGACCGTCTGGGGCTGGACCCTGTGGAACAGGCGCGGCTGAAGGAAAGCCTGCAGACCTATGGGCAACAGGTGCCGGTGCTGTTGCGCCCGCATCCCAAGACGCCGGGCCGGTTCGAGATTGTCTATGGGCGCCGCCGTCTGGCCGCGCTGCGCGATCTGGGTCTGCCGGTCAAGGCGATGGTGCGCCAGCTTGATGATCACGCGCTGGTCATGGCGCAGGGGCAGGAAAACAACACCCGCACGGATCTGAGCTTTATCGAAAAAGCCAGCTTTGCCGCGCAGTTACAGGCATCGGGCTATGACCGCCCGACGATTGCCGCAGCCCTTGCGATGGATCTGCCGATGGTCAGCCGGATGCTGAAGGTCGGTCAGGCCTTCCCCCTGCCCTTCCTGCGCCAGATCGGGCGCGCGCCATCGATCGGGCGCGAACGCTGGATGACGCTGGTCAAGCTGTTCGAGGATGCCGCCGCGCGCAGCCGTGCCCATACATTCATGAACCGCCCCGAATTTGTGGTGCTCCAGACGGATGCGCGCTTCGAGGCGGTGCTGGCCGCCGCCCAGAACAAACACCGCGCCGCCCCTGCCCCCATCAAGGCAGAGCCGCGCAAGGCCACGATCACCACGGCACAGGGCACCCCGCTTGCCCAGCTCAGGGCCACCGATAAGGGGCTGAGCCTGTCGGTGAAGACCGAAGGCTTTGATGCGTGGATCGAGGAGAATGCCGAAGACCTGCTCAATGAATGGTTTGCCCGCTGGCAAGCCGAAAAATAATGCAGGCCGAGCAAGAGCAATGAAACCAGAACAGGAGGCACATCTCGGGACCCCCAAATAAGAAAAGCCCCCCAAGCAAATTGGAAGGCCCTTCTCGTCGTTAGCACCTACGGGATACCTTGCCTTTCGCGCCACGTCAACTCTGCCGCTTGGACAGGGCCTGATTTTTTGCGTCCTGCGTGAACGTTCATGACATATTTCTCCACGCGTATGCACGGGCAGCCGGTTCAGGCCCTGCCCGATGGTCCAGTATTGTCAGCTGACAAATGGGCCATTGTCGAGGATCTGACCGAGGCTGCGGCGGATTTCGGTCTGACGCATCGCAGCATTGCGGTGCTGCGGGCGATGCTGACCTTTTTCCCCGAGCGCAGCCTCCCTGCCCTGCCCGGACGCGCGATTGTCTTTGCCTCCAATGACAGTCTGGGCACCCGTCTGGGCGGCATGCCCGAAAGCACCCTGCGCCGTCATCTGGCCGCGCTGGTCAGCGCCGGTGTGATTGCCCGCCATGACAGCCCCAACCGCAAACGCTATGCCAAGCGCATCGGCGGCACGATCGCGCGGGCCTTCGGTTTCGATCTGGCGCCGCTGGCCCAACTGGCGCGTCGCATCCACCAGAAAGCCTGTGACGCTCAGGCCCGCGCGCAGGAACATGCGGCCCTGCGTCAGGACGTGCTTGTGGCGCGGCAGGACCTGCTGAGCCATCTGCCGCAGGCGGATCGGGACGAGGGCGCGCATCACAGCCACAGCGCGCTTCTGGCACGGACCAAGCTGATCCTGCGCCACAAGAACAATGCCGCCGCACTCAAGACCCTGTTGCAGGACTATACCGAGGCGCTCGCACAGCTGGGCCAAACGGGTCATCCGCAAATGGGATATGTTGAAAAAGCAGCGGAAATGGATGCCAGCAACAGCGAGAATGAGCGGCACCAACAGAGGGTAATCAATAAAAAAAATCCAGAGCCTCGAACAAGCGGGGCAACGGATATTCGCCCCGAAGATCCGGACCGCGAAGCTTCAGGGCCCGAAATCTCACGCCCTGAACGGCAAGGTGCCGCCCAGCAAGCTTCTGGGCAGGCCAATCGCGACAACCGGATGGGATCGGCTCTGCCGATGCTCGCGGACTTCGCCGAATACTGCAAGATGTATCCCGAAACCGCTCGGGACTGGCGAGAGCTGCACCAGCAGACAACCCAGCTTGTCGCGATGATGGGGATCGACGCACAGGTCTATGAAGAGGCGCAGCATATCATGGGAGCCGAAATCGCCTCTATCGCCGTGCTATGCCTGTTGGAACGCTTCGAGAGGCTGCAAAATCCGGGCGGGTTCCTGCGCCATCTGACGCAGTGCGCCCGTTCCGACAGATCCGGATCGCGGGGGCAGGTGGTGGCACGCTTGCTGCGGGAAACGGGGAGAATTGTCAGCTGACAATTCCTGTCCGGCGTCGGGACTGCGCGCTTTGGCCAGACGAAAGCGCCTGCACGGCCGCGCTGTCACAAAGGAACCGGTCAGCCCCCGTTCTGGCCCTGCGCCTCCAAGGCACGGGCTTTCTGCGCCAGAGCGGCAGCGGCGGGAAATCCGAACCCCTCGATGGCCTCGGCCAGCCCCGCCCAGAAGCCCCTGAACCCCTGCCCCAGCGCCTCGGTCCAGTGGTGGCAGGCACGCGCCTCCTGCCCTGCAAGCGCCGCAAGACGCCCCAGATTGAAGCTGGCCCAGCAATCGCCCGCCCCTGCCCCGATGTCGTAATACATCCGCGCGCGCGGCAGATCGGGGGCCACGCCGCGGCCGGTTTCATAGCATTGCCCCAGCATGTTATAGGCCTTGTCCAGCCCCGCCTCTGCCGCCTGATGATAGAGCGCGACAGCCTCTGCCGGATCGCCAAACGGGGCCGGTGCCTGAAGGTAGAGATCCGCCAGATTGAAGCGCGCCCAGACATGCCCGCGGGCAATGGCGCGGCGATACATGGCGATTGCCAGCCGCAGGTCCTTGCGCCCGCCGCGCAGCCCCAGATGGGCGATCCGGCCCAGCATGTTGAAGGCGCGTGGCTCGTCCTGACGGGCCGCCGCCGAAAACGCCTCCCATGCCGCTTCGGGGTTTCCGGCGCTCAGCAGCATCTGCCCGAGGCCAAGCTGCACCTCGCAAAGCGATGCGCGGCAGGCCGGCGCGCTCATAGCTCCGCCCATAGCCGGACAAGGTTGTGGTAATGGCTGACAAAGCGTTGCAGCGCCTCGCCCTCGTCGCCGTAGGTGGCGCGCATCTGGCGGATCGCGGTGTCGAGATTGTAGAGCATGGCGCGTTTGTCATCTTCGCGCACCATGGATTGCGCCCAGAAGAACGAGGCCCAGCGGCTGCCACGGGTCACCGGCGTGACGTGATGCAGGCTGGAGGAGGGGTAGACGATCATATCGCCGGCTGGCAATTTCACCCGCTGCTGGCCGAACGTATCCTCGATCACCAGCTCGCCCCCGTCATAGGCCTCGGGATCGGTGAGGAAAATCGTGGTCGAGACATCGGCCCGCAGCCTTGCACCTCCGGCCACGGTGCGGATCGCGTTATCGGTATGGGCACCGAAGGTCATGCCGGTGTCATAGCGGTTGAACATCGGCGGCAGCACGCGCAGGGGCAGGGCGGCGGCATTATAGAGATCGTTGCGGGCCAGAGCGCGCAGGATATGCTCGCCCAGCCGCTGCGCGATCTCGCTGTCGGCGGGGATCTGCAGATTGTGCTTGGACTGCGCCGCCAGATCGCCGGCGGTCAGGCGGCCATCGGCCCATTGGCTGGTCTCCAGCGCATGGCGGAACTGCGCCACGTCCTCGGCGCTGAGAATATTGGGAACATGGATCAACATGGGATGTCTCGTCTGGAAAGAAAAAGGGGCAGGGGGTGGCCCTGCCCCGTCCGGTCAGAAGTTCTTGGTGAAACTCAGCCCGAAGGACCGCCCGCCGGTGGGCGTGGCCCGTGTGCCGTTGAAGGCCGCACTGTAATTGTCGTGATCGGTCAGGTTATAGGCGTTGAAGCCGATACGGTAGCTGTCGGTGGTGTAGGAAATCGCCGCATCAAGGCTGACCGTTTCCGGGATCTCGGCGGTATTGGCCGCGTTCACATAATAGGCCGAGGCATATTTGATCCCGCCGCCCACCGACAGATCGCCCGACAGGTGGGTCTTCTCGGGGCCGAAATGATAGGCGGTCCACAGCGTAAGGTTATGTTTCGACACGCCCGGAGCGTCATTGCCGATGGTTGCGGCATCGATCCCGCGCCCGTTGATCACCTCGCCGTCAAGATAGGCATAGCTGGCGCTGACGGTCCAGTCGTCGTTGATCTGGCCGGTCGCCCCCAGCTGCACGCCACGGATCCGCACCGCATTGCCCGCATCCGAGAAGCCGGTGGAGACGGTGCCGTCATCATTGACGGTAAAGGAGTTCTTCTTGCGGATCTGGAAGGCCGCGCCGGTCAGCCCCAGAGTGCCGTCAAACAGGTCCATCTTGCCGCCGATTTCCAGATTGTCCGACCGCTCGGGGTCATAGGCATCATTGGCCACTGTCGCGCTGGTGCCTTGCGAGCTTTGCGCGATATCGGTGCCGATCGGGCGATAGGAGCGCGAGGCGGTGGCATAGACCATCGTATCGGCATTGGGTTCCCAGATCACGCTCAGCGAGGGGCTGATGCGGCCCGCGCTGGTATCGGTGTTGGTTTCGGTGCTGGAGCCGATGGTGTAGCCGTCGAAGGTGCTGCGGAAATAATCCGCCCGTGCGCTGGCCTGCACCGACCATTGCTTGTCGATAGAGATCCGGTCGGCGGCGACGATGCCGATATCGGTCGCGGTGGAATCCGAGGCGGTATCGTAATCATAGCTGCGCGACACACCGGCGCCCGAATGGGACGGGTCGATCACCGTCTGCGTGACGCGGCCCGTTGTGCTGCCGCGCACCCGACGGTCGGTCTGATAGGTCAGGTCCAGCCCCAGCAGCGCCTTGTGACGCATCCCGAACAGCTCGCCCTCGGCATGGGCGGCCAGCATGTTCTCGAAGCCCCAGCCGGATTGTCTGTAGGCAACCCCGCCGCCTGCCCCATAGCTCATATCGACATTGGTGCCCGCCTGCAGAAGCGCCAGATTGGCGGCACTGACCGAGCCCGGCGACGTGATCGCGAAATCGCGGTTATAGTTTTTGAGCCGCGTGTCATTGGTCAGCGTGACCCCGTTCGAAAGCGTGGTCTCGAAGCTGGAGGTCAGCGTGTGGTTGCGGGTCTCGTCCTTGTCGCTGTCGCGGACATAGGAGGTGCTGCTGTCATAGCCCGGAATGTCGTATTCCAGAAGCGGGCGGGCGATCCCGTCCGAGCCGGTGGCCATCGGCTGTCCCTGATCGGGGGTGCCGTCGCCGTGGTAATATTCATAGCCCAGATGCCAGGTGGTGCTGGTGCCCAGCCCCATGCCGTAATCCACCGCCAGCCCGCGCGCATCGACCGAGACATTGTCACGCCCCGCCGCATCGCCATTCTGGTTCATGATATTCACGCGCACGGCCGATGTCTCGGAAAGCTGCCGGTTCATATCCAGCGTCTCGCGGGTGCTGAGGCCCGATTTGACACTGCCCGAAACCGAATTGGCATCGCCCAGATGGGCTTTCTTGGTCTGCTGGTTGATCACGCCGCCCAGATTGCCCACGCCGAAGGCCTCGCCGGTGGGCCCCTGGATCACGGCCACGGATTCGGTGTTATAGGTGTCATGCGCATAGGTGCCGAAATCGCGCAGGCCATCGGTATAGATGTCGCCCGCCGCCGAGATGCCGCGCAGTTTGAACTGGTCGCCCTCAAGGCCGCCACGGCCCTCGCCGCTGGACAGCGTCACCCCCGGCACATTGCTCAGCGCCTCTTCAAGCGTGGTGATCTGCTGCTCTTTCATCGTTTCGGCCGAGACCACCGAAACGGTTTGCGGCGTGTCCTTGACCGACCCGCCCAGCATCCGCCCCGCCCCTTCGACGACGGCACCATTGGCATTGCTGCCGCTGCTGTCCTCGACATAGATCGGGTCCAGCGTGACCGCACCGGCATTGGATGTGGTGGTGGTGGATGTATCCTGCGCCAGCGCGTCCGAGGGGGGGGTGCCGATCAGCCCTGCCGCCCCGACAGAGGCGAGGACACCCGTTGCATAACGAGATTTCGAAGCCATGTTTCTACCTTGGTTACCGAGAAAGGATGGCTGGCGCGGCTCTGTCACAGAGGCCTTGGCTGGCTGGGTCTCGCGCAGATACCGCCGCAGGAGGGCGGCGACAATATGCCTTTTTCCCGCGCGGGGGCTGCGTGGCATCGGGGTCACGCGGGGCCTTTGCGGGCAGGGGGGCCTTTGCGGGCAGGGGGGGGCGCCCTGTGCCCGCAGAAAGGAAACGCTCTTTTCCAATTTGGGGCGGGGTCTGTCACTGTCACCGCCGTCTCTGGGGCTTGCCCCGCACCCCACGCTCACCCCACGCTTGCGCCATAGGGCGAAGGGGTCCCTCACGCAAAGGGGGCGGGGTGCCCGTTTTGCAGGCGGTTTGCGGCCCGCCTTGCGTGTTTGACAGCATGGCTGCACAAACAGGGTTTACTTTCCGGCGTTTCTATTGAAGATCAGGGATGTGCCTTTGGCACCTGCTGACACCGCCTGCCAATAATGCCATCCGGTGTCCCGATCCGCGCAGACAATAATGTCGGCGTCGCCTTCCTGTTCCAGATCCCGTGAGGCTTGTCCGCGATGGCTTTGGCCGGTCGCTGCGCCTCTGGCCGTCCTGACCTGTCCGCCTTTGGCGCGGGGCAGGGGGGCCGCGCAGGGTCTGTCTGGCGGGCGCATAACAAAAAATCCCAACAGTGGAGAAGTTCCATGACTATGACCCGTCGCCATGTGCTTGGCGCGTTCGGTGCCGCTGGCCTGTCTACGCTGGCAAGCCCGCTTCTGGCCAAAACCCGCCCGATCACCATTTCCGCCCTGTATGATCTGTCGGGCGGGCTGGAGGTCTATGGCCAGCCGATCGTCGATACGCTGAAATTCGCGGTCGCGCAGCAGAACGAGAAGGGCGGCCTTCTGGGGCGCGAGATCGATCTGAAGGTCTATGATCCGCAATCCAACATGCAGCTTTATTCGCAATTCGCCCGTCAGGCGGCGCTGGCCGATGCGCCCGATGTGGTCTTTGCCGGTATCACCTCCTCCTCGCGCGAGGTGGTGCGCCCGATCCTGCGCCAGTTCAACAGGCTGTATTTCTATGCCAACCAGTATGAGGGCGGGGTCTGCGACCGCAACATGTTCGCCACCGGCGTGACCCCGGGCCAGACGGTCGACAAGCTGGTGGAGTATTCGCTGCGCAATTTCGGCAAGAAGGTCTATATCGTGGCGGCGGATTACAATTACGGCCAGATCGTCGCGGATTGGGTGCGCAAATATACCCAGCAGGGCGGCGGCGAGGTGCTGGAGGTCGAATTCTTCCCCCTTGATGTGACCGATTTCAAGACCTCGATCTCGAAGATCCAGAGCGCCAGACCCGATTATGTCTGGTCGGCGCTGGTGGGCGGGGCGCATATCTCGTTCTACCGGCAATGGCAGGCGGCGGGGATGCATGGCAAGATCCCGCTTTCCTCGACCACCTTTGCCGGTGGCAACGAACATGTGGTGCTGACGCCCGAGGAATGCAACGGCTTCATGGTCTGCCAGAACTACCTGCAAGAGCTGGCCACGCCGGAGAATGCGCGCTTTGTCGAGGCGTTCCACAAGATGTATGGCGCGGACTATCCCTATATCACCGAGCTGGGCATGGGGGCCTATCAGGGCTTCCTGCTTTGGGCTGCCGCGGTCGAGAAGGCGGGCAGTGCCGAGCGTATGCCGGTGATCGAGGCGCTCGAGACGGGGCTGTCGCTGGCCGCTCCGAGCGGGCAGGTGACGATTGATCCCCAGACCCATCACACGATCATGGATGTGCATATCGCCCGCGTCGAGAATGGCGGGCTGATCCCCGTGCAGACCTTCGCCCAGCAGGCACCGGTTGATACGGCGGTCTCGTGCAACCTGCGCGAACATCCCGGGGACACACAGCAATATGTGGTCAAATTCTGAGCCCCTCCGAGCCATAAGGAAAAGACAAGATGGATTTCGTGGCGGTTCTCGCAATCGAATTTCTCGGGTCGATCGCCATTCTGGTGCTGATCAGCATCGGACTGGCGGTCGTCTTCGGGATGATGAAAGTGATCAACATGGCGCATGGCGAGTTTCTGATGCTCGGCGGCTATGTGGCGATCTATGGCACCAACTGGGCGGGGCTGAATTTCTGGGTCAGCTCGCTGGTCGTGGCCCCGCTTGTGGTGGGCGCGGTCGGTATGGGGCTGGAATGGCTGGTGGTGCGCCATCTCTACGGGCGCATGATCGACACCATGCTGGCCACATGGGGCATCAGTCTGGCGCTGGTCGGGGCGATGACGATGCTGGTGGGCAATACCACGCAGGGCCTGTCCACGCCGCTGCCCAGCCTGCAGATCGGGGCCTATTCGGCCAGCGGCTATGTGCTGTATCTGATCGTGCTGGCGGGGCTGGTGGTCGCGCTGCTTTACGCGCTGTTCAAGCGCACGACCTTCGGTCTTCTGGCGCGGGCCACAACCCAGAATGCCGATATGGTGGCCGCGCTCGGGGGCAATCCGCGCCGGATCTATGCCAGCACTTTCGGTCTGGGCGCGGCGCTGGCGGGGCTGGGCGGGGCGGCGCTTGCGCCGATGACAGGGGTGATCCCGACCATCGGTGCCAGCTATATCGCCAAGGCCTTCATCACCGTCATCAGCGGCGGCGGGGCCGTGATCGCGGGCAATCTCAGCGCCTCGGTGCTTTATGGGGTGGTCTCGCAGGTCTTTACCTATCTCTACACGCCGGTCATCGGGCAGGTCGCGCTTCTGGTGGCGGCGATGGTGCTGATCCGCTTTCTGCCCAAGGGCATTACCGGCCGCTTCTTCAAGAGGTCCATCTGATGACGAAACAGCAATATCCGGTACTGGCGCTTGTGGCGGTGTTCGGGCTGGCGATGGCGCTGCCCGCGCAGATGCAGCTTTACACCGTCTACGAGGCGACGGTCTATCTGGTGATGGCGATCCTTGCCCTCAGTCTGGCCTTCATCTGGGGCAAGGGCGGGATCATGTGTCTGGGGCAATCGGCCTTTTTCGGGCTGGGGGCCTATGCCTATGCGGTTGCCGCGCTCAATTTCGGGCCGGGAGTGGTGGCCTGCCTTGCCGCGGTCGCGCTGCCCGCCCTGGGGGCCGCGCTGCTGGGGTATTTCATGTTCTACGGGCGGATCAGCGATATCTATGTCGGTGTGATCACATTGGCGGTGACCCTGATCCTGTTCAACCTGATGAACTCCACCTCGGGGCCGCACTACCATATCGGGCAGGCGCGTCTGGGCGGGTTCAACGGCATTACCGGCATTCCGACGCTGGCATGGCCCGATGGCACGCCGCTGTCGCCTGCGGCGCTGTTCCGGCTGACGGCGGGGCTGCTGGTGGCGGTTCTGGCGGCGCTGGGGCTGTATCTGCGCAGCCCTGCGGGCAAGCTGGCGCTGGCGGTGCGCGAGAACGAACACCGCGCCGAGCTGCTGGGCTATAACGTCGCGCTGAGCAAGCTGAGCACCTTTGCCATTGGTGGCGCGGTGGCGGGGCTTGCGGGCGGGCTGTTTGCGAATTGGGGCGCGTTTGTCAGCCCCACGGTCTTTGCCCTGCTGCAATCGGCGCAGATCATCATCTGGGTGATCGTGGGCGGGCGCGGCACGCTGGTCGGGCCGATCCTTGGCTGTATCGCGCTGCAATGGGCCACCACCCAGCTTGGCACGCAGCAGGTGGTGCAGGTCAATCTGGTGCTGGGCGTGGTGCTGAGCGCCTTTGTGCTGCTGGTGCCGGCGGGTCTGCTGCCGAGCCTTGGCAAATGGGTGCGTCCTCTTCGGGCGGCGCGGGCGCAAGGCGGGCCATTGGCTGCGGCGGGGCCGCAAAGGAGTGCAAGACATGAGGGAGGGTCCGGCCATGACGCATGACACGCTGTTGCAAGCCCGCGGGCTGGGGATCAGCTTTGGCGGGGTCGATGCCGTGGGGGCGGTCGATTTCGACCTGCGCCCGCGCGAGCTGCGCTGCCTGATCGGCCCCAACGGGGCGGGCAAGACCACCTTCTTCCGGCTGCTGAGCGGGCAATATGCGCCCAGCCGTGGCACGATCCGCTTTGACGGGCAGCCGTTGCAGGGGCTCAGGCCCTTCGAGATCGCGCGGCGCGGCATCGGGGTGAAGACGCAGGTGCCCAGCCTTTTCGAGGGGCTGAGCCTGCGCGCCAATATCGAACTGGCCGCCAGCCGCAGGCTGCGCGGGGCGGAGCTGGCCGCCGAGGTCGAGGCGGTGCTGCACCGGATCGGGCTGCATGAGCTGCGCGAGACGCCCTGTGCCGAGCTGGCGCATGGCCAGCGCCAATGGGTCGAGCTGGGGCAGATCCTTGCCTCGCGGCCCAAGCTGGCGCTGCTGGACGAGCCTGCGGCGGGGATGACCCATGACGAAAGCCTCAGGACGGTGGCGCTGATCCGGCAGATCACCCGCGAAAGCGCGGTGATCGTGGTCGAGCATGACATGGAGTTCATCCGCCTGCTCGGGGCGGAGGTGACGGTGTTCGAACGGGGCCGGATCATTGCGCAGGGCAGTTTTGCGCAGGTGGCCCGCGATCCGCAGGTGCGGGCCGCCTATCTGGGACGGAAGGAGCAGGCGGATGCTTGAGATACGCGATCTGAAATCGGGCTATGCGCGGGTGCCGGTGCTGAACGGGGTGACGCTCTCGCTGGGGCAGGGGGAATGTCTCGGCCTTCTGGGGCGCAATGGCATGGGCAAGACCACGCTGTTGCGCGCCATCATGGGCGGGCTTCCGGCATGGTCGGGGCAGGTGCAAAAGGCCGGCCAGCCGCTGGACCGCCTGCCGCCGCAAGCCCGCGCCCGCTGCGGGATCGGCTATGTGCCGCAGGGCAAGCAGCTGTTTTTGCAGCTAAGCGTCGAGGAAAACCTGCGCATGGGCTGTGTGAAGGATTTCGGCCGGACGCGCGCGGCTCTGGCCGAGACGCGGGCGCTGTTTCCGCGGCTCGAACGGCTGTTCGAGCGGCAGGCGGGCATGCTGTCGGGCGGCGAGCAGCAGCTTCTGGCGCTGGCGCGCTGTCTTTGCGGGGCGCCCGATGTGATCTTGCTGGACGAGCCGACCGAGGGCATCCAGCCCTCGATCTGCGACGAGATCCTGGACGTGCTGCACCATTTGCGCCGCGAGCGCGGGCTGGCGATCCTGCTGGTCGAGCAGGATATCGATTTCCTGTGGCAGATCTGCGACCGCGTGCTGACGGTGAACAAGGGCCGGATCGTGGGGGGGATCGAGCCCGCCGCCGCTGGCTCGATCGAGCAGGCGAAAACCTTTATCGGAATTGAAGGGTAATATCATGACTATCCGCAAACCGGATCTTGCGGCAGTTCGGGCCGCCTCGGACGCCTATCAACTGGCCATCCCCGAGGCGGAGCTGCCCGCCTATCACCGCCTGCTGGAGGGGGTCGCCGCCGACTACGCGATGGTCGATGCGCTGACCGACACCCCGCCCGCGCCCCGTTTCCCGCGCCTGCCGGGGCAGCGCCCCGCCCCCGAGGACAACCCCTATAACGCCTGGGCCATCCGCAGCACGGTGGCGGGCGCACCCGACGGCCCGCTGCAGGGGCTGCGGGTGGCGCTGAAGGACAATATCTGCCTTGCGGGCGTGCCGATGATGAATGGCGCAGGCTCGCTGCGCGGCTATCTGCCCGAGATCGACGCCACCGTGGTCACCCGCCTGCTGGAGGCGGGCGCGCGCATCGAGGGCAAGGCGCAATGCGAATTCTTCTGCGTCTCGGGCAGCAGCCATACCAGCGATCAGGGGCCGGTGCGCAACCCCCATGACGAGACGCGCTCGGCGGGGGGGTCGTCTTCGGGCTGCTCGGCGCTGGTGGCCAGTGGCGAGGTCGAGATCGGTATCGGCACCGATCAGGGCGGCTCGGTGCGTATCCCTGCCGCCTATGCGGGGTTTGTCGGGATGAAACCGACCTGGGGTCTGGTGCCCTATACTGGCATCATGCCGGTCGAGCAGACGCTGGACCATGCGGGCATCATGACCGCCGATATCGCCACCAATGCGCGTGTGCTGGACGTGCTGGCAGGCCCCGACGGGCTGGACCCGCGTCAGGGCGCGCAGCCGGTGCGGGCGGGCCGCTATGGCGCGGGCCTTGCGGCGGGCTGTGGCGGGCTGCGGATCGGGCTGCTGCGCGAGGCGTTCGGCTGGGCCAATTCCGAGGCCGATGTCGATGCGAAAATCCGCGCGGCCGCGCAGGTCTTCGCCCGTTTGGGGGCCGATCTGCACGAGATCAGCGTGCCGCTGCACCGTCAGGGGCATGCGATCTGGACCCCGATTGCCACCGAAGGCACCGTGCGGCTGCTGGAGGGGCTGAATTACGGCTCGAACTGGAAGGGGTTGTATGTGACCAGCCTGATGCGCGCACAACGCGACTGGCGCGACCATGCGGCGCTTTTTCCGCCGGATATGAAGTCGGTTCTGCTTGCAGCGCATCATTTTGGTGGCAAATATGACGGGTATTACTATGCCAAAGCCCAAAATCTGGTGCGACGGTTGAAAGCCGCCTATCTTGCCGCCTTTCAGGAGGTCGATCTTCTGCTGATGCCCACTGTTCCGCTCAAGGCTCCGGTGCTGCCCGGTCCGGATTGCGACCCGGAAACCTTCGTGACCCGTGCGCTGGAGATGAATGCCAATACCGCGCCGTTCAACGCGACGGGGCTGCCCGCGCTCAGCCTGCCCTGTGGCCGCAGCGCGGGGCTGCCGGTGGGGATGATGCTGGTCGGGCCGGACCATTCGGAGGCGCGGCTCTATCAGGCGGGGGCGGCCTTCGAGGCGGCGCAGGACTGGACGGTTCTGTGATGGCGGCGATGACGCATAGACCGGACGGGCTGCCGGTGGGGCTGCTGTTCTCGCCCCATAGCCTGACCGCCGAAGTCGAGAAAACCCAGATCCGCGCGACCTGTCTGGCGATCGAGGAGGTCAATGCGCAGGGCGGCGTGAATGGCCGCCCGCTGGTGCCGCATCTGCCCGATATCGGGGCCGGTGCCGCCGATTACCGCCGCGCCGCCGAACGGCTTTGCGCCGAGGCCGATGTGCAGGTGTTTTTCGGCACCCATATGTCGAACTCGCGCAAGGCCACGCTGCCGGTGGTCGAGGGGCGGGGGGCCTTGCTGTTCTATCCCACGCTCTACGAGGGGTTCGAATTCTCGCGCAACTGCCTGTATACCGGTGCCGCCCCGAACCAGAATTCGGTGCAACTGGCCGCGCATATCCTGACCCGCTATGGCAAACGGGTGTTTTTCGTGGGCAATAACTACGTGTTCGCCCATGAATCCAACCGCATCATGCGCGATCTTTTCGAACAGGCGCAGGGCACGGTCTGCGCCGAGATCTACCTGCCGTTCGAGGTCTCTGCCGAGGCGCTGCAACAGGTGATGGCGCAGGCCGAGGCACTGGCCCCCGATGTGATCTACTCGACCCTTGTCGGGCGCGATACGGTCAAGCTGCACGAGGCCTTCGCGCGCAGCCCCCTGCGCGGGCGGGGCGTGCCGATTGCCAGCGTGGCCACCAACGAGGCCGATCTGGCGCAGATGGGCGCCGAGCTGGCCGAGGGCTGTCTGGCGGCGGCGCCCTATTTCTCGTCGCTGCGCAGCGATGCCAGCCTGCGCTTTGTGGCCGCCTATCGCGCGCGCTTCGGGGCGCAGGCCCCGATCACCGCAGGGGCGGAGGCGGCCTATTCGCAGGTCTGGATGTTCGCCCTTGCCGCGGCGCAGGCGGGGTTTGCCGGACGGGCAGGGCAGGCGGGGCTGTCGCCCTTGCTGGAGGCGCTCGGCACGGTGCGGTTTGACGCGCCGCAGGGGCCGGTCAAGCTGGATATGGACACCCATCACAGCTATCTGTGGCCCCGCATCGCGCAGGCCTCCGCGCAGGGCGTGTTCGAGGTGATCGGGGAGGCCGCGCGCAGGGTCAAGCCCGAGCCCTTCATGGTACAGCACCATTTCGGAGGGGCCTATCCGGAGCATGTCTAAAGCCCGCAACATGCCGAAGATCAGCGACCTCAAGGGGATGAAAGTGCTGGTTTTCCTGCCTCCGGAGGAAGAGGCGCAGGAGCTTGTGAGCCACCTGATCCGCATCGGCTGCCTGCCGCAGCTGAGCTGGCCCGTTCCGCAGGCGCTGCCGCTGGATGTGGATGTGGTGATCACCACGGTCGATACCGATATCCGCGCCGAGCTGCTGGCGCTGGCCGAACATGTCGATGACCGCCATCCGCCGATCATCGCGCTGGCCGGATACGAAGACCCCGCCACCTTGCAGATCGTGCTGGGGCTGCGTGCGGCCGCGGTGATCGAGCGTCCGGTCAAGCCCTTCGGATTGTTGACCAATCTGCTGATCGCGCGCGACATCCGGCAACGGCGGCAGGCCCATGCGCAGCGCATCGCCGAGGTCGAGCGGCGGCATCTGTCGCTGTCGGTGGTGCAACTGGCCAAGATCCTGCTGACCCGCATCGAGGGCCTGCCGCCGGAGCAGACCCACCGCCATCTGCAGAAGACCGCGATGAACCGGCGCTGCTCGCTGGAGGTGCTGGCCGAAGAGATCATCGCGCGCCATCTGGGCACGGCTCTGGCCGAAACCACGCCGCCTGCGGCGGGGCTGCGGGGGACAAGGCAGGGGGGATCTGGGCCGGGATCATCGGAGGAAGGATCTGGCAGGGACAGGGGGATCGGGGAGAGGCCCGAACGCGATGGGCCCGAACGCGACAGGTCCGAGCGTGATGGGCCGATGCAGCGGGGCGGGCCTGTATAGGGCGGCTTTGCGCTCGGGCATAGCTCCGATGTCGGGCCCCCGCCGGTTGCTATGCCGCGCTTTCGCGGTTTGGCCCCCTGCCGTTCTGCCTTGCGCCTGCGCCCGAAAAGCGGGAGAATTGGCAACAGGCCCGAGGGTCTTGCTATGGCTTTGCTATGGCCCTGCCTTCCGCCACGCGGCGCGCCGCTTGCGGCCTGCCACGGGATCGGGCCGTGCGGGGAAGCGGTGGCACAGGCAGAGGTCCGGAAGCGGGGGCATATGGTCAGCATCAAGGATATCGCCAGACAGGCAGGCACCTCGGTGTCCACGGTCTCGCGGGCGCTCAATCACAGCGGCTATGTCTCGCAGGAGGTGCGCGCGCGGGTCGAGCAGGCCGCGCGGGCGCTCAATTACCAGCCCAATGCGGGGGCGCGGACCCTGCGCAGCGGGCGGTCCAACCTGATCGGGGTGATGCTGCCCTCGCTCGAGGTCGAGTTCTTCGCCCGTCTGGCCCATCGTATCGAGCAATGCCTGTTCCAGCAGGGCTATCAGGCGCTGATCTGTTCCACCGCCGAAGACCCCGCCCGCGAGAAAGCCTATGTGGACACCTTTGCCGCCAAACAGGTGGACGGGCTGCTGGTGGCGGCGATCGGGGCGGGGCCGGAAGGGTTGCAGGCGCTGGCCGATACCGGCATTCCCATTGTGGCCATCGACCGTCATGCGCAGGGCGCGCCGGTGCTGACCATCGGGTCGGACCACAAGATGGGCGGCGGGCTGGCGGCGCGGCATCTGCTTGCGCTCGGCCATCGGGAGGTGGTCATTCTGGGGGCCCCGTCGCATTCCGAGCCGATCCGGCTGCGGGCGCAGGGCATGATCGAGGCCTTCGAGGCCGAGGGGCTCGCGCCCCCCGCGCTGGTGCTGGGCGAGACGCATAACGTGCGCTCCTGCGAGGCGCTGGCCTTCGGTCTTCTGTCACAGGCGGCCCGCCCCAGCGCGATCCTTGCCACCAGCGATATCGCGGCGGTGGCGGCGATGCGGGCGGCCAAGCGGCTGGGTCTGGAGCTGCCCGAGGATCTGTCGGTGACGGGCTTTGACGACAATCCGATGGCGCGCTGCGTCTGGCCGGACCTGACCACGATCCGCCAGCCGGTGGACGAGATCGCGCGCCAGAGCGTGGACAATCTTCTGGCGCGGATCAAGGCCGTTGATCATGGCGGGGCCGAAGAGATCACGCTGGATGTGACCCTGATCGAGCGGCATTCCACCGCCCCGTTGCGCTCTGGCTGACCCTGTCCTGTTTCCTTCGTCCTGTTTCTGTGGCCTGTTCCTTCGTCCCGCGACGGGGGGCATATGGCAGGCCCCTAAAGGGCGCGTATGCCGATGTGGTAACGGGTGGCAAGCCAGTGGCCGGCGCGGAAGGGATAGGTTGTGGCCACCCCCTCCTGACGCAGCGGCGTGGCGGCACGGGAGGCCGCGACGCCCAGATCGAAACAGGCCCGCACCGGTTCCAGCCCCAGCGCCAGATGCTGCCCGTTCCACGGCGCATGGGCGCGGCCACGATTGGAGACCCAGATCATCAGCGCGGGAAACAGCGCCGCGTCATAGCGCAGCTCGGTGCACAGGCCCGCGTGATGGTCGTGCAGCCGCACCCCCCCGCCCTTTGCCACCGCCAGAAGCCGCGTCTCGCTGGCCCCTGCAAGCGGCAGGCGCGACAGATCCAGCCCATCGCCCCGATGCCCGTCCCGCAGCGGCAGCGCGGCCAGCCCCGCCGCCCGTCGGGCGGGGCGGACGGGCGAGGGGTCGGCCGCCGGATCGGCGGGATGGGTCCAGACATGGCTCAGCCCGTCGATCTCGACCCGGGCCGCGCCCCTGCGCTCGGGCAGCGCCAGAACCGGATGCAGCCCGATGGGCAGATCGCCGTCGCGCCGTGGCAGGATCTCGAGCCCGATCTCAATGCCGCAACCCCGTGGCCGCAGGGTGCGGCGCAGGCGGGCGACGGGATGGGGCGCGGGCAGCGCGATCTCGGCCGTGATCATCGGGGTGGAAGGACCGGACGGGGTGGGCGGAGTGGAGGCCAGCCGCAGATCCCAGTGCAGATGGGCGGCCGTGCCATGTGGCAGCGGGTCCTCCCAGATGCCTGCCGCGCCCTGCCATTGCGCGGCCACCGGCTCGCCCGCGGCCCCGAAGGGCACACAGGGCCATTCGCCGGACAGCCCCGCCATCAGCCCGCTTTGCCCGTGATCGGGCCGGTCCAGCCACGGCGCGCGGGCCAGCGGGCGATGCAGGCGCCCATCGGGCAGGGTCAGGGCCAGATCGCGGATCATCGCCCCGAGGCTCTGCACCGCCAGATAGCCCCTGTCCCAGCGCAGCTCCTGCACGGGGCCGATCTCGCGCGCAGGAGTCAGTTGCGCGGAAGGGGGAAGCGGGGGGCTCATCGGCGGTCGATGGTGAAATTGACGAAGACCGCGGCAAGGATCAGCGCCCCGCGCACCACCTGCTGGGCATAGGGGTTGAAGCCCCAAAGCGTCATCGCATTGATCACCACGCCCAGAAACAGCACGCCGATAAACGCCCCGAAAACCGAGCCGCGCCCGCCAAACAGGCTGACGCCGCCAATGATCACCGCAGAGATCACCTCGAGCTCCATGCCGCGCGCGATGGTGGGATTGCCGGAATTGATCAGCGAGGAATAGACGATACCGCCAATCGCCGCAAAGACCGCCACCAGCATCATGCAGATCGTCTTGGTGCGCCAGACATTGATGCCCGACAGGCGCGCGGCCTCCATATTGCCGCCGACCGAATAGATCGCCCGCCCCAGCGTGGTGTAATTGGCAATCACGAAGGTCAGCACGAAGGTGAACAGCAGCAGATAGACCGGCACCGGCACCCCCAGCAGGCGCCCGCTGCCGATGATGTAATACCACGAGGGGAAAGCCTCGATGGCCGAGCCGTTGGTGATCAGGTTGGCCAGCCCCGCAAGCGTGGCCATCATCGCCAGCGAGGTGATGAAGGTGGGCACTCCGATCCGGTGGCGCAGGGCACCGTTGAGCCAGCCGATACCGGCGGCAAAGCCCAGCGTCACCACGATCCCGAGCACCACGAAATACCACTGCGGTTCGAAGGCATGGCCCGAGGCGCGCTGCACCACCCATGCGGTGATGCAGGACGAGACCGCCACCATCGAGCCCACTGAAAGGTCGATCTCGCCGACGATGATCACCAGCGTCATGCCGCAGGCGATGATGCCGGGAACGGCGATATTGCGCAGGATATTCAGTTGGTTATCGACTGTCATAAAGCCGTTGGCGGTGCTGGCCACGATGGCGTAGAGCACCGCGAGGATCACCAGCATGGAATGGCGGCGCAGCAGGTCTGTCAGGGCCAGCCGGCGCTGCGTCAGGGGCGGGATGGTCGAGGCGGTGGGCAGGCTCATAGCAGGGTTCCTTCCGGTTCGGGAGCCAGGCGTTTGGGGTGGGGCTGTGGGGGCTGTTCGGGGTCGGGGCGCATACAGGCGGCGTAAAGCGCCTTGGGGTCGAGGCCGTGGTTGTGGAATTCCTCGGTGATCCGCCCGCCATGCAGCACAAGGATCCGGTCACAGCATTCGGTGAGATCCTCGAGTTCGGTGGAGACGACGATGCAGGACAGGCCCTGTTCGGCCATTTCCCAGATGATCTGGTAGATCTGGTGCTTGGCCTGCACATCCACGCCGCGCCCCGGTTCGTCAAACAGCAGGATATCGGGCGCGTTGTTCAGCCAGCCGCCCACCACGATTTTCTGCTGGTTGCCGCCCGACAGGGCCGAGACCGGCAGCATCGCATCGCCGATCTTGATCTGTAACCGCTTGATCTGCTTGGCGACATGGGGGTCTTCATGGCGCAGGCTCGTCCAGCCGCTGGGGGCGATCCGGTCCAGCGCGGCAAGGCAGAGATTGGCATGGCTTGACAGCTCCTGCACCAGCCCCGCGGCCTTGCGGTCCTCGGAGGCATAGCCAAGGCCCGCCGCCTTCATCTGCGCGATGGTGGGGCGGGGATAGGGCCTGCCCTTCACCGTCAGCTGGCCACTGTCAAAGGGGCGCGCGCCGAACAGCGCATGCAAAAGCTCGGTGCGTCCGGCCCCGAGCATGCCCGCAATCCCCAGCACCTCGCCGCGATGCAGATCGAAGGAGACATCCTTGAGATAGGGGGCCAGCCGCAGGTTGCGCAGCTCAAGCGCCGGTGCGCGGGTGTCGATCTTGCGCTGCGGGCGTTCGAGCGGGGGCAGATCGCCGAACATCAGGTCCAGAACGGTCTGCGGGTCGGCCTCTTCCATTGCGACAGAGCCCACGAAATGCCCGTCGCGGATGGCGGTCACGGTTCTGGCGATCCGTGGCAGTTCCGACAGCCTGTGCGAGATATAGAGGATGGTCACCCCCCGCGCCTCCAGCCGTTTGACCAGATCGAAAAGCTGGTTCACCTCGGCCTGCGCCAGCGCCGAGGTCGGCTCGTCCAGCAGCAGCACCTTGGGATGCAGGCTCATCGCCTTGGCGATCTCGACAATCTGCTGCCGCCCGACAGAGAGGCTGGCGACTTCGGCCCGCGGGTCGATATCCTGTGCGCCGATATCGGCCAGCAGCGCCTGCGCCTCGCGGTACAGGCGCGCCCAGTCCACCAGCAGCCCGCGCTTGGGCAGACGTCCGAGAAACAGGTTCTCGGCCACGGTCAGCCCCGGTACCAGCGACAGTTCCTGATACACGGTGACAATACCTGCGGCCAGCGCGTCGGCGGGGGTGTCGAAGGCCATCGGCACCCCGTCAAGGGCAAGGCCCCCGCGGCTGGGCCGGATCGCCCCCGAGAGCATCTTGATCAGGGTGCTCTTGCCCGAGCCGTTCTTGCCGATCAGCGCATGGACCTGACCGGAGGCGAAGCTATGGGTGAACCCTTCGAGGGCCTTGATCGGCCCGTAATGTTTGGTGAGATCGGTGAATTCGAGGCGGCTCATTCTCTCTCCTTGCAGCCAGAGGGGAACGTGCCAACCGCCGCGCGGCGGTTGGCAGGCAGATGGCGGCTTAACGCAGGGTGGCCACATAGCGCATGATGGCGTCTTTCTGGCCGCGTTGCAGCGGCACCACCGGCACCTTGTTCATTTTGGCCACCTGTCCCGTTGCCTCCATCAGCGCGAAGGCGGCCTCGGCACCGGCCCGCCCCATCGCCTGACCGCTTTGCGCGGTGGTGGCCTGTAGCACATCGTCACTGGCCATCAGGCCCCGCGCCAGCTGTTCCGAGCCGTCGATGCCGAAGACATAGACCTTGCCCATCCGGCCCGCATTGCGCACCGCCTGCATCGCGCCCACGGTGCCGCCCTCATTGGCGGCGAAGAGCAGGTTGATATCGGGATGGGCGGTCAGCATATCGGTGGCCACCTGCACGGCTTTCTCGGGCATCCACGCATCCTGCGTGCCGAGGATGTCGATCTGGGTGCCCTTGGTGACCGTGTCGCGGAAGCCGCCGACGCGGGCGGCCGACTGTTCGGGCAGCAGGCTGGAAAAGGCCAGAATGCCGATCTTGGCACGGCCGCCCATCCTGTCCTTGATGAAGGCGGCGGCGGCCTCGCCGGTATGGGTGCCCAGCTCGCGGTCCTCGGTGGCGAATGTCGCATCGGCCAGATCCGGATCGGCCAGCCCGCCATTGAGCGCGACAATGGTGATGCCCTTCGCCTTGGCCCGTGCAAGGGCCGCCGCCGAATTGGTGGCCGAGACCGGCGCGATCAGGATCGCATCGACCCCGCGCGAGATATAGGTATCGATGGCCTGCGCCTCTTTGGTGATATCGCCATCGATATTCAGCTCCAGCACCTCCGCGCCATGCGCCTTGGCCACATCGCGGATGCCCGATTGCATCGAGGTCATGAACTGGTCGCCCATGAAGACGATGCTGGCGATCACCGTCTTGCCCTGCGCGTCCGGCGCCGGTGTGTCCTGTGCCTGCGCGGGCAGCCCGCCCAGCAGGCCACCCAGCAGCCCCAGCAGGCCCAAGGCCGTGGCCATGCCAAGGCCGTTCCGTCTGTTGATAATATAACCCATTGTTTTCTCCTCCCTTTATGTCCGGTTTCAGAAGGCCACGCGGATGCGGACCTCCCCGATACGGGTCTCCCCGCTATGGCCTAACCGATATGGGCCTGCCCGCGCAGGCAGGGGCTGCGGGCTGTGTCCCCCAGCTCTGCCAGAGACGGGATCGCATCGGTGGCCGTCGCTCCTCCAAGCGACAGGGCGGCCACCTTGCATCCAAGCGCCAGAGCCTCCGGCGCCGGTCTTTCTTCGTGGAGCGCATGCAGCACGGCGGCGGCAAACGCATCGCCCGCCCCCACGGGGCTGAGGATGGCCTCGGGCGGCACGGGGGCCACCTCATGGACCGTCGTGCCCTCCCGCGCGACCCAGAGCGCCAGCGCGGGGGTGTGCACGATCACCGCATGGCCCACCCCCTGTGCCAGCAGCGCCCGCGCGGCGGCCTCCAGCCCGTGGCGGTCGGCGGGGCCTGCGACCGGCTGTCCGGTGGCGCGGGCGGCCTCGACCTCGTTGAGAAACAGCACATCGATCGCAGGCAGCGTGGCCTGCACCACCGCGCGGTATCCGGGGGCGGCGCTGGACACCAGATCGACGCAGGTCATCATCCCCGCCGCCTGTGCCCCGCGCAGCAGGTGATAGGCGGCGCTGCGCCCGTCTGCACCGATTTTATCAAGCGCGGGCAAGAGGTTGAGATAGCCCAGATAGAACAGCTTGCAGCCCGCATCGGCCAGCGCGGCCAGATCCACGCTGTCCTGCGCCAGATCGCTGTTGACGCCCGCATGATAGAAGAAAGTGCGGCTGTCACCGGGCACGTTCATCACATGGGTATGGGCCGTCACGCCCGCCCGCACCCGCCGCAGATGCCGCAGATGCCGCGCCTGAAGGCCGGTCCGCGCGATCCGCTCATGGACCTCGTCACCGAAGCTGTCGTCCCCGACCAGCCCGATCGGATAGACGGGATAGCCCCCGTCCAGGGCCGCCAGATCTGCCGAGACATTGGCCGCACCGCCCCCCAGCCCGCTGGTCTGGCGCGAGATGCCGACCAGATCGGATTTCTCCGGCCAATGGCCGATGTCATGGACGATATCGAGGATCCAGTTGCCCATACAGGCAATGCCGCGCCGTGTCGGGGCGGTCATTGCGGCACCTCGTTCCACAGCAGGCGATAGGGCGGCTCGTCTTCCTCCACCTCGGAAAACCGCCCCTGACCGCCGAGAAAGAAGTTATCGCCCTGATCGTCGTTGCACTGGCTGACCTCGGCCACGAAAACGGGGGCCTCCTCGCCCCAGAACCGGTGCTGTAATCCGCGCGGGATGGTGATGCTCTGGCCCGCCCGCAGGCGGTGGATGCGGTCGAAGGCGGGATGGGCGGCGCCGTCGATGCGGATCTGCTGCGGCGGCGCGCCGGTGCCCAGATAGCCCTCGGGGGTGAACGCGACGCAGAGCGTGCCGCCGCCGCGCACGATGATGTCCTCGAGCTTGTGCTTATGGGCATGGAAGGGCGTTTCCTGCCCCACCCCCACAAAGAGCAGCTTTTCGGCATAGGGGCGTTCCTCGCCGGACAGATGCGCCAGCCCGTTGCGCACGCAAAACAGTGTCAGCCCGCGCGCGGCAAATTCCCCCGAGCCGAAATCGGTCACATCCCAGCCAAGCTGCCGCTCGGCCAGCCAGCGGCTGTGGTCGCGGTGGCGCAGCACATCGGCCATATCCCAGCCCGCCCAGTCGGGCAGCGCCCAGAGGTGATGCGCCAGCATCGCCTCCGCGCTGCGCAATGCGGTGTTGATTTCCGACCGCTTCATGAGGGGTAGTCCACGTCTTGCGCCTGACCGGACAGGCCCGCCGCAAGCGCCGCTGTCAGCAGCGCGTGATGGTCTGCCGCCTCTTCGGGGGTGGCACAGCCGAAACCGCAGGCCGTGCCGCCGGCCAGTTCCTCGACAAAGGCCGCCCACATCTGCTGGATCGCATCGGTAAAGCCGAATTCGAAGATGCCGCCGGTGATGGTGGGGAATTGCGGCGTGAAGCCCAGATCCTCGACCTGCCATGTCTGGCCGCCACCCGCGCTATAGCGCATGAACTGCCACTGGCGCGGGTTCTTGGTGGAGAAACAGGCCGAGCCCTCCATCCCCAGCACCCTGAGCGACCATGTGTTGGACTCGCCCGGCGCGATGCGCCATGTCTTGAGCACCAGCGGGAAGCGGCCCTGCCCGTCGGCATCCTCGACCATGCCGGTGATGGTGGCATTGTCCCATGTGCGGCAGGGCACGCGCCCGCCACGGCCATCGGGGCGGTCGGGCACACGTTTGACAAGGCTTGCCTGCACCCGCGCGGGCTTCCAGCCAAGGCGCAGCGGCACATGGCACACATGCATCCCCAGATCGCCCATACAGCCATATTCGCCATTCACCTCGACCATGCGCTTCCAGTTGATCACCTTGTCGGGGTTGATGTCGGAGCTGTGCAGGAAGGCGCTCTCGACCTCGAGGATCCGGCCGCAGGCGCCCGAGCGCACGAAATCGATGACCTTCTGCGCCCCCGGATAGAACGGCATCTCGGACGAGCAGCGCACCAGCAGATCGGGGCGGGCCTTCAGCGCGGCCATGATCGTGGCATTCTGCGCCTGATCCATGCCAAAGGGTTTCTCGCCCAGCAGATGCTTGCCCGCCGCCAGAATGGCCGGATAGATCTCGGCATGCAGCACATGCGGCACCGCGCAATAGACGGCCTCCACATCGGGATTGGCCAGCAGCTCGGTATAGTCGGTGGTGATCTGCGAGAGGGTCGGGATATTGTCGCGATACCACCCCATCAGATCGCTGTTCGTGTCGCAGACCGCGACGATCTCGGGCCGCGCGCTGGCCTTGGTCAGATGCATCCAGCGGGCGGCGGCAGAGGCGAATTCGCGCCCCATCAGACCGCAGCCGATAATGCCGAAACGGATGGTTCTCATGCCCCCGCCCCCAGCAGCGCCAGCGCCTGCGGCACGGTGGCGTTTTCATGCACGACCGCCATCAGCGCACGGGTCATCGCCGCCGGATCGGCATGGTGGATGACATTGCGCCCATAGACGATGCCGCGCGCGCCCTGTTCCATCAACACCTTGGTGCGGCTGAGGATTTCCTCATCCGAGACCTTGCCGCCGCCGCGCACCAGCACCGGAATATCCTGCGCGATCTCGATCACGCGGTGATATTCGGCCGGATTGGTGCAGGGATCGGCCTTGATGATATCGGCGCCCAGCTCCACCGCCTGCCGCACCAGAGGCAGGATCTTGTCGATATCGCCATCGACCATATAGCCGCCATTGGTGTTGTCCTGCATCACCAGCGGCTCGACCATCAGCGGCATCGAGGCCTGATCGCAGACATGTTTGAGCGCGTTGATATTGGCGATACAGGCGCGATAGACCTCGGGCTCGTCGGGCAGCATCAACAGATTGACCACCACACAGGCCGCATCCAGCCGGATCGCCTGCTCCACCGGCTTGTCGATCACCTCGGAAAACAGCAGGCGGGGCAGGGGGGTGCCATAAACATTGGCGATATCGGTGCGCAACACCAGCGCGGGCCGGTCCTTGCCGGGGCGGGCCTGTAGGATCGGCGCGGTGCCGGGGGGCAACTGGATCGCATCGGGGGCGGCCTTTGCCACGATCTCGACGGCCTGTTTCATATTCTCGATGCCGTTGAGAAAGCCCTTTTCGTTGAACATCCCGTGGTCGATGGCCACGTCAAAGCAGTTGCCCGAAGGGGCAAAGAGGCGGTTCATCCGCGCCTGTTTCATGATTTTCTCCTCCAGATCGTTTCCGGGTTCCTCACATGTGGAAACGATTCCAGATGAGCCTATGCGAATCCGGTTTTCAGTCAACTCTTTCCTGCGCCACTGCCACGGCGCAAAGGCGGGCTTGCCGGATAAGCTGCGGGAAATATGATATATTTTTGATCTATTTTTTCAGCGATGCGGGCGGGTGACACCCCCGCAGCACCGCAAAACCCGCCCCGACGCCGCGCCAGACAGGCCGCAGCCCATGACAGAAAGCCGCGCCCCTCAGCCCGTGGCGGGCGTTCCGGCGCGGCGTGTCCGGCGACGCAGGACACGGGTCTGCATCGGGGGGGCGGTCAGCTAGAGGCCATGCACACCGCGCAGATGCCGCTCGGCCTGATCGGCGGCGATATCGGTGACCAGCATATAGCCCGGCGCATGGGTGATGGCGAAGGCGGGTCTGGCCGCCAGAATAGCCGCTTGCGGGGTGACACCGCAGGCCCAGAACACGGGAATATCGCCCGGTTCGATGACCGGCGCATCGCCATAATCGGGCTGCATCAGGTCTGTGATGCCGATCTGGGCCGGATCGCCCAGATGCACGGGCGCGCCATGCGCCAGCGGCATACGGGCGCAGATCTGCACCGCCTCGATGGCCGCAGCGGCGGGCATCGCGCGCATCGACACCACCACGGGCCCGTGAAACGCCCCCGAGGGGCGGGTGGCCAGAGTGGTGCGATACATCGGCACATTGCGCCCCGCCTCCTGATGGCGCAGCGGCAGGCCCGCCTTGGCCAGCGCGGCCTCGAAGCTGAACGAACAGCCGATGGCAAAGCTCACCAGATCGGGCCGCCAGAGCGCGGCGATCTCTTCGGGTTCCTCGGTCAGCACCCCTTCGTGCCACACACGGTAGCGCGGCAGGTCATAGCGCAGGTCGATATCCTGCCCCAGCGAAGGCAGGGCCACAGCGCCGGGTTCGCTGACGGCCAGCAGCGGGATCGGCTGCGGATTGGCCTGGGCAAAGCGCAGGAAGGCGCTGGCTTCGGCCTCGGGCAGGATCACCAGATTGGCCTGAAGCGCATCACCACCCACGCCTGTGGTCGGTGCGCGGAAACGGCGGGCGCGGATTTCTTGCCGTAAGATATGCGGGATGCTGAGATCTGTCATCGGGCTCTCCGGTTGGGGTCGGGGGACTATCGGACGACCGCGTGAATTAAGCAATGGCGCGAATGCGGCCCGCAGCGGCTTGGTCTTCGGATCGGCATTTTCGCGTCCGGATATGCAGCAGGATGGCCTGTGGGTGCAGCGGGCCAAGGACGCGAGGCGCGACGATCTTCCACTGGCGAGGCCGCCATTGTCGTTCAACGCGCAAGAGATGGCGGCCCTTCACCAAAGGCGGGTTGAACGAGACCTGATCGCGGTGGAAGACCTGATGGCCAGAACATTTTAGCGGTTGTTCAGGGGGCCGTCGCCCCCCCCGATTTCCAGAGTAATCTCGGGGCAGGTCCGGACGGGATTGCCCGCTTCGCCGGACAGGTCTGGCCCTGCGGCACTTGCCGCGGCAGCATCGATATCACTCCCCCTCCTCTGACGGACCTGTGGGTGCGGGGCAGCGCGGGGAGCGCCGCGCCGCTTGGAATTCGGCGTCCGAGAAGGTCATGATATATTGTGGTAATTGCGGGAAATAGTTGGTGGCCTCTTTCCACACACGTTCTGGCGGCGGTCCCATCGTTGCGCAGACAAACGCCACATCGCGGAGATCAGACAGGGCATTCCCGATTTTATCCGATGCGATTGTCAGCGCACCATTCGGCCCGAACAATACTGTCAGTTCATAGGCATGATAGGCGATGGTCAGGTCCTTGATAGGCACATCGACCGTCGCCGTCCAAGTGATATTTGTCGGCAATTCGACCCATTGTGCAGATACCTGCCAGATCCCATCATGCTTGGCATCCACCGGGACGCCCAGGACACTTACGCCTGCGCCGCGCGGTGGCCCCGTCTCTGCTTCGCTTGCTGCGAGAAACGGATTGACGGGTGCCAAAGGCTGTTCAATAGCAAAATGTGTTACCACCGCCGGTGAGGTGCTATCGGCCCCGAAGCTGAGCGTCATCGTACGTATTTTGTTGTTTTCAACGGCGCTCCAAAACAGGAAACCGGCACTCCCACCCGCGAGGCCAAGGCACGTTATGACGATATATCTTCGTTTCATTTCATAGTCCTTCCGGATGCGGGCCGGAACGGGGGGGGCCTCTCTCAAAGACCGACAGTCTGAATGTGAAAGCGCGAACGCTTTTTGACTAAGCGTAAGTGATGCCTGACGCAAGCCGTGCAGGCCACGAACGCGCCACGGATGTCCTTGCCTGTTGCCTGCCCCGTTATGGCTTTCTGATTGCCGTCAAAGGCCCCTTATGGGACCGTCACCCGTTCTGGTGCATCAAGCGGCGTCACCGGGAAAATTTACGTTGTGAAGGACTGAATATGCGCGAAATT
>NZ_JBXXRY010000003.1:432500-476927 GCF_057380695.1 Thioclava sp. NS-SX20 | reverse complement strand
CCGTCACTCGGCGCGCATATATCCGCTTACGCGACGGTTGCAAGGCAGTTGTGGGCCTGCCAGCCCTGCAGAAAAATGCTAGCATCTTTAGCGATCCGTCCACGCGCGATCACATCACAAGACATCCTTAACCCAAACGCGCCTAATACTGGCGCATTAAGGCTAATCGACACAAACGGGGGCTCCGCATGGTCGCACCACGAAATAGCAAGCCGTCTGGCGAGCTACGCCACATCTTTGGTCCCGCCCGTGGGGCGCTCTGGGCGATTGCCTTATTCTCCGTTGCAGTGAACGTGCTGCTGCTGACCGGACCGCTTTTCATGCTACAGGTCTATGACCGTGTGATCGGCTCGCGCTCAAGCTCGACATTGCTGGTGCTGTTCCTGATCGTCGGGTTCCTGTTCACCGTCATGGGGCTTCTGGACTATTTCCGTGGCCGCATTCTGGCGCGGATCGGCGCGCAGCTTGTTGAACGGCTGGATGCCCGCATCATGCGCGCCACGCTCGAACGCACGGCTTCGGCCGCCTATCGCAACCAGCCCGCCACCGGCGCGACAGAGCTCAGCCGGATCAATGCGCTTTTCGGGTCTCCCGCGCTCGGGGCGGTGTTCGACCTGCCCTTCACCCCGATCTTCGTCGCCCTGCTGTTTTTCTTCCATCCGCTGATGGGGTGGTTTGCCATCGCCTCTTCGGTCATTGTGTTCACGCTTGCGGTGCTCAACCAGCGCTATACCCACGCCGCCCATGCCGAGGCCAATCGCGCCGCCGCCGAAGCCGAGATGCGCAGCACGGTCATGCGCAGCGGGCTGGAAACCCTGCGCGGACTGGGGATGAGCCGCCAGATGCTCGACCGCTGGCAAAATGCCCGTGATCGCGCCTTACTGCATGGCATGAAGGCCGCCGATCGCAGCGGTGGCTTCACACAGGCCACGAAAGCATTCCGGATGTTCATCCAGTCGGCCATGCTGGCTTTGGGCGCATGGCTGGTCTTGCAGAACATGCTCACGGCGGGCGCGATGATTGCGGGCTCGGTCCTGCTCGGGCGCGCCCTTGCCCCCGTCGAACAGACCGTCGGGCAATGGGCCGCGATCCAGAATGCGTGGAATGCCCGTAAATCCCTGTCGCGCCTGCTGGACGAGACCCCCGAAAAAGAAGCCCCGATGTCGCTGCCCCGCCCCAAGCCGGAGCTGACGGTCAGCGATATTCTGGTGGCCCCGCCCGGCAGCCGCACGCCCACCCTCCACCAGCTCAGTTTCGAAGCGGTTGCAGGGGACGCGATTGCTGTCATCGGCGTCTCTGCATCGGGAAAATCCACGCTGGCCCGTGCGCTGGTCGGGCTCTGGCCCACCCTGCATGGCGAAATCCGCCTTGGCGGCGCGGCGCTGGCGCATTTCGACCGCGAGGCCCTTGGGCGGCTGCTGGGCTATCTGCCGCAGGAGGTCACGCTTTTTGCCGGAACCGTGGCCGAGAACATCGCCCGCTTCACCCCTAATGCCGACCCGAAGGACATCGTCTACGCGGCCCAGACGGCCGCTGCCCATGAGCTGATCCTGTCGCTGCCGCAAGGCTATGACACCCCGCTCAGCGACGGGGCGCCCGAACTTTCCGGCGGTCAGCGACAGCGGATCGGGCTGGCCCGCGCGATCTTCGGCAACCCGATCCTGCTTGTGCTCGACGAGCCCAATTCCAGTCTGGATGATGCGGGCACGAAGGCGCTGAACCAGTCGATTTCGATCGCCCGCAAACAGGGGCAGATCACCCTTGTGATGTCCCATCGTCCCTCGGCACTGGCACATTGCAACAAGGTGCTGCTGCTTGACAAAGGACAGATCCGCGCCTTCGGCCCGCGTGACGAGGTCCTGCGCAGCCACGTGAAAAATGCCAGCAACTTCGTGCGCCCCAAAGCAGTTGGAGAGAATTGACATGACACGCTATTCTGTTCGTGGACCGATGATGGCAGGGCTTGCGGTGCTGGCTTTGGGCTGCGGCGGCTTCGTGGCGTGGGCCGTCGCCACCGAAATCGACGGCGCAGTGGTGACCCAAGGCCGTGTCGAGGTGGAAGCCCGTCGCCAGACGCTCCAGCATCCGGACGGCGGGATGGTCGCCGAAATCTTCGTGCGCGACGGCCAGACCGTCAAAGCGGGGGCACCGCTGATCCGGCTCGACGATTCCGAACTGCTGGCGCAACGCGCCCTTCTGCATGCCAATCTGACCGAAACACTGGCGCGGATCGACCGGCTTCAGGCCGAGGTCAGCGATGCACAAACCATCACATTCGATGAGGAACTTCTGGCGGATGCGACGGAAAATGCCCAGACTCAACGGCTTCTGGCATCGGAAACCGCCTTGTTCGACTCCCGCCGTGATACGCAGGCCCGCACGCTGGAACAGCTGACAGAGCGCAAGAAACAGACGCAATCCCTGATCGGGGGCTATCAGCGTCAGGTTCAGGCCGGCAACCGCCAGCTGCAACTGATCCGGCAGGAACTGACCGATCAGGCGAGCCTGCTGGATCGGGGGCTGACACAGGCAAGCCGTGTCTCGGCGCTGTATCGGCAGGAAGCGGAACTGCAAGGAAATATCGGCCAGCTCGAAGCCTCGATCGCCGAGGCTCGCAGCTCGATTGCCGGATATGAGATCGAGGGACTGCGAACCCAAGCCTCCCGTAGGGAGGAATCGCAAGACGCGCTGCGCAGCGAGCAGCCCAACGAGCTGCAAATCCGCGAACAGCTTGGCGTCACAGAGACCCGTCTGGGACGGCTGGTCCTGCGGGCTCCCATGTCGGGACGCGTGCTCGGGCTGAAAATCCACACGATTGGCGGGGTGATCGCGGCCGGACAGGAAGTCGTGTCCATCGTGCCGCAAGACGTGCCGCTGATCTTCATGGTCCGCATCGACCCGCTGCAGATCGACCGGATCCATGCCGGACAATCGGCGATGGTGCGGTTCCCGAATTTCAACAGCCGCACGACACCGAGCTTTTCCGCCACCTTGCGGACCGTCTCGCCCGACACGATCACCGACCCGAACACGCAAAGCACCTATTACACGGCAGAGCTTGAACTGACGCCGGAGGCGAATGAGGCGCTTGGCGATCTGCCGCTCCAACCCGGTATGCCGCTTGAAGCTTTCATCCGGACAGGCGCACGCAGCCCCGCCTCGGTTCTGGTCAAACCGCTCTCCGATTATATGGCCTATGCCCTGCGCGAAGACTGACCCTGCGGGAGAGCCCCCCTTTGCGCCGCACGCCGGTCGCACACGGACAAAGGAGGACCGATCTGCGGACACAATCCGATACCGATGGGCATCCGGCATATGATCTGCCCGTCTCCGGTCGCTCTTCGGCCGCGCTGCAGCCTGATAGCAGGCCGTCCTGATAGGACAGGCCCCTATCGCCAATGAAAACGGGGGCCTGCGGGCCCCCGTTCCGGATCATCGCCATATGGCTCAGCTTTGCTGGTCCTTGACGAAGGTCTTGTCGGTTTCGCCGCGGAAGAAATCCCGACCATAGACAAGAATGCACAGCACAACCCCAACCGCGAAGGCCCAGGCCGCACCCCGCGTCGCAAGAACAGCGGCGACGATGCCCGCGATACCAAGATCGCGCTGCGAGCGGGCTTCCATCACCCCGATCCGCACGGAGACATAGCCCTGAATAAGCAGGGTCAGCGCCAGCGCAATGCCGAGGATGGGCTGCACGAGGGTCACGATCGGCATCAGCAGAAGGCCGGTATTCGTCCCCCAACGGAACGACCCCGCCCCGCCAAAGATGGAATCCATCGCCTTTTTGCCTTGCGAGAACCGTTCGACAATCACCACATGCATCGCCGCCCAAAGCGGACCACACATCGCGACATCGGGACCGATGATCGACATGATCGAGTTCCGCGCCCCGAAAATCATATGCGCGCGGTCAGGATTGTAATGCACGACCTCATCGGGACGCTCGTGATCGGCCTCGTCCAGAATGGCCTTGCTTTGCAGCACATCGCCAAACAGCACGATATAGGCCGCCAGAACCGTCGGAACGGCGGACACGAACATATGCAGTGGCGGAAAGCCAAGCCCGAACACGGTATATTCTTTCCACAGCGTCACGAAATCGGGCTTGGAGATCCCCCATTCGATCTTGGGCCAGGGGGCCTCGCCGAAGACCGGCGCGATCACGATAGCCAGTGCCACAATCGGGAAGATCCCGAATTTGCCGACCATCCCCCAGAAGGGGCTGACATTTTTCAGCTTGGCGAAATGGCGCGAGAAAATCACATAGAAGGCAATACCGACCGCGATGGAGATGGTGAAGGGAAAGCTGTCAAAGCGCCCCCCTACCTTGAAGACCGAGATCACCGCCGCGATCCCCGCACCGATGATGATACCGGATTTGATGGCTTGAGGGATCAGTTGCACGACCCGATGCGCCAGCCCCGAGGCCCCGATAAAGATCGAGAACACCCCGAGCATCAACTGGAAGGCGATCAGCGCATGCACCCGCTCGGGGCCTTCGGGGAAGGCCGCGCAATAGGCCATCAGCAGCGGGATCGCGGGGGTGATCCAGCCCGGCACGACGGGGTCACCCAGCAGGTGGTGGGTCAGATACAGAATGCCGTTCATCATCACGACCGCCAGCGCGACCTCGAACGGCATATTGAGAAGCTCAACCATCAGCGGGATCGCCGCAAGATCCACGGCACACATCAGAAGGCCCTGGAAATAGTCCGGCCATTCAAACCGATAGTGAAGGAATGGCAGGCGGATTTTGAACGGCCCCGCCGGCCAATAGGGCGTTTCCTGCCCGTCGATGCGTTGTTGTCTCACAGAAGTCTCCTCGTAATCTACGCAGTTCGCCCTTCCCTCCCGGGCGAGAATGTTTTGTGTCAGGCGCCCCACCTGCGATGCGTCGAGGCGCCTGACAAGAGGGTCAGAACGCTTCGCGATACAGCGCGAGCGCGTCTTGTTCCGTCACTTCGACAGGGTTGTTGACCAACAGTCGGGTCTGCAGCATCGCATCACGTGCCAGCATCGGCAGATCGGCCTCAGGTACCTTGACATCGCGCAGCTTCAGCGGCGCGCCGGAGCGGTCCATCAGATCCTGCATGAAGTTCACGAAATTGGCCGATTTGGCTTGCGTGCCTTCGTCGGACGGCCCGATCACCACATCCGCCAGCTCGGCATAAAGCGCGGCGGCACCGGCCATGTTATAGCGCAGGACCGGGCCCAGCATCAGCGCGTTGGTCAACCCGTGCGGCAGGTGGTAATGCCCGCCCAGCGGATAGGCCAGCGCATGGACCGCGCCCACGGGGCTGTTCGAGAACGCCTGACCGGCCAGATTGGCCCCGAGCAGCATCGCCTCACGCGCCGCGCGGTTGGTGCCATCCTGACAGGCCGTGATCAGGTTCGCGCTCATCAAACGCAGCGCTTCCTTGGCGAAGACATCCGACATCAGGTTCTTCTTGTGCTGGCCGGTAAAGGCTTCGATGGCATGCACCATCGCATCGATACCGGTGGCAGCCGTCTGCACCGGCGGCAGGCCGATGGTCAGTTCGGCATCCAGCAGCACGCGGTCGGCATAAAGCTGTTGCGAGACGATGCCCATCTTGGTGGTCTCGCCGGTGGTCAGAATGGTGATATTGGTCACTTCCGATCCGGTGCCCGCCGTGGTCGGCACCTGCACCAAGGGCGTGCGCTTGCCCTCGACCTTACCGATCCCATACAGCTCGGACAGCGGCTGTTCAGAGACCAGCATCACCGCCACCAGCTTGGCGATATCCATCGACGAGCCGCCCCCCAGCCCCATGACAATATCGGAGCCTGCCGATTTCGCACGTTCAACACAGGCCATCAGCACGGCCTCCGGCGGATCGGCAACCACATCATCAAATACGGTGACGCTGAAGCCATGCGCCTTGAGAGACGCAATCGCCGGATCGAGCAAGCCATTTTCATGCAGGAACTTGTCGGTCACGATCAACAGGTTACGTTCCGGGAACCACGCCCCCAGAAGTTCGCCCATCCGCTTCGCGCCACCCCATTCCACCAAGGTGGAGCCGGGTGTGTCGAAGGAGAACGGTTTGATACCATCAGTCATTGATCTTGTCCTTGAAGAGAAAAACACAACTGTCCCGCGCCCGGAAGGCCGCGGGACTTACCAAAAGGGTCAGAGCGCGCTACAGATGTATTTCAGCTCGAGATATTCCTCGATGCCGTACTTGGAGCCCTCGCGCCCCAGACCGGACTGTTTGACACCGCCGAAAGGCGCGACCTCGTTCGAGATCAGGCCGGTATTGTGGCCAACCATGCCATATTCCAGCCCCTCGGACACACGCACCATCCGCGCATGATCCTTTGTGTAGAAATAGGCGGCCAGCCCGAAGATCGTGTCATTGGCCATCGCCACGGCCTCTTCCTCGGTGTCGAAGGCAAAGAGCGGCGCCAGCGGCCCGAAGGTCTCTTCCTTGGCGACCTTCATCTCGGGGGTGACGCCGGTCAGGATCGCCGGTTCGAAGAACAGCCCGCCCAGACGTGTGCCGCCCTGCAGCAGGGTCGCGCCCTTGGACACCGCATCCTCGATATGGCTTTCGACCTTATCCAGCGCCTTAGCCTCGATCATCGGACCGATATCAGTGCCCTCTTCGGTGCCATTCCCGACCTTGAGCGCCGAGACTTTCTGCGAGAGTTTCTGCGCGAAGGCCTCATAGACCCCGCGCTGCACCAGAATGCGGTTGGCGCAGACACAGGTCTGACCGGCATTGCGGTATTTCGAGGCCATCGCCCCTTCCACCGCCGCATCCAGATCGGCGTCGTCGAACACGATAAACGGCGCATTGCCGCCCAGTTCCAGCGAGACTTTCTTGATCGTGTCGGCACATTGCGCCATCAGCAGACGCCCCACCTCGGTCGAACCGGTGAAGGAGAGCTTGCGCACGATATCGCTATCGGTCAGCACCTTACCGATTTTCGACGCCGGTCCCGTCACAATCTGGAACACGCCTGCCGGAATCCCCGCACGTTCGGCCAGAACGCCCAGGGCCAGCGCGGTCAGCGGCGTCAGATCGGCCGGACGCACAATCATCGAACAGCCCGCCGCCAGAGCCGGCGCGGCTTTGCGGGTGATCATCGCGGCCGGGAAATTCCAAGGCGTGATCGCCGCCGTGACACCAATCGGCTGGCGCAGCACGGTCAGGCGCTGGTTGCGCGCCGGAGCGGGGATCGTGTCGCCATAAACGCGTTTGGCCTCCTCGGCGAACCATTCCACAAACGAGGCCGCATAGCCGATCTCGCCTTTGGCCTCTTTCAGGGGCTTGCCCTGTTCGAGCGTCATGATCAGCCCCAGATCGTCGGTATTCTCGACCATCAGCGTGAACCATTTACGCAAGACGGCGGCCCGCTCCTTGGCGGTCCAGCGCGCCCATTCGGCCTGCGCCTTGCGCGAGGCCTCGATCACGGCAGGGATCTCCTCGGGGGCGAGCGCGGGCACCGTCCCGACAACGGATCCATCAGCGGGATTGAGAACATCGATCGTTGCGCCGGAGGCGGCATGCACCCACTGGCCATTGACCAAGCAGGCATCTTTCAACAGCGACGGGTCTTTGAGTTGGGACATTGCGGGCCTCATCGTTTGGAGTTGCGTAGGTCTTGCAGTATCGTTCCATATATGAAACGACGTTTGCTATATGGAACGTATGCCGATGTATACACCTATGTCAATCGCTCACATCTTCGCGTAAGACTGCGGCTCAAAGGAAATGGCAGATGGCAGAACCCTCCAAACGACGCGCCCCCGCCGCAGAGCGGACAATCCTGATACTGGACAAACTCTCCGCGCATCCCTCGCCGCTGGGGGTCTCGGAACTGGCCCGCGAAATGGGCCTGCCCAAAAGTTCGGTCTACGGAATCTGCGAGACACTTGTCGCGGCCGGTGTGCTGCATTCGGAGCCAGACGGTTATAGCCTCAGCGCCCATTGCCTGCGCTGGAGCAGCGCCTATCTGACACGCTCCTCGCTGATCTCGGAATTCCAGCGGGTTCTGTCGCGCGATGACCGGCTGGCCAATTATACCGTCACCCTGTCGACCCTCGAACAGGGGCAGGTCGTCTATCTGGCCTGCCGCAATTCGGACCGCCCTCTGGGCTTTACCTTCCAGATCGGAATGCGCCTTCCGGCGGTCTATTCCGCCACAGGCAAGGCGATGCTTTCCCATCTGCCCGAGGCCGAGCGGACAGCCATCCTGCATCTGCCCTGGCCCGCCCCCTTCACGCCCAATAGCGTGCGCGACATCGCCGCCTTCGAGGCCGACGCGCAGATCTGGCGGCAGAACGGCTATGCCATCGATAACGGAGAAATCCGGGAGGGCATGGTCTGCCTTGGCGCCCCAATCCTCGGCCCCGCGGGCAGCCCCGTCGCGGGTATCGCCATCTCGATGACCAGCGCCGAAGCCAGTCAGGTCAAACAGACCGAACTCGGCGCCGCCATCCGCGATATCGCCAAGTCTCTGGCGCAGCATTACACCGGCTAAAGCCGGCCCGTCCGCGCGCAAGGCGCTTAGGGACCGCCCTCCTGCGGACCGGCCCCGCTTCTCCTTGCGGCACCCTGTACATATCCGGTTGATTTGGAATAGGTCATTTCCTATTGAGGAGTCATGACCGATTCCACCGCCCAGACCCCGCATTCCAAACGTGGCCCCGGCCGCCCGCGCGAGTTCGATCTTCCGCAGGTGCTTGATCAGGCCGTGCTGGTGTTTCGGGAAAAGGGCTATAACGCGACATCGATCGGCGATCTGTGTCAGGCCACAGGCCTGACATCAGGCAGCCTCTACAAGGCGTTCAAAGACAAACTCGGCATTTTCCTTGCCGCGCTCGACCATTATCTGACCGCCCGAAACGCGGCGCTGACTGCGCGCATGGCACAGGGCCAGACAGGGCGCGACCAGCTTCGTGCCTTCATCTCGGTCTATGTCGATGCAAGCCAGGGCCGTGAAGGGCGCACCGGATGTATGGTGATTTCGGCCCTGACCGAGATCACCACATTTGACGAGCGGATGGCCCTGCCCGTCCTGAAAGCCTATGAGCGCCTTGAAGCGACCCTGCTGAAGATTTTCGATGCGGGGCGGGCCGATGGGAGCCTGACGCTGACCACGGATCCGCGCATAACCGCGCGTCTTCTGCTGTATACACTGCAAGGCATGCGCCTTGCGGGCAAGATCGGCTATGCCGAAGGCGACCCCGCCGACCCTATCGATACCCTGCTACAACTCTTCGCCTAATCCCTTCCGCCCCTCGTCATTGCCCTGCGCCAAATTAGGGAATGATCGTTTTATAAAGTGTAAAACCCGATGCCCCATCCCCGACCTGCCACCGCTCCAGCCCCTGCCCCCAACAAGGCACCCGGCGCAGGGATCTCGTTTCTTCTGGCACTCTCCTGCGGTGTCCTTGCCGCGAGTATCTATTATGCGCAGCCACTGGTCGGCCTGATCGCCCAGACCGTGCAGATCCCCGACCGGCTTGCAGGGCTTGTGGTGACGCTGACACAGCTCGGCTATGGTCTGGGCCTCATCCTTCTGGTGCCGCTGGGCGATATCTTCGAGAACCGGCGTCTGGTCCTGACCCTGATCGGGCTGAGCGTTCTGGCCCTTGCGGGAACGGCCCTCGCGCCCGGCCAATGGCTGTTTTTTGCCGCGAGTTTCTGCACGGGGCTCGGGGCGGTGGCCGTGCAGGTTCTGGTGCCCTATGCCGCGCATCTTGCCGATGACGCCCATCGCGGCAAAGTGGTGGGCAATGTCATGTCCGGCCTGATGGCGGGCATCATGCTGGCCCGCCCCGTCTCCAGCTTTATTGCCGGTTCTTTCGCATGGCAAACCGTCTTTGTGCTGGCCGCGCTCGCGCTTGTGATCCTTGGCATCGTGCTGGCCCGCCGCCTGCCCGAGCGCCACCCCGCAAGCCGGATGGGCTATGGCGCTTTGATGCGCTCGATCGGGCATATCGCCATAACGACCCCTGTCCTGCGCCGCCGCGCCCTTTATCATGCGGCCATGTTCGGCGCATTCAGCCTGTTCTGGACGGTCACCCCGCTGCTGCTGGCCAGCCCCGCCATCGGCCTGACCCAAGGCGGGATCGCGATCTTTGCCCTAGTCGGTGCCGCCAGCGTGGTCGCCTCGCCCGTCGCAGGCCGGATCGCCGATCGCGGCTGGGGATATCCGGCCACACGGCTTGCGCTGCTGGCAGGCATGGCGGCATTCGTGCTGTGCCTCGCGGTCCCGCACAACCGGATCGTCGCCCTCGCAGGGCTGGTCACCGCCGCCCTGATACTGGATTTCGCCGTGACCGCCAATCTGGTGCTGGGGCAGCGCGAGATCTTCCTGCTGGATGCGGGCATCCGTGCCAGATTGAACGGAATCTACATGGCCAGCTTCTTCCTTGGCGGGGCTCTGGGCTCGGCAGTAGGGGTCTGGGCCTATGTGGCCGGAGGCTGGTCTCTGGCGGCGGGTCTGGGGCTTCTCGCCCCCGCGCTGGCCTTCCTTTACGCCCTGACCGAGAAACGGCACGGCTGATCCGCCCTGCCCCGCGATCTCCGGAGCGAACGGCCTTCCGCTCCCCCAACCAGAATGCGCCCCGCCTGCGAACGGGGCGCAAAAACATTTCATGTTCTATTAAAGCTGAATCCAACTGCCCGATTTTCGCCCGAATTCGGGCACGCCGCGACCACCCGTAAATGGGATCCAGAGGCTATCGGGAAGCGGCAAAGATCGACCCTTCCCCGCGGAAGCGCGCAAAACGTGCGTACAGATTGCAGCAAAGCTGCTCTCACCTCGGTCATTCCTCAGGGATCTGTTCCATGTGCTCACTTTGCGGCAATCCACTCCATTTCGCGCCTCTGACGGATCTGGCAACCGCCACGACCTCTGCCTCGGGCACCTCAAGCAGCAAACCGGTCTGGAGCGTGGAGCAAATCGCCACCTATCTTCAGGACGGCTACTGGGAGGACAAGGGCAGCAGCAGCCACAAGTTCAACATTACGGCCTCGGGCTCTTTGACGGTCAACCTCTCCGCGCTGAGCGCCACCAGTCAGGCCTATGCCCGCGATGCGCTTTCGGCATGGACCGATGCGTCGGGGATCAGCTTTGTCGAAACCACCGGATCGGCGCAGATCACCTTTAGCGACAGTGCCTCGGGGGCATGGACCTCGTCGGTCTATTCCTCCGGAATCACCAAATCCGCGAAGATCAATATCGACGAGGGCTTCGCCTCCAGCGCCTATATGCTGCAGACCTATATCCACGAGATCGGCCATGCGCTGGGTCTTGGCCATACCGGCAATTATAACGGCTCGGCCACCTTTGCCTCGGATGCCGCCTTTGCCAATGATACATGGCAATATTCGATCATGTCCTATTTCTATCAGACGCTCAGCGCTGATACGGGGGCAAGCTTTTCCTATGTGGTCACGCCGCAGATCGCGGATGTCTTTGCCATCCAGCAACTCTATGGCACCTCCAGCAAAGTCCATAGCGGCAATACCAGCTATGGCGATAGCGGCGAGACCCTGCTGGATGCCCGCGCGCAAACCATTGTCGATGCAGGCGGCACCGATGTCATCGACCTGCACAGCCGCAGCGCGGACCAGCGCATCGACCTGACCCCGGGCAGCTTCTCCGATATCGGGGGGCGCACGATGAACCTCGCCATCGCGGTCGGCACCGTCATCGAGAATGTCTCGACCGGCAGCGGCGATGACACGATTACCGGCAACAGCGCCAATAACGTGCTGTCAGGCGGGGCCGGAGCAGACCAGATCTTCGGCGGCGCGGGGGCGGACCAGCTTTCCGGCGGCGATGGTAATGACCAGCTTTCGGGCGGCGCGGGGGCGGACCAGCTCAGCGGTGGGCAGGGCAGCGATCTGTTGCAGGGCGGGGATGGCAATGACCTGCTGGCAGGGGATGCGGGCAATGACACGCTGATCGGCAATGCTGGCAGCGATACACTGGATGGCGGCGCAGGCCAGGATACCGCCTATTACGAATTCGCCTCCGATGATGCGCTGGTCTTCTTCAGCGGCACACAGCTCCAGATCAGGAACGGCACCGATACCGATATCCTGACCAATATCGAAACGCTGTCTTTCGCGGATGGAAGCTGCAATGTCTCCGATCTCGACCCCGTGATCGGCAGCGGCTGGATTGCGGCCAGCAGCATTCTTGACGGAACCGCCCTGCAACCGGTGACAATCACCCCCCCCAGCACGGCGACCGGCACGACGACGCCCAGCACGACCACCCCCACCACCAGCGAGCCCACCACCAGCGAACCTGCCACAAGCACGGCCAGCACGGCACGGATGGAAGTGGGCGTGACCGATCTTATGCGCCATGCCAATACGGATGGCTGGGTGCATATCAGCTTTAGCGCCGAAATTACCGATGCGGTGGTTGTGGTTGGCCCCGTCACCTCGAACGGCAGGAATACGCTTGTCCCCGAAATCCAGAACGTCACCAGCACGGGCTTCGACATCCGCCTGAGCGAATGGGCCTATCTCGACGGCGCCCATACGCTTGAATCGGTTTCGTGGATGGCCGGAACAGCGGGGGACTATTTCCTGAGCGACGGCACGAAGATCACCTTCGGCTCGGCCGATATTTCGGGCGCCGGAAACACGACCATCGCGCTGGACGGCTATGAGGCGGGCAGCTCTGTCACGGCCTATGGCTCGCTTGTCGGCACGGGCGACCAGATTCTGACCCACCGTCTGGTGGATGTCTCCGCCGATCAGCTTCAGGTGCGGATGCAGGCAGAAGAAGCCGAGCGCGGCACCGAGGCCACCGAGGCCCGCAGCTTCGATTATGTGGTGATCGAGAACGGCAGCACGCTGATGACCTCCGGTTCGGTCGGGCTGGCTGGCGGGTGGCAATCCATCGGCACGACCGGCGCAACCGCGCTGTTTGCCGATATGCAGTCTATGGCAGGCGGTGACACCGCGACCCTGCGTCAGACCACCAGCAACGGCTCGACCTATCTGAGAGTTGCGGAAGAACAGTCGCGCGATGCCGAAACGGGCCATGTTGCGGAAAATGTGGCCTATAGCGCCTTGGCCACCGGCAGCTATACGCTACAGGCAACGGGCGAGACAGAAGTCAAAAGCGATCCGGTCCTGTCCAACACCACCGAGGGCGCATTGGAGGTTGGCACGCTCAGTCTGGGTCGCACGGCAGGTGCCGATGGCTGGGTCCATGTCAGCTTCAGCGAGGCTATTCCCGATGCGGTCGTGGTGCTGGGTCCGATCACCACCAATGGCGGCCATGCGGTCACGACGGAGCTGCGCAATATCACCGATGAGGGGTTCGACCTGCGCCTGTCCGAATGGAGCTATCTCGATGGCAACCATACCGGCGAAACCATCTCGTGGATGGCGGGCACGGAAGGGGCGCATATGCTCTCGGACGGGACGAAGATCACTCTGGGCACGCAAGAGGTGACCGGCAGCCAACAGGTCACCCTCGGCTATGACGGCTTTGACGGCACACCGACCATTCTGGCCTCGGTCTCGGGCGAAGGCGGCCAGACGGTGACCCATCGGATCAGCGATGTCGACAGCGACAGCGCCACGCTGCGCCTTGCCGCGCAAGAGGCCGATTCCGGTGTCTCCAGCAGCACAAGCCGTGTCGTGCAATGGGCCGCGGTGGAAGACGCCTCGGGGTCTCTGGTGACGGGCGATACCAGCTCGGTCAATCATCTGGCCAGCCTGATTGACGCGAACGAGGATCAGGTGCTCTTCGCGGATGTGCAATCCTATCTGGGCGGTGACACAATCGTGCTGCGCAGCCTCGACACCGCCAAAGGCACCGCACTGTATCTGCAAGAAGAACAGTCGCGCGATGGCGAGGTCGGCCATGTCTACGAAACCGTCTCGTGGCTGACGATTGGCGAGGGACGGTATGACCTGACCGACCTCAATGATGACACAACGACCAGTGTCGCGGCCAATATCCCCGACCTGTCCATCCTGACCGATGATCTGCTGCTGTAACAGCCTGTGAAAAAGGCCCCGTTTTCGGGGCCTTTCCTCTGTGCCTGACCCTAGAGAACCGGCTCGAGCGCACCGCGTAGGCCTGCGGCCCGCTCGACCATCGCACGGTTCATGACCTGCCAGACACGGCTGCTGTCATTACGTGCCACCAAGAGCGCCAGACGGTTCGGGGCGCGACGGATCACAAACACCTCGCTACCGGCCAGATGCGCCAAGCGTGCCGAACCCGGTGCGAAACTGTCGATCTCCAGATCCGTCAGCCGTGCCATCAGCGCCTCGACCGTCTGGGCATCGCAGGCCACCAGTTCCAGCATCACCCGATGGGCGCCCTGCGCGCTGATCGACAGGCCCGGCATGCCGTGACGCAGATTGCGGGTCATATCGACCTCGGACATATGCTCGGCTTCCAGCATCCATTGGCCCGGACCAGTCCAGAACGCCCCCAGACCACGGCCCCCATGCCATGCCCCCGGCCCCGGCAGGGAAACCCCCATCGGCACGGGCACCTGCGCGCCCCGTTTCACACCCAGCGAAATCAGCGCCATATCGGAACGTTCCGACAAGACCGTCGTCCCTACGCGGGTTTCTCGGACAGTCTGGGCTGCGATAGTATCTGCGGTGCGCGCATCGGTCATCTGGGCAATCTCCTTACATTCACAAGCTCCCTCGGGGCCTGCCTTGCCACTGGAACGAGGGGGATAGTAGCGCGTTCAAACCCGTGATATTTTCGCGCTACGGACATTCTGTTTTCACTTAGGGACAAAGATGACCATCAGACGTATCGGATTCGTGCTGATTGACGGGTATGCCATGCTGTCAACGGCAGCGGCGCTTGATCCGCTGCGCGCCGCCAACAGCTTTGCGGGGCGCGATCTTTACGATGTCCGCATCCTCACGCCCGAAGGGACGCTTGCCACCTCTTCCTTGGGGGCGCGCTTTGATGCCATCCCGCTGGCGGAGGCGGGCATGGCCTTCGATCTGGTCTTCGTCGTGGCGGGGGGCGACCCGATGCGGCTGCGCTTGCCCGCGCTTGACACATGGCTGCGGCGCGCCGACCGTGCGGGGGTCGAGCTTGGCGGCATCTCGGGCGGCGCGGTGCTGCTGGCGCGGGCGGGGCTGCTGGAGGGGCGGCGCTTTACGGTGCACTGGCACCATTATGACGACATCGCGCATATCGACCCGACCCTCCTGCTGGAGCGCAAACTTTTCGTCATCGACCGCGACCGGTATACCTGCGCGGGCGGTTCGGCACCGCTGGACATGATCCACATGCTGATTGCCCGCGATCATGGCGCACGTTTTGCCCACGAGATCTCGGACTGGTTCATTCAGGCGCAGGTCCGCCCCTCCGAAACACCGCAGAAAAGCTCGATTGCCGCGCGTTACGGGGCCTTGCCCCCGATGGTCGAGGCGGCGCTGGAACTGATGGAAGCCCATATCGCCGACCCGCTCTCGCCCGCGCAACTGGCCGATCTGGCGGGCCTGTCAGAGCGCCAGCTGCAACGCCAGTTCAATGCCACGCTGAGGGCGCCGGTGATGGAGGTCTATCGCCACATGCGCCTTGATGTGGCCCGTGCCCTAGTCCAGCGCAGCGCCCTGCCGCTGAGCGAGATCGCGCAGATGACGGGCTTTGCCTCGCAGGCCCATTTCACCACGCGCTACGGGGCCCGTTTTGGCACCCCGCCGCAGGCCGACCGCAGCCATGTCCAGAAACGCTGACCCCCCGCATCCGCCTCTCGCAAAACCGAGCGTGAATTGACTTTCCCTTATTCTGCGCCAAACCTCCCAGCATCTCGAAACGGCCAATGGATAGCCTATGCCCAAACAAAACCGCACTTTCGCAGTTATCGGCCTCGGGGCCTTCGGCTCGGCTGTGGCAAGCGAACTGGCGCGCTTCGGCAATACCGTGATGGGAATCGACCAAGACGAATCCCGCGTGGCCAAGCTGGCCGAAGCCCTGACCTCGACCATCATTCTGGACGCGACAGACGAACAGGCCCTGCGCGAGGCAGGGGTGGACCGCTATGATGTGGCGCTGGTGGCCATCGGCCATGACATCGAATCCAGCATCCTCGCCACCATGAATGTGCGCGTGCTTGGCGTGGACCAGCTTTGGGTCAAAGCCATCAACAAAACCCATCACCGCATCCTCTCCAAGCTGGGGGCGGACAGGATCATCCTGCCCGAACAGGAGATGGGCAAACATGTCGCCCAGCGGCTGAACAACCCCGTCGTGCAGGATTACGTCAATCTGGGCAACGGCTTCAGCGTCGTGACAATGGCGGTGCCGGAGCGGCTGAAGGGCCGGACACTTGCCTCGCTGGAAATCGGCAGCCGCCATGACGTGCGGATGCTGGGGCTGATGCGCGGCACCGAATTCCTGCCCTGCACCACCCCCGAACTGGAACTGGCCGCGCAGGACAAGCTGCTGGTGCTGGGGCGCCGCCCCGAGCTGCGCGCTTTCGGGGATGCGCTGTGAAAAAGACCACCCAACTTGTCTGGCGCAAATGCCAGCGCAAGCTGATCCATATGCCGCCGCCGCTGCTATTGTCGGTGCTTTATGCCTCAGCGATCCTTCTGGGGGCGGCCGCCCTGATGATGCCGGTCTCCCATACCGCCAAAATCAGCTGGTCCGATGCCATCTTCACCGCCACCTCGGCGGTCACGGTAACGGGGCTGGTGGTCTTTGATATCGGCACCAAACTGACCTTTTTCGGGCAGGTCGTGCTGACCTTCCTGATCCAGCTTGGCGGGTTGGGGCTGATGACCTTTGCCGTTCTGGTGCTGGGGGCGCTTGGCCTGCCCATCGGGCTGACCGGCCAGATCTACCTGCGTGAGGATCTCAACCAGAATTCGATGCACCGGCTGATGCAGCTTGTCGGGGTCATCCTGAAAGCGGTGCTGATCTGCGAAGCCATTGGCGCAGCCCTCCTGTGCCTGAGTTTCGTGCCAAGGCTCGGTTTCTGGAACGGCCTGTGGCAGGCGGTCTTCCATTCGGTCTCGGCCTTCAACAATGCCGGTTTTTCCACCTTTTCCGACGGGCTGGTGGGCTATGCCACCGATCCGGTCATCAATCTGGTGATCCCCGCGCTCTTCATTCTGGGCGGGATCGGCTATTCGGTCCTGCGCGAGGTCGCCTCGGGCAAGGGCTGGAAACGCTATAGCCTGTCGACCAAGATCATGCTGCTGGGCACGGGCGTGCTGATCCCGTGGTCGGTCATCATGTTCGCCGTGCTCGAATGGAGCAATCCCGGAACGCTTGGCCCCTATTCGGTCTGGGGCAAGCTGATGATCAGCTGGTTTCAGGGCGTCACCACCCGCACCGCAGGGTTCAACACCACCGATATCGGGGCCATGCATGACAGCACGGTGCTGATGTTCATCTCGCTGATGCTGATCGGTGGCGGACCGGCCTCGACGGCGGGCGGCATCAAGGTGACGACCTTCGTGGTGATGATCCTTGCCACCATCGCCTTCTTCCGCCGCCAGACCCAGCTCAACGCCTTTGGCCGCTCGATCGGCTTCGAGGCCGTGCTCAAGGTCATGGCGCTGACCGCCATCAGCACCGTGCTGGTCTTTGTGGCGACCTTCCTGATCCTGATCACCCATGACGGCACCTTCCTCGATATCGCCTTCGAGGTCTCCAGCGCCTTCGGCACGGTCGGCCTGTCGCGCGGCTATACCCCCGAGCTGAACGGCTTCGGTCGGGCGGTGATCATTCTGGTGATGTTCCTCGGGCGGGTCGGCCCGCTGACCCTCGGCTTCTTTCTGGCCACCCGTTCCGTGCCAAGGCTGCGTTACCCCAAAGGCGAGATCCATCTGGGGTAACGCCTCCATGCCCCGAAACCGTCCTGCCGGTCACACCGGCGGGGCGGCCTTTCGCGCCATGCGGCAGCGGGGCGCGGGATCTGCCCCCCTTTTGCCCCCCCCCCCTTTTGCCCCCCTTGACCGCGGCCCGCAGCGTGCCGCTTCTTGCAAAAGCTGCGGCTTTGCGGCAGGACAGGGCATCTTTTGACAAGATCCGGTGACTTGATACTCATGGCGCAGTGCCCCCGCCTTACCCTGACCGATCTCCGGCTCGACCTTGCGGGCAAAACCGTTCTGTCGGACATCACCCTTGATCTACAGGTGCGCAGGCTCGGTATCGTGGGCCGCAACGGCTCTGGCAAATCGACGCTGGCGCGGGTGATCTCGGGGTTGATCGCCCCCGATGCGGGCAGCCTGCGCCTTGACGGCATCGATCCCGCCAGGGACCGCCATGCCGCGCTCAACCGCATCGGCATCCTGTTCCAGAATCCCGATCACCAGATCATCTTCCCGACCGTGCAGGAAGAGCTGTCTTTCGGCCTGCGCCAACAGGGGCATGGCAAGACCGAAACCGCAGAGCTTGTTCGGGCGATGCTGCAGCGGTTCGGCAAGGCGCATTGGCAGGAGGCCCCGATCTCGACCCTGTCACAGGGCCAGAAGCAACTGGTCTGCCTGATGGCGATCCTGCTGATGCAGCCGCAGCTCATCGTGCTGGACGAACCTTTCTCCGACCTTGATCTGGCAATCCGCGGCCAGTTGATGCGCCTGTTCGAGACCCTGCCGCAGGCCTTGGTGCATATCACCCATGATCCGGACTGCCTTGCGGGCTATGACCATGTGCTTTGGGTGCATGAGGGCCGCATCCACCGTTCGGGCCATGCCAAGACCGTGCTTCCCGACTATCTGGCCTATATGAACCAAGCGGGGCTGGGCGATGATCTCTCTGACCTCGCCGGTTGAGACCCGCGCCCATCACTGGCCCGCAGGCCCCAAGCTGGTCGCCCTGTGTCTGGCCACGGCCCTGCTGTTCATGACGCCGGGCCTCTGGCCGCCGCTGCTGGCGCTGGCGGGGGCTGCGGGGCTGTATCTGGCAGGCGGGGGGCGCTTTGCGCGGGCGGGGCTGCGCGCCCTGCGCCCGCTCTGGCCGCTGGTGCTGGTGCTGGCGCTCTGGCACGGGCTGACCGCCGATTGGGCAGAAGGGCTGCGGATCGTGGCCCGTTTCAGCGCCGCCGTGGCGCTGGCCAATCTGGTCACCATGACCACGCGGCTGGCAGATATGATCGACGCGCTCAATACGCTGCTGCGCCCCGTCGCACGGCTGGGGCTGAACACCCGTGCGCTGGAACTGGCGATGGCGCTGACCATCCGCTTCACCCCGATTCTGGCGCAGAAAGGCCAGCTTCTGGCGCAAAGCTGGCGCGCCCGCTCGCCAAGACGGACCAACTGGCATCTTGTGCTTCCCTTGGGGATTCTGGCATTAGACGATGCGGAACATGTAGCCGAAGCCCTGCGCGCGCGGGGCGGGGTCATTCCGCCCGCCAAATCCCCACCTGTCAGGGAGGACAACTGACTATGGAACGCTCTATCACGCTGGTGGCGCTTTTTGCCGCCCTGACCGCCGCTCTGGGCCTGTTGCCCAACCTCACACTGGGCTTTGGCGTGCCGATCACCGCGCAGACATTGGGCGTGATGCTGGCCGGCACCGTGCTGGGGGCCAAACGGGGGGCGCTGTCCTCGCTGCTGTTCATCATGCTTGTCGCGCTTGGTCTGCCGCTTCTGTCGGGCGGACGCGGCGGTCTGGGCGTTTTCACCAGCCCGACGGCGGGCTTCCTGATCGGCTGGCCCATCGCCTCCTTCGTCACCGGCCTCTTCGTTGAAAAAACGCGCGGCCTGTCGCTGACGGTCTCGGGCATTCTGGGCTCGGTACTGGGCGGGGTCGTCGTGCTTTATGCAGCGGGCATCATCGGTATGTCGATTGTTCTGGACAAAACCATTTTGCAAGCCACATGGCTCACCACTGCCTTCATTCCGGGCGATATTGTGAAGGCAGTGCTGGCGGGCTTCATCACTCAGGGGCTCGCCAAAGCCCGCCCACAAAGCGTTCTCTCGCGCGCGAAATAACGCCACAAACAAGGACGACCCCACCGCATGCCGACAAGCGTGGAAAACCTGCTGAAGGCGCGCCAATCCACCCGCGCCTTCCTGCCCGATCCGGTCTCGCGCGAGACAACCGAGCACCTGCTCTGGGCCGCAAGACGTGCGCCCTCGGGGGCCAATCTGCAACCGGGCAGCTTTCACGCCCTGACAGGCCGCGCGCTGGCGGGGCTCGTCACCAACCTGACCACCGCCATCGACGACAACCGGCCACAGGTCGCGGAATATGAATGGTTTCCGCGCCCTATCCCGCCACATCTGAAGGCCCGCCAAAGGGCTGCGGGCTACGCGCTGTACCAGGCACTCGGCATCGAGCGCCGCGATATCGACGGGCGGCGGCGGCAGTTCAAGGCCAATTACCGCTTCTTCGACGCGCCCTTGGGCATCATCGTCTCGATCGACCGGCACATGGGCGAAGGCGGGTTCATGGATCTTGGCATGTCCATCATGGCGCTGATGCTGGCCGCGCAGGATCGCGGGCTGGGCACCGTGGGCATCGGCGCGATGGCCAATTACGCCGATGTCGTGCATGAAACGCTGGCTTTGCCGCCGGATGAAATGGTGCTCTGTGGCATCGCCATCGGTTATCCCGACGAACATGCGGTGATCAACGGCTTCCGCACCGAACGCGAGCCGCTGGACAGCTATGCCACGCTGCGCGGCTTCGACTAGACCTGTCTCAGGGATCGCGGTGCAAAAGCAGCGCGGTGCCGATCCCGCCGGCGGCGGCAATCGCCGCCAGTCCGGTTTCCCCCGGCAACAGGTCGTGAAACAGGCGCACCACCAGAATCGCCCCTGAGGCCCCGATCGGATGGCCCCGCGCCAAGGCTCCGCCCTTCAGATTGACCCGCGCCGGATCAAGCCCCGCCTGCCGCACGCAGGCCAGCGCCTGAACGGCATAGGCCTCCATGATCTCGGCCCGATCCGCGCCCGCACCGTCAATCGCGCGGATCGCGGCAACAGGCGCCAGCCCCGGCAGGTCGGGTTGCCCGCCCAAGCTGCGCCCGCGCCCGACCACAAGCCCCCTGCCCCGCGCCAGCGGTTCGGCCATCAGCACGAAAAACGCCGCCGCATCCGCCGCCACCGCCGTATTGGCAACCGTGACCGCTCCGGCCAGAACCGGAGCCCGCCGCATCACCCCTGCGGCCATCTGCCGGGGATAGGGGTCGGTTGCGATACCGGCTATTTCCACGATTTCAGGAAATTGCGAAGCCATTGCTTTTTCATGACTTATTACGGACCATGCATCGGCTTCCCCACGGGGAATATCGCAGATCTGGCCCAGCCGGTCCGCCGCTCCGGCCATATCGGGGTCGCGCTCTGGCCAGGGCGTAAACGGGGCCTGCGTATAGAATTCAGGCCCCTCCGGCCCGTCAAAAGCACGCAAAGGGCGGCGGGAGTAGCTCTCGACGCCGCCCGCAATCACCACATCGGCCTGCCCCGCGGCAATCAGCGCCTGCCCCAGCAACAGCGCATCCAGTCCGCCCGCACATTGCCGGTCAACCGTCAGCCCCGCCACCTCTTGCGGCAGCCCCGCCGCCAAGGCCACGACCCGCGCCAGATTGCCGCCCGGCCCGATGGCGTTGGAACAGATCAGCTCGTCAACCGCCCCCGCCGCAAGACCGGCATCGGCCAGACAGGCGGCAATCACCGGCGCGGCAAGCTGATGCGGGTCCAATCCGGCAAAGGCACCGCCACGCGGCACCACCGCCGAGCGCCGCGCCGCCACCACGCGCACCGCTCTCATAGCCGCGCCTCCAAAGCCCGTATGTCGGGCTTGCCTGTCGGCAGCAGAGGAAAGGGCGCAACCCGCTGCCAGCCATGCGCAGAGGCCACCGCCCCCAGTTCCTGCCGCAACCGGACCAGCGCCGCCTCGACGGCCTCGGGGGCAGGCCCCTCCCCGACCATCGCCCAAAGCCGTGCCCCGCGCAGCGGATCGGGCTGCGCCACAACGGCCACGTCACAGGCCAACCAGTCTGCCAGCCGCGCCTCGGCAGGTTCGGGGCTGACCAGATGGTCCAGCACCTGCACGATCCGCCCCTTGCGCCCGCGAATATAGACAAAGCCCTGCGCATCCACATGCCCGATCTCGCCAATGCTCAGAACCCCGTCGGCATGCCAGCAGGTGTCAGGGCTGCTGCCAAGCGCATATTCCGTGAACAGATAGGGGCTTTTCACCCGCAATTCGCCCGCCGCATCCACCGCGATCTCGACCTGAGGATAGGCCCGACCGACCGATCCTTCCGGCGCATCGCCGCGGTCAAGCGTGATAAAACTTGTCTCGGAGGCACCGTAAAACTGCATGATCCGCGCCTGAGGCACACGCAGCGCAAGCCGCGCCCGCAGATCCGCCGACAACCGCCCGCCCCCGATGATCCAATAACGCAGCGAAGGACAGCCCCCCTGCCCTTTCAGCATCACCTCCACCTGCGCTGGCGTGGCATAGACATGGGTGGTGCCCCACCGCGCCATATGCGCCAGCTGCCGATCCCCGCGATGGACAGACAGATCCACAAGCGCGGCCCCGTTCCACTGCGCCTCAAGCGCTGCATAAAGGGTCAGGGATTGCGCCATGTTTCCGGGAAGCGCCACGACCGACCGCGCGTCGAGGCCGAAAAGCTTAGCGTTCAGCGCGAAACTCGTGGTCCAGCTGGCAACGGTCCGGCGGATCCGTTTCGGGGCACCGCTGCTGCCGGAGGTGGCACATTCGATCCATCCCGGGGCAATCGCACAAACCGCGCCCTCACCGACCCGCACGCCGCCGCCCGCAGTAACGGTCTCCTGCAGGTGACGGATCGTGCCACGGTCATCGGCCAGAACCGGCCCGCGCCACCTCAGCCCCTTGCCCATGCGTCAGCCCAGAAGGCTCAGCACATGGCGCAGCGCCAGTTCATAGCCCTCGGTGCCGCAACCGCAGATCACCCCGTCGGCCCGCGCCGACACATAGGAATGATGGCGGAAGCTCTCGCGCTTGTGGATGTTCGAGATATGCACCTCGATCACCTTGCCCTCATAGGCGTTCAGCGCATCCAGAATAGCAACCGAGGTATGGCTATAGGCCGCAGGGTTGATAATGACCGCCGCCGCCTTCTCGCGCGCCTCGTGGATGGTCTCGACGATCTCGCCCTCATGGTTGGACTGGAACAGCGCAATCTCCGCCCCCTGCGCCTGCGCCAACTGCCGGCAGCGGATCTCGATATCGGCCAGCGTATCGGTGCCATAAATCTCCGGCTGCCGCTTTCCCAGCAGGTTCAGATTGGGTCCGTTCAGGATATAGATGAGCTTGGCCATAGACCGTTCCTTTCACATTCGCCCAGATCTACCCCGCGCAGGCGCGCGCGTCAAAGCCCCATCAGCAGGACTGCGGAGGCAGGTGAGACAACATCGACGATCCCGATTTCGTGGATGATATTGCCAGATGGCCCCCGTTTTCTATATAATGCCCAGCTAACATGTATATAACTCGTATCTTTGGGTGACCATGCGTAAAACAACGCTTGTCTCGGCTCTTTACCAGTCGCTGCTGGACCGCTTGCTTGCCAATGAGCTGAAACCCGGCGAGAAGATCAACCTCGACAGGCTTCGCGGCGAGCTTGGCGTGTCGATCAGCCCGCTGCGGGAGGCGATCTCACGCTTGACGGCGACGCGGCTGATCCAGTTCGAGGACCAGCGCGGCTATACCGTGGCCGATGTCTCGATGGAAGATTTCCGTGAAGTCATGGAGATCTGCCGCAACAGCGAGTGTTTCGCGCTGGAACGCGCGATCCGCGATGGCGACCTGACATGGGAAAGCAACGTGACGGCGGCGCTCTATCGGCTGCAGAACACCGAGTCGAATTTCGGGTCGCCGGAATGGGAAATGGCGCATCGCGACTTCCACCTGACCCTTGTCTCGGCCTGCAAGATGCCGCGCCTGCATGACCTGATCGGACAGATCGCCATTGCGCAGCGCCGCTATCGGGGGCTGATCGACATCCGCAAGCTCAGCGACCGCAGCGCCGATCATGTCGCCTTGGCCGAAGCGGCCCTTGCGCGCGATACCGAGCGCGCCTGCGAGGTGATGCGCCAGCATATAGATGGCGTAGCGGCCGAGACAGAGGTGCTGCTGGCACGCTATTTCGCCGCGCAGAGCGCCCCCGACAACCGCCCTGCCACCCGGCCATAAAAAAGGCGGCAGAGAAATCTGCCGCCCCCGTCTTCCCCGCGGGGAAGGTTCTATTTGAGACCATCCAGAAGATCGCGCAACGCGCGTTCAAGACTGGCGCGGTCCACCGTGGAAAAATCCCGATCCAGCCGGATTTCCAGACGCCCGTTCGACGCCGTACACTTGGCCGCCCCCGTCCGCGTCTGCACCTGAAACACGGTGCGCGCCTTGCCACTGCGCTGCTTCGGGGCGGCTTTCGCCACCAGCCCCGGACGCTCGGTTTCCTCGCCAATCACCTGACGCAGCACCTCCAGCTCGTCGGTGGCGGAATGGTTGTCCCAGCCCTTCAGCGCCTCACGCACCTGCGTCACGATTTCGGGGCGGTCTTCCATCGCCGCCACGAATTTGAGACCAAGCGAGCGCGGCACATGCTGGATGAACTTCAGATCCTCGCCCAGTCGATCCACCAGCTTGATGAAGCTGCGGATATAGCTGCGCTTCTGATAGCCCGCGCTTGCGAACAGCTCCGCCACGGCCTTGTCGGGGTCCATCTGTGCGGTGCCGGGATCCTTGGCATAGTTCAAGGCCAGCCCGGCCATCTCGCCAAAGGAGATATCCTTCCGGACAAGGTTCTCGTCGACCATCCGCCGATAGAGCCCCTCCAGACCTTCCCCGCGGGGAAGGATGCCCGCCGGAATGGCGCCCCAGCGTTCGGCATCGCCGGTCTCCTCCAGCAAGGCCTTATAGGCCGACATACGCCTAAAGCCTTGAATAAGCTCATATTTTCCATCATCCCGCGCCTCAACACGGATCGGATTGGACAGGCCGATCTCGCGGATCGACTTGACCAGCTCGGACAGTTCGAAATCATCATCCTTGGCGCGGTCCCGCACCAGTTTCCATGTCTCGATCTGCCCGAGCGGGATCATATCCACAATCAGCCCGAGCTTTTTCATGCGCACATGCTCTGCCGCCAGCGCATCATTTTCTGCACGGATCTGCGCTTCCAGCGCAGTCCGGTCGCGCAGGCTGGCGGCATTCTCGCTGATCGCCGCAGCCATCGGCGACCGCCGCGGATGGGCGCTCGGCACCTCGGGGGTGTTATTCCCCGCGGGGAAGGTCTCGGCCTCGTCCTCTTCGGGAAGGTCGATGGCGAAGGTCCGACGCTTCTTCATTCAATCTCCTCCAATTTGTCCCATGCGCCCAAGAAGGTGGCGCGGAATTCATCATAGGCCCGATCGAACGACGCCCGCGCCCGACGCCATGTCTCGCGCGTCATCGTGCGGTAATCGATCTCGTAGACCGACGACAGGAACCGCCCCGACTGTTCGACGGCGCGCGTCATTTCGATCGGGTGGTCTGCCAAGCGTTCCCCGAAAACATTACGGAAGGCTTCAAACATCGCGCGGTGCAGGTCATTGCCCGGCTCGAAGCGCGTCATCAGGAAGCGGACATCCAGAAATTCCTTCGGCAATGTCATATTCCCCGCGGGGAAGGTGCCCTCGAAGCCGTGCGCCAGATCGCCCAGAGCCTCGGAAAGCTGGCCGATGAAGGAGGTGGTGGAATCATATTCCCAATAGCCGGGGCCGGAAGGGATATAGAGTACGTCGGCGGCAAAGACCGCATTCATCGACTGGTAGCCGATGGCGGGCGGGCAATCGAAGACGATGACATCATAGCTGTCATGGGGCAGGGCATCGAGATAGCGCGCGACGGCGGCGAAGAAGGACCAGTCGGGGTTGAGGTGCCGATACTGGGCCGATGCGAACTCGACAAAGGCCGCATTGGCGCAGGAGGGGATCATGTCGATGGTCGGCCATGCGGTCGGGCGGATGAAGTCGGTGATGCGCAGGGTATCGAGCCCCAGATCGAGGATCGAGCCGGGCAGCTTGCGCTGGGGCAGGGCGGTGCCGGATTCTGCCGCGCGCGGCGCGTTATTCATGCGCTCCGTTTCGCGGATGAGGTCGCGCGCGATGATCCCCCAGACGGTCAGCTCTTCGGACACATCCGTCAGCCCCATCGAATGGGTGAGGGTTGCCTGCGGGTCGAAATCCACCAGCAGCACACGATAGCCGTCAAGCGCCGCGGCATGTGCCATATGCAGGGCGACAGTCGATTTGCCCGCGCCGCCTTTGAAATTCGAGATCGCCACGCGGATGGCGCGCTTGTTATGCGGACGCGGCGGCTGCAGCGACCGGCGGTTCACCTTCATCTTGCGCCGCATCTCGTTGATCTCGGGCAGGGTGAACCAGCGCTGGCGCCCCTCTTCCTCGACTTCCCCGCCGGGAAGGTCGGGGTCTGAGGCCAGACGGCCCCGGAATGTGGACTGGTTCACCTTCAGGATCAGCTCGGAGACCTCCCAGCTGGAAAACCGGCGCAGGGTCTTCTCGTGCTCGGGCGAGAAGGTTTGCTTGCGGATCGCTGCCTGCATCTTGAGAGAGCGCGAGTGCAGCTCCTCCAGACTTTCATGCGTAAACATATATGCCTCATTCGGACGTTGATTATCTCTGACAACAGAAATACGCCGGATTTGCCAATGACGCAAAAAGAAAGTTATAAATATAGAGAGAAGTTCAAACAGCGTCCGCGCCCAAGGAAATAACGCTGCCCGAATGCGAATCGAATCTGTTGCGATTCGGCCCGTTTGGATGAGTCGCCCGCCCGGGTTTGGGGGACAAAACCGAGGCGTTTTGCAAAGTTAAGGTGACAAATAGGGGTGATTTAGGGGACATACAGGGCGTCCCCCTTAACCTATAATTACCATTTTTTCAGATTTGAATTTATCGGTTGGGGTCTTGAAATTGCCACGGGCTTGACAGAATCGGATTGGCGGACGCAAATAGCCAACATCGAGAGGAAAGCGTTGTCTTGCGGTGGACCATCGTGCTACTCTCGGCTAACGAGGCGCAAAATAGCGTCCGAAGAATGAAGCGCCCTAAAGCGCCGGAGCAGTGTCATGATGAAAAAGGCAGTGGGTCGCGGTGCGGCCACACGTAAATACGATCTGCTTTCTGTATTGGGAAGCTATGCGTTGTCTCAGGACAAGCATGTCCAGAAACAGGCGCTGCGCCTGATTTGCCTGATAACTGCGCGATATAACTGGCAAAGTGATGAACTTTCGATTGGCCAGAACGAGATCTCGAAACTGTGGTCGGTGGATGTGCGCACCGTCAAACGCGAGATGGCGGCACTGCGTAAACGCGGCTGGCTTGTTGAAAAGCGTCCGGCTGCACGGGGCAGGGTCGCGCTTTACGGGCTGAACGTGGTGCAGATCCTTGAAGACACGCGCGAGGGTTGGGCCAAGATCGGGCCAGATCTGGTGGAGCGTCTGGCTCCGGTCGAACAGAGTGCGCCGCAGACCAATGTGGTGCCGCTACGGGTGGCCGATATGCCCAGCGACGGGATCTGGTCGGAGGTCGCCCGCCGTTTGCAGCGCCATCATCCAACGGCTTGGGGCGCGTGGTTTGCCCAGTTATCGGTGCTTTCGGAGGATCGTGAGACGCTTGTCCTGCGGGCAGGCTCCGAATTTCAGGCGAGCTATATCGATACCCATCTGCGGGCAACACTGGAGGCGGTAATCCGCAGCGTGGCCTCCCAGATCCAGCGCGTCCAGATTATCGCGCATGTCTGACAGGAAAACGCCCCGCCAGAGAACCGGCAGGGCGCAGGAAAGATCAGGATTGCGGTGCGCGGCGTTTGGCCGCTCCCGGATCGGCGGGGCCCCGTTTGGCCCCCTGCGGTTTGTTCCGGCGCCGACGCGGGCCACCAGAATTGGCCTCATTCGCGGGTTTGAAGGCCCGCACGGCACCGGCTTTCGGCGGACCGCCGCGACGACGGCCACGCGGGGCAGGGGAGGTGCCTTCGGGGCGCGTGCCTGCCGCAACCGGAATATCGATCTTCATCAGCTTTTCGATCTGTGCCAGAAGTTCGACTTCTTCCTCGGAGCAGAAGGCAATCGCCTGACCTTCGCGGCCCGCACGCGCGGTCCGGCCGATCCGGTGGACGTAGGAATCGGGCACTTCGGGAAGATCGAAGTTGATCACATAGGCCACGCCCGGAATGTCGATGCCGCGGGCAGCCACGTCGGTGGCGACCAGAATGGTGGTCGAACCGGCACGGAAACTCTCGATTGCGCGATCGCGCTGGTTCTGGCTTTTATTGCCGTGGATCGAGGCGGCCGGATACCCGTCTTTCTCGAGGCTTTTCTTGAGCTTTTCGGCCCCGTGCTTGGTCCGGCAGAAGACCAGTGTCAGCGCGCCCATATCATTGGACAGGATCTTGCGCAGACGGTTGGGCTTTTCGGCCTTGTCCATGAACTGGACCGACTGGCTGACCTTGTCGGCGGCCTTGCCGGGGGGACTGACCTGCACGCGCTGGGGGTTGTTGAGATAGGCTTTGGAGAGCTCTTCCATCTGTTTGGGCATGGTGGCCGAGAACAGCATGGTCTGGCGCGGCGTGCCCAGACGCGGCGCGATCTTGCGCAACGCATGGATGAAGCCGAGATCCAGCATCTGGTCGGCCTCGTCGAGCACCAGATGTTTGGTCTGCGACAGATCGACCGACCCGCGGTCCATCAGGTCGATCAGACGGCCCGGCGTTGCCACCAGAATGTCGCAGCCGCGATGCAGCGCACCGATCTGGCGGTTGATCGACTGGCCGCCCACCACGGTGATGATATGGATGCGGGTGCCTTTGGTCAGCGCGCGCAGCCCGTCGGCGATCTGGTTGACCAGTTCGCGGGTGGGGGCAAGGATGAGCGCCTTGGCGGTTTTCGGCGCGGGCTTGCCCGGGGCCTGCAGCAACTGGTCGATCAGCGGCAGGCCGAAGGCCAGAGTTTTGCCGGTGCCGGTCTGGGCGAGCCCCAGAATGTCATGGCCTTGCATGGCCAGCGGAATGGCCTTGTTCTGGATGGGGGTCGGCTCAGTAAAGCCTTGCGCTTTCAGCGCATCTTTCAGCGCCGGGGACAGCCCCAGCATATCGAAATCGAACATAAATATCCTTTGCTACCCGATGCCATCATGGCTGGGCGTGGCCGCGGGGAGGCGGCCTGAGGGGTGTGACGCCGCGACCTCGAAAGCCACGGGCGGATCCCGTCTGCTTTGGCCGGACGATACGAACCCTGCGTGATGGGGAACGGGTGGGTCTGGTGCCGATGCGTCAAACGGACGCGGCTTGCTCACGCGGCAGCGCGGCACCAATGCCTATATGCGGTGTTTTTCCGATTTTGTCAATTCTGCTCTTTGCAATCTTCCCCGCGGGGAAGGGGCAGGCCCCCGTGATCCGGAAAGCTAAGCTTAACATATTTTGCGTAGCCTCGGTGGGTAATAAGTGATTCTTACGACTCGCGGGAGAGCCGATGTTCAAGTCCAAGAAACTGCATCAAGAGATTGACGAGCTGAAACGCGAAGTCAGTGCATTCGAAAACTCCCATGCGGTTGCACGCGTGGATTTTGATCGTAAGTTTTTGTATCTAAACGATTTGTTTGCAAAAACTTTCGGGATTTCTCGTGAGGACGCCCTTGGGAACAACTATGATACCCTCGTGCGTGAGAAAGACCTCGAACAGGAGGATTTCAACGAGATCTGGCGCGTTCTCAAGCAGGGCACGCCCGTCAACAAGATCGAACCGCGGCTGAATGCCAAAGGCGAGGAGATCTGGCTGGATACGACCTATTCGCCGATCACGAACAAGGACGGGGTCAGCGAGCATGTGCTGATTGCCGCCCGCGAGATCACCTATATGCATATGCGCCGTCGCGACAACCGGAGCCAGGTCGATGCGCTGAAACGTTCGATGGCGGTGATCGAGTTCGATCTGAAAGGCAATGTGCTGGATGCCAATGATCATTTCCTGAAGGCGACCGGTTACACGATTGAGGAAATCCGTGGTAAAAATCACCGGATATTCATGCCCAAGGACGCGCTTGATACGCCCGAATATGCGCAGTTCTGGCAACGTCTGGCCAAGGGGTCTTCGGAATCGGGGCAGGTGAAACGTGTCCGCAAGGATGGTGAATTCTGCTGGCTGCAGGCAACCTACGAGACGCTGATTGACCCCGAGGGCCGCCCGTTCAAGGTGGTGAAATATGCCTTTGACATCACCGAAGCGCGCAACTTGGCCGCCGATGCGGAAGGGCAGATCCACGCCATTCAAGGGGTGCAGGCGGTGATCGAGTTCGATCCCTATGGCAAGATCGTTTCGGCCAATGACCTGTTTTGTAAGGTGATGGGCTACGAGCGCGCCGAGATCATCGGTCAGTCGCATCGCATGTTTGTCGAACCGGGCTATGGCGAGAGCCAGAGCTACAAGGATCATTGGGCGGATTTGCGGAAGGGCAAAACCCTTGAGGGCGATTTCCTGCGTGTTGGTAAAAACGGTAAGGAAGTCCATATTCGCGCCAGCTACAACCCGATCAAGAATGCCGCAGGGCAGGTTGTGAAGGTGGTGAAATTCGCGGTGGATACCACGCCTTACATGCGTATGAATCGCGTTATGGCCGAGAGCTTGGGCCGGTTGTCCGAAGGCGATCTGAGCACGCGCATCGATCAGGATCTGGGGGAATTCAACACGCTGCGCCAACAGTTCAACGATGCGATCAGCCGGATCGAACGTGTGATTGTCGGGGTTTTGGAACAAACGGCCTCGATTGCGCAGGAAGCCGCCTCGATTACAGCGGGCACGACAGAGCTGTCGCGCCGGTCCGAACGGCAGGCTGCGACCTTGGAAGAAAGTGCCGCTGCGCTGGAAGAGCTGACCACCTCGGTGCGCGGGGCTGCCGATATGACCCTGACCGCCCGTGCGAAGGCGGAAAAGGCGAAAGAACAATCCGACCGTTCGAGCCTTGTGGTCAATGATGCGGTCACCGCGATGAATGAAATCGCCGCAAGTTCGCAGTCGATTTCGCGGATCACCAGTGTGATTGACGATATTGCCTTCCAGACCAATCTTCTGGCGCTGAATGCCGGGGTCGAAGCGGCCCGTGCAGGGGATGCGGGGCGCGGATTTGCCGTGGTGGCCTCCGAGGTGCGGGGACTGGCGCAGCGGTCTTCGGATGCCGCGCGCGAGATTGCGACGCTGATCGAGGCGTCGACCCGTCAGGTCGGACGGGGGGTCGAGCTTGTCGGGCAGGCAGGCGAGGCGCTGCAATCGATCGATGAATCGATTACCGGTATCCGGGATTCGATCCAGCAGATCGCCTCTTCGGCGCAGGAACAGAGCAATGGTCTGAACGAGATGAACAGCGCCGTGAGCGACCTCGACCGTGCCGTGCAACAAAATGCCGCGATGGCCGAGGAAAGCTCCGCCGCTGTCCAGATGTTGCAGCGCGGAATCAACACGATGAGCGAGGATGTGGGGTATTTCCGCTGTAGCGAGCTGGACCTCGGCGCCGAAGAGGACCGTCTGGCAAGTTAAGGAGGCTTGCCACATCAGTCCGAAGGGGCAATAACGGCCTCGGTAATTTGGAGGTCTTTCATGCCGACGCTTCTCGTGACGGGTGCTGCCGGGTTTATCGGCTCTTTCGTGTCCCAGCGGTTTTTGTCCGAAGGCTGGCGTGTCGTCGGGTTGGACGGGATGACCGATTATTATGACGTCACTCTGAAGGAGGCGCGGCTGGCAAAGCTGCGCCTTTCGCCCGATTTCCGTGACATTATCGGTATGGTCGAGACCCCCGGTCTGCTGATGTCCATCATGGAAGAGGAACGTCCGGATGTGGTGATCCATCTGGCGGCACAGGCTGGGGTCCGCTATTCGATCGACAATCCGCGGGCGTATCTTGAAGGCAATATCATCGGTACATTCGAATTGCTGGAAGCCGCGCGGGCCTATCCGCCCAAACATATGCTGCTGGCTTCGACCTCATCGGCCTATGGGGCCAATACCCAGATGCCCTATCGCGAAACCGATCGCGCGGATCACCAGATGAGCTTTTACGCCGCGACCAAGAAATCCACCGAGTCGATGGCCCATTCTTACGCCCATCTGTTCAATCTACCGGTAACCATGTTCCGGTTTTTCACCGTCTATGGGCCTTGGGGGCGTCCGGACATGGCGCTGTTCAAATTTACCCGTGCCATTTTCGAAGACAAGCCGATCGATGTCTATAATTTCGGCGATATGAAGCGCGACTTCACCTATATCGACGATCTGGTCGAAGGGATCCGCCTATTGGTCGATGTGGTGCCCGAGCGTTGTGCCGATGTGCCCGCGGGCGATAGCCTGTCGCCGGTGGCGCCCTATCGCGTGGTCAATATCGGTAATAACAACGCGGTGCAGTTGACCGAATTCATTGCCGCGATCGAAGCGGCGACCGGGCGTGAGGCGATCCAGAATCTGATGCCGATGCAGGCCGGAGATGTGCCTGCCACATGGGCGGATGCCAGCTTGCTGAAATCACTGACAGGATATGCGCCCAGAACGTCGGTGCGCGAGGGGGTGCAGTCTTTCGTGGACTGGTATCGCAGCTATTACGCGCTGTAATCCGTAAATGTCGCGTGTGCTCCCGTTCGCGGGGCGATCTGCCATGGTGCGGATAGGGCATCCGACACCCTGCAGGCTTGGGCTTTCGGAGTGCGGGTTTGGCGACAGGACGTATGCCGGTCGCCGCAAAGACGATCTGCTCTACAAAATGCAGGAGCCTGCCGCGCGCTTGAAGGCACGGGTCACGCTTTGTTTGCCCTGCCGATTACTGCCGATTTTGCGGGCAATTCCAACGGGTTTTGCGGACAAGTGAAAAATCCTGCCGGAACACGCTGGAGTTGCCTTGCGCCGACAGCTAGCCTGAACAAAACAGATTGCACAGGGAGCGCCAGCCATGTCCACGAAAACGGTGATGATTATCGGAGCAGGGATTGGCGGGCTTTGTGCGGGCATTGCGCTGCGCCGGATCGGTTTCGAGGTGCGGATTTTCGAGAAGGTCCGCGAGGTGCGCCCTGTCGGCGCGGGGCTATCGCTTTGGCCCAACGGTATCCAGTGTCTCAACCATCTGGGGCTTGGCGCGCAGATCCGTGATCTGGGCGGGCAGATGGAGAGGATGGCCTATATCGACGGCCTGACCGGAGAGACGATGTGCGCCTTTCCGCTGACCCCGCTTTGGAACAGCGCGGGCATACGCGGCTATCCGGTGGCGCGTGCGGCAACGCAGGAAATGCTGATGGACGTGTTCGGGCGCGAGCATATCGCGCTAGGAATGCGTCTGGTCGCGCTGCAGGAGGAGGGGGCGCAGGTGCTTGCCCGTTTTGCGGATGGCACCGAGAGCCGCGCGGATTTTGTGATCGGGGCAGACGGGGCGCATAGTCTGGTGCGCGACCATCTGCTTGGCCCGCTCGAGCGGCGCTATGCCGGCTATGTCAACTGGAACGGGATCGTGGATATGGATGCCGCGATTGCCCCCGCCGATTGCTGGACGACGTTTGTCGCGCAGGGCAAGCGGGCCTCGATCATGCCGATCGGGGCGGGGGAAAACGGGCAGGGGCGTTTCTATTTCTTCTTCGATCAACCGATGCCTGCCGGAGACACCCCCGCGCGTGAGGACTATAAATCCTTGTTACAGGGTTGTTTTTCCGGCTGGGCCGAGCCTGTGCAAAGGTTGATTGCCGCAGCAGATGCGGGGGCGATCAACCGTGTGGAAATCCATGATATCGATCCGTTCTCCACTTGGGCCAAAGGCCGGATCTGCCTGTTGGGGGATAGCGCGCATAACACGACGCCGGATCTGGGGCAGGGGGCCTGCATGGCGATTGAGGATGCGGTGGTGCTGGAAGAAAAGCTGCGCGGGACCGACGATATTCCTGCGGCGCTTCAGGCCTATCAGCAGGCGCGGGCCGCGCGCTGCGCTGATCTGGTTTTGCGCGCGCGCGCGCGTTGCGATGTGACGCATGGGGTTGATCCTGCCGTGACCGAACGCTGGTATGACGAATTGCGGCATGAAACCGGCGCGGCGATTCTGGCGGGGATCGCCAAGACGGTGGAAGGTAGCCCTGTCTATGCCGAGTTTGCTGCCGGCTGAGCCCTTGCTGGCCTCGGGGCGGGTGGCGGTCGGGCGGAATGTCCGGCGCTCGCAGAATTCTCTTTGTTCTCCATATGCTTTTTGGATTAGGTTTGCTTTGGAATGCCCTATATGGGTCCCTGTCCGGTTGCGATTGCGGACGCAGGGGCGCAGACTCGCGGCGCGACAGGGTTTGACGGACAAGGACGGATTTTGTGATTACTCTGCGGAGCCTTCAGGCCCTTTTCATCCGGTATAGTTCGATCCATCGGCAATACGGTTTTCGCCCGCGCGCGATCAGGGCGGCAGGCGGCAAGGGGATAGGCTGGCTGGAATCGCAGGAGATCCGTGGCAATCACCGATGCGTTTCCGGTTGGGTCGAGGCTGATGAGGTGGGGCTGATCTGCGGCGAAGGGCATCGTCTGGCCGTGGAGCCGGTGCAGTTTCGCGCCGATGTGCAGGCCGCCTATGGCGGGACGGGCAAGGTCGGGTTTTCGCTGACATTGCCCTATATTGCGGGAACGGGGCGGCTTGTGATCCGCAAGGGGACCGAGACGGTCGAGATCGCGCTGCGCGATCCGGCGGCTTTGCGTCGCGGGGTCGAAACCCTGCGTCTGGCGGCGGCCTTCGCTTGGGCGGGGATACAGGGCCTGCCTGCGGCGCTGATCTATCTGCGCAGCACAGACCGTGCGCGCAAGGATCGTGCCAAAGCGCGGCTGAAAGCGCTGTTTCTGGGCCGGACAGATATGGTCCAGCCTCTGCGGATCGGGGCGGGGCAACTGGGCTTGGCGGAAGACTCGCCGCTTTTGTCCCGCGCAGGGACTGCCGAGCGGGGCGCGGCGGCTCAGCGGATCACGATCATCCTGCCCGTCTATAACGCTTTCGACCTGCTGCAACTCTGCCTGTCGCGGCTTGTCGCCCATACCGATCTGGACTGGCATCTGGTGCTGATCGAGGATGGTTCGCCCGATCCGCAGATCCGGCCCTTTTTGCGCAAATGGTGTGAAAGCCGCCCTGCTGGTCAGGTGAGCTTGCTGGAAAACGCGCGCAATCTGGGCTTTATCGGTTCGGTCAATCGCGGATTTGCCGAAGCCCTGCGGCGGGATGCGCCGGTTGTGCTGTTGAATTCCGATGCTCTGGTGCCCGAGGGCTGGGCCAGCCGCTTGGTGGCCCCCTTGGCGGACCCGCGGGTGGCGAGCGTGACCCCGATGAGCAATGATGCGGAAATCATGAATGCGCCGGTCATCTGCCAGCGCGGGGATTTGCCTGACGGCGTGGCGGAGGGGCTTGATGCCTGCGCGCGCACGTATTTCGCGCAAGCCCCCTTGGCAGAGCTGCCGACGGGCGTAGGGTTCTGCATGGGCATCGGTCTGGACTGGCTGCGTCGTTTTCCCGAATTCGATCCTGTGTTCGGGCGCGGATATGGCGAGGAGGTTGACTGGTGTCGCAAAACGCAGGCCGAGGGCGCGCGGCATCTGGGCGTGCCGGGCCTTTTTGTCGAACATCGGGGCGGCACCTCGTTCGGTTCGGAAGAGAAGCGCCGCCTGATCGAGGAAAACGGGCGCCGGATTACCGCCCGCTATCCGCATTTCGATGCGGATGTGCAGGGGTTCATCGCGCGTGATCCGATGATTGGCCCGCGTTTGGGGCTTGGGCTGGCATGGGCGGGGGCGATGCAGCAGGCCCCGCTATCGGTGTTTGTCGTGCATTCTCTGGGGGGCGGTGCCGAAGACGCGATGCGGCGCGATATCAGTCGCCTCTGTGCCGAAGGCCAGTCGGCGGTGGTTTTGCAACTGGGCGGGGCGACACCTTACCGGATGACGCTTATGACCCCCTTGGGCGAGACCGTCGCCAATCTGGAAAGCGATGCGGTGCTGGCGCATCTTCTGGCGGCGGTTCCGCGGCGTCGGATTGTCTATATCTGCGGCGTGGGGGATGCCCGTCCCGAAACGCTTCCCGACAGGCTGCTGGCATGGCGTGGCGCGGCGGAAGGGTCCGAGCTTGTTGTGGAATTCCATGACTTTTTTCCGCTTAGCCCGTCTTATACGCTGCTGGGCGATACGGGCCGTTTCGAAGGCGTGCCACGCCCTGAGACGCATGGCGGACAGGCCTGCCATCAGGTGCGTGATGCGCAGGGCCGCGAGATCGGGTTGCAAGCGTGGCAGGACCTCTGGCATCGCGCGCTTGCCCAGGCGCGGATCGTGGTGTTTTCCGAAAATAGCCGCGAGATCGTGCAAGGCTGCTGGCCGGATCTGGCCCCGCAGATCACGCTGCGGCCGCATGATGTGCTGGAGGATGTGCCCTCTGTCGCGCGCGTGCCTCTGGAGGCACCGCGTACAATCGGGATTTTGGGCAATATCGGCTACCAGAAGGGGGCGGAGATATTGCAGATCATGGCCCGCCAACTGGGCAAGAGCGGTGCGGCGCGTCTGGTTCTGTTGGGCAATATCGATCCGAATTATCCGCTTGGCAGGGCCTGCACGATCCACGGCAGCTATGCGCGGCAGGACATTGCCCTGCTGGCCGAACGTTACAAGATCGATTGCTGGCTGATCCCCTCGATCTGGCCGGAGACCTTTTCCTTTACCACCCGCGAGACTCTGGCCACCGGCCTTCCGGTCTGGTGTTTCGATCTTGGCGCGCAGGCGGATGCCTTGCGCGCGGCAGGGCAGGAGGCGCACCTTCTGCCGCTGCCGCAAAATGATGAGGATGTGGCGCAGGTTCTCCGGCGGATCTGCCAGAGCTGAGCCTGGCGCGTCACCCTTCGCGGTAGTAATAGCTGTAACCGTTCAGCGCAGGCGCGCCGCCCAGATGGGCGTAAAGCACCTTGGAGCCTTTGGGGAAGGCGCCCTTGCGGGTCAGGTCGATCAGCCCCTGCATGGATTTGCCTTCATAGACCGGATCGGTGATCATGGCTTCGGTGCGGGCCGCAAGGCGGATGGCGGCATTGGTCTCTTCCGAGGGCACCCCATAAGCCGGATAGGCGTATTCCTCGTGGATGACGATCTCGTCCTCGCGGATTTTCCGGCCCAGACCGACCAGTGTCGCGGCATTATCGGCAATCTCGCGCACCTGCGCGCGGGTTTGTTGGGGGGTGGTGGAGGCGTCGATGCCGATCACCCGTTCGGCGCGGTTCTGGGCGGCAAACCCCACGATCATGCCCGCCTGCGTCGATCCGGTGACCACACAGACGATGATATAGTCGAACTGGAAGCCCAGCTCTTTCTCCTGCTCGGCCACCTCTTCGGCAAAGCCGATATAGCCGAGCGCGCCATATTTATGCACCGAGGCTCCGGCGGGAATGGCATAGGGTTTGCCGCCGCGATCCTTGACCGACTGGATCGCATCCTCCCAGCTTTGCCGGATGCCGATATCGAACCCGTCCTCCACCAGTCGCGATTCCGCCCCCATCAGGCGGGTCATCATGATATTGCCGACACGGTCATAGACCGCATCGTAATGGGGCACCCATTTTTCTTGCACCACAACGCATTTCATCCCGAGCTTTGCCGCCGTCGCGGCGACCATGCGGGTATGGTTGGATTGCACGCCACCAATCGAGACCAGCGTATCCGCCCCCGACGCAAGCGCATCGGGCACGATATATTCCAGCTTGCGCAGCTTGTTCCCGCCCATTGCCAGCCCCGAATTGCAGTCATCGCGCTTGGCATAGATCTCGACCTCGCCACCCAATGCGGCAGACAGGCGGGGCAGATATTCGATGGGGGTTGTGCCATAGGTCAGGGGGTAGCGTTCGAATTTTTCGAGCAGGCTCATGCAGGATCTCCTTTAGACGATGTCCACAGGCTAGCAAGGCATTGCAGAAAGGTGCTTTCTAATTTGGCTTGCGATTTTAGGGAATTCTGTTCGAATCCGAGTCTCGTGAAAGGAAAGCTGAAAATATGGCGTCAAAAGCGGAAGAGTCTTCCATCCAGGATCTGGACCGAATCGACATGGCGATCTTGCGGCTCTTGCAGCAGGACGGGCGGCTGACCAATGCGGAGCTGGCCAGCCGGTGCAATATCTCGCCCGCGACCTGCCACCGCCGGACGCAGCGGCTTTTCGAGACCGGCGTGATGTCGGATGTGCGGGCACGGATTTCGCCCGATCATGTCGGGTTGGGGGCTTTGGTGATGGTGGGCGCGGTGCTGGACCGTTCGACCCCTGAAAGCTTTGCCGCATTCGAGGCTGCGGTGCAGAAGATGCCTTCGGTGCTGGATTGCATTCTGGTGGCGGGGGATTTCGACTATCTGATGAAGATCCGTGTCGGGAATATGCAGGATTTCAACAAACTGCACGGGCGCGAATTGATTACCCTGCCGGGGGTGCGTCAGATCCGCACGTTTTTCGCCATCAAAGAGGTCAAGGACGACGCTCCGCTAAGGTTCTAGGGGAGGCTCTGGAACATGCTCCGGCACCGCAGGAGGTCGAGCGCGGAGACGGAGGTGGCGGGCAAGGTCCGGGGAATCCCTGCCCGCGACGGGTTATTGCGAAATCGCCTTGGTGATCTGCGCCGCATTATAGCGCATCAGGGCTTCATAGCTGGGGGCCGGACCGGAGGCATCCGAAAGCGCTTCGGGATACAGCTCGCCCCCCGGTTCCGCGCCGGTGGCGGCCGCGATCTGTTTCACCAGACGCGGGTCGTTCGAGTTTTCCACGAAATAGGTTTTCACCCCGTCGGCCTTGATCTGGTCGATCATCTTGGCCACATCCGCCGCCGAGGCCTCGGTCTCGGTCGAGACCCCCTGCGGCGCAAGGAAGGTGATGCCATAGGCCTGTCCGAAATAGCCGAACGCGTCATGGCTGGTCAGCACCTTGCGCTTGGCTTCGGGTACGGCCTCGATTTCGGCGCGGATCTCGGCGTCCAGTGCGGTGAGCCTGGCCTTGTAGCTGGCGGCGTTGGCCTTGAAATCGGCGGCATCCGCAGGATCGGCCTTGCTTAGGGCGGCTTCGATATTATCGACCCAGATCAGCACATTGGGGATGGAATTCCAGACATGGGGATCGGTGACATTCTGCCCATCCTCTTCGAATTCGTGGGTTTTGATCCCCTCCGAGACGATGACCGGAGGGACCGTGCTTCCCGAGGCCTTGGCCAGACGGTCGAACCAGTTCTCAAGCCCTTCGCCGCTGAGGAAAGTCACCGGCGCGGCTTTGAGGGCCTTGGCGTCTTCGGGGCTGGGTTCGTAATCATGGGGGTCGCCATTGACGGGCACGAGGTTGCGGACCGTCACATGTGCGCCGCCCACGTTTTTCACCACATCACCCAGCACCGTGAAGCTGGTGACGACATCAAGGGTTTCGGCATGGGCCGCGCCCATCATGGCCATCGAAAGGGCCAGCGCCGAAAGCGCGGGTTTCAGGAAGCGGGGTGTCGTCATGGAAATATCCTTTTCTTAGCCCTCGAGATGGGGGCGATTGAGAGTTCTGGCCAGAAAGCCCTGAGGGGCGACCAGAAGCGAAACGGCATAGAAGGCGCTGGCGGTCAGGATGATGGTCGGGCCGGAGGCAAAGCCCAGATGGTAAGACAGCAGCAGGCCGATAAAGCCCGAGATCATGGCGATCATCGCCGAGAGCGCGGCCATCGCGGGCAGGCTGCGCGCCCAGAGCTGGGCGGTGGCGGCGGGCAGCATCATCAGCCCCACCGCCATCAGGGTGCCAAGCGCCTGAAACCCCGCCACCAGATTGATGACCAGCAAAAACAGAAACAGCAGGTGATACAGCCCGCCCCGCCCGCCGACCGAGCGCAGGAAATTCGGGTCGAAACATTCCATCACAAGGGGGCGGTAGACCAGAGTCAGCACGATCAGAGTGAAACTGGTGATTGCCCCCACCATGTAAAGGGCGCCGGCGTCAATGGACAGGATGGTGCCGAACAGCACATGCAGAAGGTCGATATTCGACCCTTTCAGCGACACGATCAGCACGCCGAGCGCCAGAGAAGTCAGGTAGAATGTGGCAAAACTTGCATCTTCCTTCAGCCCTGTGCCGCGCGTGACCAGCCCTGCCAGTAACGCCACACCAAGGCCTGCGACGGCCCCGCCGATCCCCATCGCCAGCTGCGACAGGCCACCGGCCAACAGAAATCCGATGGCGGCACCGGGCAGGACCGCATGGCTCATGGCGTCGCCGACAAGGCTCATGCGGCGCAACATCAGCAACACCCCCACCGGCCCCGCCCCGAGCCCGAGCGCCACCGAGGCCACGAGCGCGCGTCGCATGAAGCCGTAATCGACGAAAGGCTGTAAAACGGTTGAATACAGGCTCATGCGGCGCGCCCCCTTGCGGGCTCGCAGGGGCCTGCATTCGCCATCCACGCGGTGGTCGTGCTGCGTGCCAGACGCAAATTCGCCTCGGTCAGAACCTCTGCCGTCGGCCCCCAGCCGATCATCCTGCGCGCGACGAGCAGGGTTTCGGGGAAGGCGGCGCGCACCTGATCGATGTCATGCAGGACCGCCATCACCATGCGTCCCTCCCTGTTCCAGCCTTCGATGATGGCCAGAAGGTCGGCTGTGGTGGCCTCGTCGATCGCGGTGAAGGGTTCATCAAGCAAAATCACCGGCGCATCCTGCAAGATCAGCCGTGCAAAAAGCGTGCGCTGCATCTGCCCGCCCGAAAGCGAGGCGATCTGGCGGGCCTCGAACCCCGTCAGGCCCACCGCGTCGATGGCGGCGGCGGCCTTGGCGGAAAGATCCGCCCCGAGGCTGCGGAACGCGCCGGTCTTGCGCCATGCCCCCATCGCTACGACATCCGCTACGGTGACGGGAAAGCTGCGCTCGATCTCGGCAAGCTGGGGGAGATAGCCGAAATCCTGCGGTCTCAGGCCGCCGAAATCGATCTTGCCCTCGACCCCGAGCCGCTGGCGCATCAGGGCCTTCAGAAGGGTGGATTTGCCTGCGCCATTCGGGCCGACAATGGCTGTCTTGCTGGCTGGCTGGAAAACCCCTGACAGGTGATGGATAGCCGGACGCCTGTCATAGCTCAGCGTGACATTCTCGAAGGTGATCCGGTTGTTCATGGCAGCGCCACCGCCCAGCCGATCAGCCCCCACATCCCCATCAGGATGAGGCAGGCAAACAGCCCCCGCCGCAGGGCGCTGGCCGAGAAGGTGGAAAGAGGGAAGCTGGGCATATCTGTGACCTTTCTGATATGTAATGTAATAATATCACATATTCTGGCGTTCCCTATCTCCGTCAAGATGACAGAAAAGGGAAGTCACATACGCTTGATCAGCTTTATTCCCGACACAGCAGGCGGGCGATGAGCGAGGCAGGGTCGGGTGTGTCAAACGGCGAGGGGGCGTTGCGATCAAGGATCGGCACGCAGGCCGAGGCCCCGTCTCCGGTCAGGCGAAGCGGCGTATCGGGCGCGGGGCGCAGATCCATCAGCGCGTCGGGATCGCTCAGCACAAGGCGCAGGGTGCGGGCGTCGAGCGGTTGCACCGGCCTGAGCACGAAGGAAAACCGTAGGCTGCCGCTGGCGGTCAGCTCTGCCGCAAAGTCCGAGACGGCCGGAGGCGGCGGCTCTTGCGCGCCGTCCAGCAGCCTTGTGTAAAATAACGAGGGGGCCGTATTCTCGCGCACGATGGCCACCAGCTGGTTCAGAGCATCGGGGCCTAACGGGCCTTGTTGCGGCTGGTTCAGGGACTGGACGAGCCATTGCGAGGTCTGCGCGCTGAACAGCCATGTCTCGTCAATCTCGGTGACGTTTGGGCCATTCATGACGAGGGCAAGCTGCGCCACGATCTCGTCTTCGGGATGCGCCGACGCCTCTGGCGGGGACAGGCCAAGCCCCCCGAGCACAAGCGCAATCAGTGCCGCGCGTCTCATGGCTGCACCCCCAGTTCGGGGCGGCTATGGGCGTCGGGGGCGGGGATCTGGCCCGTGGGGATCTGTCGCTGGGGCAGCAGGGTTTCGGGGATCGCCTGCTGGATCAGAGGTTGGGCGGGGGAGGCGGGGCTGGCGGGCATCTTCCAGATGGGGCGCGTGTCGGCGGGCACTGGCGAGGCCAGACGGTTGCCGATCAGGCCGAGACTGCCATAGAGAACCGCGATTGCAATCAGCCAGCTGCCAATGATCCGCGTGCCGATCACGGTGCCGCGCGGCGGGATGATCCGGCCCAGACAGGCGGCGCAAAGCAGGATCCAGACTCCAAGACCCAGACCCGAGAGCGCGATCGTCGGATCGCCGCCAGAGCTGGGGTCCGACAGTTTCAGCGCCACGGCATAGCTGCCCCCGCTGATCAGGGCTGCCACAGGGAGCAGGCGCTGTGTCAGCCATTGGCCCGGCGCCAGCACCAGCCCCAGAGCCAGCGCACCGATGGGCAGGGTGTAGAATTTGTGGCTGACCGCACCGGGCAGAGGTTCGATCAGCGCCATCAGCCCGACATGCGCCCAAAGACCAAGCCCGAACCCGAGCGCCCATCCAACGAAAGAGGCGGCCTTGCCTTGGCGTGCAAGCGGTACGGCGGCAAATCCCAGCGCCGCAAGCGTCAGCAGCATCGGGGCGCTCAGCGCCGATTGGCTGACCCAGAGCGAGATCGCCTCGGAAAGCTGCATCGCCGCCAGCAGTGCCGCCCCCCCGAGCGTGAAGCACAGGACAAAGGCGTTGATGCGGGCTCGCAAGGCGGGGGAGGGCTTATCCGACAAGGAAGCCGACCCCCGCCAGCGCGATCACCGCGCCAAGGAGACGCGAAATCCGCCCCTTCCAGAGCGGGTTGAGCACCAGCCCGACCCCCACACCGATCACATGGATCAGTCCCGTGGCCAGCACAAAACCGATGGCATAATCTGCCGGATCGGCTGCCAGCGGCAGTTCGGCCCCATGCGCATAGCCGTGACAAAGCGCAAATACCGCAATCACCGCCAGCGCGACCCATTCCCACGGGCGCCACGCCGCCGCAATGGCCCCACCCAGCACGATGATCGACAGCGCGATACCGGTTTCGATGCCGGAAATGGTCAGGCCGGAAATACCGGCGATGCCGCCCAACACCATGACCAGCGGAAAGGTGACTGGCAGGGTCCAGACCCGTTTGCCACCCATCTGTGCGCCCCATAGCCCGACCGAGAACATCGCCAGAAAGTGGTCATATCCTGTCAGCGGGTGCTCGAAGCCTGCGGTGAAGCCACCGGACCCCGCCGCCGTGATATGGGCCGAGGCCAATGTCGGCGCACAAAGCAGGCACGCACTCAATAAGGGAACGGGGAGAGATCGGAAGGTCATGGTGCAAGTCCCGTGTGGTTTTGGATGTCTTACGGGCAAGGACGCCACGGAACAAGCGCGCCTGTCGGTGAGGGCTTCACTTCGCGGCGATTGTGCCGAGCGAGAACAGCGTGGCGATCAGCCGCTCCGTCACCGTCCTATCCAGCGCGTCACCATTGAGAACGCGGCACCAGAAGGGGCCGTGGATCATATAGGACAGGATCTACAGGCCGCATTCCGCTGCGATCTCGCCGCGATGGCGTGCATGGGTGCAGGATTTCGAGCCTCAGCGCCTCGGGCTGTGTGACGAAGCTTCGCCGGAAATATGCGCGGAACTGGGAGGGCTGTCAGGGCGGCGATCGGCGTGGTCAGGGCGCTGCCCATTTCTTCGAGCGTATGGAAGATCTACTGTAGAAAAACCGTCAGCGCCGCACGTCCCGATGCCTCGGGGTCGAGCGGGGTCAGGGGGGCGGACATCTCTGCCGTGCTATAATAGAAGACGACGGTTTCGTATGGATACGGGACCGTCGTCTTTTAGTATCCGTTCCACACCCGCCTCCACACCCGCCGATCAATCGGAATCGGTCCTGCCTTGACCGTTGAGGGCGATTGGACACGGATATCCCATGCGACAGCGCCACGAGCCCTTTTGGGTCTTTGCACCGGCCGCGCTTTGCGGACCGTGTTCCCGCCGGTTGCAGGGGCCGCTGATCGAGAGGGACGGGCGCAAGGGGCCAATGGTCTGCGGGGCGGTCCCCCGAGGCCCAGATCGCGCGCGGGTGTCCGGCGGATGTTGGGCTGGCGCTGGTCTTGCTGGGGTCAGCGCGGGGACCGCGTCGCTGTCATGTATGTGCATTGGCGTCGGGCAGGGCATTGCCATCGCGCTTGAGCGGGTCTGATCTTGTGAGGGCGGGCGGCGATGAGGCCGCCCGTTTCTGTTTTGGCTGGTTACGACGCTCTTTGAGGTGGGTTTGTTCTCGCGTTGGGGGGGGTGATTCCTGTGGTTTTGGGTGTGTTGGGGATTGGCGTCATAAAGCTGTTCGAAATATATATTTTAATTTCAGCTGGTTAGTTGATTTTTTTGGTTTTTGGTCTGTTTTTGTGAAAAAAGGGGTTGCGGG
>NZ_JBXXRY010000003.1:0-430000 GCF_057380695.1 Thioclava sp. NS-SX20 | reverse complement strand
TGGTGGATGCCTTGGCAGTAAGAGGCGATGAAGGACGTGATACTCTGCGATAAGCCATGGGGAGCTGAGAATAAGCTTTGATCCATGGATCTCCGAATGGGGAAACCCACCTGAATGTTTGTTGTAATTACCTTGGTAATTTACAACGGGCATAACCAGGGACTTATTACCTGAATACATAGGGTTTTAAGAGCGAACCCGGGGAACTGAAACATCTAAGTACCCGGAGGAAAGGAAATCAATATGATACTCCGCTAGTAGTGGCGAGCGAACGCGGACCAGCCGAGCCTTGAGAGTGAGTAGAATGGTCTGGAATGTCCAGCAATATGGGTGATAGCCCCGTATACGAAGCTCAACAGGACGTATTAAGTAGGGCGGGACACGTGAAATCCTGTCTGAAGATCGGAGGACCACCTTCGAAGGCTAAGTACTCCTTACTGACCGATAGCGAACCAGTACCGTGAGGGAAAGGTGAAAAGCACCCCGACGAGGGGAGTGAAACAGTTTCTGAAACCGGACGCCTACAAGCAGTCGGAGGAGCCTCGAGCTCTGACGGCGTACCTTTTGTATAATGGGTCAACGACTTGGTCTTACGAGCAAGCTTAAGCCGATAGGTGTAGGCGCAGCGAAAGCGAGTCTTAAAAGGGCGACGAGTTCGTGGGATCAGACCCGAAACCGAGTGATCTAGCCATGTGCAGGATGAAGGTTGGGTAACACCAACTGGAGGTCCGAACCGACACCCGTTGAAAAGGGTCCGGATGACGTGTGGCTAGGGGTGAAAGGCCAATCAAACTCGGAGATAGCTGGTTCTCCGCGAAAGCTATTTAGGTAGCGCGTCGATTGTATTCTCCCGGGGGTAGAGCACTGCATGGATGATGGGGGCCCACAGCCTTACTGAGTCTAAGCAAACTCCGAATACCGGGAAGAACTGATCGGCAGACACACGGCGGGTGCTAACGTCCGTCGTGGAGAGGGAAACAACCCTGACCAACAGCTAAGGCCCCCAATTCGTGGCTAAGTGGGAAAGCATGTGGGACTTCCAAAACAACCAGGAGGTTGGCTTAGAAGCAGCCATCCTTTAAAGATAGCGTAACAGCTCACTGGTCTAGTCAAGAGGTCCTGCGGCGAAGATGTAACGGGGCTCAAGCCACGAGCCGAAGCTTTGGATGCACTGTGAAGTGCGTGGTAGCGGAGCGTTCTGTGATATAGAACGCTGCCTCCTTAGTATCCTCGGATACATTGGAGGCAATGTTCTGACTGTGAAGCCGGGCTGTAAGGCATCCGGTGGAGTGATCAGAAGTGAGAATGTTGACATGAGTAGCGACAAACAGGGTGAGAGACCCTGTCGCCGAAAGTCCAAGGGTTCCTGCTTAAAGCTAATCTGAGCAGGGTAAGCCGGCCCCTAAGGCGAGGCCGAAAGGCGTAGTCGATGGGAACCAGGTTAATATTCCTGGGCCGTGAGATGGTGACGGATCTGAACCGTTGTTCACACTTATCGGATTGTGTGGGCAGCCTACAGGTCCCTGGAAATAGCCTCTCTATAAGACCGTACCCGAAACCGACACAGGTGGACTGGTAGAGAATACCAAGGCGCTTGAGAGAACCACGTTTAAGGAACTCGGCAAAATGCCTCCGTAAGTTCGCGAGAAGGAGGCCCCATCGCTAGGCAACTAGTGGTGGGGGGCACAAACTAGGGGGTGGCGACTGTTTACTTAAAACACAGGGCTGTGCGAAGCCGTAAGGCGACGTATACAGTCTGACGCCTGCCCGGTGCCGGAAGGTTAAAAGGAGGGGTGCAAGCTCTGAATTGAAGCCCCGGTAAACGGCGGCCGTAACTATAACGGTCCTAAGGTAGCGAAATTCCTTGTCGGGTAAGTTCCGACCTGCACGAATGGCGTAACGATCTCCCCGCTGTCTCAAACGTGGACTCAGCGAAATTGAACTGTGTGTCAAGATGCACACTACCCGCGGTTAGACGGAAAGACCCCATGAACCTTTACTACAGCTTCACACTGGCATCAGGATTGTGATGTGCAGGATAGGTGGTAGCCTTTGAAACCAGAACGCCAGTTCCGGTGGAGGCATCCTTGAGATACCACCCTTCGCACTCTTGATGTCTAACCGCGGTCCGTTATCCGGATCCGGGACCCTGTGTGGCGGGTAGTTTGACTGGGGCGGTCGCCTCCCAAAGAGTAACGGAGGCGCGCGAAGGTGGGCTCAGACCGGTCGGAAATCGGTCGTTGAGTGCAATGGCAAAAGCCTGCCTGACTGCGAGACTGACAAGTCGAGCAGAGACGAAAGTCGGCCATAGTGATCCGGTGGTCCCAAGTGGGAGGGCCATCGCTCAACGGATAAAAGGTACTCTGGGGATAACAGGCTGATGGTGCCCAAGAGTCCATATCGACGGCACCGTTTGGCACCTCGATGTCGGCTCATCTCATCCTGGGGCTGGAGCAGGTCCCAAGGGTACGGCTGTTCGCCGTTTAAAGAGGTACGTGAGCTGGGTTTAGAACGTCGTGAGACAGTTCGGTCCCTATCTGCCGTGGGTGTAGGATACTTGAGAAGAGTTGCCCCTAGTACGAGAGGACCGGGGTGAACGGACCACTGGTGGACCAGTTATCGTGCCAACGGTAGTGCTGGGTAGCTATGTCCGGACAGGATAACCGCTGAAAGCATCTAAGCGGGAAGCCCCCTTCAAAACTAGGTATCCCTTGAGGGCCGTGGAAGACCACCACGTCGATAGGCTGGAGATGTAAGTGCAGCAATGCATTCAGTTGACCAGTACTAATTGCCCGATTGGCTTGATTTGATCCAGTAGTAGACAGACACTCCTACAGATCAAAATCATGCATACAACTTGACTTGCACGCTCTTTACTCGGTTTGGTGGTCATAGCGCTGGCTATACACCCGGTCCCATTCCGAACCCGGCCGTTAAGGGCCAACACGCCAATGGTACTGCGTCTTAAGACGTGGGAGAGTAGGTCACCGCCAAACCTAGCAAAGAGCGTCAATCATCTCTATATAACGATAACACCCCCCAAACGAGACAAACAATAACGCGGGATGGAGCAGCCCGGTAGCTCGTCAGGCTCATAACCTGAAGGTCGTAGGTTCAAATCCTACTCCCGCAACCAATGTTACTTGCATACCAACATCACCGCCAACACACCGCCTCGTATTCCGCGGGGTTTGCGCCGTTTCCGCCTCCTGCAACGTAAGATTTGAAGCCAGATCCCCCACAAGCGCGATCGCGTGCCCGTCCATGGCAGCGGCATCCGGCATCAGCCGTACCTGCGAAATCAACCCGCGAAGCGCCTCGCTCGCCTGAAGCTGGAGCGCCGGGTCTGACAGCGACGATGCCAGATCCGCCACTTTCGCCCGATAGGTCTCAGCGAGTCCCGGATGCAGGCGCAGGGCAGGGGGCTCGGGCGCCGCGGCAAGTGTCAACCGTGTCTTCTCGGCCTTCAGCGTCTCTATTCGTGCCTTCATCGATGGATCATACATCCCGTCTTCGACCGCCGCCAATATACCTGAAATCTTCCGCTCCAGCTGGGCAAGCTCACGCTCGGCCTTGGCGCGTTGCACGACCTGCCCAGCCAGCGCGTCGTTCCAGGCGCGGCGGTATTCTTCGACGAACAGAGCAATCAGCTCCGGGTGCATCAGGCGATCCTTCAGCCCGCCGAGCACGCGGGCTTCGAGGTCCTCTCGCCCGATGGTCGCGCGGTTGTCGCAGACTGCCAGTCCCTTGTTCCGGGAGACGGAGCACCCGTAGCGGGTGCGGTTGATCAGGATGTAGTTGCCACCGCAACAGCCGCATTTGATCAGGCCGGAGAGAAGGAACTTCGGTTGGCGCGCGAAATCGCGGCGCAGCGGTGTGTCATCCTGCGCGGTATGGTTCATCTCTTCCCGGATGGTGTCTTGCCGTGCCTTCACGCGTTGCTGCGGCGATCCAGCCAGTCGAAAAGAGCACCGTAATGCGCCAGTGGGCCCGCCTGGACGGCGCTAGCGGGCGAGGCTTGACGGATGGTGTCCAGCGCCTCCACCACAGCATCCGAGCCTACAGACCCGTACGCCTTTGCGTGTAAGCTTGCGGCGCGCACGGACCCCAAAGGCCTCGCGCATCTCATCCACCTCAAGCGCCAGAAGGTGATTTCCGGCAGAAGACTGGTCACGCTTCTTGCTCGCCATCAGCGCGAGATCAGACCTGAGTGACGCCTCCCGAGGGGATTCTTGGGCTAGTGGAATCAACACCAGATACGACTACACAAGAAGCGTCATCGCTCTCGGGAGAGAATGGTTTGCTTCAAGGGGTATAGTCATTGCTCACGCCCGCCGCTGAAGGACGCTAAGGGCGGATTGAGTTGAAAAACTCGGGCGGCTTCAACATGGCACGGAACTCCAGAACGTTTGTTCTAATTTGGGGCTAAGATCCCGCGCAAGGGAGGAAGATATGACCTTTGCCAAAACGAAATTCTCGTCGAAGATCTGTGATTGCTCGGTGAGGGAGTTTTCAACACCATCGGCGGAAACCGGTCATTCTCTGCGCCGGTGACAAATGTCTGCTTTATTCAATCACCAATGAAAACATTGCTGGACCCGCTTGCAGCTGATCCTCCGCAAGAGATAGCGTCGCCGACGCGCCCTGCGGGTTTGCCATTGATAAAAACCGTTCCAGAGCCGCGGGCAAGACTTCGGCCGTGGGGCGGGTGTTTGGGTTTGCTATGTGCGGCATAGCTGTCACCCTGCCGCACCGTACCTTGGCCATTCACAAAAACATTGCCACTGGCGGATGTGGCGGGCGTCGGCGGAAAACCATCATGGCCGGAACCGGTATCTCCAAGGCGGGTCGCTGCGGGCATATTGCCTCCAATATTGACGAAGAAATTTCGGCCGTGAGACGGCGCTATTTCAATATGTTAAGTTGGATACATCGTCTAGAAAGTGTCGTTAAAGCTTTGGCGCGGTAGCTTGGTTGAACGACCTTAACGAGCACAGGGCACACTCTCTGCCTCCCCCACTTTCATGCCAAGGGGTGGCAATTGCGGGCCCAGTCTGCCCATTCGGCCGGGTAATGAGGGTGGTCTCGCAACTGCGTGTCATCGATCCCGAAGGCAACCGAGGCGGCGGCCGCTTCCAAGCACCAGTAGCCGACATAAGTGCTGTTCTCACCAAGATCTTCCGCCCGCGTGGTCTGGGCCGCGAGTTCGGTCGCCATCTCATCATACCAACCATTCAAGAATTTTTTCAAGTGATGTGGGCGCGCAAAATCAGGCTCTTCGGGATCGATGGCGAGCCAGAGGTTGTGATAGGCCTTCGGCCAATGCACGGAGCTTTGGGGCGCCACATCCCCGAGGCCAAGCTGACGCCGGAAGGCTGACCAGATTTGGTCGTAGCCACCGTAATCACGCTTAGTCAGGTCAAACTGGTCAAGAGCATCGAAGAACGCTTTAAATTCATCTTGGTTAGCGCAGCACAATACCAACATCGATATGTAGCGCAGATAGTCATCATAACCTTCGCGCGCAATGCCATCCGGCATCTTGGTTCCGAAGCGCGAAACCATTTCGGGGAAATGGTGCCCGACCGCCCGAAGCCCCGAGACTACGACCTCGGGCATCGGGGCGCCAACAGAGAAACTGATAAGGCTTTGTTCGAACAAAAAATTTAATAGCGCAGTGCCCACATTACAACGGCGTGCCTTCGTCTCTTGTTGGTCTTCATAAATAGCGGTGAAACGAGAGAGGCGACGCTGTTGCCACGCTTCTCTCTCCAACCAAAATTGCGGCGGTGCCAGTTTATCTCTCATTCTGTTCTCCACGTCGGTGCGGTGATTGGCATCCCATCTTTATCCAGCCAAACATCAGAGACATCTCCGTATTTGTCGACCTTCAAGAGCACAGAGTCGTAACCCATTGCAAGGTCGTCAAGCTGGTCTTGACTCAATCCCGCTTTGGCCAGTCGCTCTTGAATCCACTTTCCAGACATCTGCAGCACACCCTTCGATGTAGTGCTCTGCGTCGATCCTAGCGCCTTGGCGTCCGAGACGATATAGCGGGGAGGTGGCCCCGGGTCGAGATAGATAGCGTCAATCCGGTTGGGACCCGTGAACGGGCTTTCCATGGTTGTGGCGTCACCATTGATCTTGCCCCATCCCTGAGTGCTTGCATATCTGTCAGCCTCAACCTCGCCCCAACGACCAACCTGAGGGTTATGACGCCTACCGGAGTCGCCCTCGCGGGCGGGATCGGCCATGGAAGACACGGGGCGCCATTGTTCGTCCTTGTTTTGGATCATCGCCTCTCCATCCGCAGTACGTCGCACGCCCTCCGGATCGTTCGGGTCACGGTAGCTGCCATCAGGACGCTCATCTTCGCGCCGTGCTTTGGCGTCAGCCTCCTCCTTCGGCCCCTGTTCCGGCGCATCCGCGTCCGGTTCTGTCGAACCTTGCCCGCCTTCCCCGAATGCTCGGCGTTCGTCGTCTGTCAGATCCTTCTCGACATCGATATCGCGCTGATAAATTTTGCGCTCTACGGTAACGTCGAACGGGATCAGTTCGCGGATCGGGTTCGAATACAGCACGCCAGGCTGAACTTTACGAAGCTCGACGCGGAATACGTAATTCGCTTTGACGTTCCGCACCATGCGTGCGCCCTTGGCGACGACCGTCAACATCGCCCGTACCGCGCTGCGCAACATCAATGCCATGCCCGCTGCAGCACCAGCCGTAAGTGCGATAACAGCTGAGACGATGCCAGCCACGAGCGCCTCTTCGGCTGCAGCCAGTGCGATATCGACTGATATTCGACCCACCGCAAGCAACCATTGGCCATTGCGGATCAGCGCCATATTCTCGTCGTAGTAGGCTTTGATCTCGTGCCAAAGCCCTTCGAACCAATCGACGACCTGCTGCCTGCGCTGTGCGCGCCTCGCGTCTTCCAGCGCTGCAGCAAGTTCCTGTTGTGCCAGAAGATTTTCGAAATCGCTACGCAGGGCAGAAGGCACCGAAGTCAGACGGTCGAGGTAACGCTGCCGCAGGGCTCCTCTGCCGACCTGCTCCAGCCAAGTTTCGCTTTCATTGGCTAGATTTCCTGGCACGATAGTGTGCAAAAGCTGCTCGGCTTGCGACAGCTCGTCATAATTGCGTGCGCCGCTTCTATAGCTGGCAAAGATCTTCTCACGGATCGCATCGCGCGCAGCTTGCAGCGCCTGCCAGCTTTCCTCAGTGCGCTGCGCCAGTGGGCCTGCGGCAATAATCTCCGCCAGTGCCTCCATCACGGCATTTCGCGCGGCGTTGACATCCTCGTCCGTATCACTCGGACCGGTGATGCCAGCGAGCAGACCGAGAAACCGATACTGCGCCAGCATCTGGTTGAACGCCGATTGCGCATGTTCACCGATACCTGCGATCTGCGCTTGATAGCTGGTGTCGGTTACGTCCGGAACCGCGGCTGATTCTATGTTTGCAAGGGCGTCTTGCCCCGCCACCTCTTCACTCATCGTCGAACCACTCCGACCAACTCGTGTCGAAATGGCGCGCTTTAAGCGCCTCGGGCAACATCTCTGCCATCGATATTGGTGAGGTGCCCATGCCGCATTTCAGCACTGAAAGTGGCACTGAGAAATCAAATTGGTTCAATGCTGTAGTCAGCATGCCCAGCCCCGACATGTCTCCCTTGTGGGTGGTTTGGGCTAACGCACAGAGTTCAAGAACTTTCGCCTGTTGCGTCGCAGGATCGCTGACGAGCTTCGTTGTATCCTTTAATCTCGGAAGGCCGATTTCCGCGAAGAATGCATCCCGCATTTGATCGCGTAGCGCGCGACGTTCGGCTTCTTTTTGGACAAACAGGCCTTTGGAATAGCTCATGGCCTGCCTCAGTTCAGATCGATACGGCCACCCTTGACCGTGACCGAGGACGACCCATCAACCGAGACGTCCGTTCCTTCCAAGCGAATGCTGCCATCTTCATTCATCTGCAGCTTCGACTTACCACAGACGAGTTCAAACCGTTTGCCAACCACTACAACCTTATTCTGCCCGACCTCCTCATAGGCCCCAAGCAGCACCGACTCGTTCCGGATGCCCTGAACGCTCATCTGATAGCCACCGCCGACTGTGACCGTCTTGGCTCCGCCCACGATCTCGTTGGAGCTCACCATCACAGTCTCGGCCTTGTTCTTCGCCACGGCCACAATCAGATTGCCTTCGCCCATATTCAGCATGTCAGGCAAGCCGAGTTTGTTGGCCAGATCTCCGATCGCGCCGGTGAATTTGGTGAAGGCCGAAGTCACGGCGGACTGCAGTTTATTGGGCCCGACCATCAGGGTCATATTGCCACCGATGACCTCATGATGGTTATTACCGACCTCGATCGATTTGTTGTTGCCGACAGATTCCGACTGGTTCCGGTCGACCCGCTTGGCGCGGTTATTCTCGACATGGATCTCGTGGTCTTTCTCGGCATGAAGATAGATCTTCTCATTGCCTTTAGCGTCTTCAAAAGTCAGCTCGTTGAAGCCGGTCGATTGGTGACTATCCGAGCGGAAAACCGATTTGGTCTTATTGGCGGGCAGATCATAGGGCACGGCGTTTTTGCCGTTATAGACACAACCCGTGACCAGCGGCTTGTCGGGGTCGCCGTCGAGGAATTCGACCACGACCTCCATCCCGATCCGCGGGATGACCATGCCGCCCCAGCCGTTGCCGGCCCAGCTTTGCGAGACACGGCAGCGCATCGAATAATCGGCGTCCAGATCCCAGTGGAATTGTACCAGAATGCGGCCATATTCGTCGCAATCGATCTCGCCATCGCCGACAACGACCGCCGTCTGCGGGCCCTTCACATCGGCGCGCGGGGTCTTCAATTCGGGCACCAGAGGCGCCGAAGACGGCATCAGGATATAGCGCCCCGAATAGGCATAGCCATCGCCCTCGGTCCCGCCCGAGCCGTAATTATCCGAGGTATAAGAATGGCTTGCGGAAAGGCAGATATATTCCTCACCAGTCCCCGGAACGGTGTCGCCCGCCAGATCGACCCGCGTGCCACCGCGCAGGGTGATGATGTCGCCCACCGCTTCATAGCGGCGGTCCTGACCGCGCTCGCCCTGCGTGCGCAGCTGCGCCACAACGCGCCCACGCGATTGCGCCAGATAATCGCCGGGCCAGTCGAAGCTCTCGATCTGCCCCTGAGCATACTCGGCATCGCCGATCTGATCGGTCTCCATCGCGGCATTGGGGGTCTTGAAGTTGTAATCCGTCAGGCGGATCGCGCCGGTGGTGATCCTCCGCGCCGGATGCCAGTCCCAGAAATGCGCGAAATCAGCCTGATGGTGGCCATCATCGGGCTTGAAGGGCACGGCGCCTATGGTCGCATGGGCCTCGACGGCATCGCTGAGCACCATCTCATGCGCGCCTTCGGAATGGGTGAAGTGATAGCTGATACCGTGGCGCTCCATCATCCGCGTGGCAAAAGCCATATCGGATTCGCGGTATTGCACGGTATATTCCAGCTCGGGATAGTCGTTCGCCAGATTGACCGTCAGCTTGCCCGCATCCGAGTAGCTTCCCAAAAGCTCGGTCAGGATCTCGACTACGGTTTTATTATGGAAGATCCGCTGGTTGCGGCGAAGGCTGGCCAGGAAGAACCACGGCTGAAGGCGTAGGCGGTACTTGTGCCCGTTGTCGCCCGTGCCCAGCCAGCGGGCCTCGGTCACGATCCCGTCGAAATACTGGTCACTCCCCTCGCGGGTGACAAGCGCAACGCTTGCATGCGTCCCGATCAGCGCGTCAAAATCGACATCCGCCGAAGAGGCCAGACAGTCCACCTGATAGTCATAGAGCGCGTTGATATGGTCGGTCCCATCGAACCGCTGCAGCACCAGTTCATCCGTGCCGAGAACCGTGGTGAGCCGCCCCATACGGGCATCCTGCGAGAAAAAGAGGGACATAATAAGAGCCAGTGATGAAATGGATGCACAATAAATTACGCACAACCATGACTACCGCAAGACACATGACGTTGATTTAGCGGTTGGTTATGTAGACATTCGGCGAATTCTTGCCGCGCCTAAAGCGGACACTCGTGGGGCCTTGTAGGAACGGCCGCAACGGGCCGGTTGCGTTATGTGGCCCGCTGTAATGGTCTGGCGGGGCACACTGCGGCGCTTGTACAGCTGTTTCATGCCTAATGCCTGGTCGACCATGCCGTAGAGCCCCCCTGCCGGCAAGCACACAAGAAGCTTCGTCATATGCAACCGGCGGGCTTCTTGTGGAGTAAGGACCGAGGACATGCCACATTTACTATTGGAAATTCCTGTTTGCCCCGAAAGATTTGTTGCTCAGGGTCTTGGAGCCGCCGGCTATGACGAAGATGGGGTTACGCGCCCCGGCCGTATCGCGAGCAAGATAGTCAAGCCGGGCATGTCAGCTGTTTGACTTTCGGCTTTTTTGTATCTCGCAGAGGCACAAATTTCAAAGGTTTCAAAACTTCATCTTCAAAAGGCACCTTGCGCGATGATGTGGATAGGGGCGAAGATATCATATCGCCCAGTTGATAGCCGGTCGACCGTCCTTCCCGCCGCAAGGAGTTCAGAGAAAACACCAAATCGCTCGTCTGCGCGTGGAGCTTTTACATATCGAGCAGGCAATATGGCGGCAGGTGGAAGTCAACCTGACCACAAACTTACGCGCCCTCCACGAACTCATCCAAGCCATCATGCCTTGGGAAAATGATCATCTCTATCAATTCACCATTGGAGAGCGCGTCTACGGGGAGCCCGATCCCGAGGACGCGGCACGAGGCCAAAAGATTTATCAGGCCAAGAGCATGCGCTTGGAAACCCTCGTCGGGCGCGGTTTTACAGAGTTTGAATACACCTATGATTTCGGTGACAACTGACAGCATCGCATTTCTATCGAACATATCGGGGTCGCGGCGCCGGACGTCGATTACCCTCTATACTTGGGTGGTGAGCGCACTGCGCCCCCAGAAGACGTCGGTGGCCCACCCGGTTTCCTGGGGTTCGTGAAAGCCATGGCTGATAAACGTCATCCAGCGCATAAAGACATGAGCCGTTGGTACGGGGGACCCTTCAATCCGATCGATTTCGGCGAGCCAGTGGTTGCCGCGACCGTTCGCGATATCGCGGCCAAGAGGAAAGTGGCGATGTTGGCGTTCGAGCGGAGCCGCCAAGCGCGATAGTCACTCCCCTTGCGTTCAGGTCAGCACATTGCTTGAGAGTGAACCAAGGTCGAACGCACCGATTATTATAGACAGAAAATAATATTTGTCTCTAAGCGGCGCGTGGGGCACTCCCTGGTGGTAGCTGGTGCAGATATTATGCGTATGACCTTGCGCGATACGGCTGCCTACCACTTCGATTGATTCGAAGAATGCCCCCCTTTATCCCGTCGAAAGGCACTAAAATGTGCCGATCCGCAGTTCTGAAGGCCAAAAATTTGCGAAATCGTCTCAGGAGAGTTTGCGAAAAATATCTTTTCAGGCCGGTTACAGTCAGCGGGTTCTGGAGATCGGTTGCACTGCGGTCTTTGCGAAAAAATGGAGCGCTCCGCGAGGGGGTTGCGCCGCCGAAAAGACTGGCACAGACCTATAGTAATTCCTCGTGGATCAATCGCTTAATTGACCCGTCGGGCATAACCAACGGCATTGAGACATAGTAGCCGGCTAAAGGCCTATTTCGTCACGAGCCTGGGGCACATCGCTGCCTCGGGCAGCCGCATGCTAACCCTTGTCATCATGCGCAAAGCCACTTCAGCGGCGCGTGATGCGGTCCTCCGAACGCGACCTCGCTCACGCCTCGTCGTTAGGGAGGGGCACAGCGGCTCTAGTCAAGGCTGCTACCACTTCGATTGATTCGAAGAATGGCCCCCGTGCTCCCGTCCAAAAGCGCTGAAATGTGCCGATCCGTAGTTCTGCCGGCCAAAAATTTGCGAAAAACTTCGAGAAGCCACCTCAGGAGAGTTTGCGAAAAATATTTTTTCAAGCCGGTTGCCGCCAGCGGGTTCTGGAGATCGGCCGCACTGCGGTCTTTGCGAAAAAATGGGGCGCTTCGCGAGGGGGTTGCACCGCCGAAAAGACTGGCACAGACCTATAGAAATTCCGCGTGGATCAATCGCTTAATTGACCCGTCGGACATAACCGCGCCAGCACTTTCGCTGCCCGCGCGTAGGTCGTCAAGGAGGCGAAGTTGCCAGGCCCCTCTGTCCTTGAAATCCCGGATAACGGCGGGCCCGTTGCGGTACTGGCCGACCTTCATCTCAAGTCCTACTTTTGGCTTGGAGGCAATCCTCTCAAATTCCACGGGCTGGAGGATCGCCTATTCCAACATGACCTCGATGCCCTGATCATTGCCGGAGATCTGTCAGATACTCTCGGTCCGCCCCTGCAGGACGCGCTTGCCTATTTGGCCCGATACGTACCCGCGGATCGCATCTATATCGTCCCGGGGAACCACGACTATTACCGGGGCAGGCTCGACGATGATGGACGGCTGCGCGACATGGTCCGCGACAGCGGGAGCTGGTTTGCTCAGAAGACCGAACTCCGCCATCGCCGCGACCGCTACTTCTGTGCCACTCTCTGGACCGACTTCGACCTCATGGGCGTCAGAAAAGCAGCCATGCAATCCGCGCGCCGGTTCATGCGCGACTTTGATATGATTTCCACCAAAGCCCCTGATTATGAGAAGTACGATCCAGATGTGGTACAGCCGCTTCATCTTGTCCCGATCACGCCCGAGGATACCATCAAGCTGCATGGCGAGCATCGCGCCTGGCTGGAGGAGCGTTTGGCGACCCCACATTTTGCAGGCCAAGGCCGTACCTTCGTTGTCACCCATCACGGCCCGCACCCGTCTGCCGCAGGCCAATTGGAGCGCCTGACGCCAGCTTTCTGTTCGGACCTGACCGATGTTATATCACAGGCCGATATCGACACTTGGTTCTTCGGACATTCGCATCGACGGCTGTCCTCAACGGTTGCGGGTACACGCATTCAGAATGTTTCGATCGGATACCCCGACGAGGATCATGGCCAGAACGAAGATGATCTGGCGGCGGTTTGCATCGTCAGCGAAGCACCGGCCTTGCAGCGCCTAAATGAGCCGTGGAAGCAGCACGACATCCGCCCGACGCTTGAAGGGGATTACGCATACGCGCTGCGGTGCTACGAAACCGGCATGCCCGTTCTGCTGGATAAGCTGTCACCCGAAATATGTGCCATCCTGCGCCATGATTTGATGGGACGCGCCAGTCCTATCGTGCCGGAGGGTGACGCGTTTTATGCAGTCGATGTCATCCTCGCGCTCGGTCGAAGACTGGCAGGATCACGATGATGCCGGTTGAGGCGTTCTTCCCGATCTCGGGAATACTGATCTGCCTGATCGGTCTTGTCCATGTGATCATCACCTGTCAGGGGACAACGAGATCGGCTGAACCGAATCCGGAACGGGTGAGGAGATTTGTCGAAAGCGCGCCCCCGCTCCCCAACCACTTGCCTCGCACCCCAAGCGATCCCAGCAACGAGAGGCACAGCTATCGCTTGGAGGAAGGCGAGGCTGGAAGAGAAGCTGCTCTGGGTCCATACCAAGGTGGAAGAGAAAGCCAGGCTGCAACAGCGCGCGCCGAAAAAGGAATTCGTTGAGGGCGAAGGCTTCTTGTATCTTGGACGGAGCCATCGCCTGCGGCTTGTCGACAACCAACTTGTCGATCTGAGCCTGAAGAACGGTCGTTTCTGCTTGCGGCGTAGCTCGATGCATCGTGGGCGGGATATCTTCGTCGCATGGTATTCCAGACGCGCCCAGCAATGGTTCGAAAAGCAGGTCGCTGAACTGTCCAATCGTATGGGGGTCTCCGTGCAAGAGGTCAAAGTTCAAGACTTGGGCTTCAGGTGGGGGTCGTTCGGCTCAGATGGCCGTGTTTCATTCCATTGGAAAGCTATTCTCTTGCCGCCTCGTATCGCTCAGTACGTAGTGGTGCATGAACTGGCACATGCGCATTACCCGGACCATTCAGCCAACTTCTGGATCAAGGTAGAGCAACATTTGCCGGATTGGCGCTGGCGGAAGACTTGGTTGGCAGAAAACGGCATTCAAGTTGAAGGGTTGTAAGAGTTGCCCGACTTTTAACGTTGGAATCGCCAAGTTCGATTTCATTTGAGGAACCGTTGAATGACTAATGAATTGCCGGCGGGAAAGCGCATCCGGATTCGCTCCTTTTATGGCTTCTCACCGGAAGATGATGGCTATGTCGGCTGGTCTCAAGAACAAGCCAGAGATGCTTATCTACGCAAGTTGAACGATGGCGATTTGCTTATGATATATGGTGCGAGCACGGCCGAAACGGAAAAGGCGTTGCGCTCATACGTTTTGGGGTTTGTCGAAATTGAAAAGACGCCAATCCGTGACAGCGATAAGTCATCAGAAGTGGGTATGCAGCGCAAACGAGATAATGGTTGGGCTGATCGATGGAGCTATGGCATTCCCATTCGTCGCGCATGGCGGGCCGAAGAAAAAATGATGATCGGACGAATTGCTTTCAAGTCATACGATCCGAAGGCAGGCCAGGCACTGGCCGTGCATGGTGCTGAGCTTGATGACGATGAAATTTCCGAAGCGTTGAAGATCAAGGTCCGCGAAGTCAACGTATTCGGTGAGGAACCACTTGCAGAATCTGATGCGCAGATTTTGCCGTTTGCTGAAGTTTTTCAGCCGTCGCGAGCTTTTCCTGGTAGCGCCGGAACGCGGACCTCAGTCTATGAAGACGGTGAGACCTTCCTTTATCTCGCTGTTTACAAAGGAGACGGACACGCATTTATCGGCAGGAAAAAGGCGATAGGGGATAAGTCTGGGGTTCTCAAAATCGGAATTTCCAATGCTCCCAGTCGTCGTTGCGGAGAGTTGAATGCTGGCATTCCTCCGGCTTCTCCGGGGAAGTGGGAAATTCAGATGACCTCGCAAGCATTCCCCGACATCAAAAGCGCCGAAGAAGTCGAGCAGCAGTTCAAGAACAAGTCCAGTGGAAAGCTGGAGAGCTTGGGAGGGGAATTCTTCTGGGGGCGTGTCGAGGATGCAGAGCTCATGTTCTGTTCACTTCCCGGTATGGCCCGCTTCAGGAGCAAATAGCGACATTGTCGGCAAGTTCTGAAGCTCTTCGTCGACGAGGATCTTCAGAACCAAGATATAGAAAAGGCGCCCAATGGGCGCCCTATATCTTGATCGGAGCTTGGCTTCGCGGGATCCTTGCCCCTATTTCGAGACAACTTTGCCCCGATTTACACCCTCAATGTGTCCAGTTGCCGCGGCGGTCGGAAGAGAAGTTTTCGCCATAGCCGCGATTGCGGATGTTGGCGGCGCGTTTGTGGGGCTCGATGACGGTGTATTCCAGACCTTTGTCCTTGGCATAGGCTTCGGCTTCGGCACGGGTCTCGAAGCGCAGGCGCACCTGCGACTGGGTGTCCGAGGAGCTGGTCCAGCCCATCAGCGGATCGAGGTCGCGCGCGCCTTCATGCGTGAAGTCCAAAACCCATTGCTTGGTTTTCGCTACGCCGGATTGCATCGCGGTTTTCGCGGGTTGGTAGATACGTGCGCGCATGAACGTCCTCCGAAATACTCTGCCCTGTCTTAGCCCATCACAGCGAAATCGCAAGAGATTCCGGCCATAAATCGCGACATTCCGTCACAGGATTTCTATAGGCCGGTTCTTCGGGGCCTTGCGCAAAGGCGGGCGGGGGCTATCGGAAATCGCTGCTACGGATGCCGTGTTTGGCCAGTTTATCGTAAAAAGTCTTACGGGGAAGTTGCAAACGGGCCATCGCGGCGGTGGCATTTCCGCGTTCGGCGCGCAGCGCATTGCGCAAAAGAGCGGCCTCGTATCGCGTGACCATCTCGGAAAGGGACATGTCGCCGCCGGTTTCGGGGGCGGGGCCATTTTCCAGCCCGAGGCAAAAGGTTTCGGCAAACTGTTCCAGTTCGCGCAGGTTGCCGGGCCAGTCATGCACGTCCAGATGCGCCTGATCGACTTCGGTCAGGGGGGGCACCGTTTTCCCGCGACGTGCCGCGGCACTGGTGGCGAAATGGCGAAACAGCGGCCCGATATCCTCGCGGCGCGCCCGCAAAGGAGGGAGCGTCAGGCTGAGGCCACTCAGCCGGTAATAGAGGTCGTCGCGGAACCGGCCTGCCGCAACCTCGGCTCCAAGATCGATACGGGTGCCCGCGATGACCCAAAGATCGACCGCACGCGCCGAGGTGGCACCGACCGGCCAGAGCTGGCCGGTTTCGATGACCTCCAGAATGCGGGCCTGCATCTCGGGGCCGAGCGCCTCGATCCCGTTGAGATAGAGCAACCCGCGCGAGGCGCTTTCGATCCGCCCGAAGCTGCGCATATGGGGGCCGGAGCCACCCACGCGCCCCAGAAATTCGGCATCGAAACGTTCGGGCGAGATCGCGGCGCAATTGACCGAGACGAAGGGGCGGGTCCGTCTTGTGCTGAGGGCATGGATATGGCGGGCAAGTCGCTCTTTGCCCACACCGGCCTCCCCCAGAAACAGGGCGTTGACGCCGGAGGCCGCCACATGTCGGGCGGCATCGCGCAGATGCCGCATGGCGGCACTTTCGCCAATCAGATCGGGGGCTTGGCCGCTTTCATCGCGGGCGGCGCGTAATTCGCGGTTTTCCAGTACCAGCCGTCTTGCGGCAAGCGCACGATGCAGCGTCGCTTCCAGTGTCGCGCGGCTGACCGGCTTGGTCAGGAAGTCATAGACCCCGTCGCGCAAGGCCCCGACCGCCATTTCCACATCGCCATGTCCGGTGATCAGGATGACGGGCAGATCGGGGTCGATCTCGCGCAGCCTGCGAGCCAGTGTGATCCCGTCCATGCCGGGCATGCGCACATCTGACAGGATGACACCGGGCCAGTCCTCGGTCAGGCCCTCCAGCCCCTCGAAGGGGTCGGCAAACCCCTCGACCTCGAACCCCGCCATTTGCAGCCCTTGCCGCTGGGCGGCCAGCAGGGGGGCGTCATCCTCGATCAGGCGTATCAGGCCGTGGGTCATCGGGCCTCCCAGAGGGTAAGATCCATGCGCCAGCGCGCCCCCGTCCGGTCTGCTACCGGATCATAGCTGAGATCGCCACCGAAATCGCGCAGGATGGATTGACAGATGACCAGACCCAGCCCCAGTCCTGTGGCCTTGGTGGTCTGGAACGGCGTGAAGGGCGCGCGTGCCACCATAGGTGCCAACCCCGGCCCGTTATCGCAGATATAGAGCGAGATCTGTGTCTCGTGGCGGACGATCTCCAGCCAGATCCGCCCATCCGACCGCCCCGAAAGTGCCTCTTGGGCATTTTGGATAAGGTTGACCAGAACCTGTTCCAGACGCACGGATTCCGCATCGATAAGCAGGTCTTCCGGGATTTCGGGCGCGCTGATCCCGACGGCTTCGGTGGCGCGGCGGCTGGCCGCCAGCCTGAGCGAGGCCTGCCATGCCGCGCGCAGCGAAACCGGCTCGCGATTGCCGCGCGATTTGCGCGCAAAGCCCCGCAGGTCGGAAGTGATGGTGCCGATCCGGTGCGACATCTCCACGATCTGGCGCAGATTGTCGCGCAGCGGGTCATGCTGCTGGCCTGCGGGAACCGCATCCTGCCCGTATTCCGCCAGCAGCCGGATTGTCGAAAGCGGCTGGTTGATCTCATGTGCCACCCCGGCCGAGATCTGCCCCAGCGAGGCCAGCTTGTTGGCCTGTACCAGCGCCGCCTGCATGCCCGCCAGCTGCGCTTCGGCCTCTTCGCGCTCGCGGATCTGGCGGGTCAGCGCCAGCGTGCGGGTCTCGACATCGCGTTCGAGCCGGTCGCGATATTGCGCGGCGATCCGTTGCCTGCGGCGGAACGTCCGGTGTGCAAGCCACAGCGCGGCCATCACAAGGGCGCCCCCCGCGGTGATCGCGCCTGCCAGCAGATGCGCGGGCCAAGGCGCGACATGCAGATGCAGCTGCCACCCCGAGCCGGGCACTGCCTCGGAGACAGTGACCGGCCCCCTTACGGGCGAGGGGCCGAAGCGCAGGGCAGGGTCGGAGGTCAGCGTCACCCGCCCGTCGCGGTCCGTGATCCACGCCAGATGATCGGACCCGCGCCAGCCATTTTCGAGCACATCGAAGGTCAGCTTGACCACCACCACGCCCAAAGGGGCCTGTGCCCCGCCGATCCGGCGCGACAGATACAGACCCGGCTGGTGACTGACCGAGCCAAGCGCATATTCGCGGCCCTCTCCGGTCTGCAAGGCGTCGCGGATATAGCTGCGATACCCGTAGGAGGTGCCCACAAAAGACGCCTCGTCGCGCCAGTTCGAGGCCGCCACCGCCACCCCTTGGACATTGGTGACATAGATGACGGAGGCGTTGATATCGGCATTCAGCTCCTCGAGACGTTCCGAAAGGCGTTGCCATTGCGCGGGGGTGGCATCCTGCTGTGTGCCGATAATGCCCTGATCGGTTGCCAGCACCGCGCCGACAGATTTTTGGCGTGCCAGTTCCGAGGCAATCGCCAGAACCCGCATATGGGCATCTGTGGCGGCGTCTGCGGCAAGCCTCTTGGAAAGCTGGTGGTCGGCCACCAGATATAGGGCCAGCAGACAGAGCGTGCAGCCCGCCCCAAGCAGGGCAGGCCCCCAGCGCCACCATGAAGCCGAGTCTGTCTGTGTCATGTGGCGCGTATATCCGTCATGAATGTTTCACTTTCCACATTATGTGATTTTCAACTGTGTGGAAAGCGAAACAGTTTTGCGCGCCAAAAAATGTGAATTTTCATGATTTATAAAGAGTTAACAAAATTTCCGTGAAAATGGGACTCCCCGATGGGTTTTCATATGCTCGCTGCAATCTCAAAGCATGTGGAGGAGCAGATGCAGTTCGAGAGCAGCGGCACGACCGCCCATCGGCATATTCCGTTCTATCGTCATCTCTATTTCCAGGTTCTGGTCGCCATCGCGTGTGGTGCCGTTCTTGGCCATTTCTATCCCAGCGTCGGCGAGGCGATGAAGCCGATCGGGGACGCCTTTATCAAACTGGTGAAAATGATCATCGCTCCGGTGATCTTCCTGACCATCGTGACCGGTCTCTCCGGCATGGGGTCGCTCAAGCATGTGGGGTCGGTTGCCGCCAAGGCGCTTGGCTATTTCCTGTTCTTCTCGACGCTGGCGCTGATCGTTGGCCTGATCGTGGCCAATGTGGTGCATCCGGGGGCGGGGATGAATATCGACCCTGCCACCCTCGATACCAGCAAGGTCAGCAGCTATGCCGAAAAGGCACATGAGACCTCGCTGCAGGGCTTCCTTATGGGCATTATCCCCACAACGCTGGTTTCGGCCTTTGTGGATGGCAATATCCTGCAGGTTCTTCTGGTTGCGATCCTGTTCGGGGTAAGCTGCATTCTGGTCGGCGAACCCGCCCAGCCGGTTGTGAAATTCTGCGAGAAACTGTCGCTTGTCGTGTTCCGTCTGGTAGCAATCCTGATGAAAGCGGCCCCCTTGGGCGCGTTCGGGGCCTTCGCCTTTACCATCGGCAAATATGGCATCGGCTCCATCGCCAATCTCGCGATGCTGGTCGGCACGTTCTACCTGACCGCCGCGATCTTCATCTTCGGCGTGCTGGGAGTGGTGGGCTGGCTCTGCGGTTTCTCGATCTTCAAGCTGGTCGCCTATCTCAAGGCCGAGCTGCTGCTGGTGCTGGGCACGTCCTCATCGGAATCGGCCCTGCCGGCCCTGATGGAAAAGATGGAGCGCGCAGGCTGTGCCCGTCCTGTTGTGGGTCTGGTGATCCCGACCGGCTATTCCTTCAATCTGGATGGCACCAATATCTACATGACCTTGGCCGCGCTGTTCATTGCCCAGTCGATGAATATCGATATTTCCTTGGGCGACCAGATCCTGCTCTTGCTCGTGGCGATGCTGTCCTCGAAAGGTGCGGCAGGTGTGACGGGGGCGGGCTTCATCACACTGGCGGCAACGCTTTCGGTGGTGCCGACTGTGCCTGTGGCAGGGATGGCGCTGATTCTGGGGGTCGACCGTTTCATGTCCGAATGCCGTTCGCTGACCAACTTTATCGGCAATGCCGTGGCAACCATCGTGGTCAGCCGCTGGGAAGGCAAACTGGATAAAGAGCAGCTACACCGCGCGCTTAATGGAGAGTTGCCGCCGTTGCCGCAAAGCACGATCCATTCCAGCGAGGCCGCCGAGCCCAGTCAGGCCTGAGCCTTTCCCCCTGAGCCTTTCCCCAAGTCCGGTCCTCCCATAAACCGGCAAAGCACGAAAACCGGAGCGTCCCTGACGCTCCGGTTTTTTCGTGGTCCGGCATTTTCTGGCATGTGCAGAAGACGCGCCCGACCGGCCTCCGTCTGGCCCTATAGGTCTGGCTCCATAGGACTTGGCAGGGCGGGCAACCAGAGGCGCCGCGCTCCCGCCAGAAGGGTTGCAGGGTCTGGCCCGGGCAATGATGCCGCCTCGGGCCGTGCCTTGGCCCGCTCAGGCTTTGGTCTTCTTCAGGCTTTGGTCTTCGACAGCAGCCAGTCCCGCGCGGCGGAGATATAGAAGAACTTGCGGGCCGAGGCCATGTGATCGACACCCTCGAAGGTCAGGAAGGTGATATTGCCGCCCTCATCCAGATAGCCGTTCACCTGATCGTCCAGCGCCTTCTGATCGGTGACAGGGAAGATCAGATCGGGATCGAGCGTGGTATCGGGGCGGGTGATCTTGGCCCCCGCATCACGCCAGACCGGCAGGCAGGCTTCGGTCCAGGGGGTGGATTTCTGGTCTTCCGTGCCGGTGATGATCAGCAGGTTCTGATCGGCTAGCCCCACGACATCCTGCGGGCGTTGTTGACCGGCAATGATCAGACCCGCCGCGAAGGTTTCGGGATGGTGCGCCATCAGCCAGAGCGAGGTCATCGCCCCCATTGACCAGCCCGTGCAATAGACGCGGGCGGGGTCGATTTTCAGCACCTTGTCGCGCCGGTCGGACAGGTTGGGATTGCCGTAATTCCAGGTGTTGGACAAAAGCGACTGCACCAGCCGATAGGTGTTTTCCACATCGGCGGTATGCTCCCAGTAATCGTTCATCGTGGTCCGTTCGTAGCGGGGGGTGATGACGACGCATTCCTCCTTGGCCTGCTGTTCCGGCATCCCCCAGATGCTGGCGATGCAGGTTTCGGTCAGCGTCTCCTTGCAGGTGCCATCATAGCTTGTGCCGGAATGGGTGATCGCAAGGATCAGGGGATAGGATTTTTCTTCCCCGCCCTCGGCAAGGAAGGATTTGGGCAGGTAGATACTATATTCCAGCCACGCCGAGCGGCTGTCATCCCACCACCAATGGTTCTGCTCCCATGCATCCACGCCACGAATGGCCACGGAGGTTCCGTGACCGGAGACATTGCTCCACTGTTTGTCCGCCGCCGGATAGCTGGCCCCTGCGAGAGTGCGGATCTCTGCCGTCTGGGTCAGGCGGACCTTCTCGCTATCGGTGGTGGGCTGGCTGAGATCGTCCGCATGGGCGAATTCGGCAATCACATAGCGGCCCTTGACCGAGTTCTGGTCCAGCCGCCGCATCGCGGTGTCGTTGGTATAGATCGCGACAATCTCGCGGGCGACAGGCGTTTTCTCGGTGTCGTTATTGCTGGGGCCTGCGGGCATGCCGGGGTAATAGCCATCGGCTGTGGGCACCACAGCGGCGCTATAGCTGCTGGTCGACAGGCTTTCGGGGTCGATCTCGGTGTCATATTCGACGGCGATGGCATAGACTTTCTCGCCGCCCCCCGTCACCTCGCATATCGCGGTGATGCCCTGTAGGCCGGGGGTCATCGGGGCGGTGTTTTGCGACATGGCAGAAGCCGCCGCCTGAAATCCGTTGGCATCCTGTGCCAGAAGCGGTGTCCCGCTGGTCATGCAAACACCCGTTGCCACGCCGGAAAGAAGAAAAGACCGTCTGGAAAGAAAGACCATGAGGATACCTGTGCTGTGATTGCGCGTGCCGGTTGGCCGCCATTACTGGAACCAATATGGTTCCTATATTGGAAAGGTCCAGCGCGACCTGTGTTTCTGTCCAATTCTTGAAGAGGGGTCTTGAATGGCGGGGCGCTCTGGCTTGGGTGCTGCGGCCCCGTACGGCTTAGGGTAAACCCTAACCGCCTGCGGGTTGCCCCCAAATTGCCGGAGCGGTTGACGGGCGGTAGGCTCTGGGGACCCAGCAGCATATCCGCGAGGACACACATATGGCACGGCAGGCAGCGGTATCAGTCAGGAAACGGCTCGCATATGGGGCCGGTGCAGTGGCGCTTGTGATCGGGGGAGGGGTGCTTTGGGCGCTCCAGCCCCCCGCGCTGGATCCGGAACTTTCGCCGGGCTTTGCGGGCGAGGCGCCTACGGCGCTGGTCGCGCAGGGGCGCTACATTGCCGAGTTGGGCGATTGTGTGGCCTGTCACACGGCCAGAGGCGGGGCCGAAATGGCGGGCGGGCTGGCCTTGGAAAGCCCGATGGGGACGATCTATTCGACCAATATCACCCCCGATCCGGAGGCCGGTATCGGGGCATGGAGTTTTGCCGAATTCGATCGTGCGATGCGCAAGGGGGTGGCAAAGGACGGGCATAATCTCTATCCGGCCATGCCTTATCCGTCCTATGCGAAAATGAGCGCGGCGGATATGGGGGCGCTGTGGGCCTATCTCCGGCAAGGGCTGGAACCGGTGAAGGACACTCCGCCGCGCACCGCGCTCGGCTTTCCGTTCAACCAGCGCTGGGGCTTGGGGTTATGGAATACGGCTTTCCTGCAAAAGACCCCCTTTGCCGCCGATCCGGCGCAGAGTGCGCAATGGAACCGCGGGGCCTATCTCGTGCAGGGGCTGGGGCATTGCGGAGCCTGCCACACGCCGCGTGGCATAGGTTTTCAGGAAGTCACTATGGATGGCACGGGGCCCAAGGGGGACAGGTTTCTGGCCGGTGCCGAGGTGGAACACTGGAACGCGGTCTCGCTGCGCAACCTGTGGAGCGTGCCCGATATGGTCGAGTTACTGAAAACGGGGCAGAACCGTTTCGGCACGGTGTCGGGCAGCATGGTCGATGTGATCTCGCATTCGACCCAGCATATCAGCGACGCCGATCTGACAGCGATGGCCGTCTATATGGACAGCCTTCCCTCTGGCGCTGCTGTGCGGCAGGCCGATGAGGTGCCCACTGGCGCGCCCGTGCCGCTGACGACCTATACCACGGCGGGGGGGTTGGGCTATATGCAGTTCTGCTCGGATTGCCACAGACCGAACGGGGCCGGCGTGCCCGGCGTGTTCCCGCCTTTTGCCGGCAATCACACCATTGCCGCGCGCGATCCTGCCACGCTTTTGCACATCACCCTGACCGGCGGGGCCAGCGCACAGACCCAGACCCATCCGCGCGCCTTCCATATGCCGTCCTTCGCACGGCTGGGGGATGACGAGATTGCCGAGATCCTCAGCTTCCTGCGCGAGAACTGGGGGGCGGGCGCTCCGCCGGTCACAACGGCGCAGGTGGCGCAAGCCCGCAAGGCGCTGGATCCGTCGGTGGATGCGTCAAGCTTTGTCACGCCGCGCCTGCGGGGGCTGCTGGATGCGCCCAATGCCGAAGAACTGGTCTATGGGATGCGGCTCAATGCCGAAACCCGCGATCTGCTTCCCGACCATGTGGGTGACAAGCTGAACTGCACATCGTGCCACCTCAATGCGGGGACCGTGGCCGATGGCTCGCCCTATGTCGGTGTCACCGCCTTCTTTCCCACCTATATGACGCGGCCCGGCAAGGTGATCGATATGCAGGAGCGTATCAATGGCTGTTTCCAGCGGTCGATGAATGGCAAGCCTCTGGCCAGAGACAGTGCCGAAATGGCGGCCTTCCTTGCCTATTACGACTGGATGCGCGGCAAAACCCGCCCTGAGGACAAGGTCGAGGGGCGCGGGATCGGCAAGATCGACACCTCGCTGACCCCTGATCCCGAACGCGGCGCGCAGATCTATACCGCGCAATGTGCCGCCTGCCACGGCGCGCAGGGCGAGGGCGTGAAGGATGCCGAGGGGCGGGTGGTCTATCCGCCGCTCTGGGGGGCGGAATCCTTCAATATCGGGGCGGGCATGGCACGGACCTTCAAAGCGGCAGCTTTCGTCAAACATAATATGCCGATTGCGATGCATGACGGTTTCCCGCTGGGGCAAGGGGGGCTGAGCGATCAGGACGCGGTCGATGTGGCGGAGTATTTCACCCACATGCCGCGGCCCGATTTTGCCGGTAAGGTCAATGACTGGCTCAAAGATCCCAAGCCCTTCGATGCGCGGTACTGACGCTATGTCCGGGTCCAAAGCCGTCCGCTAGGGCGGCTTTGGAGCGGCAGGCCTCCGGTCACGACCGCTGTAACACCCCCGTTACGGCAAGAGGTTTGCCGACCGGATATTGACACAGAGCAAAGTGCGATCTGCCCGATTGCGGCATTCTGTGGGCATGCTTACTGTGCATTCCGCCCTGCGCGGCCTTCTGGCGGCGCTTTTTCTTGTCGTGGCTTTGCCTGCGGCGGCGCAGGATATTCGTGTGGGGGTGCTGGCCTTTCAGGGGGCTGCGCGGGCGCGGCAGGATTTTGCGCCGACCGTGGCGAGACTGGCAAAGGCTCTGCCGCAGGCGGATGTCGTGCTTGTGCCGCTTGATCTGGGGGGGCTGACCAAGGCGGTTGCAGCGGGCCAGCTTGATTTCGTCATTACCAATCCCGGCCATTATCTCACGCTGGAAGCGCGGTTCGGGGTCACCCGTATCGCGACCTTGCAAAGCTTCGACCGCGCTTATCCTACCGATACGGTCGGGTCTGCGGTGATTGTGCGAAACCGTCCCGGACATGCCACCCGTCTGTCCGATCTTGCCTCGGCGCGGCTTGCCGTGGTCAGTACGGAGGCGTTTGGCGGCTGGCAGGTTGCCGCGCAGGAACTGCGCCGCGCAGGCGTCCCCTCTCACCGTCTTGCCGCATTGGTCGAGACAGGCTTCCCGATGAATCATGTGATCACGGCCCTGCGCGAGGGGCGCGCAGATGCTGCGGTGCTGCGGGCCTGTATGCTCGAGGATGAAATCGCGCGGGGGCATATCGGTCGGGCGGAGTTTGCGGTTGTGGGCGCGCGCCAGAGTGCCGGTTTTCCCTGTCAGCTTTCCTCGCGCCTTTATCCCGACTGGCCCTTTGCACGGCTGGCGGGCAGCGATGAACGTCTTGCCAAGACCGTGGCCACCGCCTTGCTGGCCATGCCCGAAACCGCCGGGCAGGCATGGACGGCACCGGAGGATTATACGCCTGTCCATACCCTATTGCGGGCGCTGCATATCGGCCCCTATGCCGCGCTCGATCCGCCGGGGGTGCGGCAGTATCTTCTGGCCCATTGGCAATGGGTGCTTGCGGCTAGTCTGGCGCTGGCGCTGTGGGCGATACACGGGGCGCGGGTCGAGATTCTGGTGCGTCGCCGCACGGCGGAGCTCCGGCGTGAAAGCGCCGAGCGGGAGAAGGCCGAGCGGAGCGCGCAAAAGCACCTTGAGGAACGCAACCAGTATGCGCGGCTGGGGATCGTGGGCGAAATGGCCTCGTCTATCGCGCATGAGTTGAACCAGCCGCTGGCCGCGATTGCCAATTATGCCGAAGGGCTGACCCGCGTCCTCGACCGTGGTCAGCCCGATCCGGCCTTCTTGCGCCACGGCACGCGCGGGATTGCCGGTCAGGCCGAACGCGCGGGGGCCATTCTGCGACGGGTCCGTGGCTTCCTGCATCGTCGTGATGCGCAACGCGGCCCGCTCGACCTGAATGTGGTCCTGCGTGAGGTGGTCGAGTTTTTCACTGCAGCCACGGCACGACACGATATTCCGCTCCGTCTGGAACTGGCCGCGGATCTGCCTGCCGTTCTGGCGGATCGGGTCGAGGTCGAACAGGTGCTGCTCAACCTGTTACAGAACGCGCTGGAGGCCACAGAGGCCGCGCCGCAGGCGACGGGGCCGCGCGATATTGTTCTGGCCACCTGTGTCAGGGGGGGCAAGGTCGTGGTCACGCTCCGCGATCACGGCACGGGGCTGACAGAGGCCGCCGCCGCACAGCTTTTCGACCCGTTTTTCACCACCAAGGCGACAGGGCTCGGGCTTGGTCTGCCGATCTGCCGCACGATTATCGAAAGTCATGGCGGGCGGCTTTGGGCCGAGACCGCAACGGGAGGGGGCGTGAGGATGTGCTTTGTCCTGCCCGCCAGTCTGGCATCACAGGAGGGTCGGCCATGTGCCAGTGCGACAGGGATCCGCTGATTTGGAGTATCGATGATGACGAGGGGTTCCGGCAATCGCTGCGCTTTCTCTTTGCGTCGGTGGGCCATGAAGTGCGGCTTTGGGACAGTGGGCAGGCCTTTCTGGAGGCGCTGCCGGACCTGTTACCGCTGCCGCCTGCGGTGCTGGTGATGGATATACGCATGCCGGGAATGAGCGGGCTGGAACTGCTGCGTCATCTCCGCGCCAGATCCTTCGTGCTGCCGATCCTGATCGTGACGGGGCATGGCGATGTGCAGATGGCGGTCGAGGCGTTGAAGGCGGGCGCGGATGACTTTATCGAAAAGCCTTTCAAGGAACAGCATCTGCTGGATGTGACCGAGCGCGCGTTACGGCTGGCGCCCGCGCGACTGGATGTTCTGGCCGGACAACAGCGGCTGGAGGCGCGGCTGGCCCGCCTGAGCGGGCGGGAACGCGAGGTGCTGGAGGGCATATTGGAGGGCAAGCCCAACAAGGTCATGGCCAGCGACATGGACCTGTCGATCAAGACGATAGAGGTTCATCGCGCGGCCGTCATGAGCAAGATGGCCGCAAGCTCTGTGGCGGGGCTGGCCCATGCAATGGCAAGCCGCCATCGCCCGCATTTCTACGGATGTTTTTCCGCCGCAGAGTAGCCCCCTTCCGGCGGGATCCGGCATCTTGCGCGGGTCATGATGCCCATCCGGCACCGCGCGGCACGATAGAGGCTTTCGGCCGCAATCAGGGGCGCGTGCCTGCAATGCACGGTTTTGTCTGGCCGGAGAGGCTTTAATGCATCCCGATAAAGCTACGCAATTCCGGTGTCTTGGGGTTTGCGAACACCTCCTCGGGGGCACCGATCTCGTGGATGCGACCCTCATGCATGAAGACCAGCCGCGAACAGACATCACGGGCGAAGGCCATCTCGTGGGTGACCATGACAAGGGTCATCCCTTCGGCGGCCAGATCGCGCACCACCTGTAGCACCTCGGCCACCAGTTCGGGATCCAGCGCCGAGGTGACCTCGTCACATAGCAGGGCCATCGGCTCCATTGCCAGCGCCCGTGCAATCGCCACACGCTGTTGCTGTCCGCCGGAAAGCTGGTCGGGATAGGCGTCGAATTTCGTCCCGAGCCCGACGCGCTCCAGCATCCGGCGGGCCATAGCCTCGGCCTCGCTGCGGGACCGTTTTTTCACGACCTGCTGGGCCAGCATCACGTTTTCGCCCGCGGTCTTGTGGGGAAAGAGGTTGAACTGCTGGAAGATCATTCCGACCTTCTGGCGTAGCGCTCTCAGGTGCAGGTCGTCCTGCAGAAGCTGCTCGCCTGCGACGGAAATCGCGCCCTCATTGATGGTTTCAAGCCCGTTGATGCAGCGCAAGAGCGTGGATTTCCCCGACCCCGATTTGCCGATCAGGGCAATGACCTCGCCTTTCTCGATATGCAGGTCGATCCCCTTGAGCACTTCGTTGGTGCCGTAGCTTTTGCGCAGGGCGTCAATGTCGATGAGAGACATTCATCTTCCTTTCAAGGATGCGGGCGCTGAACGAGAGCGGGAAACACAGCGCGAAGTAGATCAGCGCCACCAGACCATAGACGGTAAAGGGCATATAGGTTGCATTGGTCAGCACGGTGCCGGCCTTGGTGACCTCGACAAAGCCGATGATCGAGGTCAGCGCCGTGCCCTTGATCACCTGTACCGAAAAGCCGACGGTCGGCGGGATGGAGATGCGCAATGCCTGCGGCAGGATGATATGGCGCATCTGTTCGACATAGGTCATGCCCAGAGACGCGGAGGCCTCCCACTGTCCTTTCGGGATGGCCTCGACGCAACCGCGCCAGATTTCCACCAGAAAGGCGGCGGTCCATAAGATCAGGGCTGTGGCCGCCGCAACCCAGGGCGAGACCTCGATGCCGACGAGACCCAGACCGAAAAAGGCCAGAAAGAGCTGCATCAGCAGCGGTGTGCCCTGAAACAGTTCCGTATACAGGTGGATCATCCGGCGCAGCATGGCGAATTTGCCGATGCGGCCGAACAGCAGGATAACCCCCAACAGGCCGCCACCGATAAAGGACACAAGCGACAGCAGGATCGTCCAGCGGGTGGCAAGAAGAAGCTGCCAGAAAATATCCGTGAGGGTGAACTGGATCATCGGGCGGCCCTCCGGCGGGTGGCGAAGATGCGATGGCCGATCTGCATCAGGATCAGGCGTAAGGTTATGGCCAGCGCCAGATAGATGGCGGTGGACACGAAATAGGCCTCGAAGGCACGGAAGCTGCGTGATTGGGCGAAATTCGCGGCATAGGTCAGGTCTTCGACAGCAATCTGGCTGACCACGGAAGAGCCCAGCATCACGATCACCACCTGACTTGCCAGTGCGGGCCAGATCTTCTGCAATGCGGGCACCAGAACGATATGGCGGAAGGTCTGGACAGGGCTCATGGCCAGCGAGGCCCCTGCCTCGAACTGCCCCTTGGCCACGCCATTGATCCCGGCACGGATGATTTCGGCGCTATAGGCACCCAGATTGATCACCATCGCCAGCATTGCGGCCACAACCTCGTTCATCTGTATGCCGATCGCAGGCAGGCCGAAGAAGATGAAAAACAGCTGGATCAGGAAGGGTGTGTTGCGGATCAGTTCGACATAGATGGCAACACAGGCCCCAAGGCCGCGCGGCCCCGAGCTGCGGGCCCATGCGCAAAAGATGCCGAGCGCGATGCCGACCGTGCCGCCCACGGCAATCAGCTGGACGGTCATCCAGACGCCCGACACGAAGACCGGCCAATAGGTGGCCAGCCAGTCGAAGTTGAAGTGATAGGTCATGAGGAGGTCCGTCAGCGGAAGGGGGCCTCCGCGCAAGAGGCGCGCGGAGGGGCGGTCTGTGCGTTACAGATCGGCAGGCAGATCCATGCCCAGCCATTTCTCGCTGATCGCGTTCAGCGAGCCGTCTGTCTTGGCGGCGGCGATGATATCATCGACCTTGGCCAGAAGCGCAGGCTCGTTCTTGTTCAGACCGATATAGCAGGGCGAATTCTTGATGAGGAATTTCATCTCGGGCTTTTTCGGTGGATTGCGCTCCAGAATAGCGGCAGCCACGACATTGCCGGTGGCAATCGCGTCGACCTGTCCCGACAGGAAGGCCGAGATTGTGCCGTTATTGTCCTCGTAGCGCTTGATCGTGGCCTCCGGGGGCGCGATCTTCGACAGCTCGAGATCCTCGATGGCACCACGGGTGACGCCGACGACCTTGCCCGAAAGATCATCGGCAGAGGCAATCGCCAGATCGGCAGGGGCAAAGACACCGTTATAGAACGGGGCATAGGCGGTCGAGAAATCGATCACGGCCTCGCGCTCGGCGTTTTTGCCCATGGAGGAGATCACCAGATCGACCTTGCCGGTCTGGAGATAGGGGATACGGTTGGCCGAGGTGACCGGCACCAACTCCAGTTTGACGCCCAGCTTCTGGGCGATCAGCGCGGCCATATCGATATCATAGCCCGCCGGTTTCATATCCAGCCCGACCGACCCGAAGGGCGGGAAATCCTGCGGCACGGCCACGCGCAGCGTTCCGGCTTTTTCAATATCGGCAAGCCCGTCGGCGCTGGCAAGTTGCGGGGCGGTGGCCAGTGTCAGGCAAGCGGTAACGGCCAGTAGGAGGCGTCTGGTAATCATAACTTTGGGTTCCCTATTGGAGGATGCCGATTGGTTGATTGTTCCCATCGTCTCCGGCATCGAGACGTAGGGTAGAGCGGAGCGCCGCCAGCGGCGTGGGCGCGATGTCGATGGCCAGCCCCTTCTCGACATCTTCAAGATGCTCGAAGGACAGACGGGCGGCGTCTTTCATCCGGCCCGCACAAAGGGCGTCATGGATGGCGACATGGTCATCATGGCTGGCCAGTGCATTTTGCGAGGACTGGTAACGCAGCGAGATCAGGATGGTACGGGCCGTCAGGTCACGCATGATTTCGGTCAGCGCCTCGTTGCCGGATTGCGCGATGATGCGGACATGGAAATCGCCCATCAGATAGGTCAGTTGTGCCTTGTCGCCTGCGGCGATGGCTTGGCGTTCCTCGGCGATATGGGCGCGGATGGGAGCCAGTTGTTCGGGGGTGAAGCTGGGGGCCGTGTCGAGATAGCCATATTCCAGACAGCGCCGCGCCGCAAAGACCTGCGCGGCCTCCTCCGCGTCGGGAATATTGACAAACCACCCCTTGCGCGGGCGGGAGGCGATGATGTGGCGCGCTTCCAGACGTTGCAGAGCTTCACGGATTTTGGTGCGCGAAACGGCAAAAGCTTCGGCCAGCTCGTTTTCGGAGAGGCGGCTTCCGGGGGGCAGGCGCCCCTCGATGATAGCGGTCAGGATTGTGGTTTCTATTCCCGTCGGCACGCTGGTCGATCACCTTGTTGTCCAATCTTGTATACCACAGAGGACGACCGGAACCGGGAGGCAACCGAAAGAGGCCCGTAGCCTGTGGTTTTGCAAGGCGGGGCGGGAGACGCCTAAATTATCATCATTATTGCGCCCCATCTGCCGCCCCTAGGAGCGAAAAGGAAAGGCGCTGAGACGCGGGGGAGGGCCGCAGGGCTGATTGGAAAAGCGGCAGGTACGGAGGGCGAATGCGATGGGGGCGTTCTTCGTTCCGAAACAGGGATGGGCGGGAAGCGCGAAGAATCCGGCCTTATGCGGCCATGCCAGAGGCAGTCTTGGCCGCGCATTCTGGGGCATTAAAAAACGACAGAAGGCGCCCCGTCGCGGGAAGGGGCGAGATGCGGCGCACAGGAGCGCCGCATCTTGAGGGATGCGAAGATGCTCCGCCCGTAGGGGCCGGTGCATCCTTGAGGTGCGAAGGGGGTTACTCTGCCAGCACTGTGTCGACATTCTCGCGGGTGACGGGCAGCCAGGGGACATAGTAGTGCTGGCTGGTGCCGTCTTCCCACGCAAGGCTGCCGCCATTGACATCCCACACCTTCGCCGCGGGGGTGTAGGAGGCGCCTGACAGCTTGCGCAGCGCAAGATCCACCGCACCCTGCGCCTGACCATGCGCGTCTTGCAGGATCGACATTGCCTGATCGCCGTTCTTCACCGCCTGAAGCGCATCATGAATCCCGTCGACCCCGGCGACCGGCAGGCTTTGGGGATCAAGGCCATAGCTGCGGATGGCTTCGATCGCCCCGACCGCCATCTCGTCATTTTCGGCCAGCACCCCTTGGATATCATTGCCATGCGATGTCAGCAGGTTTTCCATAAGGGTGATCGCCTCGGCGCGCGACCAATTCGCGGAATTCTGCCCGATGACCGTCACACCGGGGTTTGCGGCCAGAACATTCTGGATCCCCTGAAGGCGCTGGACCTGTGCCGATTGTCCGATCATGCCTTCCAGTATGACCACTTTCGCCTCGGGGCCTGCCCGCGCGATGATCGCCTTCGCGAGCAGCTCTCCCGCCTCGACATCGTTCGAATTGATGTAGGCATCATAAAGGGACGTATTCGACACGACGGTGTTCGAGCCGAAAACAGGAATACCTGCCGCCTTGGCGCGCTCGATCGGATCATTGCCCGCATCGATATCCACCGGAATGAAGATGATGGCATCGTATTTTTCGGTGATCACGGTATCGAAGAGGTTCGATTGTGTCAGCATGTCCTGCCGCCCGTCGAGGATCGTCAGTTCGGCCTGACCTGCCTTGAAGGCGGGATGCGCCTTGGCCGCATCCGCCCAGAGCACGTTATATTCCGTGTTCAGGCTCTGGACGATGGCGGCAATCCGCAGCGGTTTGGTCTGGGCCATGACCCGCCCCCCCATCGCGCCCATCGCCAGTAGCCCGACGCCTGATGCCAGAAGCTGGCGTTTGTTCATTTTCATGGGATTTTCCTCCTCCCTTGCGGCCGTGGCCGCGCTCCTTGGTAAGATGCAAGATCGGGGCCGCGCTCAGCTATGGCGGGACCGTGACCGGTCGATCATGACAGAGAGAACAATGATCGAGCCCTTGATGATTTGCTGGTAGTAGGACGACACCCCCAGCAGATCGAGGCCGTTGCTGATCACCCCGATCATCAGGACACCGATCAATGTATAGCCAATCCGGCCAACCCCTCCGGTCAGGCTGGTGCCGCCGATGACGACGGCTGCGATGGCGTCCAGCTCGTATCCCAGACCGGCTTGGGGCAGGGCCGCCGTCGTGCGCGCGGTCAGCATGACCCCCGCAAGACCGGCAAGCGCGCCCATGATCACATAGACGGAAAATACGATACGCGCCGGATTGATGCCGCTGGTTCGCGCGCTTTTGGGGTTGCCCCCGACCGCATAGATCCGGCGTCCGTAGACCGTATATCGCAGTACGAAAGCCGCGATGGCAAAGACGATCGCGAAAAGGATGACCGGCACCGGAATGCCGGCAACCACGCCTTGCCCCAGCCAGCGGAACTCTCCGCTGAGATTGGCGACGGGGCGTCCGCCACTATAAAGCAGTGTCGCACCACGCGCGACGCTCAGCATCCCGAGTGTCACCACAAAAGCCGGAACCGCGAAACGGGCGATGAGCACGCCATTGAGTGCACCGCAGGCCATGCCGGTCGCGGTGCCCGCGAGAACCGCGAGGACGGGGTTCATGGGGGCGCTTCCTGTCACCAGGCTGGCGGCCACCGCGCCGCTGAGAGCCAAGATCGCCCCGATCGAGAGGTCGATCCCCGCGGTCAGGATGACGAATGTCATACCGACCGCGAGCACCCCGTTGATCGAGACCTGACGCAAGACATTGAAAAGATTGTTTGGCGAAAGGAAGTTTGGCGAAATGATCGCCAAGGTGACGAGCAGTATGATGAACGAGAGTACGATCCCGTAACGGGTCAGAATGCTGCCCAGACTGACGGTCTGCATTGGACTTTGTGACATCCTCATGATCTTCTCCTCCTAGAGATTAGGTCAGCTCACGAGGCCAGATGGACGAGGGTTTCCTGCGTGGCGTCCTGTGCCCGCACCTCTCCGGCGATCCGGCCCTTGCGAAAAACAACGATCCGGTCGGCATTGGCCAGAATCTCGGGAATTTCGGACGAGATCATCAGGACGCATTTTCCCGCCTTCACGAACGCGTCGAGAAACGCATAGATCTCGCGCTTGGCCCCTTCATCCACGCCTCGGGTGGGTTCGTCGCAGATCAGGATACGCGGGTCTGTTTCAAGACAGCGCGCAAGAACCACCTTTTGCTGGTTGCCGCCGCTCAGGAACTGTACGGGGATTTCAGGCGAGGCGGCTTTGATGGAAAAACGCGCCATATGCGCCTTGACGCTCTGCGTCTCGCGCGCCTCATCCATGACCCCGGCTTTCGCATATGCCTCAAGGTTGGCGACGGTGATGTTATGGGCAACCGACGCTGTCAGGGAAAGACCTGTCTGTTTGCGGTCTTCGGTGACAAGCGAGATCCCTGCCGCGATAGACCGCGCGGGCGCGTTTGCGGCAATGGGTATGCCACCGACACAGACCTCGCCCGTGTCACGCGGTTCGGTCCCATAAAGCGCATTGACAAATTCCGACCGTCCCGAGCCAAGCAGGCCATAGATGCCCACGATCTCGCCCGGATGGACCTGAAGGCTGATGTCTTCGAATTTTCCCGCAGAACTCATGTTTTTGGCATCCAGCAGAGCGGGAGAAGTGTCGAAATCGCGCGGGCTACGACGATGCTCCAGCAGGTCGCGCCCGACGATATGGCGTATCAGCGCCTGCCGGTCGATATCGGCTATAGCACCGCTTTCGACAAAAGCCCCATCACGGAAGACGGTGTAATCATCGGAAATCTCGAAGATTTCTGTCAGCCTGTGGGATACGTAGATAATGCCGACGCCGTCTGTCGTCAGCCCTCTGATCGCGTCGAACAGCATCTGGGTTTCGCGCTCGCCAATGGCCGAGGTCGGCTCGTCCATGATCAGGATCTTGCTGCGGCGGCTGATCGCTTTGGCGATTTCGACAAGTTGGGCCTGTGCGACCGACAGATCACGCAGGCGGGCGGTTGGCGGAATGTCGAACCGGAGACGTGTCATCAGCGCCTCTGCATCCTCGATCATGCGCCGATCATCCACCAAGAGACCCGCGCGGCGCGGCTCGCGACCGAGATAGAGGTTCTCGGCGACGGTCATGTCCTGAAAGGGGCTGAGTTCCTGTGTGATGATGGCAATTCCCGCCTCCAGCGCCTCGGAGGGCGCATGGAAATCCACCGGTTTCCCGTCCACATGGATCTGTCCCGTGTCGCGGCGCAACTGCCCCGTCAGGATGTTGAGAAAGGTTGATTTCCCCGCGCCATTGCCGCCGCATAGCGCGTTTACCGTGCCTGCGCGAAGCTGGATCGCCCCGTTGCGCAGCGCGGTGACATGACCAAAACTCTTCGCGACGTCTTGCGCCGAAAGTAGGGCGGCTTGTGAGCCCACCATTGCAATCTCCTCCTCCATTTGCGCCATCTGCTATGCGGCGCTCTCCTCCGACAGGTCGCCTCCTCCAAGGCGTGACAGGTCTGGTCGATCTCCGTGTCCGATACAGACGCGCATCGAGAGGCGTGACGGGCCTTGATGCGGGATCAGGAGCTTGTGCGTGCTCCTCCATCTGTATATTTGTTGCATTTAGATGCGAATATTCGGTTTTATTGCAGGATCGCGTGTCGAAAAGCGGTTTTCGGGCCACTGCCTACCGGATGCGTCGGGGGTGATTGCCCGTTGAGACATCCGCATATCTCCGGCTTGGTTTCCCGCAGTCTGTCCGGTCATGCGAAAGGCTTGTTGTGTGAGCGGCTGGCTGTCACAGGGTTATGATCGGATGCCAGCGCGCAAGGCCTGCGTGACGTTTCCGGTTTGCTGTGCCGTGGTGTGGTGCGCGCCTGCGGGCCTATAAATCGCGCGTTTTCGTTTGAAATATACGGGCCCCGCCGGTTGTCTGCCGAGGCTGCGATTTTCTGGCGGCAGATCCTCTGTCAACCGGCCCGCATGCCTGCGGTCCGTCATGGCCTTGTCGGCTGCCACGATGCGCGGCGCCGGTATATGACTGCTGGTCCGGGGCGTTTCGTGATCTTCAAGACGTCGCATAATCGCTCTCTCCCTAATAGCGATTCCAACCTCATATTTGTGTTTTTAGGAAACAAATGTGAGGTTGGCAAGCGGTTTGCGATTGGCCAGCCGATATTCTGCACCTGCCGCCAAGGCGGTGCTATCAGCTTTGGTGACAGTGTTGGGCATGCTTTGGGGGGATGCTCTGGCGGTCAGACCCTTGGGGCGCGACCTCACTGAACGGGCGAAGGCGTTCTATGAGGCCCTAGCGGTCATGCATCGGATCGGTGTAACCGCTTTCCAGCCATCCCGAGAGGTCCAGCCCTGTGAGGTCCGCCGTGCGGATGATGTCGCGCCGGAACCGTTTGTTGAGCTTGGTGATTGTCGCGGCATCCTGCATGGGCACATGACGCGCATCCACCGGCACGATGTATTTCTTTTGCGCGGGCAGGGTATCACTGTAAGAGGTGTCGATCCCGAGGAAAGCACAGACGCGCCGCAGCGTGTCTTGCTCATCTGTCCAGAGTTGGTCGGTGGTCAGAAACAGCAGTTGCTCGCGCGGAAAAACCGTCAGCAGCCGCCGGATCTGCGGGGCATAACAGGACCGCTCCACATAAGAGAAAACGCGATGCACACCGCCTTTGGCGAACCTGACGCGGCATCGTCCGATCAGCGATACGGCGCGGCTGAAGGAATAGGTTTCCTGAGCGCGGGCGCGCTCCATTTTCCATGCCGAGAGCGCGCGATAGGTGGGGTGGCGCAAAATGAAAATGAGACGGGCCTCGGGATTATAGCGATGGATGCGCTTGATCGCCTCGGGCCAGTAGAGATAGATCGGCGTGGCTTCCCCGAACAGTTTGGGCTGGCGGAGATCGAAATGGGCATGCAGATCGTCATAGGGCGGGGCCTGCCAGTCGATATCCTCACGGTCGAAAAAATGGATCTCTTTCTGTTTGGAAAAGGCCAGATCGGGGTGCTTGAGCAGCTTCGCCCGCAAAGCTGTCGTGCCGCCCTTCTGGGTGCCGGCTATGAAAAAATCCACTTGTCTGTCTGGCATCGCTCGGCTCTTGTCGGTGTCATCAGGCGCGGAATCTGAATATTCGCAGCCTGCGATATATAACAAGTCGTATCCGGTCGATCCGTCGTATAAAGTTGCAAACCGTGGCGGAAAGTCTCGGGCAGGGGGGCCGCCTGCGCCACAGGAGCTGCCCCAAGGCTTTGCGGATGGTCCATGTTTTGAACGGGGGCGCTATGCTCATTCGTGTGGGTGACGAGAGGACCGATACTCTCAATATTGTACTGGCCGGGTTCCTGTCCTCGATCGCGGGCGGATTGAACGCCGTGGGTTTCCTGATCCTGGGCACCTTCACCGCGAATATGACGGGCAATGTCTCGATGATGGCGGATGATCTGGCCGATGGACGGGTGGGGGTCGGGCTTTCACTTGCGGGGCTTGTGATCGCCTTTATCGCGGGTGCCTGCGCGGCGGCGGTGATGGTCAATCTGGGCGAGCGCCGCCGGATGCGCATGGTCTATGCGCTGGCCATCGGTGTGGAAGGGCTTGTGGTGCTGGTATTGGGGGCGGGCCTACTGTGTGGTGGCGCGGGGTCGGCGGCAGCGCTTGTCGGTTTAAGCGTCGTCATGGGGGGGCAGAACGCGGTCACCACGATGATCTCGCGTTCGAAAGTGCGCACCACCCATGTTTCGGGCATGGCAACCGATATCGGCATCGAACTGGCCGCGCTGATTGGGCCAAAGCCGTTACGCGGCGATGCCCTGCCCAAGCTGCACCTGCATAGTGTGACGCTTGCGGCCTTCGCGTCGGGCGGTATTCTCGGGGCGCTGCTGTTCGATCTTTGCGGGGCGTGGCTCTTTGTGCTGGCGGGAGTGTCCTTGATGGGGATCTCGTTGGCCGAGATCTGCTGGGCACGGAAATATGTGCCATAGACAAAGGGGCCGGAAGACCGGCCCCTGTAGAGTTTGATCGCGGCTCTGATTAGTTCCAGAAGCCTTCGTCAACATCTTTCGCGTCTTTCAGCTGATCCTCGGTCTGCGAGGTCACAACCACATATTTACCGTCATCGATCGGGACCAGATGGGTTGCATCAACCGGAATGACCACATGTTTGTCACCGATATCGAGGAAGCCACCGACTTCTGCCACCACACCGACCATCTTGCCCTCGGGCGACAGGACGATGTCCTCGATCTCGCCGATATCGTCAAAACCGTCGCCATTCCAGTCCGAAGACACGGCGTTCCAGTCCATCGTGTCCCAGGTTTTGCCACTGTCTTTGGCGATGGTGTAAATGTCGCCACCGGTGATGTCGCGCGCACGGATCAGATTGGTCGAATCCGACATATCGAGACCATTCGCCGTGGCTTGGGTGGCCATTTTGGCGGGTGCCGCGGTGTCTGCGGTAGCATTCGCATTGGTGTCTTCTGCATAAGCTGCGCCAGTAGCCAGAGCCAGTGCGACGGCGGTGGTGGTCAGAAATTTCATAATGTTTTCCTCCGTTTGTTCACTGCATGCCCAACGGTTAAGCAATAAATCTGTTCCATGGTTTTTGTAAAAAATCTTATGAATTTTCGAAAAGGCGATCATCGGGGCGGATTTTGCGAGAGCAAGTGCGGCGCCGCGGGGTGGAGGAAAGCAGAAGCCCCCCGCCTGTCTTGCGACGGGCGGGGGGCTGGGCCGGATCGCCGGCGAAACGGGTTTAATGGGCGATCATCACATGGCGCACGGTGGAATAGTCTTCCAGAGCATAGGACGACATATCCTTGCCATAGCCCGACTGTTTCATCCCGCCATGCGGCATCTCGTTGGTCAGCATGAAATGGGTGTTCACCCAAGTGCAGCCATATTGCAGGCGGGAGGCCACCTGCATGCCCTTGGAGATATCTTTCGTCCAGACGGAAGAGGCCAGCCCGTAATCGCTGTCATTGGCCCAGCCGACCGCCTCTTCGGGCGCATCGAAGGGCGTGACCGACACGACAGGGCCGAACACCTCGCGGCGCACGATCTCGTCGGTCTGCAAGGCACCTGCGACGACGGTGGGTTTGTAGTAAAACCCCGGACCCTCGGGAATGTCGCCGCCAGCGGTGATCTCGATATGGTTGGCCTCGCGGGCGCGGGCCACGAAGCTGGCGACACGGTCGCGCTGGCGCAGGGAAATCAGCGGGCCGATCTCGTTGCGGCTGTCATCTTCATGGCCGAAGGGGATCTCCGCGACGGTCTGGGTCAGGTCGGCCACGAAACGGTCATAGATCCCGCGCTGGACATAGATGCGGCAGGCGGCGGTGCAATCCTGACCGGCATTATAGAAGCTGAACGCCCGCAGCCCCGCGACCGTCGCCTCGATATCGGCGTCGTCGAAGACAATCACCGGAGCCTTGCCGCCCAGCTCCAGATGGGTGCGTTTGATGGTCTTGTTGGCGGCTTCCAGAATTTTGCGGCCTGTGGCGATATCGCCTGTAATCGAGATCATCGCCACTTTCGGATGGTTGATCAGCGCCGAGCCAACCGTTTCGCCACGCCCGAGAATGATATTCACCACCCCTTCGGGCAGGATGTCCGCGAAGATCCTGGCCATCGCCAAAGCCGTCAGCGGCGTTTGTTCCGAGGGTTTGAACACCACCGTATTGCCCGCGCCGATCGCAGGGGCGATTTTCCACGCCATCATCATCAGCGGATAGTTCCACGGCGCGATCGAGGCCACGATGCCGATGGGATCGCGGCGGATCATGGAGGTGTGCCCTGCAAGATACTCGCCCGCCACAGGCCCCGTCATGCAGCGCACCGCCCCTGCAAAAAAGCGGAAACAGTCGATGATGGCGGGCAGCTCGTCATTCAGTGCCAGCGGGCCGGGCTTGCCGCAATTCAGGGCCTCCAGACCGGCCAGCGTTTCGGCCTCGGCCTCGATGCGTTCGGCAATTTTCAACAGGTAGCCCGAACGTTCTGCCGGTGTGGTGCGCGACCAGCCCGCAAAGGCGGTTTCGGCGGCGCTGACGGCCTCTTCGACCTGTTGCAGCGAGGCTTCCGGCAGGGTGGTGATCACCTCGCCCGTGCGCGGATTGAGGATCTGCTCTTCGGTTTCGGTGCCAGCCACAAGGCGGGCGCCGATCAGCATCTGCTTATCCATGAAAATCTCCCAGTTATTTCTCGGAACCGGCGGTATGTTCGCCGTCTTTTGTCAGGTAGTAGGCGGCAAGGATGGGAAGCACGGTGACCAGCACCACCACCATCGCCACCACATTGGTCACGGGGCGCTGACGCGGTCTTACAAGCTCTTCCAGCATCCAGATCGGCAAGGTTGTCTGGTTGCCCGCGGTGAAGGTGGTCACGATGACCTCGTCGAAACTCAGCGCGAAGGCCAGCATGCCGCCCGCCAGAAGGGCGGTTGCGATATTGGGCAGGATCACCAACCGGAAGGTTTGCGCCCCGTCTGCGCCCAGATCCATCGCCGCATCGATCAGCGCTCCCGACAGCCGCCGGAAACGGGCGACGGCATTGTTATAAACGATCACGATACAGAAGGTCGCATGCCCCAGCACGATGGTCCATGTGCTGAACGGGATATCCAGCAACGAGAAGGCCGAACGCAGCGAGATCCCCGTGATGATCCCCGGCAGGGCGATGGGCAGGATGACCAGAAGCGAGATCGTCTCGCGCCCGAAGAACCGCGATCTGGCAACGGCCGCGGCGGTCAATGTGCCAAGGATCAGTGCCAGAACCGTCGAGATTGCGGCCACCTTGACCGAAAGCCCCATTGCCTCCCACACATCCGCACGTCCCAAGGTTACGCCGATCCATTTGGTGGTAAAGCCGGGCGGGGGCCACTGGAAGCTCTTTTCCTCCGTCGAGAAGGCGTAGAGGAAGATCAGGGCAATCGGGGCCAGCAGGAAGAAGAGGCCCCCGAATGCGGCCAGTTTCAGGCTGGTTGGCGAACGGATCTCAGAGTGCATCGAAAGCTCCCATTTTGCGCGCGCCCCACAGGTAGATTCCCATGATCACGATCGGCACCACAGTGAACGCCGCCGCGAGCGGGATATTTCCGGCGGTGCCCTGCTGGGTATAGACCGCCTGACCGATGAACAGGCGCGAGTTACCGACGATCTGCGGAACGATGTAATCGCCGAGTGTCAGCGAAAAGGTGAAGATGGATCCTGCGACCACCCCCGGCAAAGCCAGCGGAAACAGGACCAGCCGGAAGCTCTGTCTTGGGGTGGCCCCCAGATCTGCTGCCGCTTCGGTCAGGTCTTGCGAGACACGTTCCAAGGCGGCCTGTACCGGAATGATCATATAGGGTAGCCAGATATAGAGAAAGACAAGGAAGGTGCCCAGATAGCTGACCGAGAGCGAGTTGCCCCCGATGACGGGGATCGCCAGCACAGCCTCGAGAAGCCATGTCAGATGCAGTTTGGCAAAGACCCAGTTCAGGATGCCTTCCTTGGCCAGCACCAGTTTCCACGCATAGACTTTAACCAGATAGCTGGACCAGAGCGGCAGCATGACCCCGATGTAAAACAGCGCCTTCCATTTGCCCTTGGCGTAGCGGGCGGCAAAATAGGCGATGGGAAAGGCCAGAACGGCTGCCGCCAGCGTGACGGCGCCGGCCATGCAGACCGTGCGCAGGATGATGTCAAGATTATAGGGGCGCAGAAGCTCGCCATAGGTCTTCAAAGTGAACTCATGCACGATGACGCCGGAAAACTCGTCGATCGCGAAAAAGCTCTGCAGCAGTAAGGCAAGAAGCGCGCCGATATAGACGATGCCCAGCCAGAGCGTGATGGGCAGCACCATCAGAAAGACGAACATTCTCGGATGGCGGATGATCCAGTCGATCAGCCGTGCCAGAAGGCCGGAGCGCGGGCGGAAGATCGCGGCTTGCGACAGGGGCGCGCTCATCCGTCGCGCTCCATGATATGCACCCGCGCAGGGTCCCACGAGATCGCGGTGGTTTCGCCGATCTGCGGCGCATCCTCGCGGGCGGGAACCAGCGCGGTCAGGCTCTGGCCGTTCAGATCCAGCACCAGTTTGGTGACGCGCCCGTGGAAGAACCGCCCGCGCACCGTGGCCGCACGCCCTGCCGGGTCAAGCACGATATCCTCGGGCCGCAACGACGCCCATTGTCCCGTCGGTCCGCCTCCTGCCAGATCGGCCGGAAGCACGTTGGAAGAGCCGACGAAATCCGCCACGAAACGGGTATTGGGGCGGCGGTAGATCTCTTCCGCGCTGCCGACCTGCTGGATTTTGCCATGAGCAAACACGGCCACCCGATCCGCCATCGAGAGCGCCTCGTCCTGATCATGGGTGACGAATACGAAGGTCAGTCCGAGCGCGCGTTGCAATTTGCGAAGCTCTTCCTGCATCTGCTCGCGCAGCTTCAGGTCCAGCGCGCCCAGCGGCTCGTCCAGCAGGACCACACGGGGTTTGTTGACCAAGGCACGGGCCAATGCCACGCGCTGGCGCTGTCCACCAGACAGCGCGCCCGCGCGGCGCTGGCCATAGCCGCCCAGCTCGACCAGCTCCAGCGCCTCCTCGGCGGCACGGTGACGCTCGGCCTTGCCGATCCCTTTGACGCGCAGCCCGAAGGCCACATTGTCGCGCACATTCATATGCGGGAAGAGCGCGTAATTCTGGAAAACGGTATTGACGTTGCGCAGATAGGGCGGCACGCCCTCGGCGCGTTCGCCGAAAATTGCGATATGGCCTGCGGTGGGTTGCTCGAAACCGGCAATCAGCCGCAGGCAGGTGGTCTTGCCAGAGCCGGACGGCCCCAGCATGGCGAAAAATTCTCCGTCGCGGATCGACAGGTCGACCTCGTCCACGGCCTTGACGGGTCCGAAATGGCGTGACACGCCCCGGAAGGTTACAGCATCTGTCATGTTTGGTCTTTCAGGCAGGGATGCCCGAACCCACAGGGGAAAGGGGTTCGGGCAAATCTGATGTGATCAGCGGCCGCCGATCACACCGATATAGTCAGAGACCCAGCGGTAATAGGGCACGCAATTGCCCTGACTTTCACAGCTGGATACCGGCGTTTGCCAGAACCGGATCCGGTCGAAATCGTCCAGACCATTGGCCGAGCAGCCCTCTGCGGTCTGTTTGCCGGAGCCGTCGGTGCAGGCCGATGGCACCGAAGGGACGGCCCCGAACCATACCGACAGATCGGACTGGAGGTTGGAATTGAGCGAATGCTCCATGAAGGCATAGGCGCAATTTGGATGCTTGGCCTCGGAATGCAGCATCAGCGTATCGGCCCAGCCGGTCGCCCCTTCCTCGGGGATCACCGACGCGACCGGCACCCCGTCGGCTTTCAGCAGGTTGACCATAAACGGCCAGGACGATGATGCGACGACCCCCTCGTTCTTGAAATCGTCGATCTGGATGAAGGCATCATGCCAGTAGCGCGACACGAGTTTGCGCTGGCCACGCAGCAGATCAAGGGCTGCGGCATATTGGTCTTCGTTCAGCTCGTAGGGGCTGATGATGCCCAGTTCGGGCTGGTGGGCCATCAGATATAGCGCGGCATCGGCAATATAGATCGGCCCGTCATAGGCCTGCACCCGCCCTGTATTGGCCTTGCCATCGGGCAAGGTCATGGCCTTGAAGACCACCTCCCAGCTTTTGGGCGCGTCGGGGAAGGTCTCGGTATTATACATCAGGACATTCGGCCCCCACATGAAGGGGGTGCCGTAATGTACGCCCTTGACCGTATGCCACGGCGCGTCTTTCAGGCGGTCATCCACGCGCGACCAGCTGGGAATGAGGTCGGTATTGATCGGCTGCACACGTCCGCCCGCAATCAGCCGCAGCGAGGCATCGCCCGACGCGGTCACCAGATCGAAGCCGCCCTCGTTCATCAGGGCCACCATCTCGTCCGAGGTATTGGCCGTCTTGATCTCGACCTTGCAATTCGTGCTCTGTTCGAATTTGGTCACCCAGTCATAGTCCGGATCTGTCTCGCCGCGCTCGATATAGCCCGGCCATGCGACAATCGAGACGGTCCCTTCGCCCGGTCCGAGCGTGGTCAGCATATCCGCCGCCTGTAGCGGAACGGAGCTTGCGGCAAGCAATGCAAGGCCCGAGACACAGGCGCTTAAAATCGGTTTCATCATGGCTTTTCCTGTTGCAGCGGGAGTCACGGCTCCCTTGCACACAACCCTGTGAAACTCCTTTTGCTTTCACAAATTCAATTATCAGGTTTCAGGTATCGGAAATGCCGATACCGAAGAATTACTTCATGTTTTTATGGGCTTGTGCCGTCAGAATAAATTCTCTTGTGACGCGGCTCAGCGGGGCACCTTTGCGCCAGACAGTTCCAACCTGCACAACTGGTAGGCTTCCGGACACATCGCGCGACACGATGCGGTCCCCCTCAAGCGACCAGCGCCGGTAGACCATTTCGGGCAGCAGCGCGATTCCCGCCCCCGTGGCCACAAGCGAGCGGACCGCCTCGACCGAGCGGGTGCGGAAGGCAACCCGCGGGCGGGCCCCGAAGGCCGAAAGCAGCTTCCGCGTGGCCTCTTCGATCTCGTCGATTTTCAGCATGATCATCGGGGCATCGGTGAGATCCTCGATAGAGACCGAGGGGCGCGTGGTCAGCTCGTGGCCGTTGGGCAGCCATAGCTGATAGGGAGATGTGTCGATGATTTCGGTATGCAGCGCCATCCGGTCGCGCATATTGGAAGCCACCATAACCGCCACATCCAGCTCGCCGCCGACCAGAAGATGTTCGAGATAGTCGCCGCTATCTTCAAGGGCGGTCACCTCGACCTGCGGATTAGCGCGGCGGAAGCGGGCCAGAATATCCGACAGCACATAGCCTGCCACCAGCGAGGTCACACCGATATGCAACGTGCCGGTCAGGGCCTCGCTTTCCTGTGTCAGGGCGTGACGGGCATCGGAGACACCGGCCAGGATGCCGGTGGCATGGCGCAGGAACTGGTGCCCTTTATGGGTGATGTCCAGCCCGCGCGGATGGCGGGTGAACAGCGCCACGCCCAGATCGGTTTCCAGTTCGCGGATGGCTTCGGTCACCGCCGATTGCGAGATCGCCAGCGCCTGCGCCGCCCCCGATACGGTGCCGGTTTCGGCCACAGCAATAAAATACCGCAGTTGTTTGAGTGTGAATGCCATCGCCTGCCGCCTGCGCGCAACGCCTCTGCGCTGCGCTATCTGTCCCGATTTGACGCGCCCGCGCAAGGGCCTGTCTGCCGGTCGGCGCTTCGGGGCCTAAGGGAGGGACCAAGGGCAAGGACCGGACACCCGGCGCCTATTTTCCGTCGCAAAGCTTCAGCAGCACGATGCCAAAGAGGATGCTGGCCACGGCGATCAGCCGTGCGGCTGTGGCCTGTTCGCCCAGAAACGCTATCCCCGCCACCACGGCCCCGGCGGTGCCGATACCCGTCCAGACGGCATAGGCCGTGCCCAGAGGCAGGGATTTCATCGCCACCGCCAGCAAGGCGAAACTTGCGATCATGGTGAGGACGGTGATGATGCTGGGAACAAGCAGGGTGAAACCGTCGGATTTTTTCATATAGAACGCCCAGACGGTTTCAAGGATGCCTGCGCAAAACAGAATGAACCAGGCCATTGGGCTCCTTTACGAAGGGGTTGGAGGGACAGGGAGCGTGTCGGGGAAGATCCCCGCCGAGGTCTCGGCCCCGTCATCGAAGCGCGCCAGATAGTCTACGATCAGATCGCGATTCACGGCAAAGCCTTTATACTCGGCCAGCGCCGGATCGAGATCGCGCAGCACGCGGTGCAGGCGGCGGGCCCATTTGGGCTGGGTGCAGATATCTTCGAGGCTCAGCAGATAGCAACGGATCGGGAATACCAGCGCATTCGAGCGCGGCAGGCGGAGGAAGGATTGCAATTCGACCCGCAGGAACTGTTTGCGCCCGACATTCTCGGCGGTGAGTGTGCGTTTCTCCGGTCCCCAATGCGGATAGTTTTCGGGGCTGGTGTCAAGGCGTGGATTGACGGTCATGGTCCAGTTGAGGCGGCGATAGCTCTGGCCCTGCTGCACCGCCAGCAGGAATTTCAGCGCCTTGGTAAACACCCCCATCTCTCCGGCTTTCGGTACGGGGGCGTGCCATTCGAAGAAGTTCATGCCGATATCGAAATCCAGCGACCAATCGGCCTGACTGGTGATCATACCGGCATCCATCCACAGATTGCCCTCGCGTTCATGCAGCAGCGCGAAATCGCCTTGGGCCTGACGGGTAATATATTCCATCGGGCCATAGGGCAGGGTCGCGGCCTCCAGAAAGGTAAAGCGCTGCTCGATGCCGAGAGGGCGGTTGATCCAGTGCCAGCGGTCTCCGTCACGATTGAGCGTGAACAGCTCGGGATAGTCGCGCGCCTTGGCCTGCATGATGCATTCCAGCAGATCCCAACCGGCCAGCTCCATATGTGGCAGCGACTGGCAGCGCAGCGGGTCCTGCGCCAGAGTGATCTCGCGGTCCCGCATCTCGGAGACGTAATGTTCATCGACATCGAAGGCAAACTCGAAGGGCGTGCCGGTCGGGCCGCCCGGATGCTGTTCGATATTGACCGAATACATGTAGCTGTCTTGGTCGAAGGGGAAGGGAAAACGGCGGATGGCCTGTGGCGAGTTGTAGAAGGTGTAATCGCCACGGAAGGTCTCGTCATTGAAGCGCAAAGTCATGGGATGTCCTTACAGATCGAGGGTGAGGTCTTCGCCGAGAAAGCGCGACATGCAGGGCATGATCTTGGTCTGTGCGGCGCGTTCGTCTTCGCTGAGCCAGTGATCATGGTGCAGGATGCGCCCGTGGCACGCGCGCACCGCCGTTTCGCAGCGACCGCAGGCCCCGCCACGGCAGGACCAGTCAATGGGCACATCCGCCGCTTCGATCGCCTCAAGCAGGCTCTGATGCGGCCCGACGGTCAATGTCCTGCCCGAACGCCCCAGCGTGACCGAGAAAGCAGCCCCCGGTGGCGGGGCAGCAAAGGCTTCGGAATGCAGATGCGACTGCGGCCATCCCAGACGTGCCGCCGTGGTCTCCACTGCCGTGATCAACCCCTCCGGCCCACAGCAGAACACATGGGTTCCGGCGGGTTGCCCGTCCAGTAACGTGGCCAGATCCATGCGGTTGCCCTCGTCCGAGAAATGCAGCGAGATGCGGGAGGATCGGGGCAGCAGGCCCAGTGCTGCGGCCTCCTTGCGCGAGGGGGCGGCATAATGCAGCGCCCAATCCAGATTGAGCCGGTCGAGCTGCCGGATCTGCGCCAGAAACGGCGTGATGCCGATGCCTCCCGCGATCAGCAGGTGGCGTTTGGCGCGCGGATCGATGGCAAAGAGGTTTGCGGGCATCGACACCCGAAGGCGGTCTCCCTCGCGCACTTTCTCGTGCAGGAACCGCGAGCCGCCCCGCCCTTGCGGGTCCAGCCGGACCGCGATCTCGTAGCCCGAAGGGTCATGCGGGTCGGAAATCAGCGAATAGGAGTTGCGCCGCAGCACGTCGCCATCGGGCATCTCGACCACGATATGGGCGCCGCCAGAGAAAAGCGGCAGCGGGGTTGCGGCCTCGAAACGGAAGAGTTTGACCTGCGGCGTCAGGGCCTGCACCCGTGTGACGGTCAGCGGTAGGGCGGTCATGGACGGATCTCCTGCGGGTCCGGCCTCTGGCCGGGGGTTTCGGCATCGACACAGACGCCCTGAAACACGCCCAATCGGCGCGAGAAATGGTCGCGTACGAACAGCGCCAGACCGCAATGGGCGCATATGAACGGGTCGGTCAGCACATCTTCGGTGACCCCTTTGCAATGCACGCATTGCACCGCCCGTGCGATATGGCCGCGATGCTCGGTCTGGATCATCTCGGCGGCGATGCCCGCGCCAAGCGCGCGGGCGCTGACCCTGCCGATCAGCCCTTCGCTGCCCGCAAGGCACAGGCGGGTGGCGATGCTTGCCTGTGCCAGAAGCCGGTCCAGCCTTGGCAGGGCGGCGGCCAGATCGGGCGCCTCGCCATAGCTGCGACAGGGCAGGGCGGCAAGTTTCGGGCCATCGGGGCTGTCTTGCGGTATGAAGAGGATATGCGCCTGTTCGAGACAGCCGGGCATATGCTCGGACAGGGCCAGAAGAGCCGCCCCACCCGCGCCATCCGCCACACAAAGAAGCGGAGCACCGCAGGGCGGCTGCAATGTCCCGTAGGTCGGGCGGGTGGCGATGGAGGGGGTGAATACGGTTGCCATGAAAGACCTTCTTCTGGAAGCATGTCACGTCATGCGGCGCTCACGCGCGCGGGGCGGGTCGCGGTGGGGCGGGCCCTAGCCTTTGGCTGTGCGGCGCAGTTTCTGCGGATCGTGGAAAGGCATCTCGGCGGCCACCGCGCGGATGTCGCCGGTCGGGTTCTGCACGACGAGCGGCGTGCCCGGCACGGCGCAGTCCACCGGCATCCGCGCCATGCCCACCGTATGGTTGTTCAGCGGCGAATGCATCGAAATGGTCACAACCCCCACCTTCTTGCCGTCTTTCAGCAAGGGGGCCCCTTCGACCGCGGGCTGCGTGCCTTCGAGCTTCACGCCATAGATCTTGAACCGTTCCTTGCCCTTCAGGCGGTAATGCTCTTCGGCACCGCGAAAGCCGGTCTTGCCCTTGGAGACGGTGAAGTCCAGCCCCAGCTCCCATAGCGTGTCACCGCAGGGGTCCTCTTCAAACGGATACATTTCCGAATTGTCATAGGGAAAGAACAGCAGCTGGCTTTCGGCGCGCAGCAGATCGAGTGTGGTAAAACGCGTCGGGATGATCCCTATTGCGGCCCCTTCGGCCACGATGGTGTCCCAGATCAGACAGGCATCCTGCCTGCGACAGAAAATCTCGTAGCCGCGTTCGCCGGTATAGCCGGTGCGTGACAGCATGACCGGTTTGCCGAACAGTGTGGTCTGGATATGGCTGAAATAGGCCACATCGCGAAGGCCCGGCACATGTGCCTCCAGATAGTCCACCGCCAAGGGCCCCTGCAGCGAGATGTCGTGCAGATCATCGTCAAACAGCACGGCGGCATTGCGCCCATAGGCCGCCATCGTGAGCGCCTCGAAGCCGAGGCCCGAGCCATGCACCACCATGAACGCATGCGGGCCGGTGCGATAGACCACGCAGTCATCAATGAACTTGCCCTGCTCGTTGAGCATGGTCGCATAGGTGGACCGTCCGGGTTTGAGCGCCTCAATCTCGCGGGTGACGGCACGGTTGATGATATGGGAGGCATGCGGCCCGATGACATGGACCTTCTTGAGCCCCGAAACATCCATCACACCGGCTTTGGTGCGGATGGCCATGTACTCCTCGGTCTGGTCCTTGTCATAGGTCCAGGCGGTGCCCATCCCGCTCCAGTCTTCTAGCTGAGAGCCAAGCGCGCGATGACGGTCGGCCAGCGCGGAAAATCTCCACGATGCGGTCATGTGTTCGTCCTGATGTTAGGGAAGATGTGAGGGAAAGGGTCCGGACACGTAGTCCGGACACCATCATCATTTTTTGTGGGTCACGGCCCTGTAGGCATGGCCCTCATGTCGCCAGCCGCCGATGACCGCGATGACCACAAGGATCAGGCAGACGATCAGCCACAGGCCCTCGACACTGCCATATCCGGCATAGATCGCGCCGGTCACTCCGTCCCAGCTGGTGGCGTTGAAAGGTGCTTCCATAGATGTAACTCCTGAGTGGGCAGATTATTCTGCGGGGCTGACAGAGGGATGGATGGCTTCGGGATAGGCGGAGGCTGGCACTTTGACCAAATCGAGCCCAAGCTCCTCGGCCTCGCGCGGCACACGCAGCTCGCCCATCAGTTTCAGGACCAGCGAGACGACATAGCCCGGCACGAAGCCCATCACCGCCATGACGGCTGCCCCGATCAACTGTCCGGTGAAGGAGATCTGGATGACATCCTCGCCGAAAAGGGCCGGATAGCCCGAGGCCGCGATGCCGACGACAATCACGCCCCAAAGCCCGAGGAAGCCGTGCACCGCAACCGCGCCCACCGCATCGTCAATGCCGCGCCGTTCGATGAACGAGGCCACAAAGGGCATGGCGCAGGCACCGATGAAGCCGATTGCAAAGGCCATAGGCGGATACCACAGGTCGATCCCCGCCGCGCAGGAGATGATCCCGCCAAGCGCCCCCGACATCATCCAGAACGGATCACGGGTAATCATCCATGCCCCGATAATACCGCCCGCAAAGCCCATCAGGACGTTGAACGTCATGCCCGAAAGCGTCATCGGCGTGCCGTAGATGCTGGCCTCGATCGTGCCCGACCAGCTCCAGCTTTCGCCCGGAACGATGACGCAGCCCATCAGGAAGCCCCAGAAACCTGCAATGATCAGCATCAGCCCGACCAGCGTCATCGGCATGGAATGCCCCGCGATATGGTTGGCACTGCCATCGGCATTGAACTTGCCGATCCGCGGCCCGAGATTGATCAGCACGCCCAGCGTGAAGAAGCCGGCAATGGCATGGACGACGCCCGAGGCCCCGAAATCATGATAACCGAACTTGGTCACCAGCCAGCCATCGGCATGCCAGCCCCATGCGGCGGTCAAGATCCAGACAAAGGCGCCCAGAACGATCGACAGGATGATGAACCCCGTCAGTTTGATCCGCTCGATCACGCCGCCCGACAGGATCGAGGCGGTGGTGGCGGCAAACAGCACGAAGGCGCCCCAGAACACGCCCGAGGACCGGTCGCTGAGATTGGGGCCCATATATTCGCTCCACGGCAGCGCGATGCCATTGGCATAGGCAAAGCCCGAAGTGCCCATCGGCCCTTCCGATCCGCTCAGACCGGTGGGGAAGGCCCAATAGATCCACCAGCCGACAAAGTAGAAGAACGGGACGATCATCGCGAAGGCGAGAATGTTCTTGATCCCCGCAGAAAGCGCGTTTTTGGACCGCGAGGCCCCCATTTCATAGGCGAGAAAACCGGCATGGATCAGCACCATGAGCGGGATGGTCAGAAAGTAGAAGGTCTCAGAGAAGGTGCCATTGGTGGCGGCGACACTTTCCTTGAGCTGGGCAAGCTGTTCAGACAGGGAAGCGAGCTCTTGTTCCAAGTGAGTCTCCTTGTTGGATGTCCTGAAGGCGCGATTCTTGTGGTTCAGACCAACTGACTTTATTGGTTCTTTTTGTTCGTCTAGCCTCGGTGAGAAATTGCCCTTATTGCAACATTAATTCCCATCAGGAATAAACAGATCCGGTATTTGGCACATATCTAATCGCTCGCCCCCTGCCTCCTGCCTAGTTTCTTGGCGGTTTGTGCCTTAGCGCCGGAAGGACTGGTCGGGCGGGTCGCAGGGGGATTACAAAGAAAATCCCCGTTCAGCGGCGCTGACGGGGAGAAAAGGCGTAAAATTGGTGCTCTGACGAAGGGACCAGTTCAGCTTTCCTGAAGCAGGAGTTTCTGGTCCTCGACCAGTGAAAGCTTCATGAACTCGGTTGCCTCTTCGATATCGCGGGCGGCGATCGCGTTGAAAAGCCCGTTATAGGCGCGCTGGTAGCTGGCCAGCTTTGCGGGGGTGAGATGGCGTTTATACATCGCCGCGCGGAAGGATTGACGCCGCGCATCCAGCACCAGATTGAAACAGGCGACCAGCAGCGGGTTTCCGGTGCCCAAAGCCAGTTGCCGGTGGAACTCTTCTTCCAGCCGGATGAAGGCGGTGGCATCGGTGTTCATGGCTTCCATCTGCGAGACGATCTCTGAAAGCGCCGTTATCTGTTTGGGGGACATGGACAAAATCGCAAGACGCACGATTTCCGGCTCCAGCACGCCCCGCACGGTCAGCAGATGGAGCGGGCCGGTTTCCTCGGCAACCGGCGAATGGGCCTGTAGCGTGCCAGCCGGATCATAGATCACAAAGGACCCCGATCCCTGCCTGCGCCGGATCATCAAGCGGGTCTCCAGATAATCCAGCGCCTCGCGCACGGTATTGCGCGCAACGCCCAGATCCTGCGCCATCTGCCGTTCCGATGGCAGCCGTTCGTCCTTGGCATATTCGCCGGAGACGATGCGGCTGCTCAGGGTATCGATCACATATTGCACGGTCGATCCCGGAAGCGGATGCAAAGCGGATGGAGGTGGTGCAGAGGCTGGCACGAATTGGTTCCTTGAGGCCCGAAGGGACGTCCTGCCTTTTTCATAGGCGGCGGGCGCCTCAAGGTCCAGCATTAAGCGGATGGGCGGTAGCCTAGCTGCGCGGGCGCTCCTTCTTCGGGTCATAATGCGCCACGGGGCTTATTCTGGCCTGCCTGCGCCGCAGATGCCCGTCAAGCTGGCCCACCTCCAAGAGCGTTCCGCTGGCCGAATGGGCCACATCGACCCGTGCCAGCGCAATCGACATATGGCTGCGCGGGGAACGCATGGCCGAGCACACAACGCCAATCTGCGCCCGCCCCAGACGCAGGCAATCGCCATGCGAGACCGCTTCCTCGCCCTCGATCTCCAGCCCGACAAAGACACGGGCGGGATGCTGCTTGCGCCGGATCAGCGCCTCGCGCCCGACAAAATCGGCGGTTTTCGACTTCAGCGGGACGGTGAAGCCGATCCCTGCCTCGAACGGGTCGGTCTGGTCGTCGAAATCATAGCCTGCAAAGATCAGCCCCGCCTCGATGCGCACCAGATCCAGCCCGGCCAGCCCCATCGGGCGCAGTCCGCAAGGCTGGCCCGCCGCCCATACCGCCTCGAAGACCTGTTTGGCGTCACGCGGGTGGCAGAAGATCTCGTAGCCCAGCTCGCCCGTATAGCCCGTGCGCGAGACCACAAGAGGAACGCCGTCCGGACCGCCAAGGCGGCCCACCGTGAAGCGGAACCATTCCAGCGCGGTGAGGGCCGGCTGATGGGGCGCGGTCCAGAGAACGGTTTTCAGGATCTCGCGTGCGGCAGGCCCCTGCACCGCGATGTTATGCTGCTGGTCGGTGGAGCTGCGGATCATCACGTTCAGCCCCAGCCGCGCCGCCTCTTCCCGCATCCATGTCCCGCCCAGATCGCTGCCGCCGATCCAGCGGAAATTCTGCGGTCCCAGCCGGAACAGGGTGCCATCGTCGATCATGCCGCCATGCGGGTAGCACATTGCCGAATAGACCACCTGACCGCTGCCGAGTTTCGACACATCGCGGGTCAGCACCCAGTTCAGCAGGGCCTCGGCATCCGGCCCCGTGACCTCGAATTTGCGCAGGGCGGAAAGGTCCATGATCACGGCTTTCTCGCGGCAGGCCCAATAGCTTTCAACCGGATCGGTCTGGGTAAAGCTGTCGGGCAGCCAGAAGCCACGATAATCGGTGAAATTGCGGGTCAGGGGGGCAAAACTGGCGTGGAACCCGCTTTCGCGCGTCATGATAGGGTCATCCTCCGGGGTGGGGCGCCAGGCTGCCGCGCGGGAGAAGGTCTCCGCTCCGCTATAGCTGCGCATATGGATATCGGTCAAATCCCAGCCATTGGCGGCAGAGGTGTCATCGGGGCAGGCCGAAGAGACACAGACCAGATCGGTCAATGCCCGGAGCAGCACATAATCTCCCGGACGTGACCACGGCTCGTCCGCCACCAGAACACCATGCTGGTCAATGGCGGTGTTGAAGAAGAAATTGGCCGCCATCCAGCCTGCGCGCCCCGCAATGTCGTAAGGGGCCAGCGCGGCATTGAAATTCTCGGAGCAGTTCACATGCCCCGGATATCCCAGATCGTCATAATATTTCGCCGAGCAGGCCAGTGCGAACGCGTCATGACGGCCACAGGTGTCCTGAATGACCTCCACCAGCGGGGTCATGTCCTGATCGAAGTATTTCCCATGCAGGCCCGGCATCGGATAGGCGAGAGCCTGCAGGCTGCGGGTGGTGGTGACATCCAGCGGCAGGGCCTGTCCGCGGTCAAGCTTGCGCGCGTCGAAGCACTGGAAATCGGTGCATTGGCGGCCATCGACATCAATGATCTGGATGTAATCGCCCTTAGCGATCCGGTAGGCGCGCGCCGTGGCCGAGGCGATGCGCAGATCCTGTAGCGGCTCGGCCAGAGGGTCGGGCAGGGCATGGCGCAGCTGTGCCCCGGGATGCGCGCGGTGCAGCAGAAGCCCGATGGGTGTGGCGGTGTTCTGGGTCTCGAAATCCATGACAGGGGCGGGGGCCGCCAGCAGCAGCCATCCCGCAGAACGGGCGGTGAAACGGGCCTGGTCGCCGGCGGGGCTGCTCTGGCCGAAAAGGCCAATCCCCTGTCCTTGAAGGGCAATATTCCGCCGTTCCAGTCCGCGCCTGAGGCGCTCCATGCCGCTCCCTGCGGCGCGCAGAAGCGCCTGTAGGGGGGCAAGCGGGCTATCGGCCCTTGCGCCGATCAGCCCTGCATCGGGGCGCCCGTCCGGATGGGTGACCAGAAGCAGCGCGGCCTGTCCCCCTTCCAGATTGGTGAGCGTGATCTGGTCCCCCTCGGCCAGCCGGACCAGATAGGCCCCGCGCCCCGGGATCGTGTAATGCTCGGTTCCCCGAGGGCGACCAAGGGCCGCCACGCGCCGCGCATGTGTCGGGAGTGGCGCACCGGGCCGGAACAGGGGCAGGTCGGAAAACAGGGTCATGGCGCAGGTCCTGACAAAAAGAGGGGAGCCGGTTCAGTTCTGCAGATAGGCCTGCATGCTGTCATCCAGCGCGTCTTTCCACGGCGTGTGATGCACAGGGGCCATCGTGCCGGTGATGACAGAGCGGTAGCTGTTATTGCGAAAGCCCATGATGTCTTTCTTCTTATGCGCCTTCCATTCGAAGAATGCCTCGCAGGCCCCGTCCACATCGAAGCTGGGATAGTCGGTTTCGGCGATGAGTTCCTTGATATAGTCGCCCTGATAGGTGATGGCGTATTTCACGTCATCCGACGCCTCTTCCGCAGCCTCGCGCGCGGCCACATCGGCCATCATGCTTTGCGTGTCATCGGGTAGGTCGATGCGCCCCAGAATGACATCACGCACAAACCATGCCTGCGCATCGAACATGTTGAAGGTGAACCACTGGTCCTGCATGCCCAGATAGAACAGCTTCGGATTATGCACATAGGCCACGCCTTTATACAGGTCAGCGGTGGCCAGACGGTTGGCGGTTTTCAGGCGCAGATCATCGGGCAGGAAGGGGAAGACATGCCGGTATCCGGTGCATAGGATGATTGCGTCGATGTCTTTGCTGCTGCCGTCCCTGAAATAGGCGGTCTTGCCTTCGACATGCGCAAGCCCCTGTTTCTCTTCCCAGTTTTCCGGCCAGTCAAAGCCCATCGGGGCCGAGCGATAGCAGCTTGTGATGCTGGCGGCCCCATATTTCCAGCATTGCGATCCGATATCCTCGGCAGAATAGGACGCCCCGACCACCAGCACGTTCTGGCCCGCGAATTCACGTGCGTCACGGAAATCATGGGCGTGCAGGATGCGCCCGTGGAATTTGTCGAACCCCGGATATTCCGGCACATTCGGTGACCAGAAGTGACCGGAGGCCACGATCACATGGTCGAATTCCTCCTGATAGACATGATCCTTGACCATGTCATGAATGGTCAGCGTGAAAAGGCCGCTCTGGGGGTCGAAGGAGACCCAGCGGATAACCGAGGAAAACCGGATCCATTTGCGGACATCGGCCTTGAGCACGCGCCCTTCGATATAGTCGAACAGCACGCCGCGAGGCGGATAGGAGGCAATTTGCTTTCCGAAATGTTCTTCGAAAGAATAGTCCGCGAATTCAAGCCCTTCCTTTGGTCCGTTGGACCAGAGATAGCGATACATCGAGCCATGCACGGGTTCGCCATATTCATCGACGCCGGTGCGCCAGCTATAGTTCCACAGCCCGCCCCAGTTGGATTGCTTTTCAAAGCAGACCACCTCGGGGATGGGCGCCCCTTTTTCGGCGGCGGACTGGAAGGCTCTGAGCTGGGCAAGGCCGGAGGGCCCCGCGCCGATGACAGCAACGCGCTTTGACATATCTCTCCTGTGCTCCTCTGGCTGGTTTGGACCAATTATAAATTTGGTTCATTTTGCAATACCAATGAGCAATCCAATTATTTTACTGGTCAACCTTTTTTCTTTACAGGAATATCGGGCGGAGACATTCGCGCGATGAACTGGCATTTAATTATGCAGAGGCTGAATAAATGAGCGGGGCATCATTTGCACAAAGGCTGACAGTCACCGGCACCTTGCCACGATTGCGGTCAAGAAACGGGTCTGCGGTCCGTATCGGGTTCCTGCTGCCCAGAAGCGGGCCGGAAAAGATCTGGGGACAACCGGGTTTGGACGGGGCCTCGCTATGGAGCGACTGGATCAATGAGCGCGGCGGGCTGATGATCGGCGGGCGGCGGCATCCGGTGGAGATCCTGTCGCATGATACCGCTTCGGGGCCGGAGGCCACGTTGCGCGCCGCGCAAGAGATGGTCGAGACGCATGGGGCCTGTCTGGTGCTGACCCTCGGTGGCAACGAGGTCGGCCCCGCCATCGACTATCTCATGTCACGCCGCATCCTGACCACGACCCTGCTGCCGACCGATCTGTCGCCCGACCGTCCCTATCTGATCGCCCCCGCCGAGGTGCATCCGCTGTTCAATGTCACGGGGGTTGCACATCTGGCAACCGAATATCCGGGCGCGAAAATTGCCTTATGCAGCCAGAATGACCTGATGGGACTGCCGTCTCTGGCCTGCTACCGCGCCGCCTGTGCTGTGGCGGGACTGCCGGTCGTGGAAGAGGTGCTTTATGAGGAAGGCGCTGCGGCAGAAGGCATTGTGGCGCGGATGGTCGCCTCGAAGGCGGATATCCTGTGCTGGTGCTCCTCGACCCCGCCGATGGTCAGGGCGTTGACGCTTGCGGCTTTTGCACAGGGGTTCGGCGGTCAGATCCTGTCCTGCACGGGGGACGGTTACCGGCAGCTTGTTGCGGAAACTTCGGCGGATTTCATGGCCCGCTTTACCTTCCAGTTTCCCGATTTCGATGATCCGGCACTGGCGGATCTGGCCTTTTTCTTCCGGCGCCCGCAGCAGTTTTTCGAGAATTACAATAGCCGCTTCCCCGAAAGCTGGAGCGCGGTCAGCTGGGAATATGCCTCGGTGCTGGATCTGTGGCATCAGGCTGTCGAGCGGGTCGAGACGACATCTCCGGTCTCGGTGCTGGCGGCAATGAAACGCGGGCGGCAGATGCCGCATGCGTTCGGTCCGGCGCGCTGGTGGGGGGATGCGGTCTTCGGGATCGATAACGCGCTTGTCGGCAACTGGCCGGTGGTGCGCCTGCAGGACGGGCATGCACGGATCGTGGCGTTCGCGTCGGTGATCGACTGGCTGGATGCGCATGAGACCGTTCTGGCGGACGAGCTGTCGCGCTTTGGCCAGCTTTGGCACCAGAGGATAGCGGTGCGGCCCCCATTGCAGGATCGGGAGGGCCGAGCGGGAGGGTCGTCCCCTCCCGCCGGATAGGTTAGCTGATCGACAGGCCTTTTTTCATGGCCACCAGATCGATGTCTTTCGCCACGAAAACCGCGCCCGCTTCCAGCGCCTGATCATAGACAGCGGGATCGCTGGTCAGGATGCCCGGCGGTTTGCCCGCGGCGCGGATGCGGCGGATGGCTTCCAGCACCACGCGGGTGACTTCGGGATGCGACGGCTCGCCCGGATAGCCCAGCGAAGCGGCCAGATCGGCGGGACCGACGAAAATCGCATCGACGCCGTCAACGGCGGCCATTGCCTCGATTTCGTCCAACGCCGCCTTGCTTTCCACCTGTACGATCAGGCAGATCTCTTCGCGGGCCTTCTTGTGATAGCCCGGCACGGTGGCAAATCGGGTGGCGCGGGTCATGCCCGACACGCCGCGAATGCCGCTGGGCGGATAGGCGACCGCGTCCACCGCTTCCTGCGCCATTGCCGCGCTCTGGACCATCGGCACAAGGATCGTCTGGGCTCCAAGATCCAGCAACTTCTTGATTTCGGCGGCGTTCAGGCAGCTCGGGCGGACGATCGAGCTGGCTTTATACGGCGCGACGGCCTGCAACTGCGACAGCACGGTTGCGGGGTCGATGGGCGAGTGCTCGGTGTCGAACATCAGCCAGTCGAACCCTAGCACGGCCAGCATTTCGGCCACGATCGGATCGCGCAGGCTGCACCAGCAGCCGCGCTGGACTTCAAAGGCTTGCATCGCGGCTTTGAAGAGGTTTTTGGGCATATCGGTCATGATGGGCTTTCTGTGATAGCTTTCCCCGCCCCGCTTGGTAGGGCGGGGCCAGAGAGACTGCGATTGCAGGCGGGGCGTGTGTTATTCGAAGCTGACGCCGATCGCGCCAAGCGGGCCGTAATCGGCAAAGATCACATCGCCCGAAGCAATATCGACGGGGCGGGTGAACGAGCCGCCCAGAACGATATCGCCTTTCTTCAGGCCATCGCCCAGCGGGGCGAGCTTGTTGACCAGCCATGCAATCCCGGCTGCCGGATGGCCCATGATGGCCGCCGACACGCCGCTTTCCTCGATCACGCCGTTTTTCGAAAGCGTCGCCCCGATCCAGCGCACATCCACATCGAACGGGCGGAAGATGCGCCCGCCAAGCACGATCGCGCCAAAAGCGGCGTTATCGGCGATGGTATCGGCAATCGCGCGCGGCACCTGCGTGCGGTAATCGATGATTTCCAGCGCGGGCGTCACGTATTCGGTGGCGCGCATCACGTCATGCATCTGGCACCCTGCGCCTTGCAGGTCTTCGCCCATAACAAAGGCCAGCTCGGTTTCCAGACGCGGCTTGATGAACGTGCCTGCCGGAATGCGCGCCCCGTCCTTGAAAACCGCATCATCCAGCATCACGCCATAATCGGGCTCGGTCATTTTCGAAGCCATCTGCATGGCACGGCTGGTCAGGCCGATCTTGCGTCCGATGATTTTCGCGCCAGCCGCGATGCGGGCATTGGCCCAGCGGCGCTGGATGTCATAGGCGTCTTCCAGCTCCATCTCCGGCCATGTTTTCGACGGCTGGACACAGACTTCGCGGGTTTGCTCGGCCTTCAGGATGGCGTCGGCAGCAGCCTGCCTTTGTTCGTTATTTAGCATGGTAGTCCTCAGTTGGCGGCGACGGTCGCTGCGGCAAGCGAGAGCGCACCTGCGCCCGTGCCCAGCAAGATCACCGCGGTGGTGAACAGGGTCACATTGGCATCACATTCGCCCAGAACGGGCAGCATGAAGGGCGGCACGCCATTGACGTCATCCACAAGCGCCAGCCCCAGCTTCTTGCGCAGCGCCACAGCGGTCCAGAAGCCGCCATAGGCGCAGGCGGCCAGGCCCGCGGAGAGCCAGATCTGCCAGTTCACGCTGGACGCTGTCCAGATCAGACCCAGCGCGATCAGGGCCATATAGACGTAGCTCATCACCTGCCAGACGCAGTGGAACCGGCCATGCGGCGTCCATGAATCGTTGAACCAATGGGTTTTGTTGGAATCGAAGGCGAGCGGAATCGCCGAATAGCCGAGCGTTGCAAGCGTCAGCAGAATCTTTGCCGTAAGCAGCATGGTGTCCTCCCTAAAACTGCGCAAACCGGTCTTCCTCCTACCGGCTTGTGTATCAATAAATGATACAGTGTATGAATAAGTGAGACAGTTGAAACGAGCTGTCAAGCGATTCATTGGCCCCAGATGCAGGATAAATGATCACTGCTCGGCGAGGCGCAGGCTGAGGTAGTGCAGGCCGGAAGGGCTGCGCCCCGAGACTGTCAATGCGGTCGAAGGGGGCGGGTGGTGCCGTTTTAATCCGAAGGAATGAATAATTATTATCTATTTATTACAATGCCTTGAATTCTAAAAATGATGAAAACTGTTGGTTTTGGCGCGGGTCGGCTGCGAAAATTCATTGACACGAATCCAATGTATCTTAATCATGGTATGGTGTATCGCAGAGCAATACACACATAATTACAGGATCCGGTCTTCTGCAAATGAGGAGTGCAGGCGATAGGAATGATCCGCATTCGGCGCTGGGAGGTTGTCGCCGGATGAACAGGTGCATTCCCGTTGCAAACCGGATCTGTTCAGGGAGGAATTCTATGCTCACCAGACGTCGTCTGTTGAAATCTGCTGTCGCGACCGGTCTTGCCGGTGCGGCGGTGACCGGTTTGCCGATGCCTGCATTGGCCAAGACCCGCGCGCTTAAGATCGGATTTGTGACCCCGACCACCGGCCCGCTGGCAATTTTTGCCGAACCGGACCAGTTCGTGCTGGACCAGTATCGCGCCGCGCTCAAAGACGGGCTGGAGGTCAATGGCACGCGCCATCCGGTCGAATTTATCGTCAAGGACAGCCAGTCCAGTTCGAACCGTGCCTCTTCGGTGGCGCAAGAGCTGATCTTCGAAGACGAGGTCGATCTGATCTGTGCGTCGGCCACCCCCGATACCACAAACCCCGTTGCCGATCAGGCCGAGCTGAACGGCGTTCCCTGCATCACCAATGACACGCCCTGGCAGGCGCATTTCTTCGGGCGTGGGGGCGATCCGAAAGTGGGGTTTGACTACACATTCCACTATTTCTGGGGGCTTGAGGATATTATCGCGGTCTTCATGTCGCATTGGGCGGCTGTGGACAGCAACAAGGTCGTGGGGGCGATGTGGCCCAATGATCCCGATGGCAATAGCTGGTCCAACAGCCAGAACGGCTTCCCCGCCGAGATGTCGAAGGCGGGCTACAAGCTGGTGGATACCGGACGTTACCAGAACGGCTCGGACGATTTCAGCGCCCAGATCCAGGCCTTCAAGAAGGCTGGTGTGGAGGTGGTGACGGGGGTGATGATCCCGCCCGATTTCAACACCTTCTGGACGCAGGCCGCCCAGCAGGGCTTTACCCCGAAAGTGGTCGATGTGGCGAAGGCCAGCGAGTTTCCGCAGGCGATGTCGGCGATGGGGCCGCGCGCCGAGGGGCTTTCGGTCGAGGTCACATGGCACAAGAACTTTCCCTTCCGTTCGGCTTTCAGCGGCCAGAGCTGCGAGGCGCTTGCCGCCGCCTATGAGGCCGCGACCGGCAACCCGTGGACGATGCCGCTTGGCACGAAACATTCGCTTTTCGATGTCGCGACCAATGTGCTGAGCCGCACGCAGGATATCGATGATGCGGATAGCATCGTCGAGGCGATCCGCGCCACCGATCTTGAAACCGTTCTGGGACGGGTCAATTTTCAGGACGGTCCGGTGCCCAATATTTCCAAAACCCCGCTGGTTGGCGGGCAATGGAAACTTGGTTCGGGCACGCCGCAACTGGAAATCGTGACCAATTCCAATGCACCGCAGATCCCGCTGACCGCGCAGATGCTGCCGATCAAGGCCTGATGGTCTGGCGGGTTCACCGGACCCGCCCTCCTACCTATTCATGACATTTCAAGAGGAGGAAGCGGTGCAACCACTTCTCAGCTTGTCGGGCGTCGAAAAGAGTTTCGGCGCTCTGAAGGTCGCTGACGCGATCACATTCGATCTGGCACAGGGCGAAGCGCTCGGGATTATCGGCCCCAATGGTGCCGGAAAATCGACATTGTTCAATCTGATCGGCGGTGCGCTGAAGCCGAGCGCGGGCACGATCCGGTTTGACGGGGCCGATGTGACCGGCATGCGGGCGTCGGAACGCTGCCGTCGCGGGGTCGGGCGGAGTTTCCAGATCCCGCATCCTTTCGTCGGCATGAGCGTTTACGAAAACCTGCTGGTGGCCAGCCAGTTCGGTGGCGCGGGCTTCGATGACCCGCGCAGCGCCTGCAAGGAGATCCTTGAGAAAACGGGGTTGATCCACCGCGCCAACAAACCCGCAGGCAGTCTGACGCTGCTGGAACGCAAGCGTCTCGAGATGGCGCGGGCGCTGGCCACCAATCCGAAGCTGCTGCTTTTGGACGAGATCGCGGGCGGGCTGACCGAAGGCGAGTGCCACGATCTGGTGGCCACCATCAAGCAGATCCATGCCGGAGGTGTCTCGATTATCTGGATCGAGCATATCGTCCATGCGCTTCTGGCGGTGGTGGACCGGCTGGTGGTGATCGATTTCGGCAAGATCGTAGCCGAGGGCGAGCCGCGTGCGGTGATGGCCGATCCGTTGGTGCAGGAAATTTACATGGGGATTTCGGTCGATGACGAAGCTGCTTGAGACAGAGGGGCTGACTGCGCATTACGGCGATTTTCAAGCGCTGTTCGGGGTGGATATGACGGTCGAGCATGGCGAGACCGTGGCCATTATCGGCGCCAACGGGGCCGGAAAATCCACCTTTCTGCGCAGTCTGACGGGGTTGCAATCGACCAAGGGCCAGACCATCCGGCTGGACGGGCAGCCGATTGCGGGGCTTGCGCCGGACAAGATCCATAAGGCGGGTCTGGCGATGGTGCCCGAGGGGCGGCGGCTGTTTCCCTCGCTCTCGGTCGAGGAAAACCTGCTGATCGGTGCGGCGGGCAAGCGGAAGGGGCCTTGGGACCTGAAAGCGGTCTATGAGCTTTTCCCCGATCTGGTCGCCAAGAAAAACAACCCCGGAACGGCGCTTTCGGGCGGACAACAGCAGATGGTGGCGATCGGACGGGCGCTGATTTCCAACCCCAAGCTGCTGCTATGTGACGAGATCAGCCTCGGGCTTGCGCCCAAAATCATCAAGGACATCTATCAGGCCGTCCCGCTGATCCGCGCGCGCGGCACGGCCATTCTGGTGGTCGAGCAGGATGTCGGGCAGGCAATGGCGGTCGCGGACCGGATCTATTGCTTCATGGAAGGGCGGGTTTCGCTTTCGGGCAAATCCTCCGAGTTGACGCGCGCACAGATCGCGCAGGCCTATTTTGGAACGGAGATCGCGTGATGGTTTGGATCAACGCACTTATTCAGGGTGTGATGTTGGGCGGCCTCTATGCCCTTTTCGCGGCGGGGCTGTCGCTGATGTTCGGGGTGATGCGCTTTGTCAATATCGCGCATGGTGATTTCATCGTGGTCGGCGCCTATCTGATTTTTACCTTCGTTATCAGCTGGGGGCTCAGTCCGGTTGTGGGTGTGGCGATGGTGGTGCTTATTCTGGGGCTTGCGGGCTATATCAACCAGCGCATCCTGCTGAACCGCGCCTTGGGCAAGGATATCCTGCCGCCGATCCTGATCACCTTCGGGATGTCGATCATTTTGCAGAACGGGCTGCTGGAACTCTATTCCGCCGATAGTCGCAAATTGCCGACCGGCATGTTCGAGACCGCCTCGCTGCAATTGAGCGACCAGATTGCCGTGGGTGTGCTGCCGCTTCTGATGTTCGTGACCGCTATCGCGGTGATCTGGGCCTTGCAGCTTGTGTTTTACAAAACGAGCCTCGGGCGGATGCTGCGCGCCACCTCCGATGATGCCGAAATCGTGCCGCTGATGGGCGGTAACCGCGGGCATACTTTCGCTTTGGCGACCGCGCTGGCCAGCGTTGTGGTGGGCATCGCGGGGATCTGGTTGGCGATGAAAACCAATTTCGATCCTGCCGCCGGACCGGCGCGGCTTCTTTTCGCCTTCGAGGCGGTGATTATTGGCGGGCTGGGCAATCTGTGGGGCACGCTTCTAGGCGGGATCATCCTTGGCGTGGCACAGACGCTGGGCGCGCAGGTCGATGCGGGGTTCCAGATTTTGGCAGGGCATCTGGTTTTCCTGCTGGTCCTGATTTTCCGCCCGACGGGGTTGATGCCGAAGGTGGCGCATTGAAATGAGCATGAAAGAAATGGATATGAGCCCGCAAAAAAGCGGAATGAACTGGGGCGCGCTGGCCACGGCAGGCCTTGTGCTGGCGGTGCTGGGCACTTTGGCTGCGGCTCCTTTCTGGGCCAGCCGCGCCGATCTTCGGTTCCTGATGGAGGTGCTGAGCTATCTGGCGCTGGCGCAGATGTGGAACCTGCTGGCAGGCTATACCGGCCTTGTGTCGGTGGGGCAGCAGGCCTTTGTCGGGTTGGGGGGCTATGTGTTCTTCGCGCTGGCGATCTTTACCGGCATGCCGCTGCCTCTGGCGCTGGTGCTGGCCGGATGCGTGACGGCGCTGGTGGCGCTGCCGACGGGCTGGATCGCCTTCCGGCTGCAAGGGGCCTATTTCGCCATCGGCACCTGGGTGATTGCCGAGGTGTTCCGGCTGGGGGCCGCGCAGGTCTCGGCGCTTGGCGGCGGGTCTGGGATCTCGCTGCCCGTGCAGGTGGTGAAATCGCTTTCTGCCAGCCGCGACGGGCGCGAGATGGTGATGTATTACTTTGCCTTCGCCATCGGTATCGCTTCCGTGGCGCTGGTCTGGATGCTGCTGCGTTCGCGCTGGGGTCTGGCCCTGACGGCCATCCGCGATAGCGAGATCGCCGCCGAAACCGTTGGTGTGGCCACGCGGCGCGTGAAATTCCTGATCTATCTTCTGACGGCAGGGTTCACCGGTCTGACGGGGGCCTTCATCTTCCTGCAGAAGCTGCGCATTACCCCCGATAGCGCTTTTTCGGTCAATGACTGGACGGCTTTCGTGATCTTTATCGTGGTGATCGGCGGGATCGGCACGATCGAGGGCCCGATCCTCGGGGTGATCGTCTTCTTCGCGCTGCGCAGCCTCGCGGCGGACTGGGGCACATGGTATCTGATCGTCATGGGCGTGATCGCGATTGCGGTGATGATGATCGACAAGCGGGGCATCTATGGGGCGCTCAAGGCCCGTCTGGGGCTGACGATCCTGCCGGTCAGCCGCCGTCTCGACTAGGGGCTGCCCCTCCCATGCCCCTCCATGCCCCTGTCGCGTGTCCCAAACGGCGCGGCAGGGGCATGTTGCAGCGAAGGCGCATTGCACAAAGGTATATTATCCGCCTAAACTCGGATGAAAGAGCGGATAACTGATCGGTTGGGCCATGCGGATTGACAGCGAACATCTGGAAATCCTTGCGATGATCGTCGAACAGGGGGGCTTGACCGAAGGGGCGGAGGCGCTTGGCAAATCCCAGCCTTCGGTCTCGCGGTCTATGGCCATTCTGGAAAAACGGCTGGGGCTTTCCCTGTTTGAACATGGCCGCCGCCCGCTGCGTCCGACCGATTTCGGACAGGAGCTGGCCAAGATCGGACGCCGGATCCATAACCTGTCACTGGAGGCCAGCGCGCTGGTCGAGCGGGTGCAAAGCGGCCGCGCGGGATATCTGCGCATGGGGGGCACACCGCTGTTCATGGACGGGGTGATCACTCCGCTACTGGCGGATCTGCAAGAGCAGGTCAGCGGGCTGCAATTCGAACAGGTCTATGGCTATTACGACAGCCTTGCCAGCAAGCTGCGCAACAAGACCATCGATCTGGCGGTACTGCCGCTGCCACAGGGGCAGGTGCCGATTGACATGGTGTTCACCCCGATCCTGTCAGGGCGCAATGTGATTGCCTGCCGCGCAGGTCATCCGCTGACGCGGCGGCGCTTGGTGGAACTGGGCGATATTGCCACCTATTCCTGGGTGGCCCCGCCGCAGGACAGCCCGCTCTTTCGGGATCTGAAACAGGCGATCGAGGCGACCGGAGCCTCCGAACATGCCAAATTCACCTTTTCCGGCGGGACCTTGGCATCGATCACCAGTTTTCTGGCGCGCACGGATTGTCTGACGATGCTGCCATCCTCGGTGGTGCATATGGTGCGCGAGATGCTGGGGATCACCGTGCTGCCGGTCAAGGTCGCCCATCCGGACCGGCAACTGGGCCTGTTACGCCTGAAAAATGCCGAGGCCCCTGCGGCGTTACAGGTGGTGTCGGACCATATCCGTAGCCATTGCGCTGCGCTGCAATCGCGGCTGGATGCCGAGATCGAGGCCCTCTGAGGCGCGGCGGCGCGCCTATGCGGGAAGCCTGTCGGGGACGGGGGGCAGGTCGCGTAGGGCAAGATCTTGCGCCTCTGCCGGTGGCAGTCCTGTCATACAAAGCAGCCGCATGACGATTTCCGGTTTGGCTGTGGCCGGAAGGTCGCCCTTCAGGATCAGAAGCGCCGCGCCCAGCAGGGCGTGGCTGGTCAGCCGCCAGATCAGGCTGGCATCGCTGATCGTAAAGCGGCCCGCCTCCGTCGCCCGTTCCATATCGCGGATCGCAAAGGGCCCCATCGCCCGATACATCGCATCGGCAATCACCTCGGAGCGGTTGAGCAAGGGATGCCAGCGCGCGTCCTGTGTGGCGACCTCCAGCACCGAGCGCACCCCACAGGCATAGACCAGCGCGGAATCGCTGAAGGTATTGGTGACGGATTCGATGCGCATCGCAAGATCCTGCATCAGGAATTCCAGCACCGCGACGGCCAGATCGTCTTTCGATTTGAAATAGTTATAGACAGTGCCCGCCCCCATATCGGCGGCCTCGGCGATTTCCAGCATGGTGGCGGCGTCCACACCCTTTTCGGACATCACCCGACAGGCCGCGTCAATCAGCGCTTTGCGGGTGCGGCGCTGACGGCGGGCGACACGTCCTTCGGCGGGCGGTTCTGTCGGGGTCGAGGGCATTTGGCACCATTCCAGTCATCTACGAATCACATTCGCTTTCTTAGCGTCCCGCCTCCGAAACCGGAAGCAATCTGCCGCCAAGCCACGCCCGCCTGCGGCAGGTGGTTTTGGCGCTCCTTACAGTGCGCCCGAACCTATGTCCCAGAATATCCTTTTTGAACAGCAGGCTAGGGGCGGCTTTTCATCCAGATAAAATGACGAAAATTCAAACTTGACGATCATTCATTTTTCGATCCTAATCAAGCGCAGGGTTATATTGCGGACTTTGCCGGCACGAGGAGAGCAGGGAAGGTCCGAGGGAGGACATCATGAACAACTCAGCCAAGCCTCAGGGCTTTGATACCGATGTGGCCATTGTTGGCGGCGGGCCTGTCGGCCATCTTCTGGCGATTTTGCTGGGTCAGCGCGGCAAGCGCGTGACGCTGGTCGAACGCTGGACCACCTATTACCCGCTGCCGCGGGCGGTGACCTTCGATCACGAGATCGCCCGCATTCTGGCGACACTCGGCATCAATGCCGAAACCGATCCGGCAATCAATTTCCATGACGAGCTGTATTACTGGCGCAATCGCGATGGCGAGGATCTGCAGATCGTTGACTGGCAGAGCAAATCGGCGTCGGGCTGGCGCGTGCGCTACTGGTTCAACCAGCCCTATCTCGAAGAGCGGCTGATGGAGATCGCCAACCAGCTCGAAACGGTCGAGATCATTCGCGGCTGGGAAGCCGCCGAGATGGTGCAAGATGCCGAAAGCGTTACGCTGACGCTGCGCCGCAACCCCGAAGAAGGCGGTCGTCCCGACGAGACCCGCCAGCTGCGCGCGAAATTCGTGGCAGGCACCGACGGGGCCAACAGCTTTGTCCGCGAGACATTGGGGATCGAAAACGAGGATCGGGGCTATTTCTTCGACTGGCTGATCCTCGATATGATCCCCGATTTCGATTACGTGGCCAGCCGCCCGCACGAGCCCGCCCAGTGGCAGCTCTGCGATCCGGTGCGTCCCACCACGATCGTGCCGGGGGGGCCGGGCCCCGTGGCGGGCGGCCCTGACCGCCGCCGCTGGGAGTATATGGTCCTGCCGGGCGAGGATGCGACCGAGCTGCAAAAGCCCGAGAATGCGTGGAAGCTGCTGGAGCCGTGGGGCATCACCCCCGAGAATTCCCAGCTTGAGCGTGCGGCGGTTTACCGTTTTCAGGCGCGGTGGGCGAAGCTGTGGAACAAGGGGCGCTGCCTGATCGGGGGCGATGCCGCCCACCTGATGCCGCCCTTCGCGGGCGAGGGCATGTGTGCGGGGGTCCGTGATGCCTTGGCGATGGCTTGGCGTCTGAACGGTATCCTTGAAGGCAAATATGGCCTTGAGGCGCTGGACAGCTATACCACCGAGCGCGTCGAACATGCCAAGCATTACATCAATTTCAGTCAGGAACTGGGGCAGATCATCTGTATCGCGGACGAGGCCGAAGCCGCCAAGCGCGACAAGGAGATGATCGCGGATCTGGCCGCGCGCAACCATACGCCCGTGCCCACCGATATCTGCCATCTGGGTCACGGGGCATGGTGTCAGGACAGCGCGCATTCGGGCGAGCTGTCGGTGCAGGGCGTGGTCGAGGCCAATGGCAAGGTCGATCTGTTCGATCAGGCCGTGGGGCAGGGCTGGGTGTTGATCGGCTATGATACCGATCCGATGGCGGTGCTGAGCGCTGCACAGAAAGCGCAGCTGGCCTCGCTGGAAGGCTTCGGGGTGCAGATGTCGGCACAGGCCGGTCAGGCCAATGTGCTGGACCGCGAAGGCACCTATAAGGCGTGGATGGAAGAGATCGATGCGCGCTATGTGCTGATCCGTCCGGATTTCTATGTGGCTCTGACGGCCAATAGCCCCGAAGCCCTGCGCGAGCGGTTCGACAAGGTGATGCAGTCGCTCAATGTGCCTGCGGTCGAAGCCGCGCTTTCGGCCTGAACCGGCGCCCCCCGATGGCGATATCGGGGGGCATCGCACGGGGTCATATCTTTCAGATATGAAATCATTCAATATTAGGATGCTACGCGGCTGGTCTGTTTGTAGTCTCCTACTCTGGGAAGCCCGGTCCGCCGGATCGGGACAGGGGGGAAAATGTCACTGAATTTTATCTGTAGTCTCAATCCCGCGCGGGTGGTGTTTGCCTGTGGCGCGCTGGATCGGGTGGCCGAGGAGCTGCGTGCTTTGGGATGTGCGCGGGCCCTGGTGCTTTCGACGCCGTTCCAAGAGCAGGATGCACAGGCCTTGGCGCAATCGCTGGGCGCACAGGCCGTTGGTGTCTTTGCGGGGGCGGCCATGCATACGCCCGTAGAGGTGACCGATCAGGCCATGCAGGTCTATGCCGAAACCGGCGCGGATTGCGTGATCGCGCTCGGGGGCGGGTCGACCATCGGTCTGGGCAAGGCCATCGCGTGGCGCAATGATTGCCCGCAACTGGTGATCGCGACGACCTATGCGGGGTCGGAAGTGACCCCCGTCCTGGGCCAGACCGAGGAGGGTGTCAAAACCACCCTGCGCGATGCCCGTGTCCTGCCCGAGACGGTGATCTATGATCCCAATCTGACATTGGGACTGCCCGTCGCGATGAGCGTGACTTCGGGACTGAACGCTATGGCCCATGCCATCGAAGGGCTCTATGCGCAAAACAAGAACCCCGTGGCGTCGATGATGGCGGTGGACGGGGTGCGGGCGCTCAAACAGGCTCTGCCCGCCATTGTCCGTCGTCCGGAGGATGCGACCGCGCGCGGCGAGGCGCTTTATGGCGCGTGGCTGTGCGGCACGGTGCTGGGATCTGTCGGGATGGCGCTGCATCACAAGCTTTGTCACACTCTGGGCGGCTCTTTCGGCCTGCCCCATGCCGAGACGCATTCGGTGATGATCCCGCATACCGCAGCCTATAATGCGCAGGCGGCGGCGGAGGATCTCAAGCCGCTTGCCGATATGTTCGGGGGTGATCTGGGCAAGGGTCTTTGGGATTTTGCCAAAGAGTTGGGGGCGCCGATGGCGCTGCGTGATCTGGGGCTGGCCGAGGCCGATCTGGACCGTGCGGCGGATCTGGCCGTGAAAAACCCCTATTGGAACCCGCGCCCCGTCGAGCGGCAGGCGATCCGTGCGCTTTTGCAAGCCGCATGGGAAGGCCACAGGCCCTAAGCGGCCCGCCTTGCGCCCGCCAGTTGCCCGCGCGCGATCCGGCCCCTTTCGGGTCGTGTCGCCTGTGGCGGGACAGGCCTGAGGGACAGGGTCCACAGGCGGGGCTGGCGCATTATTTTCATACGGATTTGTCAAGCCCGCGCCCGGCCCGTACCCGCGCTGCCGCGGGGCGGAAACCGGCTCCGGCTTGGCAGGATTCTGACATAAGGAACGTGACTATGACAAAATTTTTCACCGAGGAGGCGTCCGATCAGACGGTCAATGCACGGATGGGCGACACTGTGCCCGCGCGTCTGAAGACAGTCATGGAAGCTTTGGTCCGGCATATGCACGAGTTCGTCAAAGAGGTCGAACTGACGCAGGAAGAATGGGATATCGGGATCGATTTCCTGACCAAGACCGGACAGATCTGCAGCGGCGAACGTCAGGAATTCATCCTGCTGTCGGATGTGCTGGGGGTGTCGATGCTGGTGGATGCCATCAATAACCGCAGGCCCACAGGGGCGACGGAGAACACCGTGTTCGGCCCGTTCCATGTGGCCAATGCGCCGATCCGCGAGATGGGAACCTGTATCAGCCTCGATGGCAAGGGCGATACCTGCCTTTACGAAGGTCGGGTGATCGACCTGCATGGCACGCCGATCGAGGGGGCCTGTGTCGATGTGTGGTCGGACAATGCCGAAGGCTTCTATGATGTGCAGCAGCCCGATCTCCAGCCGAAATGGAACAATCGCGGGCGGTTCATCACCGGCTCGGACGGGGTATACCGTTTCGTCGGGATCAAGCCGGTCAGCTATCCGATCCCCGATGATGGTCCGGTGGGACAGATGCTCGGGCATCTGGGGCGTCACCCCAACCGTCCGGCGCATATGCATTTCATGGTCACCGCACCGGGGCATAAGACTATTGTGACGCATACATTCGTGGGCGATGACGTCTATTTGGGCGATGATGCCGTTTTCGGTGTGAAACAGACGCTGGTCGCCCCGTTTGAACATATCAATGGCGAGACGATGTGGCGTTCCCCCTTCGACTTTGTCATGGTCGCGCAGGCCGAGTAAGCGGAGAAAAACGATGCCCCTGATGTCGATGCAGATCGCACATGATCTCTGGACCGAATGCGGTTCGACCCTCGAAGCGGCGCTGCCCGAAATCCGGCAGATGCTCTGCCGCGAGCTTTCGGTGCCGATGGAGTTTTGCCATCTGACCCTTGTTCCGGTCTATGGGCTGCCCGATCAGGCGCAGGCCTCGGCGGATCTGCGGGTGCTTGAAAAGCCCGAGCGCAGTCTGGAGCAGGTGCGGGCCGCCGCCCTGAAGCTGCAGGATATGCTCAGCGCCGCCGCGCAGGTACGGGTGGCCGTGCGGGTGACGATGATGGACCCCGCGCGGTATTTCGCTTTGCGCTAAAGCGGACCTGTCCGAAAGACAAAGACAGCGCCGCGTAGCCTTCGGGTTGCGCGGCGTTTCCATGTGCGCGGAGCCAGCAGGCCTGCGGGGATTGCGTCCGTTGAGGGGATATCGCGCCGCTTGTGGCGCCGCCTGACGGAGCCGCAAAAACAGCCTGCGCCGCCCCTTGGGCTCTGGGTCGGAAGATGCCCGGCGTGCCGGGTCAGTCGCGCGGCGGCTCTGCGGGACGGGGCTTGAAGGCCGTGCCGCGCAGGGTCAGGGCCACGACCAGTGCCACGCTCATGACAATGCCGCCCATCTCGAACGCTGCGGTGATTGCCTGCCGGAAAGCCTCGTCAATCTCGGGGCGCAATGTGGCGGGCAGGGTATCGACCGCCTCCATGCCGCCATTGATGATGGCCTGCACGTCGATATCGCCCCCCAGGGCGCGCAGGTTCGAGGACAGTCCCATTGCCATCACCCCCCCCGACACGGCGACCCCCAGCGTGCCGCCCATCGAGCGCAGGAAGGCCATTGTCGATGTCGCGACGCCCATGCTGTCTTTCGGAACCGAGTTCTGCACGATGGCCGTGGCATTGGGCATGGCGATGCCCATCCCCGTTCCCAAAAGCGCCAGAGCCAGCCAGAATGCGGGATAGGCGGCCCCTGTCATCGCCAGAACGGCAAGCATGCCAAGCCCTGCGGCTTCGAAGGCGATGCCTGCAACCATGAAGATTTTGGGGCGTCCGAGATCGGAGGACAGCTTGCCGCCGAAGGTCGAGGTCAGCAGCATCGCGATCACCTGCGGCAGCATCATGGCCCCTGCCTGTGCGGGGTTCAGCCCGAGCACGAGTTGGAAATAGAGCGGCAGGAAGACCATTGCGCTCATCATCGCAAACCCCATGCAGGACATGGTGAGAATGCCCGTTGCAAAGGCGCTGATACGGAACAGGCGCAGGTTGATGATGGGTTCGGCCGCGCGCAGTTCGGTCCAGAAGAACAGCGTCAGAGCCAGCAGGGCGATCCCCCCGAGGATCAGGCTTGTCAGCGATCCCCATGCGAAGAGCGAGCCGCCGAGGCTGAACAGCAGCAGCAGCGCCGAGGCGCCGATAATCAGCAGGCCCGCACCGAGGTAGTCGATCTTGTGGCTACGGCGCGGCGGCGAGGGCGGCAGGGCCGTCCATAGGAGCGCCAGCGCCAGAATGCCCAATGGCAGGTTGATATAGAAGACCCAACGCCATGAAAGCAGCGTGGTCAGCACCCCGCCCAGCAGTGGCCCCGTCAGGCTGGCAAAGGCGAAGGCCCCCGAGAACAGCCCCTGATAGCGCACCCGCTCGCGGGGGCTGACCAGATCGCTGATCACGGTTTGGCTGAGCGTCATCACCCCGCCCGCGCCGATCCCCTGCAGGAAGCGGAAGGCGATCAACTGGCCCATGGATTGCGCTACACCGCAGAGCATCGACATGACCAGAAACACAATCACCGCCCCCAGCAGGAAGACGCGCCGCCCGAACATGTCCGAAAGCTTGCCATAGATCGGCGTCGAGACCGTGTTGGTCAGCATGAAGGCGGTGACGACCCAGCTGAGATGGGCCAGACCGCCCAGATCACTGGCCATGCGCGGCAGGGCGGTGTTGACAATGCTCTGGTCCAGAGCGGCCAGCGCCATTGCCACGATCAGCCCCGAGAAAACGCGGCGCAGATGCGGGGGCAGCCAGCCGGTGGAGATATCATTGGAGGTTTGGGACGTCATGAACTCTTGCAGGCCTTGTAATGCGTGACAGGAAGCTGGCTGGCCGGATTCCGTTAGGGCGGGGGTCCGGAACAGGGCCGGAGGCCGCAACGGTCGGGTGGCTGGGCTGGGTAGGCTCCGGCTTTTAACGCCGGTTCGAACAGCCTGTAAAGTGCATGCGCGGCATTTCTCCTCGCCCGATGGGTGCATGCCTGCACAGCCCATGCAAAAGGCAGGCACCGTGATGCCTGCCTGCTGTCGTCTCAGTGCTTGGCGGTATCGACCCTGGTCACGACCGACATCCCCGCGCGCAACTGGTTGATCGCGCTATTGTCCGGATCGATGCTGACCCGAACGATCAGGCGTTGCACGATTTTGGTGAAATTGCCGGTGGCATTATGGGCGGGCAGGCTGGCATAGCTTGCGCCGCTGGCGGGGGCGATAGAGGCGACATGGCCGGTGAAGGTCGTATCGGGCAGGGCATCGATCTCGATATTGACCGGCTGTCCAAGCGTCATATGGTCAAGCTGGGTCTCGCGGTAATTGGCGTCGATATACAGATCCTGCGGCGGCGGCACGACGAGGCAGGCCACAGTTTGCGGCCCCACAAGCGCGCCCATCCGCAGGCTTTGCACGCCGATCATCCCCTCGATCGGCGAGCGGATCACGGTGCGGTCCAGATCCAGCTTGGCCTTGTCAAGCGCGGCCTGCGCGCTGGCTTTCGCGGCGCTGGCCTCGTTCTGTTTGGCTTGCAGCACCTGACTTTGCATCTTCGCCTGTGTCAACGCGGCCTGCGAGCGTGCCAGTTCGGCCTGTGCTGTCGTCACATGGGTGCGTGCCGTCTCGCGCGCCTGCTGGCTGGCGGAGCCGTCCTGTGCCAGATTGGCATAGCGGCTGGCATCCGAACGGGCCAGCTCCAGATTGGCCTGCGCGGCGGTGGTCTGGGCGCTGGCTTCCTCGATGGCGGCTTTTTGCTGGGCGATCTGCGCGGTCAATGCGGCCAGAGCCGCATCGGAGGTATCAAGCTGGGCCTGTGCAGCGGCCACGGCAAATTTGTAATCGCGGTCATCAAGCTTTGCGATCACCTGATCTTTATGCACGGTTTCATGCTCTTGCACGGCGATTTCGGTGACGCGGCCGCTCACTTCGGGAGAGAGGGCGACGATATCGGCATTGATATAGGCATCATCGGTGACCTGCCAACGCGACTGGCTGGCGGGACGGTTGAGAATAATCCAGCCTGCGCCGAGAGCGCATAGAATGCAGGCGACAATCAGGATGTTTTTAGAGCGGAACATTGCAACGGACCTAGTTGGAAGAGGCGGCTTCTATGCCGGTTCAGGACGTGACGGGGGCGGAGGCCGCCGGAGGGGGCGCATCGCGGCGCGGGGCGATAGGAGCGGGGGGCGGGCCTTTGCTGAGATCTGGGGCCGGAATATGCTTGAGCAGCAATCCGACAGGGGCCAGCAGGAAGGCGAAGCTGCCCAAAACGATCAGCACATCCGCGCTGGACAGGATCAGCGCCTGTTGTGGCACCACGGCGAAAAGATCGCGCGTCGTTTCCTGCATCGGCAAGGTCAGACGACCGATGGAATCCTGCATGTGTTCGGCGTGGAAGGCCTCGCGATATTCGAGGAATTTCTCGATCAGCGCCGAGCCCAGCGTGGTGCCGAAAGCCCGGATGGTGTTCACGGTGCCCGCAATATAGGGCCCCTCCATCGGATGCACCACCGAGGTTGCCAGAAACAGCAGCGAGACGATGAACATCGGCTGCCCCAGACATTGCAGGATCTGCGCCAGAACGAACTGGTCGGCCATCCATGTCGCGGTGATGCGGCTGTTGATCCAGCAGGCGATGCCGATAAAGATCAGCCCCGTACTGAGCACCAGACGCGCATCGATCCATTTCCGATAGAGCAGCAGCGCCACGGCGGGGGCCACCAGCACCTGCGGCACGGCCACGATCAGCGAGAGCGGTGCGACCTGCAGGGCCTTGAACCCGTGCAGCGCGCCCAGAGCGGTTGCCGGAATGAGGCTGGCCGAGAGCATCAGTACCAGCACGCAGAGCAGAAGCGAGAAGCCTAGCCACAGGTTTCGCCGCGCCAGAAGCTGCGGTTTGATAAAAGGCGCGCTATGGCGCCACTCGGTCACAAGATAGGCGAGGATCAACAGCACGCTGGCGCATAGGCTCCAGGTGATGAAGGGGGTTTCGAACCATTCCAGACGGTTGCCTTGGGTCAGGGCGACAACCAGCAGGCCGAGGCCCGGAATGCCCAGGCTCATGCCCAGCCAGTTGCCCTGCCGGAAGCGGGGCCAGATGATCGGGTCATTGGGCAGGCCCCAGTGAACCAGTGCCGCAGCGCAGATCCCCGCAGGGATGATCTGCCAGTAAAGCCATTGCCAGAGCGGCGCCTCGCCCTGCCAGAAGGCGGTAAAGCTGACCGCAATATTGGGGGCGACGGTTGCGGTCATCGAATACAGGGCCAGACCGTGTAACCGGATATTGGCGGGCATGAATTTGAGAGCCGCCATCATCAGCACCGGCACCAGACAGCCCGCGGCCATGCCTTGCACGAAACGCAGGCCGATGAACAGTTGCAGGTTCAGGGTGAAGGGCAGCAGGATGGCGATGAAACAGCAGATCGCCAGCGCGATCTGGTGAAAGCGCCGCAATCCCAATGTGATGGCGAACCATCCGGCAAAGGGCATGACCAGCAGCTCTCCGGCGGTGTAGCTGGTTTCGATCCATGAGGCCGCATCCGATGCCGCGCCGACCTGCGCCGAGATATCGGTCAGGGCCAAGGCCCCCACACGGTTATTGACGCCCGACATCAGGGCTCCCAGCAAGATCCCCGCCAGCGCCGCGGCGGTGCGGCGGGTGAAGGGCGGCGGGCCGCCCGGACCTTTCGGCGGGCCGCCTGCCGGTGCCTGCCCCCCCGGTCCGGCCATTGCCGGTGCGCCGGTCATTTATCCGCTCCCGTTTTGGCCCCGCTTCGGGCGGGCTGCTGGCCCTTTGTCTGGGCCTGCGCGCTGGCAAGCGGCGGGTGTTGGCGGTAATCTCCGCCAATGGCACGGAACAGGTTGACGGCGGCGATACTGGCCGATGCCTGTCCTTCGGTCAGGGCGCGGCGGCTGGTCAGAACATCGCGTTGCGCCACGAGCTGCGGCAGATATTCGGTCAGACCTTCCTCGTAATTGCGTTCGGCGCTATGCAATTCGGCCTGATAATAAGTGACGGACTGGCGCAGATAGGACAGGCGCTGGCGTTCTTTCCGCTCGCTGGTCATCGCATTGGCGATTTCTTCCCATGCGCGGATCAGCGTTTCCTGATAGGCGCTGGCCGCCGCTCTTTCGCGCGAGCGCGAGAGTTCGTAATTGGCCACGATCTTGCCGCCCGAGAAGATCGGCAGGCTGACGGTCGGGCCGATGCCGAAATAGCGCGCGTTCCACGCATCGAAATCGGACAGGTCGAAGGCCTGTTTGCCGGCCCGCGCGCTGATCGAGAAGCTCGGATAGAAATCGGCTTTTGCAGCCTGCCGTTGCGAGATGGCCGCATGCAGATTGGCGTCTGCCGCATGCACATCGGGGCGTTTCAACGCCAGATCGGAGGGCAGCCCGCTGGGCGGGGTGTGGGTCAGCGTCGGGATCCTGCCCCCCTTGCCAAGCAGCGTATCCAGCGCGTGGGGGGGCTGGCCCAACAGCGCCGCGAGGCTGTTCATAAGCTGGGTGGATTTGGCTTCGGCGCGTGGAAGCAGGGCCTGCACATCGGCAAGCTGGGCGCGTGACGAGGCGATATCCTTATCGCTGGAAATCCCGTTATCGACCCGCGCACGGGCGATGCGGACGGCGTGGTTGGCCACATCCAGCGTTTCACGGATCGTCACGACATCCTGCTGGGCGGCGCGCAGCTGGATATAGGTCGAGGCCACCTCTGCCGTGAGCGCAAGCATCGCGCCACGCATCTCGTCTTCTGCGGACAGGGCCTGCATCCGTGCCGATTGCTTGGTGTTACGTGCCCGCCCGAAGAGGTCCGCCTCCCAACTGGTCTGCACGCCCAGATCCCAGACATCGGCTGTCTGCGGGCTGGCCCCTGCGGCGACATCGGCCCCATAGGCACTGAATGCACCGCGCTGCACGGAGCCTTCTGCCGACAGGCTGGGCAGCAGGCTGGCATTGGCGATCTTGACCGACTGGCGGCTCTGCACGATGCGTTCAACCGCCTGCTGCAGGGTCAGGTTGTTTTGGAGCGCGCGCTGTTCAAGCTGGTCCAGTGTCGGGTCCTTGAAGCCCTGCCACCACGGGCTGCCTGTGGTCGCTTCGGCCAGAAAGGCGGCACGGATGGCCAGATCGGGTGTCGGGTCGGTCTTCGAGGGCAGTGCGGCACATCCGGCCAGACCAAGGCTGAGCGCAAGCAGCAAGGAAGGGCGGTAGGGGCCGTAAGTTTTCAACCCCGCAAACAGGGAGGGTCTCCCGGAAGTGGCAAAATCAGCAGGCATGGCGCTCGTTCTCAATGGCAAAGGACATCCCGATATGGCAAGGCGAATCCTGACCATACCGCTCGGTTCGATTTTGAACCGTACCGAGCGGTACTATCTTTCGTTTCCTAAATTGTCGAGTATGCTTGTTCGGGATTTTTTCGACGAGGTCCGCCAAATGGCAGAAATGACGCATGCAGAGCAAAAGCCCGAAATGCCGGAAAAGGCCCGTGTGGTTCTGGCCGCCGCGCGCGAGGTCTTTCTGACGCATGGTTTCGCGGCGGCGACGACCGATATGATCCAGCAACGGGCAGGGGTCTCGAAATCGACGGTCTATTCCTATTTTCCGGGGAAAGAGGCGCTGTTCGAGGCGGTGTTGCAGACCGAATGTTCGGCGCATATGTCTCGGCTCGAGGGGCTGCCGAGCGAACGCGACGATCTGCGCATGTCCCTGCATCGGGTCTCGGTGGCCTATCTCGACCTTATCCTTGCGCCGTCCTCCTTGGCGCTGCATCGTGCAGCAGTGGCAGAAACCGTTCGATTTCCAGAGATTAGCCGGATCTTCTTCCAGTCTGGCCCGCTGACCTTCCAGACCCTGATCGAAGCCCTCCTGACCCGCGCGACCGAACGCGGAGAGCTTGCCCTGAGCGCTGACAAGGTGGCCCGTCTGGCACCGCTTTATGCCGGTATGTTGCGGGGTGATTGGCAGGTGCGGCTGTTGACGCAATCTCCCCCCGAAACGCCCAGCCATGAGGCGCTGGTGGCATGGGTGGATTTCGTTCTTGATACGCTGTTTCGTGGAATTGCGCCGCAGGTGTCCTAGACCTGTGATGCGCCCCACGCTGCGGGGCGCCTTGGTGGGGGTGGGTGCAAATTTGCACAGAGGCGGTGCAAGATTTCCTTATATTCGGGGCGGCGCGGTTTCTTGACACTCACCCGTTCCCGACCAAATAACTGCCTAGGCAGGGAAACTGTCTGTCAGCCGTTTGAAAGGAGCCACCGTGCCGCATCTGACCGATCACGATTACGACCCGCTGGATAATTTCGGGCGCTTGCTGATTGATGCGGCCTCGCTTTTGTCACGGGCAGTCGACAAGCGGGCCAGAAGCCTCGGGATCAGCGGGCCGCAACTTGTTGTCTTGATCCGCATTGGCGGGGGCGCCAATCGCACCGCCGCCGAACTGTGTCGCGGGCTGGATTATGACAGCGGCGCCATGACGCGGATGCTTGATCGTCTGATCAAGCTCGGTCTGGTGCAAAAGGCCTCGGATCCGAAAGACGGGCGGATGATCATCCTGTCGCTCACCGAAAAAGGGGCGGCGCTTTATCCTGCGCTCAAGCCGGTCGCCATTGATGTGATCAACCAGCATGTGCAGGGCTTCGGTTCTGAGGAGGTGCAGCAATTCGGTGCGATGCTCCGGCGTCTCATCGAGAATGCGGACCCGTTGGTGGGGCGGCCCGAAACCGGTGCCGACGCATCTGTAAAAAAGGATAATATCGGAACGACATGATCTCTCTTTTCCGGATTTCTCCGGCCCTCGGGGCCGTTTCCTTGTGTTTTTCTCTGGCTGCGGCAACAGATGCTGCCGCGCAAGGCCAGACTGTTCAGAATGGTGACCACATGACGCAAACCCAAATCGTAACAAGCGCGGATATCTCGGTATCCGCCGCACAGGCACTGGTCCAGAAAGGCGTGGATCAGGCACTCAAGGCACAGAAGAACCTCAGCTTTGCGGTGGTTGATCGTGCCGGATATCTGGTGGCGTTCGCACGTATGGATGGAGCGGCCCTGGTGACCGTCGATGTCGCAATCGGCAAGGCCCATGCGGCGGCGTTTCTCAAGGGGCCGTCGAAAGGCTTCGAGGATATGATCAATTCCGGCAGCCCGTCGATGGCCACCGTGCCGAATGTTCTCCCGCTGCAAGGGGGGATGCCCATCCTTTATAACGGGCAGATTGTCGGTGCGATTGGTGTGAGCGGCTCGTCCGGTGACGATGATCAGGCCACGGCTGCCGCCCTTGCCGGAAGCTTCCAGCCGTAATCCTGCCTCTTTACCGCACGGACACAGTGGCCCGTGCGGGGCGTGTCCAGCCTTTGTCCGGGTCGCAACGGCGACCTGCACGAGGCATTGAAAAAAGGAATATCCAGTGACTTTAGCGCAAAAAACCGTCGTTGTGATCGGCGGTACGTCGGGATTTGGGAAAGCCACCGCCCTTTCGGCGGCAGAGCTTGGGGCAAAGGTGACGATCACCGGACGGGATCGTGCCAAGCTTGATGCGGTCATCGCAGAGATGGGCGCGGCGGGGCATGCGGTATCGGGGGCGGTGCTGGATGCCGCCGATCCGGCCTCGATCAGCAGCTTCTTTGACCAGATCGCGCAGTTCGACCATCTGGTTTCGATGGCGGGCGGCTTTATGGGCGGCGGGTTCCTCTCTGCCGATTATGAAACGATCCATCGCGCGGTTGAAGAGAAGCTCTTTGCCAATCTGCGCATTGCCCGCGCGGCAGCCCCAAAAATCGCGCAAGGTGGCAGCATGACGTTCACGGCGGGGTCCGGCGGACGTCCGCAAGGGGCGTCGGGCGCGATTGTCGGCAATGAATCGATTTCGACGATGGTGCGTGGTCTGGCCGTGGAACTGGCTCCGAAGGCCCGTGTCAATGCGGTGTCGCCGACATGGACCGTCACGCCGCTGTGGCGTGGTATGTCAGAGGCGGAAGTGGCGCAGACCAAGCAACATTTCTCGGATCTCATCCCGTTGGGGCGCACTGCCGAGATCGCAGAGGTGTCCTCGGCCTATCTGTTCCTGATGCAGAATGGTTTCATTACCGGCCAGACCCTTGCGGTCGATGGCGGGGTCGATCTGGTCGGCTAAACTCTCCCTGCCGTCGGGCCGCTGGTCCGGCCCGACGGCGACCTGATGTGATCCGGTTGGGGTGGTCGTTTTTCAGGCGCGAGCCTTGTGATCTGCCTTCATTATTAGCGTTTCCGGTCCGGTTCTGGCGCAGATCCCGTATAGGGCTTGCCGCTCCGGTCGTTCCGGCCCGAAGCTGGGCCTCTATAATAATGACAAACGACTGGACAAACTATGACGGCTCAAACAACGCCCACGGGTGCTGTGCTTTCGGTGCGCGGCCTCTCGGTGGCTTTGCCCAAGGCGCTGGACCGGCGCTTTGCGGTGGAAAATATCAGCTTTGACCTCCTGCAGGGCGAGATCCTGTGCATCATCGGGGAATCCGGCTCGGGGAAATCGGTGACCGCCAGCACGGTGATGGGGCTTTTGCCCGATGTGATGACGGTCAGCGCGGGCGAGATCACCTTTCGCGGCAAGGACCTGCTGAAACAGCCCGAATCCGAGTTTCGCAAGATGCGCGGGCGGGCGGTCTCGATGATCTTTCAGGACCCGCTCTCGGCGCTGAACCCTTTGATGACCATCGGCGACCAGATCCGCGAGGTGCTGGACACCCATCAGATGGGCGATAAGACCAGCCGCGCCCAAAAGGTGGTCGAGATGCTGACCGAGGTGGGTCTGCCCGACCCTGCGCTGATCCAGCATCAATACCCGTTCCGCCTGTCGGGCGGGCAGCGTCAGCGGGTGATGATCGCGATGGCTCTGGCGCTGGACCCCGATATCCTGATCGCGGACGAGCCGACGACCGCGCTGGATGTGACCACTCAGGCGCAGATCCTCGACCTGATCCGCAAGGTGCAGCGGCGCAAGAATATGTCGGTGATGTTCATCACCCATGATTTCGGTGTGGTGGCCGATATTGCCGACCGTGTGATCGTAATGGAAAAGGGCCATCTGGTCGAGCAGGGCGATGCGGGTTCGGTGCTGGAACGCCCGACCCACCCCTATACCAAAAAGCTGATCGCCGCTGTGCCCACGCTGCGCGAAGAAGACCGCCTGCGCGATCAGGCGCCGCCTGTGGTGATGGAGGTGAAGAACCTGCAAAAGACCTATCGCACACGCTCGGGGTTTCTGGGCAAGATGCGCGAGGTCCATGCCGTCAATGACATCAGCTTTACCCTGCGCAAGGGCGAGACGCTGGGGATCGTGGGCGAAAGCGGCTCGGGGAAATCCTCGATGGGCAAGGTGCTGATGAAGCTGATCGGGGCCGATGGCGGGCAGATCAATTTCCGTGGCGAGGACACGCTTGCGCTGAGCGAGGCCGAATTCCGCCCTCTGCGCGCCCGCATCCAGATGATCTTCCAGGACCCCTATGCCTCGCTCAATCCGCGCTTCACCGTGGGGCAGGCGATGTGTGTGGGGCCGGTGGCGCATCGTCTGCTGACCCATGCGGATGCGCGCAAGAAGGCCGAGCGTATCCTGCAGACCGTCGGGCTGGAGGCGCAGGCCTTTGACCGCTACCCGCATGAGTTCTCGGGCGGTCAGCGCCAACGGGTGGGGATTGCGCGCGCGCTGATGTTCGACCCCGACGTGATTGTGGCGGATGAGGCGGTCTCGGCGCTGGATGTGTCTATTCAGGCGCAGGTGCTGGATCTGCTGAACCGGCTGCAACAGGAGAGCAAGCTGGCGATGGTCTTCATCACCCATGACCTGCGCGTGGCCAGCCAGATCTGCGACGATATTCTGGTGATGCACCGCGGGAAAATGGTGGAATACGGCCCGCCCTCGCAGATCTTCCGCAACCCGAGCCATGACTATACCCGCAATCTGGTCTCCGCGATTCCGGGGATGGCGGCCTGAGGGGCGGCGTCTTACGGGCGGCGCCTGCCGTCGCCCGATCCGGCCTGTTTCACAAAATGCATCCGTGACGCGCATCTTTCCCTGTGGAAACCGGTGCAAACGCATCAATTCCGTGCAGTAGTTGTGAAGTGCAACCAATATCGTTGTGTTTCACAACTTTCCTCTTGCCCGAGGCCGCAAATGGCGGAACCCTGAGGGCAGGAACCGGAAAGGAGCGACATGGCGGATTTTGACCCTCCCCCCGAGAATGACGACCCGCCCATGATCATCGGCGGGCACCGGATCGACATTCTGGAAGGGGCGCTCAGCTGGTATATCCGTTCGCTCGATTCCATCGTCTCGCGCGATCTCGACAAGCGGATGGCGCATCTGGAGATCGCCAAGGGCAAAGGCAAGATCACCGCGCTTTTGCTGGTTGACGACTACCCCGCGATCCGCCCGTCCGAGATTGCCGAGGTGCTCATGCGCGACCGTCCGGCCACGGGTCGCATTCTTGACCGCATGGTGGAGCAAGGACTGATCCGGCGCGAGCCCTCGCCCGATGACCAGCGCGCCCAGTCGCTGTTTATCACTGAAAAGGGCCATGCGCTGTCGTTAGAAGTCCGCGAGATCATCCGCACGCAGGAGGCCGAGTTCTTCCATATGATCCCCGCACCCGAGCGTCAGGCGTTCAAACGGATGCTGAAAAGCGCCTATATCAATATGAGGAAGAGCTGGCATGACTGAGCCGCGTTGTGTGATGATTTCAGGGGCCAATCGCGGCATCGGGGCGGCGGTGGCCAAGCGTCTTCATGAGGCGGGCTGGGCCCTGAGCCTTGGCATGCGTCGCCCCGCTTTGCCCGCTTGGGCCGATGCTGCGCGCGTGCAGGTCTGCGCCTATGATGCCACCGATCCCGCCTCTGCCAGCGCTTGGGCCGAGGCGACCACTTCGCGATTTGGCCGGATTGATGCGCTGGTGGCCAATGCGGGCATCGCCAATCCGCAGGATGTGGTGAGCATTTCCGATGACGAGATGAACGCCCTGTTGCAGGTGAATGTGATGGGCCCGCAGCGTCTGGCCAAAGCCGCTTGGGAGGGGCTGAAGGTCTCGGGGCAGGGTCGGGTGATCCTTTTGGGCTCGCTTTCGGGGAAACGGGTGAAATCGGCGCGCTCCGGCCCCTATTCGGTGTCGAAATTCGCGGTGGTGGGGCTGGCGCATGCGCTTCGGCATGCAGGCTTCGATGACGGGATCCGCGCCACCGCCATTTGCCCCGGTTTTGTGGCCACCGATATGGCGCAAAGCCTGACCGACCGGGATACAGCCGCGATGACCCAACCCGAAGACCTTGCGCAGGTCATCGAGATGCTGATCAACCTGCCCAACACGGCGAGCGTCGCCGAATTTCATGTGAATTGCCAGCTCGAGGAGAGCTTCTGATGCCCGGTCCTTTTGTTGTTCCTGTTCATGGGGATGTGGATCTGCCTGAAAAGGTGGATGTGGTGGTGATCGGGGGTGGTATTATCGGCACCTCGACCGCGCTGGAACTGGTCGAACGCGGCCTGAAGGTTGCGCTTTGCGAGAAGGGCGGCATCGGGCACGAACAATCCAGCCGCAACTGGGGCTGGGTGCGGATCACGCGCCGCGACCCGCGCGAAGTTCCGCTGATGGCCGAAGCGCTGCGCATCTGGGACGGGATGGCAGAGCGTACGGGTCGTGATTTGGGGTTCAAACGGTCGGGGATCGCCTTTGCCTGCGCCGATGACAAAGCCTATGCCGAGCACGAGAAATGGCTGGAGAACCTGCGCGATTACCAGATCGACAGCCGGATGATCTCGGCGGATGAATTCGCTCAGCTCAATCCGGGCTGCAAGATGAAGGTGAAGGGTGCGCTTTATACCGCCGCCGATGCCCGCGCCGAGCCGCAGAAGGCCGCCCCCGCCATTGCCGAGGCCGCCCGCGACAAGGGCGCCTATATCCTGACCGAATGCGCCGTGCGCGGGATCGAGACCTCGGGCGGCTATGTCTCGGGGGTGGTGACCGAGCGCGGTCCGATCGCCTGCGAACAGGTGGTGCTGGCCGGTGGCGCCTGGTCAAGCCTGTTTGCCCGCAACAACGGGCTGCGCCTGCCGCAGCTGAAGGTTAAGAACTCGGTCATCCGCACCAAGCCGCTGGAAGGCGGGCCGGAGATGGCGATCTGGTCCGAAGGCTTCTCGATCCGCAAGCGGCAGGATGGCGGCTATACGATTGCCGACGGGTTCCGCAATATCGTGGATATCGTGCCCGATAGCTTCCGCTATATGAAGGACTTCCTGCCCGCGCTTGGTGCCGAATGGAAGGCGCTGATGTTGCGCTTTGGCGGGCGTTTCTATGACGAGGCCCGCATCCCCAACCGCTGGCGGCTGGATGAGGCAAGCCCTTTCGAATATAACCGCGTGCTTGACCCTAAGCCTGCGTTCAATCTGCAAGACAAAGCGCTGGCCAATCTGCGCGAGGCATTCCCTGTCTTCAATGACGCCCAGATCGCACAGCGTTGGGCAGGCGCCATCGATGTGACGCCCGATGCTATTCCGGTGATCTCGCCCATCGACCAGATCCCCGGCTTCCATATCGCCACCGGCTTTTCCGGCCACGGTTTCGGCATCGGGCCTGGCGCGGGCCGTCTGATGGCCGATCTGGTCACCGGCCGCACGCCCGTGGTCGATACAAAGCCTTTCCGTTTCAACCGCTTCAGTGATGGCACAAAGATAGAGATTATCAGCGGTTTCTAACCCGTCAGGGGGCGGCCCATCGCCCTGTGACACCCTAAGCGGGGCCAACCCGCACTCTCGACAGACAGACCTATCCCCGCAAGCCACCCGCTTTGCGGAACAGGATAGATTTGCCTGCAACCAACAACAGGGAATGCACGATGACGCAAGATCACAAGACCACATTCACCCGCCGCCAGAGCCTGATGATGATGGGGGCGGCCGGTTCGCTGGGCCTGATGGGGCCAAGCCTTCTGCGCAAGGATGCGGCGCTGGCGGCCAATGCCTCGCCCGAGGGGCAGCTGGTGCTGGCGTTTTCGCAAGAGCCCACCGTTTTCAACCCTTTGATGCCGCATATCGAGGTGGATGAGGGCGTTTATTACGCCATTTTCGACACGCTGTTCGATTTCGACCCCGAGGGGCAGCTGTTCCCGATCCTTGCCGCTGAAGTGCCCACCGTGGCCAATGGCGGGATCTCGGAAGACGGGCTGAGCTGGAAGGTGAAGTTGAAAGAGGGCGTCACCTGGCATGACGGCACGCCCTTCACCGCCGAAGACGTGAAATTCAGCCTTGAACTGACCGTGAACCCCGATTTCCGGTCCTTCCGCTCGACCGGCTATAAGTTCATGCGCGACATTACCGTTGTCTCGCCCACCGAGATCACTTGGACCATGTCCGAACCCTTCGCGCCGCTCGCAGGCGTTCTGGCCTCGACCTATATGATCCCCAAAGCCGCCTTTGACGGTCAGGCCGATCTGAACAATACGCCCTTCATGAACAGCCCCATCGGCACCGGCCCTTATAAGTGGAAGACCCGTATGGCGGGCGACCATATCGAGCTGGAAGCCAATGCCGATTACCATATGGACGGGCCGCATCTGAAATCGCTGATCATCAAATATGTGCCTGATCTCAACGTGATGTACACCCAGTTCAAATCGGGCGACATTGATGTGGTGGGGCTGCAATATATCTCTCCCGACCATCTGGCCGAGGCCGAGAAACTGCCGGGCAAAGTGGTCAAAGTGGCAGGCACCGCAACTTTCGAGAGCTTCGGGCTGAACATGCAGCGCCCGCAGTTTCAGGATCTGGCGGTGCGTCAGGCGCTTTATGCGGCCATCGACAAAAGCTCGATCATCGATGCGCTTTACTACGGCGTGCCGACCCCTACCGAGACCTATATGCCGCAGCAGAGCTTCTACTATAACCCCGATCTGCCCAAGCATGAGTTTTCCATCGAGGCCGCCAACAAGCTGCTGGATGACGCAGGCTGGGAGAAAGGCGACGATGGCATCCGTGCCAAAGATGGGGTGAAACTGTCCTTCACCAATTCGACCACCGCCGGCAACCATCTGCGCGAGCAGGCACAGCAATTCATCCAGCAGACCTTCAAGGAGATCGGCGTGGATATGCAGATCAAGAACCTGCCGCCAGCCGTGATGTGGGGCGATTACTGGATGAATTCGGAATTCGATACGGTGGTTGTGGGGCTGAACTGTCTGGCGGGCGCCGACCCTGATACGTCGGATTACTTCATGTCCACCATGTCGCCTGCCTTGGGTGGTTCGGGGCAGAACACCTTCGCCTATCAAAGCGAGAAGGTGGACGAGCTGCTGAAAGCCGGCGCGAAGAGCTTTGTGCCCGAGGACCGCAAGAAGATCTATCAGGAACAGCAGGCCGTCATGCGTCATGACCTGCCCTTCCTGCCGATGTTCCAATACGCCGTGGTCAAGGGCTGGAAAGAGGATGTCGCAGGGCCCACGCCCAATGTGAACAACCGCATCGATACATGGAACGTGCGCGACTGGTCGCGCACCTGACCCCCAGCCGGAGGGCGCACCCCTCCGGTACCTGTCCCTCCGCGCGATCCGCGGAGGGGCCTTTTCCCAAGTTCTGAAGCCCCAACCGAAAGGCACGACATGCTGCGCTATATCCTGTCCCGCCTCGGGCAAAGCCTGATCCTTCTTGTCATCGTTTCCTGTATCGGCTTTTGCGTGCTGTCGCTGGCCCCCGGGGGGCCTTTGTCGCAATTCGCCCTTAGCCCCGGCATGACGCAGGAGCAGCTGGCCAAAATCGCCGAGCAGATGGGCCTGAACCGCCCGCTTCCGGTGCAATATATCGACTGGCTCAGCCATCTGTTCGTGGGCGATTGGGGGCAAAGCTACCGCGACGGTCAGCCCGTTCTGGCGGTCATCGGGCGGCATCTTTTCGCCACGCTTTTGCTGATGGGCACGGCGACGGTGATTTCGGTGACGCTGGGCTCGGCCATCGGGATTTTCTCGGCGCTCAAACGTGGGGGCGCGTTTGACTATACGATGACGGTCTTTGCCATGGTCGCGCTGTCGATCCCGACCTTCTGGTTCGGGCTTGTCGCGATCTATGTCTTCTCGCTCAATCTGGGCTGGCTGCCTGCGGGCAATATGTACACCGTGGGCGATGGCTCGGTGCTGGATTACCTGCGCCACCTGATCCTGCCCGCCATGGTGCTGGCGCTGGTCGATGTGGCGATCTGGTCGCGCTACATGCGGACCTCGACGCTGAATGTCATCAAACAGGATTTCGTGCGCACCGCGCGTGCCAAAGGGCTGACCTCGCGCCGCGTGCTTTTCAAACATATCGTGGGCAATTCGCTGGTGCCGATGATCACGCTTGCGGGGCTGCAGCTGCCTATGGTGCTGGGGGGCGCTCTGGTGACCGAGACCGTTTTCACATGGCCCGGCATGGGGCGGCTCTTCCTCGATAGCCTTGGCTATAACGACTATCCGGTGGTGATGGGGCTTCTCATGGCCTCGGCCATTCTGGTTCTGGTGGGCAATCTGGCCGCCGATCTCATTGTTGCGCTGATCGATCCGCGCATCCGTCTGGATTGAGGAGGCTTTGATGACCACCACCACAACCGATCTCGCGCCCCGCGCCAAAGTCTTCCGCTCGCGCGCTTTGCGCCGCTTCGCCTCGCATAAGCTGGCGCTTCTGGGGCTGATCATGGTGCTGGCGCTGACTGTGGCCTGTTTCGTGGGGCCGCATTTCCTGCCCTATGATGAACTCTATATCGACCTGCGCGCGCGTTTTGCGCCCCCCGGCACCGGCGCGCATATCTTCGGCACCGACCCTCTGGGCCGCGATATCGCCGCGCGACTGTTCCATGCGGGGCAGGTGTCCATGGCCATCGGCTTTGCGGTGATGGTGATTGCCACTGCGATCGGGTCGGTCATCGGGGTGCTGTCGGGCTATTACGGCGGCAAGGTCTCGGCGGTGCTGATGCGGATCGTCGATGCGTTTCTGTCCTTTCCGTCGGTTTTCCTGCTGCTGGCGCTGGCGGCCTTTATCCAGCCCGGTCCGGTGATGATCGCGCTGATCATTGCCGCCACCAGCTGGATGGAGGTGGCCCGCATCGTCGAGGCCGAGGTCAAATCGCTGAAAGGTCAGGATTTCGTGCAGGCGGCGCAAATGCTGGGCCTGTCCGAGCGCTGGATCATGTTCCGCGAGCTTCTGCCCAATGCCATCGGCCCGATCATCGTGGCGGCCACCCTGACGGTGGCCCGCGCGATCCTGCTTGAGGCCTATATCTCTTTCCTCGGCTATGGGATCCAGCCGCCGCTGCCCTCTTGGGGCAATATGCTCAACGGTGCGCAGCAATATCTCGATAGCGCGCCGTGGCTGGCCATTGTGCCCGGTGTGGCGATCACCATTGCCGTGGCGGGGTTCAACTTTATCGGAGACGGTCTGCGCGACGCCTTCGACAGCCGCACCGATCTGTGAGGGCATGATGCGCCGGTTTTCCCCCTTCGAGGATACGCTCTGGTATGCAACGGCCGCCCCCGCGCCGCAGACTCGGCCCTTGCAGGGCGATGTGCAGGCGGATGTCTGTATTGTGGGCGCGGGCTATTCCGGCCTGACCACGGCGCTGGAACTTGCCAAGCAGGGCGTCAGCGTCGCCGTGTTAGAGCGCGCTCAGGTGGGGTTTGGCGGCTCGGGGCGGAACGCGGGCCATTGCACGCCGACCTTCACCCATTATTCGCTGCCCGATCTGCGCCGCGTGCTGGGCGAACCTTGGGCCGAGCGGCTGATCCACCGCCAGACCCGCGCCAATGACCGCGTAGGCGCGATGATCCGTGACTATGGGATCGACTGCGAATGGGAGCAGAACGGCTATGTGCAGGGCGCTTTATTCCCCAGCCATATCAATGTGATGGAGAAACGCGCCACTGAATATAACGCGGTGGGTGCCCGCACGCGTATGCTCGACCGCGCCGAGGTTGCGGCCATCACCGGATCGCCGCGTTTCTTGGGCGGGTGGTATCACGAAGAGGCGGGCGGGCTGAATGCGCTTGGCTATGCGCGGGGGCTGGCGCGGGCCGTCATGCGCGAAGGCGGGCAGATCTTCACCGAAAGCCATGTGACGGGCACCTCGCGCGAGGGCGGCCGATGGGCGGTCACCACGCCGCAGGGCAGGGTGCTGGCCGAGAAGGTGATCTATACCACGGGCGCCTATACGGTGGCGGGCTGGCCGAAGCTGGAGCAGACCTTCCGCATCCTGCGGGTGTTTGTGGCGGCGACCCAACCTCTGTCGCCCGAAACGCAGGCCCATCTTCTGCCCAAGCGCACCACCATTCAGGACGGGCGCGGCGATATCTATGTCTATAAATACAATGCGCAAAACCGCATCGTGGCCTCGATGTTCCCGATGATCCGGCGTGGCTATGACCGTGCGTTGACCGCAAAGATCATGACCGACCGTCTGAAGTGGCTGCATCCCGAAATCCGCGAGGACATCCGCTGGGACTTCTTCTGGACCGGCGAGCTGGACATGCAGCGCCAGACCGTGCCCCGCCTGTATCAGCTTGCCCCCGGAGTGGTGGCGATGACTGGCCTGTCGGGGCGGGGCGTGCCGACCGGGTCCATGCTGGGCGGTATTCTGGCGGATTGGGCGATGGAGGCCGATCTGGACCTCCGGCTTGAACCGCTCAGCGCTCAGCCGCGCTATATGGACGTGGCGCCCAAGGCGGCGCTTCTGGGCTATCGGTTGCGCGATAATTTCAAGGCTTTGCGACAGGGCGCGCCCCTGCCGCCCCATGCATAAGACGGGGTGTTTCCGTCTGATTTAAGGAGAAGACCCATGCCAGGACCGAAGCTTGACCCGGTCGAAAGCGATGCCGTCCTGCCGAAGGCGGTGGATGTTGTGATTATCGGTGGTGGAATTGCGGGCACCTGTGCCGCGCTTGAACTGGTGGACCGCGGGCTGAAGGTGGCGATCTGCGAGAAGGGCGAGATCGGGGCCGAACAATCCAGCCGCAACTGGGGCTGGGTCCGGCTGACCCATCGTGACCCGCGCGAGATGCCCTTGATGGTGGAAGCCGTGCGCATGTGGGAGGGGCTCAACGAGAGGGTCGAGGCCGAGACGGGCTATCGCCAGTCGGGGGTGACCTATACCTGTGCCAGCGATGATGTGCTGGAAGAAGAAAAGGAATGGGCTGATCTGCTGCAAAGCTACCAGATCCCCGCGCGCATGATCACCCGTGAGGAGGCGCTGGCTGAATATGAGGGGATGGATCTGCCGATCAAGGGCGCGCTTCATAACCCCAAGGATGGCCGCGCCGAGCCGCAGAAGGCCGCGCCTGCCGTGGCCCGCGCGGTGCAGGCCCGTGGTGGCAGCGTGCACCAGAATACGGCGGTGCGGATGATCGACGTCAAGGATGGCCGCGTGACAGGGGTGATCACCGAACACGGGCGGATCGCCTGTTCGCAGGTGCTGCTGGCGGGGGGTATCTGGTCGCGCTTGATGCTGGACAATATGGGCATCTACCTGCCGCAGCTGCGCACCAAGAACACCGTATTGCGGACCTCCCCCATGGAGGGCGGGCCCGAAGGCACCATCAAGTTCCGCGAATTCGCCATGCGGCGCAGGATGGACGGCGGCTATACCATCGCCTCTTCCGCCAATAGCCGCTACGAGATCACCCCCGATAGCTTCCGCCTGTTCGGTGCCTTCCTTCCGGCGCTGAAGAACGAATGGCGCGGGCTGCGTTTCGGCTTTGGCTCGGCCTTTGTGGACGGGCTGAAGACCAAGCGCAAATGGAGCGCCAATGATGTGACCCCCTTCGAGGAGACCCGCATCATGGACCCCCAGCCCGAGACCGCCTTTATCGATAAGGTCTTTGCACAGGTCTCGGCGCGCTGGCCAAAGATGAAGGGCATGAAGATCGAGCAACGCTGGGCGGGGATTATCGACGTGCTGCCCGATGTGATCCCTGTGATCTCCGGCACCGAAGGGGTGAAGAACGGGGTCAAGGGGCTGTTTGTCTCGACCGGATTTTCGGGGCATGGCTTCGGGCTTGGTCCGGGAGCGGGGCGGCTGGTGGCCGATCTGATGACCGGCCATCCGCCCATCGTGGACCCCACGCCCTTCCGGCTGCACCGTTTCTCGGACGGGTCGAAAATCGCACCGATGAGCGGCATCACCCGCAGATGAAAAAGGGGGCCAAGCGGCCCCCTTTCCTTAGCGATGCACGGTATGATCTGAGGCTTTCCACTCGTCCCAGCCGGGCTGACCTTGCATGAAGGCCTCGATCTCGTGCTGGTTGGCCTCCAGCTTGGGATCATGGCGCAGGTAGTGGCGCGTTTCGCGGGCGATCAGCCCCGACAGGATCAAGAGGCCGATCAGGTTCGGGATGGCCATCAGCCCGTTCATCACATCCGAGAAGTTCCACACCACACCCAGCTGCATGGTGCAGCCGATATAGACGATGACCGAGAACAGCACGCGGAAGGGCATGACAAGGCGGCGACCGAAGAGCCGCTCGATATTGCGTTCGCCGTAATAGGCCCAGCCGAGGATGGTGGAATAGGCAAAAAGCACAAGACCCAAGGTCACGATCCAGTCGCCCCAGCTTCCCGGCAGCCCGTGGGAGAAGGCGCGGGCGGTCATCACGGCCGCCGAGATCTGCTCGCCGGTCACGGGGTCGAGCTGGTTCCAGACGCCGGTGGTGACAATCACCAGACCGGTGCAGCTGACCACGATGATCGTATCGATAAAGGTCTGTGTCATCGAGACAAGCCCTTGCCGGACGGGGTGGCTGGTCTGGGCCGAAGCTGCGGCAATCGCCGCCGAGCCCATGCCGGATTCATTCGAGAAAATGCCGCGTGCCACACCGAATTGCACAGCGATCATGATGGTCGAGCCCAGGAACCCGCCGGTGGCAGCCGAGCCGGTAAAAGCGTCCGAGAAGATCTCGGCCAAAGCCGTCGGAATGGTGCCCGCATTGGCGATCAGAATATACAGCGCGCCCAGCACGTAGAAGACGATCATCGCAGGCACCAGACCCGCCGTCACCCGACCGATGGACTTGATCCCGCCCACCAGAACAACCAGCGTCATCACCGCCAGCACCGCGCCGGAGATCCATGTCGGGATATGGAAGCTCTGGTCGAGGTTCGAGGCGATGGAATTGCCCTGCGTCATATTGCCGATGCCGAAACAGGCGCAGACCGCGAAGATCGAGAATGCGATGGCGAGGAATTTCCCGAACCCGTTCGGAATGCCGCGTTCGAGGTAATATTGCGGGCCACCCGATTTCTCGCCCGCCGCATCGGTGACGCGGAAGCGCACACCGCAGAAGGCTTCGGAATATTTCGAGGCCATCCCCAGCAGGGCCGTCACCCACATCCAGAACAGCGCCCCCGGGCCGCCCACGCTGATGGCGGTGGCAACCCCCACGATGTTACCGGTGCCGACAGTGGCCGCCATTGCGGTGGTCAGCGCCTGAAACTGGCTGATATCCCCTTCGGCCCCATGATCGTGACGGCGCCACAGACCAAGGCGCAGCGCCGCGCCAAGACGGACAAACTGCAACGCGCCCAGTCGGAAGGTGAGAAAAATACCCGTTCCCAGAAGGAGAGGGATAAGAAGGTAGGGGCCCCATACGATGCCCCCGACTGTTCCCAGAAAGGATTCCAGAGTGTCCGTCGTCATCAACTGTCTCTTTATTCAATAAGTCATCCCGAGCAAAACGTCGGGCCTGAAGCCGATTGTCAAGCCGAAGGCGGGGTGGATGTTTGATCGATTGATTAAGAAAAATGCCTGAAATGTAGAGTGTGGGTGAAAATATTTGCATCAGGTGCATGTCGGCTATGTGAAAAAAAGCGTAAAACAGAGCGTTTCGCTGGCCGGAGGCCGCCGTTGATATGCCAAGGGTTTTCGTAAACCGGCGCGCAATTATGCGTTTATGTTCAATATTTAGACCGATCTGGCCGGTTGTTCTCGGATGGCGGCGGTGGACGGGATGTCGTGCCGCGACAAAATCCCTGTTCCCGGTCCGCCATTTCTGCAAAACGGCTCAGGCGATTATTTCATGCGTCTCATTTCTGAGCCTATCGGGGAGGTATATTGAAATTGCAAATCCGGCTGTTGAAAATCTGGGTGGTCCTGAATGCCGTATTGGCGGGGGCCGATTGTATTTTCTGCGTTTATGTTCTTGGCTTGGCATGCGGGTTTGCCAGCGTGTCGGGGCACTGTCAGCATATCGGGGTCGCGTCCCTGTTTGTCGGCTCGCGGGAAGATTTCCTGTTTCTGGGGCTGCCGTTGCTGGTGCTGTGCGGTCTTTTGATCCTGTCGGGCACAACGCTTTACATCCTGTGCCGGAAGGCACCGCAAAAGACGCTCAAGGCAGAGAGGCCCTCTTTGCCATGCGGCAGATGACGTCAAACCGGATAAGGCCTGAGGCGCGTCCGCTGTGGCAGGAAGGCCGATGCTTTGTGAAAATAGGCTGCATTTTCACGGCCGGATTGCCAAACGTGGCGAAGTTGGGCAAAATCATGGCAAGATTAAGGCAGTATCCAGATCCGGTATAAAACCCCGACAGTGTATCGCGGTTGTCCGGACCAGAGGGCAGGGCAGTGGTTTTACGTATCTTCGGCGCCAGTCTTCGGGCGCTATTACTGGCATTCGTGATCTGTGTTCCGGCGCTTCTTCTGCCCGGAGCAGGGGCCGATACGATGCAGGTCGTGGCCTTTGTCGCCTTGTTTCTCGCAGGGCTGACCGTGTTCGAATACAGTTCCGTCTATCCCTGCCTTGTCGAATTCCGCGATGCCGCGCCCTATAACCGCATCCGTTTTCTGGTGTTTTTCGGGCTGGTGATCCTGTTGTCTCTGGCCAGTATCGCCCCTGCGGTGCCCAGCACCTTCAACCGGCTTTTGCTGGCGCTCGGGCATGCTTTCGGCGGTCTGCTGGATTTCCCCTATAGCCCCTTGCGGCTTCTGATGCAGGTTCTGCCCGCTGCGGCGCAATCGCGTTTGGGGGTGTTGCAAAGCCTTGCGGGGCTTGCAAGCATGGTGTGCCTGACGGGCATCGGGGCTTTTCTTGTGGCGATTCATGCGCTGGGATGGCCCAACCGGCAGGAGCGGTTCAATGTCTGGGTCAATCTGCCGACCTTCGATCCGACGATGGGCGGGGATGTGGTAGACAGGTTGCGCCGCGATTCTTGGGTGAATGCGAGTGTCGGTGTGGTTCTTCCCTTTCTGCTGCCGGTGCTGCTGAAGCTGGTCTCTATTGTGTTTGTTTCGGTGATGCCGCGCAGCCCGCATGCTTTGATCTGGCTGGTGATCCTATGGGCATTCCTTCCTACGGCTTTGGTGATGCGTGGCATGGCGATGGGCCGGATCGCGGCGATGATCGCGCAACGCAGGCGTCACGCCCGTGCCGAGGCCGAAGCCGAAGCCGGAGACGACGGTACCTATCAGGCGGCCTGATCTGTGTGGCCCTGTGGCTATGGGGCCTGACACTGGCCGTGGCTGAAGAGGCATCGGGGCTGCGGATTGCGCTTTGGGATCCGCAGCTTGGCCGGAAGGGGCCGGGGCTTCTGTATCGCGATATTCTGGCGCGGAAGGACCCGCAGGTTGCGGCCAGTGTCGCGGAAATGGCCAGCTTGTCTGCGGATGTGCTGCTGCTTCTTGATTTCGATTGGGATGCGCAGGGGCTGGCGGTAGAGGCTTTTCGCAAGAGGCTTGCCGCGCAGGGTCTGGACTATCCCTATGCATTGCATCTCCAGCCCAATAGCGGTCTGCCATCGGGGGCGGATCTGGATGGGAACGGCGTTCTGGGCGAGGCAAGGGATGCGCAGGGATATGGCCGGTTTACGGGGCAGGGCGGGGTGCTGTTGCTTTCACGGTTGGAGATCGGGCCGGTGCAGGATCTGAGTGGCGCGCTCTGGCGGGACATGCCGGACACTCTGATCGCGGGCGCGGGCCTGTCCGAGGCGGCGCAGCGGGTGCAACGCCTGTCCTCCACCGTGCATTGGGATGTGCGCCTGCACGAGGCCGGTCACGCATTGCGGCTTCTGGTCTGGGCGGCCACCCCCCCGATTTTCGACGGGCCCGAAGATCGCAACGGGCGGCGCAATCATGACGAGACGGCGTTCTGGTTGCCCTATCTTGCGGGCTTGCCCGACGATCCGCCCGTGGTGATGCTGGGGCGCGCCAATCTGGACCCCGACCAGTCCGAAGGACGCAAGGATGCCTTGCAGGCGCTTCTTGCCCATCCGAGATTGCAAGATCCCCGTCCCGCATCCACGGATGCCGCGCAGCGGGGAAGCCCCTTTGCCACGAGCGATCTGTCGGGCAGGCTGCTGCGGCTGGATTACATCCTGCCGGATCGGCAGTTGCAGGTCTCTGGGGCCGGAACGCGGTGGCAGGCTCCGGCCCATGTCTCGACGCGTTACAAGATGGTCTGGGTTGACATCGCTTGGCCATGCGATTGCGCACGGGGCGATTGATCGGCGGCGCGACCCTCGGGTTTGACCTTCATGCCGCGCATATAAAGGTGCTCGAAGGCGATCCGGTCCAGTGATTTGGTCTCATAGGTCGGGAACAGCATGCGGAACGGACCCTCGTCAATGACGTGGTCATTTTGGTAGAACGCACGGTTGGCCGCCATCTGACGCCCGCTTGCGCTGAACTGTGGCCGCCACCACGGATAGGATTTCAGGCGGATCTTCTTGTCGATCTGTCTGGAGAGGCTCTCGGCGAGCTGACGGGCGGAAAAGCGCGTGCCGGGGAAGGGAATGTCCAGAAAGCCGCCGCCTTCGTCTGCGGTTTCGGCCAAGGCCACGGCGACCCGCGTCAGATCTTCCAGATCGGCATGGATATGCAGCTTGTCCGCCGGACCCAGCGCCGTGATCTCGTGTTTGGCAAGCTTGGGCAGGACGAGGCTGTTCATCAAGGTGGCCTGTGCGCCCGGCATGACGAAATCGCCCGCCCGTAGCATCAGCATGGCATGATCGGCATCGGCGGCCTCGCGATAGCGCTTTTCGGCTTCGCTGCGGGCTTTGGCACGGCGGCTGACCGGCGCGTGGGGGCAGTCGGGGCCCCACGCCGTGCCGCTGCGGCCATAGATGTGGAAATTCCCCGGGACGATGACCGAAGCCCCCGAGTTGCGGGCTGCGGCAATCACCTTCTTGGTCAGGTCCGGCAGGTCGCGCTCCAGCTCTGCGGTATTGGCGGGATTGGTGGCGTTGATGATCCAGCGGGCGCCGCGCGCCGCAATCGAGACATCCGAGCCGCGATGGTAGCGGTCGACATCCCAGCCTGCGGCACGAAAGGCGCGGGCGGCGGCGGCTCCGAAAAGCCCCCCCATCCCGAGAATCAGGAGTCTGCGAGTCATGCGTTTTTCCGTTCTGCTCTTTATGGTCCTATCATGCAAAATCGGACGCCCCTGCGCGAGCGGCTGATTTTCACGACTGCGAAACCTCGCCTATGACGCTGCGTCACCTTCGATGCTGCCGATTTTTTCTCCCCGCGCACCGTCTTCCGGTGCCGTCCAAGTGCACGTTCGGAACTTGACCCCGAGGCGGGCATTGGCTACGCCCTCGCCCAACCTTGTCTTATTGGCCAGTTGGGCCTGAACATGCGGGAGGTATTTCATGGCAAACCCTTCGATCCTCATTCTGGCGGGCGACGGTATCGGCCCCGAGGTCATGACCGAAGTCAAAAAGGTCATCAACTGGTTCGGCGCAAAGCGCGATGTGGCCTTTGATGTCTCCGAAGATCTGGTGGGCGGCGCGGCCTATGACGTGCATGGCGTGCCGCTGTCGGACGAAACCATGGCCAAGGCGCAAGAGGTCGATGCGGTGCTTCTGGGCGCCGTGGGCGGCCCGAAATACGACGTTCTGGATTTCTCGGTGAAGCCCGAGCGCGGCTTGCTGCGTCTGCGCAAGGAGATGGATCTTTATTCCAACCTGCGCCCCGCACAATGCTTTGACGCGCTGGCCGATTTCTCCTCGCTGAAAAAAGATGTGGTCGCCGGTCTTGATATCATGATCGTGCGCGAGCTGACCTCGGGCATCTATTTCGGCGAGCCGCGCGGCATCATCGTTGAAAATAACGAGCGTGTGGGCATCAACACCCAGCGCTATACCGAGAGCGAAATCGAGCGCGTTGCCCGTTCGGCCTTCGAACTGGCCAAGCGTCGCGGCAACAAGGTCTGCTCGATGGAGAAGGCCAATGTGATGGAGTCGGGCATCCTGTGGCGCGAAGTCGTGCAGCGCGTGCATGACGAGGAATACCCCGAAGTCGAGCTGTCGCATATGTATGCCGATGCGGGCGCGATGCAGCTGTGCCGCGCGCCCAAGCAGTTCGACGTCATCGTGACCGACAACCTGTTTGGCGATCTGCTGTCGGATGCGGCGGCGATGCTGACCGGCTCGCTTGGCATGCTGCCCTCGGCAAGCCTTGGTGCGCCGATGGCCAATGGTCGCCCGAAAGCGATGTATGAGCCCGTGCACGGCTCGGCCCCCGATATCGCGGGTCAGGGCAAGGCCAACCCGATCGCCTGCATCCTGTCGTTCTCGATGGCGCTGCGCTACAGCTTCGATCTGGGCGCGGAAGCCGACCGTCTGGAAGCGGCCGTGGAAAAGGTGCTTGCCGATGGCGTGCGCACCGCAGACCTGTTGGGCCCCGAAGGCGGTGTGCCGGTTTCGACCTCGGAAATGGGCGACAAGATCATCGAAGCGCTCGACGCCTCGCTCTGATCCCTTTCGTTCCTGCACGCCGCGCCCCCGAACAGAGGGCGCGGCGTTTTCATGTCTGGCTTTGGCCCATATCAGGCCAATGCCTTGCGGATCCTGTCCAGTTGCTGGCGCCGGTCATGGCGCGCCTGCAGGGCGGTGGCCATATCGACCGGCACAAACCGGACATGCATATTGGGCTGGAGCTGGCCGATCAGGTCCATATCCGCCGAAATCACCGTGCCCAGCATGAAATACCCGCCGCCCGAAACCGCATCGCGGTGCAAGATGATGGGTTCTGCCCCGCTTGGCACCTGCACCGACCCGTAAGGGTAGCAGGCATCGGTGATATTTGACGGGTCCGATCCTGCGCCAAAAGGCTGGTCCTGTGCGACAAATTCCAAAGGCGTGCCGCCTTGGAACCGGTAGCCCATCCGGTCGGCCTCATTGGCCACGCGCCAGTCCTCCTTGAAGAATTGCGCAAGGCTGGCCTCGGTCAGGCGGTGGTTGTAAAGCCCCGGGAGAATGCGCAGCTCGGCGCGGGCGGCCGGAAGGCGGCGCAGCTCCGGCGGCAGGCTCTTGCCGGTGCCGGCCTTGGCCCCCGTCCCGATCGGTAATTCATCCCCCGGCTGCACGGCCCGCCCCTTGACCCCGCCAAGCGCGCCGATGGCATAGGTCGAGCGCGATCCAAGCGCCATCGGCACATCGATCCCGCCTGCCACGGCGATATAGGCCCGTGCGCCCGCTTGCAGATAGTCGAACGACAGCACCTGACCCGCGCGCACCTCCAGCGCGGTCCATGTGGGCTGGGGCGCACCATCGATCTTGGGCGGCAGCTCCGCGCCGGTGATCGCGATCACGGCATCCTCGGTAAATTCCAGCTCCGGCCCGAAAAAGGCGCATTCCAGACAGGCCGCCCCTTCCTCATTGCCGACTAGAAGATTGCCCGCGCGCAGCGCCATACGGTCCATCGCGCCGCCCATCGGGATGCCCAAGTGGTAATAGCCCGGACGGCCAAGGTCTTGCACCGTCGTGGAAATTCCGGCGGAGATCACATTAATCGGCATGGAGCGCCTCCATCAGCTTGGCATTTGTGCCGTCGATATCGGCGTTGAACTCCTCAAGCGAGAAGCGCACGGGCCGGATGCGGGGGGTGTAGCTGCCCTCTTCGACCTCGCGCAGGATACGGTCATATTCCTCGCGGGTGATGGGTTTCCATTTCACGATGTCGCCGGGGCGGAAGAAGACCATGAACTCCTTCAGATGCGCCACCTTCTGCTCGGGGTCGTAGATCGGCATCGGCGTGATGCCGAACATCTGGTATCCGCCCGCGCCACGCACCGAATAGATGCAGGAGAAACAGCCGCCATAGCCCACAGTCTGCTTTGGCGTATCGGTGCGCGGGCGAAGATATTTGGGCACCTCGATCTGCCGGTCGCGATCCACCATCTGGTAAAGGAACGGCAGCCCCGACACGAACCCCACCATCGACACGAACCAAGGCGCGCCGGAATGCGCCGCGATGAAGGCCGCAACACTGTCATAGCCGTTGATCCGTGCGGCATATTCAAGGTCGGTGGCCTCGGGGTCCTGATGGCGCTCGCGAAAGCGCATCAGGGTCTCATGCGTCCAAGGGTCCTGATAATACACAGGAATTTCAACGATGCGGGTGTCGAGCACGGCAGGGGCCGCCTCGGCCTGTGCCTCCAGCTCCTGCAGCCGCGCCATCAGGTCTTCGGGTGCGATCACATCAGGGTCGAATTTGATCTGGAACGAGGCATTGGCGGGGCAGATCTCGGTGATGCCCTCGATTTCGGCGTCGCGCACCGCATTGGTCATGGAAAGCGAGGTAAAGAACGCCTCGAGCGACATGGACGGGTCGACTTCGACGAAGATATGCTCGTCTCCGCCATAGGAATAACGGCAGCTCATGCGGCTTTATCCTTTTCTTGCGCGATCAGATGGGCGTGGGTCTCTAACCAGGGTTCCAGCCATTTGGTGTGGACGTGATTGGCGCGCAGCTCGGCATCGCCCAGAAGCGCGCTGAACAGCGGCGCGGTGGTGGGCAGGCCGTCAACCTGCAACTCGCCAAGCGCACGGCCAAGGCGGGTCAGCGCCGCCTCGCGGGTGTCCGCCCAGACCACCAGCTTGCCCAGCAGCGAGTCGTAGAAAGGCGGGATCGCATAGCCCTGATAGAGCATGTGATCCATCCGCACGCCAGGCCCGTCGGGCAGGCGCAGCCCGCTGACCACACCGGGGAAGGGCATGAAATTATTGGCGGGATCCTCGGCGTTCAGCCGCACCTCGATGGCATGGCCGCGCCGCTGGATGTCGGACTGGCGCAGCGACAGGGGCGCGCCGCCTGCCACGCGGATCATCTCGGCCAGAAGGTCATGGCCGGTGATCATCTCGGTCACCGGATGCTCGACCTGAATACGGGTATTCATCTCGATGAAGTAGAAGGCCCCCGTCGCATCATCATAGAGATATTCCAGCGTGCCCGCACCACGGTAATTGACCGACTTGGCCAGCGCCACGGCAGACTGACACAGCGCCTCGCGGGTGGTGTCATCGAGCGCGGCCGAAGGGGCCTCTTCCCAGACCTTCTGGCGGCGGCGCTGCAGCGAGCATTCGCGGTCGAAGAAATGCACCACATCCTGCCCGTCGCCCATGATCTGCACCTCGACATGGCGGGCGCGGGCGATCAGCTTCTCGATATAGATACCCCCATCGCCAAAGGCGGCCTTGGCCTCGGCAGAGGCCTGCGGGGCCAGCGTGCGGAACTCTTCCGCCGTCTCCGCCACGCGTATGCCACGCCCGCCTCCACCGGCGGCGGCCTTGATCATGACCGGAAAGCCGATCTGTCCGGCAAGGGCTTCGGCGGCGGCCATATCGGTGATGATCCCTTCCGATCCCGGCACGGTGGGCACGCCTGCGGCCAAAGCGCTCGCGCGGGCGGCAGCCTTGTCGCCCATCATGCGGATCGTGTCACCCGAGGGGCCTACAAAGATGAGCCCTGCGGCCACCACCGCATCAGCGAACTCTGCATTCTCCGACAGAAACCCGTAGCCCGGATGGATCGCATCCGCGCCACTGTCGCGGGCCGCTTTCAGGATCGCGTCGATATCCAGATAGGATTTGGCCGCAGGCGCGGGGCCGATACAGATGGCCTCATCGGCCAGTTTGACCGCCAGCATCTCGGTATCGGCTTCGGAATGGACCTGCACGGTCTTTATTCCCAGATCGCGGGCCGCGCGCTGGATGCGCAGCGCGATTTCACCGCGATTGGCGATCAGAAGTTTTGTGATCCCCATCCCCTTACTCCATTACGCAGACACATTGGCCGGGGGTGACGGGGGTGCCATCCTCGACGGTGAACTCGGCAATCACACCGGCATCGGCGGCCTTGATCTCGATGAAAGTCTTCATCACCTCGACCAAGCCGACGGTCTCGCCAGCCGCAACGCTGTCTCCGGCTTCCTTGAAGGCGGGCTGGTCGGGGGCGGGTTTGCGATAGAAGGTGCCCGGAACGGGAGAGCGGATTTCGGTGGGCATGAGCAGGATCCTTTCGTGCAGGGGTGGGAGCGTCATTGGCCAAGCGCGGCCTTGACCGCTTGAGCGATCTGGACAGCGTTCGGCGTATCGGAATGGATGCAGATGGTTTCGGCGCGCACCGGCAGATGCTTGCCCGAAACGGTGGTCAGAAGGCCCTCGGACACAGCGCGCAGACAGCGTTCGGCAGCCTGTGCGGGGTCAACGGCCTGATGGTCGCGGGTGATGATCAGGCGGCCTTCGTCGTCATATTCGAGATCGGCGAAGAACTCGGCCCAGAAGGTCAGGCCGCGTTCGGTGTAAATGCGTTCATGCAGGGTGCCCGTCAGTCCCATCACCGGCAGGCCGTAGATTTCGGCGGCATCGGCGACGGCATGCGCGATATGCTCCTGCCGTGCTGCCATGCCGTAAAGCGCCCCATGCGGCTTGAGATAGTCGAGCGTCATTCCTTCGGCATCCACAAACCCTTTCAGCGCGCCGATCTGGTAGAGAATGATATCCGCCATTTCCTGACGGTCCATTTTCATTTCGCGCCGTCCGAAGCCGGGCAGGTCGGGCAGCGAGACATGCGCGCCCACGCTGACATTATGGGCCCGTGCCAGCGCGACGGTGCGCCGCATATGGCTAGGGTCCGATCCGTGAAAACCGCAGGCCACATTGGCCTGTCCGATGAGAGGCATGATCGCGGCATCATCGCCAAAGCGATAGAGGCCGAAGCTTTCTCCCATGTCGCAATTGAGGGTGGCGGGCACGTGCCTCTCCTTTTCTGGCGGATCCGGTCGCGGCAGAACGGCATGTCGGGGCGACGGCCATAGCGGATGCTGGCCGGAGCGGGCAACAGGCGGGTCTTGGCCACGCGATAGCTGCATGCCCGCAGCGCATGGCCAAGAGGCACAGCGGCGCATGGGGGCTATGGCAGGCAGAGCGTCGGATCTTCGGGTTATGGTGTCGCTGTTGGGTGGCCTCTCGCGGGCCTTGGTGCCGGATTTTTCCGGCCTTGTCCTCATCAAGACAGGGTTTCGGCGGAATGTAAAATACAGAATATGCTGGCAATGAATTCTGAAAAATGAATAATGCTGCTGGGCGCGGTGGCCTCCGGTTGAAACAGATATATCGCTTTTATCCGGCGTTATCCGGCAAATGCCCCGACAATAAAGGGTTTTCATCTGTGCGGCGTGCAGTCGCTACAGGATCGCCCCAAGGCTGTATCTGTTTTGTGGAATAGAGGTATCTCCTATAATGAACGAACCCACCTTCCGCCAGATTCGCTACTTTGTTGCCGTTGCCCGCGAGGGGCAGGTGTCGCGGGCGGCGAAGGAACTGAATGTCTCGCAATCGGCTGTCACCACGGCCATCCGCCAGCTTGAAGAGATCGTCGGCGCCCCCCTGTTCGATCGGCATGCGGGGGGCATGGGGCTGACCTATGAGGGGACGATCTTTCAAGATCATGCGCGGCGCGTGCTGAGTGCTCTGGACGAGGCGGTGCGCGCCCCCAATCTGCGGCGCAGCGAGGTGGAGGGCGCGCTGCGTCTGGCGATGACCTATACGGTGGCGGGCTATTATGCCTCGCCCTATCTTGAACGGTTCATCCGTGCCTTTCCGAAGGTGACGCTGCAGATGGTCGAGGCCCCGCGCGAGGCGATCGAGGACGGCCTGGTCTCTGGCCGCTATGATCTGGCACTGATGCTGACCTCGAATATCGCTAATCAGGAAGGGCTGCTTTACGAGACGCTGTTGCAATCGCGGCGCAGGCTTTGGGTCGGGGCCGAACATCCCCTGCTGGAGAAGCCCGTTGTGACTTTGGCCGATGTCGCGCAGGAGCCTTATGTCATGCTGACCGTGGACGAGGCCTCGAATACCGCGCAGCGTTACTGGAACCATTTGCGGGCGCGGCCCAGAATTGCGTTCCGGACCTCGTCAACCGAGGCGGTGCGCTCGATGGTCGGGGCAGGGATGGGGGTCACGATCCTGTCGGATATGGTCTATCGACCGTGGTCGCTGGACGGGCGGCGGGTCGATGTGATCACGCTGGCCGATCCGATCCCCACGATGAATGTGGGCTTGGCATGGGCGGCAAATGTGGAACACTCCGCCGCCGTGCAGGCCTTTTGCGAGTTCATGCATAGGGGCTAGGCCGGGGCGTAATCTAGAGAGGGGCCTCAGGCAGGGCTGAGATAGGGGGCCAGATCGGTCGGCGGGTCGATGATCGCGGTGATCTTGAGCTGCGCGATGGTGCGCGCCATCGCATTGCCCAGATGGGTGGTCAGTAGATCCGCCGCCGCCGATACCGGCCCCGTTTGCAGCAGCTCGATAATGGTCGCGATCTCGCGCAGCGTCTGCAGGTCGGGCGGCAGCCCGAGCGAGAACAGCGCAAGCTGCGAGGCATCCAGCGCGCGGCGGTTGAGTTCGGCGAAACGGGCAAGGTCGCGGTTGGGGGTGGCCATGACGGCAGCCTCGAAGAAGCAGCCCTCCAACCGGAACCAGCGGGCCGGCGACAGTCTCTCGACTGGATCAAGGCTGCGGATCTCGTCCAGAAGGTGCTGCAGGCTGGCCTGATCGGCGCGGCCCGATTTGAGCGCGGCCACCTCAAGCACCTGACGCAGTTCGAATTTATCCTTGATGCGTTGGGCGGTGAGCGGTTCGACGATCCAACGGGAGGTCTGGGTTTTCTGGACCAGCCCCCGTTCCTGCAGCCGCCCCAGCACATCCCGCACCACGGTGCGCGAAATATCGTATTCCTGCGCGATCATCGCTTCGATCACGCGGTAACGGCCAAAGATCAGGCTGCGCGACAGCTCGCGCTCGACCTCGGCATAGATGCGGTGCCAAGAGGGCTGCCCCAAGGCGTCGTCCAGCCCCTCCAGATCCAGCTCGACCTGACGCAGATCAACGCGCTGCGGCGTGCCGCACCCGCCCGCCACCACCAGCCCGCGACCGGAAAAGCGGGTCAGCAGCCCCTCGTCCTCTAGGATGGAAAAGGCGCGTTTGACGGTGGCCCGTGACATGCCCAGCCGCTCGGCAAGGGCGCTTTCCTGCAAGACAAAGCCTGCCAGAAGATGCCCTGCCTCGATATTGCTGCGCAACAGAGAGGCGGCGGCCTCGAACATGGTGGCAGGCGTGCCGGAGGTCGCGTCGTTGCGGTCGATGATCGCTGTGCTCATAGGGGGGCTCCGTCTGCGCCGAGAAGGTCTTGCGAGTCAGAATAACGGTTTTTGCACGCAATGTATCAATGATCTTTGCACACAAAGATCTTATTCTGATCATCAACTGAGCAGTTATCTTGCCAAAAACAGCCGGCATGTCTGGTTTTTACGCACTATAATGATGTTATTTTGGCTGGCGATCCTAAAAAAATGATTTTTGAGCACAAAGATCGAAAAAGTCTTGATCGAAAGATAGAATCGATTTTTGTATGCATATATCAAAAATAACAGGGAGACGCCGATGCTCACGCTATCCGGGGTCAGCCGAAAATACGGCGATGTAACTGCATTGGACGGTCTGGACTTCACGGTGCCTGACGACCGCTATGTATCCCTTCTGGGGGCATCCGGCTCGGGCAAGACGACCCTGCTGCGGGTGATTGCGGGCTTTGAGGAACCTGATACTGGCACGGTCAGCTTTGATCGCACCCGTCTGGACGGGGTTCCGCCGCATCTGCGTGATATCGGCTTCGTTTTCCAGAATTTCGCGCTTTTTCCGCATCTGAGCGTGCGCGACAATGTGGCCTTCGGGCTGCGTCATCGTGCCAAGGCGGCGGTGAGCGACCCGAAAGAGGTGATCGAGCGCGCCGAGGCGGCGCTGGATCTGGTCGGGCTCAGGGGCTTTGGCCATCGCGGTGTGGGGGCAATTTCGGGCGGGCAGCGCCAGCGGGTCGCCTTGGCGCGGACGCTGGTGACCGAACCGCGGATCGTGCTTCTCGATGAGCCGCTTGGCGCGCTTGATGCCAATCTGCGCGCGCGGATGTGTGACGAATTGCGCGCCATCCGCGAGCGGCTGAAAGTGTCCTTCCTACATGTCACGGGCTCCGAGGCCGAGGCGCTGACGATGGGCGATACGGTCGCCATTCTGTCGGGCGGCAGGATCGTGCAGGATGCGCCCGCCACCCGTCTTTTTGCCAATCCCGACAATGCCGCCGCCGCCCGCCATCTGAACGCGTGGAACATCCTTGCGGGGCAGGGAACGGGCGCGGGCTTTGCCACCGGTGCCGCCACATTCGCCCTGCCGCCGCATCTGATGCCGCGCGGTGCGGGCAGCCTTGGCGTGCGTTTCGACCAGATCAGCATCGCCCGCCCCGACGCTGTGCCCGAGGGGCATCTCTCCTTCCCTGCGCGCTATCTGACGGGGGAGTTCAACGGCCCCACCGCGCTGGCGTTTTTCCGCACCAATGACGGGCAGCTTGTGCAGGTCGTGGACCATCTGGGCCAGCCACGCCTGCCCGAGATGACCGAAGGCGCGACCTATGCGCTGCATTTCCATCCGGACCAGATCCGTATTTTCGAGGGAGCTGCATAATGGCTGCTGCAACCACCGACCTCCCCGAGGCCACATCCCAAAGCCCCGCCGTCGCCCGTGCCCGCAAAGACCGGAACCGCGCGCTGATGTTGCTGACGCCCGGCGTGATCTGGATGGCACTTTTCATGGTGCTGCCGATGGCGATGGTTATCTATGTCAGCTTCTGGACCCAGACCACCTTCAGCGTGAATTCGACGCTGACCACCGCCAGCTGGGAACGCTTCCTGTCGTCCCCGACCTATCTTTCCGCCATTGGCACCACGATCCGCATCTGGGCGATCGTGCTGGTGGCGACGATTGCCATCGGCTATCCGGTGGCGCTGTTCATCGGGCTTTTCGTCCGTAACAAGACCCTCCAGACCGCGCTTCTGGTCGCCTGTGTGATTCCGTTCTGGACCTCGTTCCTGATCCGCGTGATCGCTTGGCGTCCGATGCTGGGCACGGAAGGCGCGATCAACACGATCTTGATGAATCTCGGGATCATCCACGAGCCGCTGACCTTCCTGCTGTTTTCCGAGTTCTCTGTTTTAGTAGGGATGACCCAGATCTACTGCGTCTTCATGGTGGGGCCGATCACCTTCATGCTTGGCCGCATCGACCCGTCGGTCATCGAGGCCGCACGCGATCTGGGGGCCTCCTTCGGCACCATCTTCCGCCGCATCATCCTGCCTCTGTCGCTGCCCGGTGTTGTGGTGGGCGCGATCTTCGTTTCGGTGATGGTGCTGGGCGAGTTCGCCACCGCCGCCTCGCTTTCCGGGCGCAAGGTGAACCTGCTGGGCAATATTATCGTCTCGCAGGTCGGGTCTCTCAAATGGGCCTTTGCCGCCGTGGCGGGCGTGGTCCTGACCATCATCATCACTGCCGTCATCGCGCTGGCGCTGCGCATCGTCGACCTGCGCAAGGAGATGTAACCCATGCACTCGCGTATCCTCAAACCCGTTCTTGGCGTCTATACGGCGATCTTCCTCCTCTTCCTCTACGGCCCGATGATCGTGCTGGCGATCCTCAGCTTCCAAAGCGCCGATGGCGGGCCGCAATTCCCGATCCGCGACTGGTCGATCTACTGGTACGAGCATCTTCTGGGCATGGTCGAGGGATCGCGCGTCTCGCAGCTTCCTGTGGGCGATAGCCTGATCCGCTCGCTGGTGCTGGCCTTCATGACGACCGTGGTCTCGACCGTGCTGGGCGTGATGAGCGCCGAGGCCTTCCGCACCAAGTTCCGTGGCTCTGGCCCCGTTTTCTACCTCATCATCCTCGGCATGATGGTGCCAGGCGTGCTGGTGGGGCTTGGTATGGCGCTTTTGTCGAACACGCTGGGGATCGGACGCGCATGGTGGGGTACCAGCTTCGTGCTGCATGTGGTCTATACCTATCCCTTTGCCTTCCTTGTTCTGCTGGCGATCTTCAACCGTTTCGACCGCAGCGTCGAGGAAGCCTCGATGGCGCTCGGTGTCAGCCCCGCGCAGACCTTCCGCCGCGTGACCTTCCCGATCATCTTTCCGGGCGTGCTGTCGGCGATGCTGTTCTCCTTCACGCTGTCTTATGACGAATTCGCCCGGACGCTCTTTACCGCAGGGCGCGACCTGACGCTGCCGCTGGCGATCTATGGCACCTTCTCGGTGGAGATCTATCCCAATATCTTCGCCTTCGGGGTGCTGACCACGCTTTTCTCCTTCACGCTGCTGGTGATCTACGGGCTGTTGATGAAGCGCTTCACCGCACGGGCAGGCAAGTTCAAGGGGCAGGAAGCATGAGCCGCGTCGCATTGGTCACGGGCGCGGGTTCGGGGATCGGGGCGGCCATTGCGCTCCGGCTTGCCGCAGACGGGGCGCGGGTGGCGGTCAATGACCTCCATCCTGCCGCGGCCCACGCGACCGTCACCGCGATTGTGGCGTCTGGGGGCGAGGCGATGGCCGTGGCCGCCGATGTGTCGGACGAGGCCTCTGTAGGCGCGATGATGGATCAGGTGCGCGCCTCGCTGGGCGACCCGCAGATATTGGTGAACAATGCGGGCTTCGGCCATCAGGCCCCCTTCGCCGAGATCACGCCCGCCCAGTTCGACCGGATGTTTGCGGTGCATGTGCGCGGCAATTTCCTGTGCACACGGGCCTGCCTGCCCGCGATGCTCGCGGCGGGCGAGGGGGTGGTGGTCAATGTGGCCTCCCAGCTTGGTCAGGTCGGCGGTGTCGAGCTTGTCCATTACGCAGGCGCCAAGGCCGCGATCATCGGCATGACCAAATCGTTGGCGCGCGAGGTCTCAAACCGTGGCGTGCGCGTCAATGCCGTGGCCCCCGGTCCGATCAACACGCCCCTCGTCGAGGCTCTTTCCGAAGACTGGAAAGCCGCCAAGCGGGCAGAGCTGCCTCTGGGCCGGTTTGGCGAGGTGGCCGAGGTGGCCGGAAGCGTGGCCTTCCTCTGTTCCGATGACGCAAAACTCTATGTAGGCCAGACGCTTGGCCCGAATTCCGGAGATGTGATGCTATGACCCAAGACAAACGGGTGGTGATTGTAACGGGCGCAGGGATCGGGATTGGTCGCGCCGCCGCCGAGACCTTTGGCGCCAAGGGCGATCATGTGATTGTCACCGATATTCTGGCCGAGGAGGGCGCGCGCGTCGTCGCGGCGATCACCGATGCGGGCGGCTCGGCGGAGTTCATGGCGCTGGATGTGCGCGACACGCCTGCCTGTGATGCGCTGGTCGCCCGCGTGCTGGAGAGGCATGGCCGGATCGATGTGATCGTGGCCAATGCGGGCATCGCCCATTGTGTGCCGATGGCCGAGATGACCGACGAGAAATGGGACGAGACGTTCGAGATCGACCTCAAAGGGATGCTGCGGGTGATCCGTCCGGCCCTGCCTGCGATGAAGGCGGGGGCCTCGATTATCTGTCTCAGCTCGATCATGGGCACGGCTTATGGCTGGGACGAGCATGTGCATTACTCGGCGGCCAAATCCGGCGTGATCGGGCTGGTGCGCGGCCTTGCGGTGGAATTTGCCGCGCGTGGCATCCGCGTGAACGGCGTGGCGCCCGGCTATATCCGCACCGCGCAGCTTCTGAACCCCGGCCATAGTCTTGGTCCGCAGGCGGCTGAAATCGCCTCCCCCTATATCCCGATGCAGCGTCTGGGCGAGCCTGCCGAGATCGCCTCTGTCATCGGGTTCCTCGCCTCCGCTGATGCCTCCTACCTTACGGGGCAGGTCATCACGGTCGATGGCGGCCTGACACCGGGCCGCTACTGAATACCGCAAAAACACAAAAAGAAGCGGTGCCCTTTTTGCAACCTCATCCTCAACAGGGAATAGACATATGACCATCATCAACAGACGGCATCTCCTGCGTTCGGGCGCGGCACTGGGCGCGGTGGCGCTTGGCTCGGGCATGCATCCTTGGGCACGCTTCGCCCGTGCGCAGAGCCTTTCGTCCGAACAGTTGCGCACCACGGGTCTGTCGACCACGGTGCAGGACCGCATCCTTGACATGTTCAAGGAAGCCAGCGGGGTGGGGTCGGTCTCGGGCACGCCCTCGACCTATCCCGATGCGCAGACCAAGATCCTGTCGGGCTCCAGCGATTATGACTGCTGGGAGATCATCGGCGAGCGCCTTCCGGCGCTGATTGCCACCGATAATGTCGAAACCATTCCGGTCTCCGAAGTGCCCAACTGGGCCTCGATCCGCGATACCTTCACGAAGACCAACCCCAAATGGGATGCCAAGGCGCAGATCTCCGGCCAGATCTGGGCGGATGCGGCGCAGACCCAGCTTTATATGGTGCCAGCGGTCTATAACTACGATTCCATCGGCTATAATCCCGATGTGCTCTCGGCCGAGGAAGCCAATACATGGACCGCGCTGTTTGACGACAAATGGAAGGGCAAGTCGGGCCTCAATGTGGACCCGCTGATTGCCATCGGGCAGGCTATTCTGGCGATGAATTCGCTGGGCCTTCTGGAGGCCAAAAATCCCGGCAACCCGACCAAGGACGAGATCGACGAGGCCGCCAAGTTCCTGATTGCCAAGAAGAAAGCGGGCCAGTTCCGCGCGCTCTGGGGGGATTTCGGCGAGCTGGTGAACCTTATGGCTTCGGGCGAGATGGTGGTCTGTGATGCGTGGCAGCCCGCGGTCATGGCGGTCAAGGCGCAGGGCAAGCCCGCCAAATACGCGACCCCCAAAGAGGGCTATCGTGGCTGGGCCATCGGGCCGTCGATGCTCAAGGGCACGCCCAACCGCGAGGCGGTCATCGCCTATGCCAATTTCTGGCTCTCGGGCAAGCCGGGCATCATGGTGACCGAACAGGGCTATTACTCGCCCGCGACCAATATCAAGGATGCGATGGACCCCGATGAATACGCCTTCTGGTATGAAGGCCAGCCGTGGAAAGGCGCGGCCACCCGCGGCATCAATCCGGGCGATCTGCGCGATGGCGGCTCGCTGGAAGAACGCGCGGCCAATGTCGCTTACTGGCATCAGTGGCCGGATGAATATGACCACCTGATCCAGCGCTGGGACGAGTTCCTGAACGCCTAAAACCGGGGTTTCCCCTGACTGGCCCGGGCGGGATCGCCCGTCCGGGTCTTTTTCCTCAGACTTAACAGGCTGCCCCATGATCTATGACCTCGAGCTGATTTCGGTCGGCAAGACCTATTCCGATGGCACGGTCGCCGTGTCCGATTTCGACCTGAAGGTGGAAAAGGGCGAGTTTGTCGCCTTTCTCGGGCCGTCGGGCTGCGGCAAATCCACGACCCTGCGCATGATCGCCGGTTTCGAGGACATCACCAATGGCGAGGTGATGATGATGAACCGCAATGTCACGCATCTTCCCGCCGAAAAGCGCCCGACCTCGATGATTTTCCAGAACTATGCGCTCTTCCCGCATATGACGGTGCGCCAGAATATCGGCTTCGGGCTGGAGGTGAAGGGGCTGCCCCGCGCGGAACGCGACCGCAAGGTGGAGCGCATCCTCGATATGTTCGACCTCACCGCCGTGGCCGACCGCAAGGCCGACCGCCTGTCGGGCGGACAGCGCCAGCGGATCGCGCTGGCCCGCGGGCTGGTGGTGGAGCCCGAGATTCTGCTGCTGGACGAACCGCTTGGCGCGCTGGATGCCAATCTGCGCCGGATCATCCAGAACGAGCTGAAGCTGTTGCAGCGCGAACTGGGGATCACCTTCATTTTTGTCACCCATGCGCAATCCGAGGCGCTGGGGCTGTCGGACCGTGTGGTGGTGATGTCGAACGGGGTGGTCGAACAGATCTCGGCCCCGAAAGAGCTTTACCGCCGCCCCGCGACGCCGTTTGTTGCCGATTTCATCGGGGCGAATACGCTGATCGAGGGGCGCAGCCTGCCGTCCGAGGGCGGGTTTGCCCGCCTCGACACGCCTCTTGGGGCGCTGGCGGGGGTAGGAGCGCCCGAGGCGACGCTGGCGGTGATCCCCGCCGAGGCCTTCCGCCTGAGCCCGCAAGGCACGGCAGGCGAGATCTGCCTGCCCGCAACGGTGACAGGCCGCCAGATCGTGGGCGCCACCGGCTATTTCCGGATGCAGCTCGCCGACCAGCGCGAGATCCGCATCGAAACCCATGCCGAGCGCGCGCTTGGGCTGGATGCAGGCGCGTCCGTCACGCTCGCACTCGACCCCGCCTCGGTCACGATGATCGCAGGCTAAGATTTTTAAAAGGAGACGAAAAATGGCAAAGGAAATTCTTGTTGGCTTCGGCATCGACGTGGATGCGGTGGCGGGCTGGCTTGGCTCCTATGGCGGCGAGGACAGCCCCGATGATATCTCGCGCGGGCTCTTTGCCGGCGAAGTGGGCGCGCCGCGCTTGCTGGATATGTTCGACAAGTTCGGCATCAAGACCACATGGTTCATCCCCGGCCATTCGGCGGAGACCTTCCCCGAGCAGATGAAGGATGTGGCCGCGCGCGGCCACGAGATCGGCATTCACGGCTATAGCCACGAAAACCCGATCGCCATGACCCCCGAGCAGGAAGAGGCGGTGCTGGATAAATGTATCGGCCTGATCACCGAGATCTCGGGGAAACGGCCCACGGGCTATGTTGCGCCGTGGTGGGAATTCTCGAATGTCACCAATGAACTCCTGCTGAAGAAGGGCATCAAATACGACCACTCCCTGATGCATAACGATTTCACCCCCTATCGGGTGCGGGTGGGCGATAGCTGGACCAAGATCGATTATGCAGGCAAGCCCGAGGACTGGATGAAGCCTCTGGTACGTGGCGAGGAGACCGATCTGATCGAGATTCCCGCCAACTGGTATCTTGATGACTTGCCGCCGATGATGTTCATCAAGAAATCGCCCAATAGCCACGGCTTCGTCAATCCGCGCGATATCGAGGAGATGTGGCGTGACCAGTTCGACTGGGTCTATGCCAATATGGAGTATGCGGTCTTCCCGATCACCATCCACCCCGATGTCTCGGGCCGTCCGCAGGTGCTGATGATGCTCGAACGGCTCTTCAACCATATCAAATCGCATGAGGGCGTGAAATTCGTCACCATGAACGAGATGGCCGATGATTACGCGGCCCGTTTCCCGCGCAAATAACCACTCGCGCAACAGATCCGGGCGGGGCGACCCGCCCGGATCACCTAAGAGAAAGGTTCGGATATGTGCTCGCTTTGCGGCATCTTGGGATGCGATGACCATTGGACGAATGCTGTGGGGCGCGAGGGCGTGTTCACCCGCAATACCGACAGGCAGGCCCGCCGTGCCGAGGGCGCGCGCCGGATTCGCGCGGCCAATGCCGTACTGGCCCATCGCCGCCTGACCCTCGCCGAATGGCAGGGGATCAATTATGTGCTCTCCTCGCCCACCGGAAAGTCGAGCGTGTTCGAGGCGCTCTCGCATCTGTGGCCAGAGGCCGAGGCATTGGCGGGGCGGGCTTTTGACCCGCTGGACGAGGACCTGATTGCCTTCATGGAGGCCAAATGACCCCAGTCATCCTGCTCACGGGCTTTCTTGGCTCGGGGAAAACCACGCTGTTGCAGCGGCTGCTTGAGGACCCCTCGCTGTCGGATGCCGCCGTCCTGATCAACGAATTCGGAGAGGTCGGGCTTGACCACCATCTTCTCGACCGGATCGATGAGAATGTGGTGCTGCTGAAATCGGGCTGCGTGTGCTGCACCGTGCGTGGCGAGGTGGCGGAGGCGCTGCAAAACCTCCATAGTCTGCGCACGCGGGGCGAGATCTCCTTTGGGCGCGTGGTCATCGAGACCACGGGGCTGGCCGATCCCTATCCCGTCTTGCAGACGCTGACCGCCCATCCGGTGCTGCGCAGCCATTTCCGCACGGGCGGGGTGCTGACCACGGTGGATGCGGTCAATGCGGGGTTACAGCTTGACCATCGCGCCGAGGCGATCCGTCAGATTGCCAGCGCCGACCGGATCATCCTGACCAAGACCGATCTGGCCGATGAGGCGCAGGTGGCAAGACTGCGCGAGCGGCTGCATAGGATGAACCCCGCCGCATCGGTCTGGAGCACGCAAGACAGCGTGACGCAGATGCTGGGCGGGCTGGATGCCGACCGCGCGCGTCTGCCCGCACTGTGCGGCGACGCAGGCCCGTGTGCCTCGCACCACCACCATCATCACCACCATCATAATGACTTAGGCGTGACCTCCTTCTCTCTGGTGATCGAAGAGCGTATAGATTGGACCATGTTCGGGATTTGGCTTACGCTTTTATTGCATCGTTATGGTGATCGTATTTTTCGCGTGAAGGGGATCCTGGCTCTGGAAGGAGAGGATCGTCCCGTGGCCATTCATGGCGTTCAGCATCTGGTGCATGCCCCCACCCATATGACGCATTGGCCCGAGGGCCAGCGTCTGTCGCGGCTGGTCTTCATACTGGAAGGGCTGGAGCCCGACCTGATCCGCCGTTCGTTTGCCGCCTTCACCGGCCTTGCCTGCGCGAGGGCCGTGGCTTGACGGACCGGCTGCGTATTCTGACCACCGAAATCCAGCCTTGGCGCAGGTTCAAGGACCGTGCGGAGGCCGATCTCGGGTTCGAGCTTGATTTCATCGAGATGGATTTCGTGAATGCGCAGCGCATCGCCGCCATGTCGCCGCATAGCTATGATGTCTATGACCAGTGTTTCCACAATCTCGATATCGTCTGGCACTGGCGCGCGATCCAGCCGATCGAGATCGACCGCATCACCTATTGGTCCGAGATGGAAAGCCCCGCGCTAGATCCGGTGCCGGGATCGCTTGGCTATGGTGATGTTCCGGCGACGCGGCTTTGGGTGCAGGCGGATGCCTCGCTTTCCGCGCGACCGGGACGGCAGATCTCGATGCTGCCAACCGTCTATAATTACGACAGTTTTGCCATCGATATCGGTGCGACAGGACTGAATGTCGACAGCGATGTCACAAGCTGGGCCGAGCTTCTGGACCCGCGCTGGCATGGGCGGGTGGCGCTGGTGGATGATCCGGGGATCGGTGTTTTCGACCTTGTGCAGGCCTTGATGGCCGCCGACCGGATGAAGGTCGCCGACCCGGGCAATATGACCGTGGCCGAGATCGACGAGATGGCGGCCTTGGGGCTTGATCTTGTGGCCTCGGGGCATCTGGCGCCATTCTGGCGGCGCGCGACCGAGCCGCTGGAGCGGTTCCGCGCGGGCGAGCTGGCGATCTCGTCGCTTTGGTCGCCGACCGTGGTGGCGATGAAAGAGGCGGGGCTGCGGGTGCGTCAGGCCGTGCCGGAGGAAGGCTACCGTGCATGGCATGGGGGCATGTGTCTGGCGCGGCATCTGGAGGGCGCGCGGCTGGATCGTGCCTATGCATGGCTCAACTGGTATCTGTCCGGCATCGCGGGCGCGCAAGTCGCGCGGCAGGGCTATTACATGTCGGTGCCCGGACGGGTGCGCGACACGCTGCCCCCTGCGGAATGGGACTATTGGTATGAGGGGCGCGCCGCCGCGACCGATTTGCCGGGACCCAACGGGCATGTCGCGGTGCGCAAGGGCGATATGCGCTCGGGCGGGTCGGTCAGGGCGCGGTCGAAGAATGTCGCGGTCTGGAACTCGACAATGGACGAGCATAACTACCTCGTGCGCCGCTGGACCGAGATTATCACCGCAGCGGCGCAGGCGCAGGGCCGCGGATCGCGTAAGGCCGGATAGGGCCGCTTCCCCTTCAGGAAAGGATGACTATGGCACGGATACATCTGATTGCCACCGGCGGAACGATTGCGTCGCGCGCCGAAACACAGGGCGGGCCGGTGACGGCGGGGCTTTCGGCGCAAAGCCTGTTGTCGGGGCTGCATGATCCGCTGGACGGGATCGAGGTCAGCGCCGAGAGCTTTCAGGCGAAGGGAAGTTATGCACTTGATCTGGCAACGGTTTTCGCGCTTTGCCAGCGGATCGAGACGGTGCTTTCCGCGCCGGAGATCGACGGGGTTGTGGTGACGCATGGCACCGATACGATGGAGGAAAGCGCCTATCTGGCCTATCTTCTGGTGGGCTCGGACAAGCCTGTGGTGTTTACCGGTGCGCAGCGCCATGCCGGTGTCGCCGATACCGACGGGCCGCGCAATATCGCCGAGGCCATCCGCGCCGCCGCCTGTCCCGCGATGACCGGCATGGGGGCAGCTATCGTCTTCGAAGGCGAGATCCATTCGGCGCGCCATGTCACCAAATTCCATGCCTCGCGGGTCGATACGTTCCGCTCTCCCGGGTTTGGCAAGATCGGGGATGTGGACGCGGGGCAGGTCTACGTGGCCCGTGCCAACGCGACCCCCCGCCGGATCTACAGACCCGAACGGCTTGATCCTGCGGTCGAGCTGGTCCTGCTGGGGCTGGGGAGCCGCCCGAGCTATCTGTCATGGGCGGTCGAGACGGGGGCAACAGGGGTGGTTCTGGCGGCCTTCGGGCGCGGGAATGCTCCCGAAGGATTTGCGCAGGCCGCAGCGCAGGCGCGGGCGCAGGGCTGTCCGGTGGTGGTGGCGACACGCTGCCCCGAAGGCCGGACGCTACCGGTTTACGGCAATGATTCCGGCGGGCGCAGTCTGGAAGACGCCGGGGTGATTTTCGCCGGAGCCCTGCCGCCGGTCAAAGCGCGGCTTCTGCTGGCGGTGCTGCTGGGGCAGGGGGCGGATCTGGTCCGGATCGCGGCGGCCTTCGCGCAGGAGGGGTAGCGCGCCCGAGGCAGGCGGGCGTGGAAAATCGTGACTAGAGATTTCGCGCTGTGCTCGTTAAAGTCGCACCGAGCAATAAGACAGGCGTATCAAACGTGAACGAGACCCCCCGGCCCGGCGCCACGAAAGACCAGATCACGCAGGTTGGTGAAACCCGCCCTGCGGCAAAAGCGTCCGCAGCACCGGAACCGGCTCAAAAGCCAGCCCCCGATCCGGCTCAGGCGAAAGCCGCACCGGTTCCGCCGCAGCCGAAGCCACAGCCGCAGCCGCAGGCAAAATCGCAAGGCAAGCCTCAGGGCAAATCTGCCGAGACGCCTTTGAAAGACAAGATTCTGGTTGCGCCGACGGTGGCGATGGCGGCGCTGAAATCGCGCCACCGGGCAATGGCGCTGAGTTTCCTGTTCATTGTGGTGCTGCCGGTCTTTCTGGCGTCGTTCTACCTTTATACGCGCGCCCATGATCGCTACGTCTCCCATGTCGGGTTTTCCGTGCGATCCGAAAACACGTCCTCCGCAATGGAGATGCTGGGCGGTCTGGCCGAGATTTCGGGGTCTTCTTCCTCGGATACCGATATTCTGTATAATTATATCAAGAGCGAAGAGTTGGTGCGCGCGCTTGATGCCAAACTGGACCTGCGCAAGATGTGGGCCAAGGCGGGGGATCGCTGGTGGCATTGGGGGGACGACCCGTGGTACGCCTATCATCCCGGTGGCACGATCGAGGATCTGACCGATTATTGGGGCCGCATGGTTCAGGTCTATTCCGATAGCGGTACCGGCCTGATCGATGTCGAGGCGCAGGCCTTCACGCCGGAAGATGCCCATAAGCTGACACAGGCGATCTTCGACGAGAGCTCGAAGATGATCAACCGCCTGTCGCAGATCGCGCGGGAAGACAAGATCCGCTATGCGCGCGACGAGCTTGAAACGGCGGTGCAGCGTCTGAAAACGGCCCGCGCGGCGATGACCCAGTTCCGCAATGAAAACCAGATCGTGGACCCGCAATCGCTGATCGAGGGGCAGGTGGGGCTGCTGTCCTCGCTGCAACAGCAGCTTGCGCAGTCGTTGATCGAGCTGGACACCCTGCGCCAGACCACGCGCGACAATGATCCGCGGATCGTGCAGACCGAACGCCGCGTGCAGGTGATCTCTGACCGTATCGCCGCCGAGCGCAAGAAGCTGGGGCTGAGCGGGACCGTCGGCGGCGCGCCTGCCTCCAGCGATATGACCGATGGCGAGGGCTATGCCAATATCGTCGGGCAATATGAAAGCCTTGCGGTCGACCAGCAATTTGCCGAGCAAAGCTACACCGCCGCAATGACCGCCTATGATACCGCCAAAGCCGAGGCGAACCGCCAGAGCCGCTATCTTGCGGCCCATATCCGGCCCTCGATGCCCGAAGCGTCGATGGAGCCCGTGCGCGGCGAGATCGTGGCGCTGCTGGCCATCATCATGACGATGGTCTGGGTTCTGGTGGTTCTGGTTGCCTATGCCCTGAGAGATCGCCGCTAAGCGCGCGGGAGGCATGTCGTGATCGTTTTGAAAAACCTCACCAAAGTGTTCCGCGCGGCAGGTCAGAAAAAGGTCGTCGCCCGCCAGATCAATGCCGTGTTTCCGACCGGTGTATCGGTCGGCCTGCTGGGCCGGAACGGCGCGGGCAAATCCACTTTGTTGCGGATGATCGCGGGGCTGTCCTCGCCGAATTCCGGCGAGGTGCTGACCGACGGGCGGATTTCCTACCCCGTGGGGCTGGCCAGCTCCATGCATCAGGATATGACCGGTGCGCAGAATGCCCTGTTCGTGGCACGGGTCTACGGGGCCGATACCGACGAGATGGTGAATTTTGTCGAGGAATTTGCCGAGCTCGGGCCGCATTTCCATATGCCGGTGCGGACCTATTCTTCGGGGATGCGCGGGCGGCTGAGTTTCGGGATCAATATGGCGCTGGATTTTGACACCTATCTCGTGGACGAGGTGACCGCTGCGGGCGATGCCAGCTTCCGCGACAAGAGTAACGCGATGTTTCTGGATCGGGTGCGCTCCCGTTCGGCCATCTATGTCTCGCATTCGGATGCGCAGATCCGCCGGATCTGCACGGCGGGGGCCGTGTTGGAAAAAGGCACCCTGACCTATTATCCGGATGTCGACGAGGCCATCGCCCATCACAATCGGAATATGAAACAGAAATGACCCAGAACCCGATTGACCAGCTCAGCCCCGAAGAACTTGGCCGCTTGCGCTCTGTCAAAAGCACGCCACCCCTCAGCACGTTCCGCACGATTTTTGCCCTGATCCTGCGCGAGATGAGCGCGACCTATGGCCGCTCGCCCGGTGGTTATCTCTGGGCGATCCTCGAACCGGTTCTGGGGATTGCGGTTTTGGTGGCGATCTTCTCTATCGGCTTCCGCTCGCCGCCTCTGGGGAAGAATTTCGCCCTGTTCTATGCCACGGGTATGATGCCGCTTTGGATGTTTACCACCACCTCCACGAAAGTGTCGCAAGCCATCAACTTCTCGCGGCAGCTGCTCAGCTACCCGCGTGTGACCTTCCTTGATGCGGTGCTGGCGCGTTTCATCCTCAATGTTGCCACGCAGGCGCTGAATTCGACCATCATTCTTTCGGTCATCCTGATGGTTTATGACACCCGCACGACGTTCATCCTGCCGCGCGTTCTGTCTGCCTATCTGATGGCATCCTGTCTGGGGCTCGGGGTGGGGATGCTGCTATGTACGCTGATCTCCCGCCATCCGCTCTGGCAGATGGTCTGGAGTGTGATCACCCGCCCGCTGATGCTGATCTCGGGGGTCATCTTGCTGCACGAGACCTTGCCGCGCCCCTATAGCACATGGCTCAACTGGAACCCGCTGGTCCATGTCACGGGCGAGATGCGCACGGCGTTCTACTATTCCTATCACGCCGAATATCTCAATCCCGGCTATGTCTATCTGGTCGCTCTGATCTGCGGCACATTGGGTCTGTTTTTCCTGCGCCGTTATTACCGCGACATGATGGAGAAATAGGGGCGGCTCCGGCGCAGACCCGCCGGAAGCTTGCCGGTGCCAGTCTGAGGGGGGCCAGTCAGAGGGGCGCCGGTCAGAGGGGGCGCTGGCTGGGACGCCCTGTCTCGGTGCTGTAATAGGCCGTATAGTAGAACTCTTTGGTGCTGCGCGGATCGATACGGTTCAGGATCAGCCCCCCGAGTTTACGCTCCGAGCTGTGCAGCGCGGCCAGGCCGTCGCGCACCTGAACCCGCGTGGTGATATTCCAGTTGACCAGAAACAGCGCCCGGTCGCAGCCCTGCAAGATGATCCGCGTGTCGGGCACGCAAAGCACGGGCGGGGTGTCGATGATGACATAGTCATAGCTGTCGCGCGCCTCGGCCAGAAGCCGCGAAAACGCCTCTGATGCGAAGATATCGGCGGGGTTGCCGTGGGTTTTCGTCCCAAACAGCACATCCATCCCGCTACGCGGATCGGTATGCACCGCCTCCGCCAGCGACAGGCTTCCGGTGAGTGCGCCGATCATGTCCTGCGCGGCTGCAACCCCGAGATACTCCTTGAAGACCCGCCGCCGCAGATCGCCCTCGATCACCAGCACGCGCTTGCCCAGACTGGCCATCTGACGGGCAAGCCCCAGCGAGACCGTGGTCTTGCCCTCCTGCGGATTGGCCGAGGTGATGGCGATCACCTTCTGGCCCAGCAACAACTGTTCAAGCACGATATTCGTACGCAGCCCGCGCAGGGCCTCGGCGGCGGGCGAGTCCGGATAGTCATGCAGGAAATCGATGCTCGAGCGTCCCTTGCCGCCCGGCAGGCGGGGAAGCTGGCCGATCACTTTCTGGCCGGTGAACTCTTCCAGCTCGTGGGCCGAACGGATGGTCTGCCGGAATGTCTGCCGCAACAGCAAGATCATCAACCCCAAGGCCGCCCCCAGCATCGCGCTGAGCGACAGCACCAGAGGTGGTCGCGGCAGATAGGGCGCGCCCGGTTCGACTGCTGCCGAAAGGACGCGGCTATCGGCCATCTGGCGGCCTTCGCGGGCGATCGTATCCTTGAGGCGGGTTAGGAAATGGCCATAGACCAGCAGATCGGTTTCGCTTTGCTGTTCCAGCAACTTCTGGCGGGTGGCCGTTTCCGTCTCGCTGCGCAGACCGGTGTCGATCTCGCCATATTGGCGTTCGAGATTGCGCAGCGTGGCCGCGTCGATCGCCACTTGCGCCTCGCGGGTGGCACGCGCGTCGGGCGCAGCCGTGGCGGGCAGAGCCTGCAGACGGCGCTGGCTTTCGGACAGGGCCAGCCGCGCGGTCGCCAGATCGTCTTCCAGCTTCTGCAGGCGGCGGGTCTGCACCACCGTGCGCGCGGTTTCTGTTGCTGCCGAACCGCTCAGTCGCGACAGTTCGGCATTGGAGGTCTCGATCTGGTGCTGGAGATCGGTCAGCCGCTGCCCCAGCCAACGGATCGCATTATCGCTTTCGTGCCGTTTCAGCGCGATCTGCTGGCTGATATAGTTCTGTGCGAGCCGGTCGGCGATCAGGGCCGATTTCTGCGGGGTCTCGGTGACCGCGCTCAGTTCGAACACGAGGCTCGGTGCAAGATTGCGGATGGTGACATTTTCGCTGAGCACCGAAATTGCCGCCTCGCGCTGTTGGTCGGGCGTCGGGCGTGTGCTGGCCTGTCCGGGGAACAGGGCCCTGAGCCGCGCGCCAAATCCGGGGGCCCGCAGACTGGCGTTGAATTCCGGATCCGCGGTCAGTGCAAGATCATCGACGACCGTGCCCAGCAAGGCTCGACCGCGCAGAATTTCGACTTCGGTGCGGCGGATCGTGTCATCGATCGGTCGGGCGCGGTCGGGCACGCGGTCCGGATCGGTCAGGCTTTCATCTTGCGGCTCCAGCAGGACAGAGGTGGTGGCGCGATAGAGTGGCGTGGCAAATTCCGACAGCCAGAGCTGTCCCAGACCCAGTGCCAGTACCGTCGTGCTGGCAACCAGCCACCGTCCCGACCAGAGTGTTTTCAGCGTCGTGGCAACCTGACCATCGGTCACGGCGATCTGGTCCGGCGCGCCTGACAGGCTCAGATGCGGCTGGCTTGTGCGAAAGCCCGATTGAATGCTCATGATATGCCCCCTCTGACGGCATCTTGCGGCAGCAAAAGAGGACAGGCAGAAAACGTCTGTAAAGTCTGTACCATTTACGAACCGGAAGCGATGCGCGAACGCGGTGAAAGAGATCTATTTTTTCGAGCATTCGCCGATCTCGGTTAATTCGCGTTTAACGCCATTAAGGTAAATCGATTGCATTCGAATTATCTGTGCCGAGTGTCATGTCCCGATCCTTCCTCTATATTCACGTCCCAAAATGCGGTGGTACCAGCTTCGGTGCGGCTTTGCGGCTGGCCTTCTGGCCGTCTCAGGGAACAATCGACATTGATCGCACCAAACGGATCGCGCAGGCGCTAGAGCCGCAGGCGCGCGACACGGCCCTGATCTTGGCGGATTATGCCGTACGGCGGGTCGAGCTGGCCCAGATGCTGGAGCGCAACCTGCGCTGTATTTCGGCCCATGTGCAGTTCAACGCGGATCTGGTGGCGCAGCTTGCGCCAGAGCGGGCCTACGTCAGCCTGCTGCGCGAGCCCGTCGCACGGTTCCTGTCGCATTACGCCTATGTGCAGCGCCGCCATCCCGATCCGGCGCGGGCCGATCTGCTGGAGGCCTTTCTCGAGACCGAGCCTGCACAGCGTTTCGGCTCGCAATATCTGTATTATTTCGCCGGCACCTATCAGCATCACAGTGCCGCTCCTGCCGCAGATGTCGCGCGGGCCTGTCAGGCGCTCGAGGGTTTCGCACTGGTCGGGTTTCTTGACGAGGGGGCCGCGTTCCGTGCCGCATTGCAACGGCTGGCCGGTCGCCCTCTCCTGCCTTTGTCGCGCAACAAGCGCCCCGATCCGGCGCCGCAATGCCCGCCCCATCTGCGGGCGCGGATCGAGGATATCTGCGCGCCCGATCTTGCCATCTACCGCCATATCCGTGCCGCCGCGCAGGGCGGGGTCTATCGCGGCGGGGCCTGAGCCATGTCCAAGGCGCTCTGGTCTGTGGTGCTGCAACTGTCGCGACTGGGCGGCAATGTGATCTTTTTCCTTGCTATGGCGCGGTTGCTGCCGGTTGCGGATCTGGGGGCATTCGCAACGGCGCTTGCGGTGTTCCGGTGGTCGCAGGTGCTGCATAAGGGCGGCATTGCCGATGCGGTGGTGTTGACCGCGCCTGCCGATGCCGCGCGGCTGGCGGCCTTGTTCTGGCTGGCGCAGGCTCTGACGGTCGGCATTGCGGTGCTGGCTTTGGGGCTGATCGGTCTGGCATATCTGGGGGTGGGGGCGTTGCAGGATATGCAGGCCCAGATCGCCACCCTGTTGCTGGTGCCACTGTTTCAGGGGGCGAGTGCGGTGCAGGAGGCGCAGCTACGTCAGGCGCTGCGGCTGCGGGCACTGGCGCTGCGCACTGCCGCCGTGCAGCTTCTTTCGGGGGCGGGCGGGTTTGCGCTTTATGCGATGGGCGGCGGGGTCTGGTCGCTGGTCGGGTTTGCGGTGATCAACGCTGTTGCCTCGGCGCTTCTGTCATGGCGGATGGCGCGGTGGTGGCCCTCTGACGGGCCGCGTCTGGCACAGATGCGTGCCCTTGCTCCCGAGGTGATGGCGATTGCCGGACGCGGGCTTGTGGCGGGGGCGGCCCTGCCCTTGATCCAGTTCCTGCTGGGGCTGGTTTATGGCGGTGCGATTGCGGGCGGGTTCCAGATTGCACAGCGGATCTTCCAGCTTGTGGATGCGCTGACATTGGCGCCGCTGCGCTTTCTGGTGCTGCCCGTGATGATGCGGGCCAAGGACCGGAGCGGGGGTCTGGTTGTGCGGGTTCTGCGGCTGGCGGCCCTTGTGTCGGCACCGGCCTATATGGCGGTGGCAGTTTGGGCGCTGCCGGTGCTGAACGCGCTATTGGGGGCATCTGCGGCAGGGCTCGCCGCGCCAATGGTGCAGGCGCTTGCAGCGCTCGGGCCGGTGGCGACGACTGTTCTCGGGGTCGATCAGGCTTTGGTGGTGCGCAAGGGGGCGGGGCGGGCCTTCCTGCGTGCGGGGCTGGGATTGGGCCTGAGTGCCGGATGTGTTGTCCTGATGGTGCCGGTGTCCGCGCAGGCGATGATCCTTGGCCATGTGCTGGCCTCCTATCTTGCCTTGGGGCTGCTTTTGCCGCGCATGTTGCGGCTGATCGGGCTGGAGGTTCGGGCCTTGCTCTGGGCTGTCGGACTGCCCTATCTGCTCTGTGCGGGGCTGGCGGCCTGTTTGGCCCTGCCTTTCGGGGCGGTCGCATTTGCCGGCGGCTGCGGGGGGGTGGCCTTGTGCTGGTGGCACATGGTGCGGCAGGTCGGGCGGGCCTAGCCCCACCGCGCCTGCCGCGTGTCAGCTCAGGCGTTTGGCCAGCAATTCGGCCAGTTGCTTGGCCGAGCGGTCCCAACTGAAGCGGCGGGCGCGGTCATATCCGGCAATCACCTGCGCGTCACGGGCTTCGGTCGGCAGCGCCAGAAACTGCGCGATGGCGCGGGCGATATCCTCCACGTCCTGTGGCTCGAAATAGATCGGGGCCTGTGCCAGAACCTCGGGCATGGCGGTGCTGTTGGATGACAGGACAGGGGTGCCGAAGCGCATCGCCTCAAGCGGCGGGATCCCGAATCCTTCGCGCAGCGGGGGCCAGAGAAAGGCGCGGGCATTGGCATAGAGCACGGCCAGCGTGTCATCATCGACCCGCCCGAGAAAGCGGACCTGCCCAGAGTGTGCCAGTTCGGGCGGAAGACCGGCCTTGGCAAGCCCCGAGGCTTCGGCCCCCGCAATTACCAGAGGCAGCGGATAGCCCAGTTTCGCCATTGCCTGTGCCAGACGTGCCAGATTTTTATTGGGCGACAGATTGCCCACTGCCAGAAAGAATCCGTTTTTCGACAGCCCCAGAGCGGACATCACAGCGGCACACTCCCGCGGCGGCACCAGATGGTCGGCACCGTTGGGAATGACCCGAAACCGCAGTTCCGGCTGGTCAAGCACCTGCGCCAGCTCCTGTGCGGAAAACTGGCTGACCGTTGCCAGATCACGCGCGCGGCGGGCCAGAACCGGACGCAGGGTCTTGTGAAAACCGCGATAGCGGCGCGAGAAGGCGTCGGGGACGTGCCAGATATTGGCGTCATGGATCACCAGAAGCTGGTCGCGATGCAGCGCCGGACCGGACCCCGTCAGATTGAGCAGATACCCCCCCCCTTGCCGCGCGGGCCAAGGCGGTCTGTTCCCAGATATGGCCACCGCCCGGCCATCGGCAGGGCAGTGGCTCTAACGTGATATGCCGCCATGCGGGGGTAACCTGCAGCCCTGCATCCGCGGGATAATAGGCCGTGACCGGCCCGAGGCGCTGCGCCAGCGAGGGATGCTCCAGCAGCCGGTCGAAGGCTGTCATCAGCATATGGGCATAGCGCTGGACGCCCGATTGGGCCTGGGTCAGGAACCGTGCATTCAGCACCAGACGGCGCGGCGCGGGGGTCACAGCGGGGCCTCCTTAGGGACGCGATGATAGGCATGGCCCGCTTGGCGGGCGCGACGATGGCGCCATGCCTGCTGGCTCAGTCGGGTGCTTTCGCGGCCCAAGCGGTCCAGCTCCCATTTCGACAGATCCGTGTCGCGCGCGCCCTGTGCCAGCTGCGCCAGCCTGGCGCGGCTCTGGAGCAGGGCGTCGATGGTGCCCATCATGCTGGGCAGGTCGTCGGGCGGGCAGATCAGGCCGTTCTCCCCGTCGCGCAGCACCTCGCGCAGCGCAGGCAGGTCGCAGGCCACAACCGGACAACCTCCGGCCAGCGACTGGACGATCACGCGCGGCAGCCCCTCATTGGTGGAACACAGGACCGAAAGATCGGCCCGCGCAATCAGCGCCTCGGGATCGGTCCGGTGACCCAGCATATGCACATGCGCCGCAAGGCCCATATGCCGGATCAGCGTGGCAATCCTGTCCTGCTCGGGGCCTTTTCCGGCAAGATAGACCCGCAGATCGGGATGGCGGGCCAGAAGCGGCGGCAAAGCGCGCAGGAATTCGGCATGGCGTTTGCGGGGCTCGAACGCGGCCAGCATCAGCAGGACCGGCCCCTGTATGGCAAGGTCGGCGGCCGGTAGGGCCGTGCGGAAGCGGCGCAGATCCATGCCCGAATGGACAGTGGCGACCTCTTGTGTGATCCCCGCGCGCAGATAGGCCTGCCCTGTCGCCTCGGAGACGGCGATATAGCTGTCGCTGAACAGCGCCGCCAGATGCTCCAAACCGATAAACAGGGCCCGCTTGACCGGCGAGGGGGTCTCGAAGGACACGATATGCAGCCCGCGCAGCACGGCCATGCGCGGACAGGCCGGAGCAGCCAGCGCGCCCAGAACGCCTGCCTTGCTTTGATGGGTGTGCAGGACATCCGCATCAAGGGCCCGAAACAGGGTGCGCAAGGCCAGAACCGCCCGCAGATCGGCCAGCGGAGCAACGGGGTGGCGCATATCGGGCAGGGTGTGGAAGCTGAGCAGATGGCCGTAATCCTCGGCCCAGCTTGGATCGGGGTCGGGCCCGTGGACGATATGCACCTCATGGCCATGCAGGGCCTGCCAGACGGCTGTGGCAATGGTGTTCTCTTCCGAGCCGGCATGAAGCAAGCGGGTGAGAATATGGATGATTTTCACGGGCTTCTCCTTCTGGCCAGAGGGTAGGTGGGGCGCAGGGCAGGCAGGCTGCGCAGGGGGGCGGAGGCCCCGATAAAGCCGGTCAGGCACAGGATGACGACGAAGTTGATATTGGTGAAATACTGGACATGTGTGGACAGCATGAAACCGGCCGCCATATGGGCGTAAAGCCCTGCGGCGGTCAGGCTGAAATGGCCGCGATGGAAGGTGACAGCGGTTGCGACGGCGAAAAACGCCAGCAAAACCAAGGCGCCCGCAACGCCGAAATCGACATAGGGGGTTGTCAGCATGGACCATTCACCGCCGCCACGCACCTCTTCCACACCTTCAAGGCGGGATGGGATCAGGTTCAGCACGCTGCCTTCGGTCTGGGTCAGGATCAGCAGGAAGCGGAAGCTGAAGAAGCCCAGCGTATGGTCGAAATCGCGCGTGAAGGGCTGTAGGGTGTTGAGCAGATCATTCGAGGCGTAGAAGACCAGCTTCTGCAGCCCCAGTTCGACCGCGCCATGATCCGACAGCGTCGGATTGGTCACGGATTCGCGCAAGATCCAGATCAGCAGGAACAGCCCCGCCCCGAGCACCAGTTGCGGCAGGGCGACGATGCGCTGATGCACCATGCAGATCCCGAAATAGCTGGCCATCAGCAGATGTAGCAACAGGATCCGCTGGGACATGATGATGGGCAGCAGGGTCAGCGCGACGAGGTCGGTCAGAGCCACGCTCAGCAGAAGCCGTCGCGCATGGGGGGACAACGTGCCGAATTTGCGCCCTGCGGCCAGCAGCACACAGGCCATCGCGCCTGTTGCAGGCAAGGCGCCGTAAAGCAGGCGCATACCGCTGAACAGCTTATTTTCCAGCATCTGGTCGCGCAAGGCCAGCGCATTGCTTTGGGCCTGTGCGACCAGCGCGCCCAGCCCGCCCATCTGTGCCGCGCTGACCGCAATCCATGCCAGCGTCACGCCGAGGCAGAAGCAGTTGACCCGAAAGACCCGCCGCGCCATGCGGTCGAGATCGGTATGGGGGCGGGCGTCGAAGCGGTCCGGTGCCCCCAGCAGGGTCAGCCCGCTCAGGGCCACGAAAAATATCAAGGCCACCCCCAGCCAGAGGATACCGGCCCAGCTGATCAGCTCGGGGCCCAGCTCTTCGCGGGCCAGAAAATACAGGGCCAGCCCGTAATGCTCGGGGTTGAGAAAGGGCAGGGCCCCGATGCCGATGGTCAGCGTCCAGGAGAAGGCCAGAAGCGCGATTGGCGATAAGATCCAGAGTTTTCTCGTCATGCGGGACGCCTGCTTTCAACCTGACAATGCACGCCCGGCAGCACCGAGAGCAGACGGTCCGTAAGACGGGACCAATCCTCGATATCGGGATCTCCCGGACCGCGCTCTAGGGTGGCGATACGGTCCAGGGCGTGACGGATGCTGGCCGCATCATTGGCCTCATAGCCCGCACCGCGCAGCGAGATCCCGCTGAAGACGCGATGCGGCCCGAGGATCGGCAGTCCGAAATAGCGGTAAAGCAGCATCCGGTTGCTGTGATGGGCCTGATATTCGATGCCCGGAAGGTCGCGATACAGCGCCAGCCCGATATCGGCATATCGGATATAGGAGACGCTTGTCTCATAGCTAACTTCGCCATGCAGCACCAGATTTGCGGGCAGATCATCCGGCTTGCGGGCGATGCGGCCCAGAATATGGAAGGTCCAGTCGGGGCGGGCTTCGGCCATCAGAGAGGCGCTGGCCAGATCGATCTGGGTGGTTCCGGCGCAAACGGCCTGACAGCCCCTCTGCCCTGTAAAAGGTGAGGCCATCGGTTGTTCCAGAACCGCGCGAGGCACGCCGATCGGGTCGATCCGCGTTTGCGCAAAGTCGTGGAACCGCGCGGCGATCTGCGGGCCTGCCATGCTGATCCGGTCGAAAAGCGGCGCCTTTTCCAGTTCGGCCTGAAGCACCGTTCGGGGCAGCCCCAAGGATTTGCAGTCATCGCTGGCGCGATAGACGAATTTCGCATGAGGTGCATGTTTTTTGGCGATATCGGCGAGCAGGATGGGCGGTCCGCTTTCTATGAGCACCAGATCCGCCTCTGCCAGAAGGGCGGGAAGCCGTTTGGCCCAATACCCCCGAAACAGCGCCATCGCAGGGGCCATAAGCGCGTCCAGCAGCGGCTGGCGCAGGCTGAACGGATGGATCGGCGCATAGCCGAAATACGCATCGAAAGAAGGGGAGAGGCGGCGATAGCCTTCGGGTACGCGCCCGTCGACCTGCATCAGCCGCCGGTCTTTGCGCCATCTGGACAGCCAGCTATACCCGACACTGACCATCGTCACATGGCCGCCGCGCTTTTGCACGTCTTCGCAGAACCACTGCATCGACGCTTTGCGTTTTTGCAGGGGGAGATGGCCGGTAATCAGCACGACCCTCAGCCCGCGGGCATGGATGTGGCGCGCTATCGGGGGGACAGGCTGTGTGGTCTGGGCGTTCATGAGGGTCTCCGCTACTGTCCGGTGCCTCGCAGAACGGTGGCTGCGGTCAGAAGGATCAGGCCGATATCCATAAAAAGGGACGACTTCTGCACATAGGCCGCATCCATTTCGACCCGTAGGGAATAGGGCAGGTCGGAACGGCCAAGGATCTGCCAGAACCCCGTGATCCCCGGACGCAGGCAGAGATAGGCGTCGCGACGGTGGTGATAGAGGGCCAGCTCGTCTTCGGTGACGGGGCGCGGGCCGACAAAGCTCATTTCGCCGCGCAGGACGTTCCATAGTTGCGGCAGCTCATCCAGCGAGGTCTTGCGCAGGAAGCGGCCCAGCCGCGTCACTCTGGGATCATCGCTGAGTTTGCGCGACAGCTGCCATTCGACAGCGGCATCGGCATTGGTCGCCAGATAGAGCGCCAGCCGACGTTCGGCATCGGGCACCATTGTGCGGATCTTCCAGCAACGGAAGACCTTCCCGTTGCGCCCGATGCGGCGATGGCCGTAAAATCCCGGCCCCCCGTCCAGTCGCGCCAGGCCCCAGAGCACGGCAATGACGGGGGCAAGCAGCGGCACGAAGGCCAGAGCCAGCGAGAGATCGAATAGCGGCTTGATCCGCCGGTGGTAGATCCGCCGCGTGGAAATCTGGGCCGCGGCCCTGTTCTGGAGTGATTTGGAAAGGGAAGCCGAATGTAGCATGTGAAGGCCTGAAACCAAGAACTCGTTACCTGCCGGACTACATGCTCCGGCCCGAGCAGATTTTGCCGAAACCTCTAAAGTTAGGGTAAATGCCGTTAAGTTACATCCTGAGCGTGCGTTTTGCGGGAGGCATTATCCTGTAGCGTTTCCCCAAGGGTAAGTATCTGTCTTTTGAGGCGTATCTCTGTGGGTGGAGTGCAACCTTCGGCGGTGGGCGCGGGTTAGGGAAAACTTAATGTACGAATCAAAAAGCACCCCCGAAGGGGTGCCTTGGCTGTTACGGGCGGGAGGGGTTACAGGAAGGGGATCGCGATTCCGAAGAAATCGGCCAGCAATACGAAGTTGAGCACAAGCACCAGAGACGCCCCCAGAATGGACAGCAGGCGCGTTACCATTGAGGTCGCGAATTCGCCCATGATGTCGCGGCGCGAGACAAAGATGACCAAGGCGATCATCGGCACGGGAAGCGAGATCGACAGGACCACCTGCGACCAGATCAGCGCCTGAGTGGGGTTCACCCCCAAGGCCACCACGGCAAAGGCGGGCACCATCGTCACCAGCCTCCGCACCCAGACCGGCACGCGGAAATGCAAAAAGCCCTGCATGATCATCTGTCCGGCCATCGTTCCCACAACCGAGCTGGAGATCCCCGAGCAGATCAGCGAGGTCAGGAACATGGCCGCCGCCGCCGCGCCCAGAAGGGGCGTCAGGGTATGGTAGGCGGTTTCGATTTCGGCCACTTGCGAATGCCCTTCGTGGAAGGCGCTCGCGGCCATCATCACCATCGCCATATTGATCATGCCCGCCACGGCCAGTGCCAGCACCACCTCGATGTTGGAGAACCGCACAAGCCGTCGTTTATGTTTGATATCGGTGACTTGGGTGCGGTTCTGCGTCAGTCCGGAATGCAGGTAGATTGCATGGGGCATCACGGTTGCGCCGATGATCCCCACGGCAATCGCCAAGGCGGCGGTGTCGGGCATATCCGGCGTGACAAGGCCGCGTGCGGTTGCGCTCCAGTCGATCGGGGCAATCAGGACTTCGGCCAGATAGCACAGGCCGATAATGCCAACGAAAGCGCCGATGATCAGCTCCATCGGGCGGTAGCCGCGCCCCTCGAACAGCAAGATCCCGTAGGTAATGATCGCTGTGATAATCATCCCCGCAAAGAGCGGCAGATCGAACAGCAGCGCCAGACCGATGGCCCCGCCCAGAAATTCTGCCAGATCGGTGGCCATTGCCGCGATTTCGGAAACCACCCACATGATCCAGACCACGGGGCGGGGGAAATTGTCGCGCGAGAGTTCGGCAAGGTTCTTGCCTGTCACAATTCCCAGACGCGCCGAAAGCGCCTGAAACAGCATGGCGATCAGATTGGCCAGCAGCACGACCCATAACAGTTTATAGCCATAGCCCGCGCCCGCCTGGATATTGGTCGCGTAATTGCCGGGGTCCATATAGGCGACCGAGGCGATGACCGCCGGTCCGAGAAACATCAGACGGGCTTTCCATCCGATCGTCGGGCTTGCCAAGGCATCTTCGATGCTGGTGCGCGCCTTGTCTGTCAGGGAATTCATCAGGATTGCTTTCACTGGAACGCAGGGTCTCGACCCCGGATATTGCTCTTTGACAGAAATATAGCCAGTGCTAACTTTCTTGCAACCGGAAAACTAACATTCATCCACTGGCCCCACGCGGCCCCCCATGCTATGAGACGGGTCTGACATCCGCACCCGCCAGTCTTGTGGCCCTGTGACCGGAGGTCGGGAATGAAGGAGACGACCGTGCCGCAAGATCAAACGCCCCCCGAAGAGATGGCGGACCGTTTCGCACGGGCGCGCGAGGTGCAGGCCAAGGCGCTTTCGGAAGATTATGTCGAGCTGATCGGGGACCTGATTGCCGAGATGGGCGAGGCCCGCGTGGCCGATATCGCTGCACGGATGGGGGTGGCCCAGCCCACGGCGACCAAGGCGATCTCGCGCCTCAAACGCGAAGGTCTGGCCACGGCACGGCCCTATCGCGGGGTCTTCCTGACCGATGAGGGGGCCGCGCTGGCCGATCGTGTCAGGGCGCGCCACCGTATGGTGGTGGCGCTGCTGGTGGCGGTGGGGGTGCCGCAGGAAGTGGCCGAACTGGATGCCGAAGGGATTGAGCACCATGTGTCGGAAGACACCCTCCGTGCCTTCGAGGCGTTTTTGACCGCGCGCGGTTAAGTCAGCACGTTTATCGGTGCGCCAGCCAGAAATCCTTCGATCACCTGACAGAGCTGCTGCGCCAGTGCCGTTTGTGCCGCGTCGGAGGCCCATGCCACATGCGGGGTCACGATCACGCGCGGATCTTTGGCAAGCTGCATCAGCACATCTTCCGCCGGTGGGGGTTCCTGATCTGCAACATCGATACCCGCCCCTGCAATCTGTCCGGCCTCTAACGCATCGCGCAGCGCGGGCAGGTCGATCAGCCCGCCGCGTCCGGTATTCACGATAACGGGTTTGCGGGCCATCTTCCCGAAAGCCGTTGCCCCCAGCAGGCCGCGGGTGTCCTCTGTGAGCGGACAATGCAGCGAGATCACATCCGCGCGGGCCAGCATTTCGTCAAAGGGCAGGCGCCCGTCTTCTGCCGCCTGTGCCTGTAGCTGTCCGGGGCGGGCGGCAAAACAGACCTGCATCCCGAAGGCTTCGGCCAGCTTGGCCACCTTGCGGCCGATCTGCCCGCGCCCGACAATGCCCATTACCCCTCCTGCGAGATCCCGGATCGGGTGATCGAAAAAGCAGAACTGGCCGCTTTCCTGCCAGCGCCCTGCCTCGACATCGCGGGCATAGGGCAGAAGGTTGCGCCGCAGAGCCAGAAGCAGCGCCATCACATGTTCGGGCACCGTATTCACCGAATAGCCGCGGATATTGCACACGGTCACGCCGCGCGCCTTTGCCGCCGCCAGATCCACCCCGTCAAAACCTGTTGCGGCAATCGCGACCAGCCGCAGCTGCGGGCAGGCCTGCAATATGGCGTCGGTGATCCTGACCTTGTTGGTGATTACCACTTCGGCCCCCTGCAACCGTGCGGCCACCTGATCGGGGCGGGTGCTGTCATATTGTACCCAGTCGATCCGGCCTGCAGGCTGTGGCACGGGGATATGCGGGGCAATGGTGGCGCGGTCCAGAAAGACGATGCGGGTCATGGCAAGCTCCTGTCAGGGGTGGGGGCGGTCAGGCGCAGGCGCTGCCCGCCCAGATCACGGAACGCGCGCTGGCGGCAGGTCAGGACAAGGATCTGCAGATCCCCCGCCTGCCGGTTCAGCGCATCGAACATTTTCTCGATCCGGTCGTCATCGGTATAGACCAGCGCATCGTCCAGAATGATCGGCGCGATACGGCCCGCATCCTGCAAGAGCCGCGCAAAAGCCAGCCGGACCATCAGCGCGATCTGTTCCTGCGTGCCGCCGGAGAGGATCTCGACAGGCTCGGCCTGTCCGTCGCGGATCAGGGCCTCGGGCAGAAGCTTTTCCGAGGTCCATTGCAGGTCGGCTTCGGGCCAGAGCAGGCCCAGCAGCGGGCGAAGCGCCGTGGCAATGGGGGTGAAATACTGCTCGCGCGCGGCATTGCGGGCATGGGTCAGCGCGTCCTCAAGCCGGATCAGAACGGCCACCTCATGGTCGAGCCGTGTCTGGGTGGCTCTGGCCGCCTCCAGCGCCTCCTGCGTGTCGCGCAGGGTTTCCTCGATGGCCTGCCCGTTGGCGGCCCGAATGCGTTCATCCAGCCGCGCCAGCTCTGTCTGCAGGGCGATGGTCTCGCTGCGGGCGGCGTCCATCACCGATTGCGCGCGGCTAAAGGCGGCTTCGGCGGCGGCCAGATCGGGGGCCTTGCGCGCCAGTTCCTCCAGCAATGCACGGCTGGCCTGCAAACGGTCACGCCCGCGCGCCAGGTCGGCGGCCAGATCGTCTTCCTCGCCCAGTTGTGCGATATCGTCACAGGCCATGCGGGCGCGGGTCAGCCGGTCTGTGGCGGCCTCCAGCGCCTGTTTGAGACCACCGGCCTCCAGCCGTGCCTCCAGCGCCCTATCCTGTGCCTGCGCGGCCAATGGTCCCAGCCGCGCGACCTCGGCCTGTGCGGCCTCCAGCGTGGTCTGCGTCTGGGCCGGAGGCGGCAGGTCCGGCATGTCCAGTGGCGCGGGGATCTGCGCATGATCGCGGCGCAGTGCCTCGATGCCCTTGGGGGCCAGAACGGCCAGTTCGGCCTGTGCGTCGCGTGCACGGGCTGCGGCCTCGCGGTGGCGTTGGGCCGAGGCCCGCGCCTGCGCCAGATCGGGCATCGCCACCCGCGCCAGAGCCTGTGCCAGCCGGTCTTCGGCCAGTGCCACGGCCCCGCTGTCATGCCGCGCTCCCGGATCGATATGCAGCACGCCCAGACCCGGCAGGGTGAGTTCGGTCTGGGCCCATAGCGCGGCAGGCACCGGCCCGAGCGCCACCCCGTCCAGCCGCACCTCCTGCGCGCCGCTGGCATGGAAGGCGATCTGCACAGCCCCCGCCTCGCGCAGCCTGCGCTCGGTGGCGACCGCGCGGGCCAGTGTCTCCAGCGTGTCAAGCTGCTCGGGCGTCAGGCACAGGCTGGCCTCGGCGCGCGCTTCCTCATGGTTCTTGCGGGCGGCTTCGGCCTGCGTGATGCGCAGCGCCAGCTCGGCCTTGCGGGCCGCCCCCTGTCGGGCCGCCTCGGCGAGGCTGGCACGACGATGCAGATCGGCCTGCTGCTGTTCGCTCTGGCGCGCGGTTTGCAGGGCCTCTTGCAGGGTTGCGGCATGGGCCAGCGCCGCGCCTTCGGCGGTCTGTGCCGCTGCAAGGCGCGGGGTCACCCCGTCAATGGCCGTTCGGGCGGCCATCAGTTCGGTTTTGGCCCGCTGGACCTGTTTCAGCCGCTCCCCGGCGCGTGACAGGGCCAGTTCGTCTGCCGCCACGACCTGTTCTGCATTGGTCATCTGTTCGGCATGACGCAGCGCCTTGGCGCGGGTCTCGCCCGCATGGGCCAGACGCGCCTGACGGGCCTGCTGTTCTTCGGGATCTTCCAGATCGGCCAGCGATTTCCGGTGCCGCTTGCGGGTTTCCAGATCACGATGCAGCGCGTGGACACGGGCCTGCTGTTCGGTCTCGTCGCGCTCGAGCCCCGCGATCCGGTCGATCACCTCCTGCAGGGGGCCGTTCTTACGGGGCCTGCGATTGGGCGTTACATATTGCTCAAGTTCCGCTTTCACCCGTGCAAGCGCCATATCCATCCGGCGTCCGCCCGTCATCGCCTCGACCTCTTCGGTCACGCTCGACATCAGATCACGCCGCGCCTCCAGCGCCGCCTCGTTTTCGGCCTTCACCGGGCCTTCCAGCTCGGTCATGCCCTGCCGGACCCAGATCAGACCGGCGGGGCCGCCCTCGGAGGTGCCCAGAACCCGCGCGATCCAGTCCTCTGCGGCATCCGATTGCGCGATCACCCGCCCGTTCTGGCGCACCTCGGCCATGGGCTTGGCAAACCAGCGTTTGGCCAGCGTGAACCGGCCCTGTTCCGTCTCGATCTCGGCCTGCACTTCGGGGGCACCGCCAGAATAGGGCCTCAAGGACGAGACGGCCTTGTTCTTGGAGCTGTGGCGCTCGAAGAATAGCGCCCTGAGCGCGTCGAACAGGGTCGATTTGCCGTGCTCGTTGGGTTCTGAAAGGACGTTGAGGCCGTCGCCGATGCCGCACAGCTCGACCGGATCGGTAAAGCGGCGGACATTGTCCAGCCGGATGGCGCGCAGCTTCATGGGGTGTCCTCGCGCATATAGGCATAAAGCCGTGCCAGCGCATCGCCTGCCACCAGACGCGCGGCCTGATCCAGACGCTCGTCCCCGAATTCGGTGCGCAGCGTTTCGGCGGCATGGCGCAAGGCTCCGCCATGATCGATATCATCAAGATCTTCGGCGGCATATTGCACCGACAGGCCTGTATCCTGCAGTCGGAAATACGCGAAATCAGGGGCCTGCGCCTTGGCGGCTTCCTGCAGGGCGAACTGTCCGGGCAGGGTGGTCCAGCCGGTGGCGTTCAGCCGCATCAGGATATCGCGGCGTCCGGTGGCGGGCAGGACCTGCTGGAGTGCCTCGGCACTGTCTTGCAAAGGCGTCAGATCCAGCGCCAGATCCTGCCACAGGAACTGCCCTGTCTCGATCTCCTCGACCTGTGGCAGATCGCCCAAAGTCACGGAAAGGCACAGCCCGCGCCGGTTATGCTTGAAGCGGTCCTGTTCGGGGGTGCCGCTATAATGGGTGCGCGCGCTGACCGCCATCCGCCCGTGCCAGTCGCCAAGCGCCAGATAGTCCAGCCCCGCGCGTATGTCACGGTCGGGCGCGATGGTCCCTCCCCCTTCGGTGAAATCGGTGATCCCGCCATGCGCCAGCCCCACACGCCGCGCGCCTTCGGGCGTGACCATATCGGAGAGCCCTACGGACGGGTCATCGGCCTGCGCCCGCCAGCGGATCGGCGCGGGCAGCAGGAAGACCCCTGCGGTCATCTCTTGCGGGGTGCCTTCGGTCAGCGCGCGCAGATTGGCGGGGGCCTCGCGGGTCAGGCTTTCCCAAAGCGGTTCGGCCTCGCGCAGGTTGTCATGGTTGCCGGGCAAAAGCCACCAGGTGATATCCTGCGCTTCCTGCATTGCCCCCACCGCCTGACGCAGCAGCGCCGCCGAAGGGGTGGGGGTGTCGAAGGTATCGCCGGCCAAAAGCACGTCCCTCGCACCTTGCGCGCGCGCGGCCTGCGCCAGATTAACCAGACTGTTATGGCGGGCTTCCATCAGCCGCCCCCGGAGATTCGTATCCTGTCCCTCGGGCAGATTGGCAAAGCGACGGCCGATATGAAGATCTGATGCGTGGATAAAACGGAATGTCATAGGCTCTGGTGGCAAAGAAGAAAAACGATCTGACTGCGGATGATCTGACAGATCATCGTGATCGAAGACAAGGGGGTCGGCGGATATTGTTCGCATACCGCGTGCAGATATCCCAGTAAAACAGGCGGAAATCGCGGGAATACGCTTGAATATCGGTCAAAGTTTCTATCTATCCCTGCGCATCCTTTACCAACCGTTCAAACCGTATGGACCCGAGTAAGATGAGCATATCAGACGATCTTTCCCCCTCGGGTGCCGCCGCAGGCCAAGGGGCCGCGATCCGTTTCGAGGCGGTCAGCAAATCTTACTCCAAGCCGGGTGGGGGTCGGTTCGATGCGCTGTCGGAGGTGTCTCTGGATGTGACGCCCGGGACGATCACCGGCATCATCGGGCGGTCAGGCGCGGGGAAATCGACGCTTCTGCGGATGGTCAACGGGCTTGAGGTGCCGAGCTCGGGGCGGGTGATGGTTGCGGGCCATGATGTGGGGGCGGCCCGCGGGGGCGCGCTGCGCGCGATCCGTCGCGATGTCGGCATGATCTTCCAGCATTTCAACCTTCTGGCCTCGCGCACGGTGCGCGACAATATCGCGCTGCCTCTCGAGGTGGCGGGGGTGCCCAAGGCCCAGATCAAGCCGCGCGTGGCCGAGTTGATCGAGCGCGTGGGTCTGGGCGTGCAGGCCGACCGCTATCCGGCCGAGCTATCGGGTGGGCAGAAGCAGCGCGTAGGGATCGCGCGGGCGCTGGCCACCAACCCGAAGGTTCTGCTGTCGGATGAGGCGACCTCGGCGCTGGACCCCGAGACCACCCAGACCGTTCTGCAGCTTCTGCGCGATATCAACCGCGATCTGGGGCTGACCGTTCTGCTGATCACCCATGAGATGGCCGTTGTGCGCGATATCGCCAGCCATGTGGCGGTGATCGATGGCGGCAGGATCGTCGAAGCGGGCGAGACCTATGATGTTTTCGTGCGGCCCCAGCATCCCACGACCCGCAGCTTCCTGTCGGGGGTGACCGGCGTGACGCTGCCCGATTTCGTGGCCTCTCGCCTGCAGGAAACGACGGGCAACGAAGAGGTGATCCGCGTGACCTTTGCGGGCCAACATGCGACCGACCCGATGCTGGCGCTTCTGGGGCGCGATCTCGGCGTCTCGGTCAATATCCTTGCCGGCGCGGTCGAGGAAATCAGCGGGCGGCCCTTCGGCAATCTTCTGGTCTCGCTGCCCGCCGCGCGCGGGGCCGAGGCGCGGGCTTACCTAGAGCGCCACAATCTGACGACGGAGGTTCTGGGCTATGTCGGCTAACCTTATCCACCTGCTGATCGAGGCCACCGGCCAGACGCTTTATATGGTGGCGATCTCGGCGCTTCTGGGCACTGTTTTCGGGCTGCCCTTGGGAACCTTCCTTGCCTGCTCGCAAAAGGGCGAACTGCTTTCGGCGCCTTTGGTCAATAAGGTGCTGGGGCTGGTGGTGAATGCCACGCGCTCGGTGCCTTTCATCATTCTGGTGGTGGCGATCATCCCCTTCACCCGTTTCATCGCAGGCACCTCTATTGGCACCACGGCGGCCATCGTGCCGCTAACCATCGCGGCGGTGCCCTTCATCGCGCGGCTGATCGAAAACGCCATCCGCGAGGTCGATGGCGGGCTGATCGAAGCCGCGCGGTCGATGGGTGCCACGCCCATGCAGATCATCCGCAAGGTGCTGATCCCCGAGGCCGCCCCTTCCATCACGCTGGGGCTGACGCTCGCGGTGGTGTCACTGATCGGCTATTCGGCCATGGTGGGCGCGGTCGGCGGCGAGGGTCTGGGCGATCTGGGCATCCGCTATGGCTATCAGCGCTTCATGCCCGAGGTCATGCTGGCGGTGGTCGTCATTCTCATTGTGCTCGTGCAGCTGGTCCAGTCGATTGGCGAATGGATTGCCGCACGGGTGGATAAACGCGCGCCGAAAAGCCGCGGACAATAATCTCAGTTAAGGAGCCTTCTCATGCTGCGTATTCTTACCCTCACCTCTGTGCTGGCGCTTTCGGCGGCGGCTGCCATGGCCGAAGAGATCAAGGTTGGTGTCTCGCCGGGCGAACATGCCGAGATCATGGAAGAGGTCAAAAAGGTCGCCGAGCCGCTGGGCCTTGATATCGATATCGTCGAATTCTCGGATTACGTCGTGCCGAACCAGGCGCTGGCCGATGGCGACATTCAGGCCAACTCCTTCCAGCACAAGCCCTATCTGGATAATCAGATCAAGGATCGCGGCTTTGACCTTGTGCCGGTGGCCGATACGATCACCACGCCGATGGGCATCTATTCCGACAAGATCAAGGATATGAAAGATCTGGCGGATGGCGCGAAAGTCGCCATCCCGAACGATCCGACCAATGGCGGCCGCGCGCTGCTGCTTCTGCAAGATCTCGGGCTGATCAAACTGGCCGATGGAACGGGTCTTGTGCCCTCGACGCTGGATGTGGTGGAAAACCCCAAGAAGCTCTCCTTCCTTGAACTGGACGCCGCCCAGCTGCCGCGCTCGCTGGCCGATACCGATATCGCGATCATCAACACCAATTACGCGATTGCCTCGGGTCTGAACCCGAAGACGGATTCCATTGCGATGGAAAAAGCCGATAGCCCCTATGTGAATATCATCGTGGTGCGTAAGGGCGACGAGGATCAGCCTTGGGTAAAAACGCTGATCAAAGCCTATCATTCGGATGAGGTGAAGAAATTCATCCAAGACAGCTATCACGGTACGGTTCTGACCGCGTGGTAATCAAACAGGCCGGGGGAGACCCCGGTCTTTTTATGTGGCCTTTTTTATGGGGCATCCAGCCCGAACCCGCCCATATCCGAGATATGGTCAAAGCTCCCGCCGGTAAACACGACCGTGAGCGTGCCGGAATAGGATGAGGGAAGCGGCAACAGCCCGCGCCGCAGGAAGACCGTCACGCGATCCCCCTCCATCTTATGCCGAATGCCGAAACCGTCCATCAGCGAAAGAGCTTCGGGCGTCGTGAAAAGACCATGCGGTTTGGGGCCGCATGGTCGGTTTGACTTAGTCCAGATCGGCGGCGCTATGGCGGTTCGGTACGCCGTTCTCGCCCATAGAATTGACACGGCAGCCGCGTTGAACCGCCGGACGGGCGGCCATTTCTGCGGTCCAGCGCGCGAGATGCGTGTAGTCCTGCACCTGTAGGAAGGTCGCGGCGTCGCCATAGCGTTTGCCTTCGACCAACCCGCCATACCACGGGTAGATCGCCATATCCGCGATGGAATAGTCATCCCCCGCAATAAAGGGACGCTCGGCCAGCGTGCGGTCCAGCACATCCAGCTGGCGTTTGACCTCCATAGCGTAACGGTTGATCGGATATTCCAGCTTTTCTGGCGCATAGGCATAGAAATGCCCAAAGCCTCCGCCCAAGAACGGGGCCGAGCCCATCTGCCAGAACAGCCAGTTCATCACCTCGGTGCGGGCGGCGCCCGAAGCAGGCAGGAAGGCGCCGAATTTTTCGGCGAGGTACATCAGGATCGAACCGGATTCGAACACACGCACCGGCTCGGGGGTGCCATGATCGACCATCGCCGGAATTTTCGAATTGGGATTGATTTCAACAAAGCCCGAGCCGAACTGGTCGAGCTTCATGATTTCGATCAGCCATGCATCGTATTCTGCATCGTGACCTGCGGCCAGCAGCTCTTCAAGAAGAATGGTGACCTTCTGGCCGTTCGGGGTGCCCAGAGAGTAAAGCTGCAAAGCATGCTCACCTTTGGGGAGAGCCTTTTCGAATCGCGCCCCTGCCGTAGGTTGATTGATGGCGCCAAACCGTCCGCCGGTTTCTTCGGGGGCGGACCAGATTTTGGGTGGGATATAGTTTGATGTCACGATGCCTGTCCTGCAGCTGCGGTTTTCAACATGGGTCTCAAGCTAGGGGCTGAATTATAAAAGGAAAACCCCGCAGGCGGGGCAGCATAAGCGCAGAGACCACTCACTGGCTGCACAGACCGGAAAGAGGCCGTCATTACCAATGAATTAAGAGTTGCCCTCTATTGATTGTGCATCTCTTGCGCCGATCTGCGGCGCGTCCCGTTTTCAACCGGAGTAGGCCCGTGCGCTACCTGAAGTCTGCCCTTGCCATTCTTGCTCTTGTCATCGCCTCCGCGCTGACCCCGCTTCCCAGCCACGCGGCACAGACCGTTCTGACGGTGCTTGGCGCGCCCGATCACGACGCGCCGGTGCAGATGGATATGGCTGCGCTGAAGGCTCTGCCAGCCGCAAGCTTCACCACAACCACCACATGGACCCAAGGCCCGCAAGCCTTTACGGGGATTTACATGGCGGATTTCCTTGCCGCCTTCCATGTGACGGGCGGATCGGTGAAGCTGACGGCGGTCAATGATTACTCGGTGACCGTGCCGGTGTCCGATTTGCGTCAACATGAGGCTCTTCTGGCCTATGAACGCAACGGGTCGGTCATGTCCGTACGTGACAAAGGGCCACTCTGGCTGGTTTACCCCTTTGATTCCGACGAAGATCTGCGCAACGAGGTCGTCTATTCGCGCAGCATCTGGCAGGTCGTGAAAATCGAGATCCTGCAATAAGGATCTGAACGGCTATGAGTCATCGGTTCATCCGCGATGTGACACGGCGAAACCGCTCGATTGCGGCCTTCGGGCTGCTGATCTTTGTGGCGCTGGCGATTTTCGGGATTACGCGGAACGCGCGGCAGGTCGCGTTGGAAATCGACACGCTCGCCAGTGCCAATTCGGACAGTCCGCAATGGACCCTGTCGCAGATCGAGGTCGAATATGACCGGATGCGTCTGGCACTTCTGTCCGCGCAGCCGGATGACCCTGACTCTGTCGATGAGTTCGGACGACGGTTCGATATCTTCTACAGTCGCATCCAGACGGTGTCGGAAGGGTCGGGATTCCGCGCCATATTACGGAATGAGGGCGGGGCCAAGCCCTTGGCGTCGATCCAGCTTTTTCTGGACCATACCGCCGCCCGTCTTGATGCGCAGCAGCCCTTCACCACGCAGATGAAAGCGCAGATCGAAAGCGAGGCGCGGTCTGCCGAAGGAGATCTGCGGGCCTTGGCGCTGACGGGGCTTGCGATTTTTTCCGAGCAGATCAAGGACCAGCGCGAGCTTGTTTTTGCGGCGCTTGTCAAACTGGCGGTGATGACGCTGGTACTTTTCGCGATTTTGGCGGTCAGTGCCGTGGCCTTGTGGATCTTGTGGCGGTTCGGGCAGCAAAAGGCCGTGTCGCTGCGCGATGCCATGACGAGGATCACCGCGGTGGTGAATGCTTCGGTCGATGCGGTGATTGTGGCCGATGAACAGTCGCGCATTCTCGAGTTCAACGGGGCGGCGGAAAGTATTCTGGGCTGTAGCAAAGGCGAGGCGATTGGGGCAAGTCTGGAGGAATTCGTGGTTTTGCCCGAGGATCTGCAGCCGCGCAGGGGGCTTTTGGAACTTCAGGCCAAACGCGCCAATGGCGATGAGTTTCCGGCAGAACTGTCAATGCGCGAGGCGCAGGTCCATTCGGGGAAGCTCCGCGTGATCTATCTGCGGGATATTTCCCGTAGGGTGGCGGCCAATGCCGAGCTGATTGCCGCGCGGGATCGTGCGCTGGCGGGCGAACGTGAAAAATCGCGCTTTGTTTCGGTGATGAGCCACGAGCTGCGTACCCCTTTGAATGGGTTGCTCGGATCACTCGAGCTGATCCGCGATACCCAGTTGGATGAGCGACAGGCGTCTTTTGTCGAGGCGATGGAGTTTGCGGGGAAATCCCTTCTGCATCATGTGAATGATGTGCTGGATGTCGAGCGGCTGGATGCCGGCAAGCTGGAACTAGCGAAGATCGATTTCGACCCTTATTCCTTGGTTGTTGATGTGGCCACGACCTTGCGACCGGCTGCGACAGGGCGCGGCAATAGCCTTTCGGTCGAGGCGACGAATTCGATTCCGAAGGCGGTGATCGGGGATCCGGCCCGCCTGCGGCAGGTGTTGATGAACATCATCGGGAACGGGATCAAGTTCACCCGCAACGGGGTGGTCCAGATCGAGCTGGAATATGCGATGGCGGGGCAGTCGCTGGAAATTCGCGTTATCGACAGTGGTATCGGCATTTCGCGCGCCGACCAAGAGCGGATTTTCGACGATTTCGTGTCGATCCTGCCGGTGGGCGCGCAGGATATTTCGGGCACGGGGCTTGGCCTCGGCATCGTGCGGCGGCTGTTGAAAGCGATGGGTGGCGAGATCCGCGTGGAGAGCGAGCCGGGGGAGGGCACGGTGTTCTGGTTCTCGCTGCCTGCGCCCTGTGCGATTGTGCGCCACTCTGCTGACCATCAGGCCAAAGACGCCGCCCCGCCGCCGCCGGTGCCGCCGCGCGACATTCTGATTGTGGAGGATAACGCGCTTAACCGCGAGGTTCTTCGCCAGATGCTTTTGCAGGGCCAGCACCGTGTTACAATGGCGATTGACGGGCAAGACGGGGTGGATGCCGCGCGCAAGCAGAAATTCGATCTGATCCTGATGGATCTCAATATGCCGGTGCTGGACGGGATGCAGGCCACCCGTATCATCCGCGCGGGCGAGGGGCCCAATAGCGATACGACCATCGTTGCGGTCACGGCGAATATCTCGCGCGAGGCCGCAGCGGATCTGCAGGCTGCGGGTTGTGACGATGTCGTGTGCAAGCCGATCAATCGTGCGGCGCTGAACCGTTTGTTGCAGGCCCATCATCGCCCTTCTGCACAGGCCGGAACGCCGGGGGACGAGTTTGTCGATCAATCCACGCGTGACGATTTGCTGGAAATGTATGGCCCTGCCGAATTTGCCACCTTGCAGGAGGCGTTCCTGCAGGAAGGGCGCAGACGGATTTCGGCTTTGCAGCAACATCTGATGTATGGTGATCTGGAGGCCTATGCGGGCGTGGCCCATCAGCTGGCGGGATCGGCAGGGATTCTGGGCCTGCAAAAGCTGCACAAGCTTCTGAAGATCCATGAAAATGCAGCGCGCGCCGAAGAGAAAGAGACCCTCTCGCAGCAGATGGAGGATCTGCTGGATCTTTGGGTGCGGGTCGAAGAGCTGATACAGGGGGCGGCGGCACGGACGGCAGGCTGGTCCGGCGCCTCGGAGACGCCGCTTGCGCGCACGGGGTCGAAGCTCTTGCACTAAGGGGGAACGCGCCTGTGAGGCGCAGGATCGTGTGGTGCGGGGCTCTTGCGTTGCGCCTGATTGATCGCTAGAGGCGGCGCGGAAGAGGCTGTTCGAGGATGGCCTCTTTTGTCATACGGGCGTCTTCCTCCCTGTGGCATGTTTTCACAAAATGCGCGAAAGGGTTGGCTGATGGCAAAGACGCCGTTGCAAATGGGGTGGGAAGAATGGCTGTCGCTGCCCGATCTCGGTGTGTCGGCCATTCTCGCCAAGGTGGATACGGGCGCGCGCACCTCTGCCTTGCACGCATCGGAGATTACGCTGAGCGGTCCGGCAGACGCGCCGTTGGTGCAGTTTACCCTGCATCCGGTGCCCGATAATGACGCGATTGCCATCCGCTGCGAGACACCGCTACTGGACCGGCGCGAGGTGACGTCTTCCAATGGCGAGACCGAGCAGCGCTATGTCATCGGCACCACGGTGGCGGTGGATGGCGAAAGCTGGCCGATCGAGATCACGCTGACCGATCGTAGCACAATGGCCAGCCGGATGTTGCTGGGCCGTCAGGCCCTGCGCGATCATGTGACGGTGCTGCCTGCCGTGCGCCGTCTACAACCCGAATTGAACTATGCCGTCTATGAGACGCTGGCCGCCGATGCGCAAAGCCGCCCCAGCCTGCGCATCGCCATCCTGACCCGCGAAGACAATTATACGACCCAGCGTCTGGTGGATGAGGGACGCGCGCGGGGCCATAAGGTCGATGCGATCGACACGACGCGCTGCTATATGGCGATCAACACGCTGGCACCGGAAATCTACTATGACGGGCGCAAGCTGCCCCGCTATGATGTGGTGATCCCGCGGATCGGGGCCACGATTACTCCTTACGGCGCTGCCGTTCTGCGGCAGTTCGAAACCCTGGGCACCTATTGCGTGAACGGGTCTCACGGGATCATGGCCTCGCGCGACAAGCTCTGGGCGCATCAGATACTGGCAAGCGCGGGGATCGGCATGCCCGATACGGCCTTTGCGGCCTCGCCCAAGGACACGACGAATCTGATCGAGCTGGTGGGCGGCGCGCCGCTGATCGTGAAGCTTCTGGCATCGACGCAGGGCAAGGGGGTCGTTCTGGCCGAGACCCGCAAAGCGGCGGAAAGCGTGATTTCGGCGTTTCGCGGCCTGAAGGCGAATTTTCTGGTGCAGCATTTCGTGCGCGAAGCCGCAGGGGAAGACATCCGCTGTCTGGTGATCGGGGGCAAGGTTGTCGCCGCGATGAAGCGCAAGGGGGCCGAGGGGGATTTCCGCTCCAACCTGCATCAGGGCGGCACCGGCGAGGCGGTGAAGATCACCACGCAGGAAAGGCGGATGGCGGTCAAGGCGGCGCGCAGCTTCGGGCTGGGTATCGCGGGGGTTGACCTGTTGCGGGCGAAAGACGGGCCGAAAGTGCTGGAGGTCAATTCCTCGCCGGGATTTCAGGGCATCGAAACCGTCGCCAACAAAAACCTTGCCGAGCTGCTGTATCGGGAAATCGAGGCCCGTAAGGGGCGGGTGGTTGGGCTGGCCTAGGGCCGCCCCCGCCGCTTTAGGGTCTCAATAGCCGGTTATGCCTTCCAAAGGCGGCAGCGGGCTGGCATTCACAACGTTTTCCGGACGGCGTTTTTGATAGAAGGCATTGCCGCCGGTGGTCAGCACATAATCGATATTGTTATAAGAGGCGCGATAGCTGGCGGTATGGAAATATTGCGCGTTCTGGATATAGGGGTGACGCTCTCCGCGCAGCACGGCGCGGGCGGCCTCGCGCAGATAGGGGGCCGAGCGGGTGTCCATCTTGCGCGACATGATCCCGCGGGCAAACTGGTTTTTCTGGCTGACGACACCGCAGACGGTGTTCGGGAAATCCGGTGACTTCACACGGTTCATCACCACGCTGCCCACGGCCACCATGCCATCGCGGCTGGAGCGGTTGGATTCGAAATACATGGCGCGTTCCATGCATTCCTCCGGCGTGGCCCGATGGCCAAGCCCGCATCCGGACAGAAATCCGGCGCAGGTCAGTGTGAAGACCACAAAAAACGGGGAAGCGGCGCGTTGGGGCAAGATGGTTTTCCGTATGAAAGCAGTCCAGAACCTGCCGGATAATTTACGTCGGCCCGCTATCGGGGCGCAAGCGGTGCAACGATTATTTTCGCACCCTGTAGGGGGCTGCGGAAATCGGGCTCGGGGTGCCGCTGACCAGATCGGCCAGCAAAGCCGCCGCGCCTGCGGCCATTGTCCAGCCGAACGTCCCGTGACCGGCATTGACATAAAGCCCCGCAAGGGCGGTCTCTGCGATGAACGGCAGATTGGTCGGTGTGGTGGGGCGCTGACCGGCCCAGAATTGCGCCTCTTCGGCCACATAGCTGTCGGGGAACAGGCTTGCCAGCGACAGGCGCAGGGTTTCCAGATGGCGTCGGGTCAGCTCTTGTCGCCCGCCTGCAATCTCGGCGATGCCCCCCACGCGGATCGTGTTCTCCAGCCGTGTCAGCGCCACTTTATAGGTGTCATCCAGCACGGTGGATTGCGGCCCGTAGGCAGGTATGCGCAGCGGCACCGTCATCGAATAGCCCTTGAGCGCGGCAATCGGCAGGTCCAGCCCCAGCGGGGCCAGCAGGGCTGGTGTTTCGTGACCGGTGCAGAGCACCACCCGTTCGGCGCGCAGCGCCTCGCCCTGTTGGTCCAGCGCTCCTCTCACATGGCCGTTTTCCACCAGAAGGCCGGAAACAGGGGTGTCATAGCGGATCTCGCCGCCCCGTGCGACAAAGGCGGCGGCAAGCTGTCTGGTGAAAAGGCAGCAGTCACCGGTTTCGTCCTGCGGCATGTAAAGCCCGCTGACGGGCGGTGTTGCGGCCCGTTCCAGCCCCGGTTCCCTGGCAAGGCAGCCCGCGCGGTCCAGCACCTCATAGGGGATCTCGCGCTGATCCAGATAGTCGGTATGCAGGCGCAGATCCGTCAGGCTGACGGGATGGCGGAACAGTTGTAAGGTCCCGCCAAAGCGCTGTGCATAGTGCAGTGGCACAGTGTCGCGAAGGCGGGCCATCATCGCCTGACTATAGACCGACAGGGCCATCATGGCCTGAATATTGGCCGTGTAGCATTTTGCGCGGCACTGGCGCAGGCTGGCCAGCATCCAGCGCAGATCACGGCGCGACAGAGGGGGGGATATCGCGAAAGGCGTGTGGGTCTGTAACAGCCGTCTGGGCAGTTTGCGCCAGATTTTGGGGGCGGGCCAGGGCGCGGTATAGCCGGGGGTGATCATCCCCGCATTGGCGTGGGATGTGCCCTCGGCGGCGGTGCTTTGGCGCTCGATCAGGCAGACATCATGGCCTTGCTCTTGCAGCGCCCATGCGCTGGTCGTGCCGATCACACCTGCCCCGATCACCAGAATTTTCATCGTCCTTGCCCCAGATATCCACGGTTTCTCGGGCGTATCTTCGCCTCCGGCGGGCCGATGGCGAGAGAAATCCGGCGTGATCGCCGGATTTGCAGGGAGAGGGTCGGACGTTTGCCTAGCAAAAAGGCGCCGCTCAGGCTTTCAGATAGAGGTCAAGCCGGTTTTGCAGCAACTCAAGCGCCTTGCGCAGGTCCGTGGGCGAGGTCTGCGCGGGCAAAGCGGGCAGGGAGGCATCGCCCGCATGGCGGATGGCATCGGCGAAAGACTGCGCGGTCTGCCGGAGCAGATGCTCTTTCTCGGGATCGGCTTCGGGCGAGATCAGCGCATGGGTGGTCACCGCCCCCGCCAGCACCCGCAATGCCCCCAGAACATCGCCCGCCGCGTTCAACTGGTCGGCACCGCGCCGCCCTTCCATCAGCTTGCGCTGGCGGATGGTCTCGGCATTGGTGCTTTCCAGTCCGGCCTGACGACGCAGCGCATCGACCGGCTCGGGCAGGCTCGTGCTGCCCACGGCGGCGGCGGCATAATCCATATTCGCCTGCACGGCCTGCGCCAGAATATCGCGGAAATGCGGCTCGGCGCGTCCGGGCCAGAGGGTCGCCCCAACGACAAAGGCGATGACCGACCCCAGAATATTGTCCAGCGCCCGCGAGAGGGCAATGCCGTGATTGGGCATGACCAGCTCGGTCACCAGCACGAAGAGCGCGCTGACCCCGATGGTGAAGATTGTATAATTGACCCGTTTGAACGCGATGGTGATTGCGGATGTCGGGATAATGACGGCCAGAAGGGGCAGTTGCCCCGGCGACAGGGCCAACAGGCCAGCGGCAAAAAGCCCCCCCGTAATCGAGCCGAGCACCCGTTCCAGCATGCGCGGCCATGTGGTCGAGAGCGCGGGCTGTAGCACCACAATGGTGGCCATCGTGGCCCAGTAGAAATACTTCATCTCCAGCGCCACACAGACCAGATAGGTCACCACCACTGCCACCGTCAGACGCAGGGCATGGCGCAAGGTCGCATCGGGGATCTGCCGCCAGCTTGGGCGCGGCGTGCCGTCCTGCTGCGGCGCGCTGCCCGACAGGCTCTCGCCGCGCAGATGTTCGGCAAAACGCAGGAAGGCTTCGGCCAGATTGCGCACCACGGCCTGACTGCGCGCACCGGCGCGGTCGGCAGCGCGGGCAAGATCTTCGGCTTCCCAGACCAGCCGCTCGGGATGGGGATGGCGGGTCATGGATTGCATCTGCGCCTCGCTGAGCAGGGCGCCGATACGGGCCAACTGTTCGCGAAGGGGGGCTTCTTCCTCGGGGCTCAACGGATCGCTGAGCATATGGTCAAGGGCAATCATGGACGCAAAGATCCGGTCGGCGCTGCCCAGTTCTGCCATGAACTGGGTATGGCCATTGCCCAGACCAAGGATCGTGCCGCGCGCGCGTTCGATGGCGGCCCGCAGCGCGCGACGGTATTCGGGTTCTGCCGCCCCGAGGATCTCTTCGCGGCCCAGACGTGCGGCCATGGCGCTGTTCATCTCGGCCAGACGGGTGAAGACCGAAGCGATCGCGCGCCGTGCCGGCCCCTGCGAACGCAGTTTCCAGATCCAGAAACTGAACACCAGCGCCCAGATCCCGCCCACGAGGAACGCCCCCGCCAGATGGAGCGAGGCGACCGGATCATTGGGAAACCCGACGGCGACCCCGCCCACCACACAGATGAGCGTGCCCGATTGGGCCCCGCTTGGTCCGAAGATGCCGCCCAATGCCGGCAGGAAGATCAGCGGGATCAGCGTCAGGCTGGCATAAAGCGGGCCAAGCCCCGCGCTGGCCGCACCGAGAAAGGCGGCAAGGGTTCCGGCGGTCACGAAGGCGCCCATTGCGCGGATGCGGGTCCGGTCGCGCCCGCCCGGATCGCAGAGGCAGACCCAGAACGCTGCGAATGCCGCCCAAAGCAGCTTCGGCTCGCCGCTGGCGGCGGCGGTCAGCACCATCACCGCAAAGGCCAGCGAGGCGCGCAACCCTTCGGCGACACCAATGAATTCCGGCACCATGCCGATGGAATATCCCTCGAGCCGCCGCGCCATACGGTAGATCAGCGAACGATGGGCGGCGGGAGACGGCGGCCTGCCATTCTCCGGTCCGGTAAAAAGCGGCGAGGCCATGCGCGGAATGCTCCCTTTAGGCTTTAGGCAGTCTTGCTGCCATTTTAGGCTGCAAGCGCGGGGAATTAAATGGGCAAAACTGTCGCGCAGGGACTGGGAGGGTCGGGCTGGCCTTGGTGCAACAGCTGGCGGTTCGGGGCGGATTGCGCGCAAGCGCCCCTTGCGGGCGGCTCCTTTCGGCATTTGGCGTGCAGAGAGCGGCATTGCGCAGTTGGGGGCTTTGGCCGCTTGACCTCGGGGCGCGGGGATGACAAACACATCGCGTCGGTATCCGAGAGGATATAATAGGGAATCCGCCCCGTGGGACCACGGGAACCGGAACTGCCCCCGCAACTGTAGGCGAAGAGCCGGACCGGAATCCACTGAGGCAGGCATTGACTGCTTTGGGAAGGGCGGTCTGGCGATGAGGCGCCAGTCAGGAGACCTGCCGACATCGGATTTTCAAACCGGACGGGGTGTGTCGGTGGGTTGTCTCCCTTCGCCCTGCGGGGCGGCGGATCCGTCATCCCATATGGTGCTTTCCGGTCCTTCTGAAGGAATTGGGCATATGAGATTGATTTTACCGGCCGGTCTGGCACTGCTTTTGGGCAGCACGCCGCTTTGGGCGCAAACGCCAGCACAGACGGGGGCTACGCAGTATCCGCTGGTGCTGGAAAATTGCGGCAAACGCCTCACGATCGAGGCGGCACCGGAACGCGCGGTGACGATCGGACAGTCGGCGACCGAGATCCTCTATTCGCTGGGGCTGGCAGGAAAGGTCAAGGGCACCTCGGTGTGGTTCAATCCGGTGCTGCCGCAATTTGCCGATGTCAATGCGACGATCCCGCGTCTGGCCGATAACGATCCCAGTTTCGAGAGTGTTCTGGCGCAGAAGCCGGATCTTGTTGCGGTGCAATATGAATGGCATGTCGGGCCGAGCGGTATTGTCGGCACGCGCGAGATGTTCGACGATGTCGGGGTCAACACCTATATCATGCCCGCCGATTGCGACACCAAGGACAATTCGACCGGTGGCGACGGCACGCGGGTCGGGGCCTTTGCCCCCGAGCAGGTCTATAAAGGGATCACCCAGCTTGCCGAGATTTTCAACGTGCAGCCCGCAGGCCGGACATTGGTATCGGCGTTGCAGGCGACAGAGGCCCAAGCCGTGGCGCGCGCGCAGGCGCTGGACCTGCCTGAAGGTCTGTCGGCCGTTTTCTGGTTCTCCTCGGCGGATCTGGAGCTGGACCCCTATGTGGCCGGTCGTCTTGGTGCGCCGGGCTATATGATGGGTAAACTTGGCATCCGTAATGTGATCGAGTCGGACGAGGAATGGCCTACCGTCGGCTGGGAGACCATTGCCAAAGCGGATCCGGATGTGATCGTGATCGCCAAAATGGACCGGCGCCGCTTCCCCGCCGATGATGTCGCGGCCAAGATGGACTTTCTGAAGACCGACCCTGTGGCAAGCCAGATGAAAGCCGTGCGGGAGGGGCATATCGTGGTCATGGATGCCCATGCGATGAGCGCGACCATGCGCAGCATCTACGGGCTCGACAGCCTGTCGCAAGCGCTTTCGGATATGACCTTCGAATGAGCGCCTCCGCCGCGCCTTGGATGGTCTGGGGGGGCATCGCGCTGGTCCTTGCGGGCACTGTGCTGACAGGGGCGGCCATTGGCGAGACCCGCCTACCGCTGGCCACCGTCTATAAGGTTCTGGCCAATCATCTGTGGCAGGCGGGCTATCCGCTGGACCGCATCGATGCCGGTATCATCTGGAGCTACCGTCTGCCCCGCGCCATTGTCGCCGCCAGTTGCGGGGCGGGGCTGGCCTTGACGGGGGTGGTCTTGCAGGCGCTTTTGCGGAACCCTCTGGCCGATCCCTATCTGATGGGGCTTTCGGCAGGGGCTTCGACCGGTGCGGTGCTTGTCAGCGTGGCGGGTATCGGCGCGGGCGCCGTGTCGATGTCTGCGGGGGCATTGGTCGGGGCGCTGGCCGCCTTCGGGGCGGTGGTGGCGCTGGCCCATGCCATTCCGGGCGGCGGGCGCGGCAATCAGGGGGCGGCGGCCATCATTCTGGCGGGGATCGCGGGGAGCCAGATGTTCAACGCGCTCACCGCCTTCATCATTGCCCGCTCTGCCAATGCCGAACAGGCGCGCGGCATCATGTTCTGGCTGATGGGCAATCTGTCGGGCGTGCGCTGGGAGGACGTGGCCCCGGCGGTCTTTGTGACCTGTCTGGGCGTCGGGCTGTGCCTTTGGTACCGGCGTGCACTGGATGCCTTTACCTTCGGTGCCGAGAGCGCGGCCTCGTTGGGGGTGGATATCCGCAGGACACGCGGCTTGCTGATCACGGTCACAGCGGTGATGGTGGGGGTTCTGGTGGCCAAAGTAGGGGCGATCGGCTTTGTCGGTCTGGTGGTTCCGCATGCGATGCGCTTTCTGGTCGGCACCCGCCACCAGCGCCTTGTGCCGGCCTCGGCGCTGGCGGGGGCGGTGTTTCTGGTGGCGGCGGATATTCTGGCCCGCATCATCGTTCCGGGGCAGGTGCTGCCCATCGGTGTGGTGACAGCGCTGGTCGGGGCACCGGCCTTTGCCCTAATCCTGATGCGGGGCGCGCGCTGATGGTCCTGCATCTCGAGAATGTTTGCGCCAAGGCGCATCGCACGCCGCTGCTGCACGCGATCACCCTGCAACTGGAGCCGGGGGAATGTCTGGGTCTGATCGGCCCGAACGGGTCGGGGAAATCCACCCTGATGCGGCTTATGGCGGGCTTGGGCAAACCCGCCTCGGGCGAGATCCGTTTTGGCGGAGTGCCATTGCACAGGATCTCGGCACGGGCGCGGGCGCAGAGGATCGCCTTTGTCGAACAGCAGGCCGAAACCACTGACCGTCTGCGGGTGCGCGAAGCGGTCGAATTGGGACGCATCCCCTTTCTGTCGCCCTTGCGGGGCTGGACCGCGCAGGACGACGCGCATGTGGCCAAGGCCTTGGCGGCGCTGGATATGCAGGGCATGGAGGACCGTCTCTGGCATAGCCTGTCGGGGGGCGAGAGGCAGCGGGTGCATATCGCGCGGGCATTGGCGCAGACCCCCGAGTTACTGCTTCTGGACGAGCCGACAAACCATCTGGATATCCGCCATCAACTGGCTCTTATGGGCTTGGTGCGGGCATTGCCGGTGACGCGGGTGATCGCGCTGCATGATCTCAATCAGGCGTTCGGCTGCGATAGGGTCGCCTTGCTGGAGCACGGTCGACTGCGCGCGATCGGCCCCCCGTCCGAGGTCCTGACGCTGGACCATCTGCGCGGCTGCTTCGGGGTCGAGGCGCAGCATATCCGCGATCCGGACGGCAGGCCCTTGCTGCATTTTATACAGGCATTATGAGGATAGTATATTGAAATATTGTGCAATTATTGGATGTATCGCGGTGGCGGCGCTGCTATTGCCCGATGCCGTGATGGCCGAGACCCATGAGGTCAAGATGCTGAACCGCGGCGCGGGAGGGGCAATGGTCTATGAGCCGGATCATCTGACAATCGCCCTTGGCGACAGCGTGCATTTCGTGCCCACACAAAAGGGCCATAACGCGGCTTCGATCAAGGAAATGCTCCCCGAAGGCGCAACCCCGTTTCTGGGGCCGCTCTCGAAAGAAGAGACCGTGCGCTTTGATGTGGCGGGGCGCTATGGCATCAAATGCACGCCGCACTACGCGATGGGAATGGTCATGGTGATCGATGTCGGGGAAACGGTCGACCCCTTGTCCCAGACCCTGCCCGACACCATTCCGCGCCGCGCCAGAGAGCGTTTCGAGGAGATCCTGTCGCGCTAGTCATGGACGGAAAGCGGGATTGGCCCTGACAGGTTAGCTGGCGTCAAGCGGAGGTGATCCGCTTGGCGCTTTTGTGTACGTATGGGGCCTTTGGTTTCTCTGCCGCGAGAGGGATCAACGCGAAATGGTTAAATTACAGTTAAAACCTGAGATGAGGATTTTGCCATAGTGCATTGAAACATCTTTATTTTACTGAATTCCCGCCGATTTCCTTCAAGGCGCATATCTGTTCATTTCCTGCATGAAGACCGTCGGGCAAGTTGTTATTAACAAAACGTAAACCCCGACATGTGCCGCGCGAAAAGATGTATTCAGCATTGGACAATTTGTCCAATGCCGCGCCTTGCGCTGCGGGTTTAGGAACGGGCGCGTCAGCAAATGCGGCGTTGTTTCCTGATATCGGGCATGAGGGCCTTTTTTCCGGCCTCGGCCAAGGGCTATGGGCGCTGCCACAGCACAAAAGGCGTTGCGATGCAACCAGATCCACTCAGTGTCCTGATCTCGCGGATGGATTTCGCGCTGATCTCTTCCGTACATATCCTGTTTCCGCCGCTTACGATCGGCCTTGCCATCATCCTGTTCAGTTTCGAACTGGCATGGTTCCGTACCAATGATGAACGCTGGTACCGGCTGTGCCGCTTTTTCGAGAAGCTCTTCATTGTCAATTTCGGCGCGGGCGTGGCCACCGGCGTGACGATGGAAATGGCCTTCGGGATCCTTTACGGGCCGTTTTCACAGGCTGCGGGGCCGTTTTTCGGGCAGGTGCTGGGCTATGAGACCATCACGGCGTTCATGTATGAGGCCGGTTTTATCGGTCTGATGATCTTTGGCTGGGGTAAGATCAGCCGCAAGATGCACCTGTTTGCGACATTCAATGTGGCGCTGTCCTCGACGCTGTCGGCGATGTGGATTCTGGTGGCCAATAGCTGGATGCAGACCCCGACCGGGATCGAGTTCAAGGACGGGATGTTCCATGTCACCGACTGGCTGGCCGCGCTGTTCAATCCCAATGTCTTCGCGGCTTTCCCGCATATGCTGCTGGCGGCGGTCGAGCTGTCTTTGTGTTTTGTGGTGGCAGTCTGCGCATGGTTCGTCTTCAAGCGCCGTGAGGTCCAGCTGTTCATCCGTCCACTGCGTTACAGCCTTGTCGCGCTGGCCGTTGTGGCGGCGGGCCAGATCTATCTGGGCGATCTGCTGGGCGAGAATGTGCTCGAGCATAAACCGGCGGCGCTGGCGGCGATGGAGGGCCAGTATGACACCTATGATGCCGATGGGAACGTCAATACCGCGTGGAACGTCATCGGCTGGCCCAACAAGGAGGGCACCGGTCTGGCATGGTCGATCAAGATCCCGCATGCGCTGTCGCTGATTGAAACCAAAACGTGGAATGGCGCGGTCGAGGGGTTGAATACCTTCCCCGAAGACGAGCGCCCGCCGGTGGTGCTGCCGTTCTACAGCTTCCGGATCATGGTCGCGATTGGCGGGGCCATTCTGGCGGTGGCGCTCTGGGGGGGCTGGCTGAGCTACCGTCGTCAGCTCTGTGCCAGCTATGCGCCGCTTCAGCGCCGCTTCCTGATGGTCTGTATCGCGATGGTTTCGCTACCGTATATCGCGGTCATTGCGGGGTGGTGGACGCGCGAGATCGGGCGTCAGCCGTGGATTGTCTACGGGATGATGCGGGTCGAGGATGGCATGTCGAACCTGTCGGTCGGTCTGGCCAGCTTCTGGTTTGCGGGCTTTGCCATTTTCGAATGCGCCGTGATTGCGGGCACGATCTGGTATCTGCTGAAGGTCTGCCGGAACGGGCCCGACCTGACCAGCCCCGTCGCGGGGGACGGAGAGGAAACGCTGGGCGAGCTGGACCTGCCCGAAGGGCCGCATGCGAAACGTCCCGAATATATCCGTCCGGTTTGAGGGGAGAAAAACGAGATGACCCAACTTGATGACATGCAGTATTTCCTTGCCAATGCCTGGTGGCTTGGTCTGGGGGTTGCGATGCTTCTTTATATCGTGCTGGACGGGGCCGATCTGGGGGCAGGGATTTTCGGGCTTGTGGTGGGCGACCATGACGAGCGCGGCGCGATCATGGCGGCGATGGCGGGCACGTGGGATGCCAACGAGACATGGCTGATCGTGGCGGGCGGCATCCTTTTCGGCACCTTCCCCTTTGTCTATGGCTCGGCGTTCCATTATCTGATGGTGCCTCTGGCCTTCGTGCTCTGGGGGGTGATGTCGCGGGCGGTTGCGATCGAATTCCGCCATCTCGCGTCCGAGAAATGGCAGCGCTTCACCGATTGGGTGTTCGGCCTGTCCAGCCTGACCGTCACCTTCTTCGGCGGCATGAGCGTGGGGGCGGTCCTGCAGGGCTTTCCGCTGGTGCATGAGGCCGGAAAGCTGCCCTATTATGCGGGCGGTGCCTTCAATTTCGTCTCGGCTTTCTCGATCTGGACGGGGATTGCCGCCTGTGTCGCGGTCACGCTTTCGGGGGTGCTTTTCGTGCGGGCGCGTTTTGAGAAAACCGAGCGTATCCGGCAGGATGCGGCCCGCTGGACGGCTGTGATCTTCTGGCTGGCAATCGGCTCTGTGCTGGTCACGCTGGTCTGGAGTGCGGTGCTCTTCGACTGGGCGCGCGACGCGTGGTTCGGGCGGCATTTCTGGGCATGGGGGCTGTTCGGGCTGGCCGCGCTGTGGTGCATCGAGCAGGTCCGCCGCGACACGCTGCGCGACCGTGATCTGGCAGCGATCCTGTGGTATAACGCCGCTGTGCTGATCCTTGGTCTGGGCATGCTGGTCACGCTGCATCCCTGGCTTGTTCCGGGGACGTGGACCATCCGCGACGGGGCAAGTCCGCAGGTGTCGCTGATCACCTTCACCATGACAATGGGGGGCTTCCTGCCGGTCATGATCATGTATAACTGGTACCAGATCTGGGTCTTCCGTGCGCGGATTTCCAAGCTGGTCGCCTACGAGCACCACTGAGCGCGCATGTCTGTGCCCGCCCGCCCGCAAGCCCCGCGTCCCCTGCATGGGGACGCCGTCCGGCCCATCGAAGGCTGGCTGCGCCGTCATGGTCTGGCGGGGCGCAGCGTGGCGGCCTTGTCGGTCTGTGCAGCGGTCGGTTCGGGGGCGATGGTGGTGCTGCAGGCCTATGCCACCGCCCGCATGATTGCGGCGGTGGTGGTGGATGGGGTCGCGCTTTCGTCCTTGCAGGGCGATATATCCTTATTCATCATTTCCATAATGTTACGAGCCATTCTTGATGTTTTGCGTGAAGGGCTGGCCTTCGAGGCAGGGGGCAGGATCCGCGCGCATCTGCGGCGGATCATCCTGCAGCGGATCGGGCATGCGAGGCTGCAGGATCTGCCGCCTTCGGGCGAGGTCGCGGGCATCCTGTCCGAGGGGGTTGAAGCGGTTCAGGACTATTTCGCGGCCTTCCTGCCCCAGCGTCTTGTTGCGGCTCTGATCCCTGTGCTGGTGCTGGTCTGCGTGATCCCCTTCGACTGGGTCACCGCGCTGATCCTTGCGGTGACCGCTCCCGTCATTCCTGTCTTCATGATTGTGGTCGGCAAGGGGGCCGAGGCGCTCAACCGTCGCCAATGGCAGCGCCTGATGGTGATGGGGGCGCATCTGTTCGACCGTATCGCGGGGCTGGTGACCCTGCGCCAGCTTGGCGCGGCGCGGCGCGAGGCGGCGCTGGTTGCGGCCATGTCGGAAGGCTATCGCAGCGCCACGATGAAAGTGCTGCGTCTGGCGTTCCTGTCCTCGCTGGTGCTGGAATTCTTTTCGACCATCGCGGTGGCGATGGTGGCGGTCTATGTGGGGTTCCGCCTGTATTACGGCGATCTTACCTTTTTGCCGGGGCTGTTCGCGTTGCTGGTCGCGCCCGAATTCTTCCGCCCGCTGCGCGAGATGGGCCAGCACTATCATGCACGTATGGCGGCCATCGGTGCGGGCGAGGCGATGATGGCGCTGATCGGCCCCGATCAGCCCGCCGCCGCAGGGATCGCCGCGCGCGACTGGCGGATGCTGCGGGTGGAGGCGTTGAGCTTTACCCATGCCGACCGCTCTGCCAGCACCGATGTCGATGGGGACAGCGTGGGGCCGCTCTCCTTCACACTCGAACGCGGGCGGAGCCTTGCGGTGATGGGCGCAAGCGGGGCGGGCAAAACCACCTTGGCGCGGCTGCTTCTGGGGCAAGTATCGCCTTCCAGCGGGCAGATCCTGCTGGACGGGCAGACGATCGCCGCACAGGACTTGCGGGCGGGTATCGGCTGGCTGCCCCAGACGCCGCGCCTGTTTGCGGGCACGCTGGCCGAGAATATCGCGCTTGGCCAGCCCGCCGCGACGCAGGCGCGGATCGAGGCTGCGGCACGGGCCGCGCAGGCGCACGGGTTTATCTCTGCCCTGCCGGAGGGCTATGCCACCCGTCTGGGGGAAGGCGGGGCGGGCCTGTCGGGCGGCCAGATCCGGCGGGTGGCGATGGCGCGGGCCCTGCTTGTCTCGCCCGCGCTTCTGATCCTTGACGAACCGACGGCGGCGCTGGATGCGCAAGGCGCGCAGGCCCTGATGCGCAGCGTTCTGGCGGCCACGCCCGATGCGGCCCGCCTGATCATCACCCATGACCGCGCCTGCGCACAGCTTGCCGATCATCTGATTATGCTGCAGGCGGGCAAGGTGGTCTTTGACGGGCCACCACAGGATCTGCCACAGGATCTGCCTGCGGCCTTCTTCGAGGCGCCGAAGGAGGTGCGTGATGTCTGATCTGTGGCGCCTGTTACATCTGTGCAGACCGTTCCGCTGGCGTATCGCGTTTGGGGTCGCGCTCTCGGTAACGGTGATGCTGTCGAATGTGGCGCTGATGGCCGTGTCGGGATGGTTCATCACCTCGATGGCCCTTGCGGGTCTGGGGCGGTTGACGCTGGAATTTTTCACACCGGCGGCGGCCATCCGTGGCCTTGCGCTGCTGCGGGCGGGGGCGCGCTATCTGGAACGGCTGGTGACCCATGAGGCGACGCTGGCCCTGATCGCCAAGCTGCGCCCGTGGCTTTATACGCGCCTTGTGCCGCTGGCCCCTGCCGGTCTTCGGGGGCTGCGGCATGGGGATCTGCTGGCGCGACTGCGGGGCGATGTGGATGCGCTGGAAAATGTCCACCTGCGCCTTCTGGGGCCGGTGCTTTCGGCGCTGGTTGCGGGCGGGGCGGTGGTGCTCTGGCTCGGGCTGGTCTGGTGGCCGCTGGCGCTTTGGGTGGCGCTGGGGCTTTGCGTGGCGGGCGGGCTTGTGCCGCTGATCCAGCGCGCGTTCCTGCGCCAAAGCGGCGGGCGGATCACGCGCGCCCGTGCCCGTCTACAGGCCGAAAGTGCCGATCTGACCCGCGGCCTGGCCGAATTGCAGGTGTTTGGCGCGGTGGAGCGGCAGGTCCTGCTGGTGCAGGCCTGCGCCGCGCGGATGGTGGCGGCGCAGCGCAGGCAGGCATGGCTGGGCGCGGTCTTCACCGCCTTGGGCAGCCTTGTCGGTCAGGGGATGGTGCTGGGCGCGCTGGTGCTGCTGATCCCGCAGGTCAGCAGCCACACCCTGTCGGGGCCGGAGATGGCGATGCTGGTTCTGGCGGTGATGGCGGCGATGGAAACCGTTGCGGGGCTTCCGGCGGCTGTGGCGCATTGGGACAGCACGATGGCTTCGGCGCGGCGCATTTTCGAATTGGCCGACCAGCCGCCCGAAGTTCTCGAGACGCCCCATCCCAGACCTCCGCGCGCGCCGGAACTGGTGCTGGATCATGTGTCTTTCGCCTATCCCGGCGGGCCGGAGGTGATCCGTGATCTCAGCCTGCGGCTTGTCCCGGGCCAGAGCCTTGCGCTGACGGGGCCAAGCGGGGCGGGCAAGACGACGGTGCTGAATCTGGTGCAGCGGTTCTGGGACCCGTCCGAGGGGGCGATCTCGCTTTCGGGGGTGGATCTGCGGGCGCTGTCCGATGCCGATCTGCGTGGCGGGATTGCGGTGGTGGACCAGCATGTGCATCTGTTTAACGGCACGATTGCCGAAAACCTGCGGCTGGCGCAGCCCGGGGCCAGTGACGAGGCGCTTTGGAACGCGCTTGATCTGGCGGCGCTGCGGGCCGAGGTGGCAGCGATGCCGCAGGGGCTTGCGACCCGTCTGGGCGAGCTGGGGGCGCGGCTTTCGGGGGGGCAGGCGCGGCGGCTTGCCGTGGCACGGGCGGCGCTGCAAGAGGCCCCGCTGCTGCTGCTGGACGAGCCGACCGAAGGGCTGGACCGCGCCACGCAGGCACAGGTGATTGCGGGGCTGCGGCAGTTGGGGGCAGGGCGGATGATGCTGATTGTGACCCATCACCCGCAGGTTCTGGCCCTTGCGCAAAAGAAGATTATGTTAAACCCGACTGCCGCCTGCACTCCCCTGCCTGCCAGCCTCTGAAGGTCCGATGAAGACACCTGTCCTGCCGCCTGCCGCCTCCGGCGACCCCGATGACGCCATTCGGGCGCTGTCCGAAGATACCGGACGCCGCAATCTGGCGCTGCTGATCCGGCTGCGCTGGATCGCCCTTGCGGGGCAGGCGCTGGCGATTGCGGTGACCGTGCTCTATCTGGGCGCGGATCTGCCGGTGCCCGAGATGATGGCGGTGATCGGGCTGTCCTGCGCGATCAATCTCTTTGCGCTCTGGCGCTGTTGCAAGGGTCTGGCCGTTTCCGACTGGATCGTGACCGTCGAGCTGCTGATCGACATCGCGGCGCTGACCGTGCTTTTGTATTTCAGCGGCGGGGCGGCCAATCCTTTCGTGACGCTGTTCATCTTGCAGGTGATGCTGGGATTGCTGCTGGCCCCCATGCCGCAGGTGATTTTCATCCTGTCTGCGGCTGCTGCGGCGCATTTCTGGCTGCTGCGCCACGGTCGTCCGCTGCGACTGCCGGCGATGGGGCCGGAGCAAATGACCCAGATGACCGGCGACGGGTTTTTCGGCCTGCATCTGCTGGGAATGTTTCTCAGCTTCGTGCTGGCGGCGGGGCTTCTGACATGGTTTGTCAGCGGGTTGCGGCGCAATCTGGCGGCGCGGGATGCGCAGATTGCGGTCTTGCGGCAGAAACTGGTGGAAGACGAGCATTTCGTGCGTCTGGGGGTGATGGCCTCCAGCACGGCCCATGATCTGGGCACACCGCTGACCACTCTGGCGGTAACGCTGGATGAATGGCACGAAAGCGGCATTCCCGACAGTCCACGCCGCGAAAAGGTTCTGGCGCGGATGCAGCAGGAGCTGGCACGGTGCCGACATATTGTCAGCGGCATGCTTTTTGCCGCAGGGCTTGACCGGCTGGATCTGGCCGAGGCGCTGCCTGCGGGCGAGTTTCTGGACGAGGTGATCACCGACTGGCGCGAGGACGGGGGCGCGCTGGAGGTGGAGATGCGGCCCGCGCCGGTGCTGGGGGCGGCGCTGATTGCCGATACGATGCTGGAACAGGCGCTGCGCAATATCCTGACCAATGCCCAGCAGGCAGGCGCGCGCCATATGACCCTGTCGGCGCATCGCGAGGCCGGTCATCTGGTGGTGGTGTTTGACGATGACGGTCCGGGATTTCCGCAGGCGGTGCTGGATCATCCGGTGCGGCCTATGGCGGCGGGCAAGGGCGACCCCGGTCGGGGGTTCGGGCTGTATCTGGTTTCCAATGCCGTGCGTCGGCTGGGCGGGGACTGGTCGGTCGAGAACAGGGCGGAAGGTGGTGCGCGGGTGCGACTGAGCCTGCCGTTGAAAGAGGACGAGACATGACAGAAGCGGTGCGTAACTTGCTGATCGTCGAGGATGATTCCGCCCTGGCGGAGACATTGACCGAGGCCATGACACGGCGCGGCTTTGCGGTGTCGCAGGCCGGTTCGACCGAAGAGGCGGCCATCGTGGCGGCGCAATCCCCGCCCGATTTTGCGCTGGTGGATCTGAAGCTTCCGGGGCGGAACGGGCTGGAATGCGTGCGCGAGCTGGCCGCGCTTGATCCGGCGCCGCGGATCGTCGTGCTGACAGGCTTTGCCTCGATTGCCACAGCGGTCGAGGCGATCAAGCTGGGTGCGGGGCATTATCTGGCCAAGCCCGCCACCGCCGCCGAGATCGAGGCCGCTTTCGCGCGTGGCGCGGGCGAGACGGATCTGGCCTTGGGGCAGGCCTCGGGGGGCATTCGGGTGAATGAATGGGAACGCATTCAGGAAGTGCTGCGCGCCACCGATTTCAATATCTCCGAGGCGGCGCGGCAACTGGGGATGCACCGCCGGACACTGGCGCGCAAACTGGCCAAGCGTCAGCTGCGCTAGGCATCGCTACACCGTGACATGCTGCAGCTGGTCATCAAGCAGCAGCAGCTCGGCCACCGGCAGGCCCGCCGCAAGATCGGGACGCGCCAGCCCCAGAGCATCGCGCGGCACCAGTGCCGCCATGCGATAGGCGGTCTCGACGGTCATGCCCATTCGCGTCACCGCATTGCGCAGGCAGTGCACCAGATCGGTATGGGCCCCCGCCAGCGCACCCTCGGCATTGACCAGCGCCCCGTCCTTGAGGCGGATCGTCTGGCCATAAAGCTCGAAATGGTCGGGGCCGCCAATCGTGGCCATCGCATCCGAGACCATGAACATCCGGTCGGGCAGCGGGCGCGCCTGACAGGCGATCTGCGCCATCGTGAAATCCACATGGTGGCCGTCGAGGATGATGCCCGCATAGGCCTCCGAGGCGATGGCGGCCCCCAGCAGATTGGGCGCGCGCGAGGTCATGGCGGGCATGGCGTTGTAGAGATGGGTGAAACAGCGCAGCCCCGCCGCAAGGGCCGCGCGGGTTTGTGCGGCATCGGCCATGCTATGCCCGCCCGAGACCACAACCCCCATTCGCGCCAGCTCCTGGATCACCGGCAGGGGCACACATTCGGGGGCCAGCGTCAGCATCACCGGAATATCCCGCGCGCGCAGCCGCTGCAGATCCGTCATCGTGCGGTCATCGAAGGGGCGGATGAACTGCGCCTGATGGGTGCCGCGCTTGGCGGGGTTGATATGCGGCCCCTCGATATGCAGGCCCACAAACCCCTCCATCCCGAAGGCTTCGATTGCGGCATCGACCGCGCGGGTCAGGCGCTCGGGCTCGCAGGTGATCAGCGTGGGCATGGCCCAGCCCGTGCCCCGCAGGCGCAGCGTGCGGATGATATGGGCGATCCCTTCGGCATCGGGGCGCGAGTTCAGCATCACACCGCCTGCGCCATTGACCTGCAGATCGGTCAGCGCCGGACCGGCAAACCCGACCTCTAGATCGCCGGTTTCTCCCGCCTCTGCAGCCCGAAACCCGACCAGACGGCCCTGCACCACCTCCAGCCGCAGCGGTCCGCAGAACTGTCCCGCGACCCAGCCGCGCTTGGCGATGACGATCATGATGCTATTCCTTTGCCGCTTCCTGCACCGCCAGAATGGCCGCGCCGCGTGCGCCCGAACTATCCCCATGCGCCGCCAGCCGCAAGTCGGGCAGCGCCATCGGGCCAAGCCGCACACGAGTGAAAGCCCGCGCCAGATGGTCGGTGACCTGAGGCAGTTGCGACAGCCCGCCGCCCAGAATGATGCAATCCGGATCAAGGGTCAGATGCAGCGTCAACAGCAGTTCGGCGGCCAGCGCGGCCCAGATCTCCAGCACGCCGGTGGCCGCAGGGTCGCCATTCGCCACCGCCGCCCCCAGATCCTCGGGGGGCAGGGCGTGGCCCAGTTTGTGCTGGCAGATCCGGCGCAGCCCCGGACCGGCAAGATAGGTTTCAAAACATCCCTTCCTGCCGCAGCCACAGGGGCGGATCGGCAGGCCGTGCCGTTCAAGCAGCGGCGCTGGCAGGCCCAGATGTCCGGCCTCGATCCCTGCGATGTTGCGCCGGTAGGGCAGCGCGCCGTCCAGCACATGGCCCGCCCCGATGCCCGTGCCCATGATCAGCCCCAGAACCGAGCGCGCGCCCAGACCGGCCCCGCCATGTGCCTCGGACAGGGCAAAGGCCTGCCCGTCATTGATCAGCGGGATCTTGCGCCCGATCTTGCGGGCGATGGCGGCGGGCAGGTCAAGGCCGGTCACCGGAATATTGGCGGCCATTGCCGCGCCGTTGAACGGGTTGATGATCCCCGGAAGGCCGATGCCGATCGGCAATCTGGACCCGCGTCCAGAAGTCTCCTCTAGCCAGCGGATGGCTTTGGACAGCGCTTGGAGGAACGTCTCGACGGTATCGGTCGGCGTAGGAAAGCGGGTCGCTTCAAGGCTCTGATAGCCTGCGCCGAACAAACGCGCCTCGATCTTGGTGCCCCCCAGATCGATGCCTCCGGCAATCGCGTTCGGATAGGTTTTGGCTGTAGCTGCCGCCATCGACGCGCCTCCTTCTGTCTTGCGCCAGATTAGCGGCAAGAGCTTTTCACCGCCAGTGCCGGAATTTGCTTCACATTCCGCAAGGGCATGCGTTATACGCCCCTCCATCAGCACAGCTTAAGTCATCCGATCCGGCCGGTGGGCGGCAGGAACCCGCGCAATCCGTAGCGTCAAGCTTCACAGCCCCCTGTCCATAGTGGCAAGAGAGGGGCAAACATCAAAATGGGCGATCCTGAGTCGAACCCTGAATCGGGTCTCGGGACGGGACCCATCAAATGAGGAGCAGTTTCGTCGTGGCGAAAGACGATATCCGCAGCCGGGCCGACGCGCCCCCGGCCGTTGTACGGCCCTTCCATTTCCGTGGCCGGTTCCTGACCGCAATCGCGCTGCGTATGGAATCCGACACGCCGGACGAGGCTTTCTATACCGCGCTTGATCAACAGCTCGAGAAGACGCCGCAGCTTCTTGTCGGCTCGCCTATGGTCATCGATTTCGCTGATGTGCCCGGCTTTGCCAAGCCCGAAGCCATTCAAGACCTCGTGGCCCAGATGCGCGCGCGCAATCTGTCGGTTTTCGGGGTGCAGAACGCCAATAAGGCGCAGCGCGAGACTGCCGACCAGCTTGGGCTGATTCCGGTGATCAGCGGACGGGACGGGCCGGTGCACGAGCCGCGCAAGCCGCTGAACCCCAAGGGCCAGAACGGGGCCCACCAGCTTGGCCAGAACAAGGGCCAAACGGTCGAGGCGGAGGCCGAGACAGAGGCCGACCAGCCTGCCGCAGCCCCCGCCCAGACCCTGACCATCCGCAATCCCGTGCGCTCGGGCCAGCAGATTGTGGCCGAACATGGCGACCTGATCGTGCTGGGCTCGGTGGCCTCGGGGGCCGAATTGGTGGCCGCGGGCAATATCCACGTCTATGGCGCGCTGCGCGGGCGCGCGATGGCAGGTGTGTTCGGCGATGAAAGCTGCCGGATCTTCTGCCGTGATCTTGATGCCGAACTTCTGGCCGTGGCGGGCCTTTACCGTACCAGTGAAACCATCGGAGACGACCTGCGCCATCGGGCTGTGCAGGCTTGGCTCGAAGATGACAGACTATGCATGGAGACCTTTGCATGAGCACCCAAACCACAGATAAGGCCAAGGAAGAGCTGAAGGAAAAGCCGCCGCTCGGTCGGGTGATCGTCATCACCTCGGGCAAGGGGGGCGTTGGCAAGACGACCTCTGCCGCAGCGATTTCGGCAGGTCTGGCCAAACGCGGTTTCCGCACCGTTGTCATCGATTTCGATGTGGGTCTGCGCAACCTCGATATGATCATGGGCTGCGAACGCCGTGTGGTCTTTGACTTTATCAACGTCATTCAGGGCGATGCCCGTCTGAAACAGGCGCTGATCAAGGACAAGCGCGTTGAAACGCTGCAGATCCTGCCGACCTCGCAGACGCGCGACAAGGACGCGCTGACCAAAGAGGGCGTGGAAGAGGTGCTGAACGAGCTGAAGAAAGAGTTCGACTATATCATCTGCGACAGCCCCGCAGGGATCGAACGCGGCGCCCAGCTGGCGATGTATTTCGCCGATGAGGCGGTCGTTGTGACCAACCCCGAAGTGTCTTCGGTGCGCGATAGCGACCGCGTTCTGGGCCTGCTGGCGTCAAAAACCCAGCGCGCCGAGAAGGACGGCACCGGCGTGAAGGCGCAGGTTCTGCTGACCCGTCACGATCAGGCCCGTATCGACAAGGGCGAGATGATGACCGTGGAAGACGTGCTGGAAATTCTGGCCGTGCCGCTTCTGGGGATCGTGCCCGAAAGCCCCGCCGTGCTGCGTGCGTCCAATGTGGGCACGCCGGTCACGCTGGACGATCCGTCTTCGGCAGGTCGCGCCTATGAGGATGCGGTTGCGCGTCTGCTGGGCGAGAAAGTCGAGATGAAGGTCGAAGGTGAAAAGAAACCCGGCCTTCTGGGCCGCATCTTCGGGCGGTCGGCATGAGCCTTTTCGGATTTTCTCTCAAACCCCGTCGCAAGCAGACCGCCAATGCCGCCAAAGAGCGCCTGCAGATCCTGCTGGCGCATGAGCGCGGCTCGAACTCCTCGGGCGGGGATTACCTGCCGCAGCTGCAACGCGATATCATCGCGGTGATCCGCAAATATGTCGAAGTGGCTGATGAAGAGGTCGATATCCGCATGGAGCGCGGTGACGATATCGAAAGTCTCGAAATCAACATCGAGATGCCGTCGAAACCCGCCAAGGCGGACAAAGCCTGAGCGCCCACACTTTGCGCCATGATCTGCCGGGGCCATCGGCCCCGGCTTTCTTTTGCCTGATATATAGGCAAAGGCCGTCTTTTCGGGCGTCTATCATGCCGCATGACTTGCGCCTTGGTCTTCCCCCGTCCTAACCGGAGGAAGAGACCGGAAAGGACATGCCTTGCGCCATCAGTTCATCGCGCCCGAGCGTCGTGAGTATAATCAATGGGCGGCGAACGAGACGCTGGAGGATTTCGCGCTGCGCTTTACCGCAAGGCGGGCGCGGTTGCGCCCGTCGCGTGTGGCCCATACGGCCATCGGGGCGCTGGCTTTTCTGGCCTGCGAGGCGATTGGCGGGTCGCTGACACTGGCGCATGGCACCCGCGACACGCTGGCTGCGGTGGTGGGGCTTGTGGTGCTGGCGCTACTGGTGGGCTGGCCGATCACGCGGAACGCGGCGCGTTCGGGGCTGGATATCGACCTGCTGACGCGGGGCGCGGGCTTTGGCTATATCGGCTCGACAGTGACCTCGCTTGTCTATGCGTCTTTCACCTTCGTGCTGTTCGCGATCGAGGCTTCGATCATGTCGGTGGCGCTCAATCTGGCGCTCGGGATGCCCCTATGGCTGGGGCATCTGGTGTCGGCGCTGGTGGTGCTTCCGATTGCGGCCTTCGGCATCCGGCGCATTTCGCGGATACAACGCCTGAGCCAGCCGCTATGGCTGGGGTTGCAACTGGCACCGCTGCTGGTGCTTGCGGTGGCGGGAACGGAAGACACGGTGCCCGATATGGCGTCTTGGCTGGGCTTTGGCGGCGCGGCATCGGGCGTCGATCTGCTGCAGATCGGTGCGGGGCTGTCATTGCTGCTGTCGCTCTTGCCGCAGATTGGCGAACAGGTCGATTATCTGCGCTTCCTCCCCGAGGGCAAAAGCTGGCGCAGGCGTCTGGCACTGGGCATGGCGGGGCCGGGCTGGGTGCTGATTGCCGGTGCCAAGATCATGCTTGGCTCATGGCTGACGGTCATGGCAATCCGGGCAGGCATCGCGCCCGATCTGGCCGCGCAACCCGCCATCGCCTTCGATCTGGCCTTCGGCACGCTGCTGGGCAATCCGGTTCTGGCATTGATCGCGATGGGGGTTCTGGTCTGTGTCGCGCAGGTCAAGATCAATGTGACCAATGCCTATGCCGGTTCGATCGCATGGTCGAACTTCTTTTCGCGGCTGACCCATAACCATCCGGGACGTGTGGTCTGGCTGGTGTTCAACACCGCATTGGCGCTGATGCTGATGGAGCTTGGTGTCTTTGGCGCGCTGGAAAGCATTCTGGATCTTTACGGCATTCTGGCGGTGGGCTGGCTGGGGGCTGTGGCGGGCGATCTGGCGATTGCCAAGCCGCTGGGGCTGTCGCCCAAGCTGATCGAATTCAAACGCGCCCATCTTTATGACATCAACCCCGTGGGCTGTGGTGCGATGGCGCTGTCGGTGCTGGTGTCGGTGCTGTGCCTGACGGGGTGGCTGGGGCCCTTGGCGCAGGCCTTCTGTGTGCCCGCCGGTCTGGTGGTGGCTTTTATCGCCGCGCCGCTTCTGGCTTGGGCGACGCGGGGGCGTTTCTACATCGCGCGGGGGTCGCAGATTGCCCCCGCAGCGGACGGGCTGTGTGGATGCGGGATTTGTGGCAACCGGTTCGACCCCGAGGATATGGCCCAATGTCCGGCCTATGGTGTGGCGATCTGTTCGCTGTGCTGTTCGCTGGAGGGGCGGTGCCGCGATCTGTGCAAACCGCAGGCGCGGCTGTCGCAACAGATCCGCGCGCTGTCCGAATGGGCCCTGCCGGCACGGCTCTCGCCCCGCAGGCGGGCGCGGATCGGGCAGGTTGCGGGGCTGGCGGCCGTGTTTGTTCTGGCGACGGCGGGGCTTCTGGGGGCGGTGCGCCATCAGGTGACGCGCGGGATGGCGGCAGGCTCGGCACAGGCGGTGGGCTCGGCGTTCTGGGTGATTTTCGTGGCGTTGGCGATCCTGTCGGGGCTGATGGCGTGGTTCTTCGTGCTGGCGCATGAGAACCGCCGTCAGGTCGAGGACGAGTTCGAGCGGCAGGCCGAGGCGCTGCGCCGCGAGGTGGGTGCGCGCGAACAGGCCGAGGCGCAGGCCCGTCAGGCGCGCGAGGTGGCCGAGGCCGCCAATTTCGCCAAATCGCGCTTTCTGACCGGTCTCAGCCATGAAATACGCTCACCGCTCAATGCGATCTATGGCTATGCCCAGCTGATGGAGCGCGATCTGTCCGCTGCGCCCTCGGCGGTGGGGGTGATCCGGCGCTCGGCCGAGCATCTGACGGATCTTGTGGACGGGCTTCAGGATATCTCGCGGGTGGAAAGCGGCACGCTGGTGCTGGCGCGTGATCGCGTCGCGCTGCCCGAACTGTTGGACCAGCTGGCCGAGATCTTCCGCTTTCAGGCCGAGGCGAAGGGCTTGGATTTTGTCTATGACCGTCAGGGCTGGCTACCGCGTCAGGTGCTGGTGGACCGCAAGCGGCTGCGGCAGGTGCTGATCAACCTGTTGTCCAATGCGGTGAAATTTACGGACCGTGGTCAGGTAGGGTTACGTCTGCGCTATCGCAACCATCTGCTGGAGGTCGAGATTTTCGACACCGGCATCGGCATTGCCCCCGAAGATCTGAAGCGTATTTTTGATCCGTTCGACCGGGGCAGCCGCGCCGATCTGGTGCCCGGCACCGGGCTGGGGCTGACCATTACCAAGCTGCTGGTCGAGATCATGGGCGGGCATATCCGCGTGGAAAGTGTGGCCGGCGAGGGCACGCGGATGGTGGTGCAACTGCTGATGTTCGAGGCAGGTGGTGACCTTCTGCCAACGGGCGCGCGGCCGGTTCTGGGCTATGAGGGGCCGCGCAAGCGCCTGCTTCTGGTGGATGATGATGCCGATCATCTGGCGCTGTTACGCCGGATACTGGCGCCTTTGGGCTTTCAGGTGGTGGTGGCGCAGAACGGGGCCGAAGCTTTGCGGCTGGCCCCCGCGCTGCGCCCCGATCTGGCGGTGCTGGATATCACCATGCCCGGCATGAGCGGTTGGGAGGTGGCGGCACGGTTGCGCGCGCTGGACCCCGAGATGCGCGTGGTGATGCTGTCGGGCAATGCCCATGACAGTCAGGCCGAAGGGGCGGGGCTTCAGGACGGGTTCCTGTCGAAGCCGGTGGATCTGGATGCGCTGCTGGCGGAGATTGGCGGGCTTTTGCAGATTGACTGGCTATATGATGCGAGACCGGCGGAGCGTCCGGCAAAGCCCGATCTGCCCGCCGATCTGCTGGAGCGGCTGCTTGCGGCGGCGGAAATCGGGCATCGGCGCGGGGTGTTGGATATTCTGGAGGACTGTCCTGAAGGATCGGTTGCGCAGTGGTTGCAGCTTGCGCAGGGGTTCGAACTGCCGCGCCTTGCGCAGCAGGTGCGGATGATGATGGAGGAGGGGCGCGATGACGGATGATATCGTGTTGATCGTGGATGACACGCCGCAGACGCTGGGGCTGTTGACCGATACGCTGGAGCGCGAGGGGATGACGGTGCTGGTGGCGACCTCGGGTCAGGCGGCGCTGGATCTTCTGGGCAAGATCGCACCGCATGTGATCTTGATGGATGCGGTGATGCCGGGGCTGGATGGCTTTGCCACCACGCGGGCCATCAAACAGACGCCGGGGCGTGAGAATATCCCTGTGATCTTCATGACCGGATTGTCAGATACCGAACATGTGGTGGCCGGATTGGCGGCGGGCGGCGTCGATTATGTCACAAAACCGATCAAGCTTGAGGAATTAATCGCCCGTATCCGCGTGCATCTGCTGAATGCGCGTCTGGCCGAAGGGGCGCGGGCGGCGCTGGATGCGACGGGGCGGTCCTTGCTGGCGATGGATGGCGGAGGGCGTATCCTGTGGTCCACGCCGCGCGCCGAAGACCTGCTGGGCGGGCTGTTTCATGGCGGGCAGCTGCTGCTGACCGATGCGCTGGTGGGGCAGCTTCTGTCGCTGACCCGCCAGACGGGCAGCACGGCGGTGGTGCCCTTGGGCGAGGCCGAGATCGGGTTTCACTACCTCAATCCCGTGCGCGAGGGCGAATATCTGTTCCGCGTCACCGAAGACCGTCCGGGCCTGCGCGAAGAGATCCTGCGCGGGCGTTTTCCGCTGACCCAGCGCGAGGCCGAGGTGCTGGTCTGGGTTGCCGCTGGCAAGTCCAATCAGGACATAGCCGACATTTTGGGAAATTCGGTCGCCACGGTGAAAAAGCACCTTTTGCAGATCTATGCCAAATTATCCGTGGAAAATCGGGCCACTGCGGCGGCGATGGCGGTGCAGGTGCTGTCCGAGCAGGGGTGAACTGCTCGGACCGGATGTCACAGATCAGACATTGACCAGATGGGCGACCTCGGCGGCGGTATCCTCTGTGGTGCGCCCCTGACGCACCTGCCGCCCGCGTTGCAGCACGCAGTAGTCATCGGCAAAGGACCATGCGAAATCGAGATATTGCTCGACGATGACAATGGTCACACCCAGCTCGCTGCGCACGCGGCGCAGCGCATCCTCGATCTGCTGGACGACATTGGGCTGGATCCCTTCGGTCGGCTCGTCCAGAAGCAGAAGCTTCGGTTGGCCACAGAGCGCGCGACCGATGGCGAGCTGTTGTTGCTCGCCGCCCGACAGAACACCCGCCTTGCGATGGCGGATCTGGTCGAGCTTGGGGAAGAGGTCGAAGATATGGTCAGGAATGCCCTTGGCAATCAGCCCCTTACCGCGCCCCGCCAAAGCTGAAAGCCCCGACAGCAGGTTTTCCTCGACGCTGAGATGCGGGAAGACATGGCGGCCCTGTGGCACAAAGCCGATCCCTGCGCGGGAGCGCTCATGCGGCTTGGCCTGTGTCACATCCGCCCCGTCCAGCGTGATGCGGCCACGGGTGGCCTTCTGCACGCCCATGATGGTGCGCAGAAGGGTGGTCTTGCCCACGCCATTGCGCCCGATCAGCGCCAGCGCTCCGCCGCGTGCCACATTCAGGTCGATGTCGAACAGCACGGGGCTCTGGCCGTAGCCTGCGCCGACGCGCTCCATTTTCAAGAGGCTGTTCATATGGTTACTCCTTTGCGCGGCCAAGGTAGACGGCGGCGACTTCCGGATCGGCGCGCACATCGGCAACCGAGCCCTGTTTCAGGAACTTGCCCTGATGCATCACGGTGACCTTGGCGCCCAATTCCTCGACGAAGGCCATATCGTGGTCGATCACCAGCACCGCATGTTCGCCCAGAAGCGAGTGGATCAGCTTGGCGGTTTTGGAGGTTTCATTCGGGCCCATCCCCGCGGTGGGTTCGTCCAGCAAGAGCAACTCGGCCCCCGTTGCGACCACCATTCCGATCTCGAGCCATTGCTTCTCGCCATGGGCCAGATCGCGCGCGAAGGTCTCTGCCCTCTCGGTCAAGCCAATCTTGTCAAGCAGCGCCTCGACCTTTTCGGCCTCTTCGCGTTTGGCGCCATGGCCGAAGCCCTTCCACCAGCGGCGGTCGCGACGGGCCGAGACCAGAAGGTTATCGCGCACGGTCAGCGAGGGCAGCACCCCCGGCGTCTGGAATTTGCGGCAGATGCCACGGCGGACAATCTCGAATTCGGGGAGGTTGGTGATATTGGCACCGTTGAAGGTCACCGTACCCGCCGCCGATTGCACCCGCCCGATGATCGTGTCGCAAAGCGTGGATTTGCCCGCGCCATTGGGGCCGATCAGCACCCGCAGCTGGCCGCGTTCCAGCGTCATCGAGAAGTTGTCGATGGCTTTGAACCCGTCGAAATCCACCGTGATACCATCGAGTTTCAGGATATAGGGATCGGGGGTTACGGGGGTATAGGCGTTCATTTCGGCTCCTCCACGAGGTCCGCTTCGGGGATGCGGCGGTTACGGGATTTCTCGATCAGGTCCTCGATCAGACCGGCGATCCCATTGGGCAGGAACATCACGGTCAGGATGAAGACGAGGCCCAACACATAGAGCCAGGCTTCGGGCATGGCCGAGGAGATCACATCCTTGGCGAGGTTGACGACCAATGCCCCCAGCACCGCGCCCCAGAGGCTGTGACGGCCTCCGACGGCGACCCAGACCACCATCTCGATGGAGGGGACAACGCCCACAAAGGCGGGCGACACCACGCCTGCGTGCAGGGTAAAGAGCGCACCGGCGATCGAGGCGAACATGCCCGCGAAGGCGAAGGCCACGACCTTATAGGGGGTGGTGTTATAGCCCAGAAACCGCACGCGGTTCTCGCCATCGCGGGTGGCGCGCAGAAGCGTGCCATAGCGCGATCCGGTCAGCCATTTCGAGAAGGCGAAGACCACGACCAGAAGCGCCAGCGTGACGAAATAGAGGATGCGGTTGGTCTCGGGCGTGCCAAGCGGCAGGCCGAAGATACCGGTGAAGCCCGTCAGCCCGTTATAGCCGCCCGTAGTGTTCTGCTGGCTGGTCAGCAGCGTGGCGAAGGTCAGGGCCACGGCTTGGGTGATCAGCGCGAAATAGACCCCCACGATGCGGCGGCGGAACACAAGCCAAGAGAAGAGTGCGGCGAAAGCGGTGGGGATCACGATGATCGCCGCCAGCGCGAAGACCGGGTTGGCGAAGGGCGCCCACCACCACGGCAGCGCCATCACGCCCGACCATTCCATGAAATCGGGCAGGCTGCCTGACGGCAGCGAGGCCAGCTTCATATACATGGCGATGGAATAGCCACCCAAGCCGAAGAAGACGCCTTGGCCGAGGCTGAGGATGCCTGCCTCGCCCCAGATCAGCACGATGCCGATGGCAAGGATGCCCATGGCCAGAAAGCGGCCCAGCAGGTTGAGGTCGTAAGACGACACGAAAGAGGGCGCGAGAGCGGCCAGTGCCAGCACGGCGATCCAGCCATAGCGGTGTAATGCGGTCATCTTAATCCTCCAGAGCGCGCGAACGGGTGGCCATCACGCCTTGCGGGCGGAATTGCAGGAAGATGATCACGGCCAGCAGCATCAGCACTTGGCTCATCGAGACATCAAGGAAGATCTGGCTGATTGCCGAGACAAGCCCGAGGATGATGGCGGCAATCGTGGTGCCGACCATCGAGCCAAGTCCCCCCATCACCACCACAAGGAAGGCCGGAACGATATAGCTTTGCCCGACGCTTGGCGTGACCGGCCCAAGGAGCGAGAGAACAACGCCCGCAAGCCCCGCGATCCCCGTGCCAAGGCAGAAGACGGCCAGATCGACGCGGCGGACGTTGATGCCCGAGGCTGCGGCCATCATGCGGTCCTGATTGACGGCGCGCACCAGAAGGCCAAGGCGGGTGCGGGCAATCAAGAGCCCCAGCGCCAGCAGGACCAGAACGGCCACGCCCAGAATGAAAAGACGGGTCGAGGGAAAATAGACGCCCCCCAGCATGAAGCCGGTGTTCAACCAGTCGGGCGCGGTCACGCCCACGCCAATCGGCCCGAAGATCGAGCGCGCGGCCTGTTGCAGGATCAGGCTGACGCCCCAAGTGGCCAGCAATGTGTCAAGCGGGCGGGCGGATAGTTTGCGCACCACGGTCAGCTCCATCACGCCGCCCAAGAGGGCCGCGCCAAGGAAAGCCACGGGGATCGCGACGAGAATGGCCAGCGGTCCGGGAACCACGAGATAGGTCAGATAGGCCAGATAGCCGCCCAGCATCAGCATTTCGCCATGCGCCATATTGATCACCCGCATCAGCCCGAAGCTGAGCGCCAGACCGAGGGCGGCAAGAACGAAAAGCGAGGCGACGCTGAAACCGTTGAAGATCTGCCCGACAAGAAGGGTTGCATCTACCATGGGGTGTCTCCTGCATGTTCGAGAAAGAGGCCCCCGACATGTCGCGGGGGCCAGTCGGGGATCAGTTGGTTGCGCTCAGGTCGCAGGATTTGCCGGGGAAGGTGAGAGCGTCATAGGGTTCGGGGGCGATCTCGCCTTCGGATTTCCAGACGATGTCGAATTTGCCCTTGTCGTCGAGCTTGCCGACATAGGCGGTCTGGGTCAGCGACTGGTTGGGCGCGAAGGCCACATCGCCCATCGGCGTTGCCACATCCAGATCAACGGCGGCTTTGCGCACGGCATCGGCATCGAAGCTGCCTGCTTTTTCCACAGCGGCTTTCCATGCGTAGACGTCCAGATAGCCGTGCAGCATCGGGTCGGTAACCGCGGCATCGGCGCCGAATTTCGCGCGGTAGGCATCGACGAATTTCTCGTTCGCCTCACCCGGGAGGGTCTCGAAATAGTTCCATGCGGCATAGGAGCCTGCCACCAGTTTGGTGCCCATGGCTTGCGCTTCCTGTTCGGCAATCGAGAAGCTCATGACCGGCGTGTCTTCCAGCGTGATGCCCGAAGCGGCCAGCTGTTTGAAGAAGGAGACGTTGGAATCGCCATTAAGCGTGTTGAAGATGATATCGGGCTTGGCCGCGCGGATCTTGGCGATCACGGCCGAGAAATCGGTGCCACCCAGCGGCACATATTCCTCGCCCGCCATAGTCAGCCCGTCTTCGGCGATATGTTTTTTCACGATCAGGTTGGCCGTCCGCGGGAACACGTAATCCGAGCCGACAAGGAAGATGCTCTTGTCGCCTTGGGCTTTGGCCCATTCATAGGCGGGCAGGATCTGCTGGTTGGGCTGGGCGCCGGAATACATGATATTGGCCGAGCATTCATTGCCCTCGAACTGGACCGGATACCATAGCAGGTTGTCGGTGCGCTCGAAGACCGGCAGCATGGCCTTGCGCGAGGCCGAGGTCCAGCCGCCGAAGACGGTGGCGACCTTGTCGTTTTCAATCAGCTTGGTGGCTTTTTGCGCGAAGATCGCGGGGTCGGAAGCGCCATCCTCGACGATCGCCTTGATCTGATGCCCCATCACGCCGCCTGCGGCATTGATCTCGTCAATCGCCATGACTTCGGCGTTTTTCACGGTGACTTCCGAAATCGCCATCGTGCCGGAAAGCGATTGCAGCACACCCACATTCACGCTGTCTTCGGCCAGAGCGCCCTGCGCCGAAGCAGCGCCGAAAGCCAGTGCGGCCAGTGTCAGATTGGTCTTTTTCATGAATCGTCCCCGTTGTTGTTGGCGTCGCGCTTTATGGTTGCGCGGCATGGGGAGAGCATGCGGGCCTTTGCGGGTGCCGCATATGCACCGAAGGGAGTATGGCAAAAGGCGGCGGATGCGGCCTATCACGCGCTCTGCATGGCAGCCTTGCCCGAAACGCAAGCGGAAAACCCGATGCGGCGCGCTACTCTTTTCGGGGGAGGGCGTGTGAAAGGGTAAAAAGTGCTGGCGGAATATCTTCTTGCAAAGGTCGATGGTCTGGTGCGCAAGACATTGCGTGCGGGGCCTATGCGTGATGCGCGGCGCAAGCCCGCGCGGCCTCACCGCGAGCGTGGTGAGCTGCCGCGACGCGGGCGTCTGGCCGATGTATCGGATCCGCTGGAACGCGCCTGTGTCGCGGTTATTCTGGGGCTACCGGCAGAAGAGCGGCGGGTGCTGGAACTGACCTATGGTCTGACCGGCCATTTGCCCTGTCCGCCCCATCGGGCCGCCGATATTCTGGGCTGGGGGTTGGCGCAGACCATGACCATCGGCGAAGCCGCGCTGCTGCGGTTGCGCAATTCCGCGCGGGGACGGGCGGCCTTTGCGCCCTTGCTGGCGGCCCTGCATCTGCGCCTTCTGGAGGCAGCGCAGAGGATCTACGATCTGCGGATGGCGCAGGCCCCGCGGGCCGAACGCGACCATGTGCTCTACCATTTCTGGTGTGATCTGACGCCGGTCGAACGCCTGTGTCTGCGCGGCTTCGGCGAGGGCGAAGTGGCCGAGATGCGGCGGGCCCTTGAATACCGTGCGGCGGGGCGGATCTAGGCCGGGTCAGGCCGTCTCGCGGATGATCAGCTGGCCCAGAAACGTCTTGCTGCTGAGCGGGCTACGCGAGTCCAGCACCTCGACCAGATAGGCGGCCATCTCGCCCAGCGGCTGCTGATAGGTCGTCAGGCGGTAATTCGGGCTGGCAGCTTGCGGAACGTCGTCAAAGCCGATCACCGCGATGTCTTCGGGCACGCGCAATTTCAGATCGTGGCGGATCGCGTCGATCGTACCCAAAGCCAGCGCGTCATTCTCGCAGACGATGACATCGGGCAGATCCTGCGGGGCGCGTCCCGTCAGGCTCTGGCGGATCAGCCGTTCGGCCTTTTGCGAATCATAGGCATCCACCCATTGCGTTTCCGGCTGGCTGCCATAGGTGTCGGCCCAGTATTCCATGAAGGTCTCCTTGCGCAGAAGATGCGCCGAGAAAGTGCGCGGTCCGGCAAGGTAGAACGGCTTTCGGAAGCCCTTCTGGGTGATGTATCGTGCGATCTTCAGGGTCGCGGCCCTATCATCGACGGCAATCGAGATGACATTTTCGTTCTGCGAGGTCCGCGCGAAGACAATCAGTTTGGGCTGGCGTCCGCCCTGCTGCACAGCATTCAGGATGTCGTCATGGAACTGGATGCCGATCAGGATGGTGGCATCGACGCGACGCTGGCTGGCATGGCGCAGTGCGGGGGCGGTGTCATCGGTATCGAGCGTATTGACCAGCAGGATATCCCAGCCCCCACGGCGCAGGGCGCGGGTCAGATGTTCCAGCATCACCAGCTTGTGCGGATTGGCGAAATCGTCGATCAGGAGTGCCACCAGATTGGACCGCGCCGAGGACGAGCGCGCCGAGGCCAGCGCGGCGGCCCGCAGGTCGGGGATATAATCCAGCGCGGCTGCGGCCTGTAGGACCTTCTCGCGCGCCTTCTCGGAAATCGAGGCATCCTTGCGGAAGGCACGATTGACCGTCCAGCGCGACACACCGGCGGCGCGGGCGACGTCATCTGCGGTGACGTAGCTCTCTGCAGGCTGCGGGGCGGGGTCTTTTTTCATCGGTGGTCCGTCCTGTCTTCCGTAAGGGCACGGCAAAGATTTGTCGTCTGCCTACACCCAAACTGCGGGCAATCCAAAATGTATCTGACAAATAATAGGCTAGCCCATCTATTTTGCACTCGCGAGCAAATTTATCTTGCACGCGCGTGCAACGGCGGTATTAATGAGTCGTGTCGCGGCCTTGAGGAGGGCTGCACACAGGGAGGATCATATGCTGAAAGTTGGGTTGCTCGGCGCTGGCCGTATCGGGCAGGTGCATGCGGTAAACATTGCGGGGAACGCGCGTTCCAGCTTGGTGGCGGTGTCGGATGTGCATCGCCCCGGTGCCGAGGCGCTGGCCGCGAAATTCGGGGCGCAGGCGCGCTCCACCGAAGAGATCCTGAGTGATCCGTCGATTGATGCGGTGCTTGTGGCGACCTCGACCGATACCCATTCGGATCTGATCGAGGCGGCGACAGCGGCGGGAAAAGCCGTTTTATGTGAAAAGCCCGTGGATCTGTCGCTGGCCCGTGCGCGGGCCTGTCTCGGGGCGGCACGTCTGAGCGGGCGGCCCGTGATGATCGGCTTCAACCGCCGGTTCGATCCCAATTTCGCGGCGCTCAAGGCCGCCGCACAGCGCGGCGAGATCGGTAAATCCGAGCTGCTGTCGGTGACTTCGTTCGACCCTGCGCCGCCGCCGGTATCCTATATCAAAGTGTCGGGCGGGCTGTTCCGCGACATGATGATCCATGATTTCGATATGGCCAATTTCCTGATGGGCGAGGTGCCTGTGACGGTGCGAGCGGTCGGAAGCTCTATCGTTGATCCCGAGATCGGCGCGGCAGGGGATGTAGACACTGCGGTGGTGACACTGACCTATGCCGACGGGCGGATCGCGGTCATCAAGAATTCGCGCCGCGCGGTGTATGGCTATGACCAGCGTGTCGAGCTTCTGGGCTCTGACGGGCTGCTACAGGCGCAGAATATGCTGGAAAATACGGTTGTGAAGTCGACCACGGCAGGCGTCGTGAGTGCCAAGCCCACCTATTTCTTCCTTGAACGCTATATGCCCGCCTATGCGGCGGAATGGGAGGCATTCGTGTCGGCGGTGCTGGAGAATGCACCGATGCCCAGCACGCTTGAGGACGGAATTGCCGCCTTGGCGATGGCCGAAGCCGCGACCGAGTCCGCCAGAACCGGTCAGGCGGTCACGCTGGATTTGCAAGAGGATTTCTACCGGAAGGCCGTCTGAGGCCCCGCCGTTAGAAAAGTGGCTCCGTGCGGGCCTGCACCGGAAGAGGAGCCGGTTCGGGGAACGGCCGCACGGGGAGAGGCGGGGTTAATCTGCCCTCCGGCTTTGCCAGCATATGCGGGTGGCGGCGAGGCACGCCCTGCCCAAGACCTTTTTGGGAGGAGAAAGCATGAAGACCCTTTTTGCTACGGTCGCTCTGAGCGCCATGATGGCCGGTGCCGCGATGGCACAGGAGATCATCGTTGTCAGCCACGGTCAGGCCAATGACCCGTTCTGGTCGGTTGTGAAGAATGGCGCGGTCGAGGCGGCCAAGGATACCGGCGTCACTGTCGATTTCCGTTCGCCGGAAACCTTCGATATGGTGCAGATGAGCCAGTTGATCGATGCCGCTGTCAATCAGGAGCCGGACGGGCTTGTGGTCAGCATTCCCGATGCGGATGCGCTTGGTCCGTCGATCAAACGCGCGGTCGATGCGGGGATCCCCGTCATCTCGATGAATTCGGGGGGCGATGTGTCCAAGCAGCTTGGCGCGCTTTTGCATGTCGGCCAGTCCGAATTCGACGCGGGCAAGGCGGCAGGCGAGAAGCTGTCGGAAATGGGCGGCACCAAGGGCATCTGCGTCAATCAGGAAGTGGGCAATGTCTCGCTTGATCAGCGCTGCGCTGGTTTTGCCGAAGGGTTCGGTCATCCGGTTGCGGTGATCCCGACCATGACCGATCCGGCAGAGGTGCAGGCAAAGGTGCGTGCGGCGCTGGAATCCGATCCGGATGTGAACACGGTTCTCAGTCTTTCGGCACCGCTTGTGGGGGAACCTGCCGTGAAGGCGGTAAAGGCCCTTGGGCGCGATGATGTGCTGGTGGCGACCTTCGATATGTCGTCGTCCTTCCTGCAATCGGTGGCCGATGGCGATGCCGCTTTCGCGATCGACCAGCAGCAGTTCCTGCAGGGCTATCTGCCGGTCTCCTTCCTTGCGCTGCATGCCAAATACGGGCTGATGCCTGCAGGGGACGTGCCCTCGGGGCCGAACCTGATCACCAAAGACAAGGCCGCGCAGGTCATCGACCTTGCGGCCAAGGGAATCCGCTAAGTTTCGGAACCGGATGTCCGGCCCCGTGCCGGGCATCCGGCGCGACACGCCCCGAACACCCGCCGGTTTCAGGGCCGCGCGTCACATACAGAGCCTTCGTGGCTCTGCCATGACCACCACGCCATAGGGCAGGCTACAGCATGATTGTGGCCGCTATCTCCAAAACTGACTGCATGATGGGAGGGATTCATGCCAACGGACGCCACCATTGCGGCGGACGAACGGATCAAATCCGAGTCGTTTGCCACCAAACTCATGAAACGACCGGAACTGGGCGCGATCGGGGGGCTGATCCTCGTGACGCTGTTCTTCCTGCTGACCGCCGATGGGACGATGTTCACATTGTCCGGTATCATGAACTTCCTCACGCCCTCGGCCCAGCTCGGGATTTTGGGGATTGCCGCAGCCATGCTGATGATCGGCGGCGAATTCGACCTGTCCATCGGGTCGATGGTCGGCTTTGCGGGCATGATCTTCGGGGTTTTCACCGTCAATCTGGGGTTGCCGCTGATCTTCTCGATCCCGCTGACCATGATATTTGCCGCAGCGATCGGGGCGGCGAATGGGGCCATCGTGATGCGCACGGGGCTGCCGTCCTTTATCGTGACGCTGGCGGGGCTGTTCATCCTGCGCGGTCTGGCGCTGGTGGGGCTGAAGCTGTTTACCGGCGGCTCGACCCAGCTGCGCGGTGTGCGTGAGGCGGTCGAGGGGGATGTCCTGACCCCGGTCTTTTCGGGCGATGCCTTTCAGGGCCTGTTTGCCTGGGCTGCCAAAGCGGGCCTGATCGACAGTTTCAAATCCGGCGCACCGAAAGTGCCGGGCGTTCCGGTCGAGGTGCTGTGGTTTATCGGGCTGGCGCTGGTGGCAACCTATATCCTGCTGCGCACGCCTGTCGGGAACTGGATCTTTGCCACGGGCGGCGACAGCAACGCCGCGAAGAATTCCGGCGTTCCGGTGCGCAAGGTCAAGATCTCGCTTTTCATGCTGACGGCTGTGGCGGCAAGCCTTGTGGCCATCATTACCGTGATCGATGCCGGCTCGACCGATGCCCGTCGCGGGTTCCAGAAAGAATTCGAGGCGATCATTGCTGCCGTGATCGGGGGCTGTCTGCTGACGGGGGGCTATGGCTCGGCGATCGGGGCCTTCTTCGGAGCGATCATCTTCGGCATGGTGACGATCGGCCTGACCTATACCAATTTCGATCAGGACTGGTTCCAGGTGTTCCTTGGCGCAATGCTGCTGATTGCTGTGGTCTTCAACAATGTGATCCGCAAACGTGTGACGGGGGAGCGTTGAGATGACCCTTCAGGATAGCAAGTTCCATCATGGCTCCGTGGCCGAGGCGCAGGCCCCGATCATCGAGATGAAAGACATCACCAAGCATTTCGGCAATGTCATCGCACTGAACGGGGTGACCTTCAATGTGCGCCCCGGAGAATGTCACTGCCTTCTGGGCGATAACGGTGCGGGGAAATCGACCTTTATCAAGACCATGTCGGGCGTGCACAAGCCCACATCCGGCACGATCACCTTTGACAACAAGCCCCTGTCCTTCAACAGCCCGCGTGACGCGATGGAGGCGGGGATCGCCACGGTGTTTCAGGATCTGGCGATGATCCCGCTGATGTCGGTCACCCGCAATTTCTTCATGGGGCGCGAGCCGACCAAGGGGCGGGGGCTTCTCAAGCGGCTCGATATCGAGAGCGCCAACCAGATCACGATGGAAGAGATGCGCAAGATGGGCATCAATCTGCGCGCCCCCGATCAGGCGGTGGGCACGCTTTCGGGCGGCGAGCGGCAGACGGTGGCGATTGCCCGCGCGGTCTATTTCGGGGCGAAGGTGCTGATCCTTGACGAGCCGACCTCGGCGCTGGGGGTGCGCCAGACCTCCAACGTGCTGGCCACGATCGACCGTGTGCGGGCGCAGGGTGTGGGGGTGGTCTTCATCTCGCATAATGTGCGCCATGCCATGGCGGTGGGGGATCGTTTTACCGTGCTCAATCGTGGCCAGACACTGGGCACGGCGGAGCGTGGCAAGATCAGCTCTGCCGAGTTGCAGGACCTGATGGCGGGCGGGCAGGAACTGGCCAGCCTCGAAGGGTCGCTTGGCGGCACCATCTAGGCCACGGTCTTCGGGCAGCTTTGCCCGGAGGCATCCGAAAATCCAGCGCAGAACGGAGACCGTCATGACGGCGATGCTGCCCGAAACCCCGTTGGGGGTGGCCCTGATCGGCACGGGGTTCATGGGGAAATGTCACGCGATGGCGTGGAACAATGTGGCCACCGTGTTTGGCGGTGCGCGCCCGCGGCTGGAAGTGCTGTGTGATGCGGTCCCCGACAGGGCGCGCGCCTTGGCCCCGCAATTCGGCTTTGCCCGCAGCAGCGAGGCGTGGCAGAGCGTGATGGAGGATCCGTTGGTGGATGTGGTGTCGATCACCGTCCCGAACGGCCTGCATCTGCCGCTGGCCTGTGCCGCGCTTGAGGCGGGCAAGCATGTCTGGCTGGAAAAGCCGATGGCGCTGACGCTGAACGAGGCCGCGCAAATGGCCGCATCTGCCGCCTCCCGCCCCGATCTGGTGACGATGCTGGGCTATAACTATCTGCGTTCTCCGGCGTTTCAGGCGATGCGTGCGCTGGTCGAGGACGGCGCGCTGGGGCAGCTTTACAGCTTCCGAGGCGTCTATGACGAGGATTACGCGGCAGATCCCGATCTGCCCTGGTCCTGGCGGCATACGCTGCAAGACGGGGGGCTGGGCGCGTTGGGCGATCTTGGCTGCCATCTGGTCAGCCAGATGATCGCACTGATGGGGCCGGTTGCGGGGCTCTGCGCGCAGACCCATATCGCGATCCCCGCACGCCCCTCGGCCACGGGCATGACGCCGGTGGAAAACGAGGATAGCGCAATGGCGATGTTGCGCTTTGCATCGGGGGCACAGGGCTCGTTTGCCACCTCGCGCGTGGCGCGGGGGCGCAAATGCCATCTGGCATGGGAGATCCACGGCAGCCTTGGCAGCCTGCGGTTCGATCAGGAACATATGAACGAATTCTGGCTGCACAGGCGTGGTGAGGCGGGGTTTACCCGCCACCTGACAGGGCCGGATCAGCCCGATTTCGGCGCATTCTGCCCCGCAGCGGGTCACAATTTCGGCTTTAACGAACAGAAAGTGGTCGAGGCGCGCGACCTGTTACAGGCCATTGCGGGCGGCCCTGCATGCGGGCCGGATTTTGCCCGTGGCCACGAGATCGAGACGGTGATCCATGCAATGGCGCGCTCGGGCGGGCAATGGATTGAACTCTAAAGACGTGATCCGCCGGAGGAGGCCGGATCGCAGGGAGGGACTTATGAAGACGTTGGATGTAATCACGATCGGTCGCGCGGGCGTTGATCTTTATGGCTCTCAGATCGGGGGCCGTCTGGAAGATATGGGGTCTTTCGAGAAATATATCGGGGGCAGCCCGACCAATATCGCTTGCGGCACGGCGCGTCTGGGGCTGCGCTCGGGGCTGATCACGCGGGTGGGCGACGAGCATATGGGCCGCTTCATCCGAGAGGAGCTTATGCGTCACGGGGTGAATGTCGAGGGGGTGAGCACCGATCCCGAGCGTCTGACGGCGCTGGTCATCCTCGGCATCCGTGACGAGGAACAGTTCCCGCTGATCTTCTACCGCGAGAATTGCGCCGATATGGCCCTGTGCGAGGCGGATATCGAGGAGGGGCTGATTGCCCGGACGCGCTCGGTTCTGGCCACGGGCACCCATCTGTCGAACCCCAAAACGGAAGCGGCGACCCTGAAGGCGCTGAAGCTGGCGCGGCAGTATGGTGCAAAGACGGCACTCGATATCGATTACCGTCCGAACCTCTGGGGGGTGGCAGGTCATGGCGAGGGCGAAAGCCGCTTTGTGGAATCTCCCGCTGTTACCGCCAAGCTACAGAAGACCCTGCATTATTTCGACCTGATCGTGGGCACGGAAGAAGAGTTCCACATCGCGGGCGGCACGACCGACACCATCGCGGCGCTCAAGGCTGTGCGGGCGGTGTCGAACGCCACGTTGATCTGCAAACGCGGGGCGGCGGGTGCTGCGGCCTTTGAAGGCGCGATCCCCGACAGCCTTGACGGGGGCCAGACCGGCCCCGGCTTCCCGATCGAGGTGTTCAATGTGCTGGGCGCGGGCGACGGGTTCTTCTCGGGGCTTCTCAAGGGCTGGCTGGAGGGCGAAACCTGGCCCAAGGCGCTGGAATATGCCAATGCCTGCGGGGCCTTTGCTGTCTCGCGCCACGGCTGCACGCCGGCCTATCCCTCGCTAGAAGAACTCGACTTCTTCCTGAGCCGCGGCGTCACACAGCCCGATCTGCGCAATGACCGCGATCTCGAGCAGATCCATTGGGCCACCAACCGCCATCGCAGTCATGGCGGTGATTTCTCGGAGATGCGGGTCTTCGCCTTCGACCACCGTATGCAGCTTGAAGAGATGGAGGGCTATACGCTGAAGAAGGGGGGCGCTTTCAAAGAGCTGTGCCTCGAGGCCGCGCTGAAGGTCCAGCAAGGCCGCTCGGGCTACGGGATCCTGTGCGACAACCGTATCGGTCGCCATGCGCTGCATGCGGCCTCGGGCACGGGCCTGTGGATTGGGCGTCCCTGCGAATGGCCCGGCTCGCGCCCGCTGGAGCTTGAACCCGAGCTTGGCCCCGATTGTGGCGGGCTGAAGGAATGGGCGCGCGAGAATGTGGTGAAAGTGCTGTGTTTCTGCCACCCCGAGGATGATGCCGACATCTGGGCCAGACAACTGGATCGGGTCCGTAAACTCTATGCGGCCGCGCGGCGGAACAACCTCGAATTCCTGCTCGAGATCATCCCGTCGAAAGTGGCCGCGACCGATGACGACACCACGGCCCATCTGATCCGGCGCTTCTATGCCGAAGGGATCTATCCCGATTGGTGGAAGCTGGAGCCTTTGGCATCGCAGGCCGGATGGGCCAAGGCCTGTGATGCCATCGAGGCATATGACCGCCATACCCGTGGCATTGTCGTGCTGGGGCTGGATGCGCCCGAAGCCGAACTGGCGGCAAGCTTCGAGATCGCCGCAGGCTTTCCGCTGGTCAAGGGCTTTGCCGTGGGCCGCACGATCTTCGGCTCGGTGGCGCGTGACTGGTTGGCGGGACGGATGGGGGATGACGAGGCCGTGGCCGAAATGGCCACCCGCTATGCCCGTCTCGCAGATATCTGGGACAAGGCGCGGGCGGCAGCGACCGCTGTTGCCGCCCAATAGCCACAGCACCGGCGCGCCCCAGCGGGGGCGAAGCCGCCGATGCGCGCGCGCCGCGGGGTCAATCCCTGCGGCGCGCGCGACCCCCACCCGAAGACGGGGCCCCTTGAACGGGGGCACAGCAAAGGAAGATGACTATGGGCACGATCCGCATGACCGCCGCACAGGCGATGGTAAAATGGCTCAGCGTGCAGCTGACGCCCGAGGGCGAGCGGTATATCGAGGGGATCTGGGCGATCTTCGGCCACGGCAATGTCGCGGGCTTGGGGCAGGCGCTCGAGGAGATCGGTGCAGATTTCCCGACATGGCGCGGCCAGAATGAACAGACGATGGCCCATACGGCGCTGGCCTATAGCAAGGGACTGGCCCGCCGCCGCGCGATGGCGGTGACCTCCTCCATCGGGCCGGGGGCCACCAATCTCGTCACGGCGGCAGCACTTGCGCATGTGAACCGCCTGCCGATCCTGCTGATCCCCGGTGACGTCTTCGCCAATCGCCGCCCCGATCCGGTGCTGCAACAGGTCGAAGCCTTCGAGGATGGCACGCTCTCGGCCAATGACTGCCTGCGCCCCGTTTCGCGCTATTACGACCGGATCACGCGGCCCGAACATCTGCTTACAGCGCTCCCCCGCGCGCTGGCCACAATGACCGATCCGGCCTCCTGTGGCCCCGTCACGCTGGCCTTCTGTCAGGATGTGCAATCGGAACCCTATGAGTACCCGGCCGAATTCTTCACCCCCAGAACCTGGCATATCCGCCGCCCCGCGCCCGATGCGCGCGAGCTGGAAAACGCCATTGCGATGATCCGCGCGGCCCGAAGCCCTGTCATCGTCGCAGGCGGCGGGGTGATCTATTCCCGGGCCGAGGCCATGCTGGCCGAGTTTGCCACCCGCCACAATATCCCCGTCGTCGAGACGCAGGCGGGCAAGTCGGCGCTCTCGCAATTTCACCCGATGAATTTTGGCGCCTCCGGTGTCGATGGCTCGGCGGCCGCCAATGCCGCCTCGCGCCGCGCTGATCTGGTGATCGGGATCGGCACGCGGCTGCAGGATTTCACCACCGGTTCGCGCACGCTCTTTGCCAATCCCGGGGCAAGGCGTCTGTCGATCAATGTCGCGGCTTATGATGCGGTGAAACATGGGGCCGAGCCCCTGATGGCCGATGCCAAAGTGGCGCTCGCGGCGCTTACGGCAGGGCTTGGGGAGTATCGCGCCGGGGAGGCCGACCAGAGCGCGCGCGAGGATTGGCTGCGCGCTGTGACGCATCATTGCCGCGACCGCAGCGACGAGCGGGCGACAGGCGAACGCCCTCTTGATGCAGAAGTCATCGGTGCGGTCCAGCGCGCCGCCCCCGAAAGCATCGTGATGTGCGCCGCCGGCACCATGCCCGGCGCGCTCAAGCTGCTCTGGCAGCCAATGCAGGGCGGCTATCACATGGAATATGGCTATAGCTGCATGGGCTACGAGATCGCAGGCGGCATGGGGCTCAAACTTGCCAATCCTGACCGCGAGGTGATCTGCTTTGTGGGCGACGGCTCCTATATGATGGCCAATTCGGAACTGGCCACAGCGGTGATGCGGCGTATCCCCTTCACCGTGGTGCTGACCGATAATGCGGGCTATGGCTGTATCAACCGCCTGCAGACGCTGGGCTGCGGCGGCAATCCGTTCAACAATATGTATGTCGATTGCACCATCGAGGCCCAGCCGCGGATCGACTATGCGGCCCATGCGGCATCCATGGGCGCATATGCGGTGAAGGCGAAAGATATCAAGGACCTGGAGGCGCAGCTGGTACTGGCCCGCACCCGCGATCTCCCGACCGTGATCGTAATCGAGACCACGGCAAAAGACTTCCCCGGCACGGGGATCGCCACGAGCGCCGGCGAGGCCGGGCAGTTCTGGGATGTCGCCATTCCCGCCACGGGCCACGCCCCCAACCGTGCCGCCGCCTATCAGCGTTACATCGACAACATCACCCGACAGCAGACCGTCAACTGACAGGCGCGCCGGAGGGCCCCCGCAGGGGGGCTCCGACGCCGCGTGCAGGGGGCTCGATGCCCCCAATCGCGGCCCGCAACCGTAAAAGGAGAGTTCCATGATCAAATTCGGCACCAACCCCATCGCATGGGCCAATGATGACGACCAGTCCATCGGTGCGGATATTCCCACCGCCCGCATCCTCGAAGAGGCGGGCCGTCTGATCGGCTTCGACGGGATCGAGAACGGCCACCGCTGGCCGCAGGACGACCCCGAAGCCCTGCGCAGTCTGCTGGCGCAATACGGGCTCGTTTTCATCTCGGGCTGGTATTCCACCGAACTCCTGACCCGCTCGGTGGAAGAGGAAATCGCAGCCGTTCAGGGGCATCTGGCCAAACTCAAACACAATGGCTGCAAGGTCTGCATCGTGTGCGAATGCTCCAATACCGTCCACGGACAGCCCCTGACACCCGTCAATGACCGCCCCGTGCTGAACGCCGTCGAAATGGCCGGGTTCGGGGCCAAGATGGAAGCCTTTGCAGCCTATCTGGCGGGCGAGGGCGTGACGCTGGCCTACCATCACCATATGGGCTCCGTTGTGGAAAGCCCCGCAGATATCGATGCTTTCATGGCCGCCACCGGTCCCGCAACCCATCTGCTGTTCGATGCGGGCCATTGCGCCTTCGGCGGTGGCGATCCGGCACTGGTGCTGGCCCGCCATATCAAGCGCGTCGCGCATTTCCATGCCAAGAATATCCGCCCCGAGATCACGGCCAAGGTGCGTGCTGAAAACCTCTCCTTCCTGCAAGGCGTGCGGGCGGGGGCGTTCACCGTGCCCGGCGATCAGGAGGGCGCGGTCGATTTCGCGCCGCTTCTGCGGATCCTCCGGCAGAACGGCTATGACGGCTGGATCGTGATCGAGGCAGAGCAAGACCCCCATGAACGCAATCCGCTCCTGTATCAGACCCTCGGGTTGCATACGCTCAAACGGATCGCGAAAGAGGTCAGTTTCGATCTTGTCCCGTCCCCGCACCCCGAGACCGTCGGGGCCTGAGCCTGCGATTTCATGCCTGTTGGAGACCCTAGGATGACACAGCCTTTCCAGCTTGCCGCCTGCGCCGAGATGCTCTGGCGCGACAAACCCATCGAATGGCGCGCCGCGCGCCTGACCGAGCAAGGTCTCGGCGTGGGGCTTTGGAACTGGCCCGATCACGATCTGGCCAAGCTCGAAGCGGTGGGGGCCGATTATACGATCATGAACGGCTATCTCGAAGGACGGCTGGCCGATGCGGAGGGGGCGGATCTGCTCCTCGCCTCGGCCCGCGAGACGATCAAGGTGGGCAAGCGGCTTGGCGTGCGTCGGCTCAATCTGCACGGCACCGGTCTGGGCGAGGGCGGTTTGCCGATCTGGCGGCACGAGACGGTCACGGGGCCGATGTGGCTGAAAGCTCGCGACACGCTCGAGCGGATCTGCGATCTGGCCGCCGAGGAGGGCGTGGTCTTTACCTTGGAAAATCTCAACCAAATGGACCATCCGGGCTGTCCTTTCGGGGCGACGGGGGATGTTCTGGCGCTTGTCTCTTCGATTGACCGCCCCGAGCTGCGGATGAATCTCGACCTCTATCATACGCAGATCGGGGAGGGGGATCTGCTGCGCTGGTGCGAGAAATCCCTGCCTTGGATCGGCGAGCTGCAGGTGGCCGACACGCCCGGTCGTTGCGAGCCGGGCACTGGCGAGATCAATTATCCGGTCATCGCCCGTGGCTTGCAGGCGATGGGCTATCATGGGCCTGTCGGGCTGGAGGCATGGGCGCAGGGCGATAGCGATGCAGCCGTCGCGGCCTTCGTCGCGGCCTTCACCCTCTAGGGCACGGCCCCACCGCCTTTACACGCCCTGCTGTCCGGCCCTGTCCCGTCGGGGGCAGGGCATCGCGACAAAAAGCATCACTCCAGCAGAATCTATCAACTGGCGCGCAGATACGGTATAAACGGCTTTGTTTTGTCGTTTAGACTGGTCGCGACCTATTGATGAGGAAGGGTGCATGAGCCGCAATACCACGATTGGTCCGTGTTCCGAAACGATGCCTCAGGCGGCAAGAACGCGGTATATTGATTTCATGGCGCATCAACATGTGGCCGACGAGAATTCCATTCAGATCGATAGCTATAAAGCCGATATCATCACGCTGACCCCCGCGCACCGGCAGGCGCTGCACGAACTGACGGTCTCGGTGTTCTGGCCCCATCGCGCGCGGGATCTGGATGTGTTTCTGGCGCTCGGGCGGGGCTATCTGGCGATAGACGGAATCGGGCGCCCCTTGGGGTCGGCGATGTATTTTCCGGTGGGCGAGGATTACGCCATGTTCGGGATGATGATCACCACACCGCGTCTGCAAAGCTACGGGGCAGGCGCGCGCCTCTTGCGGCGGATCATGCGCGATTGTGAAGGCCGCGACCTGCGGCTGTCTGCCACTCGTGCAGCCTACCGTCTTTATGAATATGCCGGTTTCGTGCCAGTGGGCACGATCTGGCAGCATCAGGGTATCGTGCGGCCCATGCGGCCGCCCACCGCTGTGCCGGGGCTGGAGGTGCGCCCGCTGGAGCCTGCCGATCTGGCGCAGATCCACGCGCTTGACAGCCATGCCTACGGGGCCGATCGTCATGCGATGCTGGAGATGTTCGTGAGGCTTTCCGACGGGATGGTGGCCCTGCGAGAGGGTCGGGTGGTGGGCTATGCGCTCAAACGCGACTTCGGAAAGGGCGTGGTGATCGGGCCGCTTGTGGCCGAGAATGACCGCATCGCCATGCAGCTGGCAACTCCGTTCCTACAGGCGCTGGAGGGCCAGTTCGCCCGTCTGGATACGCCGGTTGAAAGCGAGCAATTCGCGGCCTTTCTGGCATCGGCGGGTCTCGGGGTCTTCGATACCGTCACCGAAATGCGCAATGGCGTGATGCGGCGCCCGCAGGACGGGCTACAGATCTACGGGCTTTCGGCGCATTCTCTGGGATGATCGGGGCTCTGGGATGAGCCGGGCTTTGGGATGATCCGCCCTGATAGCCCCCCCGCGGGGCGTCCGGCAGGCCACCGGCGCCATCGTAACAGAAAACGCCCCGCGAGGGAAAACCTGCGGGGCGCCAGTCGCGATGTGCGTCAGAGCCCGCTCAGGCTTTCTGCGCCAGATGCGCGGCAATCGCTGCGATATGCTCGGAGCCGATCCCGCAGCATCCGCCCACCATCGTGGCCCCTGCCGCGATCCACTGATCGACCCATTGCAGATAGCCCGCCGGCGTCAGATCTTTGCGGACCTGCGAGAGCACTTCATTGGCGGCCCCGTCATCATCTTGCGATTCAAAGGCATTGGCATAGATGCCGATCGGCAGTTGTGCGTCGCCAAAGGCGGCACGGGCGGCCTTGATGGCGGGTTCCATGACTTCGGGCATGGAGCAGTTGAACAGCAGCGCCTCGGCCCCCAGTTCCTGCGCCAGACGGGCAGCCTCCGCGACGCTCTCACCGCTGCGCAGGGCCGGAGGCTGGTCCAGCGCCCCTTCGCTGTCATGCAGGGTGAAGGACAGCCAGATCGGCTTGCCGCTGGATTTGGCGGCGGCGACGGCACAGCGGGCCTCGGCAAGGCTGCTGAGCGTTTCGGCCACCCACAGATCGACCTTGTCCTGCATCGCGCCGACCAGCATGTCGAGGATCGGGCGGGCGATGGCCGCGTCGAAAGCTTCGGGCATATAGGAGCCGCAGGGTGGCGGCAGGCTGCCTGCCACGCGCGCGCCCGGGAATTTGTCGGCGGCGGCGCGGGCCAGACGGGCGGCATCGGTTGCCAGAGCGGCCCCATTGCGGGCAAAGCGCTCTTCGCCCAGATGGAAAGGCACGACGGCATAGCTATTGGTGGTGATAACCTGCGCACCGGCTTTCAGGAAGGCCTCATGCGCGACCTGCACGATCTCGGGGGTTTCGATCAGCGCGACCGCCGACCATTCGGGTTGGCGCAGCTCGGCCCCCCAATGTTGCAATTCGCGGCTCATGCCGCCGTCGAGGAGAGTGATGGTGGTCATTGAAAGGGTCCTCCAATCGCGCTTATCGCGCAGGGCTTAGGAAATCGGCGGCCAACCGGCTGAGGGCTCTTGCCGAAAGCGTGATGGCGCTTTCATCGGGTTGGTAATCCGAATTGTGCAGGCGGTCATCCCGACCGGGCTGGCCCGAGCCGACATGGAATTGCAGCGCGGGCAGACGTTCGGAGAAATAGGAAAAATCCTCGGCTCCGAAATCGGTGCCCGTCTGCGTATGGGGAGCGGTGCCGAAATGCGCGCTCAGGCTGGTCAGCGCACGGTCGACCAGCGTTTTGTCATTTTGCAACGCAGGCGCACCGCGCAGATAGGTGACCTCGGCCCGGACCCCGAGCGCACGGGCGGTATCGGTGCAGATCTGGCGGAAGCGTTCCTCGGCCATGTCGCGGGTCTGTGCCGAGCGGCAACGGATCGTGCCTTTGAAGCTACAGCTATCGGGGATGATATTTTCGGTGAACCCGCCCGCGATCTGGCCGATGGTCAGCACCATCGGGTCGGCGGGGTCCATCCGGCGCGACACGATGGTCTGCAACTGTGTGATGATATGCGCGCAGGCCACGATCGGGTCCAGCGCAAGATGTGGCCGCGCGGCATGGCCCGAAGACCCGAGAACCGTCACGCAGAATTCATCGCTCGAGGCGGTGCTGGCGCCGTGGATCAGGCGCAGCTCTCCTGCGGGGAGTTCCGGCTGGTTGTGGAAGGCGATGGCCATATCGGCGCCCTCCGCAGCCCCGTCTGCGATCATCGCGGCGGCACCGCTTTCAACGGTTTCCTCGGCAGGCTGGAACACCAGTCGCACCCGTCCGGCAAGCTCTTGTGTCAGATCTCTGAGCACATAGGCCGCCCCCAGCAGGGCCGATGTATGGATATCATGCCCGCAGGCATGCATCGCGCCCTGTATCTGCGAGGCGAAGGGCAGATCCGTGCGCTCCTCGATGGGCAGGGCATCCATATCGGCGCGCAGGATCAGGCAGGGGCCGGGCAGGGCCCCCGTGATTTCGGCAATCACGCCGGTGCGTCCGATACCGTTGGTGACCTCAAGCCCCATCTGCCGCAATTCATGCGCGACCAGATCCGCCGTCCGCTGCGTTTCAAAGCCGATTTCCGGATGGGCGTGGATGTCGCGGCGCAGCGCGACCAGATGCGGGGCGATCTCGGCCACCTTGTCATCGATCCGGCGCGTCAGATCGTTGATGCCCGTCTCGCTTGGGGGGAAGTGGGTCATGCTACACTCGCAGAGGCGTTGGGAGTTTCTCCTTGGCATCAATTATACGATTGTGCAACAAAAAGCCGAAACAGTCCGCACAGAAGGAACATGACAATGCCCGAGACGGTCATTCAAGGCGTCTATCTGAGCCAGACTCTGGACCTTGAGGCGCTGTATGGCGCGGCCTTGCATGCGCAAGGTGCCGATGTCGTGCTCTGTCGCCCCGAGGAGGTGACCGATCCGTCCGCGATCCGCTTCGCGATCTGCTGGCTGCCCGAAGACACGGCCTTTGCGCCCTATCCGAACCTGCATTTGGCGATGTCGATCGGGGCGGGGGTGGATGCGCTTCTGGCGCATCCGGGGCTTGAGGGGCAAGGCCCGCGCCCGCCCGTGCAGATCGCGCGGGTGCGCGACCCGCATCAGGCCGATCTCATGGCCGGTTTCGCGGCCCATGAGGTGCTGCATCACGAACGGTCCTTTGGTGCGCTGGCCGCGCAGGCGCAGGCGCGGTGTTGGGCCCCGCTGCCCTTGCGGGCACCTGCGGCGTCTGTGGTGGCGGTGCTGGGGCATGGCACGATGGGGCGGGCCGTGGCGCGCGCGATGCGGGCCTTGGGGTTCAGGGTGCGGGTGGCCTGCCGGTCCTTGCCCGAGACCGCGGCCCGCATCGAAGGGGTGGAATACTGTTTTGGCCCCGAGGCCATGCGGGAGGCCGCACAGGAGGCGCGCTATCTGGTCAATGTGCTGCCCTTGACCCCCGCCACCGAGAATGTGCTGCAGGGCGCGCTTTTCGCCTGTCTGGCGCAGGGGGCCTATCTGGTGCAGATCGGTCGGGGCGAACATCTGGTCGAGGCCGATTTGCTGGCCGCCTTGGAGTCGGGGCAGCTGGCGGGGGCGACGCTGGATGTGTTCCGCACCGAACCGCTGCCGCAAGATCATCCGTTCTGGACAAATCCGCTGCTGCGGATCACGCCGCATGTGGCCAGTGACTCTTTGCCAGACGTCGTGGCCGCGCAGGTCGTGCAGACCGCAAGAGAGCTGCGGGACGGGGCGGCACTGACCTATCTGGTCGATCGCCTGCGCGGCTACTAAGCCCGCTTCGCCAACCATCCTTTGTCAAGCGCCATAGGAAACGGGCCCCGAAGGGCCCGTTGCAAGAGGTCTGTGCAAGCAGATCCGGTACGCGTCGGATTAGCGGCTTTCTTCCAGCACGGCTTTCTGCGCACTGGCGGCCACGGCGGTATAGGTGCCGTTGGCATCGGGGGTTGCGGCTGTCTCGCCCGTGCCCGGCTGACGCACGGGACGGTGATTGAGCCGCGCGGCCACAAGGCTGAACAGCACCCATCCCGCAAAGGTCACCAGACCGCCATACATCATTGCCTGCGTGCCCGTGGCATAAAGCGCATAAAGGCTGTAGAGGGCGGCGATGATGGCCACGATATTGGTGGTCCGCGCCGCAGAATCCGGCACTTTCTCGGCATGCTGCAACGAGCTGAGTGCCGACATCGACAGGATATAGGGGATCAGGTTGGTCATCACCGCCAGATTGACCAGCAAGGAGAACTGTGTGTTCAGCGTGGGGCTGATGGTCATCAGCGACAGTGCCGTTTGCGCCAGCGTGATCACGCAGATCCCGACGATCGGCGCGCCGGATTGGGTGACTTTGGCGAAGAAGGGCAGGAAATAGCCCGTAACAGCCGAAGACCGCGCCACCTCGGCAATGGTGAACTGCCAGCCCAGCAGCGAACCGAAGCACGAGATCACCATCAGGCCGATCACGATCTTGCCCACGGTCGGGTCCATGATCTGGGCGAAAACCAGGCCGAAAGGCGCATTCGAGGCCGCAAGCTGGTCAATCGGCACGATCCCCGCGATCACGCTGGTCGAGGCAATATACAGCAACGCCGTGATGCCGGTCGCGATCAGCACGGCAAGGGGGATATTGCGTTTGGGGTTTTCCACCGCATCGCCGTTGGCGCTGGCCGATTCCAGCCCCAGAAACGCCCAGAGCGTGACCGAGATCGAGGCGCTCAACGCCTGGAAGGTCGGCATGTCATGGGGGTTCCATGCCGCGACATAGCGGCTGGGGTCAAACCAGAACCAGCCCAGAAGGGCGATACCTGCCACCGGCAGGATCACGCCCCAGACGGTAAAGGTGCCCAGCTTCCCCGTGATCTTCGGGCCGCCGAAATTGAGCACCGAAGCCAGCCACAGGCAACCGATGGTCAGCAATCCCGTCATCAGCGGTGAAAGTTCCACCCCAAGGAACGAGGCCCCATAGCCCACCGTCGTGACCGCAATCGCCACATTGGCGATAACCAGCGACACGAAATAGGTATAGTTGGTCATGAAGTTGCCGGACCGGCCATGTGCATATTCGGCATAGCCGCCCATCCCGCCTTGGTGGTTGGAATAGGTGCCCGCCCGTGCGAACGCATAGGCAAGAAGCATGGCACCGATGGCGGTGACAATCCATGACAGGACCGAGATATTGCCCACCTGCGCAAGGTTCGCAGGCAGCAAGATGATGCCGGAGCCCATCATGTTCACCACCGTGATCGTGGTTAACGAGACAAGGCCCATCCGGTTTTCTTGTTTATGTGCCATTACGGGGTTCCTTAATTTTTAAGCACGTAACCATAGGCGCGGATGTATCCGTCGGCCTCGGTTTTCAGGTGGACGCCCTGCAATTCGGGCGCGAAACCGGGCAATTTGTTGATGCCTTCCTCAAGGGTCAGGAAGTAATCGCGCGTCAGGTCGGTCCAGGCTTCGCCGGGGACGACACACAGGATGCCCGGCGGATAGGGCAGCGCCCCTTCGGCACAGATGCGGCCCGAAATCTCGCTCAGCGGCACCAGATCCACATTGCCGCGCTGGAAGTCCCAGTTTGCCTCATGGGCAGGGCGGCGCACCGGCGGGAAATTCGGCTCGCGGAACATGTCCTTCTGCATCTGCTTGACGTTCTTGGCCTTGTAGAAATCATGCATTTCCTGACAGAGCTGCCGGATCGTGTAGCCGCGATAGCGGGCCGCATGCTCGGTATAGATCCCGGGCAGAACACGCGCCAAGGGCTGGTCCTGTTGTACGGCCTCTTCAAAGCGGATCAGCGTGGCCACCAGATTCTGCATCTTGGTGATCAGCTCGGCAGGCGTCATCAGGAACAGGATCGAGTTGAGATCGGCCTTCTCGTTGATGATATGGTTGTCGCGCAGGAAATTCGCCAGAATATTCGCGGGAATACCGAAATCCTCGTAATCGAAGCTTTCGACCTTCAGCCCCGGTGTGGTCAGCAGAAGCTTGTTCGGGTCAACGAAATACTGCCCCTTCTTGTAGCCCTCGAACCCATGCCAGTCGTCTTCGGGATCGAAGGCGAAATAGGCGCGGTCGTTCATGATTTCTTCGGTCGGGGCATCTTCCCACAGCCGCCCATAAACCTTCTTGGGGACGAAAGGACGGATCATCGAACATTGGCGCAGGATCATCTTGCGCGCCTCGATGCCGACCCGCAGCGCATTGGCCCAAAGCCGTTTGCCGCCGCCATCGGCATGCATCTTCGCGTTCACCTCCAGCGCCGCGAACATCGGATAGAACGGGCTGGTCGAATAATGCATCATGTAGGAATTGTTGAAGCGGTCGCCATTGATATAGCGCGGCTCCGAGGCGATATGCGCGTCCTTTTTGTGGATCTGCGAGGCCTGCGAGAACCCGGCCTGCTGTTTATGCACGCTCTGGGTGACGATGATGCCGGGATCCTCGGGTTTGAGATCGAGAAGCAGCGGCGAGCAATCCGACATGATCGGAATGAACTGCTCGTAGCCGACCCAGGCGCTGTCAAACAGGATATAGTCGCACAGCTTTCCGATACGGTCGATGACCTGACGCGCGTTGTAGATGGTGCCGTCATAGGTGCCAAGCTGGATCACGGCCAGCCGGATCGGGCGCTCGGCCTTGGCCCGCTCGGGGTCGATCCGTGCGATCCGCTCGCGGATATAGCTTTCCTCGAAGCAGTGCTCGTCGATCCCGCCGATCAGCCCGTAGGCATTGCGCGCGGTTTCCAGATAGATCGGCGTCGCCTGCGACAGGAAGAGCGCGCCGTGATGGACCGACTTGTGGTTGTTGCGGTCAAACAGCACCAGATCCCCGGGGGTCAGGATGGCGTTCAATGCGATCTTGTTCGAGGTCGAAGTGCCGTTGAGCACCAGATAGGTGTAATCCGAATTGAACACACGGGCGGCGTGCATTTCGGCCTGTTTGGGCAGCCCTTCATGGATCAGCAGATCGCCCATCTTCACATCGGCATTGCACAGGTCCGTGCGGAACAGGTTCTCGCCATAGAATTCATAGAAGCGGCGGCCTGCGGGGTGGCGCTGGAAAAACTGTCCGCCCTGATGGCCGGGGCAGTCGAACTGGGCATAGCCTTCCCGCTCGTATTGGGTGAGTTCGCGGAAGAAGTGCGGCAGAACATCATGGTCGAATTTGGCTGCCGCCACTTCGACCATACGTCCGAAATACTCGACATTGTTTTCTTCGCGCGCCAGAACGCCGGTCAGCCCTTTCAGGCCGGGCGTGGTATTTGGGTCTTCGTCCGAGACGGCAAAAACCGGAATATTGAAGCCCAGTGCCTGCACATGGTCGAGAAGACCGGCATCAATATCCGCTTCGGAAAGAACCACCGCCGATACATCGGTAAAATTGGTGCTTTTTACGGAAACTGTTGCACGGTCTGTGCGAAGATACTCTTCGATCTCGGGGCTGAACGCAATCTTTCCAACAGGAATGGACACGGATCTTTCCTCCTAATTCAACACTGAAATAATTGTGCTCACAATGAGCTACATTCCTTCCATGACATGGGTCAATTTATTGATAAATAACGGATACGTGATTTATGTCGCCAAAATCCCTTTTGCGGTCCATTTCGGGTTCCCTGTAGTTTTGCCCGGTTCTGCCCATAAAATAAGCAGAAAACCCGCGTCGCGCCGGTGGATTGATCAGTAAATCAAAAGAGTTAGCGGATATATGTCGATACTATTTCCTGATTGTATTTATCAGGAAATAGGGCTTTGGAACGTCCATCCGGTGGGCCGTTTGGGCGCTTTTGGGGGGCGACCTGCGTCAGAGTGTCGCGGGTGATGCAGCGCGGTCCGCTGGCCGACAAGGGGCGCCAGTCGGGCTCGGCGATCGGGCGCGGCAGGTCGGAATTGTGGAACAGGCGTCAGAGGCCGGGCGGATGTCCGGTCCGGCCAAGCGCCTTTGCCGCGGCAAGGAAATGGTTGAGAAAGACCGGCCGTTTGACGGGCAGGCTGTCGCGCAGCACGGCCTGCGTATACCCGTAGACCAGCCCTTGCCGGCGGCTTTGCAGCAGACGGGTCAACAGTGCCTTCTGGTACAGCGGCAACCGGCGGCGGGCGCGCAGATGGTGATAGACCTGCGCCTCGGTCAGGTCTTCGGCCACAAGGCCGCACACGATCGGTTTCAACACCGACATCTTGGTCAGCATGGTGGCCATATTATGGCCCAGATGGCGGCAGCGGATGGGGTGGATATTGGGGCCACGGAACAGCGCCGCATGCACGGCATCCTCACGCTCGAACGGGTCATGGAACAGCCAGACCGCTTTGGCGCAGGCCACCTGATCGGGTGCATAGCCGTAACGCCCGCTGAAATCCCGCCGCCACGCGCCCCTGAAGCGCGGCTCCCAGCCGCCGGTGATGTCGCGATCCAGCGTGGCCTGTGGCGAGAGCGCGATGACGATGGACCCCGGCACGGCAGAGGAAAAGGCGCAGGCGGCATAGCCTGCCATGGATGTGCCGTAAAACACCACCTTGCGGAATTTTGCGAAAAACCCGCTGTCGCGCAGCTCGTCGAAAAAGTCCAGCACCGCTTGCGCGCGATACCATGTCCAGCCATGCGCGCCGATCCCCAAGGCCGACCAGCCCTGCGCGGTAATGAACTTGACGCCCCAAGGCATACGGTCCTCGGGATGCTGGCGGGCATCATCGAGATTGTCGAAGGTCACCACCAATATGTCCCCACCTTCGACGAAAAGCGCCTTATGTTCGGCATCGAGCTGGCGGAAAAACCCCTGATCGGCACCGATGTTATTCATGGCGGACGCCCATGCGTCTTTGGCCTGTGGGGATGTCATGATGTGGTCTCCGGATCGGCGGCAACGCGAAAACTGATATGGCCTGTGGAACTGTCGGGGGTGGTTCGGGTGCGCGAATGGGTGAAATACCGCTCGCAATAGGAGGGGTGGCACAGATGCGAGCCGCCCCGTATGACACGCTCCTCGCCGCTGGCTGGCCCCTTCGGATCAAGCAGCGGTGGCATCTGCGCATGGGGCAACGGGCCGAACCAGTCGGCGCACCAGTCCCACGCATTGCCCGTCATATCATAAAGCCCGAAACCATTGGGAGGATATTGCCCGACAGGGGCCAGACCGGCAAAGCCGTCCTCGGCCCTGTCTTCGGTGGGAAAGTGACCTTGCCAGACATTATGCCCGTGCCGTCCTTCGCGCAGCGCGTCCTCTCCCCAAGGATAGGCCTTGCGGGCCAGACCACCGCGCGCGGCGCATTCCCATTCGGTCTCGAAGGGCAGGCGCAGGCCGGTGAACTGGCAAAAAGCCTGCGCGTCCTCCCATGCCACATGCACCACCGGATGATCGGGACGGTCGCGCCAGTCCGAACCGGGCCCCTGTGGTGCCGCCCAGAACGCGCCCGGCACCGCGCGCCACCACGGAGCCTCTGCGGGGCCCTTGAACGGCGCGCCCTGTTCGGTGGCATACAGATGGAAGACAAAGGACCAGCCCTCGCGCTCGGCCACTGTGACATAGCCACTCTCCGCGATGAAACGGGCGAAGTGCCGGTTGGTGACCTGCCGTGCGGCAAGGCGGAATGGCGACACCCGCACCTGTCGGGCAGGGCCGGAGAGGTCGGCGGCATATCGCGGGCTATTGGTGCCCATCTCGAACAGCCCGCCCGCAATCTCGCAGAGATCTTGCATCAGACTGGCGCGGAACGCGGCGGAGGCGTGCGGGGCCAGCGTGGCGGCGCGATGGCCGGTATGGCGGGTCAGTCCCGAACAGCAGCCGCTCATTTCGGGGCCTGTTCTATCCGGGCCCGTTCTATCCGGGGCTGTTCTATCCGGCGCTGTGCCAGAGCCGCGCGCTTGCGCGGCGGCAGGGCCTCCAGCGCGGCCTGTCGCGCCTTGACGAAAACGGGGCCTTTCTTCTCGCGCATGACCGCATCCGACCATGCCACGACCTTCGCGTGTTTTCCGGCCTTCTGCAGGCTTTGCAGCACAAGCTTCTTGTAGGTCAAAGAGCTGTGCCGCGCGCGCAAAAGCCGCGCGATCCCGAGGCGGTCGGCATGTCCTTCGATGCAGGCCGAGACGATGGGCTTCAAAATTCCCATATCGCGCCAGACCGACAGCATCCCATGCCCCATAAAGGGGCATTTGACCTTTTCGACCTGCGGCCCGCGGAAAAGCGCGACATGGGCCGCATCGGCGGCGATGCGGCTGTCATAGAACATCCAGACCTTTTCTGCCGCACCGATCATATCCGGCGCAAAACCGTAGGGGCCCGAAAAATCATTGTGCCAAGCGGGACGGAAGCGCCGCTCCCAGGAGGCTTCACTGCGTGACAGGGTCGATTGCGGATTGATGGCCAGCACGGTTGCGCCGGGCGCTGCGGCGGAAAAGGCACAGGCCGCATAGCCGCCCATCGAGGTGCCGTAAAAGACCACCCGCCGGAACAGGGCAAAGAACCCGTCCTTTTTGAGCCGTTCGAAAAACGCCCAGACTGCGGGGTCGCGATACCATGTCGCGCCATGTGCCATCAGCCCCAAAGACGACCATCCCTGCGCCGAGATGAAATCCACCGCCCAAGGCAGGCGGTCCGTCTTCTGGCGCGTATCGTCGAGATTGTCGAACACGACGACCAGCGTATCGGCTTTCGGGCCGGTGGCGGGAATATAGATCGCCTTATGCAGGGGGCCTATATCCTCGAAAAAGCCGCTCTGCTCGGCCTGCGCCAATAGCGTTTGCCGCCATGCCTCGGCGCGGGCGGCTTTGTCGTTCTTGGCATCCATCGGGCTCTGTCCGCTGCTAGAAAGTCGCAATCACAGTATAAGCGTCAAGTTTTAACTTGGTAAATCTTGGAACCGAAGAAAAACTGTCGCTAGAATGCGCAAAACCGCTATTCATGACCGTTTCTTATAGAGCATCCAATGTCTGATACTGATTCCGAAGACCTCGCCGAGGATCATGCGCGCCTGCCCGAAAAACAGGCACCCGAAGAGATCCTGCCGGCATGGTATCGCGAAATCTATCCGGCGGGCGGTTGCGACGGTTTTTACGAGAAAATCGGAGATCATGCGCTGATCCATGTGGATCGTGGCCCCGAAACGCTGGTGGTGACTTTCGATAACCTGTCGGATGCGGGCTATAAGGGCTATGACATCCGCGCATGGGCCGAGAATTTCCTGCGTGACAGCGGTGTCAGCCATCTGGGCGTTGTGGCACAGGGGCCGACATGGTTTCGGGATGCGGCGCTGATTGCGCGGATGGAGGCTTTGGCCGCGCGAGGGTTCTTCCGCCGCTTCGAGCGCGTGGTCATGGCGGGCACCTCTATGGGCGGCTTTGGCGCGCTGGCCTTTGCCGATCTGGCACCGGGCTGTGATGTGCTGGCCTTCAGCCCGCAGACCACTCTGGCGGCTGGTCTTGTACCGTGGGAAACCCGCTTTGCCCCTGGTCGTGCGCAGGATTGGACGCTGCCGCGGTCGGATGCGGCGCGGACCCTTGCGGGCGTCAACCGCATCTGGCTGGTCTATGATCCGTTCCTCGCGCCCGACCGCCAGCAGGCGCTACGCCTGCCGCAAGACAGGGTGATCGCGCTGAAAGCCTTCGGGCAGGGGCATAAGACCGCGCTGGTCCTGCGCCGGATGGAGCAGTTGAAAGCGGTGATGGGCGCGGCGATTGACGGCACATTGACGCCTGCGCTGTTCTACCGGCTGACGCGGGGGCGCAAGGATCTGTATCTGTATCGCAAGGTGATGGAAGGGCATTTGTCCGATCGTGGCCATGCCGCCCGTATCCCCGCCTTCCAGCGCGCCTTCCGCCTTCGGGCGCAAAGGACGCGCCCTGCCGGTTCCGTTCCGGAAACATCCGCGCCCGAGGCGCAAAAGGAAATTGTTATGCCCGATGCTTCCCGCCCACTCCAGAATGGGCCCGCCCGCAACCCCCGCACCTTGGGCAATGTCTGGCAGCTGATCGATGACGGGCAGAGCCTGCGCTACCTGTCCGACCAATATCGCGGGCAGGTGATGGGGTTCGAGGAGCGTCACGGGGGGACCTTGGCGCAGACGCCTGATGTGGCTTTGGGTATGGCCTGCGTGGGGGGCTCGGCGGGGGTGCCGCGCCCCTTGCCCGAGCGTTTCGACTACCATATCCGCGATGAGGCCCTGTCGCAGGATAGTGCGCCCTATGGCGCCACGGCGCAGGGCGTGGCCAGCCTGTCCTCGGCCCGCGCGCGCCATCATGCGCTGCGGAATGTGATTGCTCTGTCGCAGCCGCAGGCGGGGATCACGGCGGCGGAATCCCTGCCCGAAGCGGCGATCTACCAGAGGCTGTTCCAGCGTATCGCACAGGCGAAAGAGGCTCTGGCCCCTTGGGGGAAGTCGCTGTTTATCGACCGGATCTCGCTGGATCTTCTGGCGGGCGCGCCCGAGATGCTGGAGCTGGAGGCTCAGTCCCATTACAGCGAGGTGATCCAATGGCTTAGGCCGCAGGTGGCAAGGGCTGCGGGGCAGTCCAGCCTGCCGCATGTGAGCCTATGCCAGAAGGCTGGCAGCCGTACCGATGGCACCTCCGAGGTGATCCTGGCCGAGGGGCGGCTGGAGATTTACGAACCCGCCTTGGGGATCATTCTGGCCAGCCCCAGCTATATGCTGCGCCTGATGCCCGAGACGGTGGCGACGATCCTGCCCGAAGACCGGCTCTGGCTGGATGAACTTGAGGCCTGCGCTATCGAGACCGTGCAGAATGGTGGCAAATGGCACTGCCCCAGCCTGCGGCAGGTGCTGGTGGATGGCCCGCGTATCTTTGCCGAATTTGCCACCCTCGGGCCGCTGGAATTTGACGAAACCCAGCCGCATCATGGCTTTACGCTCTCGGGCTGTGACAATGACGCGCAGATCACCGCGATCGGGCTTGGGCCGCATCGCGCGGGCGGGCAGTTTGTGGTGCTTGACTGTGACCGAGCGCCGACAGGCCCCGCGCTGCATCTGGACTATGCCTTCGGCCAAAGCCTGCCGCCCGCTGGCGATGACCGCCCCGCCAATCGCGGCGCGCTGCGTGAGGTCTGGTCGCGCCCGAGCCTGCTGCAAGAGGGCCGCCAACTGCACCGCTATGCGCTGTCCTCGCGGCTGCCGGTGATGCCCAGCAATCTGCAGGTGACCCCATGAGCCGCCCCAATATCCTCTTCATCAGCCTTGATGACGCCTTCGCCTATTGGCGCTTTCGCGATGTCTTCGGTGTCAGGCTGCAGACCCCAAATCTGGACCGGATCTGCGCCCAAGGCACGGCCTTCCATCAGGCCTATTGTCAGGTGCCGGTCTGCGGGCCGTCGCGGGCCAGTTTCCTCTCGGGGCTTGCCCCGCATCAGACCGGTATCTTCGACAATTACAGCGAGATCTTCGAACTTCTGCGCCCCGACCAGATGTGGTCCTATCGGCTGAAGGCGGCGGGCTATTATTGCGCAACCGCCGGCAAGCTGCATCACGGCTATATCCCGCGCCCGCCCGAAATCCACGAGGCGCTTTATTCGCATGAGGCCCATCCCTGTCTCTTTGGTCCGCGCTCCTCGGCACCCTCCAAGGATTACGGCGGCGGCGGGCGCGGCATCGGCACCACCGACCCGCGCGATGACAGCCGCTATTATGACCATTTCTCCTCGCAGGATGCGGTGGAGTTTCTAACCAGCTACCAAGGCCCCGCGCCCTTCTACCGCGAGGCCGGTTTCCATAATCCGCATCCGCCCTTCAAAACGCCCGCGCGCTTTAAGGAGATGTATGACGAAGACGCTTTCACCATGCCCGAAGGCTGGGACGCGCCCGATGATGGTTTTGCCAACCGCTCTTTCCCGCCCAATATGGACCTGCGCAAGGACCGTTTCTGGCGCAAGACGGTGCGCAATTACTTCTCGGCCTATAGCCATGCGGATTACCACATCGGGCGGGTCTGGGATGCGCTTCAGGCGTCTGGACATGCGGGCAATACCATCACCATTATCGGGGCCGATCACGGCTATCACATGGGCGACAAGGGGCGTTTCCGCAAATATACGCTGTGGGAAGAGGCCGCAGGCGTGCCGCTGATCATCCATGACCCACGGCATGCGCCGCAAGTGGTGGACGACCCTGTGGCGATGCTGGATGTGGGGCCGACGGTGCTGGATTACGCGGGGCTTGCGCCGATGCGCGGCGCGGCGGGGCGGTCTTTGCGCCCGCAGGTCGAGGGCGCGCAGGTCGAGGGCCGTGCCGTGCCCAGCTTCTGGTTTGGCTCGGCGGCGATTAGGCAGGGCGATCACCGCTATATCGCCTATCAGGACGGCAGCGACAGGCTGTATGACCTGCGGACGGACCCGTGGCAGATGACGGATCTGGCCGATGATCCGGCGCGTGTGCGCCTGCGCGAGACGCTGGAAGACACCTGCCGCGATTACGGGCTGAGTATGGGGGCAAGCGACGCGCCTGCGCTTTACACCTCCATCCCCGAGGGCGGCAAACCGCCCGCCACGCCGCCCACGAACGGGGTGATTTCCTTCGAGGCGCCGGACCCCGCGACCCCCGCCCATCCGGGATGGCGGCGTTATTTCATCCGCCCGCGCGAGGATATGGAGCTTACTCTACCCGAGGCCTATCGCGAGCTATATTACGCGGGCGATATCGGGGATGGGGCCGCGACCCTGACGGTGAATTGTAACGACCTTGGCTGCCATCTGGATTTTGTCGGCGGGCATAAGCGCTTTCATCTGGTGGTGCGCGGCGGGCGCGGCGACGACCGGATCGAGACCGCCCATGAAACCCTGCATCTGACGCTTCTGGCGGGGCGCAACAGGGTCGAGGCAGGCTTCAACGACACCGAGATCCACGGCGGCTCGGGCCATGATGTGATCGACTGCCAGCGCGGCGGGAATGTTATTTATGGCGGCTCGGGCAGCCTTGAGGTCACCTGTGGCTCGGGCCATGACGTCATCCATACGGCGGCGGTGGCCACGCAGATCACGGGCGGCACAGGCCGTGCCGAGATCCACCTGAACGCGGGCCGCACCCATATCACCCTGCCCGAAGGCCAGCTCCCCGAGCAGACGGTTTTCCATGTCAAACGGACTGGATTGCCGCAGCGCATCACGGGCTATGCGGGCGGGCGGATCGACCTGTCGGACTGGGCGGGGGGATACCGGCTGCAGGCAGAGGGGCCGGATGTGCGGCTAAGCTCTGCCACCGAAAGCCTGCTGTTTGACGCCACCACGGTGGAGCTGGTGCAGGCAGGGATCGACCGCACCCCATAGGCCCGCGTGATAGGCCCCATCGCGCGTCTTGATTGGCGCGCGCGTGCGTCCCGTGCTTCCCTTGTGGCAGCAGAACAGGATCGGGAGCGCGAGGATGGAACCACGACACGGGCAGGGCCTTATCGATCAGGAGCGGCTGTGGTCCGATCTGATGACGCTGGGGGCGATTGGCGGCACGCCTGCGGGCGGGTCGATGCGCGGGGCGCTGAGTTCTGCTGACCGCGAGGGGCGGGCGCTGTTTTCCCATTGGGCGATTGAGGCGGGGCTGAGCCTGCGGGCCGACCGGATCGGCAATCTCTTCGCGCGGCGCGAGGGGCGCGATCCGCAGGCGGCCCCTGTGATGATCGGCAGTCATCTGGATACCCAACTGCCGGGTGGGCGCTTTGACGGGGTGTTGGGGGTGCTGGCAGGGCTTGCGGTCTGCCGCGCGCTGGATCGGGCCGGCATTGTCACCCGCCGTCCCATCGAGGTGGTGGATTGGACCAATGAGGAAGGCGCGCGTTTCCAGCCCGGGGTGATGGGGTCGGCCGTTTATACCGGTGCGCTGGATCTGGACGAGGCGCTGGCGCGTCAGGACCCGCAGGGGATCAGCGTCGCGCAGGCCCTCCACCAGACGGGCACGGCAGGCACGGCACCTGTACCGGGCCGTATACCGCACAGCTATCTGGAACTGCATATTGAACAGGGGCCCGAGCTTGACACGCGGGGCAAGACCATCGGTATGGTCACGACCTCTTCGGCCATGTGCTCGGGCTATGCCACGATCCGTGGCGCCAATGGCCATACGCAGACGCTGGCCATGTCCAGACGGCGGAACGCCTTGGCGGGGGCGGCCCGTCTGGTGCTGGCCATCGAAGAGATCGGGGCGGGGCTTGAGCCTGCGGGGATGGTCAGTGCCTCGGTGCTGGAGAACTGGCCCAATAACCGCGTCAATATTCCCCATCTCAGCACGCTGTCATGGGCGGTCGTGGGCTTTGATCCGGCCCTGCGAAAGGCCGCCGTGGCCCGTATCGAGGCCGCCGCCGCCGACATCGCGCGCGAGACGGGGCTGGAGATCGAGATCGACCATCGCCATTACCGCGAGCCCTGCCACTTTGACGATGCCCTGATCGCGCGGGGGATGGCGCGGGCGGCGGCGCGTGGATTACCGGCCATGACCCTGCCCACGCTGACCGCGCATGATGCGCTCAGCTTTACCGCGCTCTGCCCGACCGCGTTGATCTTCGTGCCCTGCAAGGACGGCGTCTCGCATAGCGAGGCCGAATGGTGCCGCCCCGAAGATGCGGCCAGAGGGGCCGAGATCTTGCTCGATCTTGCCTGCGAGGCGGCAGACGCCCCTTAAGCCCGTCGCAAGGCATTCCGAGGCGCCCGCTGCCTTTTCCTTGGGCAAAGCCGTCTTTATGGCGGGCTTGCCTTCGGGTTGTGGGCGGTGTTCTCTTGACCGCAGGCACGGGCTGGGGCGCCTTTGATCTGTCTGGAAACCCTCCTCGGGGCGCGGGGAGGGTGCATAAAGGGGAACGGCATGAAGGATATCGGCTTTTCGCATCTGGACTGGAACCTGCTGCGCAGCTTCGTGACCATCGCGCAATCCTGCTCGATCACCGATGCGGCGCAGCGGTTGTGCCTGACGCAACCGGCGGTGTCGGGCTGCCTTAAGCGGCTGGAAGAACAGGTGGGCTACCGGCTGATCGAACGCTCTTCGACCATGTTCGAACTGACCGAGGCCGGACGGCGGCTTCTGCACGAAGCGATCGATATTACGGCTGCGGTCTCGCGCCTGCCCGCCTCGCTGGGCGAGGCCGAGAAAGTGCTGACCGGCGAGGCCACGATCGTGCTGGCCTCGCATGTGGAAAGCCCCGAATTCGATGCCGCCCTTGCCTGTTTCCACCAGCGTCATCCGCAAGTCGGGCTGACCCTCAAGGTCGAAGCCTCGCGCGAGGGCTTGGCGATGGTGGCGGCCAAACGCGCCGATATGGCGGTCTGTGTGGTGGGCGATAGCAATCTGCAACTGGAGTATACGCTGCTCTTCCAAGAGCATTTCGGGCTTTACTGCGGCCCGAGCCATCCGCTGTTCGGGCGCGAGGATCTGTCGGTCAGCGACCTGAACGGCTTTGCCTCGGTGGGGTATCTGGCCGAAAGCAGCAACCGTGCGCTGCATGAGCTGACCGCTTTGCGCCAGCGCTGCGGGCTGAAGCCCGATCTGGTGGGCCGCTCGCATAATCTCGAAGAGATCAAGCGGATGATCATTGCCGGTTTCGGCATCGGTCCTTTGCCCGTGCATGTGGTCGAACGCGATTGTGCGGCCGGCAGGCTCTGGCGTCTGCCCCCCTTCGAGGGCACCCCGCAGGCGGGCGTCTATGTCGTGACCCAGCCCGCCGCATTGCGCACCCGCATTGCCGACGAGCTGCATCGTGTGTTTAGCGAACAGGTCGCCGCGCACCCGCCCGAAAGCCGCATTTACGGCGGCGCTGACCCCGCGCCGGAGCAGGGACGGGGCGCGCGCCCGCGCCCTCTGGCTGTATAGCGCAGACTGATAGGGTGGATCGGGCAATATAATTCGACAACGCCTGCCCCCCGTCGCAAGCTTTGTTTCGGGATGTGACCAGCGCTTTCCAAGGGCGATCCGGAAATATTCCTTCGGGTGTGCAGGCTGTCTTCGCCACAGCCGCCCCCCGATATGACCCGATGATAAAGGCCGGATCACACGGCCGATCCAACAGGAAGGTCCAAACCATGATGTCTACAACTTCGCTCCGTCAGGGGGCGTTGGCGCTTTCGCTTTGTCTGGGCGCAACGACCGCATTCGCCCAAGAGAGCCCCGTCGAGGGCGGGCGCCTCGATCTTGTCGTCCAGCCCGAACCGCCGAGCCTGATGATCGGCATCACCACCAATGGCCCCAGCCTGCTGGTGGCGGGGGCGATCTACGAGGGCCTGCTGAAATATGACAGCAACCTCGAACCGATGCCCTCGCTGGCCGAAAGCTGGGAGGTCTCGGACGATGCGATGACCTATACCTTCCATCTGCGGCAGGGCGTAAAATTCTCCGATGGCGAACCCTTCAGCGCCAAGGATGTGATGTTCACCTTCACCAAATTCCTGACCGAGACCAACCCGAAGTGGCGCGAGGTGATGCGCCATGTCGAGACGCTGGAATCGCCCGATGACAATACGGTCGTCTTCAAGCTGAAAGCCCCCTATGGGCCGTTCATCCGTTCGTTCAGCTATACCGTCTCCCCGATCATTCCGGCCCATCTTTACGAGGGCACGGATTTCGCGAAAAATCCAAATAACGACAAACCCGTCGGCACCGGTCCCTTCGAGCTGAAGGAATGGAAGAAGGGCGCCTATATCGATCTGGTGAAAAATCCCGATTACTGGGCCGAGGGCAAGCCGCATCTGGACGAAGTCGTCTATCACGTCGTCCCCGATGCCGCCTCCCGCGCCACCGCCTTTGAAACCCGCACCGTCTCGGTTCTGCCCGGCGGCTCGGTCGAAAACTTCGACATCCCGCGTCTGGCCAAGGAAGAGGGCGTCTGCGTCACCGAGAAGGGTTGGGAATATAACAGCCCGCTGTCCTTCCTGTGGCTGAACAACCGTACCGCCCCGATGGATAATGTGAAGTTCCGTCAGGCGGTGATGTATGCGCTGAACCGCCCGCTGATGCAGAAGGTCGTCTGGAACGGCTACGGCAAGGTGGCGACCGGTCCGATCACCTCGACCATCCCCTTCTATGATGATGTCGCGCCACAATATGATTACGACCCGAAGAAGGCCAAAGAGCTTCTGAAGGACGTCGGCTATGACGGCGCGCCGCTGCGCCTGCTGCCGCTGCCCTATGGCGAGACATGGCAACGCTGGGCCGAGGTGGTGAAACAGAACCTTGCCGCTGTGGGCATTCCGGTCGAGATCGAATCCACCGATGTGGCGGGCTGGAACCAGAAGACCGCGCAATGGGATTATGACATCGCCTTCACCTATCTCTACGAGAATGGCGATCCGGCCCTTGGTGTGGCGCGGAACTATATCTCCAGCCAGATCGTGAAGGGCAATCCCTTCGCCAATGTCGAGGGCTATTCCAACCCCGAGATCGACAAGATGTTCGACGAGGCGGCTGTGGCCGCAACCGATGCCGAACGTCAGGCGCTCTACACCAAGATCCAGACCCAGCTGCAGGAAGATGTTCCGGTGGCATGGCTGCAGGAACTCAGCTTCCCCGCGCTTTACGACTGCAAGGTGCATGATCTGATCAGCACCGCAAACGGGATCGGTAACTCGCTGGGCGAGGCCTGGATCGAGAAGTAATCCCTATGTCCCGCCGCGATTTGTCCGGGCGCGATGCGCGTGCCCGGACCTTCCCCGACCAAAACGAGCCCCCCTCATGCTACGTTTCCTGATCGGGCGCGTGGTGAAGATCGTGATTATCCTCTTCGCCATTACCGTCCTGAATTTCTGTCTGATCCATATGGCCCCCGGCGATCCCGCGCTGGTGATGGCGGGCGAGGCCGGTGACGCCGACCCGCAGTTCATCGAAGACCTGCGCCGCCAGTTCGGGCTGGACCAGCCGTTCTATATCCAGCTCTGGACCTATCTGTCGCATTTCGCGCAGGGCGATCTGGGCTATTCCTACCGCCAGCAGGCCCCTGTTCTGTCGCTGATCCTGGAGCGCCTTCCGGCCACGCTGATCCTGTCGATCTCGGCCTTTGTGATCTCGCTGGGTTTGGGCGTTGTGGCGGGTGTCGTCGCGGCTGCGCGTCAGGGCCGCTGGTCTGATAGCGTGATCTCGACCGTCGCGCTTCTGTTCTATGCCACGCCTTTGTTCTGGATGGCGCTGATGGCGGTACTGCTGTTTTCCGTGACCTTCGGCTGGTTTCCGGCCTTTGGCTATGAAACCGCCGCCTCCAGCTATACCGGCCTTGCCCGCGCTTGGGATATCGCCCAGCATCTGGTGCTGCCTGCGGTGACACTGGGGCTGTTCTTCATGGCCACCTATGTGCGCATCACCCGCGCCTCCATGCTGGAAGTCAACCGGCTGGACTTTGTGAAAACTGCCCGCGCCAAGGGACTGAAGCCCAGCGTGATCCAGCGCCGCCATGTGCTGCGCAATGCGATCCTGCCGGTGGTGACGCTGGCCGGTCTGCATGCGGGCCAGTTGGTCGGTGGTGCCGTTCTGATCGAGACGGTCTTTGCATGGCCCGGCATCGGACGGCTGATGTTCGAGGCGCTGCAAAGCCGCGATTACAACCTGCTTCTGGGGGTCTTCACCGTCTCGGCGGCGCTGGTCTTGCTGTTCAACCTGTTCACCGACCTGCTGTACCGCGTGGTCGATCCCCGTATCCGTCTGGCCTAAGGAGAGAAAGATGAAAGAGTTCTGGAAAGCCTATGCCGCCAATCGCGGTGCGGTCGTCGGGCTGATCATTCTGGCCGTGGTGCTGCTTGGGTCGATCACCGCGCCCTTCTTCTTCCCCGCCTCGCCTTGGGATATGGTGAATATGCCCTTCGTGGCGCCTTTTCAGGACGAGATGACGCCCCTTGGCACCGACACCCTGGGCCGTGATATCGCCGCAGGGCTGGCACATGGGGCCTATGTCTCGCTGCTGGTGGGGGTCATCTCGACCGTCGTCAGCCTCGCCATCGGTATTCCGATCGGGGCGCTTGCGGGCTATTTCGGCGGCTGGGTGGATGATGTCCTGTCGCGCATCACCGAGTTCTTTCAGGTGATCCCCTCCTTTGCCTTTGCCGTGGTGCTGGTGGCGATCTTCGAGCCCTCGCTCTGGTCGATCATCACCGCCATCGCCCTTGTCAGCTGGCCGCCTGTGGCGCGTCTTCTGCGCGGCGAGGTCATGGCCCTGCGCCACCGCGAATTCATCGAGGCCGCGCAGCTTTCGGGCCAGTCGGGTCTGACGATCATCCGCCGCCAGATCCTGCCCAATACGATCTCGCCGGTGATCGTGCTGGCCTCGATGATGGTGGCTACCGCCATCCTGACCGAATCCGCGTTGGATTTCATGGGCTTGGGCGATCCGAACGTCATGAGCTGGGGCTATATCATCGGCGCGGGCCGCACGGTTCTGGCGCAGGCATGGTGGGTCAGCTTCTTCCCCGGCGTGGCGATCTTGCTGACGGTTCTGGCCTTCAACCTGATCGGCGAGGGGCTCAATGACGCCCTGAACCCGCGTCTTGCGAAAAGGAGAGCGTGATGCTGGATGCTACCCTATCCACCCCTGCCGTCCGTATCGAGGGGCTGAAGATCGCACTTCCCGAAGGGGCCGACCGCCTTTATGCGGTGGACCGCGTGAGTTTCGACCTCTGGCCCGGCAAGATCCTTTGCGTGGTGGGCGAAAGCGGCTCGGGCAAGTCGATGTCGGCCAATGCGCTGATGGGGCTCTTGCCCGAGGGGCTGATGGTCAATGATGGCCGGATCCGGCTGGGCGAGGAAGATCTGGTGGGGCTGTCAGATGCCCAGATGCGTGCCCTGCGCGGCAAGCGCGTAGCGATGATTTTCCAAGAACCCATGTCGGCGCTGAACCCGCTGATGCGGATCGAGGATCAGATCGCCGAGGTCTTCGAGGCCCATGGTCTCTTACGCCCCGCCGAACGCCGCGCCCGAGCGTTGGACCTGCTGACCGAGGTCGGTCTGCCCGACCCCAAACGCGCAGCACGTGCCTATCCGCACCAGCTGTCGGGCGGGCAGCGCCAGCGGGTGGTGATCGCCATGGCGCTTGCCTTGGAACCCGAGGTTCTGGTGGCCGATGAGCCCACCACCGCGCTGGATGTGACCACTCAGGCGCAGATCCTCGAACTTATCCGCAACCTCCAGCAAAGCCGCAATATGGCGGTGATGTTCATCACCCATGACTTTGGGGTGGTGGCCGAGATTGCCGATTATGTGACAGTGATGAAACTGGGCCGCGTGGTCGAGGAAGGCCCCGCCGCGAAGGTCCTGCATCACCCCGATCACCCCTATACCATCGGGCTGATCGACGCGATCCCGAAGCTGCGTGCAGGCCGTGCAGCCGCACCCGAACGCCCGCCGCTGATGCAGGTGGAAGGCGCTTGCAAGACCTATCGCACAGGCGGCGGCATGTTCCGCAAGGCCCGCGTGGTCGAGGCGGTGAAGGATATCTCCGTGACCATCGGGCGCGGTGAAACCCTTGGGATTGTTGGTGAAAGCGGGTCTGGGAAATCCTCTTTCGGGCGCTGTCTGGTCAAACTTCAGGATCTGGATGCGGGGCGGATGCTGCTGGACGGGCAGGATATGACCCATGCCACAGGCCCCGCGTTGCAAGATCTGCGCGCCCGTGTGCAGATGATCTTTCAGGACCCGTTCTCCTCGCTCAACCCGCGTATCCGCGTGGGTCAGGCGATTGCCGATGGCCCCATCGCCCATGGCACGCCGCCCAAACAGGCGATGGCCGAGGCCGAGGCGCTTCTGGCCCGTGTCGGTCTTCCCGGATCGGCGAAACGCTTTCCGCATGAGTTCTCGGGCGGGCAGCGTCAGCGGATCGGGATCGCCCGCGCGCTTGCGCTGAAACCCGAGATTATCGTGGCCGATGAGGCGGTCTCGGCGCTGGATGTGTCCATTCAGGCGCAGGTGCTGGAACTGCTGGAAGAACTCAAACGCGAGCTTGGCCTCAGCCTTGTGTTCATCACCCATGACCTGCGCGTCGCCGCCCAGATCTGTGATAGGGTGATGGTCATGCAAAAGGGCGCTTGCGTCGAAATCGGGCCGGGGGCGCAGGTGTTTGACGCACCGAAACACCCCTACACCCGCTCTCTGATCGAAGCCATTCCCGGCAAGGACTGGGATCTGGCCTTCAGCTGAAATCATATGGCGCCAAGGCGCTGAAACCAAGGACGACGAAGATGTCTCAATCGAAAACCATTGCGCCCAATTCCATCGAAGCGCGCGACATTGCCTATCAGTTCCACCCTTCGGTCGATCTGCGCCGCTATGAGGAAGAGGGCGGCCTGATCATCGACCGCGGCGAGGGCATCTATGTCTTCGACCAAGCGGGCAAGCGCTATATCGAGGGGCTTGCGGGTCTGTGGTCGGTGGCCGTGGGCTTCAATGAAAAGCGTCTGGCCGATGTGGCCTATGTGCAGATGCAGAAGCTGCCCTATTACCACAGCTTCAACTATAAGGCGCATGGCCCTTCGGTCGATCTGGCCGAGAAGCTGGTGCAGATCTCGCCCGAGCATCTGACCCGCGTGCATTTCACCTCCTCGGGGTCCGAGGCCAATGATCTGGTCGTGAAGATGATCTGGTATCGCTCGAACGCGCTGGGTCTGCCCGAGAAGAAAAAGATCATCGGGCGCGTGAAGGGCTATCACGGCGTGACGATCGCGGCGGGTTCGGTCACCGGTATTCCGGCAAACCACGGCAGTTTTGATTTGCCGCTTGACCGGATGATCCATACGCTGACGCCCGATTACCCGCGCGACCATCTGGAAGGCGAAACCGAAGAGCAATTCTCCACCCGTATGGCCGAGGCGCTGGAAGAGCTGATCCTGCGCGAAGGCCCCGAGACTATCGCCGCCATGTTCGGCGAGCCGGTGATGGGCGCAGGCGGTGTCATCGTGCCGCCCAAGGGCTATTGGGAGGCCATTCAGGCCGTTTTGCGCAAATATGACATCCTTCTGGTGGCCGATGAGGTCATCTGTGGCTTTGGCCGGACGGGCAAGATGTTTGCCTGTGAGGTCTATGGCATCACGCCCGATGTGATGGTGGTCTCGAAGCAGATTTCCTCGTCCTATATGCCGCTGTCGGCCATTATGATGAGCGATGATTTCTACAACCCTATCGCCGATGAAAGCCACCGTCTGGGGGTGTTTGCGCATGGCTATACCGCCTCGGGCCACCCTGTGGCCACCGCTGTGGGGCTTGAGAATATCAAGATCATCGAAGAGCGTGATCTGGTGGGCAATGCCGCCCGTCTGGAAGCCCAGTTCCTCTCGGGGCTGAGGGGGCTGGAAAGCCATCCGATGGCGCTGTGGTCGCGGGGCGTCGGGCTGATCGGTGCGCTGGAGATCAAGGGCACCGATAAGGTTGGCCAGATGGGTCAACTGGCGCAGGCCTGCCTGCTGGAAGAGGGTCTGATCGTGCGTGCGATTGGCGATGCGATCTGCCTCTGCCCGCCGCTGGTTATCACCGCCGAGCAGGTGGACGAGATGATCGCCGCCATCGGTCGCGCGCTGGATGCGCTGGCCGAAACCGATCTGGCACGCAGCGTTCTTGAGGAGGCTTAAGCAATGGATGTGATCGACAAAACCGATCTGGGCGAGATGAGCGCCACCGAACTGACCCGCGCTTATGCGGCCAAAGAGGCCTCGCCCGTCGAGGCGGTGCAGGCCTCGCTTGACCGCATCGCGAAATTCGATGGTGCGGTCAATGCTTTCGTCTATGTGGTGGCCGAAGAGGCGCTGGCCGAGGCGCGCGCCTCCGAGGCTCGCTGGGCCAAGGGCGCGCCGCTTTCGCCCATCGACGGGGTGCCTGCCACCATCAAGGAACTCACCCGCGTGAAGGGCATCCCCTTCCGCAAGGGCTCGGTTCTGGGCGAGAAAGAGCCGTCGCCCACCGATCTGGAAATCGTCACCAAGCTGCGTCAGGCCGGCACGCCGATTTTGGGCACCACCGCCTCGCCGGAATTTGGCTGGAAGGGTCTGACCCATGGGCCGGAGGGCGGCAACACGCTCAACCCGTGGAATACCGCGCGCGCCTCGGGCGGGTCCTCGGGCGGGGCGGCTGTGGCGGCGGCGCTGAATATGGGGGTGCTGCATGAAGGCTCGGACGGGGCGGGCTCGATCCGGATTCCGTCGTCCTTCTGCGGGGTCTTCGGGATCAAGCCGACCTTCGGCTGGGTGCCCTCGACCGCCCCCACGGGGCTGTTTGAACTGGCCCACCGTGGTCCGCTGACCCGTACGGTCGAAGATAGCGGGCTGTTCCTCAATGCGGTGGCGGGGCCTTCGGTGAATGCGCTTTATGGCCGCTCGCCCAAGGAGGTGCCCGATTTCGCGGCCGCCAGCCGCCGCTCGATCAAGGGCATGCGCATCGCCTATGCCCGCACGCTGGATGGTGCGCCCGTGGCCCCTGCGGTGGCCGAGGCCGTGGACCGTGCCGCCAAGGCAATGGCCGATCTGGGCGCGATTGTCGAAGAGGCCGATCCCGGCTTTGCAAGCCCGCAGCAGGCGCTTCTGGATCTGTGGTATGCAGCCCAAGCTTGGGCGGTCGAGCAGGTCAACCCGACGCCTGAGCAGATTGCCAAGATGGACCCCGGTTTCGTGTCGATCACCGAGCAGGGGCGGCTTCTGAGCGCGCGCGACTTTATCGCCGCCGATCAGATCCGCGCCCAGCTGAAGGTGACCATGGCCAAGTTCCATGAACGCTATGACGCGCTGATGCTGCCCACCATGCCGCTGACCGCCTTTGAGGCAGGCGTCGATGTGCCGCCCGGCTCGGGTATGACCGAATGGACGGATTGGTCGCCCTTTACCTATCCGTTCAATATGACCGAACAGCCTGCCGTTTCGGTGAACTGCGGCTTTGATGCCGATGGCCTGCCGATCGGTCTGCAATTCGTCGGCCGCTGGTTCGAAGACGAAGTGGTTCTGGCGCTGGCGGCGGCCTATCAGGCGGCTCATCCGACGCCGTTTGTGGATGCTCCGCGCAGCTGATAGCCTCTGGCCTGTCCCGAAACGGGGCGGGCCACAGCCGGAGAGTGATATGACAGACCTGAAGGACGCGCTTGCCTTTGCAGGGCAGGGCGGTTTGGCCACCCGTTTCACCCGTATCGGCCCCGAAGAGGCCGCAGCGCTCTGCCAGAAGACCTATGGTATTTCGGGGGGCATGAAGCGGCTTGAGACCGAAAAGGACGACACCTATCTGATCAGCGCGCCGGACGCCCGCTATATCCTGAAGATCGCCAATCCCGATGAAACGCAAGCCGAGCTGGACTTTCAGAATGCGGTACTTGACCATCTGGCCGTGCATTTCACCCGCCCCGCGCCGCGGCTGATCCGTGCGACCTCGGGCGAGGGGATGCTACGCGAGCCTGCCTCGGGGCGGTTCTACCGGCTGCTCAGTTTCGTCGAAGGCACGCCTTTGGATATGATGGACCTTGCGCCCGAGACCCTTCCCGAGATCGGGCGGGTGTTGGGCGAATTGCGGCTGGCGCTTTCGGGGTTTACCCATCCTGCGCAAAACCGCGAGCTGGTCTGGGATGTGCAGCATGTGATGCGCCTGCGGCCCTTGCTGGCCGAGGTCAGCCTGCCCCCCGAGCATCACGCGCTTGCGGGCGAAGCCTTCGCGCGGTTGGCCGAGGTGGCGCATCGCATCCCCGCGCTCGCGCGTCAGGTGGTGCACAATGACTTCTACGCCTCGAATATCGTGGCCGATCCCGAAACGGGCCGCCTGACGGGGGTCATCGATTTCGGCGATGTGGTGGAATCGGCGGTGGCGATTGATCTGGCGGTGGCGCTGATGGGGCAGATCCTGACCGATTTCACCCCTGATCAGGATATTTTCGCCCCCGCCTATCCGGTGCTTGCGGGCTATCTGGAGGTTGCGCCCATCGCCAAAACAGACCTCGCTATGGTGCCCCATATGGTCATGGCGCGGGTTCTGGTACGGGCGGTGATGACCCAATACCGCGCGGCCCTCATGCCCGAGAACGCCCCCTATATCCTACGCAAGGCTGCGCCCAGCTGGGCGCAGCTTCAATGGTTTCTGGCGCGCCCGACCGCTGAGGTCGAGGATATCCTGCGTGCCCCTCTCCGGAGTTTCTCATGAATACAGATACCCTCGACAAACCCGTCATCGGTATGGTCAACGGGTTCGATCCCTCGAAGGCGGGCGACCTTGACCCCGCGCTGGCAGACCGTATCGACCGCCGCAGCCGCCTGCTGGGCCCTGCCTACCGGCTGTTTTACCAAGAGCCCCTGACGGTTGACCGCGGCGAGGGCGCCTATCTTTATGCCCTTGATGGCCGCGATTATCTGGACGCCTATAACAATGTGGTTTCGCTGGGCCATGCTCACCCCCGCGTGGTCGAGGCGGTTTCGGCGCAGATGGGCAAGCTTTGTACCCATACCCGCTATGTGCAGGACGGCATCCTTGATCTGGCCGAGGAAATGCTGCCGACATTCGGCGGGCAGATCGCCGCCAATGGCCATATGATGTTCACCTGCACGGGGTCAGAGGCCAATGATCTGGCCACTCGTATCGCCATGCATAAGACCGGCAAGCGCGGGGTGATCATCACCTCCGAGGCCTATCACGGCACCTCGCATCTGACGGCGGGCTATTCGCCCTCGCTGGGCGCGAAATCGCCCTTGGGCACATGGGTGCGCCGCGTCTCCGCCCCCGATAGCTACCGCCGCGATGTGGCCACTTTGGGCGCGCAAATGGCCGCCGAGGTCAAAGCCCAGATCGAGGATCTGGAGCGCCATGGCGATGGCATCGCCTGTTTCATCGCCGATAGCCTGTTTTCCTCCGATGGTATCTATTCCGACCCGAAGGGCCTTCTGGCGCCCGTGGCCGAAGTCGTGCGCGCCCATGGCGGCATCATGATCGCCGATGAGGTGCAATCGGGCTTTGGCCGCTCGGGCGAGGCGATGTGGGGCTATCAGCGTCTGGGCATCGACCCCGAGATCGTCACCATGGGCAAGCCGATGGGCAATGGCTTTCCGGTGGCAGGGATCGCGGTCCGCCATGATGTGGTCGCGCCCTTCGGGCAGGACCTGCGCTATTTCAACACCTTCGGCGGCAATACGGTGGCAATCGCCGCAGCCCGCGCCGTCTTCGACACGATCCGCGAGGATAATCTGCTGGCCAATGCCGTGTGTATGGGCGATGCCATCCGCGAGGGCCTGCGCAGCCTGAAGGACGAACGTATCGGCGATGTGCGAGGGGTGGGCATGTATGTAGCTTGCGAGTTCGTGACCGACCACGCCACCAAGACCCATGATGCCGCGACAGCCACCGCCTGCGTCAATCTGATGCGCAAGAAAGGCGTTCTGATTTCCTCAACGGGGCCGGGGGCGAATATCCTGAAAATCCGCCCGCCGCTGATCTTTGATGCCTCCCATGTGGACCGGCTCCTCAGCACGGTTGAAGCCGCGCTGAAGGAGATCTGATCAAAGAACGGGCGCGCGGGCCTTCCTGCGCGCCACCCTTGCGCGAATAGCCGCCAAATCAGTCACCGGAGTCGCCGCGAAAAGCTGGCGGGTATAGGGGTGCTGCGGATCGGCAAAAATCGCCTCGCGCGAGGCCTGTTCCACCGCCTCACCCTTATTCATCACCATGACCTCATCGGCGATATAGCGCACAACCGACAGATCATGGCTGATGAAGACATAGGTCAGGCCAAGCTCCTCCTGCAGGTCCGATAGCAGGTTCAAAACCTGCGCCTGCACCGATAGATCCAGTGCCGAAACCGCCTCATCGAGCACCAGAAGCTCGGGGTTGAGCATAAGCGCCCGCGCAATCGCGATCCGCTGGCGCTGCCCGCCCGAGAACATATGCGGATAGCGGTTGAAATGCGCGGCCTGCAGCCCGACCTTCTCCAGCATTGCCTCGGCCTTCTTGCGTCGCTCGGGACCAGATTGCCGAGTGTTCAGCAACAAAGGCTCGGTCAGGCAATCGCCCACCTTCTGACGCGGGTTCAACGACCCATAGGGATTCTGGAACACCATCTGCACCATCGAGCGCAACTTGTGGTCAGGCTTGCGCTTCGAGATATCGACAGGCTGACCGCCAATCTCGAGGCTGCCCCCCGATTGCGCATCGATCAAAGCGATGATCCGCGCGAGCGTCGATTTGCCCGAGCCACTCTCGCCCACGATGGCCAGCGTCTTGCCCTTCTCAACGGCGAAATCAACACCTTTCACGGCGCGCACGGTCTTCGCGCGGCCAAGAAGACCGCCCGACACATGGTAATCCTGCGTCAGGCCGCGCCCTTGAATGACTGTGCTCATGCACCTTCCTCCGTATAATAGTCCGACACCGTGGGCAGGCGGTCGCCCGTGGCAAGCTCCGGCAGTGCTGATAAAAGCGCGCGGGTATAGGGATGCTGCGGCGCCTCAAAAAGCGTCAGCACATCAGCCTCCTCCATCTTACGCCCCTTATATTGCACCATCACGCGGTCGGCGGTTTCGGCGACCACACCCATGTCATGGGTAATCAGGATCAACCCCATCCCATGCACCTCCTGCAGGTCCATCAACAGATCAAGGATCTGCTTCTGGATCGTCACATCCAGCGCCGTAGTCGGCTCATCGGCAATCAGCAGTTTCGGGCCGGTGGCGATGGCCATAGCGATCATAACCCGCTGGCATTGACCGCCCGACATCTGATGCGGATAGGCGTCGATCTTGGTGGCGGGCTCGGGGATGCCCACCTGTTCGAACAGCCGGATCGCCTGCGCCCGTGCCTCGCGTTTGCCCAGACCCTTATTGAGACGCAGCACCTCCTCGATCTGGAAGCCCACCGTGAAGGCAGGGTTGAGCGAGGCGATGGGTTCCTGAAAGATCATCGTGATCTCGCGCCCGATCAGCTTGCGGCGTTCGGCCTTTGACAGATGCAAAAGGTCGCGCCCGTCATAGCTCATCTCGTCTGCGGTGACGGTGGCGGTGTCGGGCAAAAGCCCCATCACCGCCAGCATCGAGACCGATTTGCCCGAGCCAGACTCGCCCACAATGGCCAGCACCTCGCCTGCATCCACATGGGTGTCGATCCCATCCACCGCCTTGAAGGGGCCGGAAGAGGTGGCGAAGCTGACCGTCAGGTTCTTAATGGATAGAAGGGCCATGTCAGCTCCGTTTCAGTTTCGGGTCAAGAGCGTCGCGTAGCCCATCGCCCATCAGGTTGATCGCCAGAACCGAGATCAGGATCGCAAGGCCCGGAAAGGTCACAACCCACCATGCCCGCAGGATGAACTCGCGCGCCTCGGCCAGCATGGTGCCCCATTCGGGCGAGGGCGGCTGTGCGCCCATGCCCAGAAACCCCAAGGCGGCGGCATCTAGCACGGCCGAAGAAAACGACAGCGTCGCCTGCACGATCAGCGGTGCCAGACAGTTCGGCAGGATGGTCTTCAGCATCAGCCGCAGAGGCCCTGCGCCCGCCATACGGGCGGCCACGACATAATCCCGCGATTTCTCGCCCATGACAGCGGCGCGGGTCAGGCGCGCGAAATGCGGCTGGTAGACGATGGCGATGGCGATCATCGCATTGGTCAGCCCCGGCCCCAAGATTGCCACCAGCACCAGAGCCAGAAGAAGCGAGGGGAAGGCAAGGATAATATCCATCACCCGCATGATCACGGTATCGACCCAGCCGCCAAAGAAACCGGCCAGAAGCCCAAGAATGATCCCGCCCGACAACGCCACCAGCACCACCACCACGCCGATAAACAGCGAATAGCGCGAGCCATAGATCAACCGAGACAGCATATCGCGACCAACCGCATCGGTGCCCAGAAGGAATTCGGGGCGCCCGCCCTCGGCCCATGAGGGCGGCACCAGAAGCGCATCGCGATATTGCGTCGCTGCCTCATGCGGCGCCAGAAGCGGCGCGAAAACCGCCACCAGCACCATCAGCGCGAAGACGCAAAGCCCAACCACGGCGCCCTTGTTGCGCCGGAAATCATGCCAGAAATCCGCGATCATTTTCCGGCGGATCTGGCCGTCGGTCATTTGGAGAGTTGTGCTCATTTGTGGCGGATCCTCGGATTGATGAGGCCATAGGTCAGATCGACGATCAGGTTCACCACCATCACAACGCCCGCGATCAGCAGAAGACCCGATTGCACGACCGGATAATCACGGCGCGAGATGGAATCGATCATCCATTTACCGACTCCCGGCCAGCTGAAGATGGTCTCGGTCAGGATGGCGCCGGCCATCAACAACCCGATCTGCAAGCCGATCGTGGTCACCACCGGCACCATCGCATTGCGCAGCGCATGGACCATGACGACGCGACGCACCGTCATGCCCTTGGCGCGGGCGGTGCGGACATAATCCTCGCCCATCACCTCCAGCATGGCGGAACGGGTCTGCCGCGCGATCACCGCCAGCGGAATAGTGCCCAGCACCACCGAGGGCAGGATCAAGTGGGAGAGCGCCGAACGGAACGCCCCTTCCTGCCCCGACAGAAGGCTGTCGATCAGCATGAAGCCCGTGGGCGTGTCAAAGAAGAACATCAGCGACATCCGCCCCGAGACCGGCGTCCAGCCCAAGGTCCCCGAGAAGAAGATGATCAGCAAAAGTCCCCACCAGAAGATCGGCATGGAAAAGCCGACAAGGGCGGTGGTCATCGAGATCTGGTCGAACCAGCTGCCACGCTTGACGGCCGCCAACACCCCCACCGGCACGCCGATCAGCGTGGCGAGGAGGATCGCGCAAAGCGATAGTTCCACGGTTGCGGGAAAGAGCTGCAGGAATTCATCCAGCACCGGCTTTTTCGTCACGATCGAATTGCCGAAATCACCATGCAGAAGCCGCCAGAGGAAGTCGAGATATTGCGCCCAGACAGGGCGGTCAAAGCCCAGTTGCGCGGCCAGTTGGGCATGGCGTTCGGGGGTGATGCCCCTTTCGCCCGCAAGCAACGTCACCGGATCACCCGGCAGCACGCGGACAAAGCCGAAGGCCACAATCGTGATGCCGATCAGCGTCGGCACCAGATAGAGAAGTTTGTTCAGGAAGAAGCGGATCATGTCATCGCCTTGCAATGGGGCACGCGGAAACTGCCCGCGCGCCCGATATGGATGGACGCGAGGCTTATTTCAGATCGACGGTTTCGAAGGTGAAATCCCCCAGAGGGCTCATCACGAAGCCTTCGACATTTTTCCGCATCGGCACATATTGGGTGGAATGCGCGAGCGTGTCCCACGGCGCTTGATCCTTGAAGATCACCTGCGCCTGTTCATAGAGCTTGGTGCGCTCGGCCTGATCGGTGGTGGCTTTGGCCTTGGTGATCAGATCCGAAAAATCCTTGTTGCACCATTGCGCACGGTTCGAGCCCCCATCGCCCGTAGCCGCACAGCTCAAGAGCACGCCCATGAAGTTGTCGGGGTCGCCATTGTCACCCGTCCAGCCCATGATCACCGCACCCTTACGCGCCGGATCGGTGGAGCGTTTCAGATATTCGCCCCATTCATAGGAGACGATCGACGCCTTCACGCCCACCTTTTCCAGATCGGCCTGCATCAGTTCGGCGGTGCGCCGCGCATTGGGCATATAGGGGCGCTGGACGGGCATCGCCCAGATTTCCATATCCAGATCCTTCACCCCCGCATCTGCCAGCATCTGCTTGGCTTTCTCGGGATCATAGGGATCGTCCTGAATGCTGTCATTATAGGACCACATGGTCGGCGGGATCGGATTTGTCGCCACTTCGCCCGCGCCTTGGAAGACCGCATCGATGATCGCCTGCTTGTTGATCGCCATATTCAGGGCGCGGCGGACCTCGGGCTTGTCAAAAGGCGCGACCGTGGTGTTATAGGCCAGATAGGCCACATTGAGGCCCGGCTGGCTATCGAGCTTGAGATTGCTATCGGCTTTGATCGCCTCCAGATCGGCGGGCGAGGGATAGGGCATCAGCTGGCATTCATTGGCCTGCAGGCGCTGCAGCCGGACCGAGGCCTCGGGGGTAATCGCAAAGACCAGATCATCGATCTTGGGCGCGGTCCCCCAGTAGTCGGGGTTTTTCTTGTAACGGATGACGGCATCCTGCTGATAGGCCACGAACTGGAACGGGCCGGTGCCCACGGGCACCTGATTGAACTGCGCCTGCTTGCCGTCTTTGGCCAGCGTATCGGCATATTCCTTCGACACGATCGACATGAAGGGCATTGCGAGATTGGCGAGGAAGGGCGCTTCGGGACGGGTCAGGGTGATCTTGACCGTCAGATCATCGACCTTCTCGATCGAGGAAATCAGATCGGCCATCTCCATCGCCGAGTAATATTCATAGGTGATGCCGGGCAGATAGTCATGCCACGGGTTTTCCGCATTGCCCTGACGGTCGAAGCTGAAGATCACGTCATCGGCATTCATGGTGCGGGTGGGCGCATAGCCCTGAACCGATTGCCACTTCACATCGGGGCGCAGGTGGAACGTGTAAGTCAGGCCGTCATCGGACACATCCCAAGACGTCGCCAGACCCGGCTCGATTTCGGTCGTGCCCTTCTTGAACTCCACCAGACGGTTGAAGACCGGATGCGCCGAGGCATCGAAGGTCGTGCCAGCGGTATAGGGCGCGGGATCGAAGCCTTCGGGCGAGGCTTCCGAGCAATAGACAAAAGTTTTCGCGAATGCCGGTGCCGAAAGCCCGAGCATGAGTGCAGAAGCAGCCAAAAGGCTACGCGTCATCTTCGACATGATTTCCCCTCTCTGTCACATCGGAGGGCCTCGGTTGTGAAGGCCATCCGGTCTTCCGGAATTTTGACTATCCGGTAAAACATGAAAGAAGGTATCGGCAAAATTCGATATGACAAGCCATTCCAAGCATTCATCGTCACGTAAAAGAGAACAAAAACTTATATTGCGGGATATTTCGGCGGAATGGTGAAAACTTGCTGATCGCTCGGGATATCTGAAATTTTCACACGGCTCTCGCGCGGCTGTGACCAGAATATCGGGGCGGAAAAGGCGATTTTGCATGCAAAACGCCCCGCCGATCAAGGCGGGGCGCAGAGAACCGGCATGAAAACCGTTTGTTACGGAATCAGGCGCGCGATGATCAGATCGGCGGCCTCTTCCGGCGTCATCTCGGTGGTGTCGATGCGCAGCTCGGCATTGTCAGGCGCCTCATAGGGGCTGTCGATACCGGTGAAGTTCTTCAACTGACCCGAACGGGCCTTCTTGTAGAGACCCTTCACATCGCGCTCTTCGGCCACTTCCAGCGGCGTATCCACGAAGACCTCGACAAACTCGCCCGGCTGCATCATGGAGCGCACCATGTCGCGCTCCGAACGGAAGGGCGAGATGAAGGCGGTGATCACGATCAGACCGGCATCGGTCATCAGCTTGGCGACCTCGCCCACGCGGCGGATATTCTCGATCCGGTCGGCCTCGGTGAAGCCCAGATCCTTGTTCAGCCCGTGACGCACGTTATCGCCATCCAGAAGGAAGGTGTGGCGGTTCATCCGCGCCAGCTTCTTCTCGACGATATTGGCGATGGTCGATTTGCCCGAACCCGAAAGGCCGGTCAGCCACAGCACGGCGGGCTTCTGGTTCTTCATCGCCGCATGGCTCTCGCGCGAGATATCGGTGGCCTGCCAATGCACATTGGTCGAGCGGCGCAGCGCGAAATGCAGCATACCGGCGGCGACCGTCTGATTGGTCATCTTGTCGATAAGGATGAAGCCACCAAGGTCGTGGTTTTCCTCATAGGGCGCAAAGGGGATCTCGCGGTCGGTGGTGATATTGGCCACGCCGATGGCGTTCAGATCCAGCGTCTTGGTCGCCAGATGTTCCTGCGTGTTGACGTTCACCTCGTATTTCGGCGCCTGAACGGTGGCCGAAACGGTCTGGGTGCCGATCTTCAGCCAGTAGGCGCGACCGGGGATCATCTCTTCCTCGTCCATCCAGATGATGGTGGATTCGAACTGGTCGGCCACTTCCAGCGGGCTTTGCGCCGCCACAATGACCTGCCCGCGCGAACAGTCGATCTCGTCTTCCAGCGTCAGGGTAACCGCTTCACCGGCAATCGCCTCGTCGCGGTCGCCCTCGAAGGTGACGATTTTCGCAACCTTGGAGGTCTTGCCCGAAGGCAGCACGCGGATTTCATCGCCCGGGCTGACACGACCCGAGGCAATCAACCCCGCGAAGCCGCGGAAGTCGAGGTTCGGACGGTTCACCCATTGCACCGGCATACGGAACGGCGCATCGACAGGCTCATGCGACGAGGTGATCTCGACGGTTTCCAGATGCGGCAGCAGCGGCGTGCCGGTGAACCACGGCATATTGTCCGACGATGTGGTGATATTGTCGCCCTTATAGCCCGAAATCGGCATCGGCACGAAATCTTCCAGCCCGATGGTTTTGCCGAATTCGGTGTAATCGGCGACGATCTTGTCGAAGGTTTCCTGACTATAGCCCACAAGGTCCATCTTGTTGACCGCCAGCACCACATTCTTGATGCCCAGCAGTTTCACCAGATAGGAGTGACGTTTGGTCTGGGTCAGCACGCCCTTGCGCGCGTCGATCAGGATTACGGCCAGATCGGCGGTCGAGGCGCCGGTGACCATATTGCGGGTATATTGCTCGTGGCCGGGGGTATCGGCGACGATGAACTTGCGCTTTTCGGTGGCGAAGAAGCGGTAGGCCACATCGATGGTGATGCCCTGCTCGCGCTCGGCGGCAAGACCGTCAACCAGAAGCGCGAAGTCGATCTCTTGGCCCTGGGTGCCGACACGTTTGGAATCGGCTTCCAGCGTCGCCAGCTGGTCTTCGAAGATCATCTTGCTATCATAGAGCAGACGCCCGATCAGCGTCGATTTCCCGTCATCGACCGAGCCGCAGGTGATGAAGCGCAGCATGGTCTTATGCTGGTGGACCTGCAGATACTGGTCGATATCTTCCGCGATCAGCGCGTCGGTCTTATAGATCGGGTCATTGGTTTGGGTGGTCATGTGCGTGCACCTGAATTCTTATATCCGGAGAGAGGCGGGCCTTCCGGCCCGAGCCAAAAGCGATCAGAAGTAGCCTTCCTGCTTCTTCTTCTCCATCGAGGCGGCCTGATCATGGTCGATCGCACGGCCCTGACGTTCCGAGGTGGTGGTCAGCAGCGTTTCCTGAATGACCTCCGGCAGCGTGGTGGCCTGGCTCTCGACCGCGCCGGTCAGCGGGTAGCAGCCCAGCGTGCGGAAACGGACCGAGCGCATCACCGGCTCTTCGCCCTCTTTCAGGCGGAAGCGGTCGTCATCCACCATCAGGATCATGCCATCGCGTTCCACCGTCGGGCGCGGAGCTGCGAAATACAGCGGCACGATCTCGATGCCCTCAAGGTGGATATATTGCCAGATGTCCAGCTCGGTCCAGTTCGAGATCGGGAAGACCCGCATCGATTCGCCCTTGTTCTTGCGGGCGTTATACAGGCGCCACAGCTCGGGGCGCTGGTTCTTCGGGTCCCAGCGGTGCTGGGCGGTGCGGAAGGAGAACACACGCTCTTTGGCGCGGGATTTCTCCTCGTCGCGGCGCGCGCCACCGAAGGCCGCGTCAAAGCCGTATTTGTCCAGCGCCTGTTTCAGACCTTCGGTCTTCCACATATCGGTATGCAGCGAGCCGTGGTCGAAGGGGTTGATGCCTTTGGCTTTGGCTTCGGGGTTCTGATAGACCAGAAGCTCCATCCCCGCATCTTTTGCCGCCTTGTCGCGCAGCTCGTACATCGCGCGGAATTTCCACGTGGTGTCCACATGCAGCAGCGGGAAGGGCGGCGGCGCAGGGTAGAAGGCCTTCTTCGCCAGATGCAGCATGACCGCCGAGTCCTTGCCGACGGAGTAAAGCATTACGGGGTTTTCCGCCTCGGCCACGACTTCACGCAGGATATGGATGCTCTCGGCTTCCAGCCGCTGAAGATGGGTAAGAGATGTCTTGGTCATGATGGTCTCTGGTCAAACTTCGTGTTGACACCAGAGGTAAGCCTGTCACTTTGGTCGCGAACCTCCCATATGGGGGGTATTTGGTTTTTTCTGGAAACGCTGCCGTGATCTATAGCGAAGAGACTGTTCTCAAATCACTCTTTGCCGCCGCCTCGGGGGTGACAGAGTTGCCCGTGGCCGAAACGGGCACGTCCCCCGCGCGTGATCTGTGGCCGGATTTCCTGCAATCTCTGGCGCAAATGAGCGGCGGCGACGGGGCGGGGCTTGTCCAGCTGCGCGGCACAGCGGTGGGGCAAAGCTGGGCATGGGGCCATGCCGTGCCGCAGTTCGAGCGCGACACCTATGAACGCCTGCGCAGCCAGCGGGTCTATAGCCAGACCGACCTGCCAGCCTATCAGGCAGGCGAGATGGCGCTGAGGGTTCTGCGCTGGCGGGTGGATGCCACCAGCCATGCCGTGATCTGGGTCGCCCGCCACGGAACCGATTTCCGTGCCCGCGACGGGGTCGGGCTGACACGTCTGGCCCCGTATCTCGGTCCGGCGCTGATCTCGTGGCAGGCGCTTCAGGCCGAACGGCTGCGCGCCCGCAAGGAACGGCAGATCGGGCAGGATCTGGGCGGTTTCTGGCTGCGGTTTTCGGGGGCGGGGCGGGTTCTGGCCCAGTCCGAGGGTCTGGCGCAAAGGCTGGAGGGCACCGCTTTGCACATCACCGAACAGGGCTGGCCGGAATTTGCCACCCCCGATCTGGCGCGGCAGTTCCGTGCGACCTTGGGTCAGATCGCCCCGATATCGGGCGAGGTGGTCAGGATGGCGGGGATGCTGGATCTGTCGCTTGCGCGGCCATTGCAACTGGTGCTGCGGGCCGATCCGTCGGCCGTGTCGGTGCTGGGGCTGCTGCGGCAACCCCGCGCGGCCAGCGAGCTTGGCGAAAATCATGTGATGCAGTTCTACGGACTGGCCCGAAACGAGGCGCGGCTGGCGATCTGCCTGTGCGACGGGCTATCGCTCAACGCTGCGGGCGAGGCGCTTGGCTGGTCACGCGAGACGGCGCGCAGCTATTCCAAACAGCTTTACGCCCGCCTCGGGGTCAGCGGCCAGACGGGCGTCTTGCGGCTGATGCTGGGCGGGGCGATATGGTTCTAGCGGTCACAGCCGTCCGGTGCGGGCCATGACCTGCAACACACGGTCCCCCTGCAGGGTCTGGCGGTGGATATTCAGTTCGCGCAGCGCACGGGCATAGGCCCCGCCACCTGTTCTGCGCGCCGCGACAAAGCGGGTCAGCAGCGCGTCATTCTCGGGGGTCAGGGCCAGACGGTTGGCCCAGAGTGCGGCCAAGTTGGCATCAAGCCACTCTGCATAATGGCGCTTGGCCACCGTGCCCAGCCGCTTGAGCCGCCCCCGCACCGGCCCGTGATGCCCAAGCTGGTTCGACCCGTGCTGACGGTAATAGAGGGTCGGCTTGGGATCATTGAAGATCTCGGCTCCCGCGCCGGAGAGCATGATATAGATCCACCAGTCATGATAGGAGACCCGCGCCGCAATCGCCGCCTGCGCCGATTGTGCCAGAATGGCGGCGGCGGGCGGCGACAGCATCAGCGTATTGCCGCCCAGAATATTCTGCACCAGCGCGTTACGGAAAGATGGCCCCCGCCGGTGCAGATGCGACAGGCCCAGCTTGTTCAGGCGGGTATCGGTCAGAATGGTGCGGCTGGCATAGACCAGCGGATCATGACCAAGATCGCCTGTGCGTTTCATCCAGCGCAAGGCACGGGCCAGCTTGACCTTGGACCAGACGTCATCCTGATCGGACAAGGCCAGAACCGCCTCCGGAGCCTCTTTGGCCGCCCGTGCCGCCAGTGTCAGAAAGGCGGGGGCGACGCCGGCTTTGGGGCCATCAAAGAGGCGCACCTGTTGGGGATGACGCTTACGGAAGGCTTCCAGAATCTCGCGTGTGGCATCGGTCGAGCCGTCGTCACTGGCATCAAGCGACCAGTTCCGGTGGGTCTGGCGCTCGAAGCTTGCAAGCTGCTCGGGCAGATAGGCGGCCCCGTTACGACACGCCATGATGATCCGCACATGCGGCGTCTGGGCAAAGGTCAGAAGAGAAGTCAGCGGTCCGGTCATGGGGCCATCTTTGCGCCTTGGCACGGCGCTTGTCCAGCGCACATCCGGGGCCGGACCCAAAGCCAGAGCGCGGGCCACTGGCAGCCGCAAGCCCCGTCCCGACATACCGCATTTGACGAAAATCCAAGCGAAAAGCCTTGTTTCGTTCTCATTTTGATCCGGCTTCGGGCAGGCTTTGTTTGCATGTTTGGCAATGTGGGGAACAAACGGGGTCGGGCGCTTGGTCATGGCCTCGTGCTGGGTCGGGATAAAGGTGATGGGGTATCTGACGCATCTGGGCATGGTGACTTCTGGCACCAGCCGTTACATGACGCAAATCGACGATCTGATGCTGTCGCTGGATGGCAGCCTGTTATATCAGGCCTCCGGCGAGGGAGGGGGCATCGTTGTGCGCGATGCCGAAACGGGGGCCAAACTGCTGGATCTGGCCGCCTATCCCAGCGGGTCCGGCCTGTCCGGATCTGTCGAAATCGCGCTTTGCGACCTGAACGGAAAGGCCGCGTTGCTGGTCTCGGGGCCTTACAGCAGCGGCGTCACAGGCTATTGGGTGGCCAATAATGGCACGCTCAATCAGGCGTTCACGCTTGATTACGGGAGCCTTGACGCCCTCGACCAACTGGAAGTCGTCACACAGGGCGGCCAGAACTTTCTGGTGGGCGCAGGGCGCGCGCAGGGCGGGTTCTCGGTGTGGTCTGTCGGCGCGGATAACGGGCTCACCCTGACGGCACGGGCCGATATCGCAGCGGGCAACCTGACGGCGTTGGAAACCGTCACAATCGACGGGGCAAGCTATATTCTGGCGCTCTCGGGCCAGCCCCCCTCGCTGAATTGCTATGGCCTGTCCGATACGGGCAAGGTGACCGCCAAGGGCGATCTTGACCTGAATGACGGGCTGGCCGTCTCTGATCCGGTGGCTCTGGCACAGGTTACACTGGGCGATCAGGTCTTTGTGCTGGTCGGCGCGCAGGGATCGGGCTCTGTCTCCGTCGCGGCTCTGGGAGCGGATGGACGGCTGACCATCACCGATCAGGTCAATGACGATCTCACGACGCGCTTCGGGCAACTCACCGTTCTGGAGGCGATCAATCACAACGGGCGCGCCTATGTGGTGGCCGGTGGCGGTGATGACGGCATAAGTCTGATGACCCTGCTGCCGGACGGGCGTCTGGTCCATCTTGAAACGCTGGCCGATACCACAGGTATGGCGCTGGAGGCCCCTTCGGCCTTGGAACTGGCCGTGGTGGACGGCGAATTGCGACTGTATGCGGCAGGGCGTGGCGAGGCCGAAAGCGGTGTCGCGGCGCTCTCGCTCTATCGGGTCGAGGTCGATCCCGGTCTAACCTTGCTGGCCGAGGATGCAGGATCTGCCCTGACGGGCGGCGGCGCGGATGATGTGCTGATGGGCGGCGACGGCAAGGACACGCTCAGGGGCGGGGCGGGCGATGACATTCTGACCGATGGCGCGGGGGCCGACCGGCTGTGGGGCGGCGCGGGGGCGGATATATTCGTCTTCACCAAAGACGGCGCGACCGACCGGATCGAGGATTTCGAGGTGGGGGTTGACCGGATCGACCTGTCCCAGATCGGGCGGTTCTATACTGTCGATGCGCTGACGATAAAATCCATCACGGGCGGGGCGCAGATCACCATCGGGGGCGAAACGCTTACGGTGATGTCGTCAGATGGCAGAAGCCTGAGCGCCGCCGATTTCGACATTTCCGATTTGCGCGATATCTGGCATGTCGATGTCAGCAGTCTCACGGTCGGGCCGCAGCATCTGGTCGGCACGGCCCAGAATGACTGGATCGAGGGGGATAGCGGTGCGGATACGCTGACCGGCGGGCGCGGGGCCGACACCTTGCTGGGAGGAGAGGGCAATGACCTTCTGCTGGGCGAGATCGAAGAGGGCAAATTCGATACGGCCTCCGCGCAGGTTGTCCGGCTGTTTCAGGCCACTCTGGACCGCGCCCCCAATGCCGAAGGCCATCTGGATTGGACCGCGCAAATCCTGTCCGGAGAGAAAACGCTGACTGAAGTGGCGCAGGGCTTTGTCGATTCTGCCGAGTTTCAGGACACTTACGGCGAGCTGAATGACACGCAATTCGTCACCCAGCTGTATCAGAACGTGCTGGGGCGCGCCCCCGATGCCGCCGGTCTGAAAAGCTGGACGACCTATCTGGCGCAGGACGGCACGACCCGCGCCGATGTGGTGGTGGGCTTTTCCGAAAGCACCGAATTCAGCCGCGCCATGCAATCCGAGGTTCTGGACATGTCGCGCGCGGGTTATCAGTCGGACTGGGTGGATGATGTGTTCCGCCTCTATCAAGCGACGCTGGGACGGGCGCCCGACCTCGGGGGGATCACCGCATGGACCACCGCCCTGTCGCAGGGCACGCCCTTTGAGGATGTCGTCTCCGGCTTCGTCAATTCGACCGAATTCCAGCAAAGCTATGGCCAACTGGACAACGAAGCCTTCGTCACGCTGCTTTACGAGAACGTTCTGGGGCGGGCACCCGGTTCGGCGGGGCTGGCCGACTGGTGCGCGCGGATGGAAGATCAGGGCTGGAGCCGCGCCGATGTGGTGGAAGGGTTCTCGCAAAGCGGCGAATTTACGCGACAGATGGCGGACCCGCTGAAAAACTGGATGGTCGATCAGGGCGAGTGGAACCAGCTTGAGGGCGGAGCGGGAGACAATATCCTGTTTGGCGGGATGATGGCGGACCGCTTCGTGTTTTCCGCCGACACACCGGGCACGCATCTGGTGGTGGATTATCAGCCTTGGGATTGCATGTCTTTTGAAGGCTTTGGCTATCAGAGCATCGAGGATATCCGCGCCCAGTTCTCGCAAGAGGGGGATGATGCGATTTTCATCGATCAGGATGTCGAGGTGGTCTTGCGCAACACATTGATCAGCGAAATCGATTATGACAGCTGCCAGTTCTGATCGTCCCTCGGCCAGAAAAGACAACCTGAAAGAGAAAAACCGTTCCCAAGTAAGCTTTTGTTAACTATCCTTACCCTAGCGTTCAGTATGTTGCACTTTCGGGTTGATCCTTGAGATTTCTCAATGAGGGACAAATGACCAAGACTGCATTTATCACCGGCGTGACCGGACAGGACGGAGCCTATCTTGCCCGCCTCCTTCTGCAAAAAGGCTATGAAGTTCATGGGGGTGTGCGGCGGATTTCACAGCCGGACATGGCACGGCTTGATGCGCTGGGAATTACAGATCAGGTCCATTTCCATGATTTCGACCTGAGTGATTCCAACAATATCTTCCGCACCATCCGCGATGTGCCGATGGATGAATTCTACAACCTTGCCGCGCAAAGTTTTGTCGGGGCCTCGTGGGATCTTCCCGTTTACACCGCCGAGATCGACGGCATGGCCGTGGTGCGCATTCTCGATGCCTTGCGCAGCCTGCGCCCCGAATGCCGTTTCTATCAGGCATCGACCTCGGAAATGTTCGGTGAGGTCCGGGCCGTTCCGCAACTGGAAAGCACACCCTTCTATCCCCGCTCGCCTTATGGCGTGTCGAAGGTCTTCGCCCATTACATGACGGTCAATTACCGCGAGAGTTTCGGCATGCATGCCTCCTCGGGGATCTTGTTCAATCACGAGAGCCCGCTGCGTGGCAAGGAATTCGTCACCCGTAAAATCTCGATGGGTCTGGCGGCTTTGGCGCATGGGGCCAATGCGCCGGTGGAACTTGGCAATATGGCGGCCAAGCGCGATTGGGGATTTGCGGGGGATTATGTCGAAGGCATGTGGCGGATGCTGCAGCGCGAAAATGCTGGCGATTTCGTTCTGGCCACCGGTACCAGCACCACCATCCGCGATTTCTTCACCTATGTCGGGGAAGCGCTGGATATGGAGGTGATCTGGGAAGGAGAGGGGCCACAGGAAGCCGCTTACGACCGTCTCAGCGGGCGCCGCCTCATGCAGGTCAATCCCAAATTCTACCGCCCCGCCGAAGTGGATCTGTTGCTCGGGGATCCCTCGAAAGCCTGTAACGAACTGGGCTGGAAGGCCAAAACAGATGTGCGCAGCCTCGCTATGATGATGGCGAAAGCCGATTACGATGCGCAGGCAAGGCAGCTTCGCTAGGGCAGGCGCGCTCGGTGGCAGGCCTCTAGGAAAGCGTCGTCAAAGGGAGGGAACCCATGCGGAATGCGGTGCGTGGCCTGCGCAAGGCAGGCGGTGTCTGGTCTTACGGGCGCAAGGCATTGTCTTACGGCAAAACGCTGAAGCTGCGCCGCGAAATACGTCGCAAACAGGCCCCTTATCGTGGCCATGTCGAGGGTGTCTTCGATCAGGATGGCACGCTGCGCGGGTGGATTTATGACACCCGCCAGCCGCAGCAGTCGGACCTGCGCGTTGGCCTTTATACGGAGGATCTGCTGCTGGATGTGGTGGCGGTCGAGCATCCGCGCGATGATGTCAAAGCACATTACGGCTGCACGGTTCAGTGCGGGTTTGCCTTTGCGCTCTCTGCCTCGTTGATGGACCAGATCAGACAGGCCGGCGGCGAGGTGGTGATCCGGACACATGGCACGACCGAGCGCGAGATCGGTCGGCTGCACCTTACCCCCAAACCTGAAACCGCCCCCGCCACCCCCGAGATGACGACACTGATCCGCCGCTTCCTGACCGAGGATCTGGCCGGTCTCGCAGGGGGTCTGGATGGGGAGACGCCCCCCCAGACAGCGACCCCGTCGCCCGCCCCTATGCTGCTTCCGCATCAGGCGCTTTTTGCGACAGATCCCGTTATTCCCCCTGACCAATGTGCCCCGAGCGGCCTGCCCGGCTATCTGGAATTCACCCGCCATCGCAATCGCGTCGATCAGGAATTCCCCGTCACGCCGGAGAACACAGAGCGTGACCGCTTTCTGTATTTCTACCTCACCACCTATAATGCGACCCGAAAACAGCGCATTCCCCTGAGCGCGGAGGATATCGCCTATCTCAACGAGCCGCTTGTCATGGGAGGCGCGCGCCATAGCCTGACCCGCGCCATGTGGTGGCGGTTGTGCGGGCGGCGAGATCTGCTGGCCGATCTGGACCTGAACGACCGCGCCTCTTATGTGCGGATGGTCTTCTGGTGGCTCTGGCAGGATGCGGCCCATCTGAAACTGGAAGATTGCCTTGTGCCGCAGAAGATGGCCGATCTGATGCGCCATATCCAACCCTCGCGCCTCTGCGATGACTGGCCCCTGACCACCTTCAGCGAACGGTTTTTCAATGCGACGGTCACGCTGCATTTTCTGGCCCCCGGACGCTGTGCCGAAAGCCGCAAGCAGCTATATCTGATCCTGATGGTGATGGCCCTCAAACGGCCGGATATTCTGCGCTACATCCCGCGCGAGCTGTTCATGCGGCTGCTGACCCCCGTTGACGGGCAGGGCCGTTCCGAACTGGAACTGTTTCTGGCGCAGCTTCTGGAGCGCGACAGTTGCACCTTCCCGCTTGCCAGCTTTGCCCATAGCGTGCGCCTCAAGGGGTTCGACCTCGACAGCCTGTCCTTCCTGACCTGTTGCGACGCGGGCCACCGGCTGGAAGCCGCAGCCCTGCCCGTGCCGCAAGGGGCGCTGGCCGATATCCAGCTGATCGGCCCCCTGGCCAAGGCTTCGGGCTTGGGGCAGGCCGCGCGCCTGTCGGCAGACATTCTCTCGCGCACCGGAAAACACCTGCGCTGTGTCGATTTCGACATGGACAACCCCGCTCCCGAGGGGTTCAGCTCGGAGGCGCGCATGGACGCCTATGGTCCAGCCAGAGTCAATCTGATCCATCTCAATGCTGAATCCGTGCCGCTGGCCTTTGCCTATCAGCCCGATGTCTTCTCTGGCGCCTATAATATCGGCTATTTCTACTGGGAGCTCGACCGCCCCGCCGCCTGCCACTATCTGGCCCTGGAGATGCTGGATGAAATCTGGCTTTCGTCCGATTACGGCGTGCGGATTTACCGCCCCGAATTCGACGGCCCCGTCTGCAATGTCGGCATGTGTTTCGAACCGAATGACGATATCGACCGGCAGGAGGCACGGAAATTCGTCGAAAAACGCTTCCGTCTGTCGGCGCGGCATTTCATCTGCCTGGTGGCCTTCGACAGTTTTTCGTTCGTGCAGCGCAAGAACCCGCTTAACGCGCTGCGCAGCTTCCAGAAGGCCTTCGCAGGGGTGCCCGATGCGCGTTTGATCGTCAAAACCCAGAACCGGCAGTCGGTTTTCGATCCGGTGCAGATCCGGATCTGGGACGAGATGGAAGCCATGATGACCCGCGATCCGCGTATCCTGCTGATGAACGAGACGCTGACCTACAGGGATCTGCTGCATCTCAAGAAGGGCTCGGATTGCTACCTTTCGCTGCATCGCTCCGAAGGATGGGGCTTCGGGATGATCGAGGCGATGAGCCTTGGTGTGCCGGTGGTCTGTTCGGCCTATTCCGGCAATCTGGAATTTTGCGATGCGCAAACGGCATGGCTTGTGCCCTGCACCGAGATCGGTCTGGAAAAGGGCGATTACATCTTTACGCCGAAGGGGGCGGTCTGGGCCGAACCCGATGTGGAGGCGGCGGCCCGACAGTTGCGCCGCGTCTATGACGATCCGGTGGCACGGGCAGCCAAAACGGCCCATGCGCTGGATCATATCCGCCGGAATTTCTCGGCAGAAGCCATCGCTACACGCTACAATGCGCGGCTTGAGGAGATACTGGCAGAGCTTGATCACGCCCCGAAAGAGGCTGCGGAATGACCCTGACCACCCAAAAGACAGCCCCCTCCGTGCCGCCCGAACTTCTGCGTGATGCGTTCCAGCTTTTCCTGCAGCGCGACCCGAACCCGCAAGCCCGGAACCAGTTTGCGGATTTCGGCGCCCTGATCGGTGCGCTCTTCGGTTCGAAAGAATTTCTGGCCTCGGCACAAGCGCAAAAGACCAATCTGCCTTGGCCGGAGCGGCAATATTTCATCGCGCGCGATCTTGGCATCCTTTACTGCCCCATCGGCAAGAATGCCTGTAGTTTCTTCAAGCGGGCGATGGTCACACTGGCGCAGCATCCCGCGCGGGCGGTGCTGGACCGGTCGATCCACCAACTGACCGATCATATCTGCACGGGCCTGCAGCTTTCGGATTATAGCGAGACAGAGATTGATGCGATCTGGCGCGACCCCGACCTTTACAGTTTCGCGATCCTGCGCGATCCGCTGCGCCGCCTGTTATCGGCCTATATCGAGAAATTCGTGGTGAACCGCCTTGATGCGGCCAATCTGCGCTATCATACCGGACCGGTCATCGAAGCTGTCCAGAAAGCACAGGGGCTGGAGACCCCCGATTACCATCGCGGCATCCGGTTTCGGGATTTCGTCAACCATATCCTGTCCCAACCGCCCGAGCAGCTGGACCCGCATTGGCGGCCTCAGCATCTGTATCTGGGCGCACATCGCTGGAGCGCGCTTTACGACTTCGACCATCTCGACCGCGCCGTGCAGGATCTGGAGCAGATGTCGGGGATCGAGCTCAAACGCCCGCCGGTGAACCGCTCCGGCAGCGGCGTCGGGCAAGCGCATTTCGGGGCAGACCAGCTTTTGCCCGAAGTGCTGGATAAACTGCCGATGATCGAGGCGGAATCGTTCTTTCCAGACGAGATCCGCGCAAAGATCCGCCAGTATTATGCCCAAGATGTGGCCTTGATGGCGCAGACACGGTAACGGCGCGCGGCACGCACGGGATCGGGCGGGATCGGGCGGAACACCCCGCTGAAACAGCTCCAGAGAGCACGCGCTTTCGGACTGTCGGGGAGTGCGATGCAAGGATCGCGGCATTTTATGCACTTAGCATAAGGATCGGGGCGGCGGCTGATTGCGCAATCCCGGGATGCGCCGGCCTGTCATCCCCTGCGCTCCGGCCCCGCATATGCCATGCGGGGCCAGAGCTTTGTCGCGGTGCAGGTCAGCTAAGATGATGCGGCGGCTCAAGCCCGTAAACCGGTGTCTCGATCCCCGCGTGACGTGCCTTGAGCTGCAGGGCCAGATAGCGCGAATAATGGCGCGACTGGTGCAGATTGCCGCCGTGGAACCACAACCCTTCCTGCATCGTGGGCTTCCACATATTGCGCTGTTCGCCTTCCCACGGGCCGGGATCTTTGGTGGTATCGGACCCCAAGCCCCAGCATTTGCCAACCTTGTCCGCCACTTCTTGCGAAATCAGGTCCGCCGCCCAGCCATTCATCGAGCCATAGCCCGTGGCATAGATCACCAGATCGGCGGGCAGCTCGGTGCCATCTTCCAGCACCACCGCATCTTCGGTCAGGTGGCTGACACCCTTGCCCGATTGCAGCTTGATCGAGCCGTCAATCACCAGATCGCAGGCCCCCACATCGATATAATAGCCCGACCCCCGACGCAGATATTTCATGAATAGACCGGATTCATCATCCCCGAAATCCAGCATGAACCCCGCCTTTTCAAGGTCGCGATAGAAATCGGCATCGCGTTTCTTGATCTCGGCATATTGCGGCACATGCCATTCATGCATGATCTTGTAGGGCAGCGATGCAAAGATCATATCCGCCTTATCGGTGGTGATGCCATTGGCCACCGCCTCTTCGGAATAGAGCGCGCCCAGACAGACCTCGCGCAGGCTGTCGGATTTGACGATATGGGTCGAGGACCGCTGCACCATCGTCACATCCGCGCCGTTTTCCCAAAGGGCGGCACAGATATCATGGGCCGAGTTATTCGCCCCGATCACCACCACCTTCTTGCCGCGATAGGCATCAGGCCCGGGGTGCTGGCTGGAATGCTGCTGTTCCCCCTTGAAGACATCCTGCCCCTTGAAGCTCGGAATATTGGGCTTGCCCGACATGCCCGTGGCCATCACAAGCTGCTTGGGATGCAGCGTGATCTCTTCCCCCGCGCGGTCCAGCACCACCGTCCATTCGCCTTTGGCCGCGTCATAGGTCGCGGATTTGGCACGGGTGGAGGACCAGTAATTCAGCTCCATCACACGGGTATACATCTCGAGCCAGTCCCCGATCTTGTCCTTGGGGGCAAAAACCGGCCAGTTGTCGGGGAAGGGAATATAGGGCAGGTGGTCATACCAGACCGGATCATGCAGGCAGAGCGATTTATACCGCTTGCGCCACTGGTCGCCCGGACGCTCATGCGCATCGACCACGATGGTCGGCACGTCCAGCTGGCGCAGCCGCGCCCCCAAAGCGATGCCGCCCTGACCGCCACCGATGATCAGCACATAGGGCTGGGTCTCGACACCAAGGGTCGATGCCTCGTGCTCGCGCTTTTCCTTCCACGTCAGGCGGTTCGGGTCATGGCCATGCTCTGCCCCCATAGGTCTGCGCAGCTTGCGGGGCTCTTCATGACCTTTCAGTTCGTGCAGCGTGGTCAGAAGGGTCCAGATTTTCCCCTCTTTCATACGGATATAGCCCACGCCGCGCCCCAGAGAGGTCTCCAGTTGCAACCACCCCTCGGTCACGCCATCGGCCTCGCTCACCGCTTCGGCGGGATCAAGATGGATGGAATGCGTGCGGATCACCGGCAGCTGGACTGCGGCCATATCGGCAATGGCCGGACGGCCTTCCAGCGTTTTCAGGTTCCATGTAAAGGCGGCAAGATCGCGCCAGTATCCCGTTTCCAGAAACAGGTTGGCCACAGCCTGCGCATCACAGGCGATCATTGCGCGTTCAAGATCATTCACGAGCGCCTGCAAAGCGCCGTGTTGGGTCGTATCGAGCATGGGTTCTCCTCCCTTGGCTCCGGTGAAGCCGCGGCGGATCCTGCGGGCGGAGCCTCCTCAAACCCCGTGCCCCCGCAAAAAACCGCCGCCGCAGTGAATTAGGCCTCCAGATCGATCAGGATCTTGAGGTGGTTGCCAGCCGGATCAAGCAGCGCGTCAAAGCCTTCCTTGACGGCATCATCGAGCTTGATTTTCTTGGTGACGACTTTTTTCGAAGGAATAGCGCCAGAGGCAATCAGGTCCATCACCCGCGGCCAGCTATGCGCCGGATAGCACCAAGACCCCTTCAGGGTCACATCTTTGAACGTTACATCAAAGAAGTTCAATTTGCCCACGCCCGGATGCACACCTGTGGCGACAATCGTCCCCTGCTTCCGGACCGCATCGAGACAGGATTGAAGGGCATGTTCATTGCCAACGCATTCGATGGCAATGTCACATCCCAAATTGTCTTGTGTATGCGCCTGCACAACCTCGGTCAGATTGTCTTTCGCCGGATTAACCGTGATCACCTCCGGCAGAACCTCTTTCGCGAGCTTCAATCGCGTCTCGTTCATGTCAGAAACAAAGAGTTTTGTCGCGCCGAAGGCCTTGGCGGTCAGCAGAGCCAAGATACCGATCGGCCCTGCGCCGGTGATCAGCACGCTATCGCCGGCCCGAACTCCCGCGCGGTCGCAGGCATAAACGGTGACAGCCGTCGGTTCGACCAGAGCGGCTTCCTCGTCGCTTAGTGCATCCGGAATTTTGTAGACGTTATAATCGTTCAGAATGGAGGCTTCAGCCATCCCCCCCCATTGCCAGCTAAGCCCGACAAGACCCAGCACAGGCGACAGGTTCAGCCAGCCGCGTTCACCGAAATATTCTCCTGTGCGGGGGCCAATGAGCGGCTGAATTGCAACCCGATCCCCGACTTTGACATTTGTCACTCCCTCGCCAACGGCTGTGACGGTTCCGCCGAATTCATGACCGAGAATCTGCGGCCCATGCGCCCCCGTATAAGGATGAGGTTCTTTGGGAATGAAAATCGGCCCATGCGCGTATTCGTGCAAATCGGTCCCGCAAATCCCAACGAAGCGATTCTTCACCGCCACTTGGCCCGGACCGGGTTTGGCAACATCTTCGATATCTTCGACACGCAGATCTTTTGCCGCGTGGAAACGTAGCGCTTTCATTGACGCTTCTCCTTCTCACTTACGGCTCTCATGATGCGCGCTTGTCTGCGACAAAATAGCCCGACTTATCTTGAGTAAGGTTTTCAATGGCTTGCTAATTTGACCTGTTGCACTCCCTGCCGCACCTGTTGCATCTGGTTGCAACAGCCATGCTGCGATGCCGCATGAATGCTGCACCATGCAGACGACCCCGTTTCCAGCCAAGCCATTGTCGATTAGGCTTTCTTGGCCGCGAGGGCCTTGGAAGGGGACGGCATGCACAGGGTAAGCGAACATATCCGCGAAATCGAGGCTGTCTCGAACGGGGGGGCCGTCGGGCGCGATCCTGCCGTGGCCGCAAGCTGGCGGCGCTGCCTGCAAGAGCACAAACTCGATCCGGCCCGCCGCTCCGAAGCCTATATCGTTCCCAGCCGCATTCTGCGCCAGCATCGGGAACGTTCGGGCGATCTGATCTCTATCGCGCGCTCGGGGATCGAACAGCTTTATAAACTGGTGGCCGAACAGGATTATGTGCTGCTTCTGGCCGATGCGGCCGGTGTCACGGTGGAGTTTCTGGGGCAGGACCAGCGCAAGGCCGATCTGCAGCATTCGGGCCTTTATCTGGGCGCGGAATGGTCTGAGGCGCGGGCGGGCACCTGTGCCTTGGGGGCCTGTATCGAGGGCGGCGAGCCGATCATCGTCCATCAGAGCGACCATTTCGACAGCACCCATAGCGGGCTGAGTTGCACAGCCGCCCCGATCCACGACCTGTCGGGACGGCTGAGCGCGGTGCTCGACATCTCGCTTCTGTCCTCGCCGCGCCCGCGGGCCAGCCAGTATCTGGCGCTCAACCTTGTCAAACAAACCGCGCGCCGGATTGAAATGGCCAATATCATGGCCGAGAGCCGCCGCGACTGGGTGTTACGCCTTGGCACCAGCGCCGAATTTCTGGACACCGATCCCGAAGCGGCGATCCGGCTGGATGCGTCGGGGCGGGTGACCGGCATGACGCATGGCGCGGCACGGGTGATGGCGGCGGCTCTGGGCTGCGACTGGCGGCGCCCCGATCTGCTCTTGGGGCGCCCGATTTCCGACAGTTTCAATCTGGATCTGAACGGGATCGAGGCGCTGACCCGCCATAGTCCGGCCCGTGAACGCAATGTGGAGACCCGTAACGGGTACAGGCTTTTTGCCCATGCGATCGAACCCCGACGCGAGCCTGTGCGGCGGGTGACGGCCTATCGCGGCACGAGCCTGCCTGCGGTGCCGCAGGGGTTGCGGGATCTGGCGCAGAATGATCCGGCGATGGCGCGCGTGATCACGCAGGCCGCCGGTCTGGTCAACGGGCAGGGGGCGGTTTTGCTGACCGGCCCGATGGGCAGTGGCAAACGCCATCTCGCCCGTGCCATCCACGAGGCGGGCATCGGCGGCCCCTTTGTCACCCTGCGCTGTGGCGAGTTTCTGGCCGAGGAAGAGGCCACAATTTTCGGGCGCGAAACCCGTGGCCTGACAGAGCCCGGCATGATCGACGAGGCGCAAGGGGGCGCGCTGTTTCTGGACAAGCTCGAAGAGCTGCCCCCTCGCGCACAGGCACGGCTTCTGGCACTGATCTCGGAAGGGGCATGGCGTCCGATCGGGGCGGTGCGGGCGCAAAAAGCCAATATGCGGATCTTCGCCTCGCTTGGCATGCCGGCACAACAGGCCGTGGCCGAGGGGTGCCTGCGCCGCGACCTGTATTTCGCGCTGCGCGGCACGGTGCTGGACCTGCCCGCCCTGCGCGACCGGCAGGATCTGGTCTGGCTGGCCGAAACCGCACTTTCCGAGGCATTCACCCAGCCAGTAACACTCGGCGCAGAGGCTGCCAGCTGGATCACGCAGCAAGAATGGGCGGGCAACCTGCTGGAATTGCGTGATTTCGCCCGTCACAGCGCTGACCGTCTGGTGGAAAACGGTGCTTTGCCCCGACAAGGGCTGCAGCTGGCCGATCTGGCCCGTGACTATGTTCAGGACGCAGCCTCGAAAGAGCACGGCCACGCGGCGCTCCTCAACCATATCCTGCAACAGACCGGCGGCAATATCTCCGAAACCGCGCGACGGCTGGGGGTAAACCGCTCGACAATCCACCGGCAGATGCAGCGTTACGGGATCAAACGCCGCTAAAGCATGTTGTCAAATGCCGCTTTGCCTGCCAGATGCGGGGGCAAGAAATTCCAAGCGGAGAGCGTCATGCAGATATTGCGTCTCATCGATACTGGCGGCACCATCGGCATGGTGCCTTCCGAACAGGGGCTTGTGCCCGGTGCGGGTGTCGTTGAACAGCATCTGCGGGCGGCGCTGCCACAGGGCACCGCACTGGATGTCGTGACCTTCGACCCGCTGATCGACAGTGCCAATATCCGCCCCGCGGACTGGAACCGGCTGGCCGATCTGATTGCCGAACATGACGGACCCGTGCTGATCACACATGGCACCGATACGCTGGGCTTTAGCGCCGCAGCCCTGTCGCAGGTGATCGCCCCCGAACGCGCGGTGGTCCTGTGCGCCGCCATGCAGCCGCTGGGCCAGAATGCCGATGCCGAAGAAAGCCTCGCGCAGGCGCTGGAGTATCTGCTTTCGGGACAGGCGGGTGTGCGGGTGGCCGTGAATGGCCAGATCCTTGAGGCCGAAGGGGTGACAAAGACCGACAGTCACGCCCGCGCAGCCTTTGTGTCAGTGCCGCAGGCCCCGTCAGCCCCTCGCGCCACCGGCGCGCGGTTCGGCACAGGGCCGCAGATCGGCGTGCTCACCCTGACGCCGGGACTGTCGGGACAGGCACTGGCGGCACTGCTGGGCTGTTTCGACGGGGTCGTCTTGCGCATCTACGGGGCAGGGACCTTTCCCGAGGATCCGGCACTTGTGACCGCTGTGGCCGAGGCCGTCGCACGCGGCCTTCCGGTGCGCGTCGTCAGCCAATGCGTGCAGGGCGGGCTGGCACCGGGGCTTTACGCGGCAGGTGCCAGCTTCTGGCAAAGCGGTGTCACCAATGGCGGCACCGAAACGGTCGAACTGGCCTTTGTGCGGCTTTTGCTCGCGGCCTCTGCGGCCTGAACCTGACGGCCTGAACTTAACGACCGAACGGGCGGTTTTGCAGCGTTACGCCTCGTCGAAGAACAGGCGCGGCGTCATGCCTTTATCGCAATGCACGACATGGGTGAGATCTTCGAAATCATCTACCGCCGCCCGCAGGACAAAGGTCATCCCGTCCACAAAATCGCTGGCTTGCGGATCGAGTATGATCACGATATCCACGCCGACCGGACGGAATTTGAACGTGACCGATTGCGGCTCCGTCCGCGCGCGCGAGCGCAGACAGAGAATATGCCGGATATCGTCATACAGCCCGTAAAGGCAATCCCGCTCGTCCTGCGTCTCGAACAGGGTGCCCGCCGGAAATGTCGCACATAGCGACCCCGAGGCAATCAGCCGCTCCAGAAGCACGTTCATCAGTTTCTTGTCCTTGAGCTTAGCGCTCAGGAAACGATGTTCGATCGCCTCGAAATTCTCGATGATCTGCGATGAAACGCGGTCGATATGTGTCCGTAAAGCCATGTGATCCTCCTCCGGTTCTGGCATGGATTGGGGTTGGTGCCTCCTGCCGCCCATGATGCGGCGATAGGCGGATCGGGACCGACCCGACCGCGCGCATAGGGGCAATATCCGCTGTCGTATAAAGGAATACGGATGCCCGACCTGATCTTGCCGACCGGATCTTGCCGACCGGTTCGGGGCAGGCCCTTTGCCGAGACACAGCCAAACGGCGGATAAAATCGGGACGACGTTTTGAACGAGAAAACATTACGGGACATCGAATGAAGCTGCACAGGACACCCAGCTTTGCTCAATGGAATGAAGGTGATCTTAAAATGACCATTCTGCCGGAAAAATTTTACAAAACGAGCAGGATCACGTCACAGATGGCGCGCAGTGGCAGGTCCAAGCGACAAGAGCCAGAGGCGCCTGACAGAACAGGGTGCGAGGTCTCCGAGCCTGCATAAAGCTCCGCCAGAAAAATCTCCGGCCCGCTCGTCCTGTGTCAGTCCTGCGCCAGGTCTGCGTCGGGGGCAGGGGCGGGGACCAAACCGGCTGCGCCTTTGCGATACTCCGACGGGGGCATGCCCATTGCCAGCCGGAAGGCCGTTGCGAAAGCTTCCGGCGTTTCGTAGCCCGCCTGCCGTGCCGCGCTGGCCACCGAAGCCCCCGCATGCAGGGCATGGCCCGCCCGTTCCAGCCGGATCTGGCGCAACCGCCCATGCACCGACATGCCGCGCAGGCGCCGGAACAACCGGCGCATGGAGGACACGCTCATGCCCGCGCTTTCGGCCAGAGCCTCGGACGAAGGCAGCCCCCCCGCGATCAAGGCCTGCGCCTCGATCCGGCTCAGCCGTTCCTGATCCGTCCGGCTGATCTCCGGCTCCGCTCCCATCAGCCCCACCAGCATCGTCTGCAACATGGACAGGGCGAGCGCTTCCGCTTCGATCTGGCAGAAGGGCGTCTGCCGATGGCGTTGCAGCAGGGCTTCGGCCCGTAACACGTCGGGCATGGTCGCCGTCCAGCTTGCCCGCAGATGGGCTTGGCCCTGAAGGATCGATTGCATCGTCACCCCGCGCGCCTCCAGCCAATTCCACGGGACCAGCACCGACACTTTGCGCACATGGTTGCCTGCCGTGATATTGCGGCGGAAGGCCGTCGGCTGACCAAGCGCGCTCAGATGCAGTTGCGCAGGCTGGCCCGGCATCGGCCCGAAACGCTCGCTGCGCGGTCCGAGCCTGCCCTCGACCTGCCCCTCCAGAATGAGATGCAGCAACAGATTGGCCGGACGGGTCAGGAAGGTGACGAAATCTTTCGCGCTGACCGTATCCTGTAGCTGCACGTTGAGGCCCGAGGGCAGCGCAATCCGCCGACGTCCGCCGCGCAGCACGATGTCGGAGACGGGCAGGCTTGCGCCGAAATCCGTCACATCCCCCCGTAGCCCCGTGGCGATGTCATTCAGGCTGATATCCATCTGGACCTCCAAGGTCTGATCCTTTGCGGGAACGCCAGCCGATTGGCGCTTTGACGAAGATATATGGCCGTATGACGCAGGCCGGATACTGGCCAGATACCAGATCCGGCTCTAATGGTCGATAAAAATACTCGGTTATTAAGGGATAGTGCCATGTCACCTGCTGGACGTACCACGTTGAAACTGTGCCTGCTGGCCTCCACCGCCCTTGCCGCACCGGCATTCGCGCAAGATGCGGTCGCACTGGACGAGATCGTTGTCGAAGGGTCGAGCTACGAGACCGAAGGCTCCGATAGCTATGCGACCGATCTGATCTCGGTGGGGGAGAAGGCGGCGATGAGCCCGCGCGAGGTGCCGCAATCGACCTCGGTCGTGACCCATAAGCAGATCGAGGATGGCGGCTACACGGCGCTGGAAGAGGCGCTGTCGGATGTGGCGGGCATCATGATCCTCAATAATGATGTCGGGCGGTCGTCGATCTATTCGCGCGGCTACGAATTCGACTATCTCTATTTCGACGGCCTCCCCGCGCCGGTCAGCTCGATCTACGGCACCCAGCCGGATCTGTCGATTGTCGATCACGTCGAGGTCCTCAAAGGACCGTCGGGCCTGTTCATCAGCACCGGCGAACCGGCAGGCTCGATCAATATGCGTCTCAAACAGGCCACCGCCACCGAGTTTACCGGCTATGCCACGACTTCGGCCGATAGCAACGGGCAAGTCCGCGCGGAAGTCGATATGTCCTCGGCACTCAACAAGGACGGCACGCTGCGCGGGCGCTTTGTGGCCGCCTATGGCGATGGCGATACGTTTATCGACGGTGGCTCGAACGGGGTGCAGTCCTATTACGGCACCGTCGCGTGGGATGTGGACCCGAATACCAAACTGACTTTCTCGCTCAGCCATATGGAGCGCGATATCGCGCCGTTCAACGGTCTGCCCACCTATGCGGATGGCTCGCTGATCTGGACGGATGTCGAGGCGGGCGTGATGCCCGACTGGAACGATTTCGACAACGAAACCACCGATGCCGTGGTGGCGGGCGAGCATTTCCTCGATAATGGCGGGCGCATCAAATTCTCGATGCGCAAATCGTGGCAGGATGCCAATTTCCTCTACGGCTATGCCGGATCGACCGCCGATGCCGATAACAACATCTCTTCGATCGCCTATCTGGGCCGCGATTTCAGTCAGGACAGCCTCGCGCTGGACATCCATGCGGATCTGCCCTTCCAGCTGGGCCAGATGGAAGGCAACGCGATTGTCGGGGCCGATTGGCAGAAGGTCACAAGCACCACCTACACCGCCCGCGGATCGATCTCGGGCAGCTGGAACCTAAACGATTTCGATGGCGCGTCGGTGGCCAAGCCGAGCTATAGCTATTCGACCCGCGCGGACTCGGAGACCACCTCCACGGGGCTCTATTCGCAGCTACGGCTCAAGCCGATGGACAAGCTGACCGTGATCGGTGGCGCGCGCCTGAGCTGGTATGACGGCACGGTCGACACCACGACGCTGTCCAGCGGCGCGGTCTCGACGGCCGATTATAACGTCGATGCCCATGTGACACCGTTTGCCGGTGCCACCTACGAGCTGACGCCCGATGCCTCGCTCTATGCCAGCTATTCCGAGATCTTCATTCCGCAATCGTCGCGGGACACGGATGGCGATCTGCTTGATCCCGTCGAGGGGCGCCAATACGAGCTGGGCGTCAAGGCGCGGCTTGCCTATGGTCTGGATGTCACGGCGGCCTATTTCAACCTGCGCGAGGCGAACCGTCCTGTCGCGATCACCGGCACCGATTACTACAAAGCCGAGGAAGAGGTCGAATCCAAAGGCGTCGAGCTGACGGTGTCGGGCGAGTTGCGCGAAAATCTGCACCTCTCGGCAGGCTATACCTATACCGAGACCGAATATCTCAACGGCAGCTCGAAGGGCGAGGATTTCTCGACCTATACGCCCAAGCACATGTTCAAGCTTCAGGCCATGTATGACTTCAAGGACGGCGTGATGGCCGATTGGAGCCTCGGGGGCCGCCTGACCATGATGAGCGGTTTCTCCTCCAAGGGGATCGAGGCACCGGGTTACGGGGTGGTCGATCTGATGGCGGTCAAAACCTTCAATGATGACCTGACTTTGCGCATGGGCGTCGATAACCTCTTTGACAAAGAATATTATTCGCGCGTGGGCAGCACCACGGTGTTTAACTTCCGCGGCGAACCGCGCACCTTCAACGTCTCGCTGACCAAGACCTTCTGATCCGCATCCGGCCCGATCCGGCTGCAAACCCCCGCCGATTGGCGGGGGTTATCTTTTGCGCAAAATTCAATCATGACGTGCATGGATATTTTCCTCGACAGGCCAACCCCCCGCACTAATTCCGTTTTTCGGGCCGGACCTTCGGGCATTTTGACGTGACGGATAAGCAGAAAAATGCTGTCAACTGGCGAGAAAATCGGTTTTTACCGCCGGATGGCCTTGTCTTGGGCCGTTGGAAAGCCGAAGCTGGCGCAAAATAAAGAACATGTGGGCTAAGGGTCTATGATTGAACACACCTCCCTTCCGGGCGTTATCCTCATTACGCCCCCGCGTTTTGGTGACCATCGCGGTTTTTTCTCTGAAAGCTGGAACAAGAAGAAGCTTGAAGCCGAAGGGGTGAACCTGCCGGAATTCGTGCAGGACAACCACTCGCTCTCGCGCGAGAAGGGTACGGTGCGCGGGCTGCACTTCCAGTCGCCGCCGCATGCGCAGGGCAAACTGGTGCGCTGTGGCCGCGGGTCGATCTTTGATGTGGCGGTGGATGTGCGCAAGGGCAGCCCGACCTATGGTCAATGGGTGGGCTATGAGCTGTCCTTCGAGAACGGCAAGCAGCTATGGATTCCGGCGGGCTTCCTGCATGGGTTCATGACGCTGACGGATGATGCCGAGATCTGCTATAAATGCACCGACCATTACGCCCCCGAATGCGATGGCGCGGTGAAATGGGACAGCTGTGGCATCGACTGGCCGATTGCCGATATTACCCCGATCATTTCCGAAAAAGACGAGAAGGCGCAGCCGCTTTCCGCATTCGACACCCCTTTCACCTTCGAGGCCTGATCCTATGAAACTTCTTGTCACCGGCGGGGCCGGATTTATCGGTTCGGCTGTTGTGCGTCTGGCGATGGCGCGGGGCCACTCGGTGGTGAATGTCGATGCGCTGACCTATGCGGCCTGCCTCGAGAATGTGGCCGAGTGGGCCGATCATCCGAATTACGCCTTCGAGAAGGCCGATATCCGTGATCGCGCCGCACTGGATGCGGTTTTCGCCAAGCATAAGCCCGATGCGGTGATGCATCTGGCCGCCGAATCCCATGTGGACCGGTCGATCGACGGGCCGGGCGATTTCATCGAGACCAATATTACCGGCACCTATAATATGCTGGAGGCTGCGCGCAGCTATTGGGTCTCGCAGGGCAAGCCCGAGGCCTTCCGCTTCCATCATATCTCGACTGATGAGGTCTTCGGCTCGCTGCCCAATGATCCGTCGGTCAAGTTCACCGAAGACACGCCCTATGATCCGCGCTCGCCCTATTCGGCGTCCAAAGCGTCTTCGGACCATCTGGTGCGCGCATGGCACGAGACCTATGGCCTGCCGGTGGTGCTGACCAACTGCTCCAATAACTACGGGCCCTTCCACTTCCCCGAGAAGCTGATCCCCGTCGTGATCCTGAACGCTCTGGCCGGTAAGGACCTGCCGATCTACGGTAAGGGCGACAATATCCGCGACTGGCTCTATGTCGAGGACCATGCCGATGCGCTGCTGCTGGTGGTGGAAAAAGGCGAGCTGGGCCGCAGCTATAATATCGGCGGCGAGAACGAGCGCACCAATCTGGAACTGGTCAAGACGCTCTGCGCGATCCTTGACCAGAAGCGCCCGAAGGCCAGCGGGTCTTACGCTGATCAGATCACCTTTGTGACCGACCGCCCGGGCCATGATGCGCGTTATGCGATTGATCCGACCCGCATCCGCAACGAGCTGGGCTGGCGTCCGTCGGTGACGGTCGAGGAAGGGCTTGAACGCACCGTGGACTGGTATCTGGCCAATGAGGCCTGGTGGAAACCGCTGCAAGCGCGGGCGGGCGTGGGTGTCCGTCTGGGCACGGGCGAGGCAAAAAAGGAAACGGCATGAGCATCCTCGTTTTCGGTTCCACCGGCCAAGTCGCGACCGAGCTGAAATCGCTTTTGCCCGAGGCGCAGTTTCTGTCGCGTGCCGAGGCGGATCTGTCGACCCCCGAAGCCTGCGCCGCAACCATCATGGCGGCCAAGCCCGAGGCCGTGATCAATGCGGCCGCCTATACGGCGGTGGATAAAGCTGAAAGCGAAGAGGATCTGGCCGAGGCGATCAATGGCGCCGCGCCCGCTGCTATGGCGCAGGCCTGTGCCGATCTTGGCATTCCCTTTGTCCATATCTCGACGGATTATGTCTTTGACGGGCAGGGCGAGACGCCGTTCAAACCCACGGATATGACCGCACCTCTGGGGGCCTATGGCCGGACCAAGCTGAAGGGCGAACAGGGGATCGCGCTGGCGGGCGGGGCCTATGCCGTGCTGCGCACCTCTTGGGTGTTTTCCGCGCATGGCAATAACTTCGTGAAGACGATGCTGCGCCTGTCGGAAACCCGTGACAAGCTGACCGTGGTGGCCGACCAGATCGGCGGCCCGACCTCGGCGCGGGCGATTGCCAAGGCCTGTGTCCGCATCGCAAGCCAGCTTGCCGAAGACCCGTCGAAAGCGGGGATCTACCATTTCTCGGGCGCGCCCGATACAAGCTGGGCCGGTTTCGCGCGCGAGATCTTCGCGCAGGCAGGGCGCGCGACCGCGGTCGAGGATATCCCCACGACGGCCTTCCCGACGCCTGCCAAACGCCCCGCCAATAGCCGGATGGATTGCGCCACGACGTTTGACGCTTTCGGGATTTCCCGCCCCGACTGGAAGGCCGATCTGGCGGAGGTTCTGCACGCGCTGAGAGGGGTTGATGCCGCTTCTGCAAACTGACAGCACTTCTGTCTTTTTCGCGCATGTCCCCAAGACCGGCGGCACGTCGGTCGAGGACTATCTGCAGCAGCATTATGGCCCGCTCTCGCTTTACGATCCCGACTGGTTGGGGCGTAAGGCGGCGGGTCTCCCCCGCAAGTTTCCCTGCTCGGAGCAGCATCTGGTCTGGGCCGATGCCCGCACCCTGTTCGACACCAAGCCCGATCTTGTTTTCGGTCTGGTACGTGACCCTTTGCAACGGGCGATATCGGAATACCGGTTTCAGGCGCGCAGCTTCCCCCATATGAAGCGCCTGACACAGCGCGGCTTTTCGGTCTGGCTGGCGGTGATGGAGGCCGCCTACCGGCGCGACCCCTATGTGATGGACAACCATCTGCGCCCCCAGTCGGATTTCCTGCCGCATGAAGCCACAGTGTTCCGCCTTGAAGAGGGTATGGAGCCTGTTGTGGACTGGTTGCAAACCCATCTTGGCGGGGTCGCAGGGCAGGTGCCCCATGCGCAGAAATCGGCAGAATGCCCGATCCTGCAGGACCGGATCGCACCGAGCAAGGCGGATATGGCCCGCATCACGCGGCTCTATCACAAAGACTATGTGCGCTTTGGCTATCAACATCCGATCGGCGGGTTCGAATTTGCAACGCTTTACCGCCCCGCGCCCGTAAAACACACGCTTTATGCAATGGTGAAAGGCCGCAAAGTCACCCGCGCCTATCGCCGGAAATATATCTAGATTTCTAAAGGACAGTTCTCATGACAAAACAGCGCAAAGGTATTATCCTCGCCGGCGGTTCGGGCACGCGGCTCTATCCGCTGACGATGGCTGTCTCGAAGCAGCTGATGCCGATCTATGACAAGCCGATGATCTATTATCCGCTGACCGTGCTGATGCTGACCGGCATCCGCGAGATCGCGATCATCACCACTCCGGCGGATCAGGAGCAGTTCAAGCGGCTTCTGGGCGATGGCAGCCAATGGGGCATCAGCCTGACCTATATCACCCAGCCCTCGCCCGACGGTCTGGCGCAGGCCTATATTCTGGCCGAGGATTTCCTTGACGGTGCGCCTTCGGCGATGGTTCTGGGCGATAACATCTTCTTCGGCCACGGGCTGCCGCAGCTTCTGGAAGCCGCTGACGCGCAGGGTGTGGGCGGGACGGTCTTCGGCTATCGCGTGGCCGATCCCGAACGCTATGGCGTGGTCAAATTCGATACGGCAGGCAAAGTCGAGGAAATCATCGAAAAGCCCGAGGTGCCGCCGTCGAACTATGCAGTTACCGGCCTCTATTTCCTTGATGGCGATGCCCCCAAGCGCGCCCGCGAGGTCAAGCCTTCGCCGCGGGGCGAGTTGGAGATCGTGACGCTGCTGGAAAGCTATCTCAAGGATGGCACGCTGACCGTGAAACAGATGGGCCGTGGCTATGCATGGCTTGATACCGGCACCCATGCCTCGCTTCTGGACGCCGGCAATTTTGTGCGCACGCTCTCGACCCGTCAGGGGGTGCAATCGGGCTGCCCCGAAGAGATCGCCTATGAAAAGGGCTGGATCGACGATGCGAAAATGGCCGAACATGCCGAGACATTCAAAAAGACGGCTTATGGCAAGTATCTGGCAAGCCTGCTGAAATAAGCAGAACGGACGTTCAGTACAGAGATGCGGAAGGGCATTCGGGCGCGCAGGCACCGGATGCCCTTTCTTCTGGCACCTGCGGCCCTATAACGGATAGACAGGCCCGCCAAGCCACAGAATGGCGACCGGTTTCCTGTTGTTTTTGGGGCAAAAAACTGCAAGGTGCATAGTCAAGTTCAGGCATCCGGCAGGATGTCTTCCGTATTGCGAGGTTTATATGTCATTGGGATCTTTCGGTACGTCGTTTCTCCGGCATATTGCCCAGCGGTTCTATCTGTCCAAAGCCCGTGCCGGACGCCCCGGAGAGCGGCTGTTTTCCGAGCTTATGGCAAAGTCGCTGGCCTCGGAACTGGCGCTGCGCGAGGATCTGTTCGACAATGTCACGGTAGATGCGGAAAAGCGTGCGAAATTCCTGCGCGCACCGCTGCCAGAGCGACGCTATATGCTGTTTTTCACCGCGCGTTCGGGAAGCTCGCGTCTGGGCGAGATGCTGGAACGTGCCCGCGTTCTGGGCCAGCCGAACGAGGCGTTCAATTTCCGCTTTGTGCCCAATATCGCCCAAGCCTATCAGGCCGACACGCTGGAAACCTATGTCGATATGCTGCTGCGCAGGCGCAATACGCGCGGCACCTATGGCGTCGAGATCACCTATGCGCATATGATGAACCTCTTCGGATCGATGGACCGGCTGATCGAGATGATGGCCCCCACCTCGTATATCTGGCTGATCCGCGAGAACCTTCTGGCGCAGGCGTTGTCGCTGTCGAAGCTGATCCAGACCAAGGTCGCCCATTCCACCGCAGCCGACCAGACCAGCCAGATGGCCGCAGATGCCGCCTTCCAGTATAAACCGCTAGAAATTTTGCATGCGATGGCGCGCTATTGCGTCGAGGAAGACCGGCTCGAGGCCGATATGGCCCGTTTCGGGATCAAGCCGCTATGCCTGAGCTACGAGCAGACCGTCGGTCAGCCCGACACCGTGATCCTCAGGACGATCGCCGATCATATCGGGGTCGGGGCTGTGGATCTGCAGCCCGCGCCCACATCCCATCACAAACTTCTGGGGTGCCGTAGTGCGGAATATGCCGAGCGTTTCGCGCAGGAATATCCCGATTTTCTGGCCCGCATGACAGACTATCGTGCGGCGCGTATCGAACGGCTGCACAAGTTCTGACTGGCCTGGCCACATAGGCCGCGCCCGTTTCGGGGTTTCACGCAATCTTAAAAGGATATCGGTTAACTCTGACCGCAAGGGCCGCTATGGCCCGTTTTGTGTGACGAGTAACCTATGCTTGAAAACCGGTTTCGCGCCGATATCCAAGGCCTGCGGGGTCTTGCCGTTGCGGCGGTGGTGCTGTTTCACGCCTGGCCGAAGGCTTTGCCGGGCGGCTTCGTGGGCGTCGATATCTTCTTCGCGATTTCGGGGTTTCTGATTGGCGGCCATCTACAACGCGACAGCCTCACGGGGCAGGTCTCTTTGCTGACCTTCTACCACAAGCGCGCCAGACGCCTTTTGCCTGCTCTTCTGGTGATGCTTGCCGCCACTCTGGGGCTGGGGGGCATTCTGCTCAGTCCCGATAACTATCAAGAGCTTGCCCGCACCGCTTTGTCTTCGGCGCTCTTTGCCTCGAATATCGATTTCTATCTGTTCAGCGGCTATTTCGACCAGCAGGCGGAACTGCGACCGCTGCTGCATACATGGTCGCTTTCGGTCGAGGAACAGTTCTATCTGCTATTTCCCTTCCTGCTGTTCATGGTGATCAAATGGCGCCCCTCTGCATTGGTGCCGTTGACCCTGCTGGGGATTATGGGCGGGGTAATCCTGTCCGAATGGGGCTTGCGGCATTCTCCGACGGGGGCCTATTTCCTGTTGCCGTTCCGTGGCTTCGAATTCCTGATCGGGGCTCTGGCCGCCTATCTGCCAGCCCCCCGAAAAGACCGGCCCATTCTGCGTCCGCTGGCGCTGGCCACGCTGGGGCTATGCATGGTCTGGCTGACACCCGATATGCCTTTTCCCGGCCTGCGGGCGGGCGTGCCCAGCTTTGCTACAGCGGTCCTGTTATGGGTGGGGCGCTTTCCTTTGCCCCGACAGACCGGCGGGATGCTGGCCGGCGGGATGCTGGGGGCCGGTTTTCTGGGCCGGATCTCCTATTCACTCTATCTCTGGCACTGGCCGTTGATGGCGTTTCTGCGCAGTCTTGCCGGAGAGGTGCCCGATGCGCTGATGGCGCTTTGCGTGGGGGTCTCGGTCATACTGGCATGGCTGAGTTGGCGTTATATCGAGCAGCCCTTCGCCCGCCTGCCCACCGGCCACAGCCCCATCCTGCGCTGGAGCGCGGCGGGGCTTGCCCTGATCATGCTGCCCGCTTGGGGGATCTGGCACGGGCAGGGGATACCGCAGCGCTTTGCGCCGCAGGTGCTGGCCTTATATGATGCGGCACAGGATATCAGCCCGTGGCGGGAAAGCTGCCATCAGGATGACCGCGACAGAAAGCCCTATGCCCGGACCTGCCGCCTGGGCGGCAGCGGCGCGCCACCTCTTGTGGTCTGGGGAGACAGCCACGGGGCCGAACTCGCCGCAGCCTTGGCCCGGAACCAGCCCCTGCGGCAGATCACGGCCTCTGCCTGCCCGCCGGTTCTGGGCCCCGTTCTGCCCAGACGTCCCCAATGCGCCCGCGCAAACCAGCGGATGCTGACGGCGATCAGCGGCGATCCGGCCGTCGAGACCGTGCTGCTGGCGATGAACCGCGAGGCCTATCCCGAACTTCCGGCACAGGTTCTGCAAGACGGCCTGCGCGAAACGGTGACGCGGCTCCGGCAAGCGGGCAAACGGGTTATCCTGCTGGGCCAGATCCCCAACCCGCATCGCGATCCGGCACAAAGCGCCGGAAATGCGCTCCGCTTCGGCAGGCTTGCCGCCACGGCCATTCCAGATCCCGAAGCCCATAGCGCCCGTTTGCGCGCATGGGCGGAGATCGAGCAGCAGCTTGTCACGGCGGACCGGATCATACGGATCGACCCGCGCAAGAGGCTGTGTGCCGGTGGCGAATGTCCTTTTGTGATGGGGGGAGAGGTGCTCTATTTCAACGACACCCATCCAAGCATGGCGGGGGCGCGACGGCTGGCAGAACAGATTCGCGCGGAAGCGGCCGACATCTTGCCCCAACCGCGCATCCCCACTCCGCCGCGCATGTCCCATAGGGTGAATTCGGCTGATAGGGTCGCAATTCGTGGTGAATTTAACTTTTGACGCATGCTTCGTTAAGCAGCCATGCGTCAGGCACAAATCAGCACTGCAGAGAAAGCGCTTTCTGCATCGCAGCATATAGGCTAAATTTAATTCAACGCGGCCAAGGTTGCACAGAATTTCGAAGGCTCTCTCCTCCTCCCTGAGCCTTGGAAACAGGCGGCGATCTCCTCCTCCTCCCTGAGATCGCCGCCGCTCCTCCCCTCCGTTGATTCAAATCTGCCTCAGGCCTTCAGGGTCGCGCCGCCATCGACATAAAGATCGGCCATTGTCACATGCCCCGCTTGATCGGACAGCAGGAACATCGCGGCGGCGGCAATATCTTCCGGCACAGCCAGCTTGCCCAAGGGGATGCCGGTTTTATGCAGCGCAAGATTTCCGGCAATCACCCGTTCCGCGCCGTCCGGCCCCGCCCACATGCCGGTCTGCATCGGCGTAAGCGTCGACCCCGGTGCCACGATGTTGCAACGCACACCGGCGGGCGCAAGCTCTAGCCCGAGGCAACGCACGAACATATGCAATCCCGCCTTGCTGGCAGGGTAGCTGCCCATATTGAGCCGTGGAATATCGGCGGAATTCGAGCCGATCACAACAAGGCTCCCGCCGCCATTGTCCACCATATGCCGCCCCAATGCCGTGGTCACATGGAACGCCCCGTCCAGATTGACCTCGATCACCCGCCGCCACTGCGCGGCGCTGGTGCTCAAAAGCGGGCCCTCGGCCAGAATACCTGCGGCATGCACCCCGAAGCGGATCGGGCCAAGATCGCGGATCGTCGCCTGCACCCGCGCCTCGACCGCCTGCGCATCGCAGACATCCAGCCCGTGCCATGTCACACCCGTCATCTGCGGCGCGCGTGCGATCACATCGGGATGGTCGGTCGCCACGACCTGCGTGCCAGCCTCCGACAAAGCCCGCACCAAGGCCAGACCGATACCGCCTGCCGCGCCGGTGACCAGAGCCACCGCCCCCTCGAACCCTGTCAGTTTCATGCCTGCCCCTCCAGCGTCGCGACCATATCCTGCGCCAGAACCGGCACGCCCGAGCAATCGGCCACCCAGTCCAGCGCGCGGCGATGCCAGTCCTCGGAGAAATCGGCCAGAGCATCGGCCACAAAGAACGGTTCGATATCGCGCTGGAAGGCCTCGGTTGCCGTCGCCAGACAGCCGATATGCGCGTAGATCCCGGTGATCAGCAACTGGTCACGACCGCGCGCACGCATCAGCGACGCAAGGTTGGATCTCTGGAAGGCGCTATAGCGGTGCTTGACCAGAGTGATATCGCCCTCTTGCGGGGCCAGCGGGGCGATGATCTCTTCATGTTCGGGCTGTGCCTTCATACCCGGCCCCCAGAGATCGGCCTGCAAGCCACGGTCGGGGCGGAACTGGTTGCCCTTCTGGGCGGTGTAGAAGACCGGCACGCCCGCGCGCCGCGCCGCCTGCGCAAGGCGGCCAATCGCCTCGACCGCCTGCGACAGCGCCGAGGTCGGGCGCGTCAATGCCCCCTCGCCATAGGCGGCGCAGAAATAGGCCTGCATATCATGGATCAGCAAGGCCGCCCGCGCAGGGTCAAGCGTGAAGGGCGCACGGGTCTGCGGCAAGCTGCGGGGAAGCGGGTAATCGGGAATTCCCGGAAGGCTCATAAGGTCAATCCTTAATGCGTGAGGTCAATGCCAAGCGCATCGCTCATCGCGATGAATTTGGCCTGTGTTTCAGCGATTTCGGCGGCGGCGGTACTGTCGGGTACGATCCCCGCACCCGCATGCAGACGCGCCATGCACCCCTCGATCATCGCGCAGCGCAAGGTGACATACCATGTGCCGTCGCGCTCGTTCTCAAGCCAGCCCACCGTCCCTGCGTAGAAGCCGCGCGGCTCGGGTTCCAGTCTGGAGATCAGATCCAGCGCGGGACGCAGCGGCGTGCCTGCCACTGCAGGGGTCGGGTGCAGCTTGCCCAGAAGGGCAAGACAGGGCAGGTCGGCATCGCGCAGCACACCGCTGATCCGTGTGCCAAGATGCCACATGCTGGCCGTCTTTTGCAACGCAGGGGTCTGGGGCGTGGTCAGGTTGTGGCAATAGGGGGCAAGAATATCGTGAATATATTCGACCACATAGCGGTGCTCGGCCAGATCCTTGGTCGAGACCAGTAGAGCCTCGGCACGGCCGCGGTCTTCGACCGGATCGGCGCTGCGGGGCGCTGAGCCTGCCAGCGGATGCGACATGACCGCCGCCCCTTTCTTATCCAGCAGCAATTCAGGAGTGGCCCCGACCAGCCAGCGCATATCGCCTTGCGCATCGGCGGTTTTGCCAGAGCGGATCTGCGGCACGGGCAGGGCATAGCTGGTCACATGCGGGTCCTGCCCGAGACGGCGCGCGACCGCCATCGGGTCCACAGGCGCGGCGGTACGATAATCAAGCGCGCGGGCCAGAACCACCTTTTGCAACGGTGTCTCATAGGAGCGAAGCTGTTCCACCGCATGCTCGACGGCAGCCCCGTAAACCTCGGGCGCGGGGGAAAACTGCCAGGCGCCAGACTGTGCCTGCGGCGGGGAAAGAACTTCTGCGGTGACGGCAGGCGGCCGTTCTGCCGGTGCCAGCGCATAAAGCCATCCGGGATCGGTCGGGGTGAAAGGAAAGACGCCCGCACAGCGCCCTTTGGACTGCGGCACCCCGTTTTTTGCAAATGCCGCAATCGTACCTTGCCACGCGGTATCGATCTGCCCCGTCACATCGCCCAGCACCAGCGGCACCCCCTGTGCAAGAAGCGCATCGTTCATATCAATTCGTTGATGTTCCAAGGCCATATCCATCCGGTTGAAGCTGCAAGGATGCAGCGGGGGGTGAACGGGTGCCTGACGGGAGGTTGGGTGCCGTTTCGCCCCAGATAACCCGACAAAAATTATCAGTCAATATTCGCGCGAGGTCGGGAGCACGACAACCGCGCGCGAGGAAAACCGGATAACCTCATGTTTTCGTGGTATTATAAGACGAATTTTCAGCGGAAAACCCGCGACGGCCCCGCCCTGACCTGGCGAGAACCGGCCACAGATCGCCCGTTTGGGGCCATCCGGCAGCAGACACGCGCCCTTCAAAAGATTGTGCGTATTTTCGTGATACCCTGTGAGCTGACGCACTTGAAATAATCTGTGATAAATCGTTACTGCGCCATGAGAGCCAAGATGGGGGTAACGAATCCCCACCCCAGCCACCGCGATTTTCCAGCCTGTTCCACCAGACCCGCCTGTCGGGAAGGAACCGGCCTGCTATCATGGAGGCAAAGGGGAGCATTCCATACCCCCCTGAAAAGCAAGCTGATTATGCGCATTTCGTCATGCATAGGATGCTGTTTTACGCCTTCCCAGCCACATGCCTTCTCTTTTGCAGCAACCGGTGCAGAGGAGGAGCCATTCCTCACAGGCCAGCCCTTCGCCAGCCGAATTGCAAACTCAGAAGGGCTTTCCGAATGACACTTCACGCACGCCTCGCCTGTGGCGCGGCCATGTCTCTCATCCTGACAAGCGGGGCGCTCCCCGCTTTGGCGCAATCAACGGATACCAGCGAGGTACTCCAGCTCGACGAAATCATCGTGACCGCTGAAGAGCAGATCAAACAGGCGTTGGGTTCATCCACCATCACCGCCGAGGATCTGGAAAAGCAGCCCGTGGTCAATGACGTAGCGGAAATCATCCGCAAGATGCCGGGCGTCAATATGTCGGGCACGTCCTCGACGGGACAGCGCGGCAACCAGCGCCAGATCGACATCCGTGGCATGGGTCCGGAAAACGTGCTGATCCTCATCGACGGCAAGCCGGTGCTGTCGCGGACCTCGGTCAAAATGGGCCGCTCGGGCGAGCGGGACACGCGCGGTGACACCAACTGGGTTCCGGCAGAGATGATCGAACGGATCGAAGTCATTCGCGGACCGGCAGCGGCGCGCTATGGCTCGGGGGCTGCGGGCGGTGTGGTGAACATCATCACCAAGCAGCCCGACCATGATCTGGTCCAGCTCGGCTTCAAATATGACATGCCCGAAAGCAGCCTCGAGGGTGCGACCCAGCGCTATAACATGCTCTGGGCCAAGCGGATCTCGGATACGCTGTCATTCCGTTTCTCCGGCAATTACAACAAATCCGAAGGCGATGATGCGAGCATCAATGCCAGCGTCGGCACCTGCGAGACCGACTCGACCACCGGCGAGGAAACCTGCAGCTATGATGCGGGGATGGAAGGGGTGGTCAACAAGGATGCCACGCTGCGTCTGAGCTGGGCACCGACCGATACCGATAAATTCGACTTCGATCTGGGCTATTCGCACCAGAGCAACGAATATGCCGGTGATACCCAATTGGGCGGGCGGGTGACCTCGACCGGTGACAGCACGGTGGACGCGCTGGCCGATGAGGGGGCCGAAACCAATACAATGGAGCGCAGCACCTTCGGTGTGACCCATCACGGGGATTACAACTGGGGTCGCACCATGAACTACCTCCAGTACGAGCACACCAAGAACCGTCGCCTGAGCGAGGGCACGGCAGGCAGCAGCGAAGGCACGATCAACGCAACCGATACATGGGATACCGCCATTCTGGATGCGGTCGCGGCCAAGAGCGAAGCCTATATCGACCATTACGTTCTGGGCCGCCCGTCCGCCATCACGCTGGGGGCGGAGATGCGCTGGGAACGGCTGGACCTGAGCGATTACAGCTCCTTCTCGAGCCTCACCACCGAGGACGGCGCGATCGATACCGCCAATGCCGATCCGGTGACCGAGCAGACGACACTGGGCCTCTATCTGGAAGACAATATCCAGTGGAACGAAGCCCTGACCCTGACCCCCGGTCTGCGGGTGGATTATGCCGATACGTTCGGGATCAATATCTCGGGCGGGCTGAACGCATCCTATGCGCTGTCCTCCGAATGGACCCTGAAAGGTGGCGTGGCGCGGGCGTTCAAATCCCCGACGCTCTACCAGTTGTCGGATAGCTATGTCTATTCCACCAGCGGCAACGGCTGCCCCTATCCCTATTACCGGAACGGCCCGTGCTATGTGATCGGCAATTCGGATCTGGACCCGGAACATTCGATCAATACCGAGATCGGCGTCGCCTATAGCGGGGCCAACCAGATCAACGGCACGCTGACCTATTTCCACAACTTCTACAAAGACAAGATTCAGGCGGGCACGGATCAGGTGGGCACCGTCAGCATCTATCGTAATGGTGCGTGGACGGATGCACGCCTGTATCAATGGACCAATATTCCCGATGCGGAAGTCTCCGGCCTTGAAGGCAGCTTCGCGGCACCGCTGGCGCAGAACCTGTCGCTGTCGGTCAACGGCACCTATATGATCTCGTCGAAGCAGAAGCTGCATATCGACGGTGGCACCACCACCAGCGGCACCAGCTATGATGCCATCGATATCGAGGTGCCGCTGTCGCTGGTGCCGAAATACACGATCAACGCATCGCTGAACTGGGCTGTGACCGACCGCTTTACCGTGACCCCCTCGCTGACCCATTACGGCAAAACGAAAGCCACCAGCTATTCGGGCGTGACGGGCTACGAGGCCAGCGATACGACCGATCTGGGTTCCTATACCATCGTCAATCTCGGGCTGAGCTACGAATTCGAGAACGGCGCGAATGTGTCGGGCGGCGTGACCAACGTCTTCGACAAGTCGATCCTGCGTTCGGGCGACGGGGCCAACACCTATAACGAGGCAGGCCGCGCCTTCTATGTGGGCCTGACAAAAACCTTCTGATCCGGACAGGCGGAAGGCGGGCTGTGTCTGCCTTCCGCATCCCGTCCCCCAACCACGACCAAACCAATGATCTTGCTGAAACTACGCGATACGCTGCTGCGGTTCGATCCGCTTCTGGCAAAGGCCGAAATGGCTCTGAGTGCGGCCTGCCTTGCAGCTGTGGTGCTGATGATGGGCGCGGGAACAGTGGCCCGAAGCCTTGGCCATCCCTTCGTTTTCAGCGATGATCTGGCCATCAGCCTGATGGTCTGGGGGGCGCTTTTCTCGATCTCGGCCAATCTGGCGCAGGGCGGGCATATGCGGGTCGACCTTCTGCTGCCGCATCTGCCGCATTTCCTGATACGCCTGATCGATGCGGTCTGCGCGGTGATGCTGGCGGGTTTCGTGCTGACGCTGTGGCTCTGGCTTGATCCGCTTGGCCTGATCGGGGCAGGCGGGGCCATGCAACTGGCCATGACGACCGGAAATTACACCTATACCGAACCGGTGATGACACTGGGCATCCTGAAAATCTGGATCTGGCTGCCGCTGGTTCCGGCCAGTCTGGGCGCGCTTTACCACGCGCTGATCCGTCTGGTGGCCCCCGTACAAAGAGCGGCCCCATGCTGAGCCTTGCCATTTTCATCGTTCTGTTGCTGCTGGGGCTTCCGGTGGCTTTTGCCATGATTGCGGGGGCCGTGGCGCAAATCCTGCTGGCGGGCAATGGGGTGTTGCTGCTCAGCCTGCCGCAGCAATTCTTTCAGGGCATGGAAAACTATGGCCTGCTGGCCCTGCCGGTCTTCATCTTTCTGGGGGAGTTGCTGAATGCCAGCGGAGCGGCGGCGCGCCTTTATGCGCTGGCCTCGCTATTGACACGCGGGCTGCGTGGCGGGTTGGCACAGGCCAGCCTGATTGCCAATGCGCTTCTGGCGGCGGTGTTGGGCTCTACGGCGGCGCAGATCACGCTGATGTCGCGCCTAGCGGTCCCGCAAATGGAACGGGCAGGCTATCCCCGCGATGTGGCCACGGGCCTGACGGCAGCAGGGGCGCTGCTGGCCCCGATCATCCCGCCCTCCATGCTGCTGATCGTTTACGGCGTGATCGCGCAGGTCCCCGTGGGCGACCTGTTTCTGGCAGGGATCGCGCCCGGAGTTCTGCTGGCGGCGGTCTTTGCGCTTGTGATCGACCGCATGGCGCGGCGCGGCGCGTTTCCGACGCCTCCGGTTGCCGCAGCCCCTGCGCCCTCGGCGGCTAGGGCGGGGTTTCGCGAGGCCCTGCTGGAGGCCTTACCCGCCATCGTGATTCCGGCGGGGATGATCGCGGCGATCATGCTGGGCTTTGCCACACCGGTCGAGGCCGGCGTCGCCGCCATCGCGCTGACCCTTCTGGTCGGGGCCGCGCTGTACCGCACGCTTACATTCGGGCGGATCTGGCAGGCGCTTCTGGTCAGCGCCAAAATGAGCGGCGCGATCCTGTTTCTGATCGCGGCGGCCAGCCTTTATGCATGGATCATCGCCTTCGAGAACCTGCCCGCGCTGGTGGCACACTTCCTGTGGACCCTGTCCGACAATCCGCTGGTCTTCCTGCTGCTGGTCAACCTGCTGCTGCTGGGGTTGGGAATGATCTGCGATCCGCTTCCCGCATTGATCCTGACAGTGCCGGTGCTGCTGCCTGTCGCGGTGGACCATTACCATATCGACGCCATACATTTCGGTCTGGTGGCCTGTTTCAACCTGACCATCGGCCTGATGACGCCGCCGGTCGGGGTCGGGCTGTATACGGCCGCGTTGCAAAACAACCTGCCCACCGCCGCGCTGATCCGCGTGCTACGCCCGTTTCTGGCCGCCGCGCTGGCGGTGCTGGCGCTGCTGACCCTCTGGCCGCGCTTCGCGCTGGCCATTCCCTCGTTTTTCCAGTGACCCACCACGGAGACCCCTTTCCATGTTCCGCAGTCTCGCTCTGGCCGCCATTGCCCTTTCAATCCCGCTGGCCGTTTGCGCCCAGCCTTTCCGTCTGGGGCTGATCACCCCGCCCACCCATCAATGGACCAAAACCGCGCAAGAGATCAGCCAAGAAATCGCGCAAGGCACCGAAGGGCGCGTGCAGATCATGGTCATGCCCTCGGGCCAGCTGGGCAACGAGGCGCGGATCTTGCAGCAGGTGCAGACCGGAGCGGTGGATTTCGCCTTTCTGACCGGTGGCGAATTCGCCAATCGCGATCCCGATTATGGCGTGTTCTACGCCCCATATCTGGTCAGCAACACGCAGGAGGCCGCCCAGATCCTGCAAGGCGGTGTGGCGCATACGCTTCTGGACCGGCTGGATGGCTTCGGCCTGAAGGGCTTGGGCTGGGGCATGGCGGGAATGCGCCAGATCGTGATGTCCGGCCCCATCGAGACCCGTGACGATCTGCGGGGCAAACGCATCCGTACCGTGCCACTGGCCCCCGAGATGGCGTTCTGGTCAGAACTCGGTGCCGCCCCGACACCGATGCCGCTGCCCGCGCTTTATGACGCCTTCGCCAATGGCCAGATCGATGGCATGCAGATCGACCATGAAGGCACATGGACCGCCGGATACTGGCGTAATGCCAAGGTTGTGCTGAATTCCAACCATATGATCTTCCCGATGCTTGCCGTCGCCTCGCAGCGCAGCTGGGCCAAGATCTCGCCCGAAGACCAGACCCGAATCACCGCAATCATGGAGCGCGAACTGGCCCAGATGAATGCCGCCTATGCCCGGATCGATGCCGACAATCTGGCCGAACTCCGGCAGGCAGGGGTGGATGTTCGAAATGTTGATCGCGACTGGTTTGGCGCGGCGGTCGATCGCTGGTATGCCGCATGGCGACAGAAAGCGCCGCTTCTGACGGTGCTGGAACAGGAGATCAACGAATGATGTATCGTCGGGAGATGGTCATGGGCAGCATTCTCACTCTGGCCCTTGCCGTTCCGCTACGCGCGCAGCCCTCGACCAAGCCGCTGCCCCCGTCGCAACTGGATACCGGATCGGCAGTCCGCGATGTCTACAGCTTCACCTTGCCAGCGCCCGCCGCACCCGCCCCCGAGGAAGGGGCGGCCAATCCGGATTACCGAATCGGCGTGCTGGTGCCGAAAGGGCCGGCACCGGCCAAGGGCTGGCCGATCCTTTACATGCTGGATGGGCAGGCCGTGATGGAACGGCTGACCGACGAGATTCTGGCCAAAATCCCGCAGGCCGCACAGCGGATCATTGTCACGGTGGGCTATCAGACCCCGCAGCGTTTCGCGACGGCGGCCCGCGCCCGCGACTACACGCCGCCGGACCCGAAAGGCCTTGCCATCAAGGACCCGCGCACCGGCACCTCGGCGGGGCATGCCGACAGTTTCCTGCATTTGCTGGGCACACAGATCATCCCGCGCGCCGAAAGCTTCGCGCCTGTCGACCCGCAGGAGCGCACATTATGGGGCCATAGCTATGGCGGGCTTTTCGTCCTTTACGCCGCAAGCCAGCCCGACAGCCCCTTCGTGGCCTTCACCTCGGCCAGCCCCGCCCTGTGGTGGGACGAGGCGCGCATCGGCCCCGCCTTCGAGGCACAGATGCGCGCGGGCCGCTGGTCGCGCCGCCCGCTCGACATCCATATCGGCAGCGCCGAACGCGCCAAGGCCACCGATCCGGGCACGAAACAGACGGAAGCTTTCGTGAAAATGCGCGGGGCCTTGCCCGAACATGCGCTGGAAGATCTTGTGAGCACCGCACGCGCCGCCGGTATCCCCGGCCAATTCACCCAGTTTCCGGGCCTCAGCCACGGCCAGAGCTTCGTCGCCTCCCTCTATAAGACAGTGGGGGTTGCAGAATAGGTTTCTTCTCCGGTAAATGCCGGAGCAGAGACGTAAACGGGCCGCCCTGGCCCGGTTCGCCCCGACATCGGGGACGACAAACGCCACGGAGAAGTCCGAAGCCAGAGGGTCATCCATCAGAACTTGCACACCTGAAAGGGCGCAACATGACACACTCTCTTCTCCGGTCTCCGGTCTCGGCCAAAGGTCAGGCTGTCGGGGCTGCCGCAACGGCATTGCTTCTTGTGTGGAGCAGCATCGCACTGGCCGACCCCTTCACGACCCCCGGCGGGTATGAGGGCCGCATCTCGGCGCAGGGCGCGAACCGTTCGCCGATCTTTGCCGGAAGCAAAGCCGAGATCGAGGCACAGGGCCTTGCCCCCAATCAGCCGGTCTCGCTGCGTCAGGCAGGTGAAGTGCTGGGCAATGGTGCCAGCTTTGCGGCCGATGACAAAGGCAATCTGAAGGCCGAGCTCGAGATCCCCGCAACCGCCAAGGCCGGGCTTTATCCTGTGGTGGCAGAACTGGGCGGCGACACCCCTTCGGCCACCGTCTTCGATCTGAAAGTCTCGAAACAGCTTCCCTTCAGCGGCAGCGAGAATTACGCGCTCAAATCCGTTGAAATCGTGCGCAACCCCTATCAGGTAGCGGTTGGCAAGGACGCGATCTATGTGACCGGCGCCGTGGGCCGCCCGCCCGTCAAGGAAAGCGAGCTGGCAAAGATCGACCCGCAATCGATGGAAATCACCACCCGCGTGACGCCGCAGGCCGCCCCCTCGAAAGGGGATCGTGAAGGCGGTGTCTTTGCGGTTTACGGTATCGGTCTGGACGAGCAGGACCATCAGGTCTGGGTGACCAACAGCCGCCAGAACACCGTGGCCGTCTATGACAGCAAGGACCTGTCGCTGATCAAACAGTTCCCCGAAGACAGCGTCGACCACCCGCGGGATGTTCTGCTGGCCAATGGCAAAGCCTATGTCAGCGCGACCTTCACCCCCGAGATCTATGTCTTCGATGCCAAGCATCTGGATGCGGAACCGGCGGTGATCGAAATCCCGTCCTCGCAGCGCGGCCAGCGTTTTGCAGCCGCCAGCCTCTCGCTTGCCCCCGAGGCGAACGAGCTGTTCGTCTCGTCGCTGGGCAGCAATGAGGTTGCGGTGATCGACCTGAAAGATGACAGCGTCAAAGCCACGTGGAAAGTGCCCCATTCGGTCAGCACGATCGGTGTGGCCGCCAGCGCCGATGGCAGCAGGGTCTATACCGTTGCGCAGGGCAATGATGCGGTCTCCATCCTTGACGGAAAAACCGGCGCGCTGATCAAACAGGTCAATGTTGGCGCGAACCCGCTGAATGCCGTGGTCGAGCCGAAAAGCGGCAATATCTTCGTGGCCCTGCGCGGCGCGCATGCGGTGGCGGTGATCTCTCCCGAGGGCGAGCTGCTGGCCAATCTGGATGTCGGCTCGACGCCGAACCATCTGACGCAGGACGGCGCGGGCAATGTCTATGTCGTCAACAAATCGGGTGGCGAGGATGATCCCACCGCGAACCGTCTGACCCGCATCAGCGCAAAATAACCCCCAAAGCAAAACATTGTGCCGCGCAGCCCTCTGCGGATTGCGCGGCCCCTCTGTTTATCGGAGAGTGACATGTCCAACCCGACCCAGATCTGGCCCGCCGACCGTGCCCGCAGCTATCGCGAAAAGGGCTATTGGCGCGGAGAAACCTTCCCGGCCTTGCTGCGCCAGCGCGCCGCGGCCCATCCCGACCGCATCTGCCTGACCTCCGGCACCCAAAACTGGAGCTATGCCGAACTGCACACGCGCGCGCTGCGCTTCGGGGCGGGGCTTGTGGCACTGGGGTTGCAACCGGGCGAGCGTATCCTGATCCAGATGGGGAATGTGCCCGAATTTTTCCAAGCCGTGTTCGGTGCCTTTGCCGCAGGGCTGGTGCCGGTTTACGCGCTGCCCGCGCATCGTCGCGCGGAAGTGCAGCATCTGGCCGGAAAATCACAGGCCCGCGCGATCGTGGTTCAGGACAAGATCGACCGTTTCGACCATGCCCAGCTGGCGCTGGAGGTGCAGGCCGAGCTTGACGGGCTGGACCATGTCATCATTTCCGGCACCGCCCCCGAGGGCACATTGACGCTTGAGGATATTCAGGGCGATCCCGCCTGCCTTCCCGTCGACCCCGATCCGCAATCGGTGGCCTTCCTGCAGATCTCGGGCGGCTCGACGGGCCTGCCCAAGCTCATTCCCCGCACCCATGACGATTACATCTACTCCCTGCGCGGCAGTAACGCGCTTTGCGGGATGGACGAGAACAGCGTCTATCTGGCCGTGCTGCCCAATGCGCATAACTTCACCATGTCCTCGCCGGGCACCTTCGGGACCTTCTATGCCGGCGGGCGGGTGGTGCTTTGCCCGACACCGCTGCCACAGATCGCCTTCGGGCTGATCGCGCGGGAAAACGTCACCATCACCGGCCTCGTGCCGCCGCTGGCCCTGCTGTGGCTGGACGCTGCGGAAAAATTGCAGCCCGATCTCTCCAGCCTGCAAATCCTGCAGGTGGGCGGGGCGAAATTCCTGCCCGAGGCCGCGCGCCGCGTGACCCCCGTTCTGGGCTGTCGCCTGCAACAGGTTTTCGGCATGGCCGAGGGTCTGGTCTGCTATACCCGCGCCGAAGACAGTGACGCGCTGGTCATCGGCACTCAGGGCCGCCCGATCTGCCCCGATGACGAGGTTCTGGTGCTGGACGATGCCGGTCATCCGGTTCCCGACGGCCAGCCGGGCAACCTGCTGACCCGCGGCCCCTATACGATCAGCGCCTATCACGACGACCCGTCCGCCAATGCGCGCAGCTTCACCGAAGATGGGTTCTACCGCACCGGCGATATGGTGATCCGTCTACCGTCGGGGCATCTGGTGGTGCAGGGCCGCAGCAATGACCAGATCAACCGCAATGGCGAGAAGATCTCGGCGGAAGAGGTCGAGGATCTGCTGCTCAGCCATCCTGCGGTCTTCGACGCGGTGGTGGTATCGATCCCCGATGCGCGTCTGGGCGAACGGGCCTGCGCCTTCATCCAGCCGAAAGAGGGTCAGAGCACCGATGCCAGCGCGCTGCGCGCCCATCTGCGCGCGCGCGATGTGGCGGCCTTCAAGATCCCCGACGAAATCCGCATGGTGACAGGGTTTGCCACCACCGCCGTCGGCAAGATCAGCCGCCGCCAGCTGCGCGAGAGCCTGCGCGCCAGTGTTCTGGCCGAAGAAGCTGCGGCACAGGAGGCCTGATCATGCGCGACACCCTGACCTTTGCCCAAATGCTGGATGATCTGGCCGGTGTTCTGGATCTGCCGGCCAACGAGATCGACCCCGAGGGCCATCTGGGCGATCTCGGGCTTGATTCCATCGCCCTGATGCGGCTGCTTCTGCTCTGGCAGGAAACCCAGCCCGATCTGCCCGTCGAGCGGCTGTATGAATGCGAGACCCTGAACGAGTTCTGGGCCATCGTCGAGGCGGCGCCATGAAAGACCATCTGTCGCAGGATAGCGGTGTCCAGCTCTGGTCGCCGCTGACAGAGGCGCAGGAGGGGATCTGGTATGCGCAAGCGCGTATGCCGCATAACCCCGCCTTCATGACAGGGCAGGCGCTGCATCTGCACGGGCCGCTGGATCGCGCCCAGCTTGAGGCGGCGCTGGCCGAACTGGGGCAGGAGGCGCACTGCCTGTCGCTGCGGTTCCGGCAGGTCGCGGGACAACCCGAGCAATCGCTGGATCCGGCCTTTGCGCCACGCCTGCAGCACATCACCTTCGACACGCCCCCCTCCGAAGCGGACCTCCGGACGCGCCTTCTGGCCGAGGCCCGCCGCCCGCTGGATCTGGCACACGATCCGCTGGCAAGTTTCACCCTCTGGCAGATCGCCCCCCAGCACCACATCCTGACCGAGCGCATCCACCATCTGGCCGCCGATGGCCGCGCGATGGTGGAGATCACCCAGCGTCTGGCGCAGCTTTACAACGCCCGTATCACAGGGCAGCCCGCAGGCACGCCGCTGCCGCCACTTGCACGCGCCTTCGAGGAAGATGCGCGCTTCCGCGCCTCCCCCGCCCGCGCGAGCCAGCACCGGTTCTGGCAGGAGAAAATCCGCCTTCTGCCCGAGGTCGAAGACATCGCCGCCCGTGGCGGGCAGGGCGACGGCACATGGTTCCACCGCCACGAACTGCCGCTTTCCGCCGAGCTTTGTGCCGATCTGGCGCAGCTCGCGCATATTGCGGGGGTGCATTGGACCGATGTTCTGGTCGGGCTGGCCGGCGCATGGCTGGGGCGCCATCTGCCCTTGGTCTCACGCGGGGAAAGCGACGAGGTGGTGATCGGTCTGCCATTGCAGAACCGTATGGGCAAGCTGGCCCGCGTGCCCTCGACACAGGTCAATGTCCTGCCGCTTGCCCTGCGCGTGCAGGAAGACGCACCGCTGGGGGACTGGCTGCAGGAGGTGGGCCGGTCTCTGGCGGAAATGCGCCGCAACCCCCGTTATCGCGGCGAATTGCTGGCCCGTGAGGCAGGGCGCATCGGGGCAGGGCGCAGGCTCTGGGGGCCGCTGATCAATATCCTGCCCTTCGAGGCCTGCCCGACATTCTCCGGTTGCACAAGCCAGCTACAGATCCTGTCGGCGGGCTCGGTCGAGGACCTGACCATCTGCTATCGTGGCACGCCCGAAACAGGGCTTTTGCTGCAGATCGATGCCAATGATGCCCGCTACAGCGCCGAAGAGACCGAAACGATGACACGGCGTCTGGGCTGTTTTCTGGCCCGTGCCGCCCTTGCGCCGCAGTTGCGCCTTGTCCCGACCCTGACCGCAGAGGAAACGCAGGCCCATCTGGTCGCGCGCAACCAAACCGCCCATCCCCTGCCCGAGACCACGCTTTGGGACCTCATCGCCACGCAGATCGCCCGAAGCCCCGACGCCTGCGCGCTGCGCTTCGGTGATCAGGCGGTGAGCTATCGCCAGCTTGATGCCCGCACCGAGGCTCTGGCGCAGCATCTGGCCGCTCTCGGGGCCGGACCGGGCCAGATCATCGCCGTGGCCCTGCCGCGCTCGGTCGAACTGGTCGTGGCATTGCTGGCGGTGATCCGCGCGGGGGCGGCCTATGTACCGCTCGACCCCGAGGACCAAAGCGCGCGCAGCGCCGGTATTCTGGCACAGGTCGCGCCTCTGGCGGTGATCGCGCAGGACGGCTACCCCTGCGGCGACTGTCCACAGATCGACTGGCCACAGATCGACTGGTCACAAGTCGATTGGCAGCACGTCTCTCCGACCACGACAGGCGGCCCCGGCAAAGGCACCACACCGCGCCCTGCCGGCCCCGACGATCTGGCCTATGTGCTGTTCACCTCTGGCTCGACCGGCGCACCGAAAGGTGTGATGATCGAGCACCGTGCCATCGTGAACCGCCTGCTATGGATGCGCGAGACCTATGGTTTCGGACCCGCAGACCGGATCCTGCAGAAAACTCCCGCAACCTTCGATGTCTCGGTCTGGGAGTTTTTCCTGCCCTTCCTCTGCGGGGCCAGCCTTGTGGTCGCCCCGCCCGGCGCGCATCGCGATCCTGTGGCGCTGGCGGGGATCATCCGCCGCGAAAAGATCACCACCCTGCATTTCGTGCCCTCCATGCTGGAGCTGTTTCTGGCGGCCCCTGCCTCTGAAGGGCTGACAATCGCGCGGGTCTTTGCCAGCGGCGAGGCGCTGCCCACACGTCTGGCCCGCCTGTTCGCACAGCGTATCTCGGGGGCGCTGCACAATCTGTATGGCCCGACAGAAGCGGCTGTGGATGTCACCTATGCACCGGCAGATCCGGCACAAAACGGCCCGCAGATCCCGATCGGTCATCCGGTCTGGAACACCGGCTGCTATGTGCTTGACCATTGTCAGCGCCCCGTGCCCGACGGGCTGGCAGGGCGGCTCTATCTGGCGGGGGGGCAGCTTGCCCGTGGCTATCTGGGCCGCCCCGATCTGACCAAAGAGCGTTTCGTGCCCAACCCGTTCCCCGCCGCACCGTTTTCACCGAAAACCGCGACCGGAACGGCGATCATGTATGATACCGGCGATCTGGTCACCGCCGATGCGCAGGGCAGCCTGACCTTTGCCGGTCGGGTCGACCATCAGATCAAGATCCGTGGGGTGCGCATCGAACCCGCCGAAATCGAGGCCCGCATGGCGCAGGCGCCCTGTCTGAAACAGGTGGCGATGATCGTCGATCAGGATGCAACGGGGCAGGCGCGCCTGCTGGCCTATGTGGTCCCGCGCGAGGATGCCTCGGCGGCCGATATCCGCAAGGCCTTCGAGACGGCGCTGCCTGCCATGATGCAACCGGCCCATATCCTGACCTTGCCCGCGCTGCCGCTGAACAGCAGTGGCAAGCTGGACCGCAAGGCCCTTCCCGCACCGCAGACGACGGCAGGCGAGACCAAGGCACTGCCCCGCGCAGGCACCGAAACCCTGCTCTCGCGGCTGTATGCGGAAATTCTGGGGCTGCCCGAGCCGGTCGACCGCAAAACGGATTTCTTCCTTGCGGGCGGGGAGTCGCTCAGGGCGGTCCGGCTGTCTTTGCGCATCGAAGAGGAAACCGGTCGCGATCCGGGGCTGGGGGTGTTGCTCGAGCATCCGGTTCTGGCCGATCTGGCAGAGGTGCTGGATCAGGGCGCAAACCGGAGCGCCGCGCCGCAAGATCACGGCACGAAACCTGTCTTGCGCTTGCAAAAGGGCGCGCCAACGGGGCCTGTCATTTTTGCCATCCACCCTGCGGGCGGTCTGGCATGGTGTTATCGCAGGCTGGCGCAAAGCCTGCCCGAAGCCACGGTCTACGGGCTGCAATCGCCGCTATTGGAACACGGCGGCCCGCTGCAAGGCGATCTGAACGCGCTGGCCCGCAGCTATCTTGACGAAATCGCCGCTTTGTGGCCGCGCGAGGGCAAGGTCTATCTGCTGGGCTGGTCTTTGGGCGGCATCATTGCGCATGCGATGGCCGCCGAAGCCGAGAGACGGGGGTGGCCGCTGGCACGGCTGGTGCTGATGGATGCCTATCCCTCGGCCTGCTGGCGCGATCAGCCCGAACCCGATGACGGTACCGCCCTGCGGGCCATTCTGGCCATTGCGGGCTTCGACCCCGAAGCGCACCGGCATCTGGAAACGGTCGCCGAGGTCACCGGCTTCCTTGCCGCCCGTCAGCACCCGCTGGCCCAGCTTCCCGCCGCCATTCTGGCGGGGGTGATGCGCTCGGTGCGGGCGACCAACCGCTTGGTGCGCGACCATCACGAACCGCAGGTCCATTGCCCGACGCTGCATCTGGCGGCGCTACGGGACCAGATCGGGCAGGGGGGCGCGCAGGGGCAGGGGGGCGATCCGCAAGGCCATCATGCCGGATTGTGGGACAGCTATTGCCAGACGCTGGAGCGGATGGAGTTCGACTGTCACCATCCCGATATGATCGGGCCGGAGGTGGTCGAGGCGCTGGCTGGAACCCTGCGTCTCCCCAGCCCGAAATAAGGTCACCGGCAGCGCGGGAGGGTCCGCGCTGCCGGTCTGTTTCCGGCCGATCTCCGGTCAGGCCTTCAGGTCGGCATTATAGACCGTCCCATCCGGTGCCTCCCCCTGCGGCGCGGGCAGGGCGCTCGGGTCCTGATGCAACGAACGCAGCAACCCGAATGCCATCAACAGCACCAGCACCGAGATCGGCAGGGCTGCGGCAATCGCGGCTGTCTGCAACGCCGAAAGGCCGCCTGCCGCCAGAAGGGCCGCCGCAACCACGCCCTGCGCCGCGCCCCAGATGATCCGGTGGCGGGTCGGCGGATGCGGATTGCCCATCGACAGGATTGTGGTCACCACAAGCGTGCCGCTATCGGCGCTGGTAATGAACCATGTCGCCAGCAGGAAGGTCGCCAGCGCCGAAACGCCCCATGCCAAGGGGCCATTGCCCGCAAGACCGTCAATCGTGGCGTAAAGCGTGCCGCCGAGATTCCAGTTGTTGACCATCTCCAGAAGGCCCGCCGTTCCCACCCCATTCGGTGCGGTCAGCTCTTGATAGAGCGCGTTGCCTCCGAAGATCACGATCCAGAGAAACGCGATAAAGGTCGGCACCAGCATCGCGCCACACATGAACTGACGGATCGTGCGGCCATAGGAGATCCGCGCGATGAACATGCCAACAAAGGGCGCCCAGCTCAGCCACCATCCCCAGTAGAAGATCGTCCAGCCGCCCTGCCATTTGACATTGCCCGGCTCGGAGGCGGTCCAGAATCCCATCGGAATGAAATGGGTGACATATTGCCCGACCGAATTCAGCAGGAAATCCGTCAGCCAGCCCGAGGGGCCGACAAGGAAGAAAAACGCCACCAGCAGCAGAGTAAGCAGGATATTCCACTCCGACAGGATCCGCACGCCGCGACCAAGGCCGGACACCGCGCTCAGCGTGGCCACCGCCGAGATCAGCAGCACCAGCGTGATCTGCATGCCGGTTCCGGTCGAGGTGCCAAACAGCACGTTCAGCCCCTGCACCATCTGGGTGGCCCCCAACCCCAGCGAGGTGGCGATGCCGAAGACGGTGCCAAACACCGCCAGCAGGTCCACCGCATGGCCCAAAGGCCCGTAGATCCGCTGGCCCAGCAACGGATAGAGCGCCGAGCGGAAGGTCAGCGGCAGCTTCTTACGATAGGCAAAATAGCCAAGCGCCAGACCGGTCAGCGTGTAGATCGCCCAGCCATGCAGCCCCCAGTGGAAATTGGTCACGCGGACTGCATCAAGCGCACGCTCCAGCGTCATGGCGTGATGGCCCTCGGCCTCGGCAAAGGGATTGTTGGGATAGCCCCAAGCGGCGGTATTGTCGAAATAGAACAACGGCTCGGCCACACCGAAGAACATGATCCCGATCGAGACGGAGGCCGAGAACAGCATCGCGAACCACGAGAAATTGCCGAATTCGGGGCGGCTGTCATCATCGCCCAGCCGGATCGCGCCGAAGCGCGAACACATGATATACAGGGCAACGGCCAGAATCGCGAGGATCGTGGCGATATAATACCACCGCAGCACGCTTTCGACCCATGCACGGATCGCTCCGAACACATCCGTCGCCATATTCAGATTGAGGATCGTGAACAGCACGAAGACGGCCACCATAACCTTGGCCGCGACACTCATTCCATTATGCAATCCGCGCATGGGACCGCGTTCCGCGACGCGAGGCGGCGCGGGGATCTTGTCTGGCTGTTGCGCCATTGTCATTCTCCCTGTTGCAACAGGCGCGGCACTGGTCTGCGCCACGCCCAGCCTTTCAACGCCTCAGCGCATGATGAAAGGATCGGGGATCGGATCATCGCTGGTCCGAAGCCACACAGTCTTGACGGTGGTGTAATCCAGCGCCGCCGCCAGACCACCCTCGCGCCCGTGGCCCGAAAGCCCGTGCCCGCCGAAAGGTGCCATAGGCGAGACCGCGCGATAGGTATTGACCCAGACGATCCCCGCACGGATCTGCCGGATCATCCGGTGTGCCCGTGTCAGATTCCGGGTAAATACCCCCGAGGCCAGCCCGAAGGCCGTGTCATTGGCCAGCGCGATGGCCTCTTCCTCGGTGTCAAAGCCCACGACCGACAGCACGGGGCCGAAGAATTCGCGGGTCACACACTCGGCGTCGCGCGCCGCCGAGCAATCCAATATGGTGGGCGGGAAATAATAGCCCGCGCCCTCGGGGGCCTTACCACCCGTCACCAGCTTGGCCCCCTGTTCCAGCGAACGGGCGATCAGCGCTTGGGCCGTGTCGCGCTGGCGTTTGGTGCAGAGCGGGCCGATCTCGGTCGCCATATCATCGGGCGTACCGATCACGCAGGCTTCGGCCTTGGCCTTGAGCCTTTCCAGAAACGCCTCTTTGACCGAATTCTGCACCAAAAGCCGCGAGCCTGCGACACAGCTTTGCCCCGTGGCCGCGAAAATCCCCGAGACCTGCGCATTGGCGGCGCTGTCCAGATCGGCGTCGTCAAAGACGATAAAGGGCGATTTCCCGCCCAGTTCCAGCGAGGTCGAGGCAAGGTTTTCCGCCGAGTTCCGCACGATATGCCGCGCGGTTTCCGGCCCGCCGGTAAAGGCCACATGGGCGACCTTGGGGTGGCTGGTCAGAACCGACCCGCAGTCTGCGCCAAAGCCCGTCAGGATGTTCAGAACACCCTTGGGGAAGCCCGCCTGATCGAAGATCCGCGCGAATTCCAGCATCGGCGCCGGACCCTCTTCCGAGGCTTTCAGCACCATCGTGCAGCCCGCCGCCAAAGCAGGGCCGATCTTCACCGCCGACAGGAACAGCTGCGAGTTCCAAGGCACCACAGCCGCCACCACACCGATAGGCTCACGGCGCAGCCAGACCTCCATATCGGGCTTGTCGATGGGCAGATGCGCGCCCTCGATCTTATCGGCCAGACCGGCGTAATAACGGTAATATTCAGCGACATAGGCGATCTGGGCGCGGGTCTCGCGGAGGATCTTGCCGGTGTCGCGGGTTTCAAGTTCGGCCAGCACCTGCGCGTTTTCCGCGATCAGATCGGCCAGCCGCAGCAGTAGCTTGCCGCGTGCGCTTGCGGTCATGCCCGCCCATTCGGGCGCCAGAAAGGCGCGATGGGCGGCTTCGACCGCGCGGTTGACATCATCGGCCTTGGCCTCAGGCATCAAAGCCCAAGGCTGGCCCGTAGACGGATCAAGGCTTTCGAATTGCGCGCTGGCGTCTTCGAACTGGCCGTTAATGTATTGCTGAAAGCTCCGCATCGGCCCCCTCCTTCTGGAAGGCGGGCATCACCTCGTTGATGAACCGCAACAGCGAGGCCTTTTTCCGCTCGAAGCTCTGGCTGGAATCGATCCAGAAGGAATATTCGTCATAGCCCTGCGCCTCGTAGTGGCGGAGGCGCTGGATGACTTGATCGGGGGTGCCGATGACCAGATCGCGCTCCATCGCCTCGGGGGTATAGAAGGGATGGGCTGCGATTTCTTCCTCATTTAGCGGTTTGATCAGCCCTTGGGTGATCTCGCGCTTATTCATGAACCATGCGCCGAAGTAATTGTAGAAGCGGTTGAATTCTTTCGCCGCCTGTTTCGCATCTGCCGCATCCTCGGCGACATAGCTATGCATCAACAGCATGATCTTGGGGCGCGGCACCTGCGGATTTTTGGCGCAGGCCTCGTTGAACGTGTCGATCAGATGCTGGACCTCTTCCTCGCCCTTCCACAAAGGCGCGACCTGCACGTTGCAGCCATTGGCCACGGCGAATTCATGGCTATTGGGGTCGCGGGCGGCCACCCAGATCGGCGGGCCGTTTTCCTGCAAAGGCAGCGGTGCCGAGGTGGTTTTGGGGAATTGGAAGAATTCGCCCTCATGCGCGTAATCGCCCTTCCACAGCGCCTTGACCGCAGGGATCAGTTCGCGCAAGCGCTGGCCCGCGCCCCAAGCATCCAAACCCGGCATCATCCGGTCATATTCAAATGTATAGGCGCCGCGGGCAATGCCCAGATCCAGCCGACCCTCTGTGATGATATCGGCCATCGCGGCCTCGCCTGCCAGCCGGATCGGATGCCAGAAGGGTGCAATCACCGTGCCGGTGCCAAGGCGCACGGTCTTCGTATGGCGCGCCACATCCACAAGGCTGAGCAGCGGGTTGGGCGCGATGGTGAAATTCATCCCGTGATGTTCGCCCGTCCAGATGGCATGCATGCCGCCCTCATCGGCAATCTTACACAGTTCGATGAATTCGTCGTAAAGCTGTTTCTGGTTATCTTCGGAAGAGATGCGCTCCATATGCGCGAAAAGCGAGAATTTCATACCGTTAGCTCCCGGCAAAGACCCCGCGGACCTCGCCGCTGGTCTGATTTCCGTAATAGACCCCGAAGCTGCCGATGCGGGCTTCCTCGACGAAGCGCTTGAGCATCTGGCAGGTGGCTGGATCGGCAAGATCCATCAATGTCGACGGGACGAGTTCGGTAAAGGCGCCAAGCGCGGGCGCCTCTCCTTCGGCATCACAGTGAAAGGTAATATGCTGGCACGATCTGGCGGTATCTTCATAGACCGCATAGAGAAATCCCGGCTGGGCGTTGAGCCCCGTGGCGGCAAGCAGTCGCGCCAGCGCCGCCGAGACCCCTTCCGCCCCGACCTTGACTTCCGGCAGGGTCAGACCGCCCTCCCGGTCATTGACCAGCAGAACACGCTCGCCCTGCCGGATCAGCGCCGAGACCCTGACCTCGACCCCAGCCTCGATCCTGTCGAGCGCCTTGGTCTCCACCTGCGGGCGCACATAGGCCCCACGGGCATAGCCCAGTCCGGAGGCGGGGCTTGTGTCAAACGCCTCGACACGGCCAAGCAAGATCACATGGTCGCCCGCCTCGATGATCTGGTGCAGCGCGCAATCAAACCATGCAGAGACATCACCGATCACGGGCGCTCCATGCGGCCCGGGCCACCAATGCAGATCGCGGAAGCGGTCCTCGGAGGGTCTGGCAAAGGTGTTGGAAATATCCTTCTGGTCTTCGGCAAGGATATTCACCGCAAAACCCCGCCCTTGGGTAAAGGCCTGATAATTGCGCGAGCTATTGGCCAGACAGACCAGCAGAAGCGGCGGGTCCAGCGACACCGAGGTAAAAGAATTTGCCGTAAACCCCAAAGGATTGCCGGTGCCGTCATGGGTCGTGACCACGGTCACACCGGTCATGAAGGCGCCAAATGCGTCGCGTAGGGCGCGTGGATCGATTGCGGTCATGGTACGACCTCCCCGAGAACCGGTGTTGCAAGCCATTCCTCCAGCGCGGCATTCACCCGCGCAGGGTCCGTCAGATTGACCATATGGCGCTGGCCTTCGATGGTCAGCGCGTGCCCATAGGGCGCGGCCTTGGCCATGGCTTCGGCCATTGCAGGGGTCGAATTGGGGTCGCCCGATCCGGTCAGGGCCAGCAGCGGGCAGCGGATCTGGCCGAACCTGTCGGCATAGAGACTGTCGCCTTCGGCAAAGGCCCGATAGGCGGTGGCATAGCCTCTGGGATCAACCGCACGCAGCCAATCCGCCACCTGCGCCCGCACCGCCTGTTCTTCCGGAGCATCCGAAAACCAGCGCGCAAGCGGTGTGGTCAGATCGAAGACACCCTTGGCAATGAGGGCGGCACGGGCAATCACCGCCTCGCGAGCCGCCACGTCACGGCGGAAGACCCCGTTCAGAAGCGCGACCCGCGCCACCTGATCGGGATGCTCGACCGCCATGCCACCACAGACCAGCGCCCCCATCGAATGGCCCGCCAGATTGACCGGCCCCAGATCCAGCGCCTTGAGCACCTGATGCAGCCAGTCCACAAAATCAGGCAGGCGGGCGGCGTCGGGCAGGGGGGAAGACCGCCCATGACCGGGCATATCAAGCGCAATCACCCGATAGCGCCCCGCCAAGGCGTCAACCTGCGGACCCCAAGCGGCGGAGTTCATCCCGACGCCGTGGATCAGCACCAATGGCGCGCCTGTCCCTGCCTCTGTAACCCCGAGCGTCCCCAGACGCTCAGACAGATGCAGGGTTGTCGACATCGCCACCCATCTCCTTCAGATCCTGATAGCGGTCACCAATGCGGTGATGCGGACGGCCACCGATCGAGGCCCCCAGCGCGATGACGATCTCGTCTGCGGCGGGGGCATCGGCCACCGACAGCTGCATGGTCAGATAATGGCTGCGACGGCCGCCATCATTCTTGTCCATCAGCGGGATATAAAGGGGGGCATTGGCCGGACCGCGCGTATTGCAGAAGGCCAGATAGGATTTCGCACCGACCGCTTCGCGGTAGTGGTTGCCAAAGCGCAGCGTATGGATCAGCGCCGAGGCATGTTCGACCTCGCCATTCAGGCCGACGATGGCCGATTTGCCATAGCCCTCGACCCTGTCGCCGCCACCTGCGGCCTCAAGGATCATCTTGGTCAGTAGGGCCCCGAGACCCGGTGCGCAATCAAGGATTTCAGGGCGGAGGTCTTCAACAAAACCCTTTCCTGCCCAAGGGTTACGGATAACCGCAATGGCCGCGATCATGCGCAAGGGGGTCTCGGCCACCTTTCCGCCCTCGATCAGCGTGTCTTCGATATGCAGCAATGTCTTGCGAATCTCAGCAGGCATTGAACGCTCCCAGTTGGATATTTTTTAGTATTATGGACTCATGGGATACCGTAATACAATCTTACAATCAAGCTTGTCGTTGCGCCGTGGCTCTGTTACGAAGGGGCATGACAAATCTTGGCCTGAATAAGATCGACCAACAGCCTGTCACCCTGCGCGAAGTGGTGCTGGACCGGCTGCGTGACGCGATCATCAATGACGTGTTCAAACCGGGAGACCGGCTGATAGAGCGCGTGCTGTGCGAACAGCTTGGCGTCAGCCGGACGGTGGTGCGCGAGAGCCTGCGCTATCTCGATGCGGAAGGACTGGTCGAGCATGTGCCCAATCGTGGCCCGATCGTCGCGCGGATGACATGGGATGATGCCCGCCAGATCTATGACATCCGTCGCAAGCTGGAAACCGACGCCGCCGAGGCCTGCGCGCGCAATATGACACCGGCGCAGGAACGCCGCCTGCGGCAGGCACTGGCGGAGCTGGAATCTGCCGCGCTCCAGAAGGAAAGCTCGGCCCTGTTCAAAGCCACCACACGATTTTACGAGGTGATCTTTGAAGGCGCAGGGCACACGATTGCATGGGAAGTGGTCAGCCGCCTCAACAGCCGTATCTCGCGACTGCGGATCATGACGCTCACCAGCGACGACCGCGCGACATCCGGTCCAAGCCATATGCGCAAAATCTGCGAGGCCATCGCCGCCCATGATCCACAGGCCGCGCGACGCGCCGTGGAAGAGCATGTCACCGATGCATCGGCCATCGCCCAGAAACTGCTAGCCCAAACATCCGGCACTTGAGGAGAAACCGCATGGCCAAAGCCTATTGGATCGCCCGCGTCACCGTCACAGACCCCGAAGCCTATACCGGCTATCAGGATCTGGCACCGGCGGCGTTCCGGAAATATGGCGCGGTGTTTCTGGCACGGGGTGGCCACACCCACAGCGTGGAAGGCCCCGAATGGGAACGCCATGTGGTGATCGAATTCGCGGATATGGCCACGGCGCGCGCCTGTTATGACTCGCCCGAATACCGCGCGGCCCGCGCCGCGCGTGCAGGTGCCTGCCATGCCGAGATCTTCCTGACAGAAGGTCTCTAGGCGGAAGTTCGTGCGCCCACGCACGGTTTAGGTGAATTGGTTTACATAATGCCGATTAATCGCCATATCTTGTGTAGCGGCATAGCTAAAATGCCCCTTATGAACAATTCAGGAATGCCACGGTGTTGATGATGTAACCGCCCCCCCGACGGCATTTATGAACGAAGGTGGGATCGCGATAATCCATATTGGAAAACGGTCGTGTCTGGGATTATCACGGTCGGACTGGATCTGGCGAAGTATGTGTTTCAAATTCATCGGCCCGATATCGCTGACAAAGAGATCTCTCGCAACAAGCTCCGGCGAGGTCCTGATCCTAGAGTTCTTTGCCAAGCTTTCACCCTGCCTTGTGGTAATGGAGGCCTGTTCAGGCGCTCATTCTTGGGGCCGCAAGCTTACGAGGCTTGGAAAAGAGGTCAGGTTCATTATGGCACGGCGCTACTGACCGAACAGCTCGAGAAACGCCTCGCGATCCGTCCGGGCGATGGCCGGCTCCCGCCGGACTGGCTCGAGGACAGACAGCCAGTTGCGCGCAAGCCTCCCGCAGGTCAGGATCTCGACGAGCGACAGCTATAATTACAATACCGCTCAGGGTTTTCTGCCGCTGCGCCAGCGCATCGCCACCACGCTCGCCGAACGCGCCATCCCCCGCCGCCCCGAGCAGATCCTGATGACCCATGGTGCCAATCACGCGCTCGATCTGGTCATCCGTCGCCATGTCAGGCGCGGCGATGCGGTGCTGGTCGATGATCCGGGCTATTATCCGCTTTTGCCAAGCTCAAGCTCGCCGGTGCCCGCATCATCGGCGTGCCGCGCGACGCCGATGGCCCCGCCCCACTCTGGCCTTCGCGCAGACACAGGCCAGAGTGGGGCGGGGCTTTTCTTCACCCAGTCGCTCCTGCATAACCCCACAGGCAGCTCGATCTCGCTGCCAATGCTTTCGCCATCCTGCATCACATGACGGCTACGAGGATGACCATCATCGATGACAACCCGCGGGCCGATCTCATCGCGCAGGACCAGCCGCGTCTGGCGGCACTTAACGGACTGAAGTCGGTCCTCCATGTGGGGAGCTTCTCTAAAACGCTCGCGGGGAGTTTCCGCTGCGGCTATATCGCGGGCCCGCCCGATTGCATTGCCGAGCTGACCGTGCTTCTGGTCATCACCAGCGTCTCGACCTCGACCCATAACGAGCGCATCCTGCAGGCGCTGATCGAGCGCGGGCTCGACCCGACGCTACGGGATGTGACATGGCAAGGGCGTTTTCCAAGAGATAAATTCAGCTAAGCAGCTTTGCACGAAATTGGCTCTCTCCTGACGCTGTTCAGAGTGAAGAGGCATGCTTCAGAGTTCCTCTTAAAGGTGCAGCTGGGGAGTACGCCAGTCATCACTGATGAAGCTGAAGACGAAGTTACCGATAATGACACCGCCACCGCTTCTGCAGCCATACAGGCCGAGGCCAGTACCAGTGACTTTGCCATCAAACGGCTAATGAGTGATCTCTCAGGGCACCAATTTGAGGAGTTTATAGCCCGTCTTTTAGAATGCATGGGTTACACCACACGCGTGCCCCCGAAGTCGGGCGACGGAGGGGGCGACGTGATCGCGCATATGGATCTTTTGGGCTTTCAGCCGCCCATCGTAAAGGTTCAATGCAAGCGCACAACCAGCCAGCCCTCCACCCTGATGTTGACCGACTTCTTGCCACCTTGGGGGACGGAGAATATGGCCTTTTCGTAAATTTTGGTTCCTATACCAATGGGGCGGTCGAGTAGGAACGCAACAGGGCCAAGCTACGACTGATTGGCGGAGATCAATTGGTCGAACTGGTTATGGAAAATTATGAAAACTTGTCGCCCCGCTATCGGGCAATTACACCATTGAAGCGGATTTTTGTTCCCTATCTTCAGCCGGATTGAGCGATCACTCGTCTCCGAGTGAAAATGCGAGCAGTAAATGCTGGAGATTGAAAATTCCGCCAAAAAGACCGGTATTTGGAGGCAAGCTTTGCTCGTCGCTTGGGAACGACCCTTATTACAAGAGGTTTAACCGCAACACAGTCACGCACACTTCTGCCGACACTAAAGAATTCGCATTATGGCACTTTGTGATGCCTGTCAGGCGTTGTGGTGCAGCAGCGTTGCCGGATAATCCGGACGCAGGACCGGCATGTGCGGCATCTGCGCTTGCGCAATATTCACGCGCCCCAATCGGGTCGGCACCCCGTCGAATTTCCGCGCATCACCGATATAATCCACGTCATATCCGGCGCGACGGATCAGCCTTTCGAAAATGAATTGCGGCATGACCATCAGGAAATGGTCCAGATCACGGTTCTGGCCGAATTCATAGATTGTCCGGAAAAGCGAGCTGATCGCATCCTTACGCTGTGCGGCATTCAACTCGGCAGAACAGCCAAACCTTGTCGCTTCCCAGATCTTCGGGGATTTCGGACAGGCCGGTCCGGGCCATTCCGGCCAGAGCGTCTCGATCATATAGGGCGAGGTTGTCGGCACCAGACGCGACAGGGCGCAAACATGGTCATCCTCGTCCAGCGCCACCACATAATGGGCGGCAGGTGTGTCGAAGCTGTCAAATTCCAGATCCCCGTCCTCCGGCAGATCCCATTCGAGACGTTCCACGAAAATGCGACGGCGGAGCTGGAAATGCTCCAGCCAATAGCGGTGGAATTTCCCCAAATTCAAAGCATTGATCACAACGGTACGCATTCGGTCGGCTCCAGTTTGACACGAGGGTTCAGTCCGAGGTCGTCGCGCCGCAAAAGCCGAAAAGTGCTTATAACCTGACATGATACAACTTTAGGTCACTACGTCACTTCGCAGAGCTTGCGCCACCGGAAGTCGATATCGAAATATCTCATCCATAATTTTTATTAGTTATCCGTGATTTAATGATAAATAACCAATTTTGGTGGTTTTGTTAACCAAAACTTTACGCCTTCATGGCGCAGAAATCGCCGCCGGACGACTCAGCTTAAGGTTGATCTTTGGCGACGTAGTGGTAACGGTTGAGGACGTTATGGGGCAGAAAAAACCGCGTGATCTTGTCGATTATGCCCGCTGGATCTCTGGCGGATTATGCCTGGCCGCTGGCATCGCCAAAGCCTTTCCGCAGGTCGAGGATGTTGCCGCCACGCTCGAACTGATGGCCGCCGCCAATGCCGCCAACCTGCTCGGGCCGCTCAGCGCCTTTATCGTCGCACATGTCGCGCTGGTGACAACCCTTGTGGGGCTGGCCCTCGGGTTGACGGGGCTGGCTTTCCTGACCAACCGCTATCTGGTCGTGGCCTGCCTGATCCAGCTCGTCCTGTTCAGCTGTTTCGTGACATTTCTTTTTAGTGCCATTCCCGCCATCCTACTGGTCGATGCGCCCTTCTTTGCGGTCACGCTCTTGGTGCTGTGGCGGGCGCTTGCGGCCCCCCGTGCCCACTCCCACCCCTCGCTTATCAAGGAATAGACCGTGGACCGGCGCATATTTCCAGACACAGCCCCGCGGGTCCTGCCCCTTGTCGATCCGGGGCTTCCCCATATTGCCGTGGTCGGCGCGGGCCTTTCGGGGCTGCGGGCCGCCTACGAGCTGATCAAGGCGGGCGCGCGGGTGACCCTTTACGAGGCCGCCTCGAGCCCCGGCGGCAATGCCTGGCTGGAAACGCATGGCCATCTGGAATTCCCGACGGCGGGCTCGTGCTTTCGCTTTCCGGCACCGGGTTCGGATACGGACACCCTGCTGCGGGAGATCGGGCTGCGCGACAGCTGTCACTCGACGACGCGCTCCATGCAGGTGCTGTTCCGCACCTCGGCTTTGGTCCGCAGCCTGCCGACAATCACTCTGGCCTGCCTCAAGCATCCCAGATCGCTTCTGGACCCGAAGCTCTGGGGGCTGACCGCCAAGCTCTGCCTTGCCAGCCTGACGAACCAGCCGCTGGTCAAGGCGGACAAGTCACTCGGGGATCCGATCTTCCATGATCTCTATACTTTTCTGGACCGCCTCGCGCCGGACGGGGGCAGCTACCCTGCCCTGCCCTGGACGGAAAGCTGCGGTATCTCGCGCGAGGATATGGAACGGCTCGACCGTCTGAGCATAGAGCAGTTCCTGTTCGATCCCGCCGCGCGGCAGGCGCTGCCCCGACATCTGCAACCGCCCGCAAAGATCGGTGCGCTTGCCCGCACGGTCATCACCACGACACTGGCGGTCGAGGGGCTGTTGCTGAGCAACTGTTCGGCCTATGTCGGCCTGCATTTCCTTGTAGGCTATCTGCGCGGCGACCTGTTCAGCTGTCGTGGCGGAAACGGCGCCGTGGCCCGCCGTCTGCTGGAGCATCTGTCGCAGACCCAGCGCTTCACCCTGCATCTGGAGGCCGCCGTGTCGGAGGTCTCGCAGAACGAGCGCCGCTATAGCCTCTGCGTCAACGAAGGCGGTCAGGACCGCATCTTCGCCTTCGACGGCGTCGTGGTGGCCACGCCCAAGGATGTCGCGATGCAGATCGTGCAGGGGTTGCCGGTCGGCCAGCTTTCGGCCATGCGCGAGATCGAATATTCGGATTACGCTATCGTCAATGCCGAGCTGTCCCAGCCGATCTGGACCGAGACCTTCGGCGGTTATTTCATTGGCGACACGGCCCCGCGCGCCCAACCCGGCAGCTATTGTCAGGCGGGGGGCATCGTGAATGCCAGCTGGTCGGCCTTCGGGGCGCAGACCGAGCGCGGCGGCCTGACCTTCCTGAAACCCGTGCCGCAGCGCGCCGATCAGGGACGGCTGGCCAATGACCCGCCCGCACAGCTACGGCAGGCCGCCGAGGCCGAGGTCCGGCGGGCGCTGCGGGCCATCGGCGTTGAAGAGACCCTGCTGGAGATGGTCTGGCTGCATCGCTGGCCACGCGGGCTTGTGTCCCCCCGCCCCGGTCAGGTGGCACGCGATCTGTTCAAACAGGCCAGCCAGCCTCTGGGCGCGATCACATTCGCCAATCAGGACAGCGTCGGGGTCGGCGCATTGGAATCCGCGATGGAGGCCGGACATCAGGCCGCCCAGTATCTGATCACCCATCTTGCCATCCCCCCCCAACGCGCCGAGCGCGCTGGCTCTACCCGCGTATACAAGGAGACACCGCAAGATGTTTATACACCAGCTTGACGGACGGGCCCCCGATCAGCGCAGCCTGCTTGGCGGCAAAGCCCTGTCACTGAACAAGATGGTGGCCGAGAGTCTGCCGGTGCCAGAGGCCTTCTGTATCACGACCGAGGCCTTCACGCATTTTCTGCAAGCCAACCGGCTTGATCCGCAAGATCCCGAGATTGCGGGCAAGGTCACATCCGCGGCCCTTCCTGCCGATCTGGAGGCCGATCTCCGCGCGGCCTATGCGCGTTGGGGCGACCGGCCGGTGGCGGTCCGCTCGTCTGCCGCCGCCGAGGATTCCGCGCAAAGCTCCTATGCGGGGCAGTTTCTGACCTGCCTGAACCTGCGCGGCGCCGACGCGGTCATCGCCGCCATGCGCGCCTGCTGGGCGTCCTATTTCAACGGCGCGGCACAAAGCTATGCCAAACAGCGCGCCGAAGACAGCAGCGCGCCGCTGATTGCGGTTGTCGTGCAGCATATGGTGGATGCCGATATTGCGGGTGTGCTGTTCACGCAGGACCCGATGGCCAATAACGCCCAGACCATGCGGATCGAAGCCGCATGGGGCGTGGGCGAGGGGCTGGTCTCCAGTCAGGTCAGCACCGACAGTTATATCGTGGCCCGCGACAGCCTGACACTGCTCTCGCATACCATCCGCGCCAAGACCATGAGCACCCTGCCCCAGCGCAGTGGCGGCATCGCCCTTGTCGAGACGCCCGCCCACAAGATTGACAGCCCGACCCTGTCGGAAGACACCGCCTGCAGACTGGCGGGGCTGGCCGACCGGCTTATGCGCTCTGCCGCCTATGCGGGGCTGGATCTCGATATCGAATGGGCCATACAGGGGGACACGCTCTGGATCCTGCAGGCCCGCCCGATCACCACACTGGCACAGGACCAGAACACGAAGGTCTATGCCGATAGCGACGAGACCGACCCCGAGCGCCGTGAAAACGCGCTGTTCTCGCGGATGGATACCGGCGAGATCGTGACCGGCCTGATGTCGCCGCTGGGCCTGTCCTTCTGCCGCTTCTACCAGAACCATATCCACGGGCCGGCGGTCAAAACGATGGGCCTGCGCAAGCTTCTCGAACCGCATACCTTCATGGGGTATGTGCGCGGCCATGTCTATCTGAACATCTCCGCCTCGGCCTTCATGCTCACGCAATGCCCGCCGACCCGCGACATGCGTAAATTCACCCAGCGCTACGCCACCGACGATGTGGATCTGCGCGCCCATACCAACCCCTATGGCGTGCCGCCCAAGGGGCTGGAATATCTGCGGGCGGTCGGGCATTGGGCCCGCCAGCAGGTGCATAACCTGCGCACGGCCGACAAAACCGCCCAGGCGATGGTCCAACAGCGCAAGGCCCGCACCGCCGCCTCTCTGGCGCTGGACCTGCCACAGATGAGCCTGCCCGAACTGAATGCCGAACTGGAGCGTATCGATATCGCCTTCCGCGCGGCCTGCGCGGCCTATATGCCCTTTTTCCTGCAGAGCTTCGCGCTTTATGATGCGCTGGCCGAGACCTGCCAGAAACTGTTCAAAACGCAGGGCAAGGGGCTGGAAAACCGGATCAAGGCCTCGCTCAACAATCTGCGCACCATCGAGGTCACACGCGGCATCGCGGCCCTTACGGAAACCGTGCGCGCTCAGCCCGCCCTTGCCGACCTGATCCGCCGCACCCCCAGCGCCGATCTGGGCAGGGCGCTGGACAGCACCGCCGAGGGCCGCGCCTTTCTGACCGGCGCGTTCAAGACGTTCATGGAGGAATTCGGCTCGCGCGGGCGGCAGGAATTCGAGCTGACCCTGCCCCGCTGGGCCGATGATCCCTGTTATATCTTCGATGTGATCCGGCTCTATCTGGAAAACCCCGTGGATGTCGATGCCATCATGGCCCAGAGCGAGACCCTGCGCGGGGCCGATACCGAGGCGCTGATGGCCAGCCTGTCGCGCAAGGACCGGATGAAGCTGCGCTTCATTATCAAGACCTATGCGAAAATGGCCGATCTGCGCGAGACGGTGCGCCCTGCCTTCATTTGCGAGACATGGTTCTATCGCCGGATCATCGTCGAGGTTCTGGGTCGGCTGGAACGGCAGAATATCCTCAAACAGTCCGATTTGCCCTATATCGACTTTGCCCTGTTCCGCGATTACGTGGCAGGCCGCAAAACCGCGCAGGAGGCCTTCCCTCCGGCGCTGATCATGGCCAACCGCCGCGAGAACCTGATCAACCTGCGCTCGGAAGAGCCGCCGATGGCCCTGCTGGGCGGCTATGTCCCGCAACCCGCCGAAAGCGTGAAAATCGCGGAAGATGGGCAGCTGAACGGCATGGGCGCAAGCCCCGGCATCACCGTGGGCACCGCCCGCGTGATCACCGATCTGCCGCATCAGGCGCAAAGCTTCAAGAAGGGCGAGATTCTGGTGGCCCGCTTTACCGATGCCTCATGGACGCCGCTGTTCACGCTGGCCAGCGGCGTGATCACCGATATCGGTTCGGCGCTGTCGCATAGCTCGATCGTGGCGCGCGAATTCGGCATTCCGGCCGTGGTCAATACCCGCACGGCCACAGCCCAGATCCGCACCGGCGATATCGTCGAGATCGATGGCGACCGTGGCATCATCTCGGTCGAACGCCAGAGCGCCGCCAGCCCCCTCCAGCCCCCCGTCGATCTCCCCCTGACCGTTCCGGCCTGACAGGTCCAGCAGACATCCCTTCGACCCTAAGGAAGATATTATGGATATTTGCGTCAGCGTCATAGTTGTCACGCGCAATGCAGACCTGTTCCATGCCGGTGCCTCGGTGATTTCCGACCTGCGCGACACATTGTTCGACGAGGTCACGCTGGACAGTGACTGGAGCGTGCTGGACCACGCCATGCCCGAGGCCGGACCGCATTACCAGACGGCGCGGACCCGCGCGATCCGCGCCCTTGCGGGGCATCAGAACCGGCTTTCGCTGAATGTCGTGCATGCCCAAAGCCTGTCGGGCGCGCTCGACAGGCTTCAGGCCTGTGACCGGCGCGATAACGTGCATCACATCGGCATGGCCTATATCGATTATTCCGACCCCTATCACGCAGGGCGTTCGACCGCCGAGATCGAGAATGATCTGAACTGGTTCTATGACCGGCTGCGCGCGCGCAACCTGCAGGCGTTCCAGACGCCGACCTCGACCGCCGTGTTCCAGTCGGCGGAGATGCCGCATTACCATATCCACCCGATGAATTTCATCCGCTGCCTGCTGCCCGGTGATATGGATGTGCTGCGCGCCCATCTGCTGTCGCTATGGATGGATTTCTACGAACTGAGCCTTGCCAATCGCAAGATCCGTCCCGGTAGCCAGAAACGCCCCACCAGCCTTATGGCCTCGACGCTTGCGGCGTTTCTGGCGCAGCAGGCGGGGTCGAACTGGGTCTTGCAATATTATACCGGCTCTGTGGTCTCCAGCCTGATCACAGCGTTCGAGGATCAGGCCGCCGCGCAGAACGTGCCTGTCCTGCGCGGCCCGAACGAGCATTCTCTGGCCTGCGGGGCGATGGCCAACTGGCAGCTTTACGAAAAGCCCTCGGTCACCATCGTCACCTCGGGAATGATCGATGAATTCCGCGGCACTTTTGCCAATCTCTACGAGACCCGCGCGCGCGGTTTCCTGATCTGCGCCGAACAGAAACCGGCGCTGTGGTATGCGTTCCAATCCACCATCAACCCCGAATTCGACAGTCGCGACGTGCTGCATGCGCGCGGTGTGCCCTTTGTCTATATCAGCGAGCCGCAGGATCTGGCGCGGGGGCTGGAACAGGCGATGGCGCTTTATGCCGCAGATCGCGGACCGGTGGTCATTCTGGCCACGCAGGCCGTCATGAATATGGCCGCGCCGCCCACCCCCCGCGTTCCCTCCCCCTGCGTCCCCACCCCCTGCGTTCCCGTCCCCGCACAGGACCAGACGCAAAGCCACGCGCCGCCCGCCGCGCTGGATGATATGGTCGATCTGGTCAATGGCGATGCCGAAGGCCTGCTTTTACAGCCCGGCGCATTGCCGCCCCGCTGCCGCCAGCTTGTGACCGAGCTGGCCGAGGCAAGCGGCATCGCGCTGGTCGACAGCATCCTGCATCCGGGCATGGTGGCCAGCCATCACAACGGGCGTCCCAACCCCAACTATCTCGGCACGCTTGGTGTTTATGGCTTTTCCGATCCGGTCTACCGCTATCTGTATCGCGGCGGCCGGATTGCCCCGCGCGAGACGCAGGCGCTGATTTTCATGGAGGACAAGATCTCGCAGGCGGCCACGCCTTTCGGTGAAAGCAAGCTGCGCCAGCAGTTCCAGATCGCGCAGATCGTCCGCCGCAGCGACCACCTCGCCCCCTTTGCCGATCTGGCGATCCGCCACGACCCCGAAGCCGCCCTTGCCTATCTTCTGGCGCGGCTGGATATCTCCGACGCCCTGCTGGCCCGCCGTCGTGCGGCGATCGCACTGGCCCGCGAGGGCGAGAAGGACCTGTCCAGCAGCCTGCCCGTCCTGCCGATGACACCCAATTATTTCTTCGGTCAGCTGGGCGCGCTCCTGCGCCATATGATCGAGGCCGAGGGCTACGATTTCACGGGGCTTTACGATGTGGGACGCTGCGGCATCTCGGCCATCCGCAACCTGCCCAGAACCCGCGCGGGCTTTTCGGGCTGGTACGGGAGGGCGCTGATGGGCGATGCCTATACCGCAACGGTCGCATTGGCGCAGACCGCCGCCACCGATCTGCTGGTCTTTGTCGGGGACGGGGCACGCGCTCTGGTGCCCGACATCCTGCCCAGCCTGCTGGAAAACGCCCTTGCCAACGGGGCGCGCCGCGACCTGAGCGTGACCATTTTCGTGCTGGCCAATAGCGGCCTCTCGGCCATCAATTCGTATCAGGAGCGGATCCTGTTCAACCGCACGTCCCGGCAGATGCGGGTGCTCAATCTGGGCACGCAGGACAGCCAGCAGGATATGTGCGGCTATCAGGTCGTGACCCGCGCCATCAACACATTCGACCCCGACGCCCTGCGCCATGATCTGCGCAAACGCGGGCGGATCAATCTCTTTACCGTCAATCTGGCCCATAACAACGAGGGCGACGGCATGTCTCTGGCCCATGTTTCGGGCTGGCAGCAAGACCAACTGGCGGGACGGCGCAACCGCCCGCTCCGCGCCCATACCGAAGAAAGGATCTAGCCATGCGCTTCGGTTTCATCGCCCATCCGACCTCTGTCCCTTTGAAACGCTATGTGAAAATGCTCGATCTGGTGCAGCGCAGCAGCCAGGATTTCCACAGCGGCTATTCCCGCGATCTCTGGTCGCATAACAACCTTGTGCCCTTCATGAATTTCGACCGCATCGTCAGCGCGACAGGGGCCGAGACCTCGGGGCAGGTGCGCTATCTGCCGCTGACCGCACAGGAAATGATCCATGACGCTCAAGGCAGCCTGCGCCGCGTCATCCAAGGCACAAAATCGCTGGCCGCTGACGGGGCCGATCTGGTGGGGCTGGGCGGGTTCACCTCTATCGTCGGGCGTCGCGGGATCGAGGTCGCCAATGCCAGCCCCGTTCCTGTCACCAGCGGCAATTCCCTGACCGCTTATGCCGCCTATCGGGCGCTGCAACAGGTCATGCGCTGGATGCAGCTACGCCCCAGCGATCACCGTGTCTGCATCGTGGGCTATCCCGGCTCTATCGCGCTGGTGATTGCGCGGTTGCTGCTGGAGGAAGGCGTCGAACTGGATCTTGTCCACCGCCAAGGGGCCAAACCCGAGGATCTGCTCGCGCATCTGCCCGAACGCTGGCACCACAAGCTGCGCCTGAGCGGCGATATCTCGGCCTTCTATGGCGAGACCCGCTTTTTCGTGGCCGCCACATCGGCGGGCGGGGTGATCGACGCACATCGCCTTGCCGCCGGTTCAATCGTGATCGATGTGGCGCTGCCGCGCGATGTCGAGGAAAGCGTGGCCACCCAGCGCGAGGATATCCTGATCATCGATGGCGGCTGTGTGACCGCTTCCGATCAGGTGCGGATCGGCGGCGAAAGCCTGAATCTAACCATCAAGCAGCAACTCAATGCCTGTCTGGCCGAAACGCTGGTGCTGGCTCTGGAAGGCCGCGCCGAGATCTATTCCATCGGGCGCAGTCTGGACAGCGAGAAGGTGCTGGCGATTGGCGAGATCGCCCAGCGGCATGGCTTTGCCCCCGATCCGCTGGCCTCCTATGGCCAGCGCGTCGAGCCCTCGTTCGTTGCCAGCTTCCGCCGCTATCACTGCACCGACCGCCCAAAGGAAAGCGGGCTGACCGCGCAACCGATCCTCCCCGAACGCCACAGCCAGACCCATTATGATACCGCGCAGCGTTTCCGCCGCCATATCAACCCCTATCTGGCCGATTTCCTGCAGACCCTGCATTGCGACCGCGTCTTCGAGACGGCGCAGGGCGTGGTGCTGACCGATACCGAGGGGCAGGACTATCTGGATTTCGTGGCGGGCTATGGCTGCCTCAATCTGGGGCATAACCCGCCCGCCGTGGTGACCTCGCTACAGGCGTTTCTGGCCGGATCGCAGCCCAATTTCGTGCAATATGTCTCGTTCCCAAAACAGACGGCGCTGCTGGCCGAGCGGCTTTGCCAGACCGTGGGCGGGCGGATGGAGCGGGTGTTCTTCTCGAATTCGGGCACCGAGGCCATCGAGGCCGCGCTGAAACTGGCGCGCGCCGCCTCCGCGCACCACATCATCGCCCATGTCGAGAACAGCTATCATGGCAAGACCCTCGGCGCGCTTTCGGTGACCGGACGCGACAAACACCAGCGCCCGTTCCGCCCGCTGCTGCCGGGCACGGTCTCTGTGCCCTTTGGCGATCTGGACGCGCTGGAGGCGGTTCTGTCGCAAGGCGATATCGCGGCGTTCATCGTCGAGCCGATCCTGGGCGAAGGCGGGGTGCATGTGCCGCCCGAGGGCTATCTGCGCGGCGTCCGCCAGCTGTGTGACCGCTATGGCGTGCTGCTGATCCTTGACGAGGTGCAGACCGGTATGGGGCGCACGGGGCGTTTTCTGGCCAGCCAGTGGGAGGGCATCCATGCCGATATCCTGTGCCTGTCGAAATCGCTCTCGGGCGGTCTGATGCCGATTGGCGCGACGCTGTGCCGTGCGGAGACATGGGACCGTGCCTATGGCAGCAGTGACCGCTTTGTGGCGCATAGCTCCACCTTTGGCGGAGGCAATATGGCCGCAGTTGCGGGGCTTGCCACGCTGGAGGCGATGGCCGACGGGACGGTGATGGACAATGCCCATCGGGTCGGTGAGGCGCTGCGCCACAAGCTGGCCGAAGCCACCGCCGAATTCCCCTTTATCGGCGAGATCCGCGGCAAGGGTCTGATGCTGGCGGTGGCCTTTGCCGCCGACTTCTCGGGGGCGGTCTCGGCCGGGGCGCATGAATTTGCCACCCGCCTGCCCGGCGACTGGCACATGACATGGCGCTTCCTGCCCGATCAGGTCCGCGAGAACCTGCTGGACGCGATGCGCCGCTTCGAAGGGTCGCTGTCGGAAATGTTCTGCATGCGCTTCGTCACCAAGCTGGCACAGGATCACAACATCCTCACCTTCGTCACCGCGAATTCCAACACCGTCATCCGTCTGCAACCCCCTCTGACGCTGACGCAGGATCAGGCCGACCGTTTCGTCGAGGCCTTCCGTGCCGTCTGCGCCGACATGTCGACCTTCCTGAACTGAGGACCAATTCATGGACACTCCCCTTGCCCATGTCAGCGGCACCCTGTTGTCATTTTTCAACGCACAGGCGCTGATCAGCGGCTACGAGCTTGGCATTTTCGAGGCCGCCCGCGACGGGGCCCAGGCCCGCGAGATCTGCGCCACCTGCGCCCTGCCCGAAAGTTCGGGCCAGCAACTGCTGATCGCGCTGGCAACGATGGGCTTTCTGAGCCGCACCCAAGCGGGCTTCGCGCTGCCCGCCGATCTGCGCCCCTATCTGCTGCGGGACGGCGCAGCCTATATGGGCGGGCTGGCCCGCCATGCGGCCAAATTCCTCTACCCGCTCTGGGGACAGGCCGCCGCTGGCATCCGCGAGAACCGCAACCAGCGCGAGAAGGTCTTCAACGACCCGCGCAAATGGTTCGAGATGCTGTATTCGGACCCTGCCGATGTCGCGGATTTCCACGCCTTCCTCAGCGTGCTGGCCGATCCTTTCGTGGAAAGCTTTACCCGTGACTTCGACTTCACCCCCTATCGCAGCTTCCTCGATATCGGCTCGGGGCGTGCCGCATTGCCGCGCGCGGTGCTGGCGGCCAATCCGCAGCTTGACGCCGCGGTCTGCGACCTGCCCGAGGCCGCGACCCATATGCGCAAGGAACTGGCGCAGGCGGGCATGGACGGGCGCATCGCGGTGTATGAAGGGGATGTGATCACGGGGAACCTGCCCGAGATTTCGGCCGATCTCGTGCATATGGGCTGGATGCTGCATGATTACAGCGCCGAGACCCAAGCCACGATCCTGTCCAACCTCTTTGCAGCCCTGCCCCCCAAAGCCACCTTCATCGCCAGCGAGACACCGCTTGATGATGACCTGTCCGGCCCCGCCTTTGTCGCGCTGTTGTCGATCAATATGCTCGTCTCCTGCGATGGCGGCATCGAAAGCACGACGGGGCAATATCTCGAACGTTTCCGCGCGGCGGGCTTTGTGAACGTGCGTGCCGCATCGCTGGCGGGACCGCGTGTCCTGCTGATCGGCGAAAAACCCTGACCCTGAAGACTGGACCCGATTATGGAACAACAGATCCTTGAGATTATCGAAGAGAATTACGGCCTTGGCCAAGATCAGGCGCTGACGCCCGACACGCCGCTGCTGGAGCTGAACATTCTCGATTCCAGCGCCTTCTTCGACCTGATCGAGCTGCTTCAGGCGCAGTTCGACATTCAGGTGCCGCTGACGAAAATCGTGCCGGAAAACTTTGCCGATATCCGCGCGATTGCCCGCATGACCACCGAGTTGATGACACCGGGCGTGGCCTGACACGTCCTGCGGACGCCCCCAACAGGAGAGATGAGATGAGCGACGACCAGACCACCCTGGACCTTTCGCGTGACGAAACCGCGCTCGCGCTGACCCTTACGGTCGTGCAGCACCATACCGGCTACAGCCCCGAACAGCTTTCGCCCGAGGCCGAATTCGAGGCCGATCTGGGCATTGACAGCATCGTCCTGCTGGAGATCCATTCCGATCTGATGGGCCGGTGCAACTGTGCAGGGGGCAGTCTGGACGGGATCCGTTCGATCCGTGATCTCACCCGCCAGCTGCTGGAGCGGCTTGGCGCTGCGCCCCTGCCCGAATTGGCGGCGCAACCGGCCCCGAGCGGGGCGGCGGATCTGGTCGACACCCTGCTCAATGCCGCGCAGGACGCCCCCACCGAGGACGTGCGCCCCGTTGCGCCGCAAGACACCCGCACCATGCGCGATTTTGCCGACCTGCCCAGCCGTGACCTGTTCCATAAGGCCAGGGAATTCAGCGCCTTCTATCAGGCCCAACGGGCGCAGGGCTATTACTGGTACGGAATGCCGCTGGAGACCCCCTGCCAGAACCGCGCGGTGATTTTTGACGAGGTGGCGGGCCGCCCCCGCGAATTCCTGATGTTCGCTTCGAACAACTATCTCGGGCTGGCCAATGACCCGCGGGTGCTCGAGGCCATCCGCGATGCCGCAACCCGCTATGGGGCGACCAATACCGGCTGCCGCCTGATTGGCGGGTCGAATATCCTGCATAAAGAGCTGGAAACAAAACTGTCGCTGCTGAAGGGCACCGAGGATTCCATCGTGTTCCCCTCCGGCTATTCCGCCAATCTGGGCACGATCTCGGCGCTCTGTTCGCAGCGTGACATGGTCTTTACCGATGCGATCAACCATATGAGCATCCAAGATGGCTGCAAGCTGTCGGGGGCCTCGCGCAAGATCTACCAGCACAGCATCGCCTCGCTGGAACGCACGCTGGAACGCAGTGCCGATGCCGAGGGCGGGCGCCTGATCGTGACCGATGGCGTGTTCTCCATGCATGGCGATATCGTCGATCTGCCGCGTCTGGTGGAGCTGGCGCGCAAATACGACGCCAAGGTGCTGGTGGATGATGCCCATTCCACCGGTGTGCTGGGCAAGACGGGGTCGGGCACCAGCGAGCATTTCGGGATGAAGGGGCAGGTCGATCTGGAACTGGGCACCTTCTCGAAAACGCTCGCAGGCGTTGGCGGCTTTGTCGCGGCGCGGGCCGAGGTGGTGGAATATCTGCGCTTCTACGCCAATTCCTATGTGTTCGCCGCCACCATCCCCGCCCATGTCGCGGCAGGGTTGATCATGTCGATCGAGCTGATGATGACCGAGCCGCAACGGCTGGCCACACTCTGGCGCAATATCGACCATCTCAAGAGCCGCCTGCTGCGGGCGGGCTTCGATCTGGGCGAGACCCAGAGCGCGATCCTGCCCGTCGTCATCGGTGATGACCGCAAGACACTGGAACTGGGGCGTGCGGTCCGGTCCCGCGGGATGTTCTGCCAGACCGTGGTCTTCCCCGGCGTGGCGGTGGGCGATGCACGGCTGCGTATTTCGGTCACCTCGGAACATACGCTGGAAGATCTCGATCTGGCCGCCCAGATCCTGATCGAAAGCGCCAAGGAAGTGGGGATCGAGGTCGATGACTGACATCTCCCGCCAGCAGGCCGCGCCGTTCACACCGGTCACACAGGGGCTGCGCGTTCATGCAGCCCGCACGCCCGAGGCCCCGTGCCTGAAGGGCGAGACGCCGCTGTCCTATGGCGCGCTTTACACACAGGTCGCGCGTCTGGCCGGTCACCTGCAGATCGCGGGCCTCTCGGAAGGGCATCGCCTCGCGATCTGGACCCAGAAGGGCCCGCAGGCGATCACCGCGATCTGGGGGGCGCTGGAAGCGGGGCTTGCCTATATCCCGCTTGACCCCTCGCAACCGGGCGAGCGGGCGGCAAGAATTCTGGCCGAGGCGCACCCCGAGGTGCTGGTGGTCTCGCCCGATCTTCTGGCCCATCTGCCCGGTCCGCTGCCCGACAGCCTGCAACTGGTCATCTTCAGCGATTGCGCCGACACGGCGGAACTGCCCGCGCTTCCGGTGCCCAGCCTGCGGCTCGACCGGCTGGCTCCGGTGCCGCACCACCCCGCACAGCCGCAACCCGACTGGATTGCCGCGATCCTGTTCACCTCGGGCTCGACAGGTGTGCCGAAGGGCGTGCAGATGTCCTATCGCAATCTCGATGCCTTTATCGGCTGGGCGGTCAAGGAATTCAGCCTCGGCCCCGCCGATGTGATCGGCAACCATGCCAGCTTCCACTTCGATCTCTCGACCTTCGATCTGTTCGCGGCGGCGCGGGCGGGGGCCTCTGTCTGGCCGATCCCCACAACAGAGCAATCCAATATCATCGCCATTTCCGAGGGGCTGAAGCGGTATAGGGTGACAACAGTTTATGCCGTGCCCTCGATCCTGACCATGCTGACCCGTGCCAAGCGGCTGGCCCCTGCCCATGCCCCGGCGCTGCGCCAGATCGCCTTCGCAGGCGAGGTCTTCCCGATTGGCGATCTGCGCGCGATGGCCGCGCAGGTCGGGGCGGATATGCCGCTTTACAATCTCTATGGCCCGACAGAGACCAATGCCTGCACGTTCCATCGCATAACCCCTGCCGATCTGGCAGCCGACCATCCCGCCCCGATTGGCCGCCCCCTTCCCGGCCAGCGCGCGTTCATCCGCGACCCCGAGACCGGCCATGCCGTAGCGCCGGGCGAAAAGGGCGAACTGGTCATCGAAGGGACGATGGTCACGCCCGGCTATCTCAACCATCCCGACCCCGCGATCCAGCGCGATCATGCGGCAGGGCGCCATGCGACGGGGGACATCGTGTCCGAACAGCCCGAAGGTCTGGTCTATCACGGGCGCATCGACCGGATCGTCAAGATCAACGGCAACCGTGTCGAGCTGGGCGAGATAGAGGCCGCGCTGGCCCGCCATCCGGCGGTAGCCCAAGCGGCCGTGGTGCAGATCCTCGGCCCGCGCGGGGCGGCACTGGTGGCCTTTGTGACTCCGGTCCATGCCGCGCATCCGCCCGCGCAAATGGAGATCTTGGAGCATCTGCGCGACCTCCTGCCCCGTTTCATGCTGCCCCGCCATATGAAGATCATGTCGGATCTGCCGCGCACCCCCAATGGCAAAACCGATATGCGCCACCTCCAGCGTATCGCGGAAGATGCCTTCCTGCCGGGCCCGCGCCACAGCCACAGAGTCGAACCCGTATGACCCAGCCCTCCCGCACCCTTGCAGGCGCCAGCCCCGCAATGCCATATCCACAGACCCGTCTGGCCTGCAAACTGGCGATTGTCGCGGCCAGACACGCGGTAGCGGGGCCGGTGCAACCCTATCCGCCGAACCGGCTGGCGGCCTGCGACCCGCGGATCGCGGCGGAACTGTCCGGCCTACGGGTGGCGCTTCTGCCCCCGCCTCCCTGCCCGGCGGCAAGTTTCCGGATCCCGCCGATCTACGAACGGGCCGTCTCTATGCTGACGCTCAATCTGCTCTGGCTCGCGCGCGAGGCGGTTTCGGCACAGCCGCTTTCGGACCATGCGGACCGCACCGATATCCTTGTCACCATCTGCGGCGGGTTCGATGCCACATTGCGCAATGCGCTCAAGGTGGCGGGCGTGCGCGCATTGGCCCAGTCCCCGCCCGAGCCTCTGGCGCAGGGCCGCAAGCGTTTGCAGGAGGCCTTCGGCTCGACCACCCATGACAAGGTCGGCGAGATGGCCAGTATCATCGCCGCCCGCATCGGCATCGAAACCAAGGCACGGGGCCGGATTCTGGCGCTGGAAAATGCCGAGGCCGGTCTGGTCAACGCCTTGCAGATGGCCTCGCTCAACCTGAGTGACGGAAGCAGCGACAGGGTGATCATCGGCACCGGCCAGCGTATCGAAGGGGCGCATATGGCGGCGGTGCTACAGCATCGCTTCGGGCCGGATCTGGTGCTGGAGGAAGGCGCAAGCCTTCTGGTCCTGCGCAGGCTCGATCTGGCGCAAAAGGACGGCGACCCCATTCTGGGCGTGATCGAGACCGCCGATCTTGGTGCAGTCGACCCCGTTCAGCCCCCCGCTCCGACAGGGCGTTACGGGCTGGGCCACGAGGTCGCACGCCAGTTGCGGGACGCGCTGGAAACCCTGCCACAAACCGGACAGGCCGTGCTTGCGGGCCGTTCGCTTTACGGACAGCGCTGGCAGTTGCGCCTGTCGCGCGACGCCCAGCACGGCACTGAGAACGGCGCACAAACCAACGCATCCCCCCCACCGCGCGCCGCCCCCTTGGCCATTCTGGGCAGCGGGGCCTGCTATGGCCCCTTCACCACGCGCGCGCAGGTCGGTCAGGCGTTTCGCGACGGCGAAAATGGCATCGGCCCTGTCAGCGCGGAAGCCCTGCCCCGCAGCTGTGCCTTCGATCCCCAGAAACAAGCCCCCCTGACCAGCTATTCCGATCAGGGGGCCGAAAGCCCTGTCACGGCGGCTCCCGATGCCACCCGCGCCTTGGCCTACAGGGTCGCGAAGGAGGCGCTGTCTCAGGCGGGGGCCACGCCGGACTGGGGGCGCTGGTCGATCATTCTGGCAACGCAGCTTTGCACCAATCTGGAACGTCAGGTCTCGAACGCGGTGCACCAAAGCGCGCTCGAGGCCATTCTGGGCAGCGATATCGCCCCGCCGCCCACCCCGACGCCCGCCCCGCTGCCGCAGACCCCGCTTTGCGAGATGCTCCCGAGCCATCTGGTCAGGCAGCTCAGTGTGGAATTCGGGCTGGCGGCCAGCGGCCTGACGGTCGAAAGTGCCTGTGCCTCATCACTGGCGGCGCTGGATCTGGCCCGCGCCCAGTTGCGCGCGGGGCAGGCCGATGCGGTGCTGGTGATTGCGGCGGAAACCCCGATCAACCAGCGCGATTTCACGCTCTGCTCGGCGCAAAGGATGCTCTCGGCGGGCCGCATCGCGCCCTTCTGCCAGACTGCGGATGGTTTCTCGCCCGGGGACGGGGCGGGCGCGGTGGTGCTGCGGCGGCTGGCGGATTGCGCCACCGAGACCAGCGAGGCCAGCACGATCGAAGGGGTCATTCTGGGCATTGGCGGGTCGTCGGATGCGCTGTCCTTTACCGCCCCCGATGCCAGCGGCCAGATGCGGGCGATGCAGCGTGCGCTGGAAGATGCGGCCATTGCCCCCGAGACGGTCAGCTATGTCGAGGCGCATGGCACCGGCACCCGACGCGGCGACGGGATCGAGATCGAGGCGCTGAATGCGGTCTATGCCGCGCAGCGCCACGGACCGGCCAGTCTGGGTTCGGTCAAATCGCTGATCGGGCACAGCTTTGCAGCCGCCGGTATGGCGGGACTGTTCCGTGCGCTGGAGGCCGTACAGACAGGACAGACCCCGCCCACCCTGCTGCGCGGCGCGCTGAGCACGGAACTGGGGCTGGAGGCTGGCGGCTGGCAGATCCGTCCGACGGCGGACACCTCTTCCCCTGCGGACCGCATGCCCGCCCCCCATCGCCGCGCCGCCGTCAATGCGCTTGGCACGGGTGGCACGAATTTTCACATGATTATCGAAGCAGCCCCCGCTGCATTGGACGAAACGGATCATATATGCATTTGATTATCCACAAAATCCGCCTGCTCGCCCCCGAACAGGCCGCGGCCTTCGAAGCATGGGTGCTCGGCACCGATTACGCGACTTGCCCGCAGCTGCCCAGCGTCGAGGCCTTCAGCGTCCAGCGTGCCGATGCCGGACAGGGCTTCGACTATTTCGAGGTCATCACCGTCACCTCGCAAGCCGCCTTCGAGGCCGATATGGCCAGCGCGACCTTTGCCAGCCTCGTCGCGGCATTTTCCGGCATGGCCGAGGTTGTCGAAGAGCTTTCCGGCGCGCAGCTTGGCCAAGGCTACCGGCGCGCGGCCTGCCTATGATCACCGTCACCCATCTGCGTCTTGGCCCCCATTGCCCCACCGCCCTGACGCTACAGGACGGGCCAAGCGACAGGCTGCGCAGCTTGGCCGCAAAGGTGCTGTCCCCACCCGAGCACGATCTGTGGTACAGTTTCGGACAGCACAAGAAGCAGCGCGAGTGGCTGGCCGGTCGGCTGGCCGCCAAGATCGCATTGCGGCGACAGATGCCCCGCTTGGGCCCCTTGCGGACGCTCTCGCTGCTGCCGCGCGAGGGGCGCAGCGGGCCGGTGGCGGGGCCGCAGGGCTGGCAGGTGTCTCTGGCCCATAGCGGCGCATACGCGCTGGCTGCCTGCGCGCGCCATCCTCTGGGGGTCGATATCGAGACGCGGACCACGTTCCGGCCCGAGATCCTGCCCTATTTCCTGAGCACGACCGAGCGCGATCTGCTGGGCCCGCTCCCCCCGGACGACCCGCGTCTGCCAGTGCTCTGGGCGGTCAAGGAAGCCGTGTTGAAAACCCGCCTTGCCCGCAGTCTTGCCGAGATTTCCGACATCTTCTGGACAGGCTGGGGCCACGGGTGCCGCATCGCCGTCAGGGATGCCCGCCTGCCCTGCCTGACCGCGTTTGGCGGGATCTGGCGCGGCACGGCGGTTGCGGTGGCCTCGGCACATATCCACACGGAGGCCCGCGCATGACGCAGATCCCACCGCTGATCACCCAAGCCGCCTCGATCGCACGATGGGCACCGTCATCTCATAATTGCCAGCCGTGGCAGGTCAGCCTGCAGGCCCTGCCGCAGGAGCGCAGCTATCAGGCGCTTCTGACGCTGGATGAGACGGCCCGTCTGGCGGCGCTGGACACGCTTGCGGCGGAGATGGCCCTGAGCCTCGGGCTGTTTGCAGGCATTTTCTGCCATGTGCTGGACTTGGGCGGCGCGCAATGGCGCTGCCATGTCGAAGGGGACAGGGCGCTGCGGATCACGATCACCCTGCCGGCTGTGGAAACGCGCACGGGGCTGGATGCCTTTGCCGAACAGGTCCGCAACCGGCGCACCACCCGTGGCCCCTTCGCCGCAACCCCCATCAGCCGCGCCGATTGCGCGCGTCTGGCGGCACGCCACTGGCCACTGCTGGGCACCGGCCAGCCGGCCGACCTAAGGATCATCCAAGACCCGCAGACCCGTCAGAAGGTGGCGGCTCTTGTGGCCCATTACGGGGCGCTGGATTTCTCGAATTTCGCTGCATGGTCAGAGACCTACCGCCATATCCATTTCCAGCCCGCGCCACAGGTCGCAAAAACGCGCGGCTTCCCGATCGAGGCGCTGCTCGGGCCGCTACCGACGCTCAGGCGCAAGCTGCTGCAACTGCTTCTGCATCCGGTCACGATGCAATGCCTGCGCCCGTTCGGGCTGGCGCGGACATTGGCACGCGAACTGGCCGATCTGGTGCGCACCACCCCTGCCATCCTGATTTTGCAGGCACGGACACCGAACCTGTCCTTTGGCGATCTGCTGGAAACCGGCAACCGGCTGGCCGAGCTGTGGCTGGCGGCGGCGCATCTGGGGTTGCAGATCCATCCGCTGAGCGTGCTTCTCCAACACGCGCGCCCGCGTGACGCATTGCGCCTATCGCTCCGGCTCACGGAGTGGCCCTGTTTCATCGCCCGTCTCGGAGCACAAAAACCGGCGGAGATCGTCACCCCGCGCGTGGAAACCAGTGTGATCCTGCATGCGACCTCCGCGCAGCGCGACCCCTGTGCCGCTCCCTGTGCCGACCATTCCCCCTTACTGTCTGACTGAAGGTCTGTCATGGATTTCTCCCTTTCCCCCGAACAGCAGGAGCGCAACAGCCATCTGGCGCGCTTTGCCCAAGATTTTGCCGCAACCTGCGCCAAGGACCCGCAGTCCCCGTCTGGCTTCTCGCGCCCGCAATGGGACAGGCTCTGCGCGATGGGGCTGGCGGGGCTGCCGCTGCCCGAGACCTATGGCGGCACCGCGGCAGGTGCGCTTGAAACCATCCAGAGCTACGAGACAATCGCCCGTCATGTCCCCGATCTGGGCTTGTTGTTTTCGCTTTGTGCGCATCTCTTCGCCTGTGTCATTCCGGTCTGGCGGGGCGGCACAGACAGCCAGAAAACCGACTGGCTGCCCGCAATGGCACAGGGCCGCAAAATCGCCGCCAACGCGATTTCAGAAGAGGGGTCCGGCTCGGATGTCTTCGCCATGAAAACGCGGGCAGAGAAACAGGGGGGGCACTATATCCTCAACGGCACGAAGCGGTTTATCACCAACGCCCCTGTCGCGGATATGCTGGTGGCCTATGCCCGGACCGATGCGACCTCTTCCTTTTTCGGGATCAGCTGTTTCGTGCTGCCCACCGATCATCCCGGCGTGACGATCAGCGCCGAGGAAAGCAAGTCAGGCCTGCGCTCCAGCCCGTGGGGCAGCGTGCATTTCCAAGATTGCGCGCTGCCGGAAAGCTTCCGGATCGGGCCGGAAGGTGCCGGAGCCAGCCTGTTCCACGAGAGCATGGTCTGGGAAAGATGCTGCCTGTTTTCCATCTATCTGGGCGCGATGGAGCGCATTCTGGCGCTCTGTCTGGAGCATGCGCGCACCCGCGTGCAATTCGGGCGCCATATCGGGGCCAATCAGGCCATCTCGAACCGGCTGGTCGATATGCGCCTGAAAATCGAGACCGCACGGCTTTTGCTGTATAAGGCGGCATGGCTCTATGATCAGGGCAAGCCCTGCGAGCAGACCGTCGCCCTGAGCAAGATCTGGATCGCGGAATCGGCGGTGCAGATCGGACAGGATGCAATGCAGATTTTCGGCGGCGAGGCGATGACGGCTACCCATCCCGTGAACCGGTTTCTCAATGACGCCATGCCCGCGCGGATTTTCTCGGGCAGCTCCGAAATGCAGCGCGAGATCGTCGCCCGCGCGATGAAATTACGTTAACCATTCAAGAAAGATATAGAAATGACCCCTGTCTATTGGATCATGATCGCGATCACCGTGCTGTTCACGCTTTTGAGCATGCTGTCGGCATGGCGCACGGGCGACACCAAATGGCCCTTTGTCTTCGGCTTTTTCAGCATCCTGCCCGTCACCATCGTGCTGGCCGTTCAGGGCGAGGGCGCTGCGTGGCGGCGCTGGATGATCGTGGCGCTGGTGGCGGTCTATGTGGCGCGGATGCTGTATACGCTGCTGATCTGGTTCAATGCGACAGGGGCGGCCAAGCTGAAGGATCAGGTCAAACCCAGCCAGTTTCTGGTCCTGCCGCTGGTCTTGGTGCCGGTGTTCTGCTGGCTCTATCCGCTGCCCTTCTTTGCCGCGATGGACCGCACCGATCCGTTCGGGCTTTATGATGCGCTGACGCTGATCTGCTATGCTTTGGGCACGCTGTTCCATCTGGGGGCGGATTACCAGAAATGGGCCTTCAAGCAGAACCCCGAAAATCGCGGCAAGCTGCTGCATGGCGGGTTCTGGGGCCTGTCGCGCCATCCCAATTATTTCGGGGATTTCCTGATTTACCTGTCTTTCGCACTGGTCTCTGTCTGGCCTTGGGGGCTGGTCGCGCCGGTGGTGAACCTCTTGCAGTATTTCTTCGATGCGATCCCGAAAAACGAGAAACTCTCGCAAGAACGGCATGGCGAGAACTGGGCGCGCTACTGCCGCTCGACCCCGCTCTTCCTGCCCTATGGCGCGTTCAAATCCTGACCACCGCGCGGGTTGATCGCGCCAATATCTCTCACGACAATAAAGGCAGAATGTCCATGTCGGGTCTTCCCTCTTTCCACCCTCGCTTGAGGATCTTCATGGCCGTTCTGGCACTGGGCACGGCACAGGCCTGGCCCGCGCTGGCGCAGGACGCGCCAAGCGTGCAAAGCCCCGCCCGCGTGTCGGGCTTTGCACGGCTGCGCCCGCAAGATGGCGTGCGCTATCTGACGGGGCCTGCGGGGGATACCACCTATCGCATCAGCAAGGTGCTGGTGCATGAGGGAGAGATGGTCACGGCCGGTCAGCCGCTTCTGGAACTGGATACCGGCGGGCCTCTTTCGGCCACCGTGGCTTTGGCCGAGGCCGGTGTGACCGAGGCAGAGGTCTCGGTCAATTTCGCCCAGATCGATATCGAACGGAAATCGCGGCTGCGCAAATCCTCGGTCTCGCCGATCTCGCAAAGTGATTACGACACCGCCCTGCAAACGCTGGAACTGGCCAAAGCCCAGCTGGTTACGGCGCAAAAACAGCTTGATTACGACAAGATCCTGCTGGAACAATCGGTGATCCGCGCGCCCACTGACGGAATGATCCTCGACCTGAACAAGCGCATGGGCGAAGGGGTGATTGCCGGAGAGGACCTGATCGAGATGGGCGATGTCGCCCATATGGAGGCACTGGCCGAGATTTTCGAGACCAAGGCCCGCTTTGTCGCAGTCGGGCAGACCGCCAGATTCGAAAGCCCCGCGCTGGCGCATCCCGTCAGTGGCAAGGTGCTTCGGGTCCTGCCGAAAGTGACCGAAACGACGATCTACGCCACCGATGCGCTGGAAAATCTGGAAAAACGGGTGGTGCAGGTGGTTATCGCGCTGGATCGCCCCAAAGATGTCCTGCTGCTGAACGGTTTTCAGGGGACCGTGCTGATTGAGACGCGTGGGGCGGCCCGATAATGCCCGCACGCAACCAAAGATTTTCGCTGGCATGGCGGCTGCTGAGCTTCGAGCCGCGGCGGCTGCTGGCGGCCATTTGCGGCGTGGCGTTCGCTGTGGTGCTGATCCTTGTGCAGATCGGTTTCTACAACGCCATGATCGACAGCGCCACCAAGGTGCATAGCAGCCTTGAGGCCGATCTTGTCATGCTGCCTGCCGATTTCGAATATTTCGGCGCCGAGCACCAGTTCTCCCGCATGCGTCTGCACGAGGCGATGGCGACCGAAGGGGTGCAGGAGGTGGCCCCGCTTTATGTATCGCTGATGAATTTCAAGAATATCGAGAACGGCTATTCGCGGTCGATCATGGCCATCGGCGTAGAGCCGGACAAGCCCGCGATCAACCTACCGGAACTGGTCGCGGCGCAGGACCAGTTTGCCGTCAGCGGCGCGGTGCTGTTTGACCGTAAAAGCCTGCCCGCCTATTTCGGCGACATCACCGGTGCCTTTGCGAAAACCGGCCATGTCGATACACAACTGGCCGACAAGCCGGTGCGGATCACCGGACTTTTCGATATGGGCACCTCGTTTATCGCCTATGGCACCGTCGTTATGGGCAGCCCCACCTTCTTTGCGCTCCGCCCCGATCTGAGCGCGGCGGAACCCAGTCTGGGGCTGATCAAACTGGCCCCCGGATATGATCCGGCAACGGTGCGCGACAGGTTGCAGGCCGATCTGGAGGCCAAGGATATCAAGATCGTGACCCGCGCCGATTTTGTGGCGCTCGAAGCGAATTACTGGAATACCACCGCCGCTATCGGGTTTATCTTCATCACCGGTGCTTTGATGGGCATTCTGGTCGGCTCGGTGATTGTCTACCAGATCCTTTACACCGATGTGACGGACCACCTGCCCGAATATGCCACCCTCAAGGCGATGGGCTATCGCGACAGCTATTTTTCGGCGCTGGTGCTGAAACAGTCGTTGATCCTGTCCTGTCTGGGCTATGTGCCGGGCGTGGCGATTTCGGCGCTGATCTATTATTTCACGGCCCAGAGCACCGGCTATGCGCTGCGACTGACACCGGGCTGGTCGCTTGCGGTGTTCCTGATGACCTCTGGCATGTGCCTGTTCTCGGGCATTCTGGCCCTGAGACGCCTGCGCAAGGCCGATCCGGCGGAGCTTTTCCAATGACACATCCCGTAATCGAATTTTCCGGCCTGTCGCATAGCTATGGCAGCAAGGCATTGCGCCGGCAGGTTCTGTTCGACCTGAGCGGCAGGTTCGATCCCGGCGAAATCGTGATCGTCAAAGGCCCCTCCGGCTCGGGCAAGACCACATTCCTAACCCTGATCGGCGGGCTTCGCGCCACTCAGGAAGGCCAGATCAGCGTTCTGGGCCAGCGTCTGGATGGCACATCGGCGCAGCAGCGACTGCAAATCCGGCGTCATATCGGTTTTATTTTCCAGATGCATAACCTGATCGGGGCGCTCACGGCCACCCAGAACCTTCTGATGGCGTTACGGCTGCATCCCGAAATCCCTGCGCCCGCCAAAGCGGCCCGCGACCTGCTGGAACAGGTCGGCCTGTCCCACGCGCTGGACAAATATCCGCGCGAGATGTCGGGCGGCGAACGCCAGCGGGTGGCCATTGCGCGGGCGCTGGTCACCCGTCCCAAGATCGTGCTGGCCGACGAGCCGACCGCCTCGCTGGATGGCAAGACCGGCAAGATGGTGGTGGAGCTGTTGCGCGATCTGGCGAGCCAGAACGGCTCTGCGGTGCTGATGGTGACCCATGACGCGCGTATCCTCGATACCGGAGACCGCGTGCTTGAAATGGAAGACGGGCGCATCCGCGCGGCGTGATGCCGGACGGGTCGCGTCGTCAAACTGTCATCCTCTTTACGTTATCCTACCTTTGAAGAGTTTCTGTGCGCCGGTTTTGGTGTTACGGTCGCGTCAGCAATTATCGACCCCGCTCAAAAGCGCCGTAATTATTTTATCGGATATGTTCAGAACCGCGTTTGGGTAGCTATTTGACGTCATAGACGAGGATTTAGAGATGCGAGACAGCACAGGCGCGGCAGCCACGAAATTGACGGACACAATCGAGCATAATCTGGCGCATCTCGATTTCGACTATTACGCGATTTGCGCCATCGGGGCACAGGATTTCACGGCGGCAAAATCCCTGCCCACCATGCATGTGACGAATTACCCCGAAGAATGGGCCCGCCATTATGCCAGCCAGCAGCTTTATAGCTATGATCCGGTGCTGCAATTCGGGCGCCTTGTGTCCTATCCGGTTAAATGGTCGGATCTGAAACATGCGTCGGGCTATGGCGACACGCATGGCCATGTCCAACGGCAGGCGCAGGATTTCGGGCTGTATTCCGGCATCTGCATGAGCATCCACAATCTTGATGGGAGCCTGCTTCTGGCCTCGCTGTCCAAAGCCAATCCCTGTGCGTTGAACGACACGTTGATGAACGAGGCCGCGCGCGCCTTACAGTCTCTCAACGGGGTGTCAGCATCGCTGAAGCTGGCCGGAAAAAACGATTACGACCTGACCAAACGCGAGATCGAATGCCTGAGCTGGGCGGCCATCGGCAAAACCTCCAGCGATATTTCCGCGATCCTGCATATCAGCAATAACACGGTGGATTGCCATTTCAAAAGCGCGATGCGCAAGCTTGCGGCCAATAGCCGGACTTTCGCGATCATCAAGGCCATGCGCAGCGGCATTCTGTCGATCTGAGGCGACCGGAAACACAACGCCTCCGCTTCGGACATCCAAAGCGGAGGCGCAGGACATACGGGATGACGGGTCTTAGAAATCCCAGTCTTCGTCTTCGGTGGCCACGGCCTTGCCGATCACATAGCTCGACCCCGAGCCCGAGAAGAAGTCGTGGTTCTCGCTATCGGGCGAAAGTGCGGCCATGATCGCGGGGTTCACCTCGCAGGCTTCCGGCGGGAAGAGCGGCTCATACCCCAGATTCATCAGCGCCTTGTTAGCGTTGTAATGCAGGAAGTGGCGCACATCTTCGGTCAGCCCGATACCGTCATACAGCTCTGCCGTATATTGCGTCTCGACCTCATAAAGGTCGAACATCAGTGCAAAGGCAAAATCCTTGACGGCGGCGCGCTCTTCTTCCGAGACTTTCTCCAAAGCACGCTGGAACTTATAACCGATGTAATAGCCATGCACCGCCTCGTCGCGGATGATCAGGCGGATCATATCGGCGGTATTGGTCAGCTTGGCGCGGCTGGACCACCACATCGGCAGATAGAAACCCGAATAGAACAGGAAGCTTTCCAGAAAGACCGAGGCCACTTTTTTGCGCAGCGGATCTTCGGCCTTATATTCATTCAGGATCAGATTCGCCTTGCGCTGCAGATGCGGATTTTCTTCCGCCCAACGGAAGGCCTCATCCACCTCTGCGGTCATGCACAGCGTCGAGAAGATCGACGAATAGCTGCGCGCATGCACGGCTTCCATGAAGGCAATATTCGACAGAACCGCCTCTTCATGCGGCGTCACCGCATCTGCCATCAGCGTCGGCGCACCAACGGTATTCTGCACCGTGTCGAGCAGCGTCAGGCCGGTGAAAACGCGGATCGTCAGTTGGCGCTCTTCGGCTGTCAGATTGGCCCAAGAGGGCACGTCATTCGACAGCGGCACCTTCTCGGGTAGCCAGAAATTCGAGGTCAGGCGGTTCCAGACCTCAAGGTCCTTATCGTCCTGAAGCCGGTTCCAGTTCACGCCCTTGAGCGGCGCTTTTTTCGTTTGATCAAGCATAACTCTTCCTTTCCCGACAGTTACAAGCTGCAGGAGACACAGCCCTGCACTTCCGTGCCTTCCAGCACGGCCTGACGGAGCCGGATGTAATAGATGGTCTTGATCCCCGATTTCCACGCGCGGATCTGCGCGCGATTGATATCGCGGGTCGTCGCGCTATCGGGGAAGAACAGGGTCAGCGACAGGCCCTGGTCCACGTGCTCGGTTGCCGCCGCATAGGTATCGATCAGCTTTTCGGGGCCGATCTCATAGGCATCCTTGTAGTATTCAAGGTTGTCATTATCCATATAGGGTGCCGGATAGTAGACGCGGCCGATCTTGCCTTCCTTGCGGATCTCGATGCGCGCGGTGATCGGGTGGATCGAGGCGGTCGCATTGTTGATATAGCTGATCGAACCGGTCGGCGGCACGGCCTGCAGGTTACGGTTATAAAGACCATGCGCCATCACATCATCCCGCAGCTGCGCCCAATCGGCGCGGCTGGGCAGAGTGATGCCGAATTTCTCGAAAAGGGCTGTCACCGTCTCGGTCTCGGGCAGCCAGTCGCGGGTGACATATTTCTCGAAGAATGACCCATCGGCATAGGCCGATTTTTCAAAGCCCACAAAGCTTTCGCCCTTCTCGCGGGCAATCAGATTCGAGGCCCGCAGCGCGTGATAGGCCACAGCCGCGAAATAGGCGGAGGTGAAATCGATCCCCTCTTCCGAGCCGTAATGGATACGCTCACGCGCCAAGAACCCGTGCAGGTTCATCTGGCCCAGACCAATCGCATGGCTCTGGTCATTGCCCTTACGGATCGAGGGCACAGCGTCAATCGCCGACATTTCCGACACGGCGGTCAGCGCGCGGATCGCGGCCTCGACGGTCGCGCCAAGGTCACCACCATCCATCGCGCGGGCGATGTTCAGCGAACCGAGGTTGCACGAGATATCCGTGCCCATATGCGCGTAGCTGAGGTCTTCATTGAAGGTCGAGGGCTCGGCCACCTGCAGGATTTCCGAGCAGAGGTTCGACATGGTGATGCGCCCGTCGATCGGGTTGGCGCGGTTCACCGTGTCTTCGAACATCAGATAGGGGTAGCCGCTTTCGAACTGGATTTCGGCCAGAATCTCGAAGAAGCGACGCGCGCGCATCTTGGTCTTGCGGATACGGGCATCAGCGACCAGTTCTTCGTATTTCTCGGTGACCGAGATTTCCGAGAAGGCACAGCCATAGACTTTCTGGATGTCATGCGGCGAAAAGAGATACATCTCGGCATCGCGTTTCGCCAGCTCGAAGGTGATATCGGGGATCACCACGCCCAGCGACAGCGTCTTGATGCGGATCTTCTCGTCGGCATTCTCGCGCTTGGTGTCGAGGAATTTCAGGATATCGGGGTGGTGGGCGTTCAGATAGACCGCCCCTGCCCCCTGACGCGCACCCAGCTGGTTGGCGTAGGAGAAGCTGTCTTCGAGCAGTTTCATCACCGGAATGACGCCCGAGGACTGGTTCTCGATGCCTTTGATCGGCGCACCGGCTTCGCGCAGGTTGGTCAGCATCAAGGCCACACCGCCACCGCGCTTCGACAGCTGCAGCGCCGAGTTGATCGAGCGGCCGATGGATTCCATATTGTCTTCGAGACGCAGCAGGAAGCAGGACACCAGCTCGCCGCGGCTTTTCTTGCCCGCGTTGAGGAAGGTGGGTGTCGCCGGTTGGAAACGGCCTGCCAGCATCTCTTCGGTCAGCGACAGCGCCATCTTGCGGTCACCCCGCGCCAGCGACAGAGCCACCATCACCACGCGGTCTTCATAGCGTTCGAGGTAACGCTGACCGTCACGGGTCTTCAACGTATAGGCAGTGTAATATTTGAACGCGCCAAGGAAGGTCGGGAAGCGGAACTTCTTCTTGTAAGCGGCATCCCAGATCTGACGGCAGAAGTCGCGATCATAAAGCTCCAACACAGCAGCGTCGTAATAGCCCTCGTCCACGAGGTAATCGAGCTTCTCATCCAGCGAGTGGAAGAACACGGTGTTCTGGTTCACATGGTTGAGGAAATAGGCGCGCGCGGCCTGCTTGTCGGCCTCGAAACGGATCTTTCCATCCGCATCATACAGGTTCAACAGCGCGTTCAGCGCGTGATGGTCGAGCCCTTTTACGGCGTCTGCTTTGTCAAGCATTGTGCTCTCCAGAATTTCTCGAGCCCGTCTCTGACACGGGCAATATCTAGGTCGGTGCCACTCAGCTCGAATCTATAGAGCAGAGGAATCTTGCATTTTTCGGCAATCACTTTGCCCGCATAGCCATAGTAGATCCCGAAATTGGTGTTTCCGGTGCCGATCACCCCTTTGATATTCTTGCGTATCTCGGGGTTGTTCAAAGCATGGATCACGGGTTTCGGAACCGCCCCCCGACCCTCGCCATCGCTATAAGACGGGCATATTAGCACAAAAGGCAGCTCGGCCAAACTGGCCGAGCGATCTTCTGTACCACCAATGCGGATAGCGGGCAGTCCAAGTCGGGTGATGAAGCGATGCGTGTTTCCGGTGGCCGAGGAAAAATAGGCCAGCCCGGTCATCGGATCGGGTCAGGCGCCAAGGCTTGCGATGCGGTCCGGACGGAAGCCTGCCCAGTGGTCGGCACCCGCCACAACAACAGGTGCCTGACGGTAGCCAAGGCCGGTCACTTTTTCCATCGCTTCGGCATCCAGCGTCAGATCGATGACATCATGCTCGATCCCACGGGCATTGAGCGCGCGGATGGTCGCAGTGCATTGAACGCAAGCGGGCTTGCTGTAGACGGTAATAGACATAGGCTCTCGACCCCGAAGCAAAGGGGCGGACATTCGGGAAGGTGGATCGCATTTCTGCCAAACTCCCCCCGGACGCACCGCCCGTGGACATTATCGCATTCAGGCTGGCCGCTGACAGGCCAGAGACGGCCTGCCCACCTGTCCGCTCCGGCATTGCAACAGGATAGCCTGCCACAGCGGAGATTTCGGACGGGCCGGAACTGTAGCGGCCCTTTGCGTGAGGCTGATATGGTATCCAACCCCACCTGATGCGCTATATATAGTAGCCACTTTGCGCTCAAAGTCCAGTGCCTTTTTCATCCGGCCCTCTGCAGGCCGAACGGGGTATATCACCTTGGCCCTGCATCTGAATCGCGGGACTTTCGAGTTACAAAGAACCCCGCCCAAAGCAAAGCGCAAAAAAATAATTCTGGGGCTAGACGGGGTTTTCCGACAGCGCACACCGAATCGACGCTCCGGATTCGTTCACGGGAGGTTCAATCTCGGGCTGAAAACCGGAGACGGCCTCGCTCTGCAAAACATAAAAGGGCCGCCCCGAAGGACGACCCGAACCGGCATGCGGCCACTATATCTTGCGGAAAGACGCGCGCCTTAGCCCATACGCTCCGACGAGAACGATCCCGGAGAGGCAGGAAAGACCACCGTTTTCGACCCGTTGATGAAGACGCGGCGATGGGCATGGGCATGGATCGCCCGCGCCAGCACCTGACTTTCCACATCGCGCCCCAGCGAGACGTAATCCTCGGGCGATTGCGCATGGGTCACCCGCACGGTGTCCTGCTCGATGATCGGGCCCTCGTCCAGATCGGCGGTCACATAATGCGAGGTCGCCCCGATCAGCTTCACCCCGCGGGCAAAGGCCTGCTTATAGGGGTTCGCGCCTTTGAAGGACGGCAGGAAGGAATGGTGGATATTGATGATCCGCCCCGACATCTTCTGGCACATCTCGTCCGAGAGGATCTGCATATAGCGTGCCAGCACGATCAGCTCGGCACCTGCCTCCTCGACCACCTGCATGATGCGGGCTTCGGCCTCGGGTTTGTTTTCCTTGGTCACCTTGATGCAGTGGAAGGGGATATCCTGATTCACCACGACCTTCTGGTAATCCATATGGTTCGAGATCACCGCCACGATCTCCACCGGCAGCGCGCCGATGCGCGCACGGTACAGAAGGTCATTCAGGCAATGCCCGAAGCGCGACACCATGATGACGACTTTCATCTTGGTGGCCTCGTCGTGGAAGGCGAAATTCATACCGAAACTTTTCGCAGTCTCGGCAAACTCGCTGCGCAGGCTTTCACCATCATTCCCCGTTTCCGAGGTAAAGCTGACCCGCATGAAGAAATTCCCCGTCTCGAGATCGTCGAACTGGGCGCTATCGGTGATGTTGCAGCCTTTATCGGCCAGAAAACCCGAGATGGCCGCGACGATGCCGCGCTGGGTAGGACAGGTTACAGTCAGGCAATATTTGGTCATGTGAGTATCCGAAAGTCTTTCGCCAGAGAGGTATAGCCCCATCGGAGGCATGAAGAGAAGAGGAACCGGTCAAAGACCGCCCCGATTGCACGTGATATTCCCGGACGCCCCGCCCGCAGGCAGGCCGCCAGCCGCAAGGCCTGATCTCGGGCCCCGCCGCATCAGGCCCCGCATCAAGACAGCCGCGAAGCCACCTCGTAAAGGGCATGCCAGAGGCTGCCAGCATAAGAGCGCATGCCCCAGATCCGGCAGTGGTCGTCTGCAAGCCGCAGCAGGAAGACCGACATATGATGCAGGCCGGTGCGGGTGGCCTGCCCTGTGGCCTTGGCGCTATCGGGCAGGTTGACCAAACGTTCCAACAGGCGGTCCATCTCGGGGCCTGCGATGTCGAAGGCCACCCAGCCATCGGTCTGTTCGGTGACCGAGGCCGCAGGCACTTGGGCTTTGACCCATGCCGCAAAGTCTTCCTCGGCGCGGGCCTCACCCTCGATCAGCCATTGCTCCGGTCCCGCCCAGAAGGCAGTCAACCCCGCGCCTTGGGTCAAGGCCCCCGGTGCAGGCAGTGGCAGCCCCGCCACTTCGGTCAGGCTTTGCCCGTGGCGCGCCGCCACAGAGGCCAGCGCGATATCGGGGCGTTCGGTCAGGGTCATCGACCCGAGGGTTTCGGTTTTCGGACGGGTGCCGCCAAGGGCGGTCTGTGCAATCAGATCAGTCACGGGCTTAGTCACGGAGACGCTCCCCTTCGGGGTCAACAAAATGGGCAGGCACAATCCGGCAGTCACAGCCCGAATTTTCCAGCGGGTTATAGGCGACGATCACCTCACCGATCCGCTTGTCGCCCTGTTCGACAAAACCAAGCGCGATATGGCTTTTGACATGAGGCGAATAGCAGGCCGAGGTCACCCAGCCCTGATCGCTCTGCATCGTGCGCTGATCGCCACGGGTGAACAGATGCGAGCCCGCAAAGATCCGCTCTTCGGCATTAAGCGGTTGCAGCCCCACCAGACGGCGCTTGTCAGCGGCCAGACCCTCGCGGCGCGACATGATCGCCCCGATGGAATCTTTCTTGGCCGAGACCATCTTGCCCAGACCCAGCATCTGCGCGGTGGTCTGCCCGTTCAACTCGGCGCCCGCAGCATGGCCTTTCTCGATCCGCAGCACGGCCAAGGTTTCCGTGCCATAGGGGGTGACACCCAGATCCTGACCCTGCTCCATCAGCCGTTCCATCAGCGCATTGCCGTAACGTGCCGGCACCGCGATCTCATAGGCCAGTTCGCCCGAGAAAGAGATGCGGAACAGACGCGCCCGCAGCCCGCCACAGAGGGTGATCTCGGCACAGCCCATGAAAGGGAAGGCCTCATTCGACAGATCCACCCCATCCATCACACGCGACAGAAGCGCGCGCGAATTCGGCCCCGCCACGGCAATCTGCGCCCAAGCGTCGGTGGTCGAGATCAGCTGCACATCCAGCTCCGGCCAGAGGCATTGCCGCGCGAATTCCATATTGCGATAGCATAGCCCCGCATTGGCGGTGGTGGTGGTGACCACATAATGGTCCTCGGCCAGACGCGCGCAGGTGCCATCATCATAGATATGGCCATCCTCGCGCAGCATCAGCCCGTAGCGGACTTTGCCAACCTTCAGGCTGCCCATCATATTGGCGTAAATCCGGTTGAGGAATTCGCCCGCATCCGCACCCTGCACATCGACCTTGCCCAGCGTGGTCACATCGCAAAGCCCCACGCCCGAGCGCACGGCCAAGGCCTCGCGGTCCACGGTTTCGCGCCAGTCTTCCTCATTCCCTTGCGGGAAATACTGCGCCCGCATCCATTGGCCGACCTCGACAAAGACCGCCCCGCGCGCCTTCGCCCAGTCATGGGTCGGGGTCAGGCGGGTCGGGCGGAAGTCCTTACCCGTATCGCCGCCACCCAGCACGCCCAAAGACACGCCGGTATAGGGCGGGCGGAAGATGGTGGTGCCGGTTTCGGGGATGGATTTGCCGGTGAGCTCGGCCATAACAGCCAGCGCCGAGACATTGGCCGTCTTGCCCTGATCGGTGGCCATGCCCAAAGTGGTCCAGCGTTTAAGATGCTCGACCGGACGCATGTTTTCCTTATGCGCCAGCGCGATATCCTTCACCGTCACATCGTTCTGGAAATCGACCCAAGCGCGCCCTTTGCCGGCCACATGCCAGAAGGCCGTGGGGGTAACAGGGCTATCCTCGGCCTTGGGCAGATCGGGTGCCATGGCCGTTATCCCCAGATCCGCCAGCGCCGCAACAGCCGCCTTCGCGCCCGAGGCCAGCGCTTGCGCGGTCGTGCCCTCGCCATTGCAGGCGCCTGCGGGGATCAGCCCCTGTGGTCCACCCTCGCCCGGCACAAAGGCCAGCAGATCCTCGCGCCAGACCGGACGCCCACGATGATGCGAGGCCAGATGCACATTGGGGTTCCACCCGCCCGCGACACCCAAAGCGCCACAGTCGATCCACTGGCTAGCGCCGCCGCTGGTGATCTGCACCTTGCTCACGCCTAGACGGCCCTTGCTGTCCGAGACCACCGAGCCAGCATAGACACGGTAATCGCCCAGCGACTTCGCATCAGCCCTCGTGTCGATCACGCCCGCAATCTGCGCGCCCTTGGCAATCAGATCCAGCGCGGTGCGGTGACCATCGTCGCTATTGGTGAAAATGGCGATCCGGTCCTCCGGCTGCCGCACAGGCGCCACCGCCCAGCGGTTGGCATAGGCACGCATGGCACCCGCCAGCATGATGCCCGGACGGTCGTTATTGGCAAAGGGGATATGACGCTCGGTCGCACCCGCCGCCAGAACCGCCCGCCGCGCGGTGACCCGCCAGAGCGTCTGGCGCACCTTCCCGCCTGCATCGGACAGGTGATCCGAGACCCTCTCGACCGCGCCATAGACGCCATGGTCATAGGTGCCGAAAACCGTCATCCGCGTCATAACACGAACATTGGGCATCGCGCGAAGTTCTGCCTCGGTCGCGCGCAGCCAGTCGGTCGCGGGCGCGTCATCCAGCGCATGGCTTTCGGCCAGAAGACGCCCGCCCAAGGCGAAATCTTCATCCGCCAGAATGACCTTGGCCCCCGCACGGCCAGCAGTCAGCGCCGCCATCAGCCCCGCCGCGCCGCCGCCGATCACCAGCAGGTCGCAATGCAGATATCCGCGATCATAGGCATCCGGGTCAGGCAGACCCGACAGCGCCCCTAGCCCTGCCGCCTTGCGGATCATCGGCTCATAGAGCTTTTCCCAGAAGGCGCGCGGCCACATGAAGGTCTTGTAGTAGAAACCCGCCGCAAAGAAGGGCGACAGCAGGTCATTCACCGCCAGCCAGTCATGTTCCAGCGAGCCCGCATAATTCTGCGATTTGGCCTCGAGCCCGTCATACAGCTCGGCCACGGTGGCGCGGGTGTTCGGTTCGGCCTGCGCGCCCGTGCGCAGGGTCACCAGCGCGTTTGGCTCTTCAGAACCGGCGGCTACCACGCCGCGCGGGCGGTGGTATTTGAACGACCGCCCCATAAGCTGCACGCCATTGGCCAAAAGCGCAGAAGCCAGAGTATCGCCCTGAAAGCCCGAGTAATCGGCCCCGTCAAAGCGGAAATTCAAAGGCGCATTGCGATCTACCAGACCGCCAGACAAACGGCTCATTTCGCGCCCTCCGGTTTCATCGCAAGCTCGGCGCCCAGAATTTCGTGGGTCAGCGTGTTACGGGTGACAATCAGCCACGAGCGGTCGCCCTGCTCGTGATACCAAAGCTCGCGGTGCACGCCCGCCGGATTGTCGCGCAGAAAGACGTAATCGGCGAAGGCGGCCTCGCCCGCCTCAGGCGCGGGACGGTTCATCAGGCTGGCATCGCCCAGATAGGTAAACTCCTGCGCATCCCGCAGGCCAAGAAGAGGATGGGGTATCAGCATGATCGTGCCTCAGTGCAGGTTCGGTTGGGCACCAACGCCCTTTTCATCAATGACATAGCCGCGCGCAAAACGGTCAAGCCGCATCTGCGCGGTGACCTCATGCGACCGCCCTGTGGCCAGAAGATGCGCAAAGCAGAAGCCCGAGGCAGGCGTCGCCTTGAAGCCGCCATAGCACCAGCCCGCATTCAGATAGAGGCCCGAGACAGGCGTCTCGTCGATGATGGGCGAGCCATCCATCGACATATCCATGATGCCGCCCCAGCTACGCAACAGCCGCGCCCGACCGATCATCGGCATCAGGGCCATACCGCCCTCCAGCACGTCTTCCACCACCGGAAGATTGCCGCGCTGCGCATAGGAATTATAGCCGTCGATATCGCCGCCAAAGACAAGACCGCCCTTATCGGACTGGCTGATATAGAAATGCCCCGCCCCAAAGGTGATCACATTATCGATCAGCGGTTTCAGCCCCTCGGACACAAAGGCCTGCAGCACATGGCTTTCGATGGGCAGGCGCATCCCCGCCTTCTCCATCACGCGACCGGTCGAGCCTGCGACCGCAACCCCCACCTTCTTCGCGCCGATGAAGCCACGGGTCGTCTCCACCCCTTCAACCTGACCATTGGTGATGCGGAAACCGGTGACCTCGCAGTTCTGGATGATGTCCACACCGCGCTGATCGGCGCCACGCGCATAGCCCCAGACCACGCCATCATGCCGCGCCGTACCTGCACGCGGCTGGATCAAAGCGCCCTTGATCGGGAAACGCGCATTGTCGAAATTCAGATAGGGCAGCCTCTCGCGCAGGTCGGCGGCATCCACCAGTTTCGCACCCGCCCCCGAGATCATCATCGCATTGCCGCGCCGACGGTAGGCATCGCGCTGGCCGTCGCTATGGAACAGGTTGAAGATCCCGCGCTGGCTGACCATCGAGTTGAAGTTGGTTTCCTGTTCAAGGTTTTCCCAAAGCTTCATCGAAAGCTCGTAGAACGGCTGGTTCCCCGGCAGCAGGTAATTCGAGCGGATGATCGTGGTGTTCCGCCCGATATTGCCCGACCCGAGCCAGCCCTTTTCCAGCACCGCCACCTTCAGATGGCCGAAATTCTTCGCCAGATAGAAGGCCGTCGACAGGCCATGGCCGCCGCCACCGACGATGATGATATCATAGCTGGGTTTGGGGTCGGGATTGCGCCACAAAGGCCCCCATCCCTTATGTCCGGTCAGCGCTTCTTTCAGCACCTTGAACCCTGAAAACTTCATGACCTGCGCTCCTTTGTCCCAGACAGGCTAGGCGAGGCAAGATGAATAAACTTCTTTATAAGTGACATTTTTTATCCTAAAAATGCCGTTAGGATTAATCGAGTAAGCCTATGCAAAATATCGCCTTTCTTCTACTGGATGGCCATGCGCTGATGTCGACGGCCTCGGCGCTTGAACCTTTGCGCGCGGCCAATCAGTTTCGGGCGGGAACCTACCGGATTACGATTCTCTCGGGGTCGGATCGGGCGGTGTCTTCCATCGGGTCCGAATTTCCGGCCCTGCCCTTCCGCGCGACCCCGCCTGATTTCGATCTGGTCTTCGTGGTGGCGGGCGGAGACCCTGCGCGGGTGAATGATCCGGCGCTGATGGCTTGGCTGCGCGAGGCCGACCGGCGGGGCGTTGCCTTGGGGGGGATCTCGGGCGGGGCGATGATCCTTGCGCGGGCAGGTCTGCTGGAGGGGCGGCGCTTCACGCTGCACTGGCATCACTATGACGATATTGCCGCACTGCCGGGCGAGTGGCTGCTGGAGCGGCGGCTGTTTGTGATCGACCGCAACCGCTATACCTGCGCGGGCGGCATCGCGCCGCTGGATATGATGCATGCGCTGATTGCGCGCGAACATGGTACGGGCTTTGCGCAGCGCATTTCCGACTGGTTCATCCAGACCGAGATCCGCGGTGCCGATGCGCCCCAGATGGCCTCGATCGAGGCGCGTTACGGGGTGCTGCCCAAGGTGGTGGCCGCGACGCTGGAGCTGATGGAAAGCCATATTGCCGACCCGCTGGACCAAAGCCAGCTTGCGGGGCTTGCGGGGCTGTCGCTGCGCCAGTTGCAACGGCAGTTCCGGCAAGAGATGGGCGCGCCGGTGATGGAGGTTTACCGCCGCATCCGTCTGGAAAAAGCCCGTGAGCTAATTGCTGGCACGCGGCTGCCGCTATCAGAGATCGCGCATCTGACGGGCTTTGCCAGCCAGTCGCATTTTGCCGACCGTTTCCGCGAGGCCTATGGCCACGCCCCGCGCGTTTTGCGCGACAAAAAAAGCCCGACGTCACCGAAGTGAACGCCGGGCATCAGGAGGGGTAAATCAAGCTCAGATATCGAGCGTATTATCTTTCTCCCATTGGGAGAAATGCGACACGAAGGCGGTCCATTCCTGCATCTTCATCTTGATGTAGGAGGCCGAGAATTCGGCACCCAAAGCAGCTTTCAGCCCCTCATCCGCGTCAAAATTGCGCAGCGCGTCCAGCAGGTTCAGCGGCAGACGCGGCGCGTCCTTGATCTTGAACCCTTCGGCATACATGTCGATATCGTGACGCGGCCCCGGATCGGCTTTGGATTTGATCCCCGACAGACCCGCCGCGATGATCACCGCCTGCAGGAGATAGGGGTTCACCGCCCCATCGGGCAGGCGCAGCTCGAACCGGCCCGGACCGGGGACGCGGACCATATGGGTGCGGTTATTGCCGGTCCATGTCACCGTGTTCGGCGCCCATGTCGCGCCCGAGGTCGTGCGCGGCGCGTTGATCCGCTTGTAGCTGTTGACCGTGGGGTTGGTGATCGCGGCCAGCGCTTCGGCGTGCTTCATGATACCGCCCAAGAAGGTGCGGCCCTGATCCGAGAGGCCCAGCTCTTTGGACTTATCGGCAAAGGCATTGACCTTACCGTCCAGATCCCAGACCGAGATATGTGCGTGGCAGCCATTGCCCGTCAGCCCCTCGATGGGTTTGGGCATAAAGGTGGCGCGCATCCCGTGCTTCTCGGCCACGGATTTCACCATGAACTTGAAGAAGCTGTGGCGGTCGGCGGTGACCATCGCATCGTCAAAACCCCAGTTCATCTCGAACTGGCCATTGGCATCCTCGTGGTCGTTCTGATAGGCGCCCCAGCCAAGCTCCAGCATGTAATCGCTGATTTCGGCAATGATGTCATAGCGGCGCATCACGGCCTGCTGGTCATAGCAGGGCTTGGCCGCCGTGTCATAGGGGTCGGAGATCTGGTCGCCCTCGGGGGTAAGTAGAAAGAATTCGGCCTCGATACCGGTCTTCACGCGAAGCCCTGCGGCTGCGGCCTCATCCACCAGCTTCTGCAGCACATTGCGCGGCGCCTGATCGACGGGCTCGCCTTCCATCACGCAATTTGCGGGCACCCAAGCCACCTCGGGTTTCCACGGCAGCTGGATCGCCGCCGACGCATCCGGCACCGCCAGCATATCGGGATGCGCAGGCGTTAGGTCGAGCCAAGTGGCAAAACCGGCAAAGCCCGCGCCGTCTTCTTCCATATCGGTGATCGCCTGAGCGGGCACCAGCTTTGCGCGCTGGCCCCCGAAGAGATCCGTGTAGGAGATCATGAAATATTTGACGCCCTTCTCGCGGGCAAACTCGGCAAGACCTGCCATCTGAACACCTCTTTATCCCTGTTGAGAATGGCGGGGCGTTTGCCGCCCTCGCCCTGTCTTTCGACCAATCTGGAAACGGGCTTAGAAGCCGCCCTTGCCCGGCCACCAGCTCGTGCCCGCCAGAGGCACCTGCGCCATAGCAGCGGCCTCCATAGTCAGCGCGCAAAGATCCTCGGGCTCGAGGTTGTGGACATGGTTATGGCCACAGGCCCGCGCGATGGTCTGGCATTCCAGCGTCATCACATTGAGGTAGTTGCGCAGGCGACGACCTGCCGCCACCGGATCAAGGCGCTTCATCAGCTCGGGGTCCTGCGTGGTAATGCCCGCAGGGTCGCGGCCTTCGTGCCAATCGTCATAGGCGCCCGCCGTGGTGCCAAGCGCGTTATACTCGGCCTCCCATTTCGGGTCATTGTCGCCAAGCGCGACCAAAGCCGCCGTGCCGATTGCCACCGCATCCGCGCCAAGGGCGAGCGCTTTCGCCACATCCGCACCGGTGCGGATACCGCCCGAGACAACCAGCTGCACCTCGCGGTGTAGCCCCAGATCCTGCAACGCCTGAACGGCGGGGCGGATACAGGCCAGCGTCGGTTGGCCAACGTTTTCGATGAACACGTCCTGCGTGGCAGCCGTACCGCCCTGCATGCCATCGAGCACCACCACATCGGCACCGGCCTTCACCGCCAAAGCGGTGTCGTAATAGGGGCGCGCACCCCCGACCTTGATGTAGATCGGCTTTTCCCAGTTGGTGATCTCGCGGAGTTCAAGGATCTTGATCTCCAGATCATCGGGGCCGGTCCAGTCGGGGTGACGGCAGGCCGAGCGCTGGTCGATCCCGACCGGCAGATCGCGCATGCCCGCCACGCGTTCGGTGATCTTCTGACCCAGCAGCATACCGCCGCCACCCGGTTTCGCGCCCTGCCCCACCACGATTTCAATCGCATCGGCGCGGCGCAGGTCATCGGGGTTCATCCCGTAGCGCGAGGGCAGATACTGATAGACCAGCTTTTCGGAATGGCCGCGCTCTTCCTCGGTCATGCCACCGTCACCGGTGGTGGTCGAGGTGCCTGCAAGGCTGGCCCCACGACCCAGAGCCTCTTTCGCGTGGCCCGAAAGCGCCCCGAAGGACATGCCCGCGATGGTGATCGGGATTTTCAGCTCGATCGGTTTCTTGGCAAAGCGCGTGCCCAAGGTGACCGAGGTATCGCATCTCTCACGATAGCCTTCCAGCGGGTAGCGCGACATCGAGGCGCCCAGAAACAGCAGGTCATCGAAATGCGGCACGCGACGCTTGGCCCCGCCGCCGCGGATGTCATAGATGCCGGTGGCGGCGGCGCGACGGATCTCGGAGTTGACCTCCTGCGAGAAGGTCCAGCTTTGGCGCGGTTCGGTATGCGGTGTCTTATCCATGATCGCGCTCCTTAATACTCGTCGGCGTGGTCGATATTGAAGTTGTAGAGCTTGCGGGCCGAGCCATAGCGTTTGAACTCTTCGGGCTTGGCGTCGGCGCCGGTCTTCTCAAGGATGTCCTTGAGGAAGGTGAGATGCTCGGGGCGCATCTCTTTCTCGATGCAATCAGCCCCCAGCGATTTCACTTTGCCGCGCACGAACAGGCGCGCCTCGTAAAGGCTGTCGCCCAACGCATCGCCCGCATCGCCCAGCACAACCAGATTGCCGCGCTGTGCCATGAAGGCCGACATATGGCCGATATTGCCATGCACCACGATATCGATGCCTTTCATCGAGATCCCGCAGCGCGACGACGCATTGCCCTTGATGTTCAACAGACCGCCACGACCGGTGGCACCGGCATATTGGCTGGCGTCGCCTTCGATGGTGACCACGCCCGACATCATATTCTCGGCCACACCCGGACCGGTCGAGCCTTCGACCGTCACCGTGGCTTCCTTGTTCATGCCCGCGCAGTAATAGCCCGTTGAGCCCTTGATGGTCACATCCAGCGGCCCATCCAGACCCACGGCCACCGCATGGGAGCCGCGCGGGTTGGTGATATCGAAAGCTTCATTCTTGCGGTCTTTGGCAGCCGCCTGCAGCGTGGAGTTCAACTCGCGCAGGGCAACCTGCGACATATCCAGAACAGTCATGGATCAACGCTCCCAGAAATAGACAGTGGCGGGTTCGGGTTCCCAGACGCGGGCCGCCTCGATGCCCGGCAGATCGGCAAAGGCGCGATATTCGCTGGCGAAGGCCACATAGTCTTCGGTCTCGGCCATGATCGCGGGCTTGCAGGCCACCGGATCGCGCACGACCCCGAAGCCGTTCTTGGTGCCGGTCACAAAGGTGAAGAAGCCGTCGAGATCCTCAAGCGTGCCCTCCAGCGCCTCGCCAAGGCTGGCACCATCCGCGATACGCGAGGAAATATAGGCCGCCCCCACTTCGGTGTCGTTTTCGGTCTTGGTGAAAACGCCCTTCTTGGCGAGCTTGCGGCGCATCGAGTTATGGTTCGACAGCGAGCCGTTATGCACAAGGCATTGGTCATCGGCGGTCGAGAACGGGTGCGCGCCCAGCGTGGTCACGGCGGATTCGGTGGCCATACGGGTGTGGCCAATGCCGTGGCTGCCGCCCATCTCGCGGATGCCGAACCGCTCGGCGACATCCTTCGGCAGGCCGATCTCTTTGTAGATCTCCATGCTTTCGCCCACGCCCATCACCCGCAGGCCCTTGGCCTCAACGGCGGCCAGAAGGGCAGCCTCGGCGGCAAGCGGCGCTTTGATCACGGCATGGGTGGAGACAACCTTCACCGAAACCACAACACCCGCAGCCTTCGACAGATCGTCTTCCAGACCCGCAAAATCCACATCCGGCGTATCCGATTGCACGGTGATTTTCACACCTTCGCCATCATCCCCATAGATCGCGATGCCCGCACTATCGGGGCCGCGTTCGGTCATGGTGATCAGCATATCGGTCAGCATATCGCCCAGCTTCGGGCGCAGATCATCCTTTTTCAAAAAAAGGCCAACAATCCCACACATAGGTCCTCTCCATTGCGTTCGAGACCGGCGCAGCGCGCCTTCAAGAACATCACTAAAGAGAATATTTTATTCCTTCTAGGAAAACCGCCGTTTTCTCCGGTCTTTCCGGAAGGCCGCATGGAACCGCATAGATTTTACGCAAAATCCGCAGGGCCAAGCCGCACAACGCCCAGCCCTTAGGCGAAAGATCAACGCGCTTGCGGATAGGTGATGATGGACAGGTAGCGGATCGGCAGGGCCGCCAGATCTTCCGGCCCGTGCGGCGCATCCGAGTCAAACACCAGCGAGTCGCCCGGTTCCATCAGATAGCGCTGGTCCCCGTGCCGATAGGTCATCTCGCCTTCCAGCATATACAGGATCTCGATGCCCTCATGCTGGAAGATGGGGAAGCGTTCGGTGGGATTTTCCAGCGTGATCATATAGGGCTCGACCACAACGCCGGAATTGTTCGACCCGATATGGCCCAGAAGCTGGTATTGATGGCCCGCCCGCGTGCCCTCCCGTTCGATTTCGACCCCGTCACCGGCTTTCACATGCATACAGCCGCGTTGCTCCTCGAACCCCGAGAACAACTGGACCAGCGGCACCCGCAACGCATGGGCCAAGGTGGAAATCGTGCTGAGCGAGGGCGAGGTCACACCATTTTCGATCTTCGACAGCATGCCCACCGAAAGCCCTGCCTGCCCTGCCAGATCGGCCACCGTCATGCGCTGGCGCTTGCGCAATTCGCGCACCTGACGGCCAATCGCCACCTCGAGGTTCTTCTCGCGGATCTCGCGCACGGCATGGGGGTTTTGTTGCAAACCCTTTTTGGTTTCAGACATGTCTGGCTCTCCCTCATGACAGTGCGAGGCCGCTTTGGAAAACCGGCCTGCGCAGAGCCATTATTCAAAAAAGTTTCTTGTCAGGAAAGGCCCTAAAACGCTGTCAAAGGGTTATATGCCTGAAAACATCCGCGAAATCCGCAACGCATAGCGGTCTGTCATCCCCGAAACGAAATCACCCATCGCATGCAGCGCCGTTTCCGCCGATGTCACATCCCGCAGGTCCAGCCCCAACACCCGCACGATCTGCGCCGCATGGGTGTCCAGCGCCTCGGCCTGCCATCCCCGCGCGCCAAGCTGCTGATAGATCGGGGCGATCCCGTCCAGCACATTGGCAATGACCCGATAGCCCGAAACTTCCAGCTCTGTCTTGCGCGGGGCGGTGAAGATACGCGCTTTGGCAAGATCGCGGATCGCGGAGAACTGTGCGCCCAGATGACCGGCCTCGACCAGAGCGTGGCTGAACCGGCCCTCCATGATCGCGCTGTAATGTGCCTTGAAGGCCTCCACACAGCTTTCGATGGCCCGCCCGATACTCATTGCCCGCAGAAGGGCGATCTCTTCGGCAGGCAGACGCGATGGGTGGCTTTGCACGGGCCTGTCCTCGCGCCCCGCCAGCCGGAGCAACGTGTCGCGCACCACCTCGAATGGCAGCTCGCCCGTGGTAAAGGCATCTTCGAGATCGACGATATTATAGCAGATGTCGTCAGCCGCCTCGACGACATAGACCAGCGGGTGACGCCGCCACCACTGGTTCGGGCCGATCTCGATCTGGGGCAGGCCAAGGCTTGCCGCCACCTCGGCAAAAAGCCGCAATTCCGAATGGAAAATCCCGAATTTCTTGGCGCCGAAATACCCATCGGCGTGATAGCTCTCCTCGCCCAATGCGGTTTTCGTCGCTGCCGAAAGCGGGTATTTCATGAAGGCGCCCAGCACCGCCTTGGACAGCCGCATCCCGCCATCATTGCGATACATCTCGGTGCGGGCGATGATACGGAACCCTTGCGCATTGCCTTCGAACTGGCGGAACTCGTCTTGCAGAGCGGGGTCCAGATCACCAAACATCCCGCGCCCCTCCTCGAAGGCCCGCGCGAACCATGCGCCAATCGAGGCCTCGCCCGAATGACCAAAGGGCGGATTGCCGATATCATGGGCAGCGCAGGCGGCCTGCACGATATTGGCAAGGCTGTTTTCCTCGCCCGCCGCGATATGGCCCTGCGCCACCAGCCATTGCCCGATGGCCATCGCCAGCGACCGCCCGACAGAGCCCACCTCGATCGAATGGATCAGCCGGTGATGCACGTGGTCATGTTCGTATAGCGGCTGCACCTGCGTTTTATTGGCCAGACGCCGGAAGGGTTGGGAAAACACGATCCGGTCGTAATCCTGCGTGAAGATGGAGCGGTTGCTCTGCTCGGAATAGGTCCGGTCGCACAGGCGTTCGTTCGACAGAAGCTTTGTCCAGTCCATGTTCATCTCCGTAGGGGCCGTCCCTTTCTAGCCCCAAGCCCCACCAATAGCGAGACGGCATCACACACCGCGCTTATTGCCCCAGATCATCACATGCAACTGCGGCAGCACCCGCGGGCGGAACCATTTTGCGGCAAGGGTCTGCTGGACCAGCCATTCCAGCCGCTTGGCCGCCACATCCAGATTGACGGGGGTCGCGGGGTCCACCTCGCGATTGCCCGGCTGCAGGTAAAGCGGCAGATCGGGATAGCTTGCCGCGGTGGCACGGGCAAAGGCGAAATCGTCCTCGTCGAAAACGACGATCTTCATCACCACCTGCGTATGCGGACCCGCCGCCTTGAGACAATCCTCAAAGCGCTCCCAGACGACCCGTTCCCCCGAGGAGGGCGGCTTCGGGCTCAGCACGAGCGTATCAAGCCGCCCGAACCATGCCGCAGGGATCGACCCCTGTGTCTCGCAGGCAAAACGGTAGCCTGCCGCCTGCCCCATCTCGATCACCGGTGCCAGATTCTGGATCGCCGGATTGCCGCCCGACAGCGAAACGGTCAGCGGTCTATGGTCCGACAGATGCACGATCTCGTCCCAGACCTCGGTCGGGGTCATGACCTCCCAGTCATGGCGATAGGCGCTGTCGACCGCGTGCAGACTGTCGCACCAGCTACAGCGATAATCGCAGCCGCCGGTGCGCACAAACACCGTCGGCTCGCCGATCAGCACCCCTTCCCCCTGAATGGTCGGGCCGAAAATCTCGCAGATCCGCAGGCTCATGGACGATATTCCGCCCATGTCTTGGGCGTCTCCGAGACCTTCACCGCCGCAACCTCGGGCCAGCGCGCCTTGCACCAGAGATAGAAGTGACGTGCCATATGTTCGGCCGTCGAGGGGCAATCGAGCACGTCATTGAGATGGCGATGATCGAAGGTGCCGTCAATATAGTCTTTCAGCGCGGCCAGTTCGTGATAATCGCGCACGAACCCGTCGGCATTCAGATCGGCGGCGGCCAGTTCGACCACGACGATATAGTTATGGCCATGCAACCGCGCACATTGATGGCAGGCGGGCAGGTGGTCCAACTGGTGAGAGGCGGAAAAGTGGAATTCTTTCGTGATCCGGAACATTACGGCATCTCCTTGGGCGCGGGCAGGACATGCGGCAACACAACGGCACAGGGGCGACACCCCTTTAGGATATAGGTCATAGGATCAGTCCTTGTTTTGATAACCGGGTAGGCTGCGACCGGTGCGCCCTCGATACAGCCTTCGCGATTTTCGCGCAAGCGGTCTGAAAAGACGAAAACCATCGTAAATTTTGGTCATTGCAATCGAATTTTCTTGCCAAAAGCTGCATGGCCCCCTATCCGCTGCGACCATGATGGATACATTGCCCCCCTGCCCCAATTGCGCATCCACCTATACCTACGAGGTCGATGCCCTGCTCACCTGCCCCGAATGCGGGCATGAATGGTCGGCTGACATGTCCGGCTCTGACGAAGAGGTCATCCGCGACGCGGTTGGCAATATTCTCGCCGATGGCGACACCGTGACCGTGATCAAGGATCTCAAGGTCAAAGGCAGTTCCTCGGTCGTGAAAGTCGGCACCAAAGTGCGCGGCATCCGCCTTGTCGGCGGCGATCACGATATCGATTGCAAGGTTCCCGGGATCGGCCAGATGGGGCTGAAATCCCAATTCGTCAAGAAAGTGAACGACTGACCCCCAAGACCGCCCTGCGCGCCCCGCCGGGCGCGGGGCATGCCCTTTCGAACGGGCTTTGAGGCGGGCTTGGATCGGCCAAGCCCGCCTGCCTGTTTCAGGCGATCTCTGCGACGATCTGGCCCGCCGCGAGGCTGGCGCCTTTTGCGGCCTGCAGATGGATCACCCCGTCCTTTTGCGCGACAACCGGTGTTTCCATCTTCATGGCTTCCATCATCGCCACAGTCTGCCCCGCGCGCACGGTCTCGCCTTCGCCGACCGTCCAGTCCAGAAGCAGGCCCGAGATGGGCGCGGCCACCCCGTATCCGGCACCTTCTGCCGGCCCCTCGCCCGCGCCGCGCGCAGAGGCTTCGGCGGCTCTGGCGGCACCCTCTGCCGGTATCGTGCCCAGATATCGCGCAAGCTTTGCCACAAGATCGGCCCCGAAGCCGACATCACACAAAGCCCCATCAATCTCGATCCGACCGCGCAGAACGGCGGGCGCAGGTTCGGGAGGCACACGCAGCGCCGCCTCCAGCGGTTCGGCAAAATCGGTTTCGATCCAGCGGGTATGCACCGTAAACCCCGTCTCCTGCGTGAAATCCTCGGCCTCCAGCGCGGCACGGTGGAACGGCAACACCGACGCGACCCCCTCGATCCGGAATTCTCTCAGCGCGCGGCGCGCCCGTGACAGCGCTGTTTTACGATCCGGCCCCCAGACCACCAGCTTGGCCATCATGGAATCAAACGTGCCGGGCACGGTGCTGCCACTTTCCACACCGCTATCGACCCGGACACCCGGACCGGATGGCGCATGGAACATCGAAATCCCGCCCGGCGTCGGCAGGAACCCCCGACCCGGATCTTCGGCATTGATCCGGAATTCGATCGCATGACCATTGGGGCGCGGGGTCTGGGATACGGATAGCGGCAGACCATCGGCAATCCGCAGCTGCTCGACCACCAGATCGACGCCGGTGGTTTCCTCGGTCACCGGATGCTCGACCTGCAGGCGGGTATTGACCTCGAGAAACGAGATCATCCCGTCCGCCCCAAGCAGAAACTCCACCGTCCCCGCCCCTTCATAACCGGCCTCGGTGCAGATCCTGCGTGCGGCATCATGGATCGTGTCGCGCTGCACCTCACTGAGGAAGGGCGCGGGGGCTTCTTCGATCAGTTTCTGGTTCCGGCGCTGGAGCGAACAGTCCCGCGTCCCCAACACCACCACATTGCCCAGACGGTCGGCAATCACCTGCGCCTCGACATGGCGCGGGCGGTCGAGAAAACGTTCGACATAGCAGGCCCCGTTGCCAAAGGCGGTCTCGGCCTCGCGGCGGGCGGCGTGATACAATTCCTCGATCTCGGCCATTTCGCGGGCGACACGCATGCCACGCCCGCCTCCACCATGCGACGCCTTGATCGCAATCGGCAGACCATGCGCCCGCACGAAAGCCAGCACATCTTCGGGCCCATCCACCGGACCGGGCGTCCCCGGGACCAAAGGCGCCCCCACCTTCATCGCAATGCGCCGCGCCGCGACCTTATCTCCCAGCTCGGCAATCACCGCGGGCGGTGGGCCAACCCATGCAAGCCCCGCCGCAAGCACCGCCTGCGCGAATTCGGCACTTTCCGACAGGAAGCCGTAGCCCGGATGCACCGCATCCGCCCCCGCACGCTGCGCGATTTCGAGAATGGCAGGGATATTGAGATAGGTCTCGGCAGGGCGCGAACCGGGCAGGGAAAAGGCCCTATCGGCTTCGCGCACATAGGGCGCATCCGCATCGGCATCCGCGAAAATCGCCACCGAACCCACTCCGTAATCACGGCAGGCGCGCACCACACGCAAAGCGATTTCGCCGCGATTGGCAATCAGTACAGTCTTCATTGGAACGTCTTTCGTGTCACATGCCCGCGCAGGGCTTGATTTCGGCAAAGGGCGCGACCGGATTGAACCGGATTTTCACGCCGGGCGGCAACTGGCCCGCCAGATCAAGGTGATAATCGGCAACGGCCCCGATCACCGGATAGCCGCCTGTCAGGGGGTGGTCGGCCAGAAACAGAACCGGCTGGCCGGAATGGGGCACCTGTATCGCGCCGGTCGCGGTGCCTTCGGAGGGCAGTTCGCTCTGGTCCGGACGGGTCAGTGGCGCGGCCCCGTTCAGCCGGATCCCGACACGGCTGGATTGCGCCGTCACCTCCCATTCCTGCTGGGTGAAACGGTCCAGTATCTGCGGCTCGAACCAGTCGCTGCGTGGCCCCATCACCACATCCAGCACCACCAGATCACCCGCTTTAGGCAGGGTGGGCAGGGAAATCGCAGGCCCTACGGCATCGGCGGGGGCATGGGCCAGCGCCAGATGCGCGCCTTGGCGAACCGGCTGTGGCCCGATCTCGGCCAGACTGTCCCATGTCACAGCCCCCATCACCGGTGCCACGGCAAACCCGCCCCGCACCCCGAGCAAGGCGCGCAGCCCCGCTTTGGGCACCGAGAGGGTGATCCTGTCGCCCGGATCCACCGCAATCGGCGCATGCGACCCGAAATCCCAGTCATTGACGCTGACGCGACAGGGCGCGCCCGTCACCGCAATCACGGCCGGTTCCTTGGCGCGGAAGGCAAACCCGCCGCCCGTGATCTCTAGTGCGGCGGTTCCCGCAGGATTGCCCAGCATACGGTTGAGCGCGCGCAGAGCGCCGCGATCCAGCACCCCCGAGGCCGCAACCCCTTGTGCCGCCTGTCCAGCCCGCCCGTTATCCTCGAACATCGCGGGGAAGGGCGCGGCCAGAACCTCGAAGCCACCCTGCCCCGATGGCATGTCCGCAGACGACGGAAGGGCCGCAACGGGATAGGCCGCAACTGCGTCATGGCGCTCGAATTGCACCTGATCTCCGGGCTGCAGCAACGCCGGAGGCGTGCGCCCCAGATCCCACATCGCCAGATCGGTGGTACCGATGATCTGCCAGCCACCGGGGCTGGCCTTGGGATAGATGCCCGAAAACGCACCGGCCAGCGCGACCGATCCTGCCGGAATGCGGGTCCGTGGCGTGCGGCGGCGGGGCACTTCCAAAGCCGGATCACCCCCCGCCATATAGCCGAAGCCCGGCGCGAAGCCGCAAAACGCCACGGTCCAGGGGCGGGCCTGATGACGCTCGATCACCTCGGCCACGCTGAGCCCTGTCAGCTCTGCCACCTCGGCCAGATCCTCGCCATCATAGCGCGTCGGAATGGTCACAATCCGTGCCGCCTTCTGCACATGTGGCGTCAGATCCAGCGCATCGATCTGTGCCGCCAGAGCCTGCGCCGAGACCTCTTGCGGATCAAACCGGACAAACAGGGTCCGCGCCGCGGGGATCGTTTCGCGAAGACCCGCCAGCGGGGCCTCGCGCAGCAGCGCATGCAGGGTCAGAACCTGTTCGAGATCGGCAAGCTCGACCAGCAGCGCATCCAGCGCGACGGGCAGGAAACGCAGATGGCTCATGCCGCACCACCCGCCCCGAAGGCCGCAAGCGACACGCCTTCACGCAGGAACAGCGCACGGATCTGGCGGGCCATTTCGACCGCGCCGGGGCTGTCCCCATGCACACAGATCGACTGTGCGTCAACACGGACATCACGCCCGTTGATCGAGCGGATCACCCCCTCGCGCACAAAGCGCAGCATCCGCTGTGCCACCACATCCGCATCATGCAAAACCGCACCCGGCAATTTGCGCGACACAAGCTGCCCCCCGTCATCATAGGCACGGTCGGCAAAGGCTTCGGCCACAACGCTCAGCCCCGCCTGCCGGGCGCGCTGCTCAAGAGGGCTGCCCGCAAGCACCATCAGGGTCAGGCTCGGGTCCACCGCCCCGAGCGCCGCAATCACGGCCTCCGCCTGACGCATGTCATGGGCAATGGTGTTATAAAGCGCCCCATGCGGTTTGACATAGCTCACCTTGGTGCCTGCCGCACGGGCCAGCCCCTGGAGCGCGCCGATCTGGTAGATGACCTCTGCTGTCAGATCCGCGCTGGCGACATCCATATTGCGCCGCCCGAACCCCGCCAGATCGCGATACCCCACATGGGCCCCGACCTGCACGCCGCGTTCTGCCGCCGCACGCAAAGTGGTCAGGATGCCGTTCGGGTCGCCGGCATGGAACCCGCAGGCCACATTGGCCGAGGTGACGATCTCCAGCATCGTCGCGTCATCCCCCATCGCCCATGCACCGAAGCTTTCGCCCAGATCACTATTGAGATCCATGTTTTCTCCCTTCAGAACAGTCTGTGGCAGGTTCGGGCCTTACTGCCCGAGGAACGCGAAGATCGAGCCAACCGATTTGAACCCCATATACCATGTCAGGGCGCAGACGATCGTCCCAAGGATCAGCAGGCTGCGCGGATAGCTATAGCCATTCAGCAGATCCCTGCGCGCCCAGCCCACATAGATGAAGAGGCTGAAGCCCAAAGGCAAGATCAACCCGTTGAACCCACCCGCAAAGACCAGCAGCGCCGCCGGTGCGGTGCCAAGCCCGACATAGGTTGCCAGCGAGGCGGCGATGAAAGCGACGGTCGCATAGGCCCGACCGCGCTCGGTCAGCGAGGGGAGGAACACCGTCAGGAAAGACACGGATGTATAGGCCGCGCCGATCACGCTGGTAATGGCCGCCCCCCACAGGATCGCGCCGAACACCCGCAGGCCCAGATCGCCCGCAGCCGCCTGAAAGGCCTGTGCCGCCGGATTGGCCGCATGCCCCGTGGTATCCATCACCAGACCCGCCGAGACCACGCCCAGCACGGCCAGAAACAGCACAAAACGCATCACGCCGGTGACCACGATGCCGGTCACGGACGCACGGGTGACCGCGGCAAGATTTTCCTCGCCCACCATCCCCTGATCCAGAAGACGATGCGCACCGGCATAGGTGATATACCCGCCAATCGTGCCGCCGACGATGGTCACGATCGTGGCGAAGTTGATGCTATCGGGCCAGATCGACTGCGAGAGCGCCTCGCCCACCGGAGGATGCGAGACCCCCGCCACGAAAAGCGTCATCAGCAGCATCACCACCCCCAGCACGACCACGACACGGTCCATCAGCAGACCCGCGCGACGCGAAAGGAAAATAGCCACCGCAATCAGCGCACTGATCAGACCACCGATCTTCGGGTCCATGCCCAAAAGTGCGTTGGTCCCCAGACCGGCCCCTGCGATATTGCCCACGTTGAAGACGAAACCGCCCAGCAGGATGAAGACCGCCAGCAGATACCCCGTCCCGGGCACGGCACGGTTGGCCAGTTCGGCCGCACGGCATTTCGACAGGGTCACGATCCGCCAGATATTCATCTGCACGACAAAATCGATCAGCACCGAGACGAGAATGGCGAAGGCGAAGGTGGCGCCCATGCTGGCGGTGAAGGTTGCGGTCTGGGTAATGAAGCCCGGCCCAATCGCCGAGGTCGCCATCATGAAAATCGCCGCAACCAGCGCGTGACGGCGCAGCTTGGCCCCTTTGCCGGTCGCGGTTGTCGCTGTTTCTATTTCGGACATTTATATCTCCCTTGATCCCTGTCGGGCGGATTGATCCGCCTCTCCTGTCACAAAAGAGAGCAACCATATTCACATTGTTCAACAATATATTTGTATCGTAGGCCATATTTGCAGGCATCACCCTATATTCGCATGCTTTATGATTAATAATTATGCAAATTCGCCCAATTATTACGCGACGCCAGAGGCGAATGGTGCTTGGGGGCGGGATATGCGATAGAGCGGAAGAGTCACTTTGAAGGTCCTTCCATGTCCGCACCGCCCCTCTCCCTTGCCGAACGCACCGCGCAGCGGATTCGCGATCAACTGATCATGGGAGAGCTTCTTCCGGGCCAGCGGCTCTCCGAAACCGCCTGCGCCGAGGGGCTGGAAGTCTCGCGCAATACGCTGCGCGAAGCCTTCCGCATCCTGACCAAGGACGGTTTGCTCCATCACGAGGCCAATAAGGGGATTTCGGTGGCCAGCCCGTCGATGGCCTCGATCATCGATATCTATCGGGTGCGCCGCGTGATCGAGGTGCAGGCCATTCGCGGCAGCTACGCCCAGCATCCGGCACTGGCGGCAATGGAGGCCGCCATCGCCAAGGCCCATCGCTCTGCCGCAGAGTGCGACTGGCGCGGTGTGGGCAGTGCCAATGTCGATTTCCATAGCGCGATTGTCGCCCTGAGCGACAGCCCGAGGCTTGCGACCTTCTATGCCAATCTGACAGCAGAGTTGCGGCTGGCCTTCGGTGTCATTCAGGACCCCGAATTCCTGCATGCACCCTTTATTCCGCTGAACGAGAAGCTGCTGGGGCTGATGAAAGCCGCCGAGACAGAAGCCGCCGCCCTGATGCTGGAAGGCTATCTTGACCAGTCCGAACGGATGCTGATCGCTGCATTCTCACGCAGCGATGCCGCAAAGGCCGCCCGCTAGCCCACCTCCCCCTTGCGACAGAAAAGACGCTTGGGGGGAGGGGCGCGGCCTTAGGCCGACGGCAGCCGGTTTTCCAGCCAACGCAGCGCCAGCGTCAGCGTGCCGCTGAGCACCAGATAGACCGCGACCAGAAACAGCAGCGGTTCATAGGTCAGGAATGTGGTCTGGCGCACGCGGGTGATCACCGCATAAAGGTCGGTGATCGTAATCGTGGCCACCAGAGGCGTTGATTTGAGTTGCAGGATGATCTCGCCGGTCAGCGTCGGCAGGGCGCGATGCAGCGCCCGCGGGAACCATACCCGACGGAACAGCATGAAGCGCGGCATCCCGAAGGCGCGCGCGGCCTCCAATTCGCCCTCGGGCACACCCGCAAAGGCCCCGCGCATCACCTCGCCCTCATAGGCCGCGAACGAGACAGTCAGCGCGATCAGCCCATAGGGCCATGCCTGCCGCAGATAGGGCCAGAGCCAGGAGTCACGGATTTCGGGAAACTGCGCGAAAAGCGACCCGAGCCCGTAATAGAACAGCCACATCTGCAACAGCAGCGGCGTGCCGCGGATCACCGTGCAGAAGGCCGTCGCCGCCCATTTCAACGGGCGCGGCCCCGTCACCTGCACCAGACCCAGAGGCAGGGCGCAGAGAAATCCGATCACCACGCTCGCGACCAGCATGATCATCGTCATGCCCAGACCGCTCCAGAGTTTGGGGAAATAGGTGGGCAGCCAGCTCCAGTCCATATAATGGACCATCGCGGCCACGGCCCCCACAGCCAGCAGCGCCATCACGATCCGGTGCGGCATCAGCGCGGCCCGCCATTGCCCCAGCAAACGGGACAGGGGCGCAGGTTCGAGCGGGGTGACAATATCGCTATCAGGCATCTCGGACTTCCCAGATCAGCGGGCCAGACCACGGCGCGCGCGTTTCTCGAACCAGCGCAAACCGAGATTGGACACAAGCGTCAGGGCCAGATAAAGCGCCCCCGCCGCGAAAAAGAACAGAAAATAGGACCGCGTCGCCGACGCCGCCTGACGGGTTGCCAGCGTCAGCTCGGAGAAGCCGATCACCGCCAGAAGCGCGGTATCTTTGGTGGCGATCATCCACAGATTGGCCATGCCCGGCAGGGCATGTGGCGTCATGGCGGGAAGTGTCACACGGGTCAGCACCTTGCGCGAGGACATACCGAAAGCATGGGCCGCCTCGATCTGGCCATAGGGCACCGCCTTGATCGCCCCGCGGATGACTTCGGTCGCATAGCCTCCCTGCACCAGCCCGATCACCAAGATCCCCGCCGTCAGGCCATTGATGTCGAAGCCCTCATAGCCCATCGCCTGCATCGCCTTATTGGCCAGATCCGTGCCGACATAGTAAAACAGCAGCATCAGCACCAGCTCGGGCACCGCGCGGATGAGAATGGTGTAAAGCTCGGCCACATCCCGCAGCACGCGCCCGCCATAGAGTTTCGAGACCGCGCCGATAATGCCGATCACAATGCCAAGCAGATACCCCCCAGCGGCCAGTTCTACCGAGCGCACGAACCCCGTCAGAAGGGTTCCGCCCCATCCCGGCGCGTTCAAGGCCAGCAGGCTGAAATCTATCCCCGTTGCCATGATACGGTTGCTCCTTCTGTCAGGGTAAAAGCCGGAAGGCCGGGCGCCTGAACGCCCGGCCCCACCACTTATTCGCCGTAGATATCAATCGTGAAATACCGCTTGGACAGGGTGTCATAGGTCCCGTCGGCACGGATATCGGCAATGGCCTTATTGACCCGCGCCAGAAGTTCGGTGTCTTTCTGGCGCACGCCGACGCCCACGCCACGACCCAGCGTTTCGGGGTCGCCCTTCACAGCACCGACATAATGGCAGCAGGCTTTCCCTTCGTCGGATTCGATGAAGGGCTGCATCGCCAGCGTATCGCCGACCACCGCATCGATCCGGCCTGCGGCAAGATCCTGCAGCTCTTCGTCCAGCGTCTGGTAGACGCGCACGCCACTGGCGCTATCGGCCAGATGGGCATTGACGAAATTCTCCTGGCTCGAGCCGGATTGCGTGCCGATATACAGCCCCTTCACGCCTTCGGCATCGGGGGTGATGTCGAGCGATTTCGCGGCCAGAATACCGGTCGGCGAGTCATAGTATTTATCCGAGAAGGCGATCTGCTTGGCACGCTCGGCGGTAATCGCCATCGAGCCCATAATCATATCGATCTTGCCGGTATTCAGCGCGGGAATGATCCCTTCCCATGCCACGGGTGCCACCACACAATCCGCGTCGATCCGCTTGCAGACCTCATGCATAAGGTCGATTTCCCAACCACTCCAGTTGCCATCGGCATCGGGAGTATAGAAGGGCGGATAGGGTTCAGCCGAGACACCGACCTTCAGGGTTTCAGCCATAGCAGGGATGGCCATACCGGCGGTGACCAACAGGGTCAGGGCGATTTTTCTGATCATATGCAGTCCTTTATCGGATGATTCAGGTTGAGGAGAAAACGGCAGCGCCTAGGGCCTAGCTGACCGAGCGAAGAAATTGCTGCAGATGCGGCGATTGCGGCGCCCCGAAGATCTGCTGGGGCGGGCCCTGCTCTTCGATGCGGCCGTCGCGCAGATAGACGACATGGCTTGCGACATCACGGGCAAAGGCCATCTCGTGGGTGACCAGAACCATCGTGCGCTTTTCCTGCGCCAGATCGCGCAGCACGGCCAGCACCTCGCCCACAAGCTCGGGGTCCAGCGCCGACGTCGGCTCGTCGAGCAGCATGGCATGGGGATCAACGGCCAGCACCCGCGCAATCGCCGCGCGCTGCTGTTGGCCCCCCGAAAGCTGCGAGGGCCATGCCTGCAGCTTGTCGCCCAGCCCGACCCGTTCCAGATAGGCAATCGCCCGCGCCTCCGCCTCGTCCCGCGACAGCCCCAGCACATGGATCGGCACTTCGGTCACATTGCCCAGAACGGTGCGGTGCGGCCAGAGGTTGAACGACTGGAAAACCATGCCCAGATGCGCCCGAATCCGCTGCACCTGCTGGCGGTTGGCAGGCTCCATCTCGCCGGAGCGGGTCTTGCGCAGCTCATAGGCCTCGCCCTTGATGCGGATCATCCCCGAGCTGGGCACCTCGAGTAGGTTGATGCAGCGCAGCATCGTGGACTTGCCCGAGCCGGAGCCGCCGATCACCGCGACCACATCGCCGGGATAGGCTTTCAGAGAGACCCCCTTGAGAACCTCAAGCGGGCCGAAGCTTTTGTGCAGATTGTCGATTTCGATGGTCGGGGTCATGATCTACCGGAGAAGTTCTGGCTGCGCCTGTTACGAAAAATTGCGAAGGTGTCTTGTCTTTTGGCCATTACTATACGATCGTATAACAGCATAAGACCCGTCTCAGAAACACGCACTGCCGTAACAGCGCCCCGCCAGAATGGAGATGTCGAACTATGCTCATTTCACAGGCACCCGCACCGCACTACGCACCAATGCTAGGCAGTTTGTTTCTTTCATCGCCCCGTCTTTGGGACTTTCCGCGCGAAAAAGCAACAGAGCGGGCCCCGTTATGAGCCGAAAAACATTCCAGCGCCTGCCAGAAGATGCCCGCCGTCTGGAGCTTCTTGAAGCGACACTGGCCTGTATCGGGGAAGACGGGCTGAATGGTGCCAGCGCCCGCAAAATTGCCGAGCGCGCCGGTGTCACGGCCGGATTGATCCGCCATTATTTCGGCTCGAAAGAGGAAATGCTGCGGGCGGCCTATGCCCATCTGATGACCCAGTTGACCGGTCAGGCCGAGGCGGTGGCGCAAACCCGCGCGCTGACGCCTGCACAGTCTCTGGCCGGTTTCATCTCGGCCAACCTGATGCGCCCGAACCTTTCGGCGCGCAAAGTCTCGCTCTGGTCGACCTTTATCGGGCGGGTCGAGCACGAGCCGGGATATTCGCAGATCCATCGCGCCAGCTATCAGGAATTCCTCGACCTGCTTGCCACGCTGATCCGCGATGCCCGCCATGCCTGTGAGCTGCCCCATGACGCGCCCCTGTGCCATGATCTGGCCATCGCGCTGAACGGGCTGATCGACGGCCTCTGGATCGAGGGGTCTCTGGACCACGGGATTTATGACCCCGAACGCCTGCCCCTGATCGCCCTCCAGGCAGCGGAAGGCCTGCTGCATCTCCCCAAAGACAGTCTGACCCAACATCAAATTGCCTCTTGAGAATGCCTGCCTCCTCGCAGGCTCGAAAGGATTTTTCCATGCGCTACGCTTCGGTGACCGACAGGCTCTATACTCTTGGAAGTGACAAATGGGCGGTGCATTTTGCCGCGCGTGACAGGGTTGCCCAAGGGCAGGACATCCTGGAACTGACCATTGGCGAACCCGATATCGCCCCCGCGCCCGAACTGGTGGAGGAATGCGTGCGCGCCCTCAAGGCAGGCCGGACCCGATATTCGAACGGACGCGGCGAGCCCGATCTGGTCGCCGCGCTGGCCGATCTCTACCGCCCCAGACTGCCCACGATCCGTGACGAGAATATCCTGTGCTTCCCCGGCACCCAGACCGCCCTGTTTGCCGTGATGACTGCGCTGGTGCAAAGCGGCGATGCGGTCTTGCTGGGCGATCCCTATTACGCCACCTATGAAGGGGTGATCCGCTCGACCGGCGCCATAATGCAGCCCGTGCCGCTACAGATGCGGCACGGATTTATCATGCAACCCGAAGATCTGGCCGCCGCGATCACCCCTGAAAGCCGCGTGCTGCTGTTGAACACGCCGCATAACCCGACCGGCGCGGTGCTCGACCGCAACACATTGGAGGCGCTTGGCGCGCTGGCTATTGCGCATGATCTGTGGATTGTCTGCGACGAGGTCTACGAGGCACTGATCTTCGAGGGCGGCTTCGCCTCGCCACTGGAAATCGATGCGCTGCGCGAGCGCACCATCGTGGTGTCCTCGATTTCCAAAAGCCATGCGGCAACCGGCTTCCGCAGCGGCTGGTCCATCGGTCCGGTCGAATTTTCGCGCAGGCTGCTGCCGATCTCGGAAACCATGCTCTTTGGGAACCAGCCCTTCATCGCCGATATGACGACCGCCGCACTGCGCGGCAATCACACCACCAGCGCCCAGCTGCGCACGGCGCTCGGACGACGGGCGCGCATGGTGACACGCATGATCGAAGAGAGCACGGGGCTGTCCTGCCACATGCCCTCGGGCGGCATGTTTGCCATGATCGACGTGTCGCAAACCGGCATGGATGGCGAGGCTTTCGCGTGGCGGCTACTGGACGAAGAGAATGTGGCGGTCATGCCCGGCTCGGCTTTCGGGGCGCAGGGGCGCGATCTGATCCGCGTCGCGCTGACGGTTCCGGATGCGGAACTGGCGGATGCCATCTCGCGCATGGCCGCACTTGCCCGAACCGCCCTAACCGGACAGCCCTGACCGGAGCGGCAAAAGACTGACGCCTTAAGACGGCGCGCGCGTTTCCTTCCGTCCGGAACGCCGCGCCGCCTTGGTGCGGCAGTCAGTCCGAAGACATGGGCAGGAAGCCTTCGGTGGTCGCTGTCGCCTTGGGACGTGTCAGCAGGCTTCCCGCCACAAAGAGCAGGCTGGCCACCGGAAAGCCCAGAACACCGGCATTCAGCCCGAACAGCCGGTTCCCGCTCAGATACATCCACAGCACGAACGCCACCCCGCCCAGAATAGAGAGCAACGCCCCCGTGGCCGTCCCCCTGCGCCAGAAAAACGCACCGATCGTGGCCGGAACCACCACCACCAGCCCCGCAGAGGCCGCAACCGACAGAATGGAGATCATCGAAAGCTGCAAGGTTGCGAAGACCAGCGCCAGCACGGAGATTACCGGAATGACAGCCTTCCCCACCCAGAGCTGGCGGCGTTCGGGCGCGTCGGGGCGCAGATTGCCATAGACGTCACGGGCAAAGATGGAGGAAAGCGTCAGCAGGATGGAATCGATTGTCGAGACCGCCGCGGCGAGAATCCCGACCATCACCACCACCCCCAGCACAGGCGGCACATAGTCCGAGGCCAGCAGGGTCGCGGTCGCCAGATCGGGGGTTGCCAGATCGGGGAACGCCACAAAAGCCGAAAACCCCCACAGGACCGAAACAAGCGTATAGACCAGCCCGAAACACAGAAAAATCAACAGCATCTGTCGCAAGGCCGCCAGAGATTTCGGCATGAACAGACGCTGGCTCACCTGCGGGTTGGAGATCGCGAAGAAGAACCACGGAATGGTCAGCCCCAGAAAGGTCGGGAAGCTGAAAAGACCCGGACCGGGCACCTGCAACATCTGCGGCGCACGGCTGGCGATGGTCTCAAACAGGACCGCGGGGCCGCCGAGTCTGGCCACCACAAGCCCCCCGACCAGCACCGAGGCCACAATCATCACAAGGGCCTGCAGGCTATCGGTCCACATCACGGAACGGATACCGGCGACGAAGGAAAAAACGATGGCCAGAAGCGTGGCCAGCACGACCCCCGCCCCGAACGGGATCGCGCCTTGGGTCATCCCCGACAGCAGATACCCCACCCCCGCAAGCTGCACCGCCGAATAGGGGATCAGGAACCCCAGCGCCGTCAGCCCCGCCGCAACCGCCACCCAGCGCGAACCATAGCGCTTTCCCAGCATTTCGGAGGGGGTGACAAAGGCATGACGGCGGGCCGCTTTCCAGAAGCGCGGCCCGAAGATCGACACCAGCGAGACACCGGCGAAATAGATAATCTCGAAGCCTAGCGCGCCGACCCCGCCCTTATAGGTCAGCCCCGCCAGCCCGACCATCATGAAGGCCGAATAGGTCGTGGCCGAGTAACTGAGCGCCGAGACGACCCCGCCCATCGAGCGGTTGCCCAGAAAATAGCGCGACATCGATTGGCCGCCCTGCGGACCGCGCTGGCGTGACAGATAGGCGACGACCGAAGAGAGCAGGACATAAAGAACCACACCCCACACCACCAGAGACACGGTCATTGCGTATCCTCCTCTTGCGCGGCAAAGCCTGCCGTGGCCACGACATTGAGACCGATCACCGCAAGACCGGCCAGTGCCCAGAACAGGAAGCAGCCATACCATGCAGCGATATCGCCCAACAGAAGGTAGGGGACGCCATAAGAGGCCAGAATGACGAGAGCCGTCAGGAAAAGCGCGAGGGGCCGTGACATGAGTATCCTTGCTTTCGGAAGACCGCAGACATGATTTCGGCGGCAAGATGCGGCATCGCGCGGCAGATGCCAATACGCCTTTACGCCGATGCTGCCGCCCAGCGGCGCGGGCAGAATGGCGGCTTTATGCACACAAGGCCTCACCGGATCTTGAAACCCGCATTATCTTGCCTGTAAGGTAAGCCAAAGTTTTCAGCACTGGCTCTTATTATGTCTGTATTTTTCTCGCAGGATGCCCGTATGGGGCGGCTCACCACGGTTCTCGGCACGGATGAGCTGGTGCTGCAGCGGTTCGATGGGACCGACCATATCAATGCGCTCTATGACTATCAGGTGGACTGTCTGGCCTCTTCGGCGGATGTCGATTTTGACGCGCTGATCGGGACGCATGCAAGCGTTGCGCTTGTCACCCGCGAGGGGAGTGACCAGTATTTCGACGGGATCGTGACCGAGGCCCGCTGGCTGGGCACGGGCGACAACGGGCACAAGTACCGCCTACGCCTTCAGCCGTGGTTCTTCCTGGCCAGCCTTCGCCGCAACCAGCGGATCTTCCATAATAAAACCGTAGTCGAGATCCTGACCGAGCTTTTGGGAAGCTACTCGGATGCGGGCAAGCTGACGGTCAATCTGGCGAACGACTATCCCGAGCTGGAATATACCGTGCAATACCGCGAATCCGATATGGCTTTTGCCACGCGGATGATGGAGCGCCACGGTATCAGCTATCACTTCACCCATTCCGAAGGCGCGCATGAGATGGTGCTCAGCGATGCCGTCGAGGCCCATGCGACCATAGGCGCCGTGCCCTTCAAGCCCGATGATGGCCACCATCAGGCTGATTTCGCGCATTTCTGGGACTGGCATCCGGCGCGGAGGATCACCACCGGCGCGATCCGCCTGACGGATTACAACTTCAAGACCCCCAATGCCGCGATGGAGACCGATCAGATCGGCGATGCCGAGTATGCTCAGGGGCAGATCGAGAGCTTCGACTGGCCCGGCGATTATCTGGCGCAATCGCGTGGGCGCGTTGTGGCGCAGCTGCGCACGCAGGGCGAGCGCGGTCAGGACCGCCGCTATGAAGCGGTGGGCGACATCATCACCCTGCGCGGTGGCACGCGGGTCGATCTGGCGGGCGACACCGTTCCGGGGACTGGTGAGGAATATATCTGCCTTTCCGCAAGCCATTCCTATACTTCGGATAATTACGGCTCGGGCGGGACCGAAGGTGATGGTTACGCCTATTTGGGGCGTTATATCCTCATGCCGTCTTCCGCGCCTCTGGTGCCCGAACTCAAGACCCCGCGCGCCGATGTGAAGGGCCCGCAGACGGCGGTGGTAGTCGGCGATGGCGAGATCGATTGCGACGAATATGGCCGCATTCTGGTGCAGTTCCACTGGGATCTGGATGCCGATTATTCCATGCGCTGCCGTGTCTCGCAAAGCTGGGCCGGCAACGGCTGGGGCGGCATGGTCATCCCGCGGATCGGCATGGAGGTCGTGGTCGAATTCCTCGACGGCGACCCCGACAAGCCGCTGGTCACAGGCTGTGTCTATAACGGCAAGAACGCCGTGCCCTATGACCTGCCCGCCAATAAGACCGTCTCGACCTTCAAATCCGACACCCATCAGGGTTCGGGCTACAATGAATTCCGCTTCGAGGACGAGAAGGACCGCGAAGAGGTCTTCATGCATGCGCAGAAAGACCACAATACAATCATCGAGAATGACGAGAGCCATTCCATCGGCCATGACCGCTCGAAATCGGTGGGTAATGACCAGTCGGAATCGATTGGCCATGACAAGACGATCTCCGTCGGCAATGACCACCGCGAGAATATCGGCAACGATATGTATTACGATGTGGCCCGCAACCAGCAGGAAAACTACGGCAAGGACCACATCCATCGCGTCGGCAATATCCACAAACAATCGATCTATGCCGACCACCTCTATGAGGTAGGCCGCAATTATCAGGGCGAGGTCGCTGGCAAATTCACGCTGGATGTGGGCAGCTCGATCACAAATAACACTGGCAAGCACACGCTAATGGCCTTCGAGAAATTCCAGATCAAGGGTCCGGGGGGCAAGATCACCATCGACGCCTCGGGGATCACGCTGGAAGCCGCCAAGATCAACCTCAAAGGCGCGGTCTCTATGGGCGGGTCTGGCTCGGCTCAAGTGCCGACGCTGCAGATGGCGGCCAAGGAAGGCCTGCCGCTTTGCGAGGAATGCGCCGCCGCCAAGGAGGACAGCTGATGCCACAGGTCGCACGGGTGGGCGATAAACATGTTTGCCCCAAACAGGGTCACGGAACCAATGTGATCGTCTCGGGCGGCACGGCAATGGCGGATGGCAAGCCGATTGCACGGGTGGGCGATAAATGCGCCTGCGGCTGCACCATTGTCACAGGGTCGTCGCAGCAGACCCTTGACGGGCGACCGGTGGCGATTGTCGGCTCCAAAACCTCGGGCGGTGGCACCATCGTTTCCGGCTCGCCCAACCATACCGCCTGACAGAGCGCAAAGCGCGCGCCATCGCCAGAACCTGACGATGCCAGATCAAACGGCCAGATCAAACGGCCAAATCAAACACAGGGGCCGACAGGTGCCCCGTTTCTGTTTGCGATATCCCCCGCGCCAGAAAATCCGGCCCAACATAAACCCTGCCCCGCAACCGCATGAAACATGAAGCTCGTGAAGAGCCGGTGCCGCTGCAGAATGCGCGCGCTTTCAGGTCTTTTCCCGCCACGACTTCAGAATGACAGACGTCGTGACGGTCAGCACCTCGGGATGCCGTGACAAACGGTCACGCAGCTCTTCGAGAATGCTCAGATTGGCCGCCTCCAGCAGAATACGCATGTCGGTATCGCCCGTCAGCGACCATGCCGAGACCACCTCGCTCCAGCGCTGGATCGAGGCGTAGACGATCGAGCAGGTATTGCGCTTGAGTTGCAGATCGAACATCGCCCGCGTGCCGGTGACCGAATCCACCTGCGTCGTGTCCACCTCGATCGTGAAACGGCTGATGACCTTACTCTCGATCAGCTTGTCGACATGATATTTCACCGTCGGGCGCGACAGGCCGACAATATCGGCAATCTCGGTCAGAGACCGGCGACTGTTTTCGCGCAGCAATTCCAAAATCAGGTTCTCTGTCGGACTCAAACGCATCGAAACTCTCCCATTACGTGTCAGGATAACGAGTTTTTCTTCGAAACGAAGAGAGAATTGCGTTTTGAATTGTAGGCGGCGCCACGTCAAGGCGGCCACACTTACCATGTCATTCAACGAAGGGATCATGATTCATGGATTTAGTCTTCAAGAGTAGCGAGGTCACCGAGGCTTTTTCCGGACAAAGCTGGGAAAAGACCGTTTTCTGTGAATTCGACACTGCATTGACAAGCAAGAGCCGCCCCTTCCCCTGTGTCTTCGGCGTCGCCGGTTTCAAAGCGGATCGCCTGCGCTTCGCTTTCCCCGACCCGCTGACACCGGAAACTCTGGCCCCCATCCTGAAATCCTATCTTGCCCAGGCGCGCGGGATCGGCCCGATGACCTCGCTGGTCATCTTTGCCCGTCCCGGTCCGGTTCAGTCCTTCGACCGTTACCGCGAACAGTTCTGGGACCTGCTTGACGGTCTCGTCGCACTGGATGACAGCCCCCAACCCGACGGGGTCTCCCGCAATCTCGATGATCCGACATGGGAGTTCTCCTTTGGCGGCGAACCGATTTTCGTGGTGTGCAACACACCCGCCCATGTCATGCGTCAAAGCCGCCGGGCCAGCAGCTTCATGATCACCTTCCAGCCGCGCTGGGTGTTCAACGGCATCACCGATAGCGACGAGCCGGGGGTCCAGCGTTCGCTCAAGCGCGTGCGCGACCTGTTGGAGGATTACGACCTGATCGCCCCCTCGCCCTCGCTGGGCCATTACGGCGATCCGGCCAACCGCGAATATACACAATATTTCATCGACGATACCAACGAGACCCCCGCCTGCCCGTTCCATCGGCTGGGCGAGGCCCGTCTGCAGCTCGTCAAGGAAGGATAACCCCATGAAAGACCTGACATCGACACCCGAAACCACCGCCACGCCCTCGGTCAAACAGATCGCACTCGCCAAGGCCGATTACTGGTCGATCATCGAAAAGCTCATGCCACAGCAGGGCTGTATCGAGGTCCAGCAGGACGCGCCGGGCAAGGAACATGCATGGCACCAGCACCCGACCGATGAAACGCTTGTGGTGCTGGAAGGACAGGCGCGCTTCTACTGGGAGGGGGGCGAACAGATCTGCGGCGCGGGGGCCGTGATCTCGCTACCGGCGGGGGTGCGCCACGGCTCTGTCGCATTGGACGAGGGCGTGCGCTATCTGATTTCGTTCCATGCCGTCGAGCTTGCCGATCATGGCTGAGCTGAAAAAATCCCTTGGCGTCACGCGCGGCACGGCGATGATGCTCAATATCGTTCTGGGGGCGGGTCTTTTGACGCTGCCGGGACTGGCGGTGCAGGAAGTGGGTAGCTCCGCGACCCTGATCTGGATCGCCTGCGCGGTGGCCGCCGCCCCTCTGCTTTGGGTCTTCGCCATTCTCGGGCGGCGCTACCCCGATGCGGGCGGCATCGCCTCTATCATGGGCCACGCCTTTGGCAAATCCGGCCGGATCTGTGCAACCTTGCTGTTTCTGGGGGCGGTTTCGGTAGGGCTGCCCGCTGTGGCTCTGACCGGCGGGCATTACGTCGCCGCAACCTTTGGCGGCCCCGCGGCAGTATATGCAGGCGCGCTGATCGTGGCCGCTCTGGGGGTCAATTTCCTGTCTGCCGAAATGGCCGGACGGGTCAACACCTTCATCGCCTCTCTGGTTCTGGTCTTCATTCTGGGGCTGGCCATCGTGGGCTATCTGGCCGTGCAACCCGCCTTCGACCTGTCGGCAGCCAGCACACCATCCGCCGATACCGACCTGCGCCATCTGGGCATGGTCTTCATGATGGTGTTCTTCGCCTTTACCGGCTGGGAAGTCAGCGCCAATCTGGGCGGCGAATTCCGCAACCCCAAGCGGGACGTCCCCCGCGCGATGGCGCTTTCCTTCTTTCTGGCGGTGGGGCTCTATCTGGTGCTGGCGCTGGTTGTGGCCAAGGCGGGCGCATTGGGCGCAGGCCCCGCACCTTTCGCGCAGATTTTCGGCCAGTCCTTCGGCCCTGCGGGCCGCATCACCATTGCCGCACTCGCCGTGCTGCTGATCTTTGCCAATCTGTCAGCCGCAATCTGGGCGGTCTCGCGCATGGTCTATTCCGCCGCCCGCGACGGGCTGCTTCCGGCCCCGATTGCCCAGATCCGCAACGACGTGCCGCTGAATGCCGTCATGGTCACGGTCGTCGTGCTGCTGAGCGTGGTCGGTCTGGTCGGCGCGGGTATTCTGGATATGTCGCATCTTCTGGCGGCAGCGGGGCAGAACTTCCTGCTGCTCTATACCGGTGCGGCGGCATCCTTGCTGCGCCTCGAACGCCGCACCGCCTACCGGCTCCTCTCGCTAGGATGTCTCGCGCTGGTCTGCCTGCTGTTCATCGGGCGCGGCGGACAGGGGCTTCTCTATCCTGTCCTGCTGATCGCACTGGGACTGGCAATCTCGTTCTTGCAGAAGGGCGATGCGGCCCTGCGCAACCAGTCCCCTGCGGAATAGGCGGAGCCCGGCCTTCTCCCTGACGGGCACTCCCCCAAACTGGCCGGTCGCAAGACCGGCCTTTTTTCATCGCCGACCGCTGCCCCGCGCCGATTGACCCGCCCGAGCAGGAAGCGTATCGCAAAGATCCCACCACCGATGCCGCCAGCCAACGGACCCCAAGCCATGCCCCATCCGCCTTTCGTGATCTCGATCCAAAGTCAGGTTGTCTTTGGCCATGTCGGCAATTCGGCGGCGGTCTTTCCGATGCAGGCGGCAGGGCTGGAGGTCGCAGCCATCCCGACCGTCGTCTTTTCGAACACCCCCGACTATCCGACCCTGCGCGGACAGGCCCTGCCCGCCGCCTTCTTTGCCGATCTGCTGCGCGGCGCGCAGGAAAGGGGCCTGCCCGAGCGGGCGGATTTCCTTCTGACGGGCTATATCGGTTCGGTCGAGGTGGCGCGGCAAACCGCCGCGTTCATCGCGCAGGCCAAAGCCGACAATCCGGACCTCTTCTATCTCTGCGATCCGGTGCTGGGCGATAGCGGGCCGGGTCTCTACGTGCCGGAAGCCATTGCCGATGTCATGCGCGATCTGCTCCTGCCGCTGGCCGATCTGGCCACCCCCAATCCGTTCGAACTGGCATGGCTGACCGGCCAGCCCTTTACCACGCTGGAGGCACTGGAGCACGCCCGACGCGCGCTTGGCATGGGGTCGGATGCGCGGCTTGTGGTGACCGGCTGCGCCTTGGAGGACACAGCCGATGGCCATATCGAAAGTATCATTCTGGGCCCCGAGCCTCCCAGCCGCCATCCTGTACGCAAACTTCCGATCGCCCTGCCCGGCACGGGGGATCTATTTGCCGCGCTGATCATCGCCGGGCTGGGGCACGACCTGTCGCTTGCACAGGCGGTTGAACAGGCGCAACAGCTTGTGGCAATGGCGCTGTCCCATGCCAAAACGCTGGGGGCGGGCGAGGTCGTGCTGAGCAATCCGGAGTTCCGCAAGGCCCTGCTGACCCTTTCGCAAGACCGCTAGGCCAGAGGCAGACCTCAAGGCCTGCCCTTGGCCGTTCCGCCCGCCAGCTTACAACCCGCCGAAGTGGAAGGCTTTGGTTTCGAGATATTCCTCGATGCCTTCCTGCGCGCCCTCACGCCCCAGACCCGAAGCTTTGACGCCACCAAACGGCGCTTCGGCATGGGAGACCGCACCGGTATTCAGACCCACCAGACCGGTTTCCAGCGCCTCGCCAAAGCGGAAAGCACGGGCCATATCGGTGGTGTAGAAATAGGCGGCCAGACCGAAGGGCGTGCCATTTGCGATCTCCAGTGCCTCTTCCTCGGTCTCGAATTTGAAGACCGGAGCCACAGGACCAAAGGTCTCTTCACCGGCGCATTGCATGTCCAGCGTCGCACCCACCAGAACCGTCGGATCGGCATATTGCGCCGTCAGCGCGCGCTTCTTAGTCGCACGGGTAGCACCTTTGGACAGCGCATCCTCGATATGGCGGTTGATCTTGTCGATTGCGGCCGAATTGATCATCGGGCCGATGGTGGTGTCTTCCGCCGTGCCGGGCCCGACCTTCAGCGCATTTACCTTCTCGGCCAGCTTGGCCACGAAAGCGTCATGGATGCCCGATTGCACCAGCAGACGGTTGGCACAGACGCAGGTCTGGCCGCCATTGCGGAACTTCGAGGCCATAGCGCCTTCGACAGCCGCATCCAGATCGGCGTCGTCGAACACGATGAAGGGCGCATTGCCGCCCAGCTCCAGCGACATCTTCTTCAGCGTCGGCGCGCATTGTTCGGCCAGAAGCGCCCCAACACGGGTCGAGCCAGTGAAGGACAGTTTGCGCACCACGGGGCTTGCGGTCAGCGCACCGCCGATGGCCTCGGGGCGACCGGTCAGGCAGTTCAAAACGCCTGCGGGAATACCCGCACGCTCACCCAGAAGGCACAGCGCCAGCGCCGAATAGGGCGTGAAATCCGAGGGTTTGATAACCATCGTGCAGCCTGCCGCCAGACCCGGTGCCACCTTGCGGGTGATCATCGCGGTCGGGAAGTTCCACGGCGTGATGATCGCGCAGACGCCCACGGGCTCTTTCATCGCGAAGATCTTCTTGCCCTTCACGGGGCTGGGGATGATATGGCCGTTGATGCGACGCGCCTCTTCGGCAAACCAGCGGAGGAAGGACGCGCCATAGACGATCTCTCCCTTGGCCTCGGCCAGCGGCTTGCCCTGTTCGGCGGTCAGGATCAGCGCCAGATCATCGGCATTCTCCAGCATCAGATCATACCACGCCATCAGGATATCGGCGCGCTCGGCATGGGTCTTGGCCTTCCACGACTTCATCGCCTCTGCCGCGGCGGCAATCGCCTCTTCGGTCTCGGCGGCGGTATTGTCGGGCATATGGCCCAGCACATCGCCGGTGGCGGGATTCATCACCGCCATATCGGCCCGCGCGCGCCACTCGCCATTGATCAGCGCGGCCTCTTGGAACAGCTCGGGGTCGCGCAGCTGGGCGCGCAGATCAAAGCTTTCATGCAGGGTCATCTTATGCCTCCAATGCGGCTTTCACCGCTGCGGTAATTTCATCGGTGGTGCTGGCGCTCGGACGGGTGCCGATGCCACGGGCGGTGGCGGCCTCGATGGCGGCCAGAATAGCCTCGGCGGCGGTTTTCTCGCCCAGATGCTCAAGCATCATAGCGCCCGACCAGATCGCGGCAATCGGGTTGGCGATGTTTTGACCCGCGATATCGGGGGCCGAGCCATGCACCGGCTCGAACATCGAGGGTACCGACGGATCGGGGCAGATATTGGCCGAGGCCGCAAAGCCCAAGCCGCCCTGAATGGCCGCACCCAGATCGGTGAGGATATCGCCAAAGAGGTTCGAGGCCACGATCACATCCAGATCCTGCGGTGCCATCACCATCTTGGCGGCCATCGCGTCGATATGCATATGGCTGACGGTCACATCGGGATATTCGGCGGCCAGCTTGTCGGTCATCTCGTCCCAGAACACCATCGAGTATTTCTGGGCGTTGGATTTGGTGACAGAGGTCAGATGCTTGCGCCGCGCACGAGCCTGCTCGAAGCCGAAGCGCAGGATACGTTCGACGCCCTTGCGGGTGAAGATCGAGACCTCGGTCGCCACCTCATTGTCCTGCCCCTGATGCACGCGGCCACCGGCTCCGGCATATTCGCCCTCGGTATTCTCGCGGATGCACAGGATATCGAACCCTTCGGATTTCAGCGGGCCTTCCACACCCGGCAACAGGCGGTGCGGGCGGATATTGGCATATTGGGTGAACGCCTTGCGGATCGGCAGCAAAAGCCCGTGCAAAGACACCGAATCCGGCACGGTCTTCGGCCAACCCACGGCGCCCAGATAGATGGCATCGAAGGGACGCAGCTGTTCGATCCCGTCCTCGGGCATCATCTTGCCGGTCTCGACGTAATATTCACAGGACCACGGGAAGGTGGTGGGCTTCAGCGCAAAACCGAATTTGGCCGCAGCCACATCCAGAACTTCCATCGTCGCATGGGTCACATCAACGCCAATCCCGTCACCGGGGATAAGGGCGAGCGTATAGGTCTTCATCTTTACTCCTTTGGCCGATTACAGATCGATCAGCACAGATTTCGTGCGCCGGTTGGCGCGGTAAGCCTCGCGGCCCAAGTCCTTGCCCAGACCCGAGGCTTTCCAGCCCCCCGTCGGCAGAATGTGATCACGCGAGCGGCCATAGCGGTTGACCCAGACGGTGCCGGCCTCAAGCCGACCGCTCAGACGCAGGGCACGCGAGAGGTCTTGCGTGAACAGCCCCGCGCACAGCCCGTAGGTGTCATGTGCCGCCAGCGTCATGGCCTCTTCCTCGCTGTCAAAGGTCTGGAAGGTGGCCACGGGGCCGAAGATTTCTTCGGTCACGGCGGGGTTCGTCTCATCCACACCTGCAATCAGGGTCGGCTGGTAGAAGCTGCCCGCGCGGTCAAAGGCAGCCCCACCGCAGAGGATCTCGCCGCCCTTGGCACGGGCCGCCTGCACGATGGAATCGATACGCCCCATCTGACGGGCGGAAATGATGGGCGAAAAGCCCGCAGCCCCCGCATGGGTCACATCAGGCACCTGGCGGCCAAATTCCGCCATCAGCTTGGCAGACAGCTCGTCAGCCACCGAGGCCGCGACCAGAATGCGCGAACCCGCCACGCAGAATTGCCCCGCATTGGGCAGGATACCCTTGGCCAGACATTCGGCCGCCTTATCCAGATCGGCATCGGCAAAGACCAGCATCGGGCTTTTGCCGCCCAGCTCCAGCGTCATCGGCTTGATGCCATGGCGCGCGATATTCTCCATGATCGCCGCCCCCGCGCGGGTCGAACCGGTGAAAGACACTTTATCAATGCCCGGATGGCCGGTGATCGCATTGCCGGTGGTCGGCCCGTCACCCAGAACCACATTCACCAGACCCGCCGGAATGCCCGCGCGCACCGACAATTCGGCCATATAGAGCGTGGTATAGGGCGTCATCTCGGAGGGTTTGATGACAACAGCATTTCCTGCCGCAAGCGCGGGGCCCAGCTTCCAGCCCGCCATGGAGATCGGGAAGTTCCACGGGGTCACCGCGCCGATCACGCCATAGGGATGGTCCGAGATATAGCCGAACTGCCCGTCCGACGTGGGCACCAGATCACCGCATTCCTTATCGGCGAATTCCGCGAAGAACCGGATCTGCTCGGCGGTGACCGCGATATCGCCGGTGAGCGCCTGCGCATAGGGGCGCGAGGAACAGATCGCCTCAAGGCTCGCCAGATAGGGCGCCTCGGCCTCCATCAGATCGGCCCATTTATGCAGCGCCTTGGCGCGGTCTCGCGGTGCAAGCCCGCCCCAGTTCGAGGTCTTCAACGCCTGCCGCGCCGAGGCGACAGCGCGATCCACCATCTGCGCATCGGCACAGGCAATGGCGCCGATGCGTTGGCCTGTCGAGGGCGAGATGACCTCGATCGCCTCGGGGGCTGCGACATAGTCGCCACCAATAAAATGGCCCGAAGGCAAAGAGACCGAAGTGGGGTCGAATGCGAAACTCATGCTATCCTCATCATGCTTGGCCCCAGCCTAAGCGAGACCGGCGCGTGAATTCTGGTTAAAACGCCCGCGCCGACGGCATAATTGTCTGCGCAAGCGCTCTGGCAGCATAATATGCCGGCTTAGAACTTCGAGACTTTGCCCCATTGGCTTTCGTTGAAACGCGCCAGCTTGTATTGCGCGGTCTCGGTGATGGGGGTGCGGCCCAGCAGCATATCGGCCACCAGATGCCCCACGCCCGGACCGATGCCGAAGCCATGGCCCGACAGGCCCGCCGCCAGCGTCAGCCCCTTCAGGCCGGTGTCGGTGTCGATCACCGGCACGCCATCGGGGGTGGAATCGATGAAGCCCGCCCAAGAGGCCTGCACCGGCAGCACCTTCAGCGCAGGCAGCAGATCGCGCGCGCGTTGCAGGGTCAGAGTGACCAGCCCCTTGTCGGGCACGGGGTCCAGCACGCGGGCGCGCTCCATCGGGGTGATCTGGTCAAGCGCCCATGTCTTGCGGGTCTCGAAGCCCGCTTTCCATGCCTGCAACCCGCCCGGAGTGAGGCTTTTCCAGCGCTTGGTGAACATCGGCAGGAAGTGCTTGGCCTGAGCGATCATGCCCGGCGTCGGGTCAACGGCGGCCTTGCCCGAGATCGCCAGTGTATAGGCGCCATCGCCGCGCCGCGTGATCGAGACCGCCGCCGTATGCAGCGCCTCGGGGATGCCTTCCGCCCCCGGAGCCACCGAGAGAATCGAGCTGCGCACCGAGGCCTGCGGGAAGGCGATGCCCTGCTGATGCAGGAAGCTCGACGCCCATGCGCCGCCTGCCATCACCACCTGCTGCGTCTTGATGGTGCCGCGTTCGGTCACCACGGCGCTGACCTGCCCTGCGGAGGTCTCCAACCCGCGCGCCGCGCAATTCTGGATCACATGGCCGCCGTGTTTCAAAATGCCCTTGGCAATCACAGGGGCTGCGCGCGAGGGATCCGCCGTGCCGTCGCTGGGCGACCAGACACCGCCCGCCCAGGGCTTTTGCGTGGCGGCTCCGCGTAGGGCGGCCTCGGCGGCGCTGAGCATACGGGTATCAACCCCCTCGCCCCGCGCGAATTCGCCCCATTTCGCCCAGCCCTCGATTTCCGCCGCATCATTGGACAGATACAGCAGACCACAGCGTTTGAACCCCATGTCCTCGCCGATATCGCGGGTCATATCTTCCCATAAATCCAGAGACTTGGTCGACAAAGGCAATTCCCGCGCATCGCGGTTCTGCTGGCGGCACCAGCCCCAGTTGCGGCTGGATTGTTCGGCGCCCACGCGGCCCTTTTCCAGCAGGACAACCTTCTGCCCTGCCCGCGCCAGCCAATAGGCCGCACAGGTGCCGACAATCCCTGCGCCGATGACAACGCAATCCGCCTCGGCGGGCAGCATATCACTGCTTTCCAATGTCAAAAGAGGGGCAGGCATCGGCGTCTCCTTATTATTTCCCGCAGGCTAACCGCCCCCGCGCAGCGTCATCTGCCAAATCTCGGGCTTTTGTGGCATTTCATGTTGTATGCGCCGCCTTGCACACTCTTCCTTGCGCTGTAAAACACGCTAAGAATGGTCGGAAAAGCGATCACGGCAGGGGAAGACATGAGCACGGCCTATAAACTGGACAGAATCGACCTGAAGATTCTGGCGGAGCTGCAACGCAATGGCCGCATTACCAATGTCGAACTTGCCGATCTGGTGGCGCTCTCGCCCTCACCCTGCCTGATGCGGGTCAAGAAGCTCCAGCGGGCGGGATATATCAGCGGCTATACCGCACAGATCGACATGACGAAGCTCGGGGAAACCCTGACGGTGTTCACCGAGTTCACCCTCAAGAACCATCGCCAGATCGACTTCGCCCGCTTTCAGGAGGCGTTGGAAAAGGTGGATAGCTGCATCGAATGCCATCTGGTCTCGGGGGGCTATGACTATCTGGCCAAATTCGTCACCGCCTCTATTGGCGATTACCAGACCATCCTCGAAGGGCTCGTGGACCGCGATATCGGTATCGACAAATATTTCAGCTTCGTGGTGATGAAAACGCCCTTCGTCAAAACCCAGATCCCGCTGACGCGGATCTTTGCCGACCGGCTGTGAAAAAGCCCCGCGAAGGGCGGGGCTTTCACTTAGCGGTTGGCGAATGTGGCAATCAGTTCGGGGTCCTGTTCCAGCGTGTTCAGCCAGTTCGTATCAAGCTGCGGCACAGACGAAATCAGCAGCCGCGAATAGGGATGCAACGCCTCCGCGCTCATGCGGGCCGCAGGCAGCGCCTCGACCACCTCGCCCTTATACATCACCAGCACCTCGTCACAGATCGCCTCGACGGTCGAAAGATCATGGCTGATGAACATATAACTCAGGTGCAGTTCACGCTGCAGCTCTTTCAGCAGCTCGATGATCGCCGCCGCCACAACCGTATCCAGCGCCGAGGTGATCTCGTCGCACAGGATCAGCTCCGGCTCGGCGGCCAAGGCGCGGGCCAGATTGACGCGCTGTTTCTGCCCGCCCGACAGTTCGCCCGGCAGGCGGTGGCGCAGGCTGGCAGGCAGACGCACCATGTCCAGCAGCTCGATCACGCGGGCCTCGCGCGCCTGCCCCCGCAGCCCGTGATAGAAGGTCAGCGGACGGCCCAGAATGGTGCCGATGGATTGTGCCGGATTCAGCGCCGTATCGGCTAGCTGGAACACGATCTGCGCACGGCGCAGCTGTTCCTTGGAGCGTTTGGCCAGATCAAGCGGCATTTCCTGCCCGTCCACCATCGTATAGCCGCGATAGGGCGGCAAGATCCCCGCAATCGCCCGCGCAAGGGTTGATTTCCCCGAGCCGGATTCCCCGATCACCCCAAGATTGCGGCCCCGATCCAGCTTGAAATTCACGTTTTTGAGGATTTTGGCATAGGGCACGCCATCGCGCATCGGCCCGTATCCGGCGCAAAGATCATGCACCTGCAGAATGGGCGTGTGCTTGGCGCGGTCCGGCACGCCGGAGGGTTCATGCAGCACCGGCTCGAAAGCGGCCAGAAGCTGTCTGGTATAGGGATGGGCAGGCGCATGCAGGATCTGCTCGCAGCTGCCTTCTTCCTGTATCTCGCCGCCCTTCAGCACCACGATCCGGTCCGCAATCTGCGCCACCACCGCCAGATCATGGCTGACATAGACACCCGCCGCCCCGACCTCGGCCATCGCATTGCGAAACGCCCGCAACACCTCGATCTGGGTGGTCACATCCAGCGCAGTGGTCGGCTCATCGAAAATTACCAGCTTGGGGCTACCGATCAACGCCATCGCCGCCGACAGCCGCTGCAACTGCCCGCCAGAGACCTGATGGGGATAGCGTTGACCGATGGTCTCGGGGTTGGGCAGAGCCAAGGCACGGAACAGAGATACAGCCTTGGCCTCGGCCTCATCGCGGGGCATCAGGCCGTGGATTGTGGTGATTTCCACCACCTGATCCATGATACGCTGGCTGGGGTTGAAGGCCGCAGCCGCCGATTGCGGCACATAGGACACCTCGGTGCCGCGAATACGGGCACGGGCTTTTTCCGACATCGCGGTCACGATATGCCGGTCCAGCCGGATTTCGCCGCCGGTGATCTCGCAGCCGGTGCGGGTATGGCCCATCAGCGACAGCGCGATCGTGGTTTTGCCCGAACCGGATTCCCCGATCAATGACACCATCTCGCCGGGGGCGATGTCGAAACTGACCCCCTTGATGATCTCGATTTTACGCCCCGCATCGGTGGTCGCCCCGATCCGCAGATCACGGACCGAAACAAGCGCGGTTTCTTGTGCGAAATCTTTCATGGTTCAGCTCCTGTCGCGGATTTTGGTGGGCAGGTTGTCGATGAACAGGTTCACCGAAATGGTCAGCGAAGCGATGGCCAAGCAGGGGAAGACCACCGCCGGCGCCCCCAGCGACAGACCTTCGATATTCTCGCGCACAAGCCCGCCCCAATCGGCATTGGGCGGCTGCACCCCGAGGCCAAGGAAGGACAGCCCAGAAAGCACCAGCACGATGAACACGAAACGCAATCCCAGATCGGCCAGAACGGGGCCGAGGATATTGGGGAAGATCTCGCGGGCGATCAGATAGGGGGTGCCCTCGCCCCGCGCACGGGCCACCGTCACGAAATCCATCGTGTTCACATTGACCGCCAGCGCGCGGGCAAAGCGATATGCCCCGGGCAGATAGATCACCGCCAAAGTCCCGACCAGCACCGGAATGGAGGAGCCGATGGCCGCCACCGTCACCAGCCCGAACAGCAGCGAGGGAATGCCGTTCAGCGCATCCAGCAGCCGCGACAGGATCATGTCGAACCAGCCCCCCGCGACCGCCGCCACCATGCCAAGGATCACCCCGCCCGAACAGGCCAGAAAAACCGAGGCCAGCGCGATGCCGACGGTGTAACGCGCGCCCAGCAACACACGCGAGAATACGTCGCGCCCCAGATAATCCGTGCCCATCCAGAACTTTCCGGAGGCGGCACCGAAGAAATCCCAATCGACGATCTCGCCCGGCGGATGCGGCGCAAGGGCACTGCCGCAGATCGCGATCACCGCCCAGAACAGGATCACGGCCAGACCGATACGGCCGACCCAATTAAACGAATAGCCAAGGTTTTTCGGCGTCGGGAGGCGGAAACTTGTCATATTCATCAACGGCGCAGCCTCGGGTTGGAGAGAATAGCGATAAGATCGGCCAGCGTGATCAGCAGCAGATAGCTGACGCAGAAGATCAACGCGCAGGACTGGATCAGCGGCAGGTCGCGGGTGGAAACGGCATCGACCATCAGCTTGGCCACGCCGGGATAGTTGAAGATCGTCTCGACGATGATGACCCCGCCCACCAGATAGCTCAGCGACAGGGCGACCGCATTGGCGATCGGCCCCAGCGCATTGGGCAGCGCATGTTTGAGCACCATCCGCTTGCGCGAGGCCCCCTTCAGCAGCGCCATCTCGACATAGGGGGTGTTGATCGTCTCGATGACGGCCGCACGGGTCATGCGGATCATCTGCGCCGAGATGACGAAGCTCAGCGTGATCACCGGCATCGCATAGGCCTTGAGAAGCGCCCCGAACGAGGTCACCTCTGCCGCCCCGTAGCTGAGCGCGGGAAGCCAGCCCAGCCAGACCGCAAAGATCAGCACCGACAGCGTGGCCACCATGAATTCGGGTACCGAGATCACCGAAATGGTCAGGATCGACACGATCCGGTCAAACCAGGACCCGCGCCACATGGCCGCCCCGATCCCGAGACCGAGCGCGACCGGCACCGAGATCACGGTGGTGATCCCCGCCAGTTTCAGCGAGCTCAGAAGCCGCCCGCCCACCAGATCGGCCACGGGGATATTATTGACATAGGAAATACCGAGATCACCGTGGAAAAAGCCCAGAAGCCAGCCCAGAAAGCGCAGGAGGGCGGGCTTATCAAGGCCCATCGCCTCGCGCAGACCGGCCACGGCATCGGGCGTTGCCGCCTGTCCCAGCAGGATTTCCGCCACATCTCCGGGCAGGAGTTCGGTGGCAAAGAACACGGCGAAAGACACGATCAGCAATGTCAGGATCGCGATACCAAGCCGTTGGAAAACAAGAACCCAAGGCATAAACGACTGGGGCAAGGGGCACCTCCCTTCGGAGCAATCTTCAAGAATGGCCCCTGCGCGCCAAGGCGCGCAGGTCCGCTCGGCTATGATCAGGCGTTCAGCCAGATATGTTCGGCAAAGGTGAAGCCCATCAGCGCCCCCAGCGGGTTCGGGCGCATCCCCCCGACCTTATCCGAAAGCCCGTCGACATTGGAGATATAGGCCGGAATGATCGTGCCCGCCTCATTGGCCACCATTTCCTGCATTTCCCAATAGATCGAGGTCCGCTTCTCCTCGTCCAGCGAGCCGCGCGCCTCCAGCATCATCTTGTCGAATTTCTCCGATTTGTAATGGCTTTCGTTCCACGGCGCATCCGAGGCATAAAGCAGCGAGAACAGGATATCGGGGGTCGGGCGCGGGTTGATATTGCCGAAATGCACCGGCGATTTCAGCCAGTAATTCGACCAATAGCCATCGGGCGGCACCTGATCGACTGTAAATTTCATGCCGATCTGCGCGCCCATCTGCTGGATGATGGTCGCCATATCCACCGAGGAATTCGCCGCCGTCGAGGCCACAAGCGGGATCTCGACCCCCAAAAGCCCCGCTTTCTCGAAATGGTGTCTGGCCTGATCGGGGTCGTAAGCGCGCGGTTTGAGATTGGGATTGTGATACCGGTCCGATGCCGAAACGGGCTGGTCATTGCCGATTTCGGCCATGCCCCGCAGGATCGACTTCTGGATCGCCTCGCGATTGACCAGATATTTCATCCCCTCGACAAAGCCGGTCTTGGCACCCGGCTCCATATCCAGCCGGATATTGAGGTCGGTATAGCTGCCCGAGCGCGTGATCGAGGTCTGCACCCCCGGCTTGCCGTCCATAAAGCGCACCGAACGCGGGTTGAGCGAAGCCCCGACCTGAATATCCCCCGACAAAAGCGCATTGACCCGCGCATTGGTATCGGCAATCGCGAAGAATTCGAAACTATCAAGATAGGGGGCTTTGTCCTTGAAGTAATTCGGGTTTTTCACAGCGATCGACCGCACACCCGGCTCGAAGGTTTCGCAGATGAAAGCACCTGTGCCGTTGGCCTTGCTGAAATCGGTCGTGCCATCGGCGATGATCATGAAATGGTGCATCGCCAGAATGGTCGGCAGATCGGCATTGGCGCCGGCCAGCACGATCTTCACCGTCAGATCGTCAAGCTTGGAGATTTCGGTCATCTGCGCGGCCATCGCATTGGCCTTGGACCCTACGGACGGATCAAGATGGCGCTTGAGAGAATAGACCACATCCTCGGCCGAGAGGGTCTTGCCGTCATGGAAGCTCACACCGGATTTCAGCTTGATTTCCCATGTCTTCGCATCATCGGTCTTGAGACTGTCGGCCAGTTCCATCTGCACGACGCCCTGTTCGTCGAGAATGGTCAGGCGGTTATAGAACGCACAGCAGCGCACGTAATCGGTCGACATGGAGGCCTTGGCCGGATCAAGCGTATCGGCGGTCGAGGACGACCAGCCCGCAGCTTTCAGATGCCCGCCATAGACAGGGGTCGCCGCGACCGCCTGATCGGCCCGCAGCAGAAGCGACCCGCCCGCCGCCATCCCGATCCCCGAGGCCATCAGCATCTTCAGAAGATCCCGTCGCGAGGCCCCGCGACGGATCATCGTCTCGACCATCGCATCATCGCGACCGGACCAGTTTGTCGGCTTATATGTCATATCGTGGGTATCCCTGTCAGGGGTGCGCAGCCGCACCGTTTTTATGATCGTTGGACGGAAGCCCGGGCGGTCTTGATGCCGCCCTGGGAAAGATGTGTCAGCCGCGAAAGGCCGCGTCTGCCGCTTGCGCCAGACCGGCCAGCGCATGGAAATGGTAATCGGGTTCGGTGAACTCTTTCGGGGCGATCGTGCCGCCATATCCGCTTTGCGCGTGCCGCCGCTGGATCCAAGCGTTTGTCATGCCCAATGCGCGCGAGATGCCGATATCATGATACTGGCTTTGCGCGGTATGCAGGATGTCCTCCTTCGACCCGCCATCCTGTTCCACATAGGCAAAAACCTGATGGAAGTAATCGGGGTCGGGCTTCTCGCAGCCGGTATCGTCGGTGGTGAACCCCGCCCAGAACGGCTGGCCCAGTTTCTCGGCATATTTCTCGAAAGCCCAGCGGCGGGCATTGGTCATGGCCACCAGCTTGTAATGCTGTTTGAGCATCGCCATCGCCTTGACGCTATCGGGGAAAGGCTTGGCCTCGCCCACGATGTCGATCATCAGCTGACGGTATTCTTCGGTGTCGGGCAGGCCCATCGCTGCGGCAATGCGCGCATAGCACCGCCCCAGATCATCGGGGAAACGCTGCGCGCCCTCTTCATAGCGCGCCTCGCGATAGACCGACAGCGCAGCCTCGCCGTCAATCGCCAGACCTTCCTTGGCCGCGATCTGCGCAAGCCCTTCTTTGATGGCCCCTTCGAAATCGATCAGGGTGCCGACCACATCGAACGTGACATAGCGAAAGGCGGTCAACGGTTTGGTGGCGGTGGTGGTTGCCATTTTCGGCAGTCCTTTCTGCGGGTGGACCGGAGGAGAGATCCGGCAAAAACGCGGGCGGGAGAGGTGGCGGCGGGCCTGCCTCCGCGCGAGGGTAGGCTGAGCTGCGGGCGCCGGTATCTCCCCTGCAATCTTGGTCTTACAAACCCCAGTGTGCCGAAGGATCCTGCGCTTGGAACACCGAATTGAGGGGGCTTCACGGCATAATCTTCTGTATCGATCCGCGCAGGGACAGAATTTCATGCGGCAAGGGCGCAACCGGCCCGAGGGCCGGCCGGCAGAGGTCAGTAGCCTTTTGCCTGATCGACCTGACCGGGCACGGGCGTTCCGTTGGTGGTGGCCTCGATCACGGCAAGCACATGGCGCGCGCCCTCCTCATGGCCGGTTTTCGCGGCAATATGCGGCGTAATCAGCACACGCGGATCGGCCCATGCCCAATGATCGGCAGGCAGGGGTTCGGGGTCGGTCACATCCAGCATTGCCGCAGCAATCCGGCCGCTGTCCAGCGCCGTTCTGAGCGCCTCCAGATCAAGCTGCGGCCCCCGTCCGGCCTGCACCAGCCGCGCGCCCTGCGGCAGTTGCGCCAGAAACGCGGCATCCATCAGCCCCCGCGTCTGCCCGGTCAAAGGCAGAAGACACACGAGAATGTCGCTGCGCGCCAGAAATTCCGGCAGGCCCGCCTGATCATAGACGGCACATTCTGCCGTGGACCGCCCCGAGCGCGACCATCCGGCCACCTCGAAGCCAAGCGCGCCCAGCGTCTGCGCGACAAGCTGCCCGATCCGCCCCATTCCCATGATCCCCACACGGGCCTCATGGGCAGAGCGGGGCGCATGCAGCTGCCAGCGTCCCTCGCGAGCCTGCGCGATATATAGTGGCAGATCGCGATGCAGCGCCAGCACCGCCATCACCACCCAGTCCCGCACCATCTGTTCGATACCCGGCGCAATCGTGCGCGACAGGATGACCCCTTCGGGCATGGGCGGCATCTGGTCCACCCCCGCCCCGACCGAGATCACCGCCCTGAGATTGGGATAGCGCGCCAGATTCTCCGGCGGTTGCCAGCAGGCGATATGGGTGATGGCGGCAGGATCTGTCACTGCCGCCTCGCCCATCACCATCTCGACCCCCGCACGGGCCAGCATCTGCGCCCAGACCGCACCGCGTTCGGGAACCGAAAGATACAGAAGCGCCATCAGGCCATCGCCGCGCGGACATCCGCATCATCCAGCGTCTCGTCCAGCACCGCCTTGGTGCGCGCCACGATCTGGTCGATCTCGTCATCGGTACAGCAGAGCGGCGGCGCATAACCGAAGATCCCCTGAGCGAAGGACCGCACGATCAGCCCCTTGTCCCATGCGCGATCAAACAGCCGTGTCGCCGGCTGGACCGAGGCAGGCAGGCGGGTTTTCTTGTCCTTATCCGTCACCAGTTCGAGTGCGGCCAGCATCCCGCGGCCCCGCACATCGCCCACAAGCGGGTGATCGGACAGGCTCTGCAACCCCTCCATCAGACGCGCACCGGCCTTGCGACCATTCTCCAGCAGCCCCCCTTCGTAAAGCGACAGCACTTCCAGCGCGACCGCCGCCGACACGGGATGCGCCGAATAGGTGAAACCGTGGCCCACCGCCTTGGCGCCCGCGCCCTCGGCAATGGTCTCGAACACATGGTCCGACATGAACACCGCCCCCATCGGCACATAGCCCGAGGTCAGGCCCTTGGCCGTGGTCATCATATCCGGCACGATGCCCTCTTCCTCGCAGGCAAAGAGCGGACCGGTGCGCCCGAAACCGGTGATGACCTCATCCGCGATAAACAGGATGTCCAATTCGCGGCAGGCCTCGCGCATGGCCTTGATCCAGCCCTTCGGCGGCACGAGCACACCGCCCGACCCCTGAATCGGCTCGACATAGAATGCCGCGACGCGCTCCGGCCCGATCGCGGCCACCTTCGCCTTCAGTTCAGCCACTGAGGCGGCAATGATTTCGGCGTCGCTTTTCAACGGGTTGCGATAGGTGTAATGCGACGAGATCTTGTGCTGCCAGCTATAGGGCACACCGAACCCCTCGTGGAAACCGGCCAGCGCGGTCAGGCCCGCACCCATGCTGGTCGACCCGTGATAGCCTTCCTCGACCGAAATGAACTGGTCCCGCCCGGGCTGCCCCTTGGCATGCCAGTAATAGCGCACGAAACGGATCGTGCTGTCGACAGCATCCGAGCCGCCCAACGAGAAATAGATATGGTTCAGATCCCCCGGAGCCCGTTCGGCCAAGGCCGCGGCCAGCTTGATCGGGGCTTCGGACCCAAGGCCGAAATAGCCCGTGGCATAAGGCAGCTTGCGCATCTGTTCAGCCGCCGCCTCGACGACGCTTTCATGGCCATAGCCCGCATTCACGCACCAAAGACCGGCAAAGCCGTCAATCAGCTCGCGCCCTTCGGCATCGGTCACCCGCGCCCCTTTGGCCGAGGCCAGCACCCGCACACCACGCGCAGCATGGCCTTGAAACGAGGACACGGGGTGGATCAGGTGCTGGCGATCCATCTCGATCAGGGAATTGGTCAACATTGACAGTCTCCTAAGATCAGCCCAGGGCCTGTGACACGAGGGCATAGGTTTTCAGTTCTAACGATTGCGCCGGTGCTGCGGCGCGGTCGCGGGTGCGGGCGCGCTCGCCCGCAGGGCGCACCATCTCGATCCCGCCCCCCGCATGGTGCAGACCCAGCGCCTTGGCATGATCGGCCAGAGCGTGCTCGGGCGCGAAATCGACGCGCAGGAACTGCCCCGCCACGCGGCAGGCCGCTTCCGAAAGCAGCGCCCGCGCGGCACGGTCATCTGCCGCAAGGATCGGCCCGATCACGTGCCCGCGTCCGAAGGCACGGATCATCGCCACCCCGCCTTGCATGGCGATCACCTCGCCCTGTGCGGCAATCTCGTGCAGCACGCGGCTCCGCTCCATACCGGTCGCGGCGCGATCCGCCGCCAACAGGACGGCCAGATCTTCGGGCGTGGCCTCCCGCACCGGCTGTTCGGGGGCTTGGGCCTGTGCGACACCCTGATATTGCGCCACCTCGCCCACGGCCTGAAAGCCGAGCTTGCGATACAGCGGCAAACCGTCGGCAGTGGCCACCAGCCGCAGCTCCATGCTGCCCGCCCGATCCAGCAGCGTCTGCATCAATGCCCGCCCCAACCCGCGCCCGCGCATCGCCGCGTCGACGATAATCATATTCATCGTGCCGACATCGCCCAGCAGCGACAGGATCGCGGTCCCCACAACCTTGTCCCCCTGCAGCGCCACCACTGCCTCGGACACGCCCAGCACCAAGGCCCAGTCTTCGCGACGATGGGGCCATGCAACAGCCTGCGACATCGCATGGGCCTGCGCCAGATGCGCAGGCTCCATCGGCGCAATAGTGATTTGGGCGGCATCGGTCATGGCTCGGGTCTCTTTCCTTCTTGCATCTGTCCGCTCCAGACTAGCGCCTGCACCACGGCAGTTTCCCTTGCATCGCGGGGTCGGGCCGCAGCCTAGATCGCATTTGCCGCAGCCCGACAGCATTTTATGCCGCCCTTCAGGCCGCCTGCCGGTCGATCAGGGAGGACAACATCGCACAGGTGCCCTCGAGCTCGGACAGGGTGAGATATTCCTCGGGTTTATGCGCACGCGCAATATCTCCCGGACCACAGACAATGGCCGCAATCCCCGCTTGCTGGAACAAACCGGCCTCTGTGCCAAAGCTGACCGCGCCCTGTGCAGCCCGCCCCGTCAGGGTCTCGGCCAAACGGGCAAGAGGGGCCTCGGGAGCCAGCGCAAGGGCGGGATATTCCGACAGCCAATCGAGGCTGACCCCTTCGGGCAAATCCACCAGAACCTCCTGCAGGATCGCTTTGGGGGATACGCCGGCAATGGCCCGGGCCTCGATCTGGGCTTCGGCGAAATCCGGAATGATATTCACCGCCTGGCCTCCGCAGATCGTGCCGATCTGCACCGAGCTGTAAGGCGGGGCGAAGCGTGCATCCTGCGGCCCCCGCGTCAAGGCTTCCGCCTGCGCACAGATCCGCGCCAGCACCGGCACCAGCCGCTGGATGGCATTCTGGCCCAGATCGGGACGCGAGCTATGCCCCGAACGCCCCTTGGCCGAAAGCCGCAGCGCCGCCTTGCCTTTATGCGTCAGCACCGGCACCAGTCCGGTGGGCTCACCGATAATCGCCCCCTCGGGCGGCGCGCAGAGCGCAGGCAGGGCGGCCAGAAGATGCGGCACCCCTTTGCACCCCGCTTCCTCGTCATAGGACAGCGCGATATGGAGCGGCGCACGCAGAGCCATCCGCCCCATCGCGGGAGCCGCCGCCAGCACCGCAGCCACGAAGCCCTTCATATCACAGGCCCCGCGCCCGATCAGCCGGTCCCCCTCGCGGCGCAGCACGAACGGATCGGCGCGCCATTCCGGTTCGGTGGCAGGCACCACATCGACATGCCCCGACAGCACAATGCCGGGCACGTCTTTCGGACCGAAGCTTGCGAAGAGGTTGGACCTGTCGCCCTCGGGCCCTGCCAGAACCGTCACCTCGGCCCCATGCGCGCGCAGATAACGCGCCACATCCTCGATCAGCGCCCCATTGGGCTGGCCGACCACCGTTGGAAAGCCCACCAGACGGGCCAGAAGATCCGCGGGCGTAAGCGTGGCGGGCATAAGCGTGGCGGGCGTAAGAGTGGCGGGGCTCATGCTGCGATCACAAAGATTTTGCGCAGCGTTTCGAGCGTCTGCCATGTACCGACAAAGCCGGGCTTCAGGATGAAACTGTCGCCTGCCGCGAATTCATGACTGGCCCCGCCCTCTTCCGAAATCAGGCAGCGCCCCGACAGGATGTGGCAGAACTCGAAAGTATCGCCCTTCATCGAGACCGTCTTGCCCGGCGTAGCCTCCCAGATGCCGGTACGGATCTTGCCCCATTTGGCGGCCTCGGCCAGCGCGGCATCAAGCTCCCATGTCTTATACTGCGGCTGCCCCTCGATCCGCCGCTCGGGCGCGGCGGTCGCTTCGCGCGGGGGAAAGGCGGGCGAGGTCTCTAGAGGAAGAAGGCACGTCATGGGAGATCCTTTCGGCTAGGTGTGGGACGCATTCCGATAGACCCATCCTGCCCGATCCCGCCTGCGCCAAGGCATCGAAACCGTGGCACAGGCGGCAGCGCATGCCGATCTGCGCGCTGCAAACGGTATTTCCTGCGCTAGAGGCCGCACTTGCGGCACCTATAGTCGCGGCAAAGGCGTCAGGCTGGACCCATCTTACAGTTCCCGGAGACAGCTATGACCTTCCGCCCGAAATTCATCACCTTCGACTGCCACGGCACGATGATCAACTTCGACATGGCCGGTGCGGCGCGCCACCATTACAGCGCGCATCTCTCCGCGCCCGCAATGGACGCCTTCATCCGCGATTTCTCGGCCTACCGTCTCGACGAGGTGCTGGGCGCATGGAAGCCTTATGCCGAAATCGTCCATAACGCGCTGGAACGGACCTGCAAACGCAATGCTGTGCCATTCGATGCCGCAGTGGCGCATGATATCTACACCCGCGTGCCCACTTGGGGGCCGCATGCGGATGTGCCCGCAGGGCTGGCCCGTATCGCACCGCATATTCCGCTGGTGGCCCTGACCAACTCGATGAATGCGCAGATCCCGCATAACATCGCCAAGCTCGGGGCCCCCATCGCCCATGTCTTCACCGCCGAAAGCGCAGGCGCCTATAAACCACAGATGAGGCCGTTCGAATATATGCTGGACGAGCTGGGCTGCGGGCCGGAGGACATCCTGCATGTGTCGTCGAGCTTCCGCTACGATCTGATGACCGCGCATGACATGGGCATCAAACACAAGGTCTGGGTCAACCGCGCCCATGAACCGGCCAATCCGTTCTACGGCTATACCGAGGTCAAGGATATCTCCGGTCTGGCCGAGGTTGTCGGCCTGTAGGCCGCAAGAAGGGGGAAGAGATGGATTATCACTCCTACTGGCATGACACATCGACCCCCTTCGCCCATGCCCAATCCGGCGCGGTCGAGGGGCAGTTCGACGTGGTCGTGATCGGCGCAGGCTTCACCGGCCTGAACGCCGCACGCAAACTGGCGAAGGAAGGTGTCCATGTGGCGGTTCTGGACGCCGCCCATGTGGGCGCGGGCGGATCGGGGCGCAATGGCGGGCATCTCAATAATGGCATCGCTCATGGTTATGGCGACGCCAAGGCACATCTGGGGGCCGAACAGGCACACCGCCTTTACAAAGCCTATGACCGCTCGATCGACATGATCGAGGCGCTGGTGGCCGAAGAGGGCATCGATTGCAACTTCCGGCGGTCGGGCAAGCTCAAACTGGCCTCGAAACCGAGCCATGTGGCGGGGCTGCGGGCGAATTTCGAGCTGATCCACCGCGAGGTCGACCCCGAGACCCGCTGGATCGAACGGCCGGGACTGGCACAGGAGATCGGCTCGGACGCCTTCCATGCCGGAATGCTCTACGAAAAAAGCGCGATGATGCATATGGGGCGCTATGTGAACGGTCTGGCCGAGGCCTGTCACCGCCACGGCGCGAAACTCTGGGAATATGCCCCGATGACGGCGCGGCGCAAAACCGCGACGGGCTGGGACATCCTCACACCGCGCGGCACCCTGTCGGCCAACCGTGTGATCCTTGCCACAGGGGCTTACGGAGGGGTCGTGCCCGAGGCGCCGCTGAGCTATTTCCGCAAGCGGATGATTTCGGTCGGGTCCTTCATCATCGCCACACGCCCGCTGAGCCCCGCAGAGGCGGCCAGCATCGCCCCCGCCAACCGGACCTATGTCACCTCGATGAATATCGGCAACTATTTCCGGCTCTCGCCCGATAACCGGCTGATCTTCGGTGGCAGGGCGCGGTTTTCGGCACGCTCGGATCAGGCCTCCGACGCGAAATCCGGCGCAATCCTGCGCCGCGCGATGCTGCGCCTGTTCCCCCAGCTTGCTCCGGTGGAGATCGACTATTGCTGGGGCGGGCTCGTGGGCATGACCAAAGACCGTTACCCGCGCGCGGGCGAAACCGATGGTCTGCTTTACGGCATGGGCTATTCCGGCCACGGGGCGCAGATGTCGACGCTGGTCGGGCAGGCGCTGGCCGATATGGCCTTGGGACGCGCCGGAACCAACCCGCTGGCCGGGCTGGAATGGCCCACCATCCCGATGTATAGCGGCAAACCGTGGTTCCTGCCTCTGGTGGGGATGTATTTCGGGCTGAAAGACAGGCTCTCCTAGCTCCCGCCCCGCCCCCCCCGCACCAAGGGCCGCGCGTCCTGCGCGGCTCGTCGTGCGGGGATAGGGTGTAATGCGGCGTCAGGCGCGGGAAAGATGCTGTCTTTTTCCTCCGACGGGCGGGGGATGTGGAATATCGGCCTCTGCTCGGTTGCCCGATCTGTCACGCCGTTGTAATCAGCTAGAACCTGCCCATCCGCCGCCTCTCAAGGGAGATAGAGTGTCCTATCAGCCAACCACAAAATCGGATACTATCGCCCAGCAACTGTCCACGCGCATCATCCGTGGCGAATTTGCCCCGGGCGAAAAGCTGCGTCAGGATCTGATCGCGCGCGAATACGGGGTCAGTCAGGTCACCGCCCGCGAAGCCCTGCTGCGGCTGGCCTCGCAGGGGCTGGCCATCAGCCTGCCCCGTCGCGGCATGTGCGTCACCCCGATCGACAAGGATGCGATCGAGGAATTGCGTCTGATGCGCCACGCGCTGGAGCCGCTGGCGCTGGAGCGGTCGGTGCCGTATCTGAACCCCGCCCAGATTGCCGAGATCGAACATCTGCACGAGGCCTGCAATGCCGCCGCGACCGCCGAAGATTGGGAAGAGGCCAATCGCGGCTTCCACATGGCGATTATCGCAGGCTGCCACATGCCGCGCCTTGTCAGCGAGATCAGCAACCTCCAACTGCTGTATGCGCGGCACTTCAAAGCCCGCTATAGCGACAAATGGCGCCGCAGGGACGACCCTGACCACGCCGCGATCCTCAGCGCCATCAAGGCCCGCGATGCCGCACGTGCCCGCACGGTGATGCAGCGCCATCTGATGCGCTTTTCCTGATCGGGGCAGCTCCGACCGGTTTGCGCGCCACGATCCACACCGCCTGATAGGTCAGCGACACCCCCTGCGCCGTGCCGAACTGCTGTCGATAGGCGGCCTCGAAACGGGCAAGGCGGGCGCGGGTCCAGCTTTGCCGCGCCTGTCCGTTGACCCCTGTGCGGCGCAAATGACGCAAGACCTCGCGCGGCGAGGGGAAATAGAGCGGCAAGAGATCCTCGCCACAGGCCAGAACGTCTAGATCGGGCGCCACGGCTGCGGCCAGAGCGTGGCGAGGACACAGCCCAGGGGCCTGTGCCTGCGAGCCGAGCGCGGACAGTTCACGGAAATGCCCGGGCCCGAAGCCCGAAAGCGCCAGCCACCCCCCCTCCGGCAAGGCCCGCGCGGCCCGTCGCACCAGCGCCAAAGGGTCGGGCAGCCACTGGATCATCGAGGCCGACGCGATAAGCGAGGGCACCTCGGGCCAGTCGAGCGCGAGGGCATCGCCGCAGAGGAACGTCGCTCCATACTGCCGTGCCGTCTGGCAGGCCGCAGGGGAAAGGTCATTGAGCGTCATCTGGGGACAATCGAACTGGCGTTGCAGCCGCGCGGTCAGATGCCCCGTGCCGCAACCGAGTTCAAGCACCGAGCCGAACCGCGCCGGTGCACCGGCACGGGCCAGCGCCCCCACCAGCAGATCCGCAATCCGCGCCTGCGGGCAGGCCGCTTCGTGATAACTGTGGAAGCTGCGGCTGAAGCTGCGCTGCACCCGCTGGGACAAAAGTGCGCTCATTGCAGCCAGTCCTGCCAGTCCTGCCCCGCCCGAAACGGCACATGGGGTGCATCGACAAACCGCACAGCCGCAGCGCGGGAGTGCCACGCATATTCCTGTGCCTGTGGCGGCACGATCCTGTCGCGGCGGGGAATCCAGATCCGGTCGAAGGCATAGGCGGGCGCAGGGCCGCGCGCCATCACCGCCAGCAATTCGGCACGGGCCGCCTCCAGATCAAGCTGCGGCGCAGGGCCTGCCAGTCCGGCGCGACGGCAGAAGGTGGCAAATGTCGCCGCCGTCAACCCCTCGGCAGTGGCCCGCACCCGCTCGGGCGGTATGCCGGAGGTGACCGATGCAGGGGTCAGGGTTCCGGCGATCGCGACAGAGCGACGGAGGCGAAGACCCCGCCCCACCAATCCCTGTTCCGCCAACCAATGCGCCGCGCCTGCAACGCCGAAGGAATAGGCCAGAAGATCGATATGGGCATATCCCTCCAGCGGGGGCAGATCGACCGTCAGATCCTTGTAATCATCCAGCAAAAGCACATCGGTCTGGCCCACCATCCCCGCAAAAGCCGCCGCGCCAAGCGCCCATCCGCCAAAGACCAGAAGCAGGTCGCGGTGCTTCCGTGGCCCGAGCCATTGCCCTTTCATCGGGCTCCCTCCGCCAGTTCCAGCATGGCAGTGCTGACCTTGCGCAATTCGGCAGGGGTGATCACGAAGGGCGGCATGCAATAGATGTTGCGCCCGAAGGGACGCAGCCACACGCCCGTCTCGCACGCCCGCCGATGCGCCAGATCCGGATCGACGGGGCGGTCCATCTCGATCACGCCGATGGCCCCGAGAACCCGCATATCGACCACATGCGGTAAGTCCCGCGCGGGGGCCAGATCCTGCGCAAGCTGGCGCGAAATGGCCGCCACCTCGGCCGCCCAATCACGTTCGTGCAAAAGCTCAAGGCTGGCAATGGCCGCCACACAGGCCAGAGGATTGGCCATATAGGTCGGGCCATGCATCAGCACATTGGCGGCACTTTCCCCGATCCCACGGGCGACGGCCTCGGTCGCGACGGTCGCCGCCATGCTGATATGCCCGCCGGTCAGCGCCTTGCCGATGCACAGGATATCGGGGGTGACGGCGGCATGATCGGCCGCAAACAGCCTGCCCGTGCGCCCGAACCCCGTGGCGATCTCGTCCAGGATCAACAAAATGCCATAGTCCCGACACAGCGCCTGCGCGCCCTGCAACCACGCGGGGTGATAGAAATACATCCCCCCCGCCCCCTGCACCACCGGCTCCACGATCAGCGCCGCCAGCCGATGCGCGTTCCGCGACAGGAGCACCTCCAGCGCGCCCAGCCCGTTCTGTGCCGGATCGGCAGACCAGTCCTGCCCGAAGGCAATCGGCGGACGCGGCAGGAAATGCTGGATCGAGAGCGCGCCCTGAAACAGACTGTGCATCCCCGTCTGCGGGTCACAGACGCTCATCGCCTTCCATGTATCGCCGTGATAGCCACCACGGATCGTGGCAAACTCGGCCCGCTCCGGATGGCCCATCGCCCTTTGGTATTGTACCGCCATCTTCAGCGCCACTTCCACCGCGACCGAACCGCTATCGCAATAGAACAGCCGGTCCAGCCCCTCAGGCAGAAGCGCCACCAAGCGCTGGCCCAGATCGATTGCGGGCATATGGGTCAGGCCACCAAACATTACATGCGGCATCCGGTCCAACTGGCGGTGCATCGCTGCGGTAATGGCGGGATGGCGATGGCCGTGCACCGCGCACCACCACGAGGACATCGCATCGATCATCCGCCCGCCATCGGCACGGGTCAGCCACACGCCCTCGGCCTCGGTGACAAGATGCATCGGACCGGGATCGAGCACATTGGTATAGGGATGCCACAGATGGCGGGCGTCAAAGGCAAGGGCTGTCACAGATGGCTCCGGATGGTGGCAAGATCGATGCCGTCAAAGGCGCGGGCAAGGCTGTCGCGCCCCAGATCGGGCAGCAGCGGCAGGCGGCCCAGACGGGGAATGGCGCAGGTGTCCACGATGCTCTGCTCGACATCGGGGGCCGGATCGCCCACGAACGCGACGCCAATCACCGAACAGCCCGCCGAACGCAGCGCCAGAAGCGACAGCGCGGTATGGTTGATCGTGCCAAGCGCCGTGCGCGCCACCAAGATCACCGGAGCTTGCCAGAGCCGGAACATATCCAGAAAGAAGGCTTTGCGCGTCAGCGGCACCATCACGCCCCCCGCGCCTTCCACCACCAGCGGCCCGTCCACCGCAGGAAGGGCCAGCCGGTCCGGATCGATCTCGATGCCTTCCGCCTCGGCAGACAGATGCGGCGAGGCGGGGCGGCGCAGGCGGTAGGCTTCGGGCAGAGGCGTCACCCCTGCCAGTCTTGACACGATCAGGCTGTCGGTCTCCTCCTCCAGCCCCGACTGGACAGGTTTCCAGTACTGCGCACCAAGCGCCGCTGTCAGACCTGCGGCAAACACGGTTTTGCCAATGCCGGTATCGGTTCCGGTAACGATGACGGCGCTCATGCGGCCTCCTTCTGATAGGCGGCGAGGGTTTCGAACAGGGCGGCAATTTCGGCAGGGGTGACATTGCCCGTCACCGAGATCCGCAGCCGCGCCGTGCCGCGCGCAACGGTGGGCGGGCGGATCCCACGCAGGTCGAACCCCTGCCCGCGCAAACGATCGGCCCATGCCATCACCTGCGCATCCCCGCCCAGTATCACCGGAATGATCTGGCTGTGCAGTCCGGCGCGGTCGATCCTGTGCAGCCGCGCCTGATCATGGGCAAAGGCAATCCGCGCCTGCGTCTGTGCCACCAAGGCAGGCGTTGCGGCCAGATGCGCGAGAACCTCGCGCAAGAGTGCAGCCGTAAACGGGGCCGGCGCGGTGGCAAAGATGAAAGGCCGCGCACGGGAGATCAGACTATCGATAAAAACCTTCGCGCCACAGACAAGCCCGCCCGAAACGCCCAGCCCCTTGCCGCATGTATGCAGGCTGAGAACCTCGGCCTGCAGACCATGCGCCAACCCGCGCCCCGACGGGCCAAACACCCCGGTGGCATGGGCCTCGTCCACCACCAGCACCGCCTCCTCCGCCTGTGCGAGGCGGTCGAAGGCAGCCAGCGGCGCCAGATCGCCCTCCATCGAATAAACGCTTTCCAGCGCAATCCAGACCTGCCCGCGCCCCCCCGATGCCCGCCAGTCCGCAATCGTCTGGCGGGCCGCCTCGACATCATTATGGGCAAAACTGCGCAGGTCGGCCCGCCCCAGCCGGAAGCCCTCATGGGCGCTGGCATGGACCAGCGCATCATAGGCCACCAGATCGCCCGCCGCAGGCAGCGTCGAGAAGATCGCCTGATTGGCCTGAAAACCGCCGCCCATGAACAGCGCCGCTTGCGCACCGAAAAAGGCGGCGGCTTCGGCCTCCAGCGCCTCGTGTTCGGGATGGTTGCCGCGCAAGAGCCGCGAGCCCCCCGCGCCCAGAGGCACATCGCGCGCCAGAACCCGCAGCGCGGCTTCCTTGAGAAAGGCCGAGCCGGTCAGGCCAAGATAGTCGTTCGAGGCAAAATCCACCCCCTGACGTGGCGCGACAACCCTGCGGCGATGGCGTGCCTCCAGATGGCCGAGCATATCGTCCAGACGCGCGAGAGCCTTCATTGCGCCGCCCTCACTCTGCGGCTTTTGTCTCGCAGCGCCCTGCCATTGTCTCGGCACGCAAGCCGAGCTTGGCAAACAGGACCGCATCCTTGTCCTCTTCGGGGTTTTCTGCCGTCAGCAGGGTCTCGCCCACAAAGATCGAATTCGCACCCGCCAGAAAACACAAGGCCTGCATCTCGTCGCTCATCTCGCTGCGCCCTGCCGAAAGCCGCACATAGGAGGCCGGCATCATGATCCGTGCCGTCGCGATCAGCCGCACGAAGTCGATCGGGTCCACCGGCTTGGCCTCTGCCAAGGGCGTATCCGCCTGCGGCATCAGCATATTGATCGGCACGGAATCGGGCGCAGGGTTCAGATTGGCCAGAGTGACCAGCATATCGACGCGGTCCTGCGCATGCTCGCCCATCCCCAGAATACCGCCCGAGCAGACTTTGATCCCCGCCTCTTTCACGCGGTTGAGGGTGTCGATCCGGTCAGCGAAACTACGCGTGGTGATCACCTCGGGATAATAGCGCTCGGAGGTGTCGATATTATGGTTATAATAATCGAGACCGGCATCGCGCAGGCGGATCACCTGACTGTCATCCAGCATACCAAGCGTCATACAGGTTTCCATACCCAGACCGCGCACCCCTTCGACCATCGCCACAAGGGCGTCCATGTCGCGCTCTTTGGGCTCGCGCCATGCCGCCCCCATGCAAAACCGCGTGGCCCCTCCGTCACGCGCCTTGCGGGCCGCGCTGAGAACACGCTCCACCTCGATCATCTTCGAAGCGGAAAGCTGCGAGCCGTTCCGCGCCGATTGCGAACAATAGGCGCAATCCTCGGCACAGCCGCCGGTTTTTATCGATAGAAGGCGGGAAGTCTGGATCTGGTTAGGATCGAAATTCTCCCGATGCACCGATTGAGCGCGAAAAAGGAGATCCATAAGCGGCATATCATAAAGAGACTTTGCGGCCTGGCTGGTCCAAGTGCTGGCTGTAGTAGACATTATCGACAAAAACCCAATATTTCATATCTCGTAAATTTATTATCGATATTATGAAAGGCATCAAGCCCTTTTCTTGCCCTGCGCCAGACAAGCCTAGCAACCAGCGCCTAACCTCCTACAGAAAAAAGAAAAAACGTTACGTCCGCCCCGCAATCCGCGCGGACCAAAGGCAAAAGCGCATAAAAACGCCCCCGCGAGGGAGTGTCGCGGGGGCGGGCTCGCCCTGCGGCATAGGGACCGCAAGACAAAACGGATGGATCAGGCCGCTTCGGGCTGACGCCAGCGCGGGAAGGGGTCGGGCAGGTCGGCCCAGCGATGCGGCGGGCACTCTTCGGGGTCGACAAGGGCCGCATCAAGCGCCTTGGTGATCCCCTCCTTGTCGAGCCCCGCCCCGATAAACACCAGTTCCTGACGGCGGTCGCCATAGGGTTCGGCCCAGTGATGTTCGAGATATTGCCGCGCGCTGGGGCTGTCGGGCCAGCGATCTTGCGGCACCGATGCCCACCAGATCCCCATCGGTCGCACCGCCGAAAGCGCCCCCGCCAGCGAGAACTCCGCCAGCCAGTCGGGGCGGGTCGCAAGCCAGAAATGGCCTTTTGCACGGATCACCCCCCGCAGCGGCCCGTTCAGCGCATCATGGATGCGTTGCGGATGGAAGGGCAAACGCGCGCGATACACGAAAGAGGACACGCCATATTCCTCGGTTTCCGGCACATGATCGGCAAAACCATACAGCTCTTTCGCCCAGAGCGGGTGGTCATGCGCGGTATCGAAATCGAACAGGCCCGTGTCGAGAATACGCTCGGGCGCAACCTGCGAATGGTCCGTCTCGATGATCTGCGCATCAGGGTTCAGCGAGGTGATGATCTTGCGCGCCGCATCCACCTTGGCAGGCCCCGCATCGCTGACCTTGTTCAGCACCACCACATCCGCGAACTCGATCTGGTCAACCAGCAGGTCGACAATCCGCCGCTCGTCGCCCTCGCCCAGACTTTCGCCGCGATCGGCGATGAAATCATGGCTGGAATAGTCGTTCAGCAGGTTGGCCGCATCGACCACGGTCACCATCGTATCAAGCCGCGCCACATCCGAGAGGCTGTCGCCGTTTTCATCGCGGAACTCGAAAGTCGCCGCCACAGGCAGCGGCTCGGCGATACCGGTGCCTTCGATCAGCAGATAATCGAAACGCTTTTCTTCCGCGAGACGGCGCACCTCGGCCAGAAGATCGTCACGCAGGGTGCAGCAGATGCAGCCATTCGTCATCTCGACGAGCTTCTCCTCGGCATGGCTCAGCTCTGCCCCGCCCGAACGCACCAGATCGGCGTCGATATTCACCTCGGACATATCATTCACGATCACCGCCACACGGCGGCCTTCGCGATTGTTCAGGATCGCATTCAGCAATGTCGTTTTTCCGGCGCCCAGAAAACCTGAAAGCACCGTGACCGGCAAGCGGGTATCTTCGACTGACATGGTAGGCCCATCCTTTATGTCATCTTTTGTTATGTTATACTATAACAAATCATATCCCGTCACAGAGTGCAAGAGGCCATATGATCGGCGCCCACTCTATCTGTATCGCGCCACCAAGAGAAAAACTCCTCCGACGGCTGGACCTGTCGGGATCTTTGACCTAGCCTGCCCCTATCGACCGAGTGGCAACTAGGGTTCCGGGCGCTATGCGCCGTCAGCGACCGAGCGTTGCAGAGACCGGAGGCCATATCCTCTGGCTGCACCCGAGGGATAAAATCCCAGAGGCGGAGACGTCGAGATCAACCAACGCCCGAGCACGTTTTCGGGCGCATGAAGGGGGTCTCCATGACGCTATCTGCCATTCTTCTGGTGCTCTGCGCCGCTTTTCTTCACGCGGGCTGGAATTTGCTGGCGAAACGGGCGGCTCAGGCCGGACCGGTTTTCGTGCTGGCCTATTCGGCCTGCGCCTGCCTGATCTACACGCCTTGGGTGGTTTGGATTTTCTGGCGCAGCCACATTGCGGAAAGCGCCACAGACCTTGATGCCACCGGCCCGAGCCTCACGGGGCTACTGGTGATGGTGGCCAGCGGGCTGATCCATCTGGCGTATAATCTCTGCCTGCAACAAGGTTATGCCAAGGCCGATCTGTCGGTCGTCTATCCGGTCGCCCGCGGGACGGGGCCGCTTCTGTCGGTGCTCGGGGCGTTTGTTCTGCTGCAAGAGCCTGCCAGCCTCACGGGCATCGCGGGGATGCTCTGCGTGGTGACGGGGATCGTGCTGATCGCGTCACAAGGACGGCTGGCGATGTTCTGGCGACCGGAGGGGCGGACGGGCCTGCTTTGGGGGCTGCTCACCGGCAGCCTGATTGCCTGCTACACCCTGACCGATGCGACCGCCGTCAAGCTGCTGGGGGTGGCACCTGTCCTGCTGGAATGGGTGTGCAACCTGATGCGCGTGGCCATGCTGGCTCCTCTGGCCCTGAAAAACCGCCATCTTGCAGGTCAGCGCATGCGGGGGCACTGGCGACGGGCAGCGGCCATCGGGCTCTTTTCGCCACTGGCCTATATTCTGGTGCTCACCGCCATCGCGCATGGGGCACCGCTCAGCCTCGTGGCCCCGCTGCGCGAAAGCTCGATGATGGTCGGGGCCTTGCTGGGAATGGTGCTGCTGAAAGAGGCTGTCGGTCCGGCACGTCTGGCAGGATGCGCCATTCTGGTGCTGGGGGTCGTCTTGCTCTCGGGCAGCTAGGCTCGCCTGCGCAAAGCTGGTATGGGCGGAACCACCGATGATGATGAAAGGATGTCCCCATGATCGCCCCCACCGCCTCTTTCAAAGACAATCTGGCGCTTTTGCCACCCATCGACGGGCTGAGCCATATCGAATTGCTGGATGCGACAGGGACGGTTCTGGCCCGCATCGAGAACCAGCCGGGCAAACAGGGCTCGCTTGCCGTCTATCACTATCTCGCCCAGATGTTCGGGGCGCTGGATGCACAGGCCGCAACCTACGCCATCGCGCTTTTTGCCGAACATAGCCTTGATGCCAAGGCCCGCCCCGGGGCGCATCCCAATATCGACCGGCTGTTCGAGATCACCCAAGGAGCGCCCGCGCAGATGCTGCGCGTGGTCGCCAAGGCCTAGACATAAAACGCCCCTCCCCGCCAAGCGCGCGGGAAGGGGCGGCCATAGGGCGATGGCTCAGCCAACCAGCGCGGCGTCGTCACGCTTGACCGCGATCACGGTCGAACGCGGCAGGCCGCTGTCCGAAGGCCAGCTTCCGCCGGGGTGCTGGATGCCGACAAACATCGTGCGGCGGTCTGCCGACCAGCACAGGCCGGTGATCTCGCAGCCCGTCGGGCCGGTCAGGAAGCGCGCAATCTCGCCGGTGACGGGATCGCCCGCAAGTTGCTGGTTGTTGCCCATGCCTGCGAAATCACCTTCATTGCTGTCTTCGCCATCGGTCTGGATCCACAACAGGCCCGCGCTGTCGAAGGTCATCCCGTCGGGCGAGTTGAACATATTGCCCTGCGTGACATTTTTCGAGCCGGCATAGGCATCGCCATGCACGGTCGGGTTGCCCGCCATTACGAACAGATCCCATCTGAACGTATCCTTCGCATGGTCATCCTCGTCGGGATACCAGCGTACGATCTGGCCGTAATGGTTGGCCTGACGCGGGTTCGGGCCACCAACGGGGGTCTCGTCACCACCGGCATTGGGCTTCACACCACGGTTCTTGTTATTGGTCAGGCAACAATAGGCCTCGACCGCATAGGGGTTGACGGCGATCCATTCGGGACGGTCCATCGTGGTCGCGCCCAGCTTCGAGGCCGCCTGACGCGCAAAGATCAGCATCTCGGCCTTATCCATGCCGGTGCTCTCCGGCGTCAGCGCCATCCATTCGCCGGTCTGGTCATCATTGAACTTGGCCACATAAAGCGTGCCGTCATCCAGAAGACCATCCGTCGGCTGACCCGCGACATAGGGGTTGGTCGACACGTAGCGATACAGGAACTCGCCGCGCTCGTCATCGCCCAGATACACCACCACACGCCCGTCGGGCGCCAGCGTCACCTCGGCGTTCTCGTGCTTGAAACGGCCCAGAGCGGTGCGTTTGACCGGCGTGCTATCGGGATTGGTCGGATCGATCTCGACCACCCAGCCGAAGCGATGCGGCTCGTTGGGGTTATGCGAAAGATCGAAGCGCGCATCGAATTTCTCGTAACCATACTGGCTTTCGTCTGCCAGCCCGTACCGTTCGTAACCGGCCTGCACCAGATCCGACAGCCCCTCGGCCTTGCCACCGAAATAGCCGTTAAAGTTTTCCTCGCAGGTCAGATAGGTGCCCCACGGGGTTTTGCCCGCCCCGCAATTTCCCATCGTGCCCAGCACATTCCGGCCCTCGGCATCCGCAGCCGTCTGCAACAGCGCATGACCCGCTGCCGGACCGGACATGGTCATCGGCGCATTGTGATGCAGCCGCCGATTGAAGCGCGATCCCTTGACCGGCGCGAAACCGCCCTGCCCTTCGGCGATTTCCATCACCGTGACACCTTGGAAATTCTGCAGCATCCGCACATCCTCAGCCGATTGCGGCACGCCGTCCTTGGTGTGGGGAAGGTTGGTTTCGGGGTTCACATATTCATTGTTCACGGCAAGGATCTCGTGCCCGCCGATCTGGAAGGTCTCCATACCGTCGGTATTCTCGCCAAAGACCTTATCGGAGTCTGCCAGCGACACACCTGTGGTGGCCTCGAACCCGCGCACATCCTCGAACAGGGCATCGCCCCAGCTGACCATCGGCTTCCAGTTCCAGCCCTCGGGGACGTGGACGGTCATATCGGTCTGCGCGTCAATCGGCGTGAAAGGGAAGCGCGACACGGCCTGCGCCTGTGCCGAGGTCGAATTCAGAAGCCCCGCCCCCATCGCGACCGCGCCCGAACCAAAGGCTACGATCCCGCTCAGGAAACCACGGCGCGAGATTGCGCGTTCGACAACACGATCGAAGTCATTCTCTTCCGGACGGGGGAAATGCAGCTCGTCCCATTCATCTGCGGGCATCTTGTGTGGCGGCAGCTTGCTCATCTTGGCGATCCTCAAAGGTAATTCGTGAGCAAGGAGTTAATAAGCCCATGAAAAAGTTTCGTGACAGTCCGGACAAGAAATTGCGACACACATGCCGCGGGAATGCTGTGAGCGCTGACAGAAGTATTTTGCGATTTATGTAGAAAAAATCTTGACTTGTCAGCCAAAGCCCCCAAATCTTGCAATGACATGGTGGGCAGAGGTTGTGCCCCGCGCCAAAGATCAAGCAAACCACTTGTTCAGGCGGCATGTCAGGTAAGGTCCCGATTGCGCCGCATTCCGGCCCAGTTCGGGCATTTACCGCCTGTGTCAGAAACATCTTTCGGGATGCACGGCACATTGTTCTCCGGCTCGCCAGCTTGGAAAATTCATGAAACTGTCATGGATTTGTTTCCAATTTGGAAAGTTTCGGGGCGCATACTCTTCTCGTCCTCCCTCTGCAACCTGCAGGAAGACGAAACACACCAAGCTTGCTTTACGAGCATATAATAAAAAAAGGAAATCCGAATGGGATTGAAACTGACTGAACTGAACAACCATCGCGCCAGCGGCGAACTCGATGGACAACCTTTCGAACTGATCGTCGAAAACGGTCAATACTATGTGCGTATCACATCGGAAGACGCAGCCACCGGCACGGACTGGACGCTTGCAGATACCTTTGTGGCCCCCGCATCCGCCCGTAAGGGCGTGGCAGATCGCGTCCGCTCCTATGCCTATGCAGCGACCGCGAAATACCGCCAGTTCCAGCGCTTCGGCACGATCTGAAGCTCTGGCTGAGCCTCTGGTTTTTTCCAGACAGGATTGACCAGCCCCAGCAGAGCGGCCTTGTCTGGCACCGCCACGCTCGGGCTTTGGTCCGCCATTCCCCCGCGCCAATCCCCGTGCAAAGACCGCCACGGCTTGGCGCTGCGGCCCTCGGGACAGACGGCCTGCGCCCGATACCCCGTTTCCTCCGCATTTCCTCCGGCCCTACCCGAGATCGCCACCGCCCCGCACGTGGTCCGGTTCCATCCGGTCGGGAAAGCTCTTGCCGCCAGCCGCATTCGGGGCTGGCTTTTCCACATCCGGTTCCTGTCGCCTCAATGCGGCAGACCGGGAGATGAAACCATCTCCCGGCCCGTCGGAGGTACCACTTAAAGGAAACATCCCGGGCGGAGGACCCGGAACATACACTCAGTATGCGGCTTCGAGGATGGCAATCACCTCCTGCAACGAGGCCTTGCGCGGATTGGTCAGCATGCAGGCATCCTTCTGGGCATTCTGCGCCATCAGCTCGAAATCTTCCCGCTTCACGCCCAGCTCTTCCAGTCCGGACGGAATCCCGACCGACACGGTCAGATCACGGATGGCATCAAGGCCGGCCCGCGCGGCAGTCATATCATCCATGCCTTCGGTATTGACCCCGAGCAGTTGCGCGATCTGCGCATAGCGTTTCGGAGCCGCGATCAGGTTGAAGGCGCAGACATGCGGCAGAAGCACCGCGTTACACACGCCGTGAGGCAGGTTGTAAACGCCCCCCAACTGGTGTGCGATGGCGTGAACATAGCCCAGCGAGGCGTTATTGAAGGCCATACCCGCAAGGAACTGCGCGTAGGTCATCGCGTCACGGGCCTCGATATTCTGGCCATTGGCCACCGCCGGACGCAGATATTCGGAAATCAGCTTGATCGCCTTTTCCGCGCAGGCATCGGTGATGGGGTTGGCTTCCGTCGAGACGAAGGCCTCGATCGAGTGGGTCAGCGCGTCCACACCCGTGGCCGCCGTCAACGCGGCAGGCTTGCCTTCCATCAGGCGCGGATCGTCAATCGCGATCAGCGGTGTGCAGCGCCAGTCGACAATCGCCATTTTCACATGCGTATCGGAATTGGTGATGATGCAGAAGCGGGTCATCTCGGCGGCGGTGCCCGCCGTGGTGTTGACCGAGATCAGCGGCGTCATCGTAACCGTGCTCTTGTCGATCCCCTCGTAATCGCGGATATGGCCACCGCCCGCAGTCACCAGCCCGACGCCTTTGGCGCAGTCATGGGCCGAGCCGCCCCCGAGCGAGACGATAAAATCACATGCCCCGCCCTGATAGGCCTTGACCCCGTCATGCACATTGAGATCGGTCGGGTTGGGTTCGGCCCCGTCAAAAACCACGGTCTCGATACCGACCTCGCCCAGTTGCCGGACGATCTGGTCGGCAATACCAGCGGCGACGATCCCCTTATCGGTCACTAAAAGCGCCTTCTTATAGCCAAAGGCCTTCGCGCGCGGGCCAACCTCGGCCGAAACACCCGGGCCGATCAGACTGACATTCGGAATGAAAAAGCTATAGGTGCGATCCGCAAGCTGCTTGAAAGACATAAATTTCTCCTCCCAGAGATTTTGTAAGGCGGCCTGGGTCCTCCCCGCCTCAGGGATTATTTATGTTATAACGTAACTAATTTGAGCAACCCAATTTCCGGCATTTCAAAGCCCGAAAACCATACTCCCACCTGAAAACTGTCTCAGTTCCGAGACAGGGCGCGCACCAGCACCCGCCTAGCGAAGGTCGAAACTGGTGATGGCCAAAGCGGTGCCCGGGGTCATGGCGGCCTCGGCAAGCGGCATCACATCCTTGGCCAGATGGCCCAACTTGCCGCGCAAGGCCGCCAGAGGTTCATCGCTGGCCAGTGCCAGCACCAGATAGGAGGTGTCGCGCGCCGGACCGACCCGTGTCACCGGCACCGCGAAATCGGCGCGATTCTCGCCAAAAAGACTGAAACGCTGCAGATCCTGCACAACACCATTGGTGTCCACCAGCATCAGCACGACATACCGGCCCGAAGTGCCGCGCACCCCGCCCCGCAACCAGCCACCGCTTGCCGTCGTACTGGCCTCAAGCGAGACCCCAAGACGTGTCGCGGGGTAGTTCGGGCTATGGGCCACGAAATCGAGCGCCGCGCATTGACGCGGGTCGACAAGACGCCGCGTCTGCACAAGCGGGGCATCCTCGGTGCCGAACCCTTTGGACAGGGCGGCGCCATATTGCTCCATGAGGGTTTCCGAGGCGCCCAGCATTTCCAGCCCGAGCCCGCCCTGCAAGGTCCGCCGCGGCAGGGCCACCACGCAGTCGGGCTGCGGGGTCTCGCGGATTTTGCGGATCAGGTCGCCCGCAGCCAGGTCGATGGCCCGCGCGGCAACCGCCCCTGTCCCGTCAGGCCCGACCGTTTCGGCGGCATTCCCTGCGCCGCTGGGCTCTTGTGCCACATCCGGATCGGACGATGGTTCGGGATCTTCCGCCCGCGACATCGCCGGATCTGCAGCCCCGTCCTGCGGCACGGGCAATGCAACTTCCGGCTCTGGCGCAGCAGGCGCCACAGCCGCCCCGCCCGCCCCCACGGCTTCGCCTTCGGCTGGCAACAAAGGCGACGTCCGCGAGGCAGGTTCCGCCAAAGCAACCGGCGGATCTTCGGGGGTCTGCTGTGTCTCTGGCGGCACTTTGACGGCATCCGATCCCGTTTCAGAACCCGTTTCCGGCCCAATATCCGACCCTGTATCCGGCACATTCTCGGGCCCTGCCTCAGGAGACGGCGTGTCCTCGGGCGGCTCCGGCATCGCGGTCAGCGCGGTCTCGGACAAAGGCGGCGATACGGCGGCGGGGTCGGTCGCAGGCATGGGGGCGACCTCGGGCATGGCGCCCTTCTCGGGGTCGGGCAGGCGCGTGCCCGCACCGGCATCGCCATTGGCGATTCCGTTAGAAAGGGACATCCCCGCCAGAGTATCGGTGTCCAGCCGCTGCAAACTGATCGTGAAGGCGGGCTCGGGCGTATCGGGCGCAGGCGCGGGCGCATAGGTCAGCGCCCACCAAAGTCCGCCCAAAGCCATGCCATGCAGGCCCAAAGCCGCCACACCGGCCCAAGCCCAATCGCGATAGACCCAGCCCCTGTTTCCGCCGAAGGAATAAGGCAGATAGCTCATGGCTGCGGCCCCGCCTCCGGTTGACTATGGACCGTCACCAGCACGATATCATGGCCGCTCAGCCCCGGTAGTGCCAGCAGCGAGGTCAGCTCGAAAGCGGGCGCGGTCTTGTCGATCAGCACATACACATCCCCGACAGGCGCAAGCGCGTTGCCAAGCGCGTCGGGCGTCACCGGCGCATCATCCAGATACAGCCCGCCATCGGGACGTTTTTCCAGCAGCGGTTTCGGCAGTTGCGTCACCGCCAGATCGGTGGTCTGCGACAGGCTGACGCTGCTGGGCGCCGCGCGGTTGAACAGCGCCCCAGTGGCCAGAAAGAACATGATAAGCAGCAGCACCACATTGACGATTGCCAAAGCCATATCGGGCTTTTCGCGCGCGGGGGCAGGCGGCAGAAGCGGGGATTTGCGCGCCATCAGCGACCACCTTCCGCATCAATGGCCAGCCGCACATTCTGCAGCCCCTGCGCGTGCAACCGCGCCATAACGGTCACCACATCCTGCACATGCGCCTCGGCGCGCGCCACCAGAACGACATCCGGCACCGGTTCTTGCTGCGCCAGCGCCTGTGCGAGAGCGTCGATCTGGGCGAAGGGGAAATGCTGGCCATTGGTCTCGACATCGCCCGCGCCGATACGCCAGAGCCGCTGGTCCTGATCACGACCTCGCGCCGGTTGCGCCGCCCCCTGCCCCGTGCCGGATGCGGTCATGGTCTGGCCACCCGCCCCCGAGGCACCGCTAAGCCCCAGCAGCGAATAGGGGGTCAAGCCCGAAGACAGCATGAAGAAGATCAGAAGCTGGAACATCGTATCCGCCAGAGGCGTCAGCGCCACGCGACGCGTGCGGCGCGGCGGAGGCGGCAGAAGGGGACGGGCCGCACACATCGGGCCTTATCCCTTATGCGCCGGATCAACCCGCCCGTAGATCGCCGCGGAAATCAGCGCCTCGGCCATGATCCGTTCCTGATCGATGCGGCTTTCGAACCATGTGGTGATGAAACTTGCCACCAGCGCCAGAGCCAGCCCCGCCGCCGTGGTCGTCAGCGCCGTCCAGATCCCTCCGGCAAGGCTGGCCGGATCGGCCATCCCCTGCGTGACCGACAGCGTGGCGAAGGCGTCGATCATGCCCAGCACCGTGCCCAGAAGCCCCAGCATCGGGGCCGATTGCACACAGATATCAAGGAAGCGCATGTACCGCCCCATCCGCGCCAGTTCGACAAGCGCGGTCTGGCGCCCCAGCTCTTCGGCAAATCCGGTATCGCCCGGGCGGGCCTGAAGCCCCGAGATCACTCCGGCCAGAACACGCCCCAGCACGGTCTTCTGGGTGCGCGCGGCGGTAACCGCCTCGTTGACGCGCCCCGCAAGCCACAGATCCAGCGCGGCCTCTGCCTTATGCCCCCCGCCGACGCCCATCTTGCGGAATTGCGCCAGTTTGCGAAGGGCCACCGTCAGCATGGCCAGAGACAACAGTCCCAAAGCCGCAAAAACAGCGAGTGAAAGCGGAGAAAGAAGCTGTGACATGGCAACCTTGTCAAAATCAAATCGAAATAGGTATGGCAGGGATCTGGCACAAAGGCCCGAACGTCTCTGTGCCGACCTATCATAAGCTATAGTAACATGGCCAGCCCGATCCGCCGCAGAGCGCCGATCGGCTTCCTGTCTCTGCCGCTTGCTCTTCGCACATCATGTCTGGCACTTGCGCAAAAGCCGCCCATAGGTAGCCGTCCTGTCTGTCGCGAGGCGCGGATCATGGCGGCCTTGGGCTTAGACACGCGCCACGGTCCAATCAGCGGGAGAGTGCATGGCGGCGAACTCCGGATCAGCCAGACCCAGCTTGGGCAGCAAACGCTGATAGGTTCTTGCCTCACCTATAGGACTAGGCACGCGGCATCAGGCGTCCAGAACACAACCGAAACACGAACCGCACGGATGCCACCATGCGGAGGATCCGCCGCGACGATTGACAGTTTCTATCCTATATGTCTGACTGGCTTATGATTTTAAGAACCAGGTAGCGCAAAATGTCATTTGATACGGCTGAGGAACACACGCGCGGCCAAGTCGCGTTGGAGCTTGACGTCGCGCAGAAAGTGAATTTTGCATCCTCCCAGAATGGCGTTTCCGTGCTGAAGAAGGTTGCGCTGCAGAACCTGACAGATGTGCCGCTGGAGAAGCTGACCCTCGAGCTGTCCTGTCGCCCCGGATTGATCCGCCCGAAAATCTGGACGGTGGACCGGTTGATGCCCGGCCAAAATCAGCAGTTGCCTGACCTTGAAACGCCGCTTGATACACAGCTCCTTGGGGGGCTCAACGAGGCGGAACGGGGGGAGCTGCGATTTGTCGTCAAACAGGATGGGGCGGCGCTGCTCGACGAATGCCATCCGATCGAGATGCTTGCACGTGACGAATGGGGCGGTGTTGGCGACATGGCGCATCTGCTGGCAGCTTTCGTCTCTCCGAATGATGCGGTCGTCGCAGCTGTCCTGAAAGACGCCGGGCGGCTGCTGGAAAGTGCTGGGCAGAGCGGCGCGATGAATGGCTATCAATCCGGCGACCCGTCCCGATCATGGATGCTGGCAGGGGCGATCTGGTCGGCGGTTACGGGTATGGGGCTGACTTATGCGGTCCCGCCTGCAAGTTTCGAACTGAACGGCCAGAAGATCCGCGATCCCGGACGGATCAAATCCGAGGGTCTGGCGACCTGCCTCGACACGGCCCTCCTACTGGCGGGCTGTTTCGAGGCAGCGGGCCTCAATCCGGTTGTTCTTTTCTCCGAAGGCCACGCCTGGACCGGTGTCTGGCTGACCGGACGCGACTTCGGGAGCATCAGCGAGCCTGATGTGATGACAGTCCGCAAAGCCATCGAGGCGCGTGAATTCGTGGTCATGGAAACCACCTTGCTGACGCATCGGCCCAGCGTGGGATTCGAGCAGGCGGTTGATACGGCGCGAGATCTTGTGTCGGAACGCAATGAACATAACTTTGTCATGGCAATCGACATCCGGCGGGCGCGGGCCGCGCGCATCCGCCCGCTTGCCAGCCATCGCTCCGCACCGGAGGCCGAAGCCGAGGAGGTCGTTGCAAGTCCGGCGGCTTTGCCACGACCGCTTGATCTGGGGCTTCTGCCGGGCGAACTGATCGAGGAGGCCGCCTCGACCCCTGCGGACCGGATCTCGCGCTGGCAACGCAAGCTGCTGGATCTGTCCTTGCGCAACCGGTTGTTGAACTTCAAAGACAGCAAGCAGACGCTTCCCTTGCTCTGTCCCGATGTCTCGGCGCTCGAGGACCAGCTGGCAGAGGGCAGGAAGTTCCGCGCGCTTGCGCTCAAGGACGAAGATCCGGTCGGCACGCGTGACCTTCTGGCAAAAGACGAGCCCAAGCTCCTTGAAGAAGTGGCGAAGGACGCGTTTGCCAAGGGCCAGATTGCGGTACCACTGACGGGCAGGGAAAGCGAGCGTCGGCTGCTGGAGCTGCACCGGCGTGCCAAGAGCGACCTGCAGGAGGGCGGCACGAACACGCTGTTCCTTGCGGCAGGCTTCTTGCGCTGGAAAAAAACCGAAGGGGATACCCGCAGCTATCGGGCGCCGCTCCTTCTGGTGCCGGTGAAAATCTCGCGTAAGTCTGCCCAGTCGGAATTCGTGATCGAACATCACGAAGATGACGTGCGCTTCAACACTACCCTGCTGGAGTTCCTCAAGCGGGACTTCGACCTTAAGGTGCCCGAACTGGAGGGCGAACTGCCGCGCGACGAGAGTGGTTTCGACCTGCCGCGTATCTTCGAGATCATGCGCCGCAAGGTGCGCGATGTTGCGGGGTTCGAAGTGGTCGAGGATCTGGCGCTCTCGACCTTCTCTTTCGCCAAGTTCCTGATGTGGAAGGATCTGGTCGAGCGCACGGATGGCCTGCGTGAAAGCGCCTTGGTGAGGCACCTCGTCGACAACCCGACAGAACCGTTTCTGGCCGAAGGGGCGCCCGGGTTACCGGTTGCGGTTGATGTGGACCGCAGGCTTGCGCCGCGTGATCTGTTCACGCCGCTCCCTGCGGATTCCTCGCAGCTTGCAGCGGTTCTGGCCGCGCAGGAGGGGCATGATTTTGTCCTGATCGGTCCGCCGGGAACGGGCAAGAGCCAGACGATTGCCAATATCATTTCTCAATGCCTTGCCATGCAGAAGACCGTTCTCTTCGTGGCGGAGAAATCGGCCGCGCTGGATGTGGTGCAGCGGCGTCTCGCTTCGCACGGACTGGGCGATGCGGTGCTGGAGTTGCATTCCAACAAGGCCGACCGGAAATCGGTATTGGCGCAACTGGGCCGCAGCTGGGCGCGGGCGAGCAGTGCTTCTGAGGCCGAGTGGATCAGGGTGACAGATGACCTGACGGTCACCCGCGAACAGCTGAACGCCTATGTCGCGGCCTTGCATGCAAAGGGCACGCAAGGCTTCAGCGTGTTTCAGGCCATCGGAAAAGCCGCTGGTCCGGCGCAACCGTTCAGCCTGTCTTTCGCCAATAAAGACGCGCATGATGCACAGAGCTACATGCATTTGCGAAAGCTGGCCGAGGCGCTTGGCCGCTGCCATGACATCATCGCAGGCCGTGCGCCGCTGCCGCTGATCGAGGCGGCGGAATGGTCCTTCGGCTGGCAGGCCGATCTTCTGGAGCGCGGCGCGAAACTGAGCCTCGCCACCCAAGAGCTGTCCGAGGCGGCAGAGGCGCTTGCGCATCAAGCGGGGCTGGCGTGGACAGGTGCGGGCGATACGTCAGAGCTTCAACCGCTTGTGCTTCTGTCGTCGATCCCCGAAAGCGGTGCGGATGTCAGCTGGTCGCTCAAGCGCGATGTCCGCGAGCTACAGGCTCAGACAGAGGCGCTTACGGAAAACCTTACCGCCTACAGGGACGCCGCCGCGCGGACGTCCGGGCGCTATCCGATGGATCGGCTGGACAGTATCCCGCTGGATCAGCTTGATGCCAACTGGCGGCTCGCGCAGACCAAGATGTGGCCGTTCTCGGCCTTTGCCAAATCTTCGGTTCGCAAGCTATTGCAGACCTATGCCGAGGGGGGCAGTGCCGATCCGCAGACCGATATCGTCGCTTTGGCCGATGCCAAACGTATCAGGGCCGGTATTGAAGCCACGCCACTCAACGGGTGTCCTGTGGTCAAAGGCGTGCAAACGGATACCGCACAGCTGAGCGCATGGGTCGATCAAGCGCGCGCGTTACACGCGGCTATTGCCCAAGTCACGCCGATGGTCACCGATCCCGTTCGGTGGGATCTGGCCTGCCAGAGCCTTGCGAGGGAAAGCGGCGGCCTGAGAGACGCGATCACGTTCTTCCGGCACAGGCAGGGTGTGTGGAAGGAACATGCCGATGCCTTCGCGCAGATCGCGCAGGTATCGCCCGACGGTATGGCGCTATCCGATGTGCTGACAGCTTTGCAGGTCATTCAGGACAACAAGGCGCATCTACAGGACTGGACCCGTTGGGTCGAAATACGGACGCAGGCCACGGGCGCGGGGCTTGAGGCGCTGGTTCTGGCTGTGGAAGAGGGGCAGATCGAGGACGATATCGAAGCTGCCTTCACCTCTGCCTATGCGACGTGGTGGTTGCCGCAGGCCATGGATGCCCAGCCCGAGCTGCGCGGATTCTCCCACTGGTCGCATGAGGATGCGATCAAGCGCTTCAGGCAGCTGGATGATCGGGCGACCTCCATGGCGGCGGATCAGGTTCTCTCCCGCATCCAGCACGGGTTGCCCGCGCAAGACGCCGTCGCGCGCCGCTCGGAACTGGGCACATTGCGCCATCAGCTGGGGCTGCAACGGCCCAGCATGCCGATCCGGGAGCTAATCTCGGAAATGCCCGATGCCTTTACCAAGCTGGCGCCTTGCGTGCTGATGTCGCCGCTTTCCGTGGCGCAATATCTGCCTGCGGGACAGGCCGCCTTCGATGTGGTGATTTTCGATGAAGCCTCCCAGATCACCACGTGGGACGCGATCGGTGCGATCGCACGGGGCAAACAGGCGATCATTGTCGGAGATCCGAAACAGTTGCCGCCTACGAATTTCTTCGGACGCAGCGATGCCGGAGAGGAGGATCTGCCGGAAACAGAGCGCGATCTGGCCTCCATTCTGGACGAGGTTGCCGCAGCAGGGATTCCGACGCAGCAGCTTGACTGGCACTATCGCAGCCGGGACGAGGCGCTGATCGCCTTTTCCAACTGGCATTATTATAGCGGTCGACTGGTGACATTTCCCTCTCCGGCGACGGTGTCGGACGCGGTGCAACTGCATCAGGTGGATGGTGTCTACGGGCGGGGCATGGGACGGACCAACGAGTCAGAGGCCCGCGCGATTGTCCGCATGACAGTGCGCCGTCTCAACGAATGGCTGGCTTGGCCGGAAGAAGAGCGGCTGACGCTCGGGGTCATCACCTTCAATGCCGAACAACAGGGGCTGATCCTCGATCTTCTCGACGAGGAACGCCGCAAGAACCCCGATCTGGAATGGTTCTTCGAGGATGCGCGCGAAGAGCCGGTTATCGTGAAGAACCTCGAGAACATCCAAGGCGACGAGCGTGATGTCATGCTGTTCTCCATCACCTTCGGCCCCGATCATGCGGGCAAGCTCTCGATGGCTTTCGGGGCGCTCAACAGTGACGGCGGCGAAAAGCGTCTGAACGTTGCCGTCACGCGGGCCAGAGCCGAGCTGCATGTTTTCGCCTCGATCCGCGCGGACCAGATCGACCTGACCCGGACCAAAGCCATTGGCGTGAAACATCTCAAAGGCTTCCTCGATTTTGCGGCCCGCGGTCCGGTGGCACTTCCGGCGCAGGATAATGGCTCGCTTGGTCCGGTCGAGAATGTCTTCGAGGCCGCGATCAAGCTGGCGATCGAGGCCAAGGGATGGGAGTTGCGTCCGCAGATCGGCGTCTCGGGCTTCCGGATTGACCTTGGCGTTGTGCATCCCGATCACGCGGGCGTCTACCTTGCAGGGATCGAATGCGATGGCGCGACCTATCACGGCTCGGCCACAGCGCGGGACCGTGACAAGGTGCGGCAGGCGGTGCTGGAGAACCTTGGCTGGACGATCTTCCGGATCTGGTCGACCGACTGGTTCCGCAACCCTGCCACTGTGGTCGAGCGTATTCATGCCGCACTGAGCGCGCATCTCGAGGCGGATCGGGCCAGACGTGCGGAAGACGAGGCCGAACGTGAGGCCAAGTTTGTGGAAACGCTGGAGGAAGAAGACACGGACGTTGATGCGGACGAGAGTAACAAAATCGTCTCCGCCGAAACGCCGGTGCCGCAAGAGGTCAGGACATCCCCCGCACCCGCCCGTCAGCCGCCGAAATTTGCCAGCGGCGCGCAGGCAGGTATCGTGGAGCCCAATGATGCGACCGAGATCATTCCCGATCCAAGCAGGTTCTATGATGCCGATTACATTCCCATTCTCGAAAAGATGATCGCGGAGATCGTCGGGCAAGAGGGCCCTATGCCAGTGGCCTTACTCGGCAAGCGTGTGTCGGGGCGCCATGGCTGGCAACGGACAGGACGGCGGATCTCCGAGCAAGTGTCCGCAGCTCTTGGCCATGTCGAAATATATCGCGAGGGAGACGTTGATTTCCTTTGGGTCTCCGGCACGAAGACCGACAGGCTGGCGTTCCGCGCGGGGACGGATCGCGCGATCCGGGACATTTCCCGGGCCGAAATCGCCGAACTTTACGAGCGCCACGCAACCGAGTTGAGCCGAAGCGAAGATCCGGTGCTCGATCTCGCCCGTCACGCGGGGATCGCGAGACTTTCGGCGGATGCGCGTTCGTATCTTCTGACATGCCTAGAATGGCAAAGGGCCACAAGGCTTTAAGGCCGCAGACCTTCGGGGAGGGTCCAGAACTTTGTGTATCGGCCCCGATCCGTGCGGTTTGGATGCAAGGGCGTCGAAGCGCCCGCCACAGGATGGCTAAAGGATTGCGCGGGTCTGTGGTGAACAGCAGTCCCGACATGCTGCAGCTTGGTGCAAATCGGCCGTAGAGTGGAAGGCATCGCGGCTTCAGGCACAGCCAAACCGGCCGGTGGAAACCGTCGATCGCTAGCGATAAACGCCGATAAAATAGCCCGGCTCGGCATCCGTCTGGGCGGCGACCGGTTTGCGCATCTGTGCTGCCTCACGGGGCGGGGCGGCATATGCGTAGGGCACAACCGTTGAAAGAGGCGCCCCTGCCGTGACGGGATAGGCTTCGGGCGCACGCGCTGGCACAGGTGCCGCGCGCAGGGCAACAGACCCTGTCGCCGGTGAAGGGGTCGCAACGGGGCGGTTTTGCGGCAAGCGGACGGGCGCATCAGCGGCGGGGGCAGGCATGGCATCGACAGATGGCAGCGCCGCCTGTTGTGGGAGCGGCACGCGCGGCAGGGTGCCTGCTGCGGGCCGTACGGCTCCGGCGCTTTGCCCCTCATACCGGCCAAGTTCGTAGCGGGTGCTGCGCCTGACTTCGGGCAGGGCCGACGGCGCGGCAAGGCTTGGCGTGGCCGGTGCCTGCGTGCCATGCCAGACGGCCAGACCGACACCGCCTGCAACCGTGCCGCCAATCAGAAATGCCGAAACCACAATAAGTTTAATCATCTGTCGAGCGTAACCCAGAATACGAAAAGCCGATAGGCAAAAATCATTACTCGGCCGCCTCATCAGGAGCAGGATGCAGATGGATCGGTGTCACCCGCACCGAGACCTGTTGCCCCGTCTGCCTGATCTCGGCCAGCAGTCCCGGCATGATCTTGGCGGCCTCTGCGCCATCCTGCAGCGTCGCCAGACCCACAAGCGCCTGCGTGCTGGCGATGCTCAGCACAAGCTGCGTCTGTGCCTGCCCTGCCGCGCCGGTCGAAAGGGCAAAGGCCAGATCCTTGCCCGTCAACCGCCCGCCAAGATTGTAGATCTGTCCCTCGGGCGTCACCAGCCCGACCCATGTCTGGGCCTGCGGATCCGCCTCGAGCGTGGCCCGCAGGGTTTCCCCGGAGGCGATATCGTCATTGGCCACGGTCAACGCCAGATCAGGGCCCGGACGGGCCTGCATCTCGCGGGCGAAATCCAGCACAGGGCATTGTGCATCGGTAATACGGGCATCAAACCGCCCCGGTGCCGCACCGAATGTCTTCGCATAATCGGACACCAGATCCGGTGCCGGCAGAGTGGTGCCCGCATCGGCCGTCGACAGCACCGACAGCACCCCCGTGCGCGGGCCTGCGGTGAGACGATGGGCATAAAAACAGGCCGGAGCCGACGGATAGCTGGCCAGAAACGCATCGCGCGTGCCTGCCTCGCGCGGGGCCAACCCGTTGGCGGCCTCGGCCACAGCCCCCGTCCCTGAGGCCTCCATCTGGCCCTGAGGCCGCAACCAGCCGCTTTGCCAGCCTGCAAAGCCCAGCACAGCGGCAAAAACCACCCCCATCAACAGCACAAGCCGCCGCGGCAGCGGGTCGCGTTTGCGCTTCGGAGCAGACGCCTTGTCCATGCCCGACCGCTCGGGCACAGGGGCCTCGGGCGGGAGCGGCCCCTGCAAGCCGGGCGGCAGGCTCAGACCGGCCACGGGGCGCGGCTGGGCGGGGGCACGCAAAGCCTCGATCTTGGCCAGAAGCGCCTCCATCGAGGCCGGACGGTCCGCCGGATCGGGGGCCAGCATCTGCCGCAGCAAAGGTTGCAACCGCAATGGCACCGCACTGATATCGGGCACCTCGGCACGCCGCTCGATCGCTTCTTCGATCGTGGCGCCCATCTGCAGCGGCTTGCCCTGCAATGCCGCAATGACCAACAGGGCCAGCCCGTAGATATCGGCGCGCGGTCCCGCATCGCCGCCATAAAGGCCAAGCTGTTCCGGAGCCACATATTTCAGCTTGCCCGCAAACTGGTTATCAAGCTGGCGGTCGCTCTGGATAGCCGAGCGCGCGATCCCGAAATCGATCAGCCGCGCCTGTGCGATATCACCGCCCGGCAGCATCACGTTATCGGGCGAAAGATCGCGGTGGATCACTCCCAGCGCATGGGCGGACCCCAAGCCCCCCGCAAGCCGTTCCATCAGAGTCAGCGCCGCTTCCGAGCCAAGCGTGCCACGGCTGACCACGTAATCCGACAGCGCGATCCCGTCGATATATTCCATGACAAGGAAATACCGGTCGAGTTGCGGGTCCTGCACGTAATTGTAATAGCGCACGATGGCCGGATGGGTCAGCTGGCGCAGCGTGCGGGCCTCGCGGCGAAACAGCATGGCGGTCTGCTCGTGCTCGGCCAGAACCGACAGCACCAGCTTGATGGCCACCGGATCCCCCGTCCCGATCTCCACCCCGCGATAGACCGAGCCCATGCCTCCGGCCTTCAACTCGGCGGTGACGCGGTAATTGTTGTTGATCAGCGTCCCGATCTTGAGATCGGCCTGCCCTGCGGATGGCTTGGCAGAAGGGGCGCCCGCTGCCGCCCCCGTATCGAAGCGTGTCGCCTCCTCTGTCGCGGGCGCAAAGGCGAATTGCGTGCGCTCGTCATCGCCTTGCGGCACAGGCGCCTGCACGACCGGAGGCTGCGGAACGGAGGCCTGCGCAGCAGACGGCAGGCCCGCCAGACGGGTCGCTTCCTCATCGCCCTGTGGCGGATCGGTCGGCATATGCGGAGGGCGGGTCATACGGGTTGGGTCGTCTCGTCAAACATGGTCGGGCTGCAGCTTATCACAACCACCGTCACATTATCGCGTGCCCCGCGCGCCAGAGTCTCGCGGATCAGCTGGTTGCAGGCCGCCTGCGGCGGATAATCGCGCACGATGGCGGCAATCTCGCGATCCGCCATATGCTCCATCAACCCGTCCGAGCACAGCACGAACAGATCCCCCGCCCTGAGCTTGCCCGAAACGATGTCGCATTGCGGCTCGGCGGTGACACCGATCGCGCGGGTAATGACATTCTTGCGCGGGTAGCTACGCGCGTCTTCGGGGCGCAGCTGTCCGCCGTCCAGCATGGCCTGCAACTCGGTATGGTCGCGGCTTTGCTGCACCAGATGACCCTCGCGCATCAGATAGGCGCGGCTGTCTCCGGACCAGACGACAAACCAGTCCTCGCCCTGCACGAGGAGCGAAACCACCGTCGAGCCGATGGTCTGCCCGCCCAGTTTGACCGCATGGCTGCGGATCGCCTGATTTGCCCGCACCAGCCGTTCCATATACCGCGCCTGCAGATCCTGTTCCGAGGCCGCCACCCCGACCGAGCCGAGTTCCTGCACGATCATGCCACTGGCATAATCCCCCGCCGCATGGCCGCCCATACCATCGGCCACCGTCCACAGACCGAATTCGGGACGGCAGATCAGACTGTCCTCGTTGATCGACCGGCGGCAGCCCACATCGGTGGCGGCGCCCGTTTCGAAACAGAACACACCATTGCTGAAAAAACCGTCCATCCCCACCGTCTCCTGCCCTTACGCCGCCTCCGGCATGCCCCCCAAGAGCCAACCCATCACCCGCGCATCGGGCATCTGCGGTCCGGCAATCCACTGGGCCGCGCGGCCCGCCTCCCCCTTCGTCCAGAAATGGACCCGCGTCAACATGGCGCGCTCGCGCTCGACCGTCGCAGCCGAGCGCAGCAGCGCCGCAAGGTCGCCCTCGGGGTGATGCGCCCAGACCTGCGGCCCCTGACTGGCTTTCGCAGCCTCGTCGGGCAAGGCCAGATCAAGCCCGTGCAACAGTGCCGCAGCCCCCTGTCCCGGTTGCGCCTTGTCGAGATGCGCCGAGAACCTGTCCCACAGGCTCTGGTCCGAGGCGGGGTCGGTCGGGGCGGGCAGATCCGCCCCCTGCGTCAACAGCAGCAGCGGGAACCGCCGCCCCACCTTGTCATGGGACGGCCGCAGAACCCCCGCCAGCGTCTGACCGAAATGGCCGCGCCCGACCCAGAACCGCAGCTCTTGCGCACGGTCCCAAAAGGCAGGCCAGTCATTGCCCATCTCGTCACGCAGCCCCCCCAAAGAGGCATCAAGCCACTGATTGAGCGCCTCGACAATCGAGGCCCCCAGCCCTGCCTGCAGGAAATCGCCATAGCCCGGATGCTTGCCCAGAAGACCTATCGGCGCGGTGTTCAGAACGGATGCCTCCTGCATGGCTTACTCCACCGAGACGGGACAGGTGAATTCGGACAGTTCCGGCATGAGGAACGGCACCGTGGTGCTGTCGAATTCAAAGCGATAGGTGATCGAGCGCCCGCCCACCTGCTCTGCGACATTGGCGACATTGCCATTGATCTTGACCACGCCATTGCGCAGGAACGACACGATATCCCAACGCCCGTCATTGAAGTTCAGCGCGGAATTGCCCCCCTCGCTTTGCGGATAGAGGCTGAGATTGACCCCCGAGGATTGCCCCGGCCACACCATCTCGGCGGCTGTCGAATTGGGCTGGGTGCGCAGTTGCTTGCCATTCATCGTCAGCACTGCAAGCTGCACCGAAGGGCTGGAGCTGACATGGGTGATCGACATCGACACTTCCGGCTCGGACGAACCGGAGGCAAAAAACGCCATCCGGATCGCTTCGGCCTGCGAGAAAGAGCGCAGGAGTGCGGGCGACAGACGCTGCCCCAGCGCATTGTCGGGCGCGGGTTCCAGACCGTTTTCACCACGGCTGACATAGGGTTGCAGATAGGTGGTGAAATAGCGGTCCATCCGCCCTCCGGGACCGAAGAACTGCCCGAAAATCGCAGGCGACACATGGCGGCCATTTTGCGCGAAGGGGAAATAGGGCGCGATGAATTCGCGGCAGAAGGCCCCCACATCATCATTCAGCGCACGATTGAGCTGGCTGACTGTCGCATCCTGCGCCACCGAGGAGAATTCGCGCTCGACCCCGTTGAGCATGGTTGCCAGCGGCTTGGGCAGGGCCGAATTGTTCATCGTCAGCGTCGCAAGCTGCTGGCGCAGCATGGTTTCATCGGCCGGGGTCGGTGCCAGTGACGCATTGCGCCGGTTCTCGCGCAGCGCCTGCAGGTTCGACAGAACCACGTCAATCGCGCGCCCGCCCTGTTCGCCGTCCAGCAGACGGTGCCAGATCGCGAAATCGCCACTGATACGTTCGACCTGCGCGCGCTGGCTGTCATCGGTGGCCGAGGCCCCGCCCGCGCTTTGCGCGCGGGTCTGGCTCTTGCCGGTCGAGCTGGCGCGCAGCTGGTCCATCACCACGCGCTGGAAGACCCCCGACCCCGCATAGATCTGGTTGAAGGCCGTATCGCCCAGAGCCGCCCCCAGATCGCCCCCGCCTGCGGCCATCTGCGCCGCCTGTTCGGGGCTGAGGGTATCGAGCTTGTCGTAAAGGCGGCTCAAACGGGTCTGCCGGTCCACCTCTTCGACAAGGCGCAGCAGCGGCGAGTTGACCGACGACCCCGCCACGGCCAGTTTATCATAGCGCGGCGGGTCCGCCGACATCCGCTGCAGGGCCAGACGTGACAGCACGTTGTTCCATGCCGCATCGAATTGCTGGCGATACATGCGATGCAGATCGCGCGACAGCGACCCCAGCTGACGCTGGTAATCCACACGGTCGGCGGCATCGCCCAGCACCCAGCGATCTTCTTCCAGACGCGCGCGCGCATTCGTCAGCTCGTCAAGGAAGAAGCCCCAATAGCCCTCGAACGTATACAGACCGGGCACCACAAGCTGATGCAGGTCGGTGCCGTCATTGGTGGTCAGCACCTGATCGACCTGCCCGCCAATGGCATCGGCCAGCCCGAAGGCCGTCTGACCCGAACTGATGGCCCGATCCTTGATCGAGGCATAGGCCTGCTCGGCCAGCGGCAGGTTGACAATGGCATCGCGGGCCTTGGTCACGATGGCATTATCGATACCGATCAGGTCGGTACGGTCACCATCGAGTTGCAGCATGGCTTGCAGATGGCCCATAAGCTGGTCATGGATACGGGTCTCGCCGGGGGCGGAATATCGCGCGCTCCACAGATCGTCGAAATAGCTCTCGACCGCTGCCATATCGGACGATTTCGCAGGCCCCTGCCCGCCCAGCAGCAGATAGACCTTCAGCGCCCGATAGACGCCGGCGGTGTTGCCGTCGGCAATCAGTTGCGGAATGGTGTTTTCAAGATAGAGCACCAGACGCGGGCGCAGCATCCGCTCCAGCCCGTCGGAATAGGCGCGATTGGCCGCCTGATGCAGCTCGCTCCAGCGCGACAGGCCCATATTCTCGATCAGCGGCGGGGCGGTCTTGTCGGCATAGCCCGCGCGCATATCGCGCAGACGCTGCAATTCCGGCAGAACGGGTGCCGGATCATCGTCCGAGATCACCGTCTTCGACAGTTCCTCGCGAGCGGTATCGGCATAATCGCTGGCATCCACCTGCGCCGCGCGCAGCTGGTCGGCGCTTTTCCAGAACGCATAGCCAAAGCCTGCCATTCCCAGAAGCGTCACCACCGAAATCAGCGCCAGCCCGCCGGTATGCAGGATCTGGCGGCGGCGCACGGCCTTGCGGTCAAAGCCCACCCAGTCGCGCTCGGCAAAGATCACCTTGCGCAGAAGGTCATGCAGGAAATAGCTCTTGCCCTTGCCCGACATGAAAGCGGGACGGAAGCCCTCGGACTGGCTGTCACGCGCCATCGCCCCCAGCACCTGATCGACGGGCGTGCCCTCCTGTGTGCCGGAGGTGAAATAGAAGCCGCGCAGGATCGCCGCCGATTTGTAGCGCGTCGGTTCAAAGACCAGCCGCAGGAATTCGGCCATCTTGTCGCGCAGCATCTCCATCTGCCCCGGCAGGCCGAAAATCGCGATCCTCGAGGCGGGATCGGGCTCTTCGGTCATGCGGTCCACGACCTCGTCGCTCAGCCGCGTCAGCAGCGCGTCAAAGGCGGCGGGCACCTCTTCATGGGTGGCGGCCTTGCGGTCGCGGGTCTGGAAGGTATGCCCCCAGACCAGCTTGCGCCGCGACTGCGAGAAGGACCCGAAATATTCGCGGAACCCCGAGATCAGGTCGGCCTTGGTGAAAATCGCATAGACCGGCACATCGATGCGCAGGGTCTCGTGCAGTTCGGCCAGACGGGCACGTACGGTCTCGGCATGGGCCTGAAGACTATCCTCGGTGGCGTTCATCACGTCTTCCACCGAAAACGCCAGCATCACGCCATTGACCGGCTGGTCGGGGCGGCCCTTTTTCAACAGGTCCAGAAACGCCTTCCATGAGGCCTGATCGGCCTGACGGTCGCTGTCTTGCGTGGTGTAGCGGCCAGCGGTGTCGATCAGAACGGCATCCTCGGCAAACCACCAGTCGCAGTTGCGGGTGCCACCAAAGCCGCGCGCATGATCGGCCAGACCGTCCTGCCCCGGAAACTCGATCCCCGAATTGGCCAGAGCGGTCGTCTTGCCCGCGCCGGGCGGACCGATGATGACATACCACGGCAGATCATAGAGATAGTTGCGCCCGCCCGATTTGCGCAGCTTGGCCATCGCCTCCTGCATGCGCTCGTTCAGCACCTTGCTGTCGCTGGCGGGGGCCGAGAACAGGCTGTCTTCCAACGCCTGCGCCTTCTTGCGCCGCTTGCGCCAGCGCAGGAACCAGACAAGCCCCACCACCGCATATAGCAGGGCGATCACCCCGCCGCGAAGCCAGGGCGAGGCCAGAAGATCAAGGCCGGTCATCACAAAGCCGAACCAGATCGCCAGCCCCGCGCCCACCAGCGCCAGCGCGATCATCACACGGCGCACCCATTTATGCCGGAAGCCGGACGCCGTCGCGCGGGCTGCCTTTTTCAGAAGAGAAAATGCCATCTCAGTCCTCCCGCGGGATCATGATCTCGACCCGGCGGTTACGGGCGCGGCCTTCAGCCGTCTTGTTATCGGCCACCGGATCGGTCGCCCCTTTACCTTCGGCGCTGATACGGGCGGGGTCTTTGACCAGCCCCTCGAGCACACCGGCAACGGTCTGCGCCCGCGCCTCGGACAAGGCCTGATTGGTCTTGAAACGCCCGCGGCCCGACATCGGCACCGAATCCGTATGGCCCACCACGCGGATCGGCCCGTTTTCCTTATCCAGCGTCTGCGCAATCGCGCCCAGAAGCGGCATCACCGATTGCGTATCGGCCAAGGTCTCGCGCCCTGTGGCAAAGCGCAGTGCATCGCCCACGCGCACCAGAACCCAATCTGTGCTCTGCGTCACCTCGACCCGCCCCGCATCGATTTCGGATTGCAGCGCATCGCTGATCCGCTGCATCTGGGTCGAGCTGGCCTGATAGGGGGTCACCACGGGCTCTGTCCGCTCGATCGTGACATCGGGGATCCCGCGATGCAGCGCCAGAACCTGATCGCGCACCGTGGCAGACTGGCGGGTCAAAAGCGTGGAAAGCGTCGCAAACAGCGCCACCAGCATCGCACCTGCAATCAGCCCCACCACCCAGACGGGCGTCGCGCCGCGCTGGCGGCGGCCATGCATCGGCACGCCCTCCCAAGCGGGCGAGACATCATCATCGGGGCGCGGGCTGACACGGCGCAGGGTCTCGTAGATAGCGGAGCGGATACGCGCCAGCTCGACCGAGCCATTGGGCAGCGTCCGGTACTGGCCTTCGAAGCCAAGCTGAAGACAGCTCAGCATCAGCTCCAGCAGATTGAAGCTCTGCCCCGGCACCTTCATCGCCTCGTCGACCTTCTGGAAGAAGCCGACACCCGAGGACCGCTCGCCAAAGAAGCGCGCCACCATCGAATATTGCAGCCACATGCCACGGTCGGCACCGGGAAGGTTCTGCACGATATCATCGGCCGTGGCCGAAAGCGCATATTTCGCATCGCGCACCTGCGGCGCGGGCAGGCCACGCGCCAGAGCCCGCGTCTCGAAATCATCAATCGCGCGGGCGACATGGTCCAGCAGCGGGCCGGATTGCATCTCGACCAGCCCCGTGCGCAGACGGCCCAGCAGGATCAGAAGCCCCGTGGCCTCGGCCAGAAGCGGGTTCGAGGCCGCTCCCTCTCCGCTTTGCCGTGCCGAAGCGCGCAGTGCATCAGCCAGTGCGATGCGCGGGGCCACGCGCGCGGCCTGCGCCTGTGGCTGGTTGAGATCGGGAAACATCCCCGCGCCTTCGGGCCGCGCACCGGTATCGGGCTGGTAAAGCGGCTGGCCATAGGGAGTGGCCGCAGGCTGCTGGGGCGGCAGATAGGGGTTGGGACCGGGCGGGTTCTGCCCGGGATAGCCGCCTTGGGGCACGTGCTGCGGTGGTTGTGGCGGCACCGGATGCCCCCAGCCCTGCGGGGGCTGAGGCGCAGGATAGGGCGGCTGTTGGGGGGACGCGGCAGGATAACCCTGCTGCGGCTTCAGCGCCCCGCCAAGCCATGTGTCATCCTCGCGGGCGGGCGGCTGGGGCGCCGCCGGTCGTCCTGCATCCTTGCGCGGCGGGAAAGAGGGCAGCGGCTGCCCGAAGACGGTTTTATCGTCATCATCCGACATCAGGCGCTCTCCGGTACGGCCCAGAGTTCCAGCTTCAGATCCGGCCAGTTACCGGCAAAATGCATCCCGATCGCGGGCGCGGTCGAGAACTCGCGCCAGAGCTGGGTGGATTTGTCCAAAAGAAAATAGACGTTGGTGGACACAACGCGGATCTGCCGCGGCGGATTGGGCAGATGCACCAACCCGATACCCGGGAGGTTGTTGTTGATGATGGTCTTCATCTGGGTCGAGGGCCCGACCTTGCACAGCTGCGGGAACTGGCTTTGCACCTGCGTCAGCGGCAGCCCCGAAGAGACCTCCAGCACGAAGGTCGCCTGCGCGAAAAGCGAGCGGTCATTGACAAGGGCGGCAAAGGAATTGGCGCGCACCTCCTGTAGCGGCAGGCGCACCGCACGGCCCACATCGCGCGCCAGAAGACGCTGGATATCCGAGACCACGGGCTGGAAGCTTTCATTGGGCAGATCATGTTTATAGCCGCCGTAATCGCGCGCATGGCGGTCGCCCTGATCAAAGGTCGTCAGCTCGCCGGCCAGCGCGATCAGCCGTTCATACAGCCGCTCGGGATGGACATTGGCCATGGATTTCAGATGCCGCAGCACCGGAAGCTCGCGGTTGAGCACCATCAGCATCAGATAGTCGCTGGCCTGCATCCCCCCGCCCGAGGTCGGGTCCGAGGCATAGCGGGCCAGCGTCTCCAGCTTGGCCTCGATCCAGCCGATCACACGGCTGAGATAGCCATCATAGGCCGGATGCGCGGGCAGGCGCAGCGCCGAGGGCGGCACGCGGTCATCCAGCGTCACGATGCCGTCGCGCAGCTCCAGCACGCGGCCCAGACGGATGTTCTGATAGCCCGGACGCGGGGTCTTGCGGATGGCGATCTCGAGGCGCGGATGGGCCACTTCGATCACCTGTTCGGACCGGCTGGCGGACTGGTTATCGACCACGGTATCGCTGTCGAGCACATAGCGCGTGCTGGCATCCTTGGCCTGAGGCGCGATGTCCTGACCATTGATCGCCGCATCGGGCAATGTCAGCCAGATATCCAGCCCCGCGCCATCCTCGGGCACCTCGACCGCCAGCGGCAGGGGCGAGACCCCCGGCGCATCGAACGGCGTGCCATCCGGCATGATGCCCGAAACCTCGGTCAGCCCGATCTGGCCAAGCTGGGCCTTGTCACGATCCAGCCGCAGGGTCGCAATCCCCCAAGGATAGGGGCTGAGCACCCCCACACGCGCGCGCGTCAGATACTCGTGATAGCGATCTGCCTGCTGCAGGTGGTGCGGCTGCAGAAACAGCCCCTCTTTCCATGCGACCTTACTGAAAAGTGACATCGTCCCGAAAGCTTTCTTCCAAAGGTGCGACCAGCAAGATAGCCGCGTAAAATCCGTTCCTTTGTAGGGGGTCACCCGATTTGGTCAACCCCCCGCCCCTGTTCCGGCCCGACCGGATCAGAACTGCCAGCGCAGCTGTGCCGTAACCCCCCAGCCGTCAAGCTGATCGGAGAAGCGCCCGTCGAAGCGTGCCGAGGCATCGAACTGCCGCGCCGGAAGCGCCATGCCGGGGTTGAGAACCTTGGTATAGTTCAGACCAAAGCTGATCTCGCCGTAATCGGTCAGCAATTCGTTGGTGGCATCCAGACCGGTGCCCGATTTGTTGCCCTCATCATCCAGCACGTAATAGGTCGCCTTCGCGGAGTCACCGAAATCGTGGTAATAGGTGCCCGTCGCGAAATAGTTGATCGCTTCGGTGCCCGAGGCAAGGATCTGCCCGCGCGACAGTGTCAGCGAGGTGAAGGCGATCTTGTTGGTGATCGGGTCGAATTCCAGCACGCCATCATCGGTGCTATCATCGGGATCGTTCGAGAAGTAGATGTCATCCGCCTGCGAACGCGTCCACGAGAAGCCCGCCGAGGGCACGAGGTTCATCCCCGACACAAGGCTGTCAAGCGAGAAGGCATAGCCCACAGAGCCCGACACCGTATAGCCGTGGCTGTCGTAGCTCTGGTCATCCAGCCCCAGCGCCTCGCCATATTCGTTCGCGGTCGCACGGTTCTTGATGTCATAGCTTGTGCGGTCCACCCGCGCCTGCAGATCGGCCACCCAGCGCCCTTTGGACAGGCCGATATATCCGCCGCCATAGATCTGGTTGAAATCGATCTTGTTCTCGCTGGTCTTGATCGCGGTGTTCAGCGTCGCGGTCGAGGTATCGAAGAGATAGACCGGCTGTTCGATCTTGCCGATGTTGAAGCCGCCGATCCCGCCGAAGCTGACATTCCAGCCGCCGATGATATCCTTGAAGCAGCTATGGTCAAAGCCCGCCTGTGCCCCGCCATAGGTCGCCTCGACCTCGTTCTGGAAGGTGCCAAGCGCGGTCTGCGACGCGCCGGTGGCGGTGGCCTTACCCCCAACGAACCGGCCCCAACCGCCAAAGCCGCACAGATCGTCATCTTCTGTCGCAGCGGCCAGACCCGAGATATAGGGGCTGGTCGGACGGTTGATCACCGAGCCCATCAAGGACTGGGTCAGCGCCAGCCCCGAGGCGATCCCGCCGAAGGCAGGGTTGGCACCGGAAATCAGGTTGATGGTGTTCGAGCTGCTGTCATCGGACAGCGCATAAAGCACCGCCCCCGTCTCCGGCAGACCCGAGGTCGTGGCGCTGAAGCCATTATTGCTGCCATAGGTGAGGATCGCCAGATCGTCGTCAAGCAGGGCGTAATCATCGCCTGCCAGATTGTTGAAGACGATCGTGGCATGGCCGCTCAGCGCGCCCGACACCGCGATCTTATCCGCCGACTGATCCGTCGCACCCAGAGCCGCATCAAGGACGATGGTCCCGTTCAGCGCCGCATCGCCATCAATGCTCAACGTGGTGGTCGTGGTGTCATCGGCCAAGGACAGAAGGCTGCCCGACGCATTGCTATAGCTGCCCGAAATCGACGCGCTGCCCGTGACATAGACGGTGGAATAGTTGGTCGTCGCGGCGCTGACCGCCGCATCCTCGGACAGATAAACGGTGCCGAAATTGCGGAAGCTGCCCGCCGAAAGCTGACCGCCTGCCAGCGTCAGGACCGCGTCCTGCGCATCGTCATCCGCCGTGCCGAGAGTGAACTCATCGCCAATGGCCAACGCCCCATCAATGTCGAACTGGCCCAGCCCCGACAGCGATCCGGTGATCGTCGCGCTGTCATCTGCCGCCACCGTCAACACGCCGCCGGTGGCTTGGCTGACATCGCCATCCACAGTCCCCGCAAGCGCCAGAAGCGCCCCGCTGGCATTGGAGACCGTGCCGGTGACCTCGCCCCAAAGCGCAAGCGCCGCGCCGGTTTCATTGCTCACATCGCCTGTCAGCGAACCGGTCAGTGACACGGTTCCGGCATTGACGAGATCGCCGTTCATGGCACCGGCCAGTAGCATCTGGGCCCCGGCCTCGTTCTCGACATCCATCGAGAGCGTGCCCCCCGACGCGACCGAAAGCGTGGCATCTGCCGCGTTGGTGAAAACCGCACCTGCGTCAGATCGCAGCGTGCCGCCGGTGATCGACACCGTGGTCGCATTGCTGACGCCTTGCGCGCCCGTCAGGCTGAGCGTTCCAGCCGAAAGCACCAGCGCGCTGCTGCTGGTCTGGCTGATCGAAGTCACCCCGTCCAGATCGCCCGTCACCTCGACGCTGGCAGCATCGGTGATGGCCAGCGCCCCGTTCAGGCTGCCCGCCAATGCGGTCTGCGAGCGACCACCCGCCGCCAGATCGCCCTCAATCACCCCAGAGGTCATCACCAGCGTGGCCGCGTTCTCGACCGCGGCCTCCAGCGTGCCGCCCGCGATCTCCAGCGTGCCGGTATTGGTCAGGCTGCCGCTGGCAACCGCCAGAGTGCCCGCGCTCAGCAGCAGGCTGCTCTCGGTCGTGTTCGTGACATCGGCCACCGACAGATCGGAGAGGATCTCGGCGCTGGCCGTATCGCTCAGGGCCAGAGTGCCCGCGATGGTGCCGGACAGCTGTGCCTGCGCCGCCCCCGATAGTGTCGCGCTGCCAAGGATGGTGCCGGTGGACGTGAAGCTGCCGCCGGTGATCGTGGCATTCCCCGTCACCGTGCCGCTTGTCACGGTCGTGCCCGCGCTGACCAGATCGGCCAGTTGCCCCGCATTGGTCAGGCTGCCGCTGCTGCCCACGCGGGTGGTGCCGGACACGCTGGCGGCTCCGGCCAGCTCCGCGCTGCCGCCGGTGATACCCAGATCGCCCGTGACGCTGCCCGCCGAAAGCGTGGCGCTGCCACCGGTGACCGACAGCGCCGCAATGCTGCCTGCGCTTTGCGTCAGCGTGCCGCCCGCCAGCGTGACCTCGGCCAGAGTACCGCTATTGGCCAGCGTGCCTGCCGTCATTGCCAGATCGGCGCTGACCGCGCCACTATTGACGATCGCGCCGCCCGCATTGGTCAGGCTGCCAGACACATCCAGTGTTCCGGCATTTTCCAGCGTGCCGGTATTGGTCAGGTTGGCAAGGCTCAGGCTGGCCCCGCTGCCGATGCTCAGCGCCCCCGCATTGTCCAGATCGGTCTGCGTCGCCACGACGCTGTCCAGCGCACCGATGACGAAAGTGCCGGTGGCGGTATTCTCGAAGCTGTTGGCGCTGCCATCGCCGATCACGATGGTATCATTGCCGCCTGCGACAGTCTGGATCAGACCGTCATTGACAAGCGCGGTGCCGTTATCGCCCGTATCGGCGGCCAGAACGCCCGACCCGTCATAGGTGATGGTGCCGCTGTTGTTGATCGCGCCCGCATCGGTGACCGTGCCGCCATCGCCAACGGTGATCGTACCGTCATTATTGAGCGTGTTGCCGGTGCCCGAAAGAACGGCCCCCGCGCCCAGCGTGATCTCGCCGCTATTGTTCATCGTGGCCGAGGCCAGTTCTGCCCCTGCGCCCAGATCGATGGTGCCGCTATTGTCGACCACCCCCAGACCGGTGAAGGCCACGGCATCCGCAACAACCAGCGCGCCCGCATTGGTCAGGTCATAGCCTGCGCCCGACACATCGGTGGTCACGGAGATCGTGCCGCCAAGCTGGTTGGTGACATCGTCTTCCAGATCATTGGTCAGCTCGACCATGCCCGCATTGACCAGTGCGCCCTCCAGCACGACATCGCCCAGAACCGAGGCCGTATCGGCCACGATAATGGTCGAGGCCGTGATGCTGATCTGGCCTGTCGAGCCGTCAATCGTGCCGTTATTGGTGAAATCACCGGCCACGCTGACACCGGCCCCCGTGCTGTCTGCGGTCGTGATGGTGCCGTCATTCACCAGATCCCCGCCCACGCTGGTCTGGCCCGAGAGTTGCAGGACAGCCCCGCCCGCGCCGCTATCACCGGCAAGCACGACATCGCCCGAGAAGCTGCCACCATCCGACACCAGCAGCGCCCCGTCCGACACGCTGGTATCGCCGGTCACGCTGCCGCTATTGGTCACACTCCCCGCAAGCAGATCAAGATCGCCGCCAATCGTCCCCGCATTCTCGAGGCTGCCCCCCGACACGGTGGCATCGCCCGCAAGGGTCGCGTTGCTTTCGTTGATCACGCTGCCGCCGGTCTGGGTCAGGGTGCCATTCAGCGCCCCGCTATTGGTCAGCGCGCCCGCAGAGACGGTGATCGCACCGGTCACGCTGCCGCTATTGTCGACCTCGGCATCGGTGCCCGCCAGTGTCAGCCCGCCGGAAATGGCACCGCTCGTGTCAAGACGACCGCCGGTGACCGTCGCCAGACCGCCAATCGTCCCGTCATTGTCGAGGCTGCCCGCCGAAATATCGACCGCTCCGAGGATCTCGCCCGTCGAAAGCGCCGTGCCGCCCGAAAGCTCCAGCGCGGCCAGAATGCCCGCATTGACCAGATCGCCGCCCGATTGCGTCACGCCCCCCGTGAGCCCGCCGACGAGGTTGGTAAAGCTGCCATTGGTCAGCATGACGCCGCCCGAAATCGTGCCGCTATTTTCGGTGCTGCCGCCATCCTGCGCCAGATTGCCGCTCAGCGTGCCCGCATTGGTGAAGCTGCCCGACGCAAAGCCCAGATCCCCCGCGATGCTGCCCGCAGCAGTCAGCGTCAGCGCGCCCTCTTCCAGCGTCACAGCATTGGTCAGCGCCATGCCCACCGTCACATCCGCCGTGCCGGACACCGCCAATGCACCGGCCAGCGTGCCGCCCGAAAGCGTCGCCTCTCCGGCACTGGCCACAAGCCCGTCGGCCACGCCGCCCGACAGCGTGACGTTGCCGCCCTCCTGCGTGATCACGCCCGACTGCCCCGAGAGATCCAGCGTGCCGCCCGAAAGCGCGATGCTGCCCACCGTGCCGTCAATATCGACCTCGCCGCCGGTGATCACCCCCGCAGCGCCTGTGCCCGCAAGCGACAGACGCCCGTCGCTCACCGTCCAGTCGCCAAGGCTGCCGGTGCTGGTGGCCGTCCCGCCCGCAACGATCAGCCCGCTTGTGATCGTGCCGCTATTGACCAGCGTTCCGGTGCTGGTCAGGGCGGTGGTGGTGGTCAATGTCCCGCTATTGGTCAGGCTGCCGCTTGAGGTAAGCCCCGCCAGCACGAGGCTGGCATCCTGCCCGACGATGATATTGCCCGCGCTATCGACCGTCGTGGCCTGCCCGTTCAGGCTCTGGCCGTCCTCGACTGTCAGACGACTGCCCGAGGACAGCGTCAGCGAGGCGCTGCTGCCCAGCGAGGCCGCCGCCCCCGAGACCGTCAGAGCGGCCCCCGATCCCAGCACGAAACTGTCCGAGATATCCAGCACCGAACCGGAATTCAGCGTGAGGGTCCCGCTGCCTGCAAACCGCTGCGCCGCAAGGCTGGCCGTGTCGGCCAGAACCAGATCGCCCTCGTTCTGGAACAGGTCCAGATTGCCCAGCCCGAAACCTTCCGCGATGGCGAATGTGCCGCTATTGGTGACATCGAACCCGGCCCCATCGACATTGGCCGTCACCGAAACCTGACCGCCCGTCTGGTTGACCAGATTGTTTTTCAGATCCTGACCAAGTTCGACCAGACCGGCATTGGTGACCGTGCCGTCATAGGTGACATCGCCGGTCACGCTGAAGCCCGCCAGAATCTGGATCTCGCCCGCCGTAATGATCAGGCTGCTGGCCGAGGCATCGATATCGCCACCGGCATAGAAACTGCCCGAGGTCAGCGTCAGCAGGACCGGCGTGCTGCCGGAGGTGGTCAGCGTGCCGGTATTGGTGAAATCGCCATCCACATTGACCGACCCGCTCAGCACGACCGTGCCCGCATTGTCGATCCCGCCCGAAACATCGGCATCCGACAGCGTCAGCGTGCCGCCCAGCAGCACCGCCACCGAGCCGTCAAGCATGCTGGTCACCGTCAGGTCACCGCCTGCGCGCAGCGTCACATCGCCAGTGATCGTGCCTGCACCGGTGACCGTCGCGTCGCTGATATCGAGATCCGCGCGGATAGCACCGTTATTGGTCAGGCTGCCGCCGGTCAGCGTCAGATCGCCCGAGATCACGCCCTCATTGACAACACTGCCAGCCAGAAGCGACAGGGCCGATGTCAGGGTGCCGCTGGCGCTATTGGTCAGCGTTCCCCCGCTGACAATCGCCGTGGCCAGAGTGCCGCTATTGATCACGCTGCCGGTCTCGCTCAGGCGCAGAGTGCCAATCGCCCCGCCAAAGTCATTGGTCAGCGCCCCCGCCTGCACCACGGCCTCGGTCAGCGTGCCACTATTGCCCAGCGTGCCGCCCGTCATCTCGACCGAGGCCAGCGAACCCGCATTCGTCACAAGCCCCGTGCCGGAGACCGTCAACGCCCCCGTCACCTGAGCGCTTGCATGATTGACCAGCGTGCCGGCAGAAATATCCAGTCCGGCCAGCGTGCCATCATTGGTAAAGGTGCCGCCCTCCACCGTCACCAGACCGGTGATGGTATCGGTATTGTTCACCATGCCGGAAGCAAGCGTCACGCTGCCGCTGACACGACCGTTATTCTCAAGCGTACCGCCCTCAACCGTGGTCGCGCCCGACAGCTCGCCACTATTGTCCAGCGTCCCGTCCGAGAGCAGCACATCCCCTGACAGGAGGCCACTATTCAGCAGGCTGCCGCCCGTAACCGTCGCCGTCCCCAACGTGCCGGTTGTGGTCACGGTGCCATCGCTCAGGCTCAGCGCGGCCAGCGCGCCCGCATTCGTGACCACGGCCCCGCCAGAAACCGCGAGCACGCCCGCGATCGCACCCTCTGCGTCATTCTCCAACTGCCCGCCCGAAAGGCCGACCGCACCGGTAATGGTGCCGCTGTTCACAAAGCTACCCGCGCTCTGCACCAGCCCCGAGATCTCGCCCGCATTGCTGCCCGATCCCGCCAGCGTGATCTGCCCCGCAGAGCCGCCAGTCAGCACATCCATCTGCGCACCGGCGGCCACATCGACATCCCCGACACTGCCCGCCACCGTCAGCGTGCCGTCGCTGACCTCCGTCGATCCGCTATACTCCGAGACCCCCGACAGCGTCAGATCGCCGGTCGAGACCAGCGACAGCGCGCCCGAAAGCGCCCCGCTGAACGTGCCATCGGCCAGCGTCAGAACCGCCGCCGACGTGCTGCTGATTTCGCCCGCGCCCTGCAGATCCGCCAGCGTCAGCGCCTGACCGTCCAGATCGAGCACCGCGCCGCTTTGTACCTCGGTCGAGGACAGCGCCGCCAGAAGATCCGCCGCCTCCTGATCCACCAGCCGCAGGCTGCCCGAGGTCAGCGTCAGCGTCGATCCGCTGTCGATCACCCCCGCCGTCATATCCAGCGCCAGCCCGTCGCTGCTGCCCAGAGACAGCGCCCCCGACAGATCCAGCGCCCCCGACAGCCGCGTCTCGCCGCTGCCCGTGGCCATGATCGCGCCCGCACCCGTCACCGAGACCCCCGCCGACAGCGCCGCCGCGCTGGTCGACAGCGTGCCCGAAGACAGCGTCACAAGGCCCGAGAGATCATCGGCAATCGACAGATCGGCATTGCTCAGCGCGACCGTGCCCGCAAAGCCCGACAGATCGCCGCTCAGGCTGTTGCCCGTGCTGCCCGCAACCGACAGGACCGCCGCAGACGTGCCCTCCACCGTGCCCGAGAACCCGACCGAGCCCAGCGTCAGATCCGCATCGCCAAGCCCCAGAGCCCCCGTGCCCGACAGCGACGCCACCGTCTCGTCGCCCGACAGCGTCCAGCCGCCATCCAGCACCACCGAGGCCTCGGCCTCCAGCGCCCCGCCTGCGGTCGCAAGCTGCCCCGAACCGCCCACCTCGACCGACCGGCTGGCCAGAGACCCCGTCCACGCCACCGTCAGCGTGCCGCCGCTGACCTCCGTCGATCCGCTATACTCCGAGACCCCCGACAGCGTCAGATCGCCGGTCGAGACCAGCGACAGCGCGCCCGAAAGCGCCCCGCTGAACGTGCCATCGGCCAGCGTCAGAACCGCCGCCGACGTGCTGCTCACCTCGCCCGCGCCCTGCAGATCCGCCAGCGTCAGCGCCTGACCGTCCAGATCGAGCACCGCGCCGCTTTGTACCTCGGTCGAGGACAGCGCCGCCAGAAGATCCGCCGCCTCCTGATCCACCAGCCGCAGGCTGCCCGAGGTCAGCGTCAGCGTCGATCCGCTGTCGATCACCCCCGCCGTCATATCCAGCGCCAGCCCGTCGCTGCTGCCCAAAGACAGCGCCCCCGACAGATCCAGCGCCCCCGACAGCCGCGTCTCGCCGCTGCCCGTGGCCATGATCGCGCCCGCGCCCGTCACCGAGACCCCCGCCGACAGCGCCGCCGCGCTGGTCGACAGCGTGCCCGAAGACAGCGTCACAAGGCCCGAGAGATCATCGGCAATCGACAGATCGGCATTGCTCAGGGCCAGAGTGCCCGCAAAGCCCGACAGATCGCCGCCCAGGCTGTTGCCCGTGCTGCCCGCAACCGACAGGACCGCCGCAGACGTGCCCTCCACCGTGCCCGAGAACCCGACCGAGCCCAGCGTCAGATCCGCATCGCCAAGCCCCAGAGCCCCCGTGCCCGACAGCGACGCCACCGTCTCGTCGCCCGACAGCGTCCAGCCGCCATCCAGCACCACCGAGGCCTCGGCCTCCAGCGCCCCGCCCGCGGTCGCAAGCTGCCCCGAACCGCCCACCTCGACCGAGCGGCTGGCCAGAGACCCCGTCCCGGTCACCGTCAGCGTGCCGCCGCTGACCTCCGTCGATCCGCTATACTCCGAGACCCCCGACAGCGTCAGATCGCCGGTCGAGACCAGCGACAGCGCGCCCGAAAGCGCCCCGCTGAACGTGCCATCGGCCAGCGTCAGAACCGCCGCCGACGTGCTGCTGATTTCGCCCGCGCCCTGCAGATCCGCCAGCGTCAGCGCCTGACCGTCCAGATCGAGCACCGCGCCGCTTTGTACCTCGGTCGAGGACAGCGCCGCCAGAAGATCCGCCGCCTCCTGATCCACCAGCCGCAGGCTGCCCGAGGTCAGCGTCAGCGTCGATCCGCTGTCGATCACCCCCGCCGTCATATCCAGCGCCAGCCCGTCGCTGCTGCCCAGAGACAGCGCCCCCGACAGATCCAGCGCCCCCGACAGCCGCGTCTCGCCGCTGCCCGTGGCCATGATCGCGCCCGCACCCGTCACCGAGACCCCCGCCGACAGCGCCGCCGCGCTGGTCGACAGCGTGCCCGAAGACAGCGTCACAAGGCCCGAGAGATCATCGGCAATCGACAGATCGGCATTGCTCAGCGCGACCGTGCCCGCAAAGCCCGACAGATCGCCGCTCAGGCTGTTGCCCGTGCTGCCCGCAACCGACAGGACCGCCGCAGACGTGCCCTCCACCGTGCCCGAGAACCCGACCGAGCCCAGCGTCAGATCCGCATCGCCAAGCCCCAGAGCCCCCGTGCCCGACAGCGACGCCACCGTCTCGTCGCCCGACAGCGTCCAGCCGCCATCCAGCACCACCGAGGCCTCGGCCTCCAGCGCCCCGCCTGCGGTCGCAAGCTGCCCCGAACCGCCCACCTCGACCGACCGGCTGGCCAGAGACCCCGTCCACGCCACCGTCAGCGTGCCGCCGCTGACCTCCGTCGATCCGCTATACTCCGAGACCCCCGACAGCGTCAGATCGCCGGTCGAGACCAGCGACAGCGCGCCCGAAAGCGCCCCGCTGAACGTGCCATCGGCCAGCGTCAGAACCGCCGCCGACGTGCTGCTCACCTCGCCCGCGCCCTGCAGATCCGCCAGCGTCAGCGCCTGACCGTCCAGATCGAGCACCGCGCCGCTTTGTACCTCGGTCGAGGACAGCGCCGCCAGAAGATCCGCCGCCTCCTGATCCACCAGCCGCAGGCTGCCCGAGGTCAGCGTCAGCGTCGATCCGCTGTCGATCACCCCCGCCGTCATATCCAGCGCCAGCCCGTCGCTGCTGCCCAAAGACAGCGCCCCCGACAGATCCAGCGCCCCCGACAGCCGCGTCTCGCCGCTGCCCGTGGCCATGATCGCGCCCGCGCCCGTCACCGAGACCCCCGCCGACAGCGCCGCCGCGCTGGTCGACAGCGTGCCCGAAGACAGCGTCACAAGGCCCGAGAGATCATCGGCAATCGACAGATCGGCATTGCTCAGGGCCAGAGTGCCCGCAAAGCCCGACAGATCGCCGCCCAGGCTGTTGCCCGTGCTGCCCGCAACCGACAGGACCGCCGCAGACGTGCCCTCCACCGTGCCCGAGAACCCGACCGAGCCCAGCGTCAGATCCGCATCGCCAAGCCCCAGAGCCCCCGTGCCCGACAGCGACGCCACCGTCTCGTCGCCCGACAGCGTCCAGCCGCCATCCAGCACCACCGAGGCCTCGGCCTCCAGCGCCCCGCCCGCGGTCGCAAGCTGCCCCGAACCGCCCACCTCGACCGAGCGGCTGGCCAGAGACCCCGTCCCGGTCACCGTCAGCGTGCCGCCGCTGACCTCCGTCGATCCGCTATACTCCGAGACCCCCGACAGCGTCAGATCGCCGGTCGAGACCAGCGACAGCGCGCCCGAAAGCGCCCCGCTGAACGTGCCATCGGCCAGCGTCAGAACCGCCGCCGACGTGCTGCTGATTTCGCCCGCGCCCTGCAGATCCGCCAGCGTCAGCGCCTGACCGTCCAGATCGAGCACCGCGCCGCTTTGTACCTCGGTCGAGGACAGCGCCGCCAGAAGATCCGCCGCCTCCTGATCCACCAGCCGCAGGCTGCCCGAGGTCAGCGTCAGCGTCGATCCGCTGTCGATCACCCCCGCCGTCATATCCAGCGCCAGCCCGTCGCTGCTGCCCAGAGACAGCGCCCCCGACAGATCCAGCGCCCCCGACAGCCGCGTCTCGCCGCTGCCCGTGGCCATGATCGCGCCCGCACCCGTCACCGAGACCCCCGCCGACAGCGCCGCCGCGCTGGTCGACAGCGTGCCCGAAGACAGCGTCACAAGGCCCGAGAGATCATCGGCAATCGACAGATCGGCATTGCTCAGCGCGACCGTGCCCGCAAAGCCCGACAGATCGCCGCTCAGGCTGTTGCCCGTGCTGCCCGCAACCGACAGGACCGCCGCAGACGTGCCCTCCACCGTGCCCGAGAACCCGACCGAGCCCAGCGTCAGATCCGCATCGCCAAGCCCCAGAGCCCCCGTGCCCGACAGCGACGCCACCGTCTCGTCGCCCGACAGCGTCCAGCCGCCATCCAGCACCACCGAGGCCTCGGCCTCCAGCGCCCCGCCTGCGGTCGCAAGCTGCCCCGAACCGCCCACCTCGACCGACCGGCTGGCCAGAGACCCCGTCCACGCCACCGTCAGCGTGCCGCCGCTGACCTCCGTCGATCCGCTATACTCCGAGACCCCCGACAGCGTCAGATCCGCGCCAGCGACGATCAAAGACCCGGTGCCCGAAATCACCCCGCCATAAGTGGTGGGAAAAACCGCAGCGGGTGTCATCCCGCTCGCCACGGTCAGGTCATCATTGAGCGTGACCGTGCTGCCCGCGACACCACTGAGCCCGCCGACGGTCTCGGCGGTCTCGACGATCAACGCCGTGCCCGCGCTCTCCAGCGACACCACCCCATAATCGCCCAGGGCCGAGCCGCCGATCACCTCAAGGGTGCCCGATTGCACCGACGTGTCGCCCAACTGGGTGTTGAAGCCCGTAAACACCACGGTATTGCCATCACCTGCGTCCACGCTCAGGTTGCCTGCGCCGGAGAAATTCGCCGCGATGGTGGTCAGCGGGGCCGCGTTGGTGATCTCGGTATCGGCGGCCAGAACGAAATCCACGCCCGTCAGATCGGGACTGGTCGGGCCGAGGAAGTTCAACGCAGCAGGATCGCCGCTATCTGTTGCCACAAGCATGATGCTGCCATCGCTGAGCGTGTAGGGCGTGGTGCTGTCAAAGGTCATCCCGCTGAGCGACCAGCTTTGCCCGTCGAGGTCGACATGCTGGGTCATTGCGACATCGCTGAAGGTGACCGTATCGTGATTTGCGACATCCGATCCCGGCGTCGCGGCGAGATCCCAGTTGGCATCCGCGCTCCACTGGCCATCAGAGCCGGTCCAGATATAGCTGTCCGCCCAGACCTGACCCGCGCCGACCATCATTGCCAAGGCCAGAGCCGTGGTGCGCAGGAGAAGGGCAATCCGTTTGCCGCGCGGGGTGCGGGCCACTGCTGCAAAATCGTTACGCTTGAACTTTGTAACAATGAAATGACGAATTACCACACCAGCCCCCAAAGAATATCGAGATAGAAAGCGATCAGAAAAGAAAGTTATCCTCTCTTATTAATGATCGACCGTGTACGGCAAGCCCCAAGTTCTAATAAATGCTGAATATCTCTGCCTGTGAGATAAATCGTGTCCGGTTATACCACCTCGACCCGGCGCGCGTCCCGAAAGTCGGGATGCGAATTGCCGCAAGAAGCTGTTTTACGGGCTTGCATGAACGGGCCTGTGGCTCTAGCGATGGGCCAATCATCATTAGACCTATTTAATCAGGATCAGATCATGCGCTTGTCCCCTATTGTTCTTCTTTCGCTTTGCGCCCTGCCCCTGTCGCTTCCGGCAACATCCATTCCGGCGCTGGCCCAGCAAACCCAGACCGCCCCGACAGATGACCCTCTTGCACCGGCAGTGGCCGCGCTTGACAAGGGCGATGTGAAAGCGGCCGCGAAAGGCTTCGAAGACGCGTGGAATGCCGGCAATGCCGATGCAGGGTTCTATCTGGGCCGGTTCTACGAATTGGGTCTGGGCACCGCCAAGAACCCCGCCCGCGCGACCGAATTCTATCGCGCCGCTGCCGAGAAGGGGTCCGCCGAGGCCCAGAACCGTCTGGGCCTGATGTATCTCGACGGGCGCGGCGTGGTGCGCGATTACAAAGAGGGCGCAAGGCTGGTCTGCGCGGCCGCCGACCAAGGCGATGCGAATGGCGCGTTCAATTGCGGTGTCGTCTATATGAACGGGCGCGGCATGGCCAAGGATGAGGCCAAAGCCGTGGCAGAATGGACCAAAGCCGCCGATCAGGGCCATATCGCGGCCCGCAACCTTCTGGGCCTTGCGCTGAAAAACGGCACCGGCATCAAGGCCGATCCCGCCAAGGCCGTGGCGCTGTTCCAGAAGACCGCCGATCAGGGCAATGCGCTGGGGCTGTACGAGATGGCGCTGGCCTATCAGAGCGGCACCGGCATCACCGAAGATCTGGGCGAGGCCTATGTCTACGCCAATCTGGCAGCCGCACGGAACCATCCCGACGCAGCGAAGCTGCGTGACCAGCTGGAAGAAAAGCTCTCGGCAGAAGATCTTGCCAAGGCGCAGGAAGAGGCCCGCACCAAGATGGACGCCCTGCGCGCAGGCACCGCGGCCAAAGCCAATCCCTGAGCCGCGCGCCAGATCAGGAAAACACATGGGCTTACCACAGGCCCATGTGCTATGCTTTGGGATATGATGACCCCCGGAGGCCGTGACGTGAAAGCCCGTGCTTTCCCTTCCCGCGCCTGCGCCGCGACTGCCCGCATGGAGTGCGACATGACCGCCGCCGCGATACAGCAGCCCCGCTTCCGCTTCCGCTTGCGCCCTTGCGCGGGCAGTTGGCTGGTGGCAGGGCTTCTGGCGGGCGCAATCGGGGGGCTTGCCGCAGACAGGAGCGCGGCACAGACCGAACCGGCGGGCTTCCGGCTGTGCAATGAAACACTGGATGTCTTCAGCGCGGCATTCGGCCAGTCCCGCGACGATCTCTTTGAAACGAAAGGCTGGTGGGTGATCGGGCCGGGCCAATGCGCGCAGCTGACCGACCAGCCGTTACATGCGCGGTTTGTCTATGTGCTGGCCACCGACCCGTTCGGAAAGGTGCTGGTCGAGGGAGCCACCCCGATGTGCGCCGCACCGCAACAATTCGACATCCGCGGTGAGAGCGACTGCCTTGCACGGGGCTATCTCGAAGCGCGCTATCTGGAAGTCGATACGAAAGAGGAAAGAGGCTTTACGCTCTCTGTCTATCCCGATGCGCCGTAATCGCCCTATCGACACGCCCCCCGAGAAAGAAGCGGCGCGCAGGCTGCCGGACGGCCCCAGCTTGGTTATGACATGCCTGGGGGTGGGCTTGGCTTCGGGCTTCGGCCTTGGTGCAGGACAGGCAATGGCACAGGACGCCCCCGCCGAAATCTGGGATGCGCTGGTGGTCGACCTGACGCAAAACGGGGCGGGTCAGCCCCAGAGTGCCGCGCAGGCCCTGACCACTGCCGGTGCCACCCGCACAACCGTGGCCCGCGCGCCGGATCAGGCGGCAATCGCCACAGCGCTGGGGCAGGCGCATCAGGCAGGGCGCGGAATGGTGGTGGCAGTCTATGGCGATATGGCACAAAGCGGCGCGCGGCTGACCGAAAGCGCCCTGCGCAACCTGATCATCCAGAGTGGCCTGTCACAGACCGTGCTGCTGAGCGGTAATTGTGCGCAGGCCTCCGGTGCCCCTGCCGCTCCGCGCACCCTGCCACGATCGGACCGGATCCGGCTGATTGCCAGCGCCGCGCCGGGCGAGACCTGCCCCGACGGCGGAGACCGGCTGTTTGCGCGGCTGCAACAGGCCGGTGATCTGGCCTCCGCACAACCGGTTTCGGCCTATTTCGCGGGCTTCTGGAGCGATGCGGCCCCCGATGCGCCGGATCTGATGCTGACACCGGTTGCCCAAACGGCCCCTGCTACGGTGCAGATCTCGGCTCCGGCCCCCGAGGACAGCAGCGCCGCCCCCCTGCCCGCCGCATTCCGTTACGCCCCCCCGCAAGGCGCGGATCTGACGCAGGTGCCCGACGAGACACTGGCCGCCATTCCAACCGCAAAAGGTCTGCCCCAGCCTTCGGTCATTCTGGGGCTGATCGGCCCTGCCTTCCTGACACCCACGCCCGAAGATGGCACCCAAGCGCGGGATCTCGCCAGCCGGATCGCCCTGCGTCAGGACAATCCCGAGACCTATCGGGCGCTGGTTAATGAAGGTGCCTTCGACCCGCCTGCCGCACAGATGGCCCGCGCGATCCAGACCGAACTCGCACGCATGGGCTGTTACCGTCAAAGCATCGATGGCAAATGGGGTGCGGGCTCGCGCGCGGCCGTGCGCGGCTATTTCAACGAGCGTGACGACACAAGCGAAGCCGTCACCGAAGACGCCGCAGCCGCCCTCTATCGCCAGATCATTCTGGCCCCCGATGTGGCCTGCCCCGCGCCGAAAACCATCGTCCGGGAAGAGACACCGCGCACATCGCCCGTCCGCCAAACGCCCCAGCGCACCGCGCCCCCGCCTGTCGCGCCGAAAGAAGATACACCCGTCATCAAGAAGCTGCGGCTGATGAACGGGGTGTACAAATGAGCCCTAAAGACGGGATCGACCCCGCGTTCCGTGCCGCAAATGCGCGCGCGCGCGCGCGCCGGCGCGCACGGATTGCACGGCGTCTGCTCCTTGGCGCAGCCGCTCTGGCGCTTGGGGCCGGTGCGCTGGCATGGTGGTGGCAGCCTTCCCCCGAGACGCGCCAGACTGCACCCCTTGAGGGGCCCGCACCCCCCCGCACCCTTACGGCACAAACGGGCGCGATTTCGGAAGATCAGGATCTGGCGATGGTCGAAGACCCGCCCGCCCCGCCTGACACAACCACCAAACCCGACCCGTTCGTGGCGCTGTTGAACCTGCCACGCGATCCGCTGATGCTATGGCTGCCGCAACCCGATGCGCAGACCGAGCGCACCCTTGCCACGCGGGCCGAGGACGGCCTGCCAGCCGCGCGGTTGCAAGGAGGCTCGGCGCTGCATCTGTCGCAGGCGCGGCTGGCGGTCGATAGTGACCGGCTCCAGCTCAACCCGCCCTCCAGCCCCGAAGATTTCGCCCTGTATCAGGCCCGCCGCAACCGTGCGCTGGCCCAAAGACGCTCTGCCCCCTTCCGGCCCGCCGCCAACCGTTTGGCCATCATTGCCCGTCCGCAGGCACAACGCCGCGCGCTGTTTCAGGACCAGATCCTGCTGGCACGGCGCGAGGCATCGGGGGCGGGTTTGCTGGAACAGGCGGGGTTTTCGCAGGCCGGTGCACAAGCCGTCATGCGCCAGCTTGCACCGCTCTCCACCGCACGGACAGACGCAGCGCCCGACACAGGGAGCGACGCAAATACCGGCGCAAAGACATCTGCGCTGCCGGCAAAATCGGTCATGGCGCTGCGGCTGGAACCTTCGACAGCCACAACCAAGGCCAACCAGCTTCGGCAGGTCTCGCTTTATGGCCCCGAAGGGTATCGCGGCAGTCTGGCACAGGTCGGGTCTGGCAGATGGGTCCGCGCGGCCAATCCGTGGGACGGCATGGAGCTGCCCGCACGCGCGGCCAAAGCCTTCCGCACGGAAAACGCCCCGCCGCTTTTGCTGGATGCGCTTTACACAACCGCATTGCAAAGCGGGTTGTCCCAAAGCGTGGCGGGCAATCTGGTGGCCATGGTGGCGCAGCGCTTCAGTCTGGACAGGCGCGCCCAGCCCGAGGAGAAGATCACACTGCTAAGGGTGACGGGTGCGGCAGAACAGGGGGGCGCGCTGGGGCAGATCCTTTATGTCGGGCTGCCTGCCGAAACCGCCGGCCACGCGCCGCGCCAGTGCTATGTTGTCGAAGAGGCGGGCGAATGGGCCTGTGCCGGTGCCGCCACCCCCTTGGCAAACGGGGCCCTGCCGACTGCCGGAACGGACCCGTCCGCAAGCGGCCCTGCGGACGAGGATGATCAGGCGATCCGGACCCTGATCGCCCGCATCATCCATGTCGAAAGCGGCGGGCAGGCCAATGCGCGCAATCCGCGGTCCAGCGCGCTTGGTCCGGGGCAGTTCATCATCTCGACATGGCTGCGGATGATTTCGCAATATCACCCCGAACTGATGCAAACCCTGACCCGCGACGAGGTGCTGGCGCTGCGCACCGATCCGGTTCTGTCCGTCGAGATGGTCTATGCCCTGACCCGCGAGAACCGCCGTTATCTGGCCGCAAACCGCATTCCGATCACAGCGGGACGGCTGTATCTGGCGCATTTTCTGGGGCCGCAGGGCGCGGTACAGGCGCTGCGGGCCGATCCCGATGCGCTGGTGAGTACGGTGATGGGGGCGAATGTCGTGTCGGCCAACCCGTTCCTGACAGGCCGCAGCATAGCCGACCTGCAGATCTGGGCGGAACGCAAGGTTGGCGGAAAAAGCACGGCATCGCTGCCGCTGGCCAGCACACAAAGCCCCGCCACCCGCGCCTATCGCCGCGCCATCGACACGATACTGGCGCGGGCAGACGCGGGCTGAGCGACCTCAGGCCGCGACCTTGGCGGCCTTCATCGCCTTTTCCATGAAGGTCTTACGGCGTTGGAAACGGTCTTGCGGCACGCCCAGCCAGTTCATCCGTTTCACGATCTCCGCCCCGAACGCCGCCAGATCGTTAGCAGCCACATGCTTTTGCAGGAATTTGCGTGATCTGGGATCATAATCCCCGCGGAATTTCAGATCGACCAGCATCTCCTTGATGGCCCCATGCAGCTTGCCCCAATTAACCGCGCCATAGGTGGCGACCGTGTCGGCCTTGCTACAGATGCGCATCACAACAGCTTCTGTCTCGGCATAGCTGATATCAAACAGAACCTTCTGGCCCTGCTGGGAAATCTCGAATTTCTCCAGCTTGTTATCGGTGATGAATTTCTCGGCCTGCGCGCCCGATTTTCCCGCAGCCCCCGCGATAAGCGTGGCGTTTTCGGTGCTGACACCTGCGCGCTTCAGATCGGCCATGATCTTCGTTTTGGTCTTTTCTTTCATGTCATAGCCGCGCCCGATCGTAAGGCCCGACGCACTGCTGGGCACATGCAGCCTGCGCGAATGGTAATAGCCCCCCTCGGTGCCTTCGGAATTCCATGTCAGCGACCCTTTGGTCGGCGCGATCTGCACATTGGAAAGCGGTTGAACATCAGCCATAAAGAAATCCTTGTTTGTAAAGTAAAAGGGGAAAAGACGCCCCGCGCGCCGGAGGAAGATCCCCACCCCTATCACGCGCGCAGCGCATCACATCAGGGCGCCTCGACCATATCGGTCAGGAAGGCCGTGCGTGCCTCGGTCATCTTGATGCGGCAAGAGGCCACAAACACACCATAGCCCGAGCCACCGCGCGAATAGTAATTTTCCAGCGCACATTGCTGGTCACGATAGGCCAGCCAGCCGGGTTCGGCGACTTCCAGCATTGCCGCCAGTCCCGGCTCCTCGGCATTGTTGTTTTCCAGTGCCTTCGTATAGGCCGCCTGCAGCTTGGCCTCGGCCTCGGTCAGGGCTTTGTCATAGCACTGGTTCATCTCGACCTGCGTCTTGGCGCTGGCACAGTCTTCGTCGACATCGGCATGCGCCGCGACCGGCCCCATGAGCGGCAGCGCCAGAAGCGCCGTCATCATCAGCCAAGAACTAGGCAATTTCATATGCAAAGGCTCCGTCTTTCATCGCGATGGTCACGCGGGAAATATCCTCGCCCGAAACCATCCGGCGCAGCACCTCGCGCGAGAGTTCGGGCAAAATCGTGTTGGTGATGATATTGTCGATCATCCGCCCGCCCGAATCCGGGTCACGGCATTCCGAGACAATATGCGCGATCACGTCACCGGTATAGGACAGCTCTGCATCATGGGCGGATTTCAGCCGTTTTTCAACCGCTTGCAGCTTGAGCTTGGTGATGCCACCCAGCACCTCCTGCGAGAGCGGCAGATAGGGGATGGTCACGATGCGGCCCAGAAGCGCAGGCGGGAAGACCGTCAGCTGATGCGGGCGCAGGGCCTCGGTTACCTGATCGAGGTCAGGGATTTTGCGCCCCTCATCGGCCATCTCCATGATCACCTCGGTGCCGACATTCGAGGTCAGCAGGATCAGCGTATTGCGGAAATTGATCGCACGGCCATTGCCGTCTTCCATCACGCCCTTGTCGAACACTTGGAAGAACAGCTCATGCACATCGGGGTGGGCCTTCTCGATCTCGTCAAGCAGCACCACCGAATAGGGCTTGCGGCGCACGGCCTCCGTCAGCCGGCCACCCTCGCCATAGCCCACATATCCGGGAGGCGCGCCTTTGAGCAGGCTGACCGTATGGGCCTCCTGAAATTCGGACATATTGATGGTGATCATGTTCTGCGCGCCACCGTAAAGCGCCTCGGCCAGCGCCACGGCGGTTTCGGTTTTACCGACCCCCGAGGGGCCTGCCAGCATGAAGACCCCCAGCGGCTTTTCGGGGTTGGCAAGCCCTGCCCGCGCGGTCTCGATCCGGCGGGCGATGGCGCCCAAAGCGTGGTCCTGCCCGATCACGCGGTCCTTCAGCGTGTCCTGCAGCGTCAGCACGGCCTCCAGCTGGTCGCGCACCATGCGCCCCGTCGGGATGCCCGTCCAGTCAGAGACCACCTGCGCCACGGTCTGCGCATCGACATGGGCAAAAACCATGCGGTTTTCGGGGTCTTCGGCCTCAAGCTCGGCCAGCTGCGCCAGCATATCGGCCCGCAGTTGGGCGGGGTCGTCCTGTACCTGCGGCGCATCCGTTTGAGCGGCCGGCCCCTCCGCCGCTTCGGCGGGTTCCAGAACCGGCTCGGGGGCAGGTGCGCCTTCCGCAATCTTCGCCCGTAGCGCAATGATCTGGTCCACAAGCTTTTTCTGCGTGGCAAAACGCGCCTCTAGCGTGGCAAGGCTTGCCTCGGCCTCGGCACGTTCGGCCTGCGCCTCGGCAATGCGGGCCGAGCCATCCTCGCCCAGATCACCCGAGGCCTCTTTCGCGCCGATCTCGGTGTCCAGCGCGCGGATCTTGGCCTGAAGATCGGCAATACGCGCAGGCGTCGAGGCCTGCGAGACGGCCACCCGCGCACAGGCGGTATCCAAAAGCGACACGGCTTTATCGGGCAGCTGACGCGCAGGGATATAGCGCTGCGACAGTTCGACGGCAGCCACCACCGCCTCGTCGGAAATACGCACGCCATGATGGCTTTCCATCGGTGCCAGCACGCCGCGCAACATGGTGCAGCAGGTGGCGACGTCGGGCTCGTCCACCGTCACCGGCTGGAAGCGGCGGGTCAGCGCGGGGTCTTTCTCGAAATACTGGCGGTATTCGGCCCAAGTGGTGGCGGCAATCGTGCGCAGGGTGCCGCGCGCCAGCGCCGGTTTCAGCAGGTTGGCCGCATCGCCGGTGCCCGCCTGCCCGCCTGCGCCGATCAGCGTATGGGCCTCGTCGATAAAGAGGATGATCGGCACGGGCGAGGCCTGCACCTCGTCGATCACCGCCTTCAGGCGCTGCTCGAATTCGCCCTTCATCGAGGCGCCCGCCTGCATCGCCTGAATATCCAGCATGTAAAGCCGCGTGCCCTTCAGCGCGGGCGGCACCTCGCCGCGTGCCAGTGCCTGCGCGAAACCTTCCACCACGGCGGTCTTGCCCACACCGGCCTCGCCGGTCAGGATCGGGTTGTTCTGGCGGCGGCGCAACAGCGCATCGGTGATCTGGCGGATCTCGTCATCGCGGCCCACCACCGGATCAAGACGCCCCGCTTCCGCCTCTGCCGTCAGATCCTGCGCAAAACGCCCCAAAGCCGTCTGCCCCTTGCCCGAGGCGGTCGAGGCTGCATCGCCGCCTGCCACCAGCCCCGAGCCGTCCATCGGGCGCATGTCCTCTTCATCCGAACCGGCCCAGAGGCTGCGCGCCTCGGAAGCCACCTGCTCGGGCGGGATCTGCGCAAAGACCGACGACAGCGAGATCAACTGCCGTTTCAGCGTGGGGTCCGACAAAAGGGCCACCAGCACATGGCCGGTGCGGATCTGCGCCTCGGCGAAAAACAGTGTCGCATAGGTCCAAGCATGGTTCAGCGCATCGGCCAGAAATTCCGAAATCCCCGGAATGGTGGTCACATTGCGGTCCATCTCGGACAGGATCCGGTCGAGGTCCTTGAGCGCGCGCCCACGATCCAGCCCCAAACCCGTCAGCGTCAGGGACAGATCGCTTTGCTGGTTGGACAGCGAGGCAAAGACCCAATGTGCCAGATCGACATGGCGATGCCCTTCCGAACGCGCCTGCCGCATCCCTTGCAAGAAGGCATCATAGCCCACGCGGTTCATCTTGCCGGCATAGGTTTCAATGGTGATTTCTGTCATCAAAAGGGCTTTCGTCTGGAACTGGAAATGTAAGAAAGGGGGCGCGGCCTATGCCGCGATCCCTTGGGGTCGGGGCGGCGTCTGATCGCCGTCGGGAAGGCTGAGCGTGTAGCGCGTGGCATGGACCTGCTGCTCGGGACGGCCCGGATCGGGGGCGATGCACGCCATCCAGCCGATCCGCGTCGACTGCCCCAGCACCGCAGGCATGATCTGCGGTTTGGGCAACCAGAGCGCCACATCCACCTCGGTCACAACGCCCAGATACCAGCGCACGAGGTCACGCAACTCGGCATGCCCCTGTGCGCCGGGCAACATATGGTTGAACTGCACCATATCCGGCACATGCAGATGGATGGTGATCTTCTCTCCGATCGAGCGCACCTGCGCCCCCAGATGCAGATTGCGCCCGAGCCCCGCACATTGCAGCCCCAGCGCACTACGCGCCTCGGGTTCGATGCGCAGCCATGTCGGCACCATCTCTTCAACCTCGACACGCAGGCCCGCGCCGAAATGCACCGACAGCATCTGGCGCAGCTTGACGGGGCTTTTCACACGCCCGATCGCAAAAGGCGCAAGATAGGCACGGCTGGTGGCGGGCAGCGCCTGATCGGGGTAGCTGTCGGGGGTCGCGGTGCCGGTAAAGGCCTGCAGGAACGCGGTAAATCTGTCGTCGCGATGATCGAACTGGGTGATCGCGCGCGCATCCGACCAGACGCGGAAAAACAGCTCCTGAAAGCGGGCCGCGAAAATATCGGTAAAGGCGGCAAAACTGCCATCGCCGCTTTCGAACCAGCGCAGCACCTCTTCGGTCCAGTTCAGCGGCAGCGCCCCGAAGGCCCCGAAGAACCCCAGAAACTGCGCCCGCACCGAGGGCACCTGCCCGCGCTCGCCCATCCGCGCCAGATCCTGCGCGGGGAAGCTCAGGAACGGGTCCTGCCCCAGCCGCACAAGCGACTGTTTGAGCCGCGTATTCCGCCCGATACGGGGCCGACCTGCGGGGGCCTCGCGCTCGATCCGGCGCAGCGCCGCCAGCAATCCCCTGCCCACCGCCCGCGCCATTTCACCCTCGCGGCGTGCCAGCACGGTGCTGGCCTGCGACACCGCACTGCGCGTGGGGTCCAGAACAGGGGCGGTCTCGGCGCTCACAATAAGGGCCCCCGTCCGGTGCGCGGGGGGAAGGTCAGGATGTGACCGCGCTGGCGGGTCTCGATCCTGACTTGGGTGAAGGCATTGACCGCCGCATATTCGGCCAGAAACCGGTCCAGCACCGCGCCAATCAGAATGGGACCGGAGCCTTCGTAATCATCGTCATTGAAGGTCAGCGTGACTTCCAGTCCCCGCGCGGCATGGAAGCCATCGGCCATCGCCACGGTGCGGGTAATCGGGCGTGTGGCAAGATGGGTCACCCCTGCCACGGCGGCCCGTGCGGCCGGATCGGCATGATTGGCAAACACCGACAGGATCTCGCGCAGCGCCGCCGCCCCATCCTCGCGCCCCTGCCCGCTCAGCCCGAACTGGTTGAGCGACAGGAAAGAGATCAGCCGCCAGTAGACATGCCCCTCCTGACCGCGCACCCCCGCCAGCGTCGCGTCCTGCGCCAGCGGATAGCGCGGCGCCGACGGGCCCGAGCGCACGCCCAAGGTGACGGACTGGTCATCGTTCAGCGTAAAATCATCACGGCTTTCGGCAATCGGCAGGCTTTCGGCCAGATGGCGGTTCGAGGCCAAAGCCTTGACCTGCAGGCGCTGCACCTCTTCCTGTCCGGGCGGTTCATAGATCGAGATGAAGGTCTCGGTCCCGCGATACTGCGACCGCTGCATCCCCAGACGGCGTTCCTTCGCCGTCAGGCGGCGCTGTTTACGGCGGGAGGTGTAGTAATAGCTCTGGCGCGGGTCGGTGCCGCCTTCGGGCTGTGCGTAAAGCGGCAGCACATCGGCCTTGCTTTGCAGGCTGGCAAAATGCGCCTGCACCCCCGTAATCGCATGGATCTCGTAATGCGTCATCGGCGTCGAATTGGGCATGACGACAAATTCGCTATGGCGCTCGTCCACCCGCACGGTCGAGGCCATTTCCTCGAAGAGATTCACCGCAGGCACGCAATGCAGCGCCAGATCGCGCCGCCCCAGCCGTTGGGCAAGACGGCCATTGGGCTGGTCGAATTCGAAGATCACCTGAAGCTCCGAGCCCGGCAGACGCTTGAGATAGGCCGCCAGCCCCGTAAGGCGCAGATTGAGGAATTTACGCGGAAAAATGAAGAACTCGCGCAGCAGCGCATAGCCGTCAAAAAGGCGGTCATGATGCGGCAGCAGCCGTTCGTCCAGATCGAAGCCCCCCTGCTCCAGCGCCTCTTTCGGCAGGCGGGCAAAGCAGGCATCGCCGTTGCCATCAAGCCAGCGCAGGCTGATGCGGGTCGTATCGGCCAGAAGCTGTTCATAAAGCGCGCAGGCCTCGGCCATCGGGCCGGTCAGATGCAGGTCCAGCCGGTCCATCGCAAGTTCCGCCAAAGGCGCGGAGCCGTCCGTCAGACCATTCGTGCCAACCCGCGCCAGATCCAGCACAAGCCCCGCACGGGTGTCGGAATGCGGCTCCTGCCCCAAGGCTCCGATCGGCCCTGCCCCGCCGTGATAGGTCACTCCCGTCAGGGCGATCGGCCAGATGGTCAGCGGCGCGGCCAGCATGAAGCGGCAGGCAATGCGACGGTCGGCATCACGGAAGCGGGCATCCATATAGGCCCCGGGCGCAAAGCGCAGCCCCTCGGTAATCGCCGAAGCATCCGCGGGAATGCTGGCCTCGGCCAGCAGCACCGAGGGCACAGGGGCCAGCGCCTGCGGGAAAATCTGCTCCAGCAGCGTTTCGGTGAATGTCTTGAACTCTTCATCGATCTTCAGCTGCACCCGTGCCGCCAAAAAGGCAGAGCCTTCCAGCAGCCCCGCAACCGTCGGGTCCAGATTTTCGGCCAGCAGGCCGCCCAGGCGGTCCGCAAGACCGGGATAATCGGCGGCAAACTCCGCCGTGCGTTCCTTCAGCAGCGCCAGTTCGCGGTTATAGGCGTCACGGAACGCGCGGTTCATGCTTTCACCCTGAGCGTCGACATCTTCATATTGCCCGATCCGAGATCGACCTCGGCATCGAAATCGACCGGAATATCGACAGGATCCCCCGCCATCTCGGCCTCAACCGAAATGGACAGCCGCTGGCGGGCATTGCCATCGGGCTCCACCACGCGCACATGCAGGCTTTCGGCCAGAAGGCGCGGCTCGTGGCGCAGAAGGCTTTCACGAATGGATTGCACAAGATCCTGCCGCTGCAATTCGGCCAGCGACACGGAAGACAGGTCGCGAAACCCGTAATTCAGGATCGAATCGGCCACATAGGGGGCGTCGTCCAGATCCTGTGCGGCATCCAGACGGATCGTGTTGAGAAGCGCGTCGAGATCGCTTTTGAGATGGCGACGCAACTGATCGGCAGACACCCCTTCGCGGCGGGGCTTCGAACGCTGGGTCACCTCAACCTCGCCGCCCTGCGCCGGACCGTTGGCACGACGGGCATCATGTTCCTCGAAGGCCGAGCGGAACACCTGAAAGATCGAGATTTTGGCGCGTTCATGTCCGTTCCAGTGTTTGAAACCGGATTTCGGCTGCGCTGGATCACGGGCGGCCATCACACGTCCCCTTCGCACAGTCCGGCCCACCCCAGAAGGCCTGCCAGAGCGTCAGAAAGCGGAAGCCGGACAAGCCGGCTCCCGCAGTGATCTGGATCACAGATCCGAATGGGCGGATTAGGCCGACCACTCGATGTTTTCTGCGATTTCCCAACCGGCTGCGCTTTCCGGACCTGCGCCACCATCTTCTTCCTGCATGGTGTAGGTCACTTGGAAGGCGCGGAAGTTCAGGGTCAGCGTCTCTTGAACGCGGTCCAGACCATCCTTGGTGCCACCGGTGAGGTAGGACGTGATCATCACGTCTTTGAGGTCGATTTTCAGGTAGTCCACCGGTGCGGTGCCGCCCGATTTACGCACGACCAGCTGACCGCCGGTGATGTGCTCGCCCGAGCAGCAGCGCTTGATCAGGTCGTGGGTTGCCGCATCGACGTATTTGGTGATGGTAATGTCTTGAACATCGACTTTACCGCCGCCGCCACCGTGGCCTTGGTGGGTGGTGCCGGATTGGCTCAGGCCCCAGTTCCACGACAGGACGTCGATCCAGTCTTTGTGTTTGTCATCATGGGACTCGCCCTTGATGTTGTTTTCGAGTTTCAAAAAGCAATCAATTGCCATAGCGCGGTCTCCTAGTTTGCTGCGCTTTCAGAAAAACTTGGTTTTGTGCGATGCTTACTTCCCTGCCGGCAGCTTCGATACCAGCGACATGCCGATATCCATGCCTTCCAGCTGGAAGTGAGGCCGAAGGTAGAACTTACCCTGGTAATAGCCGGGGTTGAGCTCGTCTTCGACGACCTCCACCTTTGCACCTGCCAGCGGTTTACGGGCTTTTTCAAGCTCGCTCGCGCTTTCAGGATTGCCCGAAACATATTTGTTGATCCAGGCCTGCAGCTGTTTTTGCAGCTGAAGCTGGTCGGGGCTTGTCCCGATTTTATCGCGCACCATCACCTTCAGGTAATGGCTAAACCGAGACACAGCAAAGATGTAGGGAATGCGCGAAGACATATTGTCGGAGGCCGTTGCAAGGTCATCGACATAGGTCTTCGGACGATAGAGCGATTGCGCACCGATAAAGGCGGCCTTGTCGGTATGCTGACGATGGATCAGCCCGATCAGACCGGCTTTCGACAGCTCGCCCTCGCGACGATCGGTGATCGACACTTCGGTCGGACATTTCATGTCCTTCGAGCCGTCCCCGGTGTCAAACAGATGGGTCGGCAGGTTTGCCACTTCGCCACCCGAAGTCACACCACGAATACGCACCGTCCAACCGTATTCCTTGAAGGCGCGGTTGATATTGGTCGCCATCGCATGGGCCGCGTTCATCCAGGCATATTTCTTGCCGTCATGACCGTCAGTTTCTTCTTCGAAATTGAACTCTTCAACAACTGAATTGGAGTTCGGGCCATAGGGCTCGCGCGCCAGAACACGGGGGGCCACCAGCGCGAGAAAGCGCGAATTCTCGCTGTCACGCAGGCTGTTCCACTGTGCATATTCGGGGGTCTCGAAGACCTCGGACAGATCCGGCGGGGTGCCGATCTCGTTCCAGCTATCAAGACCCAGAAGCTCGGGGGCCGTGCCAGAGATGAAGGGCGCAAGGGCGGCCTCCGAAATCTTGCCCAGCGAATTGAGCAGATTCACATCCGGCGAGGAATGATCGAAGTAGTAATCCCCGATCAGACAGCCGAAGGGCTTGCCGCCCAGCGTGCCGAGATTTTGCTCGTAAACCGCATTGAACAGCGGCGACTTGTCCCATTTTGCACCCGGATAGCGGCGCATCATCGCCTGCAGTTCCGGTTTGGACATGTTCAGAACCTTCACCCGCAGCGAGGCATCGGTTTCGGAGTTATTGACCGTATAGGCCAGACCGCGCCATGCGGACTCGATCTTCTGGAACTCTTCCGCATGCATGATCTCGTTGACCTGATTGCTCAGCTGCTCGTCGAGCTTGGCAATCATCGCATCCAGCGTATCAACCACATCTTCCGAGATCAGATCCTGCGAAAGAAGCGCCTCACGCGCAAGCGCACCCACTGCATTATCCACCTCGCGCGCGGCCACTTCGCTGCGCGGTTTGATGGTCTGCTTGAGGATGTCGGAGAACTCCGAGAGCTCGTCAAGAGCTGCGGCGGGCTGGCCGCCTTGGGCCTGAAGGGAATCAGTCATTGCGCGTCATCTCCGGATTTTGCGTCCGCTTCGGCAGCCTCGCGCTCTGCACGATCTGCCAGCGCGGCCAGAAGTTCGGGGTCTTCGAGAAGGCGCTGGATATGCTCTTGCGCCTTGGGTTTCGCGGCAAGATAGCGCTGCAGGTTGGCCAGTTGCTCGCGCGCCTGCAACAGCTTGTTCAGTGCCGGAACCTGACGGGCGATCGCAGCCGGTTCGAGATCGTCCATTTTCTCGAATTGCAGATTTACGCCCATACGGTCGGTGGAGTTCGGGTCCAGAGTGTTTTTGACGACGAAGCTGACGCCCGGTTTGACCGAACCCATATAGTCATCAAGCGTCGCGCTGGTCACATCCGAGAAGCCACGATCTTCAACAGCAGGTTTTTCCACGCCGGGATTGTTGCCTGACAGATCAGACATCACCCCCATGACAAACGGCAACTCGACCATTTTCTCGCTGTCGTAGGGATCCTGATACTGAATTTGAACGCGCGGCGGACGGTTGCGCTTTACAAAATTGGAACCAGAATCTGAAGCCATGGAAAACCAACTCCTTGATAATTAATTAATGTAGTGAGTAAGAACCCCGAGAGGCGTTTCTTGTCAATCTCTGTTTAGGCAGACAGCATGAAGTTTCTGCGAAAAATTTGATTTGAAACGTATAATTTCCTACCCGTCTGCTTTTTTCGTTAGAAATTCCTTCAGGATTCCCTGAAAGTCCCGTCCTATATAGCTTGCCGCTCGGGCAAGGAGTAGGGGCACGGGGCTCGATTTTTCGCTTCGGCGGAAATACGCCTCGACCGCCGCAATGGCTTCGGCGGCTTTCTGCCCATCCAGGATATCGGCCACGGCAGGCAGGGGCGGCTTTTTCTCGGCCACCGCCGCCTCGGGCAATGTGGCGCTGAGTTTTTGCAGCCTTGCACTATCGAGCACGAAGCCCGTTGCCGGACCAAAATCGATATGCGCCTCGGACAGACGGTTGGGCATCAGGGTCTCGATGGCCTCCAGAAGCGATTTCCCGATCAGCAACCGCGCCTGCGTTACCAGAACCAGCGCCGCCGATGAGGGTTCGGACTGGCGGTAATATTGCTCGACCTTCTCGAGAACCGCCCGCGCATGGTCATGGCTTTCCACCCGTGGCCCCGCCGCAGGGTTGACGGGCGCGGACGGAACCGGTTGTGGTGCCGGATCGGCGATCTCCGGCGCGGGCTCCGCTGCCGCCTGCGCGATGTCCTGATCGGCGCGGCGCACCATTCCCGGACGGGCATGGGCCAGAACATCGTAAATCTGCGTCAGCACCGCCGTCAGCGGCGTTAATCCCAGCGTGATCGGATGGCTGCCGCGCAGGCTGGCCGCGCTGATTTCCGCAATGGCGGCCAACACCCGATCCACGGCATCCGCGATTTTTTCGACGCGCGAGGCCTGACCGGCATCGGCCAGCAGCGATGTCATGGCCTCGCCATCCAGATCCTGTTCGTTCTGCAACGCGGTCAGCTCTCCCGAGGCCACGCGCAACTTGCGCAAAGTGACCTCGGTCGAGCCGGTCAGACCGGCAAATTGCAGCGCCTGCACCATCGTCACCGGCGCCGCCAGATCATTCAGCGCCTCGCGCCGTTCGCTTGGCCCGTCCTGCATCGAGGGGTGCAGATCGTCGCCGAAAGTCTTCATCAGGGCGGCGATTGTCTCGAAGGTCTCGGGCAGATCCAGCAAACGACCGGCCAGCGCCTGCCATTGCACGCGCAGCACCAGAAGCCGCAGGTCGCGGCTGCGCGCCAGCAATGTGTCGATCTGTTTCAGCTCGGCGGCCAGATCCACTTCCGAGGGGTCGAAAACCCGATCCGGCGACAAACTGCCATCGGGCCGCGAGACACCGGGCACAAAGTAACGATCTGGCAACCGGCCAAGCGCGCCGAAATAATACTCGTCGTAATCCGGATCCATCAACGCGCTCAGATCGGCACCGCAAGGGGCCTCTGCACTGACGGGGGTCAGCAGCTTTTCCATATTCATGATCGCTCTCCCAGAATAGAGTTGCGGACCGGATGGCCAAGACCCGCCTTAGCCATGATCGCTATGAGCCTGCGCATAGGCCTGCGCGAAAGCCTCCAGAAAGACATCCAGCATTCCGTTCTCGCCACTTGCCGCACGTTTGTCCCAGCGGGACACATATTCATCCCATGCCCGTCCCTTGCGCGCCCCCGGCAGGATGCCCCCCTGCAATCCCTCTTCCACCTCTTCGGGCGAGAGATCCTTGAGCACGGCGCTCAGCGCGGGCTGCAAGGCCGCAAAAATGGCCTGCTGGTGGCGCTGGATATCCCGCAGCGCCGCCCCCACACCTTCGGCACCGCTCTGGAAACCGTCACGCGGCTGCAAGAAGAGCGCCGTCACCGCCTCATCCACATTCGGGATGAATTTCAGCGGGTTATTCCCGCTTGCGGCACGCATGGTGCGCTCTCCGGAGCGGGTGAACTGTTTGACATGCGCGCGTTCGCGCAAAATGGCCATGATCAGCGCGGTCGACACCTGACTGGCCTCGCCAAGGCTGCGCGCCAAGGCCAGCGGATCGGTTGTTTTGGCAAGCTCCGGGTCAAGCCCTGCGCCTTCGCAGAAGGCCTGCAGAATATCCTGCCCCTGATCGCGGGGCGGCGCTTCGGCACTGCGCTGCGGCACGAAAGGCCGCGGTTCGGGCGCATTGGGCGGGCCACCCTGCGGACCGGCACCGGACATGAATTCCGGTGGCGAAAGCGGCGGGATCGGATCGGGGCGCGGTGCCGCCCCCTCCGGGCCTTGCGGGAAGGCCGGCATGGGCATGGGCGCGGGCCAGCCTTGCGGCTGCGCCTGCGGTGCAGGAGACGCGAGCGGCACGAAGCCGCCCAGAGACTGGTCGATATCGCCCGAACGCGATGCGGGCGCCAAAGGCGTGGCCGCAACGGCCGGTGCGAAACCGAAATCCCAAGGGTCATCCGGCGCCGGCGCTGCGGGGTCGGCGGCGGGCATCGCATGGCCCGTAGAGGGCGGCAGCGCTGCGCCCTGTTCCTGCACCACGATGACATAGCGCCCGACCAGAAAGCGCTCGCCTGCCCGTAGCGGGTGCGGTGCCTGCAGACGATGCGACTGCCCCTGCAGATAGGTGCCGTTGGTGGACATGTCGATCAGCCAATACTGCCCGTTTTCCATCCGCAACGTGAAGTGATGGCCGGAAATCAGGCGCGAGGGGTCGGGCAGCACCCAATCCATCGCATTGCGCCGCCCCACATGCAGCTCGCGGCCATCCAGCGGCAGGGAAACCGGTCCGCCAGTGTCAAGATGATCGACATTCTCGAGAGTTAGGATCAGGGTCATCGGGTTTGAACAGCTTTAACAAAACAGGGGCGAGAGACGGACAGGGGCCGGGCCATGGCGTCAATGTGCCGCAAAAAGGCGCGCGGCCTCGTCAATGATCTTCGCAAGCAGGATCGGGCGGTCGCGCAGATCCTGCATGGCAACGGCAGACAGGATGGCGGCATTGATCGCCTGCGGCATCCGGTGGCTGGGGACGGGGGCCGGATCATTGGGCGCAATGGCACCGCCCGACCAGCCGACAGCCAGACCCAGATAGACCGCCGGACTACGCACCGGCGCAAAAAGCGCGCTTTGCATCACCCGCCAGCGGTTGGTCGCATCCGAAGAGCGCGTCCAATCGGCCACCAGCGCCAGAATGGCGCGGTCCGGCGCGGTGGGCTCGGGCAGGGTCCGGCGCAGGCACTCATAGGCCCACCAGACCACCAGATGGGGCACCGCCGCAAACGCCGTATAAATCACGGCCTCTTCCGGCGTGGTGGAGCCGCGCAGCCGCAACAGGAAATTCAATCCGGTTTCCTCGGCTCCGGGCCGAAGCTGGGTCATCCGTGTAAGATAGGGTTCGGCCCCGTAGAGTTCGGCAGGGGTATCAAAACGCAAGAAACGGATGGGCGGCTGGGTTTTATCCGACATTTCGTCTTCAGAACGGAACGGTTCGGGCAGATCCATCGGGGTATCCATCAAATCCAAGGCAACCGGACCTGCACCACAACAGGACCAGACGGCCACCTCTCAATAAAGCCTAGCAATCGCCGCGAACCCTAAAAGCAAGCTCGCCACATAGCAAGTGCCCCCGACGGCCGTCGCGTACCCCGCGACACAGCGCCCCGCCCCCGCGCGGATCATCCCGCCATGACCGGCGTCTTGGCTTCGGCATGCAAAACCACCAGAGCCGCCGCCCGTGCATCCTCGCCCGCATCGTGATGCACGAAACTCAGCCCCAGATGGTCTTTCAGCGAGGCAAGCCCGTGCCCGCCGCCCCGTCCCTTGAGCTGCGGCCAGGCCTTACGCGCCACGATCACACTGTCGCGCCATTCCCAATCAGGCGCGGGCAACTGCGCCTGCAGACTGGCCCGCCCGATGGCACTCCGGTCGAAACCGGAATGCTGATAGATCACAAGCCCCTGTAACGCGGGTCGCAAGATCTCGATCACCTGCGCGAAAGACGGCGCCCCGAGAACGGTCTGGGCCGTAATCCCGTGCACCCAGCTGCACGACCAGTCCGCCGTTGCCGGATCGATATAACAGGACCATGTCTCGATCTTATTGGCAGGGGCCACACCCGGATGCACGAAGGCCAGCCCGATCTGGCAGATACTGCTGCGATCACGGTTCGCCGTCTCTACATCCAGAGCGACAAAACGGAAACCGCCCTGCGGCAAGGGCGGCATGAAGGGATCTGATGGGACATGTGTCATAACCGCCTTAGAACCCATAAAATCCAAGCGCGCAAGCATGGGCGGCATGGCTCCCGCCATACGGGAATTCCCGAAAGACCCGAAATAACGTG
>NZ_JBXXRY010000002.1:162500-477701 GCF_057380695.1 Thioclava sp. NS-SX20 | reverse complement strand
AATTCACGGACAGAAGCGCCAGCGCCAGGGCGAGGCAGCCTACGGCCAGCAGGGCCAGCCAGATAAGACGGGGGGAGGAGCGATCCGGTCTGGACCGCGCCGCCGGTGTTGGGGGCACGGAAACCGGTTCGGCCACAGGTTCGGGATGCGGCAGGGCGTCTATCGCGGCAAAGGCCCGCTCAAACGCCTCCTCCTCGGGGAGCGAGGGATCATAGGCGGCAAAGGCCTCCTCGAGCGCCATATGATAAACGTCCGCGTCATGCACCACCAGATGGGCAACGTGCTCGGACGAGGCCTGCATTTCGGCACAATAGGGCCGCGTCTCGACCAGATGCCACAGGATGAAATGGGCCGCAGGCAGGCCCGCCTCCGGCACCTTGCGGAACCACAGACCGGACACATCGTCGGGCAGATCCATCCTGCCAGACGACGAACGCGGCCAGAATTGCGAAAGGGCCCAAGGCCTCTGATGCACGATCCAATAGCCCGGAAGATCGCAGTTTTCCGCCTCGTATGCTTCGTATAGCAGGGCAAAATCGGCCAGTTCGAGCCGAAGCCACGCAAGCGCGGCGTCTTCCACCTCGACATCCAGCACCAGATCAATCGCAATCTCGTCCGGCAGCTGGTTGAAGAACTGGCTGAGAGCCTCGCCGCCGTGACGCGGGAAGCGGGCAATAAACTGCTCGGCCAGAGGTTTGATGCGCTCGGGGGCGAATTCAAGCGGATCTGTCTGCGGCCGCTGCGGCCAGTCGAACAGATCGCAAAGAAGCCAGTTCAGATCGGGTGCAGGCTCGAGCGACAACAGATGCGCGAGCGGTTCGGCCAGACAAGCCTCGAAATCCGCAAGGAAGCTTTCCGCGGTATCGCTCTCGATCTCGGGCATGTCGGGGTATCGCCCCGCCCGAAACAGCATCGCGCAGACTTCATCGGTCATAATCACAGCAGACAGCAACGCGACCGCCCGCTCGCCATAGTGGTGGTAGCGGTGATGGAGTTCCAATTCGAAGGCGGAATACCGGCCCTTGCTGGCTGCGGGAGAGCTGTCTGCAAACAGGGTCCGTAGCCGCTGTTCGTCCTCCAGACGCCGTTTTTGCGCGGACATGTCCTCCTTCGGGAAGAACGGCGTCCGCATGGCTTCCATCAACTTGGTCAAATCGTTGATCATGTAATCATCCTAATAAAAACGCGCCCCACATTGGAGGCGCGTTTTATTAGCGTCTTTCCCGACCAAAGATCAAACCGCCTTCTTGAGCGCCTCGACAAGGTCCGTTTTTTCCCAGCTGAAACCGCCATCGGCTTCGGGCGCGCGGCCGAAATGACCATAGGCTGCCGTGCGGGCATAGATCGGTTTGCACAGATCCAGATGGGTGCGGATGCCCAGAGGCGTCAGGTCCATACATTGCACCAGCGCCTGTTCAATCACCTCGTCCGGCACCTGACCTGTGCCGAAAGTGTCCACATAGACCGAAAGCGGCTTGGCCACACCGATCGCATAGCTCAGCTGGATGGTGCATTTGCGCGCAAGCCCGGCCGCCACCACGTTTTTCGCCAGATAGCGCGCGGCATAGGCCGCCGAACGGTCCACCTTGGTCGGGTCTTTCCCCGAGAAGGCACCGCCCCCATGCGGGGCCGCGCCGCCATAGGTATCCACGATGATCTTGCGCCCTGTCAGACCCGCATCCCCATCGGGGCCCCCGATCACGAAGGTACCGGTCGGGTTGACCCACCATTCGGTCTCGGGCGAGATCCAGCCCTCGGGCAGGACTTCGCGGATATAGGGCTCGACAATCGCGCGGATATCATCCGAGCTCTGGCTTTCGCTTGCATGCTGCGTCGACAGCACGATCGAGGTCACCCCGACCGGTTTGCCGTTTTCATAGCGCACCGAGAGTTGGGATTTGGCATCGGGCCGCAGGGTCGGCTCGGCACCGGATTTACGGGCCTCCGCCAGACGGCGCAGAATCGCGTGGCTGTAATGGATGGGCGCCGGCATCAGCTCGGGGGTCTCGTCGACCGCATGGCCGAACATGATCCCCTGATCGCCCGCGCCATCCTTATCCACGCCCTGCGCGATATGCGCCGATTGCGGATGCAGGAAATTGGCGACCTTCAAAGTGGCCCAATGGAACTCGTCTTGTTCATAGCCGATGTCTTTTACGCAATCGCGCACAAGACCATCAACCTTTTCCATATAAAGCGCCAGTTTGGCTTTGTCGGTCAGCCCGACCTCGCCGCCAACAACAACCTGATTGGTGGTGGCGAAGGTTTCGCAAGCGACCCGCGCGTTTTTCTCTTCCGAGAGAAACGCATCCAGAATGGCGTCGGAAATGCGATCACATACCTTGTCCGGGTGGCCTTCGGAGACCGACTCGGAGGTGAAAATATAGTTCTTACGTGTCATGAAAGACGTGCTCCGTTGGTTATATCCCCACCACGCCAGGAAGCCGTTGTGATGGTTCGATACCGTTGCCTAGACCTCTGCGCGGGGCCGGTCAACGATAATTAGCCCAAAACCCCTTAAGAGAAGTAAAGCCACAAGCATCGCCGTGATGCTGGGCCAATCCCCCAGACGGGCATAAACCGTTACGGGCAAGGCCTTAGGCACGGCAACATCCAGATGCCCTTCGCGGTTCATACCGATGCGCTCCCGCAGGCGCCCATAGGGGTCGATAAGCCCCGAAATGCCGGTATTGGCCGCGCGCACCACCGGCAGCCCGAATTCAATCGCGCGCATCTGGGACAGACTCAGATGCTGGCGCGGCCCCGACAGCTGGCCAAACCACGCATCATTGGTGATCTGCATGATCCAGTCGGGCCGTTCGGGCGCATGGCGGATATCCTGCGGGAACACCGCCTCGTAGCAGATCAGCGGTTGCACCTGCCCTGCCGGTCCGAGATCAAGCACGGTTTCGGCGCGCCCTGCCGAATAGCCATTGCCCTCTTGCGCGGCAAAGGCGCTGATCCCCAGCTTCGCCAATGCATCCCCGAAGGGGATATATTCCCCGAACGGCACCAGATGCACCTTGTCGTAAAGCGCGGTGATCCTTGCCTGCCCGTCCAGCACGGCAAGGGAATTGTAATAACGGTCCCCGTCACTGCGCTGGATCCCCAGCGCAATCGGCACCCCCTTGCCCGACTGCGCCACCATCTCCAGCCCATCGCCGGGCCAGTTGAGCAAGAAGGGCACCGAGGTCTCGGGCCAGACGATCAGATCCAGCGGCGTCTTGGCGGGGGCCGAGGACTGGTCCAGCAGGCGCTGGAAGAACAGGGCGCGATATTTTGGCAGCCATTTCAGCTTCTGCTCGGCATTGGGTTGGACAATGCGGATTTCGGCGGGGCGGGCGGGATAGTCGACAGGGGTGGCCAGTCGCGCTTGCCCCCAGCCCCAGATCGCCGCCGCGCCCAGCCACAGACACAGCCCCGCGCCCAAGCCCCCTTTGCCCGCCCTGTAGCGGCCCGGGAAAGACAGCGTGACCGCCAGCAGCAGGGTGACACAGCTCAGCCCCAGTTGCCCTGTAAGAGAGGCCAGTTGCGCCACCGGCGTTCCGATCCAGATATGGCCGAACAGCACCCAGGGAAAGCCGGTGAACGCGTAGCTGCGGATCGCATCGGTCAGCCCCAGCCCCAGCGCAATCCCCAAAGCCCGTGTCACCGGCCCATGCCCGAGCCGCGCCCCCAGACCGGCCCCCGCCGCCCAGAACGCCCCGAACCCCGCCCCCATCAGCGCCAGCGCGAAAGGGGCCATCCAGCCGAAAACCTCGGGCTCGACAAAGAACGGCTCGGTGATCCAGTACATCGTCACACAGGTATGGCCGACCCCCGCCATGAAGGCGGCCCAAGCGACATGGGCGGGGCGCTGGCGCGACAGAAAGCGCAGCAGCAGCCCCAAAGCGAGGATTGCCACCGGCCACAGGCTCACAGGAACCTGCCCCAGACCGATGCCACAACCGGCCACAAAGGCCAGACCCAACACGTTCCAGACCGGTCGGGCCGGAGATCTCATGAAACCGAAAATACGCAAGAAATCCTGACCTTACCTGCCGATCTTAATCCAGCACATTCACTCTGCCGGAGCCACTCCGGGCAGGCGCACACGCAGGCGTTTGATGCGGCGCGGGTCGGCATCGAGCACTTCGAATTCGACCCCGCTTTCGGCCACGATCACTTCGCCCCGTGCCGGAACACGCCCGATCTGCATGAAGACCAGCCCCCCCAGACTGTCAATCTCCTGCTCTTCTTCGGGATCGGCCAGCACATGCCCGATCTCGGCCTCGAAATCGCTGAGCGGCGCACGGGCCAGCACGACCCATTGGCCGGGCTTTTCCTGCCGCCACATTCCGCCTTCGACCTCGTCATGTTCGTCCTCGATCTCGCCAATGACCTGTTCGATCAGATCCTCCAGCGTAAGAAGGCCGTCCACCCCGCCATATTCGTCGATCACCAGAGCCATATGGATGCGCTGCACCTGCATCTTCTGCAAAAGCACCCCGATCGGCATCGAGGGCGGCACATAAAGCAGCGGGCGCATCAGATCCTGCATCACCACATGATCGGGCTGATGGTCGTTGAACCCGTATTGCAAGGCAAGATCCTTGAGGTGGATCAGGCCAAGAGGCTGGTCCAATGTCTCGTGGAAAACCGGCAGGCGGGAATAACCATGTTCGCGGAAAACAGCGACCAGTTCTGCGGGCGGGATATCGTCCGGAACGGCCACGATTTCGACTTTGGGAATGGCAATATCGCCGACACGCATGCGGCGCAGATTGCCCAAGCCAAGCGGGGCGTGTTGCGGTGTTTGCGCAGGTTCGTCATACACCGCGTCTTCGACCGCGGCAGAGCCCCCGAACAAACGTCCAAGAAAACCCCGCGATCGGGGTTCGGAATTTTCTCCCGGTTCCTCTTCGGAAACCGGGCTGTCGGCGGAGAGAGCTCCGTCAGCGGCCTGTCCCATTCGTCCTTTCCAAAATTACACCGCGCGTGGCGGCCTCAAAATTCATATGGGTTTGCGATACCCTGCTTTTCAAGGATGCGGATTTCCAGCGCTTCCATCAAGACCGCATCTGCATCCCTCACGTGATCGTAGCCCAAAAGATGCAATAACCCGTGAATAATCAGATGAAGAACGTGATCTTGCGCGGATTTCTGCTGCTCTGTGGCTTCACGGATGCAGGTTTCATAGGCCAGAGCCAGATCTCCCAGCGCAATCGTGCCGAACATGTCGGGCTCCGGCACCTGTGGCACATCGCCCTCGGTTTCGGCCCCCCGTTCTTCGGCAGGCCAGCTCAGCACATTGGTGGCCTTGTCCTTTGCCCTGAATTCCGCATTCAGCTCCTTGATGCGGGCATCATCGCAGCCCAGCACCGACAGCTCGCAAAGGTCAGCCTCAAGACCAAGCGCCGCGCATACGGCCCCTGTCGCCTTTTCACAAAGCGCCTCAAGCCCGAGCTCCGCCCAGCGGGAATCGTCAATATCAATATCGATCTGCATTCCCGTTCGCTACAATGCGCCCCCCTGTCCGGCAAGAGGCTTCCGCAGTGGCTCACCAAAATGCGTCCTCAGGCCCGCCGCGATCCGTAACCGGCAGGCGGGCCCAAAGCTCAGAGCCGGAACCCCCTCACATGCGCTGGCATCTCGACCCCCGGCAGATTGCGCGGATCGGGTTCGGGGGCCCCCACCACGCTGCGCACCGGAAGGACGCCCGCCCAGATCGGCAGCTCGTAATCGGCATCCTCGTCCTTCGGACCGCCGCTCCGCGTCTTCGCGCTGCCCTCGGCGATCTCCAGCCCCAGCACCATCGTCGCCTTCAGATCCTGCGCATGATCGGGGCGCAGGGTGCCATAACGGCCCGGAAAGAGCGTATCGACAAAGCGCCCCAGTTTCGCGTGCTTCTCGGCAGGGTCTTCCACCTTGAACGCCCGCCCGTATAGCGTGACCGAGCGCGAATTGACCGAATGGTGCATCCCCGAGCGCGCCAGCACGAACCCGTCCAGAATGGCGACGCTCAGACACACGTCGGCATCGCGGGAATGGCGCAGCGCACGGCTGGCAGAGGAGCCATGCCAGTAGACATGATTGCCCTCGCGCCATTGCAGCGTGGGCGTAACAAAGGGTTTTCCATCAATTACATAGCCGACACTGCACATCGGCTGCGCGTCAAGGATGGCATAAATGGCCTCGCGGTCGAAACAGCCGCGCTCATGGCTGCGGCGAAGGCGGGTGCGCTCGGTGACGGGCAGGGTATCTGACATGGGAAGAGATCCGAAATTGAACTTGCCGCCTCAGGTCTGGCGGCATATTGGTATTTTATAAATGGCCAATTCCGGTAAATCATATCAATCCAATCTGGACAGCGCCCTGTTTGCACTGCTGCTGGACCCTGCGGCCGCCGAAAGCCTGCAGGCCCAGCTTCTGGACGGGCTACGGCGCAAGATCCTGTCCTCCAACGCCTTTTGCGGCGTCAGGCTTCCGGCAAGCCGCGTTCTGGCGGCCGAATTATCGGTCTCGCGTACGACAGTGCAGATTGTCTATGACCAGTTGATTTCCGAGGGCTATCTGGTCACCAGACAGGGGGCAGGCACATTTGTCGCGCAGGAACTGCCGCATCTGTCACGGGTGGCCAGCGTGCCGCGTCACCCGCCCGCACCGGTCGCCAGCTGGCGACCCTTTCAAAGCGCCCTGCCCGATCCGGCCCTGATGCCCCATGCCCAATGGGCGCGTCATCTGGACCGCGCCTGGCGCGCGCCCTCGGCCGATCTGCTGGCCCGCCCCGACCCGCTGGGGTGGTATCCGCTGCGCGCTGCAATCGCCGATCACCTTCTGGCATGGCGTCAGCTTGCCTGCGACCCGCAGCAGGTGGTGATCACCTCGGGGGCGCGCGACGCCTTCGAGATCATCTTCCGCGCGCTTTTGCCGCCCAAAACCACCGTGGCCATCGAAGATCCCTGCTGGCCGAAAATGGCACGCACCCTGATGTCGTGCGGAGCGCGCGCCCATCCGGTCCGCATCGGCCCCGAGGGGCTGGACCCCGCGCAGATCCCCGCCCGCGCCAGAGCCGCGATAGTGACGCCTTCGCGCCATTACCCGACGGGCCGCAGCATGCCCCTGTCCAGCAGGCTGGCGCTTCTGGAATGGGCCGGTCGCTCCGGCGGGGTGGTGATCGAGGATGATTATGACAGCGAATTCCGCTATCGTGGCCAGCCGCTGCCGGCATTGGCGGGGCTCGACCGGCTGGAGAATGTCCTGTATCTGGGCAGTTTCTCGAAACTGCTCAGCGCCGCCCTGCGGATCGGCTATATGGTGGTGCCCCAGCGCATGCTGCCACAGATCGCGGCCTATTTCGACGCGGTCGGAGGGCAGGCCTCGCTGACCCCGCAGCCCGCGCTCGCCAGTTTCATGGAGAGCGGTGAATTCGCGCTGCATCTGCGCCGGATGCGACGGGTTTATGCGCGCCGGCAGGCCTATCTGCTTTCTGCGATGGCACCGGCGCAGGGGTTTGTAGAGCTCGCGCCCGATGCGGGCGGGATGCATCTTTGCGCGGGGCTCGGACCAAAGCTGCAAGGGCGGGTCAGCGACCGCGAGATCAGTGCCGAGGCCGCCAGGGCAGGGCTATGCGTGGCCGCCCTCTCCGATCATTGCAGCCTGCCGCACGGACCAGAAGCCCTGCTTCTGGGCTATGCGGGGTTTGACGAGGATACGCTTGGGGACGCGGCTCGCCGCCTCTGCGCGCTTCTGGCCCGCATGGGATGAGCGGATGGCCTTGTGTTCTACCAAAGGCGGAAACCCGCCCGTGACCTGCCAGAGTTTTGCCTTGAACCCGCGGGCATCTTTCGCAATTGTACCGCACAACTCTTCTGGCTTTTGTATCCATGACTTTACTCTATGATCCGGGGCTTACCCCGTTTTTGATTGCCGCAGGCCTTGTGGTGGCCCTTCTCCTGCTTGAGGTGGTGATGCTTCTCACCGGCCTGTCGACAACGGGTGACAGCGGCGATCTGGCTTTGGATATGGAGGCCGATGCCGACCTGATCGGACTGAGCGCCCCCGAAATTGCCGCCGAGCTTGATCTGCCTACCGAGGTCGCGGTCCAGATCGAAGGCGCGTTTGACGGCCATTCGCCTGCCGCCCTGGAGGCCACACCCTCTGCGGGCGGTATCATGACCGATATGCTGGGGCTGAACAAACTGCCGCTCACAATCTGGCTGACCCTGTTCTGCGCGCTCTTCGCGGGGCTCGGGCTGGCGGTCCAGACCGGCCTGTGGCAGATCGTCGGGCAGGCCATGCCGCGCCTTCTGGCCGTGCCGGTGATCGCGGTTCCGGCCCTAACGCTGACGCGGGGGCTGTCATCGGTCATCGCCCGTCTGCTGCCACGCGACGAAACCAGCGCGATCTCGGAGCGCAGTCTGGGGCGGCGGCGCGGTGTCGTCACGGTGGGCGAGGCACGGCGCGGCAGCCCCGCGCAGGTGCGGGTGACCGACAGTTTCGGCAACACCCATTATGCCATGCTGGAACCGCTATCGGAAAGCGATGTCATCGCGCAAGGCACCGAGGTGCTGGTTCTGAAACTTCCGGGCGGCGATCTGCGTCTGGTACCTATTGCGTAAAATTCCGGCAGAGCTTTCTGCCGTCAAAGTTTGTAAGAGACGGGAAATGTTTAAATGACTCTCATTCTAGGTGTAGCGATCCCTGTGCTACTGATCGTGGTGGCCTTTCTGGTGATCGCGATGATTTTCTCACGGATGTATAATCGTTCGACCCGCGAGGTCAGCCTTGTGAAAACCGGCACAGGCGGGCGCAAGGTCATCATCGACGGCGGCACGCTGGTCATTCCGGTGCTGCATGAAGTGACGCGGATCAATATGCGCACCACCCGTCTGGAAGTGCGTCGTGACGGCAATTCCGCGCTGATCACCAAAGACCGGATGCGGGTCGATGTGGGCGTGGAATTCTACGTCACCGTTCAGGCCACCGAAGAGGGCATCGCGCGCGCGGCCCAGACGCTGGGCGACCGAACCTTTGACGAACGCGCCCTGCGCGAGATGGTGGAAGGCAAGCTGGTCGATGGTCTGCGCGCCGTGGCCGCCAAGATGGATCTGGACGATCTGCATGAGAACCGCGCCAATTTCGTGCAGCAGGTGCAGCAGACCGTTACCGAGGATCTGCGCAAGAACGGCCTTGAACTGGAGTCCGTCTCACTGACCGCGCTGGACCAGACCCCGCTGAGCGGGCTGGACGAGAATAACGTCTTCAACGCCGAAGGGATGAAGAACCAGGCCGAGCGCATCGCCCAAAGCCGCAAGCAGCGCGCCGCCATCGAGGCGGATGCCGAGGTCGCGGTCGCCCGCTCGCGTCAGGAGGCGGAGGTCAAACGCTATGAGGTCGAGCGCGAGCAGGAAGAGGCCCGTGTTGCCCAGCGTGTGAAGATGGAAGAGCTGGCCGCCCGCGAAGAGGCCGAGAAAGCCCGCCAGCACGAAGAGGCCGAGATGGCCGCGCAACAGGCCCGTATCGCCCGTGAAAAGGCCATCGAAGTGGCCGAGCAGGACCGCCAGATTGCCGTCTCCGAGAAATCCGAGGCCGAAAGCCAGGCCCGCGCCCGTGCCGATCTGGCCAAAGCCGAGGCTATCAAAGCGACCGAGGCGATCGAGACCGAGCGCCGCGTGGCCGAGGGTGAGCGTCAGAAGCGCCTGACCATTCTTGCCGCGCAGGAAGAGGCCGAGCGTCAGGCAACCTCGATCCGCGTGGCCGCCAAGGCCGAACGCGAGGCCGCAGATGACCGCGCCGCCGCCATGCGCGAACTGGCGCAGGCCGAGGCCGACCAGATCACCATCCGCGCCGAAGCCGCCAAGAAAGAGGCTCTGGCCGAGGCCGAGGGGATGCGCGCGCGCAAGCTGGCCGAGGCCGAAGGCACCCGCGCATTGGCCGAGGCCGAGAACGGTCTGTCGGAGGCCATTGTCGAATACCGTCTGGCACAGGCGCGTCTGGAGGCGATGCCGAAGATCGTGGCCGAGATGGTCAAACCCGCAGAGAAGATCGGCGGCATCACCATCCATAAGGTCGATGGTCTGGGCAATGCGTCCACGGCGGCCGAAGGGGCCAAGGCCTCGGGCGGTGACGGGCTGGTCAATCAGGCCTTTGACGAGATGCGCAAGATGGCCTTCCAGCTTCCGGCGCTGGACAGCATCGGCAAGCAGGTCGGGCTGAATATGGAAAAGGGCATGAGCGGGCTGTTCGACGAGGTGATGCCCAAACCTTCTGCCCCGCCCGAGGCCAGCGCGGCAGCCCCTGCCGCACAACCGGCGCAAGACGTCTGAGACCTCTCCGCGCGAGCCCCCCTGAAGGGCTCGCGTTTTTCGTGTCGCCCCCGTCCGGACGGAAGCCGCGCTCGACAGGCCAGTTCGGGACGCGCCTTATCCCCTGCGGCATTTTGCACCCTCCGTCACAGTCTCCGGCAGGTAAAAACCGTTTTGCTCGGCCCCACCTGCCCGCTATAGATGCCCCCATGATGCAGTCCGGCCGATCTTCTCCGCCCCGCGCCCCAGGAGGCCGCTCCGCATGTTCTGCGGGGGCGGGCGTCTGGCTGCTGCGTCTGTGCCTGCTCTGCGCGCTGTTTCTCTCGGGGATCGTACCGCAGGGCATGATGCGCAACCCCGATGCGGAAGGCACGACGCTTGTGCTGTGCACCGGCGAAGGCCCCAAAGAACTGGTGATGCTGCCTGACGGCTCGGTCAAAGACCCCGATGCCCCCGCGCCGCAACGCCATAAGGTCTCGACCTGCCTTGCCGTGTCGCTGTCTCTGGCTGCGGTGCAGGCCGTGCCGGAATTGATGTTCAGCACCGCCGAATTCAGCCGTTATCGTCCCGACCCTGCCCCCGCGCCGCCTGTGATCCTGCGCCTGTATGCGCCGGTCCAGCCGCGTGCACCACCGCGCGCCGCCTGATTGCGGAAGGCCGTGCTGCGCGGCATTCCGCTGTCTTCTGGCACCGCCGTTTCGGGTCTGCGGCCCTGCGGCAGGTTTTGGCATGCGGATCTGCGGGTCTGCGCAACAGGTTTGGAACTCAATATGAAAACGACTTTCTTTGCGGCGGTTGCCGCACTTGCCCTCTGCCCGCTGGTGGCACAGGCCGACATCACCGTGACCGATCTCGACGGGCGTGAAATCCATCTGGAACATGTGCCCGAACGTGTCGCATTGGGGTTTTACTACGAGGATTATCTGGCGGTTGCCGGTGCGGGCGCAGCCGATAAGATCGTCGCTCTGTCGCGCGCGCCCTGGGCCGATTGGCGCCCGAACCAATGGGCGGCCTATACCGCAAGGTTTCCGGCCCTCGAACAAGTGCCGGATTTCGGCAATGCCGATGATAACACCCTCTCGGCCGAGGCGCTGATTGCCACCCGCCCCGATGTGGCGATCCTGTCAAGCTGGCAGACCGCCGCCTTGGGGCAGGCCGGAGTGGCACAGATCGAAGCGGCAGGCATTCCGGTGGTGGCGCTGGATTACAACGCTCAGACATTGGAGCGCCATGTCCTTTCGACCCGTGTTCTCGGGGCTGTCATGGGCCAGCCCGAACGTGCCGAGAGGCTTGTGCATCTTTACAAGACGAAAACCCGCGACACGCTGGCGCGCATTGCCACAGCAGGCCCGTCGCATAAGAAGATCTATGTGGAACTGGCCCAGAAAGGCCCGGAAACCATTGGCAATTCCTATGGCTCCGGCATGTGGGCGGGGGTGATCGATCTGGTAGGCGGCCAGAATATCGCCAAAGGGCAGATCGAGAATTGGGGGCCGCTTTCGCCCGAATATGTCCTTGCCCAGCAACCGGATGTGATCTTGCTGGCAGGGTCGGAATGGCGCAATGCACCGCAGGCGGTCAGCTTGGGTTTCGGCGCACAGGAGGCCTTGGCCCAGACCCGTCTGGCGGCCTATCTCACCCGCCCCGGCTGGTCCGACCTGCCCGCAGTGCGCCAGCATGAGGTGTATGGCATCTATCACGGCGGCAACCGCACCCTGTCGGATTTCGTCTATGCGCGGGCCATTGCCAAAGCCCTCTATCCGAAACTGTTTGCCGATATCGACCCTGCCGAAGAGCTGCGCGCCTATTATCATAACTGGATGCCGATCGAGGCGCAGGGCACCTTCATCACGAAGATGCCATGACCAGCGCGGCAACAACTGTCTGGCGGGCATGGGAAATCCGTGCCCGCAAGCGCCGCCTCGCATTGGGGCTTGCCTGTGTTGTGCTGGGGCTTCTGGTGCTGGCGGATCTGGGCACCGGCCCCTCGGGTATGGGGCCTGCCAAATTGTGGCAGACCCTGCTGGACGGGCCGGACGGGGCCGACAGGGCGTCGGCGGTGATCCTGTTCCAGATCCGGCTGCCGCAAACCGTGCTGGCGCTGATCGTGGGTGCGGCCTTGGGGATTTCGGGGCTGATGATGCAGACCATCCTCGCCAATCCGCTGGCCTCGCCCTTCACGCTAGGGTTCTCGGCAGCCTCGGGATTCGGCGCGGCGCTGGCCATCCTGTTCGGCACCCGCCTTGCCCTGCCGGTGCCGCCTTGGCTGCTGACACCGGCCTGCGCCTTTCTGGCGACACTCGGCGCTACGGCAATGATCTGGGCCGTCGCGCGGCTCAAGGGGTCCAAACCGGAGCTCCTCGTGCTGGCGGGGATTGCGGTGCTGTTCTTCTTCCAGTCGATGCTGTCTCTTGTGCAGTTCATGGCCTCGCCGGAGGTCTTGCAGCAAATCGTGTTCTGGCTGTTCGGGTCGTTGCTGAAGGCGAATTGGACGGCGGTGAAAGTCTCGGGCTGCATCGTACTGCTATGCCTGCCTTTTATCGCCAGAGACACATGGGCGCTGACCACGCTGCGCATGGGTGAGGCCAATGCCGAAAGTCTGGGGCTGGACACCGATGCCTTGCGGCGACGGGTCTTCCTGTTGACCGCAGCACTCACCGCCGCCGCCGTGGCATTTACCGGCACCATCGGCTTTGTCGGCCTGATCGCGCCGCATGTGGCGCGGGCAATGGTGGGCGAGGATCACCGCTTCGGGCTGCCATTGGCCGCCGTGATCGGCGCACTGATCCTGTGTTCGGCATCGGTGGCCGCCAAGCTTCTGTCCAGCGGTGCCGCCATTCCGGTGGGCATCGTCACCGCCATTGCCGGCATTCCGATGCTGGCCGTGGTGATCCTGCGTCACGGAGATCGCGGATGCTGAATGCAAGCCTCGAGCAACAAACCCGCGGGCGACGCACCATTCTGGCCCCGATGCGTTTCAGCCTGCCCTGCGGTCGCCTGACCGCCGTTCTCGGCCCGAATGGCGCGGGCAAATCCACGTTGCTACAGGCGCTTTCGCGGGGCAAGGCCGCGGGGGCGCAGATCCTTGACGGGCGCAGGCAACTTGGCCCGCGCGACATCTGCTACCTGCCGCAGGCCTTTGCGGTCGTCTCCGAACTCAGCGTGCTGGACTGCGTCATTCTGGGACAGCGCGAACGGCTGGGGCTGCGGGTGCCGCAACAGGCGGTCACACAGGCCCGCAGCCTTCTGGATCGTCTGGGGCTGGGGGATCTGGCAACGCGGGCGATGTCGGCACTCTCGGGTGGGCAGCAACAGCGGGTCCTGCTGGCGCAGCGGCTGTTTCGGGGCGGACGGGTGATGGCGCTTGACGAGCCGACATCGGCGCTTGATCTGCACCACCAGCTGGCGGTTCTTGGCTATCTGCGCGATTTCGCCGAACGCACCGGCACTGCCGTGGTGCTGTCGCTCCACGATCTGAACCTTGCCGCGCGGTTTTGCACCCATGCCCTTCTTCTGGCCGAAGGGCGTCTGATCTGCGAGGAGACGCCGGAACGGGCACTGAACGCGCCCGCGATCCGCCGGTTCTGGAAAGTCGCACCGGAATGGCTGCGCGACAGCGAGAACAATGCGGTGTTCGTGCCGCATATGCTGACGCATCGTTGAGCGCCCGAAAGACAGTCCCCGCCGCAACTGGATGACGGCTGCGGCGGGGAGATCCTGTCAGATATCGAAATTGCTGGGCAAAATCACGACATCGCGGATGGTGACCGTGCGCGGACGGCTCAGCATGAACAGGATCGCCTCGGCGATATCCGACGGCTCGATCAGCGCGCCGTTTTCCTTGGCCTTGCGTAGGTTTTCCTCGGGCCAGTCGGCCAGCAGGGCCGAAACCACCGGACCGGGCGAGACCGAGCCCACACGGATGCCATGTTTGTTCAGCTGGCGTCGCATAGTCTGGACAAAGCTGGTCATCGCCCATTTCGAGGCCGAATAGACCGGCTCCCACGGCACAGCCGTATGCCCTGCCACCGACGATGTGACGATGATATCGCCACAGCCCTGCGCGATCATCTGAGGGATCACGTTATGAACGTTCTTCATGACCGCGTTCACATTCAGATTGAGCATGCGGTCAATCGCAGCGGGGTCCGTGACCTCGACCAGATCGCCGCCGATATAGCTGCCCGCATTGCAGTGCAGAATATCGATCCGCCCCGCCAGTTCCATCACGCCCGACAGAAGCGAGGCACAGCTTTCGGGGTCCAGCAGGTCGATGACCAGCGGCAGGGCTTTCTCGCCCAGCTTTTCGGTCACGGCCTTCAATGCGGCACCGTCACGGTCCACAAAGACCACCGTAGCGCCTGCCTCCAGCATCATCTGCGCACTGGCAAGACCGATCCCCGAGGCCGCACCCGTCACTGCGGCGACCTTGCCGCTTAGTTCATTGCTCATCTTCATCTCCTCCACGTTTTTCCCTTTCCGCCCCGATCGGGACGCGGATCAAGCGGTGTTGGCACAAGCCCCGTGCCTGTGCAAATGACAAAGCCCCGCGCGGCGCCCGTTTGCGCGCCGTGCAGCGGGCAGGCCTCAGACGGCACAGGCCGTATGATAGCTGCGGATCACCTCTTCGACCCGCCAGAGAAGCAGCGCCTCGGGGTCGAGCGGCCTGTCGGCAAAAGCTGTCGCGGCAGGCAGGTGCTGCCACATCAGCGGCAACGGCACGACCTGCCCCTGCAGCGCCTCGAGAAGGGCGGCAACAGCGGCCTGTGCCTGCGGCTCGGCCCAGTAATAGCGGATACGATCCGACAGCGAATAATGCCGCAAGACACCCTGCTCGGCCGCATTGCCGCCGTAATGACGCGCCCAGTTAGCGGGTTTTTCCAGCATCAGCGCCTCAAGCGCCACTTTCAGAGGCCGCGCGCCATAGTCGGGCAGCAGATCCGAGGCGATCAGATCCAGCGCATATAGCGCCTCGCGCAGCGCAAAGGTCAGCTCCGGCCCGACTTTCAGGATGGCAAAGCCGTCCTGCACCAGTTGTGCCAAGGGCGCGGTCCCCTGATAATCGGTCGAATGGGCCTCGAAAACCAGCCCGTCCAGCGCCGGCAGGACATCGATCAGCGGCCTCGCCGGTGCGGGGTCATAGGCGATGACGTTATGATTGCCAAATTCCACCCCCGGCTGCACCACAATCGCGATCACGCGCGACAGGGCCGCGTCCAGACCACGGGCGGCGAAGATTTCGCGGTGGACGGCCAAGGTCGTCTTGGCCGCGTCGGGCGCGGTGGGGGTGATGGCCTCCAGCGCGTGATCGGCACCACCGGGAGGCGGAACCTCCGTGCCGATCACATAAAGGGGCATCGGCCCCGCCGCACCCGACGCGGTTCTTTCGGCCACAGCCGCCAGACGCGCGGCCCGATCCGCCGTCTGATGGTCATCCAGCGCGACGGGTTCGCCGCGACAGCCCATAGAGGCGTCCAGATGGATCTTGCGGAAGCCCGCCTCCACATAGGCCGCCACCATCTTCTCGGCTTCGGCCATCGCGGTTTCCGCGTCTTGGTCGCGCCACGGATTGGGGCCAAGATGGTCCCCCCCCAACAGGATCAGATCCTCGGGGCAGTTTTCCTCGGCGGCGATCCGGTAGACCATTTCGGCGAAATCCGCCGGTGTCATACCGGTATAGCCGCCAAGATGATTGACCTGATTGCAGGTCGCCTCGATGAGAACCGTCGCCCGTGTCCGCGCGCCATGACGCAGGGCCGCGCGCAGAACAACAGGATGGGCCGAACAGATCGAGCTTATTCCGACCGGATGTCCCGCCGCCCGCGACGGGGCCAGATCTTGCAGCATGACATTCATGATGCTCTCCTTTGGGTGGTTGCGATAAAGGCATCCAGCTCCTCGCGGGTGCCTGCGCCCTCCATCGGGCCGCGCAGAGTGGCATTGCGCGCACCTGCGGCACAGCCATAGTCAAGCGCACTCTCCACAGGCTGGCCGAGCCTGCGGCAGGTCAGATAGGCCCCACCGAAACAGTCGCCCGCCCCTGTGGGATCGACCGCATCGACCACGAAAGACGGCGCATCGATGCGGCGGCCATCGGACAGGAAGCAGCTTGCCCCTGCCTCGCCGCGTTTGAGCACGATCTCCTTGATGCCCCGCGCGAACAGGGCGGCAAGAGCGGCCTCCTCTCCGGCCACGCCCGCCGCATCTTCCAGCTCCTCGCCCGAGGGCAGAAGCAGGTCGGCCTGCCCCACCAGCCACAGGAAGCGTTCGCGCGTTTCGACGTCCTGTGTCAGCTCTTTGCGCAGGTTCGGGTCGAGCGACAGGGTGCCACCGCGCGCCTTGACCTGCGCCAGCACCTGCCGGATCACCTCCCACGCGCCGGAAATCGACAGGGCCGACCCCATGACATGCAAATGTCCCGCCCGCGCGGCCAGCGCCGCAACCGCAGGCGTCCAGCCGAAACGCGCCGCAGCCGAGCGTTCGATATTGAAAACGAAATCGCGCGATCCATCCTCGCGATACCGCACGAAGGCACTGCCCGTGGGATAATCGGGATCGATCGCGATCCCCGAGACATCGACGCCATCGCGGACCAGCCGGTCGATATTGACCTGACCGAAATCATCGCGACCGACCGCGCCGATCATTGCGGCCTGCCCGCCGATACGCCCGCATTGGTCGATGAAAATCGCCGGTGCGCCACTGGGAAACGGGCCGATCAGCGGCAGGGCGTTGCGAAACCCCTCCCCCGGCATGGTCGCCACGATTTCCACCAATATCTCGCCGATACAAAGGGTCGGCCCCAAAGCATCGGGCGCAAGATGAGAATTGTTCATCGCATAGCTCCTCCTGTGCGAAGAACGGGCAAGGCCCGAAGCCCCTGCCCTGTTCCGACGGTCCCGACGGCCTTACGCCGTGATATTGACCTCGCGCTTGCGCTGCGCCTCGGCCCAACGTTGCTCGATGAACTGCTTGGCATGCGCGGCCAGCGGATTGTTATCGGTCCACGTATCGCGCCAGATCCCGCAGGTGCGCGACAGGCTCTCGTCGACGATTGCGTTGGAGAAGCTTTCGAACACGATATCGCGGTCGTAGTTGATATCGACAAGGGCGCTGAAGATCGACGCGAAGTCGATCGTGCCGGTGCCGAGGAAACCGCGATAGTTCTCGTTGAAATGGTAATAGGTGCATTTGTCACCCGCCATGCGGATCGCGGCAGCGGGGTCGGCTTCCTCGATATTGGCGTGGAAGGAATCCAGATGCAGGAACACGTCATCGCGGCCCGTATCCTTGATGAACTGCAGACCCTGTGCCGTGGTATTGAGAAGGTTCGATTCAAAGCGGTTGACCACTTCAAGCGCGATCTCGACACCGCAATCCTTGGCGATCTCGGCAGTGGCCGCGATGGACTCGGCGCTATGCATCCAGCCGGTGCGGGTCGGCATGCTGTCATATTTGCCATGCATCGAGTAAAGGATACCACCCAGACGGATGCCACCGATATCGCGCACCGCCTTGACCGCATCGGACAGAAGCTGACGGCCTTTGGCCACAACCGCCTTGTCGTCACTGGAGACATCTGCCGCCGCAGGCAGGCCCATCGTCACCACGATATCGACATCCAGCGCCTTCGCCTTCCGGGCCAACCGGTCCAGATCGAAGAGTTCGGGGCGCAGATAGGCGAATTCGATCATGCGGTAGCCATGCTCGGCTGTCTTATCAAGCGCCATTTCCAGCCCTTCTTGGGTCTGGCCGTTGGTCCATACGAAAGAGTGGATACCAAGTCGTCTCATGTTCAGTGCCTCCCTGAATCACATGTCAGAACAGGTTGTGCCTCTTTTTGTTTCTTCTAGCAACAAATAAGAAAGAGGATCGGAAAATTTTTGCCAGAAACCTGGCATATGCGCTTTCTAAAGATCAGGCAGCACGACGCATATGCCGGTTTTGTTGCAAACGGCATATGCATGTTTTCCGCAAGGCAATACGTTTACCGGATCGCTTTACCGTTTTCGTCGAAGCGGTGGATGTTATGCTCTTGGGGGGTGAGCCAGACGGTGTCGCCGGCATGGACATCGACCTCGCCCGAGACGCGGACGTTGAACTGGCCGATGCCTTCGACCTGCACATGGGCATAGGTGTCCGAACCAAGGTGCTCGGAGACGCCAACCAGACCCTCGATCGCGCCGTCGACCGGCGTGGTCGAGAGGTCGATATGCTCGGGGCGGATGCCGATGGCATGGGCCCCGCGGGCCGCGGCGCGCTCGCCTTCGATGAAGTTCATCTTGGGGCTGCCGATGAAGCCCGCGACAAAGCGGTTATCGGGGTTGCGGTAGAGATCGAGCGGGCTGCCCACCTGCTCGATGCGGCCTGCGCGCAGCACCACGATCTTGTCGGCCATCGTCATCGCTTCCACCTGATCATGGGTCACATAGATCATCGTGGTCTTGAGCTTCTGATGCAGCTCCGAGATCTCGAGGCGCATGTTCACCCGCAACGCCGCGTCAAGGTTCGAGAGCGGCTCGTCAAACAGGAAGGCGGCCGGTTCGCGCACAATGGCACGCCCGATGGCCACCCGCTGGCGCTGGCCGCCCGAAAGCTGGCCGGGCTTGCGGTGCAGGTAATCGGTGAGGTTGAGCGCCTCGGCCGCCGAGGCGATGCGGCGCTCTTGCTCGTCGGTGGGCACACCGGCCATCTTCATCGGGAAGGCGATGTTTTTCTTCACCGACATATGCGGGTAAAGCGCGTAGCTCTGGAACACCATCGCGAGGCCGCGCTTGGCGGGGGGGGCCTCGGTGGCATCCGTGCCGTCGATCATGATCTGCCCGCCCGAAAGATCCTCGAGCCCCGCGATCAGACGCAGCAGGGTGGATTTGCCGCAGCCCGACGGGCCCACGAAGACCACGAATTCGCCGTCCTTGATATCCAGATCCAGCGGCGGAATGACTTCGACTTCGCCAAAGGTCTTGCGCACGCCCTTCAGAGTGATTTGTCCCATGACTTATGTCCTTATTTCACCGCGCCGAAGGTCAGGCCGCGGACAAGTTGTTTCTGGCTGAACCAGCCCATGATCAGGATCGGCGCGATGGCCATGATCGAGGCGGCAGAGAGTTTTGCGTAGAAAAGCCCCTCGGGCGAGGAATAGGAGGCGATGAACTGCGTCAGCGGCGCGGCTTTGGAAGCCGTGAGGTTGAGCGTCCAGAAGGCCTCGTTCCAGGCGAGGATGATGTTGAGAAGCACCGTCGAGGCCATGCCCGGGACCGCCATCGGCGTCAGCACGTAAAGCACCTCTTCCTTCAGCCCCGCGCCATCCATGCGCGCCGCCTCCAGGATCTCGCCGGGGATCTCCTTGAAATAGGTGAACAGCATCCAGACAATGATCGGCAGGTTGATCAGCGTCAGCACGACGACCAGACCGATGCGGCTGTCCAGCAGCCCCAGATCGCGGAAGATCAGGTAGATCGGCACCAGAACCCCCACCGGCGGCAGCATCTTGGTGGACAGCATCCACATCAGGATATCCTTGGTCCGACGGCCCGGCACAAAGGCCATCGCCCAGGCGGCGGGCACCGCGATGATCAGCGCCAGCAGGGTCGAACCGACCGAGATGATGACCGAATTCATGAAGAATAGCGGGTAGTTCGAGCGTTCGAGCACGGTATGGTAGCTTTCCAGCGTCCAGCCCGAGAAGAGCACCTTGAGCGGCGAGGCGATCGCATTCCCTTCCGTCTTGAACGACAGGATGAAGATCCACAGGATCGGGAAGAAGATCGCAATGCCCACAGCCCAGGCAAGTACGGTGGTCAGCGCCTTGCGGCGGGGAGTGACGATACGGGACATCTCAGGCCTCCAGATTCTTGCCGATCATCCGCATCAGGAAGATCGCAACGATATTGGCCAGAATGATCGCGATGACACCGCCCGCCGAGCCGCCGCCGACATCGAATTGCAGCAGCGACTGCACATAGATCATATAGGTCAGGTTGGTCGAGGCCACGCCCGGACCGCCATTGGTGGTTACCAGGATCTCGGCAAAGATCGACAGCAGGAAGATGGTCTGGATCAGGATCACCACGGTGATCGCCCGCGACAGGTGCGGCAGCATGATGTAGAAAAACCGCGCCAGTTTCGAGGCCCCGTCCATTTCGGCCGCTTCCAGCTGTTCCTGATCAAGCGATTGCAGGGCCGTCAGCAGGATCAGCGTCGCAAAGGGTAGCCATTGCCACGAGACGATCCCGATGATCGAGGCCAGCGGCGCCTGAGCCAGAAAATCATAGGCCGGAAGCCCGAAGAGATGCGCGATATGCGCAAACAGCCCGTTGACCGGATTGAGGAACATGTTCTTCCACACCAGCGCCGAAACGGTGGGCATCACGAAGAACGGCGCGATCACCAGAATGCGCACGATCCCCTGCCCGAAGAAGGGCTGGTCCAGCAGCAGCGCCAGAAGAATGCCCCCCACGATGGTGATTGCCAGAACCCCCACCACCAGTAACACGGTGTTAAGCAGCGCCGTGATAAAGGCAGGATCCGTGACAAAGAACTCGTAATTGAGGAAGCCTGTCCATTCTTCCATGCCGGGCATGAGAAGGTTGTATCGCAGGAAGGAGAAGTAGAGCGTCATCGCCAGAGGGACGATCATCCAGCCGAGAAGAAGAATAACGGCAGGAGAAATCATCAACCTCGCAGCGGCGCGGGAATGCTTCGTGGCCATCTTAGCGCATCCCTCCTGCAAGGATGCGCCAGTGCCGCGCGGGATAGAAGCAAGATCTTATATCGCGCCGGTCGCGACACCCGAAATGCCGATGGCAAGGGGCGTAGGCTGTCATGGCGGCAGTCCTCCTCAGGCTTATCTGTCTGGAAGAGGGGCCGACGATTTCTGCATGCCGCGCCGACCGACAAGATGCCACGCATCTGTCGCTCCGGCCTTCCCCCCTCGCGAATTCCTCCATTCGCGGGACGTAGCATGACTATATTTGCATCCTTTAGCAACAAATATTTTTTTGCTAAAAAACGTTCCTTTTCAACTGTCTAGCAAAATGGCCGGGCGCTCTTCGGCATTTGTGAAGATCGCCTTATGCATCATACAGGCCGCCCCGAATGCAGATCCGGCCATCGCCTTGTCATTCAGATGAATCGCCGGAACCGGAAAGTCCTCGCCCTGCAGATCGCGAATATGGGCCAGCACGCGCGCCGCAATCAGCGGATAGAGCAAGGCCAGCGATCCCCCCAGCACCACCTGATTGGGATCGATCAACCGGCTGGCCTGCACGATCGCCCAAGCCAGACCGCGCGCCCAGTCCTCTGCGATCTCCACGGCGCGGGGCACCCTGTCGCGCACCTCCTGCTCCAATGTCGCAAGATCCGCCTCTGCCAGCCCCGAAACCTCTCGGAAGCGGCGCAGAACCGCAGCGCGCCCGATCGTTTGCTCCAGGTTCAACGCACTGTCAGGCATATGCAAATGGCCGATCTCGCCCGCCAGCCCATGCCCGCCCCGCAGCAACTCTCCCTCGACCAGAAGGCCGCCGCCAATCCCCGCTTCGAGGAGCAGAAACAAGGTGACACCGCTGGCCGCATCGGGGGTAGAATAGGACGTGCCGATGGCAAATGCATTGGCGTCATTTTCGACGGCCACCGGAATTGTCTTTGGAAAACATTCCGGAAGGCTGGACAGCGCCAATTCCCGCAGGTCGACATTTTCCCATTTCAGCAGGGCCGCCGAGCGGACCTTGCGGCTGTCGCCTTCGGTGGTCAGCTGGGCCGGAACCGAGATCCCCACCCCCGCACAGCGCTCCATCAGAGCCGGATCGAAATCTTCAAGTAATTGCGCGATCGACTGGCGCACCGCATCTGCCGGACCAACCCTGTCCCCCTCGAACGGCTCTGTCCGGCAGTGGCGCAGCGCGCCGGTGAAATCGACCTGCACCGTTGTGATATGCTCGACACCAATCTCGACCCCCAGAACCCAAAGCGCCTCGGGGATCAGCTCCAGCAAGATCCCCGGACGCCCGGCCTGCGCGCGCGGCTCTGCCGTGGTGGTGGCGCGGACCTCGCGGACAAGCCCCCGCGCGATCATGTCACCAATGATCTTGCCCGAAGAGGACCGGTTCAGGCCCATGAGCCGTGCCAGATCCGCGCGACTCATCGAGCGGTGCTCGTGCAAGGCCTGCAGGGCCCCCAGAATATTGGTCTGACGGATTCGCTTCGGAGAGCTGGATATTTGTTGCATCATCAGTTCCCCTTTAAAGAGATATGCATAATTTGAGTTATGAATAGCATTCACTCACCGCTCATAGCGACAAAAGTCAAGAATTTCAGTCATATTTTTAAATGACACCAGACATCATTTTTTATTTGCGTCAAAAAGCAACAAACAATAGCGTAAAGAGGCGAACAACGACCCGACAGTCTGATCCGGAGGAGCCTTGGGCCGCATATAGCCTGCTATATGCCAGCCCGAAGCGGATCACCTGTCACGATATATCAGGGAGGATATTACCAATGACCCTTCGCATGCCCCATCTCGGGCTTGTTACAACCGCGCTCGTCCTTCTGGGGGCCGGCATGGCCTCTGCCGAAGAAACGATCACCATTGCCACCGTCAATAACGCCGATGTCACGCGTATGCAGCGGCTGACCGGCGTCTTCAACAAAGAACACCCCGATATCCACATCAACTGGGTGGTCCTCGAGGAAAACCTCCTGCGCCAGCGCGTCACACAGGATATCGCCACCAATGGCGGCCAGTTCGATGTGGTGACCATCGGCAATTACGAGGTGCCGATCTGGGCCAAGCAGGGATGGCTGAAGCCGCTGGACGACCTTCCGGCAAGCTATGATGTCGATGACCTGATCCCGTCGGTTGCGGCCAGCGCCTCTTACGAGGACAAGCTCTACGGGCTGCCCTTCTATGCGGAATCCTCGATCACGATGTATCGCACCGATCTGGCGAAGAAAGCGGGCGTCACCATCCCCGAAAAGCCGACATGGGCCGAAATCACCGCGGCGGCAAAGGCGATGAACGATCCGTCGGCAGGGGTCTACGGCATCTGTCTGCGCGGCAAACCGGGCTGGGGGATCAACACGTCCTTCCTGACCTCCATGACCAATTCCTATGGCGGACGCTGGTTCGATATGGACTGGAAACCGCAATTCGACAGCCCCGAATGGAAAGAGGCTTTGGATAAATATCTGGAGCTGATGAAAAACTACGGCCCGCCCGGTGCCGTGGGCAATGAATTCAACGACAATCTCGCGCTGTTCGAAACCGGCAAATGCGCCATCTGGATCGATGCCAGCGTCGGTGCTTCGGTGATCACCGATCCGAAAGAGGCGAAATTCGCGAAGGATGTCGGTTTTGCGCGCTTCCCGCATAAAGACGGCGTGGACAATTACGGCAGCTGGCTCTGGGCGTGGACCCTGTCGGTTCCGGCAAGCTCCAAACACGCACAGGCCGCCGAAACCTTTATCAGCTGGGTCACGTCGAAGGACTACACCGATCTGGTGGCCCGCGAGGATGGCTGGGGCCATGCTCCGCCCGGCACCCGCCAGTCGCTTTATGCCAATCCCGAATACCGCAAATCCGCACCTTTCGCGGATGTGACGCTGGACTCGATCAAAGCGGTCGATGTCAAACATCCCTCGGTGCAGGACGTGCCCTATCTTGGCACGCAATGGGTCGGTATCCCCGAGTTCCAGGGCATCGGCACGGCGGTTGGTCAGGTCTTCTCTTCGGCGCTGTCCGGCCAGATCACGGCAGAACAGGCGCTGTCGCAGGCCCAGACCTTGACCGAACGCGAGATGAAACGCGCAGGCTACTAAACCCCTCTAGATCGAAGGCCCCCGCCAGCCGGTGCGGGGGCCTTTATTCCCACACAGCCCGTCACACGGGTTTTTGCGCCGAACGGGCCGCCAGCCCTGCCAGCAGGATCTCCAGCCGGTCGAGGATCTCTTCGGCCTGCATGTGGCGATCCACGGGGACAGTGGGGCGGCGTTTGGGCAACAGCACCCCGAACACCAGATCCAGCATCATCCCTGCCACCCGCTCGGGCTGCGCCTGCGCCACCCGTCCGGTCTGCATCTCGTCTTTCAGCCAGACCACAAGCGTTTCGCGAAACTGCAGGATCCGGCCGTCGTAAAGCAGCGCGTTCAGCGTGGGCAGCATCAAACTTTCGCGATGGATCAATGCCATAAGCGTATCTCTTTCGTCAGCATGGCGCGCGTCAAGATCCAGCCGGAACACCCGCCGCAGCAGGTCGCGCAATGGCAGGGTCTCTCCGTCAGGACGGGGCAGACCAAGGATCAGATGGCGGCGGGACTCGATCGTGGCGGCAAAAAGCGCCTGTTTATCAGAGAATTGCTTGTAAAGATCGCGCTTTGACATACCCGCCTGCCGCGCGATATCGGACATGGTGGCACGGGCAAACCCCTTATCGATAAACGCTGACATGGCCGCCGCAAGGATCTGCTCCTGTCGGGCCTCGTCCGAACGTTTCTTGGGACGCCCGCGCGAGGCTGTTTTGGCCTTCGCCCCATCCTCGCCGCCCATTGACATCGTTTCTATGTCCCTCATTTAAGGAACCGATCAGGTTCCGGTTTATTCAGGTGGTAGCCGGTCGGCCTGACACGGTTTGGAAAGGACCCAGCATGACGACACGTCGTAACTTTCTTATCGGCCTTGGTGCAAGCGGCCTTGTCACCAGCCTTTCGCTTCCGGCTCTGGCCGGCACTCCCGCCCCGCTTAAAGCCATTGCGATCACGAAAGTCTATGGTGACGGTCTGCGATTTGTCGCCATCGCGCTGGAATATCCGCAAAGCCTCAGCGCCGATATGATCAAGGCATCGGAATTCTCCGTCGAGGGGCGCAATATTACCGATGTGTTCCCCGCCACGGCCGCAGATCCGGACAGCCGCAGCCAGAGCGGCAAGTTCCTCATCATCGCGCTGTCCCCCGATGATGCGGCCGCCCGCCTGAAACAGGAAGACCAACCCCAAGCCATGCCTGCGGCGGCCTCCCAGACCGATGGGGCAGCCGCCGCGGGCAAGAAGCCGCACTGGTCGGCAGGCGACCCCAATGACAGCGGCGTCACATGGGCCACTCCGCAGGCCACCATTGCCACGCCCGAAGGGGATGTCACGACCTCTGGTGTCGTCAATCTGGTTCTGGATGCGTTCGAACAACGGGTCTGGAACGACCCCGAGACAGGCGATAGCCTGCCCTATAACCTGTTCATCCCCAAAGACTATGACCCCGCCAAGACCTATCCTCTGGTCAATTTCATGCCCGATGCAGGGGCCACCAGCACCGATCCGCTGATGACGCTGAAACAGGGGTTGGGGGCCATCAGCTGGGCCTCGCCGGAAGATCAGGCGGCACGGCCTGCCTTTGTGCTGGCCCCGCAATATGCGGAAATCATCGCGGATGATGACAACCGGACGTCGTCCATGCTGGAGACCACCCTCAATCTGATCAAGGCTTTGGGCGAGGAATTCCCGATCGACCCTGCGCGGCGCTACACAACGGGGCAGTCCGGCGGTGGCATGCTGTCCATGGCGATGAATATCAAATATCCCGATTTCTTCGCGGCAAGTTTCCTTGTTGCCTGTCAGTGGGGGCCGGAGCTTGTTGCCCCTATGGCGCAGAACCGGCTGTTTATCGTGACCTCGCAAGATGACCCGGGCGCGTTCCCCGGCCAGAATGCCGACACGGAAGCCCTGGAAGCCGCAGGGGCGCATGTGGCCCGTGCCATCTGGGATGGCCGCTGGGATGACGACCAGTTCCAGTTCGCCTTCGATGCGCTGATCGCGCAGGGGGCACGGATCAATTATGTCAGCTTTGCCAAAGGCACCGTCATTCCCGCAACCGATAACGGGCAGGGCGCCGCCGGTCATCGCAACACATGGCGACTGGCCTATTCCATCGCGCCGATCCGCGCATGGATCATGCGCACCGATATATGAGGCCGAACATGAAAGCTTTCGCGATTGATCCCCCCTCCCGCATGCTGGTGCGCGTGCTGGTGCCGGTCTTCGTCCCCGTGCTGGTCAGCCTGGCCACCCCTGCTCTGGCCGATATGCGCACGCCCTCGGATCCGACCATGCGCGCGGCCAAAACCGCAACGGATCAGGGAGATCTGGCGCAGGCGGTGACGCTGTATAAAGAGGCCGCAGATCAGGGACAGGCCAGTGCCGCAAGCGAGCTGGCCCGCCTGTATCTGGAGGGCGGGACCGGCCTGACCCCCGATTATGCAGCCGCCGCAGACTGGGCGGAACGCGCTGCACAGGGCGGGGATAGCCGTGGCTATCTCTATCTTGGCAAGATCTATATGGACGGGTTGGGCGTGCCCGTGGACACCGCCAAAGCCAAGGACTATTTCCACAAGGGCGAGGCAGCCGGTGACATGAAAGCTCCGCGTTATCTGGGGCTTATCGCCAAGGCTGAAGGCGATGACAAAACCGCCGCCACATGGTTTGCGGAAGCGGCCGAGGCAGGGGATATCACCAGCCAGTTCTATCTCGGGCAGGCCTATGAAACGGGAGCAGGTGTCCCGCAAGACTACATGCAGGCGCTTTACTGGTATCGGAAATCCGCCGCACGCGATGATCTGATCGGCTCCGATGGCATGGTCGGAGAAGCGGGGCTTTACGCACGCGGACTGGGTGTGGCGCAAGATCCGGCACGGGCCAAGGCGCTTTACACGAAGGCTGCGGCCTTCGGCAACCCCAAGGCGCAGGCCGCACTGGCGGCCCTGCCCGACGCCGCAAGCGCCCCCTGAAAAGGACGATCCTCCCGCAGGGCCGGCAATGCCCTGCGGGAGGAGACCCGCTCTTCCTGTCACCAACACTCAGCCCAGCGTCACCCCACGCGCGCCCAGACGTGCCACCGAACGCTCATAGACCGCCTGCAACCCTGCCTGATCCAGCGCCTGCCCTTGGAACAGGATCGCCTCGGCAATATCATAGGCATCCGCAAATCCGGCATAGCGCAGCGGCCCCAGCCCGATTGTGGCAATGGTGGCAATATCACGGGTCTGCGTATCGCTTTTGAACACCGCCCCGCCCGAAGACCCACGGAAATAGCTCTTGCCCGTGGGGGACACGGTCATGGCGACAAAACTCCACCCTTCGGTCACAAGCGGCGATGCCGCCTCGGCAACGATGGCATCATTGGCCCCCGCAGTCTTGGCGTTGAAATACAGCGCCCCGCCATTCTCGAACATGCCCCAGCCGTGATTGCCCGTCCCGGGGCCGGACAGCGAGCCGCCCAGAATGCCCTGACCACTGGCCCCGCTTGTCGCCCGTAACGCCAGACAGAGCGTGAAGCTCTCCGCATCCAGAACCGGTGTCTCGACGCCGCCATTATCACCCTGCATGGTGGTGATATGGCTTTGCGACACGGATGCGGGGGCTGTCAGAAGCGGGTTTGCGCCCGCGATATCGCTGTGGCCGGGATTGTCTGCGCCAAAAAGGTAATGCGCTGTGGCCGCTGTCTCCAGCGGCAGGCTCTGCTGAGCGACACCGATCGTGATCCCGCGCGCCGCCAGACGGGCGGTCGAGCGTGCCGCCAACGCCTCCAGTTCGGCCTCGGACAGCGCACGGTCATAGACCAGAAACTCCGCCACATCGACCGCATCGCTGATACCCGTATAATAGCGCGACCCGATCGCGATGGCTTTCCCCGTAGGCGTTGCCCGCGCGATGGCCTGCGTGGCAAATTGCGCAGCGGTCCCATCATGCAGATAGGCCGACATGCTGGCCGCATCGAGCACCATCGCCACAAAGTTCCAGCCGTTCTCGACAAAAGGCGTCGGCGTGGCCAGCGGCATGAGGGTATTGCCGCCCGCATCGTTCTTCTGGTTGAGATACAGCGCCGAGGCCGCCCCATTGTCAAACAGCCCCGCCCCGTTGAACCCCTCGCCCAAGCTGGTGTTGGACCCGAGAGTGCCGAAATAGACGGTAGAAGGATCGCTTGACGGGTTGCGGATCACAGCACACAGCGTCATCTGCGCCGTCTCAGTCAGCGGCGTTTTCAGCCCGCCCCCATCGCCCGTGCGGGTGCTGATATAGCCCTGCGCCCGCGCACCCGGTGTTTCGCTCAGCGCATTGGCGCCCCGCAAATCGGTATCGGCCACATTATCCTCCCCAAAGAGATAATGCGCCACAGCATCGGCCTCGGCTTCGGCAACCAGCGTGATCTGATGGCTCTGCGCGCGGGTCAGGGCCTGCGCATAGCGGGCACCCAGCACACGGCTCGAGGCCGCGTCCAGATGGATGCCATCCGTCTTCAGCGTGAGATCCGAGGCGTCGACATAGGCGCTATAGGACCGCCGGTTGGGCAGATCCGCATGGATCGCGGCAATCTGCGACAGATAGGGCCAGCCGCTGCCCACCGCCGAGGAGAATCCGCCCACGATGACCGGCGTGCTGGCCTCCATCACGGTGATCTCGCTTTGCAACCCCGCCAGCATGGCATCAAAGCGGGCCTCATAGGCGGTGGCCGCCGCCGCAGCCTGCGCATCGCTTTCGCCCTGATGCCACAAAACCCCCGCCAGCACGCATTCGGGATGTGCCGCAAAAAGCGCATTGGTATCGGCCACCGTCGCCGCATAAAGATCATCGCCGGGATTCCAGCGATTATCGACAAAGCCGGTATTGCCCACCGCCCGCGGCACCAGCACAAGCGGCTCGCGCGGGTTTGCCGCCATATAGGCGCGGGCAAAGGTCACCGCAGGGCCGAAAACCTCGCCATTCGACAACCACGGGTCATCGAAATCCAGCTCGGACGTCTCCTCGACCAGAGCCAGTTCCCCCGCCCTTGTCCATTGGCGCACCCCCGCAGGGAACCGCCCGAGCCCGTCATAGAGGTTGCGCCCGACCATATTGGATTGCCCCAACAGCAGGAACACAGGCACCTGCTGCGCCAAGAGAACACGCGGCGGTCCCAACGCGACGACCCGCACTTCCTGATGGGCCGCGACCGGAAGGGTCAAGGGCAGGGTGGTTTCCTCGGTCCAGCTGCCGCCCCCATCGACCGACCAGCGGAACCCCAGCCCCGCCCCGCCGACCGTCACCGTGCCATCCCCGTTGCGGCGCAACGACACGCCCGCGCCGCCCGACATAAATCCAGATCCGATCCCGATCATCAGTACAGCCCCACCATCTCGGTGGCAGTGGTTCCGCTGGCCCAGACGCGGCGGATACGCAACCCGTGAATGCCCCCCGCCGCAATATTGGTGAATGTCACGGTCTGACCACCGGCCAGCGTCACCCGTAGATCCCCGCCCTGCCCCAGATAGATACCGCGTGTGACCTGCGCCAGATCCGCGTCGTCATCGGGCGCGATCGCAAATCCGTTCAGCGCCGGTCCGGTCAGGCTTGTAATTCCGTGATAGTCGTCCGCCATGAAAGCCTCCTGCGTGGAAATCGAGTTCAGGATCAGAGGGGCGGCTGAACAAAGCGTAAGACCACCGCACGTTGCGCCGCGGAGCCGCAAATCATCCGCTTCACTAGAGACATGGGCGCATCCTGCGCGACAGGGCACAATGCCCGCGAAGAGCTTGGAAAAAGTCTTTCATCATGAAAAATCGGCAGCTATCGGGCCGAACCGCGTGCCTTGCAGGAAGCCGATGCCCACAGATGACCTGAGGGAATATCGTCGTAACAGGATGGTCAAGGCAGGCGCAGCGGACCGCCCATGCACGGAATGACCCCGAATCTTCCGAAGGACGACATGATTTCCTTGCCCGAAGGTGAAGCCGAACATGCGACCTTGGTATTATTGTCGCGCCAGTGCCGATATGCAGAAATCATCAGACGGGAGCCTTATGGGAGGAGACATCATGGCTTGGAAGAAACCTGTCCTGCGCGAGATCGATTGCGGCATGGAAATCAACATGTACGGCCCGGATTCCGGGGATGAAGGCGGCGTTCTGTTCTAAATCCGCCTGAACGCTGGGGCCTGCACCATGTCGATCAAGCTACGCATCCTCGGTGCGGCAGCCGGTGGCGGCTTGCCCCAATGGAACTGCGGTTGTGATAATTGCAATGCGGCACGTGAAGGCCGCATTGCGCCACAGACGCAAAGCTCGGTCGCGGTCAGCGGGAACGGGCGGGATTGGGCGGTGCTGAATGCCTCTCCCGACATCCGTACGCAGCTGGCGGCCACACCCGAACTGCATCCGACAGGGCTGCGGGAGCTGCCATTGCGCTCGGTTCTGGTGACCAATGGCGATATCGATCATGTGGCGGGCCTGCTGGTCTTGCGCGAAAGCCAGCCTTTCACGCTTTTCGCCACAGCCGATATTCACGGAACGCTGGCCGCCAATCCGGTCTTTGATGCTTTGCGCGCCGATTGTGTGACGCGGACCGCCGTGCGGCTTGACCAGCCTTTCGACCTGGCCCCAGACCTAAGCGCCACACTCTTCGCCGTGCCGGGGAAAGTGCCGCTCTATCTGGAAGGCGCAGAGGTCGAGACCGGCCTTCTGGGCGAACAGACTGTCGGGGTCGAGCTGCGTGCGGGCGGCAGGCGCGCCTATTACATTCCCGGTTGCGCCCATGTGCCCGACTGGCTGGCCACAAAGCTGGCAGGGGCGGATCTGGTGATGTTCGACGGCACCTTATGGACCGATAACGAGATGATCGCGGCGGGGCTCAGCCAGAAAACCGGCCAGCGCATGGGGCATATCTCCATCTCGGGGCCACAGGGCAGCATGGCGCAGCTTGCCCGCCTGAATATCGCGAAAAAGATTTTCGTCCATATGAATAACAGTAATCCCGTGCTGGACCCCGCCTCGCCCCAGACCGCCATCGCTCAGGCGCAGGGCTGGATCATCGGACGGGACGGGATGGAGGTGTCCTTATGACCCAGACACGCGAAGAGTTCGAAGCCCGCCTGCGCCAGATCGGGGCCGAACGCTATCATGACAAACATCCCTTTCACGACCTGCTGCATGGGGGCCGGTGCACCCCCGATCAGGTGCGGGCATGGGTGATCAACCGCTATTACTACCAGCACACGATCCCGATGAAGGATGCCGCGTTCATGAGCCGTGTCGAAGATCCTGCCCTGCGCCGCGCTTGGCGCTCGCGCATCGAAGATCATGACGGGCATGGCGAAAACGAGGGAGGGATTGAACGCTGGCTGCGTCTGGCCGATGCCGTCGGCCTCGACCGCGCCTATGTCGCCGCGCGGGAAGGGGTGCTTCCGGCGACCCGCTTCGCCTGCGACGCCTATCTGCGCTTTGTGCGGGACAAGACCCTGCTGGAGGCGGTGGCCTCTTCGCTCACCGAACTTTTTGCCCCGAAAATTCACGCCAACAGGATCGAAGGGCTTCTGCAACATTATGATTTTGCGGATGAACGCGCCCTGTCCTATTTCAAGCGCCGCCTGTCCGAGGCCCCGAAAGACGTGGCCTTCGGGCTGCAATGGGTGCTGGACCATGCCGACACGCAGGAAAAACAGGATGCGGCGGCGGCGGCGCTGGAGTTCAAGACGGATGTGCTCTGGGCGCAGCTGGATGCGCTTTATTCGGCCTATGTCACGCCTGCGCGCATCCCCCCCGGCGGCTGGCAGCCCGGCACATATCTGCGGGCGGTGGCGGCATGATCGCGGCGACAGCCGTGCCGGTGATCCCGCGCGGTGTGCGCCTGCACCGTGACCGCGTGCGCGACCGCTGGGTCCTGCTGGCACCGGAAAAAACCATTGCCTTGGACGAGATCGGCCATGCCATCCTGACCGAGATCGACAACCACACAGATTTCGCAACCCTTGTCGGGCGGCTGGCCACGAAATACGATGCGCCAGAAGACGAAATCGCACCGGATGTGGCGGGGTTCATCTCCACGCTTGCCGCGCGCCGTATTCTGGAGGTTGCATGAGCCAGATCCCGCCCCCGATGGCCATGCTGGCCGAACTGACCCATCGGTGCCCGCTTTCCTGCCCCTATTGTTCCAACCCGCTGGAACTGACCGCGAAAGACCGCGAGCTTGCGACAGAGGACTGGCTGCGTGTCTTCCACGAGGCCGCAGATCTGGGCGTCTTGCAGCTGCATCTCTCCGGTGGAGAACCCGCCGCGCGGCGGGATCTGGCCGATCTGGTTGCAGGGGCGCGGGCAGCGGGGCTTTATACCAACCTCATCACCTCGGGGATCGGCCTGACCGAAGCGCGGCTGACCGCGCTCGCAGAGGCCGGGCTGGACCATGTGCAGCTCTCGTTGCAGGGAATGGATGCCGCCACAGCCGACAGGATCGGTGGTTATCGCGGCGGGTTCGACCGCAAGATGCAGACGGCAGAATGGATCGGTGCGCTTGGCCTGCCGCTCACGCTGAACTGCGTCTTGCATCGTCAGAACCTGCACCAGCTGCCCCGTGCCCTGGAGATGGCCGTCGAACTGGGCGCGCGCCGGATCGAGGTGGCCATCGTGCAGTTCTATGGCTGGGCCATGCGCAACCGCGCCCCTCTCATGCCCACCCGCGAACAGGCCCGCGAGGCAGAGCGCCTTGTCCGCGAGGCGCGCATCAGGCTGAAAGGCACGCTGGTTGTGGATTTCGTACCCGCCGATTACCACGGTGACTTCCCGAAACGCTGCATGAATGGCTGGGGCTCTGTCGGGCTGAACATCACGCCGGAGGGCACCGTTCTGCCATGTCATGCGGCCCAGACCCTGACCCATCTGACCTTCCAGTCGGTCAGGGACCATGGGCTGCGGGAGATCTGGTATGACAGCCCCGCCTTCAACGCCTATCGCGGCACCGAATGGATGCAGGAGCCCTGCCGGTCCTGTGAACACAAGCTCAAGGATCTCGGTGGCTGCCGGTGTCAGGCGCTGGCCATCGCCGGAGATGCGGCCGCCGCAGACCCTGTCTGCCAGAAATCTCCGGCCCATGCACAGATGCAGGCCCTCGCGGAACAGTATTCCACACAGGCCCCCTCACCGGCTTCCTCACGGGCCGCAGGCATGGCAGACCACACCGATCTGGTCTTTCGCGAAAACGCGGCCAGCGTCACGGTATCCTGACGCGCCCCGAGGCGATCGGTCTGCGCGCACGCGGCCCCGAACGCTTTCGGGAAACGCAAAAAGGCACGACATGCAGAAGGCCTGCCGTGCCTTGGATGCGCCGCAGCGCGTCAGAGCCTCAGCTCATCCACTGGCCACCATCGACATTATAGGTTTGCGAGACGATGTAATTCGCCTCTTCGGAGGCCAGAAACACCGCCATCCCCGACAGATCCGACGGTTCTGCATAGCGGCCTGCGGGCACACCGGCCTCGACCTCGGCCTTTTTCTGGCCAAGCGGCTTGCCCTCCAGCTTGGCAAACATCGCATCCACATGCGCCCAATGTTCGCCATTCACCACACCGGGGGCGATGGCGTTGACATTGATCCCGTGCTTGATGAGGTTCAGCCCTGCCGATTGCGTCATCGAGATCACCGCCGCCTTGGTCGAACAATAGACCAGCACCAGCGGCTCGCCACGGCGTCCCGCCTGCGAGGCCATGTTGATGATCTTGCCACCATGCCCCTGCGCGATCATCTGCTTTGCCGCCGCCTGCATGGTGAACAGGGTCCCCGCGACATTGACGGCATAAAGCTTGTCATAGCTTGCGCGGGTAATATCAACCGTTTCCGCCGCATCGAACAGCGCGGCATTGTTGATCAGGATATCCAGCTTGCCCGCCGTCGCCACGACAGCGGCAATCGCGGCGTCGATACTGTCCTGCGAGGTCACATCCAGCTCGACCGCATAGGCCTGCGGCCCCAGCTCGGCGGCGGTCGCCTCGGCGGCGGCCAGATTGATATCGGCAATCGCCACCCTTGCGCCTTCGCGGATATAGGCTTCGGCAAAGCCCCGCCCGATGCCGCGCGCCGAGCCGGTGATCAGGGCGGATTTGCCCTCGAGTCGTTTCATAGATGATCCTCCAAACGGGCCCAAACCGCCCCTTGGCGGCCAGTTTTATGCGACCGCCAGAAAATGGCAACATGGCGCGGGCCCCTGCCGTGAAGGCAGCTAGAGCGAGGAGAGAACCCGCGGCCTCGGCACCTGCCCTGTCAGGCGGTGATAGAGATGGGTAAAGGTCGCCGCCCCGAGCACCGGCACCACCAGATTGACCACCGGAATGGTCAACACCACGGCCATCAGCGCGCCGGTCATCCAGACCGTCCAGCGATGCTTGAGATACAGGGCCTGCACCTGTTCCTTGCGCAGACGGCGCGCCGCCGCCATCTGGAAATATTCCCGCCCGAGCAGATAGCCGTTCAGCCCGAAAAACAGCAGCGGTGCAAAGGGCAGAATGAAAAAATAGACCGTGAAAGCGACAAGGTTCGCCACGATCACCACGCCCAGAAAGCGCAAACTATCGGCGATGGTCTCGGCCAGCGTGAATTTGCGGATCTGCGGCAGGTCGGGGTAATGGGCCTCTTCGACCAGCGCCGCCACATCCTCCAGAAAGAGGCCGGTAAACGCCGAGGCAACGGGGATCATCAGGAAGATCGACAGCACCAGCATCAGCCCGATGGTGGCCAGCGACGCGACATCATTGACGAAGCCGATCTGGTAATGGGTGAAAGGCAAGGTGAAATGGTCGGGGGTGATCGCCCCCACAACCCATGTGAACAGCACCGTGACAAGCACCAGCAGCCCGACCGAAAGCCCGACGCCCAGCCCCAGCACTTTCAAGGCGCCGGGCCGGAACACATCTTCCACAGCATGGCGGATCGACGAAAAGATCATGGGCTGGCCCTTACTCGGTCACATAGCTGGTGATGCGCGCCAGATCGGGGCGCGGGCGGTCAACGGGCGTAACGCCCTCGGTGCCGATATGGACAAAGCCCGCCACCCATTCCCCGTCTGCCAGCCCCAGCACATCGCGCCCGAAAGCCGCATTATGCGCGGCCCAGCCCGACAGCCAGCTTGCCCCCCACCCCGACGCCAGCGCGGCGCAGAGCAGCCCGTAACAGACAGCCCCTGCCGACAGGGTCTGCTCGATCTGCGGAATCTTGGCGCTGTCAACGGGGGCGCTGATCACGGCCACGCAAAGATGGCTGTCCCCGAACTGCTTGGCCGCCTTTTCGACGTCAACGGGGGCAAGACCTTCGGCCTGTGCAGCCGCCGTCGCGGCCTTGGCCAGACGTTCAAGCGCCGCACGACGCAATACGATAAAGCGCCAAGGCTCCAGCTTGCCATGATCGGGCGAACGCGCCGCGATCTCCAGCATCGGCTGCAATGCCGCGTCATCGGGCACCGGCGCCACAAGCGTCTTGGCCGGACGCGAGCGGCGGGTTTTCAGAAACTCCAGCACTTGCGGATGCATGATTGCCGGATTGATTGCTGCCTCTTGCACGGTCATTGTCGGGCCTCCTGTCCATCATCCGCCCAGATATCGGGGGCTTTGTCCCCGAATTCAACCGCTTCATTTATCGGCGCCACAACAACACGCCCCGCCAGCAAGGCCCCTGCGAAGGGCGAAAACGCATCGCAGCGGTTGCGCTGCTTCACGGCTTCGTGCTCTATGGTGAACAGCACGTCTGGCAATGAAGGTTGAACCTTGTGAAAAACCACCCGTCCGCATGGCGCAGCGCGATTACGGCTGCCCTTCTTTGTGGGGCCTGTCTGCCGGCGCGGGCACAGGACAGTCGCGACCTGCATTTCACCCAGCCTCCGGCCGCATCGCTGAACATGTACGGGGTGCCCGGCGGAATCGACATGCCATCCGCCGAGATGCTGCCCGACGGCCAGACCGCATTCAGCTATTCCTATACCAGTGGCATTTCGCGCTATAACCTGACCTTTCAAGCCTTCCCGTGGCTCTCGGCCACCTTCCGCTATAGCGGGATCAAGGATCTCGATCTTTACGGGTTCGACACCTATTACGACCGCAGCTTCGATCTGCGCCTGCGCCTGCTGAAAGAGGGGCATTACACGCCCCAGATCACGCTGGGGCTACAGGATTTCGCCGGAACCGGCCTGAATGCCTCGGAATATATCGTCGCGGGGAAAAGCTTTGCCACGCCCGGCTTCGGCCCGAATAGCGAAGGCCGCCTGCATGTCAGCGCGGGGCTTGGCTGGGGGCGGCTCGGGTCTTTCGGGGCGATCACCTCGACCGGCGACCGTCCGTCCTATGACAGCAACAGCCGCGGCGGCAAACTGTCGACCGATCAGTGGTTCCGTGGCGATGTCGCCCCTTTTGCGGGGCTGGAATGGGACAGCGGCGCGAATTGGAGCGTGAAGGCCGAATATTCCTCGGACCGCTATGAAACCGAAACAGAGGCCTCGGATGTGTTCGAGCGCAAGAGCGCCTTCAATTTCGGGGCCGAGTATCAGGTCTCGGACCAGCTACGCGTCGGGGCCTATTACCTTTACGGCTCGATCGTGGGGGTGAATGCGCAACTCCAGCTCAATCCGCGCCATGCCATCACCCCGATTGCCGTGGCCGCCCCCGATCCGGTGCCGCCGCGCCGCCAATGGGCCGATGCCAGCGATTGGGATCCCTCCTGGGTCCAGAGCGAGGCGGTACATGACGAAATCTACACCGATCTGAAAGCGGCGCTTGCCAAAGACGGCCTGATTCTTGAATCGGTGACGCTGCATCTGCGCAGCGCCGAGCTGCGCTACCGCAATACCCGCCATCAGGCCGAAACGCTGGCTGTGGGGCGGGTTGCACGGGCACTGGCGCGCTATCTGCCTGCGACGGTTGAGGAATTCCACATCGTTCCGATGGTGGACGGGATGGCGGGCTCGGAGTTCAACATTGACCGCAGCACGCTGGAGAACACCGAATATCTTCCCGACGCAACCGACGCGCTTTGGGCCAAGGCCCGCATCACGGATGCCCCTGCCCTTGCCGCACAGGCACGCCGGAACGAGGATCTCTACCCGAAATTCTCGTGGTCGCTGACCCCCTATACCAAGCCCGGCTATTTCGACCCTTCCAAACCGTTCCGGCTGGATGTCGGGGCGCAGCTCGGCGCCAGCTGGCAATTCGCACAGGGCTGGACGCTGGCGGGCACGCTGCGCCAGCGCGCTTGGGGCAATATCAAGGACGGGCGCGGCTCGGATTCGGTGCTGCCGCATGTGCGCACCGACCAGACCGAATATGCGAAATATGACAGCACGGTGCAGAACCTCTATCTACAGCACAACTGGAAACTGGCCCCCGATCTTTACGCCCGTGCCAGCGCGGGCCTGTTTGAACAGATGTATGGCGGGGTCTCGGGCGAAGTGCTGTGGAAACAGGCCGACAATCCCCTCGGGCTGGGGATCGAGCTGAACTATGCCAAGCAACGCGACTATGACCAGCTTCTGGGCTTCCGCGATTATGACGTGGTGACCGGCCATGTCTCGGCCTATTACCGCTTTGACGACTATCTGCTGGAGGTCGATGCTGGGCGCTATCTGGCGGGCGATTATGGCGCGACCCTGTCGATTGACCGCATCTTCGACAATGGCTGGTCCGTGGGTGGTTTTGTGACCGTGACCGATGTCTCGTCCGACGACTTCGGCGAGGGGTCTTTCGACAAGGGTATCCGCTTCAGCATTCCGATCGACTGGCTGACGGGGGATGCCAATCGCAGCAACTATGGCCTGACCATCCGTCCGGTCCAGCGCGATGGCGGTCAGCGGCTCGATGTGCCCGGACGGCTTTACAACTCTGTTCGTGGCAAGGATGCAACGAGCTTGACACAACAGAAGGCAGGGTTCTGGCAATGAAGTTCTCCGCTCTCCTACCGGTCATGTTGCTGGCCGCCCTTGCCGCCTGCTCGGGCGGGGTCGAGGCCCCCAAAGGCGAAGAGGTGATCGGCAAGAGCCTGATGACCGCCCTGAAACAGTCGCGCCAGCCTGCCCCGCCGCAGCTTTCGCGCGCCCAGCTTGCACAGGTCGGCCTGCCGGTCATGGAGGTCACCCCCGACCGGACCGGCCTGACAGGCTATGTCACCCCCGCCACGCGGCAGAGTGATTCGCTGCCCGGAACCGTGGTGACATGGCAAAGCTCCGACAAAGCGACCTTTACTTTTCGGAATGGTGTGTTGATTGCGTCACGCGGGCTGGGCTTCGATCTGCTCTCGGCCTCAGCGCCGATCGGCGCACAGGGCCGGATGGGTCCGGCACATGGCGGCGAACGCCACTACGTCATCCGCGCCGACGACTATTCCGAAATCCGCCTGACACTACAATGCACCTTGACGGCACAACCAGACGAGACGGTTGAAATTCTTGGTGAAAATCACGCCACGCGTCACCTTGAGGAACGCTGCACATCGCCCGAGGGTGGGCGGATCGTCAATGATTACTGGCTGGGTAAGGCGGATGGGGCGCTCTGGCAGTCCCGCCAATGGGGCGGGCCGCGGCTTGGCTATGTCCGCTTCCGGCAGATTATCCGCTGAAAGACCGGGCAATAGGACACAGGCATTTTCTGCATGAGCGAAAAAACGCGCGCCGCTGCACAAGAAAAATTGAAAGTGACCCTAAGCCTGCTACCCTAATCGTGATTGCTGTCCAAACTGGAGTGTACCCATGAAAAAAGTTCTCGCCGCTCTCGCGCTGTTGACTGCCGCTTCCACCGCACATGCTCAAGGCGCAGACAGCCTTGCCGGTCCGACCAGCCTGCCGGGCGTGGGCGCTGGTGCCTATATTGCGGGCGGTCTGGTTCTGGCCGTTGCTGTCGGGATCGCTGTGGCTGAAGACGACTCGTCCTCGACCACCACCACGACCAACTGATCTCCCTGCGGGCAAACCCGCCTGCTTTTCAGACGCAAGCCCGGCCTTTTGGCCGGGCTTTTGCGTAGGCGTTTGCATGAGCTTTTGCATGGGCCTTCCTCACAGACCTTGCTGAAGGCGCCTTGCTGATAGGGCCTTCCAAAACGACCTTCCACAATCGGGCTTTGCAAAAACAGGCCAACGACACCTTTGCGATACCCGCCCTGCGCGGGTTGAAGCCACGCGGACCCCATGTTCTAACCTGAAACAGGAGGAGGCCCGGCAGCGGAAACGCGCCGGAGCAAGAGGAGAGTAGAATGTCGAATTTGCAGCACAAGCCGTTCGGAACACGCGGCAAGGTCCATGACATCACACCGGCTTCGGCAGGGTGGCGCTATGTGGGGTTCTCGCTTTACCGGCTGAAAGCGGGCGACCGCGCGCATGAGGCGACAGGGTCAAACGAAGTGATCCTTGTCATGGTCGAGGGCCGCGCTGCGGTGAGCGGCGCAGGGAAGGACTGGGGGGTTCTGGGCGAGCGGATGGATGTCTTCGAGAAGACCCCGCCGCATTGCCTCTATCTGCCCAATGGCAGCGATTGGGAGGCCGTCGCTCAGACCGATTGCACCATCGCCATCTGTCAGGCACCGGGCAAGGGCGGCCATGAAGCACGCCGGATCGGGCCGGACAACATCACCCTCACCCAACGCGGGGAAGGGTCCAACAGCCGGTTCATCAACAATATCGCGATGGAGGCCGAACCGTATTGTGACAGCCTGCTGGTGACCGAGGTCTTCACCCCTGCGGGCAACTGGTCGTCCTATCCCAGCCACCGCCATGACGAGGATGACTTCCCCCGCATCACCTATCTCGAAGAGACCTATTATCACCGGCTCAATCCGGCGCAGGGCTGGGGGGTGCAGCGCGTCTATACCGATGACGGCACCCTGGACGAGGTGATGGCGGTCAGGGATGGCGATGTGGTCTGTGTGCCGCGCGGACACCATCCCTGCGGTGCGCCGCACGGGTTCGAGATGTATTATCTCAACGTCATGGCAGGCCCCCGCCGCAACTGGCGCTTCGTCCCCGCGCCAGAGGTCGAGCATCTGTTTTAAACGACGGGTATGAACGACGGGCCCATAGGGGCCTGAAACACAGCTCCGCGCCCTGCGCGGACCACGCCGCCACACCCTGCCTGTGGCGGCGTGGTCCGGCCCATTACCGCGCCTTGTGACGGGGCGGCAAACAATCGGCTTGATGGTTATGGCGAATACAGGGATACATATTCAGCCGCATTCAGGCCGGAAAGACTGTATAGATGACTGACTTTATTGTTTTAGGCGCAGGAATGGTGGGCGTCGGATCGGCCCTTGCCCTGCAGGCACGCGGACATGAGGTATGCCTGATCGACCGTCAGGCCCCCGGCCTGGAGACGAGCCACGGCAATGCGGGCGTCATCCAGTCCGAAGCGGTCGAACCCTATGCCATCCCCCGCGATCTGGCGACATTGTGGAGCTATGCCAGCGGGCAAAGCAATGATGTCGTCTGGCATCTCGGACATGTGCTGCCGATGCTGCCGAACCTGTGGCGCTATTTCCGTGCCTCGGCTCCGGCCGCGCATAAGCGCGCAGCGGCCAGCTATGTCGAGCTGATACGGCGCGCGCTGTTCGACCATGCGCCGCTGATCTCTGCCTCGGGCGCGGAACCGCTGATCCGGCGCAGCGGAATGGGCGAACTGTATCGCAGCCCCAAGGCGCTGGAGGCGGCACAGGCCCATGCCACAAGGATCGAAGCGGAATATGGCATCCCCTTCGAAACCCATAGCCGCGCCGAGCTTCAGGCCGCCGAACCCGCCCTGACCGGCGAGGTCGCGGGTATGGTGCTCTGGACCAGCCCGTGGAGCAGCATGGACCCGGGCGCGCTGACCCGCGCCTATGCCGACCTCTTCGTGGAACGCGGCGGGCAGATCGTCACCGGCGAGGCCATGACCCTGACCCGAGAGCCTGCGCAGGGCTGGTCGGTCATGACCTCCGACGGCAAGATCCATGCCGAACAGGCGGTAGTGTCCCTGGGGCCGTGGTCGCCTGCGCTGCTGGCGCGGTTCGGGCGGCGGGTTCCGATGATCCTCAAACGCGGCTATCACGGGCATTACCGGACCTCCCAGACCCTGAGCCGCCCCTATGTGGATGTCGATAGCGGCATCGTGCTGAGTTCGATGACGCGCGGGCTGCGCATCACCACCGGCGCCGAGCTGACCGCCGCCTCGGCCCCGCGCTGCCTCAGGCAGCTGGAACGCGGCCGTCAGGCGGCGGGTGAGTTGATGGAGATCGGCGAGGCCGTTCCCGACAGCCTGTGGCACGGGCACCGCCCCTGCCTTGCGGGCATGTTGCCGATGGTCGGGCCGGTCGCCGGAGAGGCGGGGCTATGGCTCAATACCGGCCACGGCCATCAGGGCTTCACCCTTGGACCGACCACAGGCGAGATTCTGGCCCAGATCGTTGAGGGGCGGCAGGATGCGCTGACTCAGGCGCTTGCACCGCAATTCTTGTAAGATCCTGCCGGTTTCCGGCGCTTGCGGCAAGAATCCGGCGCGTTTTCTGCGTTCCGGCGGCGGGATGCTTGCGTTCACCCTAGGGGCGCGATAGCTGGAACACAGATCAAGCCGCGCAAAGGAGAGTCAGGTGAGCGATAAGGACCGGGTCAGAGATGGCCAGTCGATCAGTCGGGCGGTCTTCGTTCTGCGCGTGGTAGCGGACAATCCGGGAGCCAGTCTGGGCGAGATCGCCAAAGCCACAGGGCTGGCGCGATCGACCGTGCAAAGACTGGTCGCCGCTCTGCATGCCGAGGGGCTTCTGGCCAAGACGGCAGGCCATCAGGGCGTTTCGCTGGGCATGGAACTGGCGCGTCTCGGGGCGAAGGTCCAGATCGACATCCGCCAGCTTCTGCGCCCGCTGATGGAAGATCTGCATCGCGAGGTGGGCGAGAATATCGACCTCACCCTGTTTGATCATGGCAAGGCCATCGTGATCGAACAGCTGGCCGCGCATGAAGGCATCCGCGTGCTGTCCTATGTCGGACGCGAACACCCCATCCATTCCAGCGCCAATGGCAAGGCGCATCTGTCCCAGATGGGCCGCGAAAGCGCCCTTGCCCGTCTGGGCGCGGCTCCCGAGCGCTTTACCGAACACACGCTGACCGATCCGCAGGCCATTCTGGACCAGGTCGGCACCCAGGCGCAGTCGGGACTGTTTCTGGATAACGAGGAATTCTCGGAACAGACCTGCGCCATCGCGATCACCCTGCCGGTGATCAACGGCCAGAACCTCGCCTTGGGCGTGGCGATGCCGAAATTCCGTTTTGAACGCCATGCCGCTGCCGTCAAGGCGGCGCTTCTGCTGTTCCGCAAGCGGGTGCAGGACGCCTTCGGCGCCACCGTCTGAACACCCACCCCGATCCACTGTATTGCCAAGCGGTCCCCCAGAGCCTCGTGCCCTGCGGGGCTGTCCTGCGCCCTGCGCGCACCCTGCGGGGCCCCAAAATCCTTCCGCCGCGCCGCCGCCCCCGCATAGGGCAAAAGGCCCTTTTTTGTGGCGAATTCTTCGCAACTTACCGAGATTCAAGGCAGCAACAGGCCCCGTTCCGCGTCCCCACCGGCGCGGAGAAATTTGATCTATCTCAAAAACTGTCGCTTGACATCACTTCGCGATTTTACCACATTGCGATACAGTGCACCACATTACGGTGCAGAGCCGTTGAGGAGCGGCCCATATATAGCATCTGGGAGGATCACCTATGCTTTTGGCAGCCAAGATTTTGCTGACCGTATCGACGCTGGGCTACAGCGCGATTCCCTTCGCGTTCGACACCAATAAAACCCATTGGTTCAACCATTCCTGGACCTCGCATGCGCGCTTCCACTGCGTCTGGCAGGTGATGTCCTATGTGTATATCGGGCTTGTCTCGCTGTATCTGATCTGGACAGCAGGCGATGACAGCTGGCGGCTTTGGGTGCCCGCCATTCTGGCCCTTTGCGCCTATGGCGGCTTCTGGACAGCGGTTTTCCTGCGCAAGCGCCTTCAGCTTTCGCTGGTGGACGAGGTGAACGGTGTCACCCCCTTCATGCTGCCCATTCTGGGCGAATGCGATGCGAATGTGACGCTGTTCTCGTCTGCAGTCCTGCTGCTGGGATCGGCCTCTGCCGTGCTGGCGGTGGCGACCTTCCCCAGCGTGTAAGGGCGCGGCCCAAGACACTCCCGTGCGATCGGCGCTCCCCCCGCCGGTCCGCACCTGTCGGGCGCGGGGGCTGTCCCCAGATTGGCCAGCCCCCCGCCCTATAACAGCGCCGATCCGCACCAGACAGCGGCCCCTATGGCAGACACAAAAATGCGCGCGGTCCTTGGCAAGACCGCGCGCATCGCGTTTTCAAACCGGCAGAACCTATCTGGGCATCTTGAAGAAATCCGCAATCTTCTCGCCAAAGCGGTCCGAGCTGAGCGGGACATCCAGACGCTGATAGGCGCGTTCTGCAATCTCGGGCGGCAGGACCGCCTGACGGGCTTCGAGGAGATCGCTCAGGAAGCTCGGGCTGAATTCGGGATGCGGCTGGACGCTCAGGGCTTTCGTACCATAGGCCAGCATCGCATTGGCACAGAAGTCGGATTGCCCGATCACATGCGCCTCGGGCGGCGGCACCACGACCTGGTCCTGATGCCAGGCCATCATCATCTGCTTACTGCCATCTTCCATCCGGTATTCGGTGGCCCCGACGGACCAGCCGCCCGCGAATTTCTCGACCTTGCCCCCAAGGGCCTGCGCCAGAATCTGGTGCCCGAAACACACGCCCACAATCGGCACTTGCGCCGCATAGGCCGCACGCAGAAAGGCCTCGAGCGGGGCGATCCAGGGGTGATCCTCATAGACCCCGAATTTGGACCCCGTGATCAGCCAGCCATCCGCGTCATGCACCGAGTGCGGCAGTTCGCCATCCAGAACGCGCCATGTCGCGAAGCTGAAGCCCTTGCCTGCCAAGAGCCGCTTGAACAGGTCATCATAATCGCCGTGAATAGGCTTCAGCTCATCAGGCGAGGTGCCCGTCTGCAAAATTCCGATTTTCATGGCCACTCCTTTGAAACTCACTGCCAGAAAGACCAGAGGCGGAGACCTGCCCGCGCAGCCCTCCGCCCCATTCGTGTCAGGCCATCACGTAGCCCAGCACGAGAAAGACGCCCACCGTGACAACCGCGCCGAACAACGCATAGGGGAATTGCGTGAAGGCGTGGGAAATGGGTGAGCATCCTGCCCCTTGTGCGGCAAGCACGGTCGAGTCACTGAAGAAACACGCGTGGCTGCCGAAGGAAGATGCGGAAAGGAGCGCGCCGATCACCAGCGCCATATTGGCATGGATGCCCTGTGCAACCGGTGCGACAATCGGAATGGCGATGATGAACACGCCCCAGCTCGATGCGGTGCCAAACACCACGAGAGCCAGCGAGACAAAGACCAGCGCGGGCAGAAGTTCCTTGCTCATCAAGGGGGTCAGCGACTCGATGACATATTGCGTCATGCCCAGAGCGTCATTGATATCCTTGAGCAGGAAGCCCGCGATCACCGTCGACAACGGATAGAGCATGACCTTGAAACCGTCGAAGATGGCTTCCATCTGGCGCTCGAAGCTTAGCAGGCCCTGCAGGTAATACAGTCCGACCGTGGCCACCAGTGTCAGCAGCACGCCGCGCAGAAGGTCGATTTCGTAATAGATCGTCGCCACAACCAGCAGCACCATCGGGAAGAGGAAGTTGAACATGCCGACGCCATTGCTCATCTTCTTGCCGTCATAGATCACGGCTTCGATTTCGGTGCCCTGAAAATCGGGCGGGATCGGCTGTCCGGCCTTGGCACGGGCTTCGGCTTTTTTCATCGGGCCGAAATCCTTGATGACGCCGAAAGCCACCAGAAACACGAGGATCAGCGCGACCCATGCATAGATCATGAAAGGGATCGCCGAGAGATAGAGCGACAGGCCCTTGCCGCTTGCGGCAATCCCGTTTTCTTCCAGCAGCCCCGCAAAGAACACCGCCCAAGTCGAGACCGGCACGATGACGCACATCGGCGCTGCGGTGGAATCGATGATATAGGCGAGCTTCTCGCGCGAGACCTTGTAATGGTCGGTCAGCTTCTTGACCGAGGACGAGACGGCCAGACAGTTCAGATAGTCATCGATAAATACGATCACCCCGATCATGGCCGTCACCACCAGTGACTGGCGCTGGGATTTGATCTTGGTGCGCAGCCATGACGAGAAGCTGCCAAGACAGCCCGAATGCTCCAGCAGCGCGATCAGCCCGCCCATCAAGCCGCAGACCAGAATGATCCAGACGATGGTCTCGCTGCCCATCACGCTGGAAAGCCGGTCTGAGAAATGCGCGATCAGATCGCCCCCGCCCAGCATGATCAGGCCGGCAAAGCCGCCAATGATCAGCGCCTCGAAGGGACGGCGCGTGACAATGGCCATGACAAGAACCAGCAGCGTGGGCAAAAGGCTCAGCGCGCCCCAGGACGTGTCAGGGGTATGGGTGACGTAGAGATAATAGAAAAAGGCAATCACCGCGAGCACACTGGCAAGAACCCATGCCGCTTTCGGATGATTACGATACGCAAGAATGGTGCGCGTCATTTGTTCCATGGTTAGTTCCTCTCTGGCCCTTTGTTTTTGTTGCGGCACGCGTCGGGCAGTGGCGTGCCGCTTTGGGGTGTCGGCCCCTTCGGGGCGCGAGGGTTGAAAAACGAGGTAACGGACGGTGGTCAGATACCCAGACGATCGCGCAGCGCATACCACCACGCGCCCATGACCGTGTAAGGCACGCGGAAGGTCCGCCCGCCGGGGAACGGAATCCACGGGATTTTGGCAAAGGTATCAAAGCGCGACAGATCGGCATCCACGGCCTCGGACAGGATCCGCCCGAACAGATGCGCGCCAGTGACCCCGTGACCGGAATAGCCATGCGCGAAATAGGTGTTGCTACCGATCCGGCCCATCTGCGGCACGCGCGAGAAAGACAGTGCGAAATTGCCCGACCAGCGGTAATCGATCTTCACATTGGACAGCTGCGGGAAGACCTTCTTGAGGTTCGGCACGATCTTGGCCTCGATATCCGCCGGATCGGTGCCGCCATAGACAAGCCCGCCGCCAAAAATCAGCCGCTTATCCCCCGAAAGGCGGAAGTAATCGAGGATATAGCGGATATCTTCGATACATTCGTCCCCCGGCAGGATTTCCTGCGCCAGTGCCTCGCCCAGAGGTTCGGTGGCGATCATCTGCGTCGAGACCGGCATCACCCGCCATTCCAGCGTCGGCACCACCTTCCCCAGATAGGCATTGCCACACAGGATCAGCGTCTTGCAGGTCAGGCTGCCGTTGGCGGTGCGCACGACGGGCCGCGCGGCCTCGGTATCGACCGAGGTTACCGGCGAATGCTCGTAGATCACGCCACCATTCTGTTCGAATGCCGCAGCCTCTCCCAACGCCAGATTGAGCGGATGCATATGCCCGCCGGTATGGTCGATCATCCCACCGGAGAACACATCCGAACCGATTTTCTCGCGCAGCTGCGCTTTGCTCAGGATTTCCTGATTATGATGGCCATAGCTCTCCCAAAGCGCCTTGCGCTCTTCGAGTTCGCGCATATGCGCAGCGGTATAGCCCGCAAAGATATTGCCGTTTTTCAGATCGCAACGGATGTCATAAGTGGCAATCCGGTCCCGGATGATCTCCTGCCCCTCCTGCACGAGCCCCGCCACGAAAGAGGCCGTATCGCGGCCATAGCGCCGTTCGATGGTCTGCAAGGAGGCGTTCAGACCGTTCACGATCTGCCCGCCATTGCGCCCCGAGGCCCCCCAGCCGACCTGCGCGCCCTCGACAATCGCCACACGATGGCCCTTCTCGGCCAGAAACAGCCCCGCCGACAGCCCGCTATATCCCGCACCGACAATACAGATATCGATATCCTGATCGCCGGTCAGTTGCGGGCGACGGGGCGCCGGATTGGCCGAGGCAGCATAATAGCTGCCGGTGTGCTGGCCCGCGCCAGCATAGGAAGCGGTCATCGCATTCATCAGACGGTCTCCAGATAGGTGTGATATTCGAAATCGGTCACGCGGCGGTTGAACACACGCAATTCCTGCGTCTTGCAGGCCGTCAGCATACGCTGAAGCTGCGGGTTGTAGATCGCGGGCACATGCGCCCCGACCTTGAAGGCCTCGATTGCAGAGGCCCAGTCCAGCGGCAGATGAGGCAGATCCTGATCATAGGCATTGCCGGTAATCGGGGCGGCGGGGTCCCATTTGCCCTCGATCCCCATCAGGGCCCCGCCCAGAATGCTGGCCAGCACCAGATAGGGGTTGGCATCCGCACCGGCAACGCGATGTTCGATCCGGCGTGCCTTGTGGCTGCCGCCCGGAATACGCACCGCGACCGTGCGGTTTTCATAGCCCCATGCAATGGCGGAAGGCGCGTGCGACCCCGGCGCCAGACGGCGATAGGAATTTTCGTGCGGCGCAAAGGTCAATGTGCATTCGGCCATCGTATGCAAAAGCCCCGCCACCGCATGCCAGAGCAGATCCGTACCCTGCGGCCCGCCATCGTCAAACACATTGCGACCGTCTTTGTCGATCAGCGAGAAATGGACATGGAAGCCGCTGCCCGACAGCGCACCATAGGGCTTGGCCATGAAGGTCGCCGCAAGGCCGTGCTTGCGGGCCACCCCCCGCACCGTCTGCTTGAACAAGATCGCATCATCGGCGGCGCGCAGCGGGTCGGGGACATGCATCATATTGATTTCAAACTGTCCCGCGCCATTTTCGGAAATCGCCGCATCGGCGGGAATGCCCTGCTCGCGACAGGCATCGAAAACATCGCTGAGAAAATCATCGAAATGCAGCAGCTCATCGACGGAATAGACATCATCGGAGTGAAGCTGCTTGCCCGAAACCGGCGAATTCGGAGGTTCCGGTAGATCGGGTTCGGGATTGACGAGGTAGAATTCCAGCTCGGTCGCGACAACGGGGGTCAGGCCAAGCGCGGCGAAACGGCGGGTGATCTCTTCAAGGGCGCGCCGTGGATCCGCCGGAAAGGGATCGCCATTCGCGCAGGAAAGCGTCATCGGGGCAAGGATGGCGGGCGGATCGGCCCATGTCATCGGTAACAGCCCGCGCTCGATCATGCCACCGCGTCCGATGGCCTCGCGGGAGGGGAAAAGCGGATCTTGCTGCGCGATCTCCTCCCCCCAGACATCCACCCCCAAAGCCGCAAGAGGTATCCGCAATCCGGCATCGCAGAGCTTGCCGATCTGCGCGACAGGAACGCGCGTTCCACGCAGCATCCCGTTCAGATCGCAGACCGTCACAAGGGCGCTTTCGATCTCCGGATGGTCTTGCAACCACAGATTCGCATCCTGTCGTTCCATCGCTCCCCCCAAATGCGATACTGATTCGAAAAATGTGATATCATTTTTCTGACTTGTATCTTCTTTTCACTTCCAGTCAACTGACACGGTGGTGACATAACATTTCAAGGCACGGAAAAGCGTAGCGCTTAATGAGCAAGACAAGCGACCTGAACCTCCCCGATATCAAAGCAGCCCCCGGATTGACCGTGCAGGAATATGCGTATCTGCGCTTGCGCAATGCCATCATGCTGGGCGCGATTGCTCCGGGAACCAACCTGACCATACGCGGTCTGGCCTCCTATCTGGATCTGAGCCCAACCCCTGTGCGCGAGGCGATCCGGCGGCTCAGCTCGGAGAATGCGCTCGAGGTTCTCAACAATCGCCGCCTGTCGATCCCGCATATGAAAGCGGGGCGTTTCGAGGAGCTGATCCAGCTCCGGATCACCTTGGAAACCCACGCGGCCGAACGTGCCCTTCCCTATTTTTCTGACGTCATTATCAACGACTTGACCAGAATGGACGATGAAATGGATCAGGCCGTTCTGGAGCATCGCACGGAAGATCTGACCCAGTTGAACCATGATTTCCACCGCCGTCTCTATGCCGCCAACCCCAATTCCCAAGCGATCCCGCTGATTGAAAGTGTGTGGTTGCAATTAGGGCCGTTCCAGCGGCAGGTGGTGCGCGAGGTAAAGCAATATTACAGCGTGGACCGCCATAAAGAGATCCTGAATGCCTTGCGCCAGCGGGACCCGATGGCGCTTGTGGTGGCCATCGAGAATGATATCCGCGACGGGATTGTGCGCTCGGGTCGCGAGAAGCTACAAAAAGAGGCGCAGCGCACCCAGCCGCTTTTGCACTAAACCGCGCCGCCCGTATCGGGATCACCATGTTTGACCCGAAACCGCAGCCATGAGCAGCGGATATAATGATATTGCTTTCTAAAAAATGTGATACTATTTTTGAAAATGTAATACCAATTTCAACATGGGGGTCTTCAGATGGCACTCAAAACGCATCAGGACTGGCTTGATGCCCGTCAGAATCTGACGATCCGTGCACAGGCGCTGATTGACGGGAAATTTGTGGCGGCGTCTTCGGGGCGCAGCTTTGCCTCGGTCTCGCCGGTTGATGGCAGCACCCTCGCGCAGGTCGCGGATTGCGGTCAGGAAGATGTCGATCTGGCCGTCGCGGCAGCACGACGCGCCTTCGAGGACGGCCGCTGGTCCAAGCGCGCGCCTGCCGAACGCAAGGCCGTGCTGTGCCGTCTGGGCGATCTGGTCCGCGCCCATCGCGACGAACTGGCCCTGCTGGAAACGCTGGACATGGGCAAGCCGATTGCCGACAGCACCTCGATTGATGTGCGCGCGGTGGCGAATTGCTTTGCATGGTATGGCGAGGCGATCGACAAGATCTATGACGAGATCGCCCCCACCCCTTCGGACACGCTGGCGCTGGTCAGCCGCGAGCCTCTGGGCGTGGTTGCTGCGGTTGTGCCGTGGAATTTCCCGATGCTCATGGCCAGCTGGAAAGTCGCGCCCGCATTGGCGGCAGGCAATTCGGTTGTGCTGAAACCATCGGAAAACTCGTCGCTCTCTGCGCTCCGGCTGGCCGAACTGGCACTGGAAGCGGGTGTGCCGCCCGGCGTGTTCAACGTGGTGACCGGCTGGGGTCCGGAAACGGGCAAGGCGCTGGGGCTGCATATGGATGTGGACGGGCTGTTCTTTACCGGCTCGACCGCGGTGGGGCGCTTCTATATGGAATATGCCGCGCGTTCGAACCTGAAAAAGATCGGGCTGGAACTGGGCGGCAAAAGCCCCAACATCATCCTGTCAAGCTATCACGACATCCGCCACGCCGCCGAAACCTCGGCCAATTCCGCCTTCTTCAACCAAGGGGAAATGTGCACCTGCCCCAGCCGCCTGATCGTCGAGGAAAGCGTTCATGACGAGGTGGTCGATGTGCTTCTTGCGCAAAGCAAAGCCTTCGCCCCCGGTCATCCGCTTGATCCGGCAACCCGTTTTGGTGCGATGGTGGACGAACGCCACACGACGCGCGTTCTGGGCTTCGTCGATATCGCGCAGGAAGACGGCGCGACCCTTGCAACGGGGGGCAAACGTGTCTGCATGGACAGCGGAGGCTGCTATCTGGAACCCACGATCTTCGACCATGTGCGCAATGACATGCGGATCGCGCAGGAAGAGGTCTTCGGGCCGGTGCTGTCGGTCATCACCGTCAAGGATGTGGACGAGGCACTCCGCGTGGCCAATGACACGCCCTTCGGGCTGGCCTCCTCGATCTGGACGGATGACCTGAGCACCGCCCATCGCGCCGCGAAGGAATTGCGGGCCGGTCTGACCTATGTGAACTGCTATGACTGCGACGACATGACCGTGCCGTTCGGCGGCTTCAAGGAAAGCGGGATCGGGCGGGACAAGTCCTTGCATGCGCTGGATAAATATACCGAGCTCAAGACCACATGGATCAAGTTGTCGAAGTAATCGAAAGGCCCCGTCCTTGCGCCGACTGACCCACTTGGACTGACCAACTTGGACTGACCGGCTTGGGGCGCAGGGCCTGCCGATATAGCCCGGAACACGCCAAGGGACAAAGACCGGAAATTGAAAACGGGGCGCCTGCTGGGCGCCCCGTTCCTGTTGCAATCGATCCCGATGGCGCGGGTCAGCGCAAGGCGCTGACATCCTTGGCGCTGACAGGATCGGCAGAATTGCCCCATGCGCTGCGCAGGAAGCTGGCCAGTGCCGCAACATCGTCATCGGACAGGCGGTCGGCAAATCCGGGCATTTTCAGTTCTGCCGGTCGCTGCGCGGTCGACGGTATGGCCGCGCCATGCAGAATGGTGTCCACCAGCCCGTTCGACTGTTTCGCCGTCACAGTGGCATTGCCTGCCAGAGCCGGGAAGATCCCCGCAGCCCCTTTGCCATCGGCAAAATGGCAGGCCGCGCAATTATCCATGAACAGGCGCGCACCCAAAGGCTGGTTCTCGGGCGTCAACAACAGCTTGCGCGTGGCGTCATCCAGACCGGCTTTCAGCTCTGCCGGTCGTGCCACAGCCGCTTTCGGGGCCGCCTCGCCGGTCACCGCCACAGGCTGGTATGCAGCGATCGACCGCAGATAGGCGACCATCGCGGCGCGGTCTTCATCGCTGAGATATTGCAGCGAATCGCGGATCGCCAGCGCCATCTCGCCCGAGACCCCCGCATGGGCATTGCGTCCCGAAGCAAGGAACAGGTCCAGATCGGCCGCCGACCACGATTTGATCGTCGCATCGGCGCTGCGCAGATCGGGGGCGGTCCAGCCATCGATCACACCGCCCGACAGGAAATCGGGATCGGAGGCGTCCGTGCCATTCTGCGCGAAGGCCAGATTGCGCGGACTATGGCAGGCCGCACAATGGCCCGGCCCTTCCACCAGATAGGCCCCCCGCGCGATCTGCGCATCCTGCGAGGGCGGCACGAAACCGACCTTCGGAAGCCCCACCCATTTCCATGCGCGAATGCCCCAACGCTGGTTGAAGGGGAAGCTTAACGCCGTCGCCTGCACCTTGTTCTCGACCGGTTCCAGCGTGTCATGGAAATAGGTATAGAGCGCCTCTATATCGGCCTCGGACAGTTTGCGATAATTGTCGTAAGGCATGGCCGGATAAAGGTTTTCGCCATGTTTACCGATGCCGTCCACCAAGGCGGCACGGAACTCGTCCAGTGTCCAGTCGCCAATCCCCGTCGCCTTATCGGGGGTGATATTGGAGGCATAGATCGTGCCGAAGGGGCTGGCGATCGCGCGCCCGCCCGCATAGGGCGTGCCGCCTTCCGCCGTGTGGCAGGCCGCGCAATCGGCCACACGCGCCACATATTCGCCGGTCTTGTCCTGATGCGCGGGCAACCATTGCGCATCGAAAGACAGGTCCTTCGCCGAACTGCGGTGCTGGGGCACCAGAATCATGGCGGCGATCACAATGATCGCGGCAATGGCCAGCCACATGATGAGGCGTAGAAACTTAAGCATCTTTCATCCTCCTCACATCAAAGGCCGCGGATTGGGCAGATAGTCCTTGCGGAGGTGATCCACCGCCCAATAGGCCAGCCCGCCGACCGCTCCGGTGGGGTTGTATTGCAGGTTCTGCGGGAAGGCCGAGGCCCCCATCACGAAGACATTGTGGCAGTCCCAGCTTTGCAGGTAGCGGTTGATCGCAGAAGTCTTGGGATCGGTGCCCATGATCACGCCACCGGTATTATGCGTCGTCTGGTACGGACGCACATCATATTGCGCCCCCGCCTCCTTGTAGGAGGATTTCATCATATCGGGATTGAGGCTCTGGGCGATGGGCTCGATCTTCGATTTCATGAACTGTGTCATGCGGATATCGTTGTCCTGCCAGTTATAGGTCATCCGCATCAGCGGGCGCCCGTGACGGTCTTTATAGGTCGGGTCCAGATCCAGATAGACATCGCGATAGGCCATATTCGACCCGTGCGAAGCAATCGACATCGAATGGCCATACCATTCCTGCGTCGCCGCCTTCCATTCCGCCCCCCAGCTTGGCGTTCCCTGCGGCAGGGACATCTGCTGGATCGGGCGACCGCCGGTATGCCCGCCGGTGATATAGCTCCCACCGATAAAGCCTTCCTTGGCAAAATCGATCTGGCCGATAGAATAATCATCCAGCGAATAGCCAACCGATCCCGTGCCGATAAAGGGGTCGAAATTATGCTCTTTGAAGAACAGGCTCGTGCCGCCGGTCACCTGATAGGCATAGTTCTTGCCCACCACCCCCTCGCCCGTTACCGGATCGTAAGGCTGGCCGATGCCCGAAAGCAGCATCAGATGCACGTTATGCAGCGAAAAGGCCGCCACGATCACCAGATCTGCGGGCTGGAAGACTTCCTCACCGGCTTTTTCGTCCCAATAGGTGACGCCGGTTGCGGTCTTGCCATCTTCGGCCTTCTCGATCTTCAGAACTTCGGAATTGACCCGATATTCGAAATTCGGCATCCGCTTGAGAGCCCCCAGAACGCATGTCTGCGGCGAGGATTTCGAATAGTTCAGACAGCCGAACCGTTCACAGAAGCCGCAATAATTGCACGGACCAAGCTGCATGCCATATTCGTTCACATAGGCCGCAGAGGCGTTGGCCGACGGGCGCGGGAAGGGATGCAGCCCCTGCGCGCGGGCGGCCTGCGCGAACATCTCGCCATCAAGGTTCTGCACCAGCGGCGGCAGCGGGTAATCGGTCGAGCGCGGGGCCTCGAACGGATTGCCGCCCTCAATGATATTGCCGTTGATATTGCCCGCCTTGCCGGAAATCCCCGCCATATTCTCGAAACGCGTCAGATAGGGCTCCATCTCTTCGGCGGTCACACCCCAATCCTGAATGGTCATGCCCTCGGGGATGGTCTGCGCGCCGAAGGTCTCCTCGACATAGGATTTCAGCCGCCATTCCACCTCTTGCGGACGCCATGTCTGGCCGTTCCAGTGGATCCCCGCACCGCCCACACCATCCCCGGGCAGGAAAGAGCCCAGATGCCGGTAGGGCAAGGCGGTCTCTTGCAGCGTGCGCCGGATGGTCAGCGTCGATTTGGCCGGTTTTTGCATGAATTTGTAGCGGATACCGTATTTCAGCTCGTCCGCCACATCGGGATATTTGAAATCGGGCACGGTATCGCGGTCCTCGCCGCGTTCCAGTGCCAGCACATCCAGCCCTTCCTTGCACAGTTCTATCGAAAGGATCGAACCGGTCCAGCCAAGCCCGATCACAACAACGTCTTTTTTGGGTGCCTGACGTGTCATGGATTACCCCCTCTCGCCTTTGATCGACACCGGCCCGAGCGGATAGGGCTGGTCGCGCATCTCCACCCATTCGGTGTAGGACGCCCGCGCGCCGGGAAAGCCGATATGCTTCCAGCCCGCCATCTTGTAATTGCCGCCATACATCGGATCGGCAAAGAACCCCTCTTTGGTATTGCTCAGCAAAATGGTGAAGAAGTCACGCAGCTCGGGGGGAAGGATCTCGGCGCGCCCGCCTCCGGTGCCGTCTCCTTTGTTGTTTTGCAAGGCGGTCAGCGCGGCATCCTGATCGGCAGAAGACAGCTCAACGAAAGACGCGCCGAATTGGGCCCGACACCATGTGTCGAATTCCGGAATGGCCTTGCGATAGACCTGAGCCGGGGTCAGGGGCGTCTGCCAGCCCAGCAGCGGATCGGCGGCGGCATCATGCGGGCCGTCCATATACCAGTCATCGGCATTGCCATACTCACCGGCAAGCTGCCGGTCGATGAACACCGGCACCCGCGCCTCGATCGCGCCGGGAGCCGCCTCGTCACCGGGGATCAGCCGTGCGCAGGCCGCCATCAGGAACGACCATTCCGCCGCCGTCAGATAAACGGGTTCGTACTGGTCAAGCGGCGGAGCGTCCTTGGTCTGGGCGGCAGCTGGGTTGGTCACCTGGCTTAGGGCGAAACCCGCAGCGCCCGCTTTCAAAAACCCGCGTCGCGTCGCGGCGAAAGAGGAACTGGGCATCGGATACCTTTCTGACAATAGGTTGGGTCTTATGTGGCGCGCCCTGCAACATGGCGCATTTCCCGTCAGAAGCTGCGACAAATTGTCTGGCTAAGGCTGGTTTTAGGGCATGTTCACAGTTTGAAAAGCAAAATTGATCGGTTTTGTGGGAAAATTTCTGTGTTTCGAGGCAATCCCTTAGCGCCGGTCGCACATATTAGCCGCCCGTTCTGCCCGCCCGTCCGGCGGAAATGTGCCGCAAGGTAACAAATGCCTATCCCCGCGCCCCGCCCGCACGAAAATACAGGCGGCGCACGCGGGGGCCCAGGCATACGGCCTCTGCTGGCGGGTGGAAAACCGCGCAAGTTCAGCCGCTAACGCTATTTCCTGCATCAACCATGCAGGATACGCATTAGACTTTACCTCCGGCCACGCGCTTGGTGGCGCAACCGGTGCCCGCTCAGGGCATCGCGCTTCTCACAGGGACCGGACCAGACGCATGTCGGATCAAAAATTCTTCGCCAATATCGAACGTTTCATCGCCAACGCGACGCCGCATCTTGCCTTGCCCGAAGGGCTGGACGAGCGGATCACCCAATGCAATTCCACCTATGCGGTGCGCTTCGGGGTGAAATTGCGGGGCCGGATCTACAGCTTCGAGGGCTGGCGCTCGGTCCATAGCGAACATATCGAACCGGCCAAAGGCGGCATCCGCTATGCGCCCGACGCGAATATGGACGAGGTCGAGGCGCTGGCCGCGCTCATGAGCCTTAAATGCGCGCTGGTCAATGTGCCCTTCGGCGGCTCCAAGGGTGCCTTGCGCATCAACCCCTCCGACTGGAGCGAGGACGAGCTGGAGCGCATCACCCGCCGCTTCACACAGGAACTGGCGCGCCGCGACCTGATCCATCCCGGTCGCAACGTTCCCGCCCCCGACATGGGCACCAGCGAACGCGAAATGGCATGGATCGCCGATGAATACCGCAAGACCGGCCGTGCCGATGCCATGAATGTCAATGCCTGCGTAACCGGCAAACCCGTGGCGCGTGGCGGCATCGAAGGCCGTGTCGAGGCGACGGGCCGTGGCGTGCAATATGCCGTGCGCGCCTATCTCGCCCATCCCGAAATGCCCGCCGTTTCGGGCCAGAAAACCGTCGAGGGCCTAAGCGTTGTCGTACAGGGCTTCGGCAATGTGGGCTATCACGCGGCAAAATTCCTTGCCGAGGACGGTGCTAAGATCGTCGGGATCGTCGAGCATGACGCGGCCATTTTCACCGCCGAAGGTCTGGATGTCGAGGCCGTGGCCGCCCATCGCCGCGCGACCGGTTCGATCGGCGGGTTTGCCGGTGCCGAAACCGTGCCAAGCGCCGAAGGCCTGACCCATATGGCCGCCGATATCCTGATCCCCGCCGCCAAAGAAGCCGCCATCACCGAGGCGAATTGCGAAGACATCAACTACAAGCTGATCGTCGAGGCCGCGAACGGGCCGGTGACCGCTGCCGCCGAAGACTGCCTTGGTCGCCGTGGCATCCATATCCTGCCCGATCTCTTCGTCAATGCGGGCGGGGTTGTGGTAAGCTATTTCGAATGGGTCAAAAACATCACCCATATCCCCTTCGGCCTGATGGAACGCCGCCAGAAAATCGCGAACGGGCTGTCGATGGTGAATGCGCTCGAGCAGGTCTCCGGTCACACTCTGGCCGAGGAACTGCGCGCCAGCATCGCCCGCGACACGCAGGAAATCGACCTTGTGCGCTCGGGTCTGGAAGAGATCATGACCCGCGCCTTCAACGAGATCGCCACCCAGAAACAGGCCCTGCCCGACGCAAATCTGCGCACTGCCGCCTATGCCGTTTCCATTGCCCGAATTGCGGATTATTATCGCGCGATCGGACTGTAACGGGTGCACTGAATGGATATGCGTTGGCTGGAGGATTTCCTCGCGCTTGTCGAAATGCGGAATTTCACCCGTGCGGCAGAATTCCGCAATGTTTCGCAGGCCGCCTTCAGCCGGCGCATACAATCGCTGGAGCACTGGGTCGGCTCCGCCCTGATCGTCAAGGGGGCGGTGCCCGTGCGCCTGACCGAGGCGGGCGAGCAGTTCCGCGAGGATGCCGCCGCCTCTGTCGAGCGCCTGCTGGGGGCGCGTTCCAAGATCCGCTGCAACCAGTTCGAGCTGATGTCACAGGTGCGTATCGCCACGCCCAACTGTCTGGCACGGTCGGATTTCAAGCGCGTGCTGCAGATGCTGCGCGGGCGGGTCAAATCCTCTTTCTCGGTGATTGTGGGCAATACGCAGGATGTGACGGCCCGCTATATGGCCGGAGATGCCGATATCCTGCTGTGCCATGACAATCTGGCCCTGCCCAGCCCCGTGCATTCGGACGCACAGGAGCGGCTTGTCGTGCGCCGCGACCGCTTCATGCCCTATGCCGTGCTGAACGAGGACAAACGCGCCGCCTTCGGCTTTCCGGGCAATGCGCGCCATCCTTTCCCGCTGATTTCCTATTCGCACAAGGCCTATTTCATGCGCCTGTTCGAACATGTCCTTGAACGCGCGCCCGCCCTGCCCGCCTACAAGATCACCGTGCAATGCGACATGTCCGACGTGCTCAAGGAGATCATCATGGAGGGGCATGGCGTCGGCTGGTTGCCCGCCTCTGCGGTCGATGCCTCGGCCGCGCAGGTCATCGGGCCGATTGGCGGGCCGGAATGGGCGCTGGATGTCGAGATCTGCGCCTATCGCCCGCGCCGCGATCTTGCGCCGGAAATCGAGGCGCTTTGGGATGCGCTCAGACAGGAGGTCGGAAGTGACCGTTGACGCTCAGGCCCTACAGGCTTTTCTGGACAGGCTGACCGCCGATATCCACGCCCGCCACGATTGGGGCGAAGTGGCCAATTACATCCCCGAACTGGCCAAGGTCGATCCGGCGCAATTCGCCGTGTCGATTGCGCTGGCCGATGGCCGCCTGCTGCATGCGGGCGCCAGTGCGCGCCGCTTCTCGATCCAGAGCGTCTCGAAGGTCTTCACGCTGGCCTGCGTTCTGGGGCGGCATGGCGAACAGATCTGGACCCGCGTGGGCCGCGAACCCTCGGGGACGCGCTTCGATTCCATCCTGCTGCTGGAGCAGGAGAAAGGCCGCCCGCGCAACCCGTTCATCAATGCGGGCGCGCTGGTGACCACCGATGCCCTGCTGACAGGGCGTGCGCCGCGCGAAGCCCTGAGCGAAGTGCTGGCCTTCCTGCGCGAGGCCGCGGAAGAGGATGACATCCATATCGACCCCGCAGTGGCCCTCTCGGAGGAACGGACCGGGTTTCGCAATATCGCATTAGCCAACTACCTGAAATCCTTCGACAACCTGCAAAACGCGCCCGAGCTGACACTGGGCACCTATTTCCATCAATGCGCCATAGAGATGACCACAGACCAACTGGCACGCGCAGGCCGGATCATTGCACAACTGCCCGGGGTCTCGCCGCTGCTGACCGCCGAAAAGGCGCGGCGGCTCAATGCTCTGATGATGACCTGCGGCCATTATGACGGGTCGGGCGATTTCGCGTTCCGTGTCGGCCTGCCAGGGAAAAGCGGCGTGGGCGGCGGCATTCTGGTGATCGCCCCAGGCGTCGCCTCGATTGCCGTCTGGTCGCCCGGCCTCAATCTTTACGGCAATTCCCATATGGGCACATATGCCGCAGAACAGATCGCGAAATTCACCGGCTGGTCCGTCTTCGGCTAAAAGCCCCCCCACAGGCCAAGGCCGCAGGGCGGAAAATCGGTCTGCACGGGGGGCCTGCGCTGCGTAGTTAACTGAATAGTCACCCTATTCCCGTTCTATTCATCTCACCTTTCGCGTCGCTTTGACCCGAGGGGCCGACCTCAAGGGGACAGGCGGAATTCGGGATGGCCAATGCAACACTGACCGGCAATAGCGGGGCCAATGGCGCCACGCTGACAAACGCCGCCGATGGCAGCGGCAAGCCCTCCCAGAACCAGTCCGATGTCACATTGCAAACCTCCAGCGCGACGGTGACCGGCACCGGTCGTTTCTATGACGTCAATTTTCTTGGTGGCAATGACACGCTTGTGGCCACCAACATGCCTTGGGTGCATCCCGATAGCGGATCGACCATCGGGTTTGACAATATCAGCATGGGCACCGGCAATGACCTTGTCGAACTGCATCGCAGCGCCTTTTACGACACGCTCGATATGGGCGATGGCGATGACACGCTGATCCTCGACAATTCCGGTGGCCGCGATGTCGTCATGGGGGCAGGCAATGACCGTGTGCAGCTCGATATGTCGCAAGCCGGTGCCGCCTCGGAAGAGGAACTGGCCCAGAAAGTCGGACAGGCCGCGATTGATCTGGATGGCGGCACGGGGTCGGATACGCTCAATCTGGTGGGAGACTGGACGCTGACACTGGCGGCGGGCAGCATCACGCTCGACACCAATAATGACGGCATTGGCGACAGCGTCACCAATGTATTGCGCTCGGATCAATACGGGCAGGTGCTGGGCATGCCCACGGTGCTGTCGGGCACCGTGCGCTGGGGCGACACGATCACCCTCAGCAATGGCGACACGGTTCTGGCCGAGGCGACATTCTCGAATTTCGAGGCGCTGGAGGCGGTATGTTTCGCCGCGGGCACCCGCATCGCCACACCGCAGGGAGAGATCGCCGTGGAGCAGCTTCGCGAAGGCGATCTGGTGACTACCCGCAACGGGCCGCGCCCGATCCGCTGGATCGGCAAAAGGCGGCTGGACCTGATCGACCTGATGACAAACCCCAAGCTCCTGCCGATCCGCATCCCCGCCGGAGCCTTCGGCACAGGCCGTCCGCATAGCGACCTGCGCGTATCGCCGCAGCACCGGCTGGCCGTCCGGTCAAAGATTGCCGAGCGGATCTTCGGCACGCCCGAAGTTCTGGTTCCCGCCAAGCTGCTGGTGGGCGTGGGCGATATCCGTATCGAGGGCGAGACACAGGAGATCCGGTATTACCACTTCATGCTGGATCACCATGCGGTGGTCATGGCCGAGGGCATGGAGGCCGAAACGCTTTATCCCGGCCTCCATGCGCTCAACTTCCTGACACCGGACGGGCGCGCCGAAGTCCTGTCTCTCTTTCCCGAACTGGCAGATCCCGGACATCAGGCCGTGCCCGCGCTGCCCCTCGTGAAAAACCGCGAGGCGCGGGCGCTGGTCGAACGGCATCGGCGCAATGCCAAACCCCTCTGGTCATGAGGTGAACCAGAAGGTAACCTTATGAAACCACACACAGGACCGGTCGGGCACCATCTGCGAGGTACAGCCATTGGAAAGCAGCCTTTCCGAAGAAGAGCGCGGCAAAGTCCGTATCGTTTTGGGCGAGGATGTCGCCGATGTCCCGCATGTGTTGCCGCTGGTACGGCAGATGCACAAGGAAAGCCTGTTTTCCGATCTGCCCTTCGACCAGCCGCAATTCGACCAGATCATCGGCTTCATCCGCGACAATCCCGGCTATAACGGTGCGCTCTATGTCGAATATGACGGCGAGCCGGTGGCCTTTGCCTATTACGTCTTCCGCCCCTTCATGGGCAGCCGGAAATCATGGGTCACGGTGATGCATACGCTCTATCTGCGGGCCGATATCCGGTCGACAGCCGTCGGCAGCTATATCTGGCAGCGCATCATGATGGCCGTGCGTGGCTGGTCGGCCCCGCGCGGGTCGAAAGGGGTGATGTTCAACGTCACCTCCGGCATCGCGGTCGAAGAAACCGATACGGTGCTGCGCTCTGGTGGGGCCACCCATCTGGGCGGCAACTATTTCATGCGGATCTGACATGAAGGCGGCCCGATGAATTGTGACCATGACAACGCGCCCATCGTGGCGGGAATCGGACTGCGCCTGCCCGGCGCGCGTGGTCTGGCCGCCGCATGGTCCGTGCTCTCCGAGGGGCGCTGCACCGTCACAACCGTTTCCGCGCGCAGCTTCGATCCGGCCTTCTACCACGATCCGGCGCAGGGCCGTCGCGGCAAGACCTATTCGCTGGCCGCAGGACAACTGGACAACCTCTACCATTTCGATGCCGCCTTCTTCGGCATAAGCCCGCGCGAGGCCGCCGAAATGGACCCCCAGCAACGCCAGATGCTGGTTGCGACATGGGAAGCGGTAGAGGATGCGGGCCTTGACATGGCCGACCTGTCGGGGCCGCGCACCGGCGTGTTTATCGGGTCTTCCATCGTCGAGAACCTCTCGTCCTACTACTACGACACCGCGCGCGGCGGCTCGACCTTCACACTTGGCAACACGCTGGCCATCATCGCCAACCGGATCTCGGCCCGTTTCGATTTCGGCGGCCCGAGTCAAGTCATCGATACCGCCTGTTCCTCCGGCCTGACGGCGCTGGACACCGCCACAAAGGCGCTGTCGCGGGGGGATCTGGATATCGCCATTGTCGGCGGCGTGCATGTGCTGCGCGCACCGGGCGGCTTTGTCGGCTTTTCCCAGGCGCGGATGCTCAGCCCCAGCGGGCGCTGCAGGGCCTTTGATGCGGGCGCGGATGGCTATGTCCGTTCGGAAGCGGCGATCGCACTGGTCCTTCTGCGGCCCGAAATCGCGGCCCGCCTGCACGCACGGCACAGGGGGCGCATCCTTGCAACCGGCGTCAATACCGATGGCGGGGCCTCGCCGCTTCTGGTGCCCTCCAGCGACCGTCAGGAGACATTGATCCGCTCGGTGCTGGACCAGGCGGGCCGGGCCCCCGAAGACCTTGCCTTCTACGAGGCGCATGGCACCGGCACACAGGTCGGCGACCCTGCCGAGGCGCACTCCATCGGTCGGGCGGTCGCATCGCTCAGGCGGGCTCCGCTGCTGATCGGCTCGGCCAAGAGCAATTTCGGCCATACCGAGCCCGCCTCCGGTCTGGTCGGGCTGGTCAAGGCCTTGCTGGCCATGCAGCACAGGGTTCTGCCCGCATCGCTGCATTTCAACACGCCGAACCCGAATATCGATTTCGACGGTCTCAATCTGGCGGTGGCCGCAACGCCAATGCCCTTGCCGGAGGGCCCCCTGCTGGCGGGGGTCAACGCGTTCGGCTTTGGTGGCACCAATGCCGTTGCCCTGATCGAGGGCGGGACACAAGCCACGCCTGCCCGCCGTTTCGTGCCGGTGTCATCGGGGACGCCTTGGCTGTGCCTGTCTGCCGCCTCACCCGACAGCCTCGCAAAGCTTGCGGGGCACTGGTCGGCCCGACTGGACGCCAGCCCGCACGCCCGCGAGGCCCTTGCCGCCGCCGCCACGCGCCGCACCGCCCTGCCGCACCGGCTGGCGTTGCGCTGCGATGAAACCGCCAGCGCGCGGCTGCGTGACATCGCCCTTGGTCAGGCCGCAGCCCTTGGCGGGCGCGCGGCCTTCGAGCGCCCGCAGACCGTCTTCGCCTTTCCTGGCAACGGGGCGCAGATCATGGGGATGGGGCAGGACGCCTATCGCCATGATGCCCGTTTCCGCGACGGATTCGACCAGATCGCTGCGGCCTTTGCACAGGAAGGGATCGACGCTCTGGCCGAGCAGCTCTTTGCCGCAGATCTCGACCAGCGTCTGGCCAGCCCGCTGGTGGCCCAGCCGCTGCTGGTGGCCTGTCAGGTGGCACAGGCGCAAAGCCTTATGGCCGCAGGGCTGCGCCCCGATGCGGTGATCGGCCATTCGGTGGGCGAACTCTCGGCGCTGACGGTTGCGGGATGCCTCACTCCCCAAGGGCTGGCGCGGGTTGTCGCCTCGCGCTCGCGCCGGTTCGAGGCGCTGCGCGGCAGCGGCGGCATGGCCGCACTGGCCCTGTCCGAGGCCGAGGCCAGCCGTGCCATTGCCGGATTGGGGGCGCCGCTGCTGGCCCTTGCCGCCGTCAATGCCCCGCGCTCGGTCACGGTCTCGGGGCCGCAGAAGGCGCTGGAACAACTGGCAAAGGTCAGTATCGGCGGCAAACGGATTGCCATGATGCCGCTCGGGGTCGAGGTGCCCTACCATTCCCCCGCCGTCGCACCGCTGCGCGCCGCGTTCATGGCCGACATCGCGGGGCTACAGCTTGCCGCGCCGACCTGCCGGATTGCGGGATCGGCCTTGGGGCGCCTTCTGGAGACGCAGGATCTGACCGCCGACTATCTGTGGCGCAATGCACGGGACACCGTGCGGTTTTCCGATGCGCTGAAAAGCCTGTGTGCCGAAGCGCCCGCCGTGGTGGTCGAACTCTCGCCCCGTCGCCTGCTGGCGGCCAATATCCGCGATCTGGCACGGCTTGAGGGGCAGCCGCTCAGCTATTGCGCGGCGACACCCGCACAGGGCACAGAACCTGCCGAGGCCACCGTCCTGCGCTGCTGGTGCCACGGCGCGCGCATCGACCGCACGCAGCTTTCGGGCCTCCCCGAGGCCCCCCCGCCCGATCTGCCGCTTTACCCGTGGCAGGAGGTGGAACATGCCACGCAGCTTTCGCCGGACGGCTATGACGCTTGGGGGGAGGCCGGACAGAGGCATTTCGCCGGACGCAGGCCGGACCGCGAACTGCCGGTCTGGACAACCGAAATCACCCCGACCGCCCCCGAATGGCTGGCCGATCACCGGATCGGCGGGGCGCAGGTGCTGCCCGCTGCGGCGCTGGTCGAGCTGGCCCTGTCTGCCGCGCAGGAAACATGGCCCGAGACGCCGCTGACGCTGTCGGGGTTCGATCTGCTGCACCCTGCCGATATCGCGGGCGAGGGCCTCCGCCTGCGGACCAAGCTGCTGGATGGCGGGCGTGTCGGGATCGACATGCGCCCACGGCTTGCAAAAACCGACTGGACGCCGCTCGCGCGTGGCACCTTGCGCCCCGACGCGATTGCCCCGCCGCCGCGTCGGGACAGACCCACCCACGAGAGCATCCCCACCGAGGCGCTTTATACGGCACTGGCGGCGCAGGGGCTGCATTATGGTCCGGCTTTCCGGCGGCTGGGCCGGATCTGGGCAGAGGAGGCCGGTGGTCTGGGCGCGACCCTTACGGGAGACCCGCCAGCGGGACAGTTCCTTTTGGATCCGACGGCGCTGGATGCCGCGTTCCACCTTCTGGCCCCCTATGCCGGACAGGTGGCTCTTGCGGGGGATACACCGCCTGCACTGGCCAAGGCCCTTGCGGCGGGTGCGGCGCTTTTGCCCACCCGTATCGGGCGGCTGACCCTCTGGCCCGAGGCCGGACCCGCGGCCACTGTGCGGCTTGTTCCGGGGCGGCTATGGCAGCGCGGACTAGAGGCGTCCTTCACGCTTGAAACCGCTGACGGCCGGACACTGGCGGCGCTGGACGCGGTGGAGTTTACCCTTGCGCGGCCCGATGCCTTACCGATCGCCCCCGCCTTATGGCACAGACGCGCCGTCCGGCTGCGCCCGCCAGAACAGCCGGTCACAGGCCCCGAAAGCTGGCATGAGCCCAAGGCCGCGCTGGCCCGTCTGGGCTATGGTACGCCCCCGCCCCGCGCCGAAACGGACCTGTCCGATGCCGGAACCGTGCTGCGTCTGCACCCCGACCGCGCCAGCGACCTGCAACTGGCCATGCTTCAGGCCCGCGGGATGGACCAGCCCGATATCCGCCGCCACTCCGCGGCAACGCGCGCCTGCTGGCAGACAGCAGAGCGACTGCTCGACGATCTGCTCGGGCAATGGCCCGCAGAAGAACGCTGCGCCTTGCTGCTGGTCGGACTGCCCCCCGGCTGGCTTGTCACCCGTCTTGCCGCCGATCCGCGCCTTGACGACCTCAGGCTGTCCCATCCTGACGAGACGGCGCGTGAAAGCCTGCGCCGCCTGTTGCCTGCGGCCTGCACGCCCCTGCTGTGCGATTCTCCCGAGGCAGGGATGTTCGACATCATGGTGACGGCCCTGCCCCATAGCCCGCCTCTCCTGACACCGCTGGCCGCAGGTGGCATTTGCGTCGCGCTCTCCACCGAGCCGGTCTGCGGGCCCCCGCCCGACGGGCGCGATCAACACGGGGCGACGCCACCGGTCGCACCACCACCGACCGAGCCGCTGTTTTACGATGGAACAGGCCCCGTGCCGGTGACCATTTCCGCCTGCCGCAGCCCCGTCCCCAAGCCCCCGTCCCTCTCCGTGGCACCAACGAGCACAGACAGGCCGGCGGCAGCCACGCCGCCTCAGGGCCCGCCCGAGCTGCGCGGGCTGGACACCGGCGGACGCAATCTGCGCCTCATCGTGCGGCTGCATCAGGGCGCAGATGATCCGGTCACGGCGCTGGCCGATATGCTGGCGGAGCTGCGTCGTGCCACCTTGGATGCAGACGACATGCGCCCGCTGCGTCTGGTGGTGATGGGGGACGGCGATACAGACGGATTTGCGCAGCTGACAGCGGGTCTCGGGGCCGCCGTGATGGTGCTGCGCAACGAGGCTCCGGCAGCCGCTGCCTCACTGATTTCGGTGCAGACCGACGGCCTGCCGGACTGGGAGGCGCTCTTTGCCCTTGCCGACCGCGAACCCTGGGTCGATTGCGCCGGTTCCGCTTTGCGCGCGCCGCGCCTGCTGCCGCAGCCCCGCCCCGCAGAACCCGCCGCAGCATTGGGCCTGAATGACAGAGCGAACGGGGCCCAAAATGAGGCCCTGAACGGGGGCCAAACCCACAGCTCGGCCTTCTCGTGGCAACCCAGACCGCGCCAACGTCCCCGCGCCGACGAGGTCGAAATCGCGGTGGCCGCGACAGGGCTCAACTTCCGCGATGTGATGCTGGCCAAAGGTCTTTTGCCCGAGCGGCTGATCCGTAGCGGGGCGTCCGGTGGCGGTCTGGGTATGGAATTTGCCGGTATCGTGCAGCGGGTGGGCCGCGATGCCCCGCTGGCGAAAGGCATGGCCGTCATGGGCTTTGCAGCCGATGCCTTCGCCACACATCTGACCGTGCCCGCAGCGGCAGTCATGCCCCTGCCCGAGGGGCTGGACCTGCATCAGGCGGCGGCCCTGCCGGTGGCCTATGTCACCGCATGGGAGGCACTGCGCGGTGTGGGGCGTGTCTCGGATGGCGACATCGTGCTGGTGCATGGCGGCGCGGGGGGCCTGGGGCTGGCGGCGATCCGTGTGGCGCGGCTTTTCGGGGCGCGGGTCTTTGCCACAGCCTCGAGCGCAGAGCGGCAGGCACTGGCGGTTGCCGCAGGGGCGGAGGCCTGTTTTGACAGCCGCACACTGGACTTTGCCGATGCGTTGCGCGCCGCGACCGGCGGACATGGGGCCGATATCGTGCTCAACAGCCTCGCGGGGGAGGCAATGCTGCGCTCGGTCGAGGCACTGGCCCCTTTCGGCCGTTTCATCGAACTGGGCAAGCGTGGCTTTGTCGAGAATGCGATCCTGCCGCTCGGACAGTTGCCCGAAGAGGCCAGCTATCACAGCTTCGATCTGGACCGGCGTCTGGCGGCCCGCCCCGCACAACTGGCCGGAACGCTGCACAAGATCGGCGCGGCGCTTGCCGAAGGCCGCCTGCCCGCATTGCCGGTGACCCCTTTTGCGGCAGAAGACGCCGCCGAAGCCTTCGGGCATATGTTTGCCGCAAGACAGGTGGGCAAGATCATCATCACCCCGCCGCCACTTCCCACGGGCCCCGCCGCACCCTACCGGCCCATCCGCGACGACTGGGTGATCCTAGGCGGCACAGGGGGCGTGGGGCTGGCTCTGGCCAAAACCCTGCGCGAGAACGGGGCCAAACGGGTCCATCTGCTGTCACGCTCGGGCACGCCGAACCTTGGCAGCGGGGCGGCGGGCGCATGGGTTGCCGCCGATCAGGGCACGGTGCTCCACGCGCTGGATGGTCGCGACGCCGCCGCGCTTTCGGCCTATATGGCGCAGATCGATGCCGACGGCCACCGTCTGGGCGGCGTGATCCATGCGGCAATGGTGCTGCGAGACCGGTTGATCCGCGACCTCGACCCCGTCGAGACGGCGCTGGTGCTGCGCGCCAAACTGGGGGTGGCCCGCAGCCTTGATCAGGTGCTGCGCCAGCGGGCGGAGTCCCCCGATGCGGTGCTGTTTCTGTCTTCCGTGGCGGCCTGTCTCGGCAATCCGGGACAAGCCGCCTATGCCGCTGCCAATGCGGCGATGGAGGCGCTGGCCGAGCGCCGCCGCGCCGATGGCCACCCGGCCTCGGTGCTGGCACTGGGCCCGATCGGGGACGGGGGCGCGCTGGCACGCAATGCGGCCCTGTCGGCGCAGTTGGGACGGCTGGACGGGCTTGCGATGCTGCCGATGCGCACCGCCGTGGCAGAGATCCTGTCGACCCTGCGCGACCCCACCGCCCGAAACCGCCTTTTCGCCCCGCTGAACTGGGCGCGTCTGGCACCGCATCTACCGGCGCTTGCCGCCCCGCCTTTCTCGTGGATCGTGCCCGAGGGCGCGGCACAGGCCGCAAAACCCGGCGATCTGGCGCGCGCTCTGCGCGGCCTCGAATGGCCCGAGGCTCTGGCCCATGTCGAACGGGAACTGGCCGATATCCTATGCGATATCCTGCGCCTTCCAGCGGCAGAATATGACCCGCATCGCCCGTTGGGGCGCTATGGGATCGACTCGCTTATGGCACTGGAATTGCGGCTGGAAATCGAACGGCGACTGGGGCTGCAACTGGCAAGCTTCCCGCTGTCCGAAAGCACGACCCCCGCGCGCTTCGCCGTTGCGCTGCTGACACGCCTGCACGCACAGGAGGCGCCGGATGGCTGACGGCCCGCGCATTCTGCTGCTCCACCGCAACCAACCCGCGCAGTTCGAATTCTTCGGCAGGTGGCTGGCCCGTCGGGGCTGGCAGGTGACCTATATCCATGCCGGAGCCGCCTCGGACAGCACGGATGCGCTCGGCATCCGCACGCTGCGCTTTCCGGTGGCGGCCATGGAGCGCCCCGAGACCGATTTCCGCTATGCGCTGGATTATGCCGCCGCCACCGCGATGGGGGCCGCGGTGCTGTTCGAGCATCTGCGCAATCACGAGGGCTACCGCCCCGATGTGGTCATGGCGCATGCAGGCTGGGGGATCGGGCTCGGGGTGCGACAGATCTGGCCGCAGACCCGCTACATCGCCTATCACGAGTGGTATTATACCGATCTGGACTGGACCACCGGCAGGATCGAGCGCCCCAGCACGCCTCCCGTCGCGATGACCAACCGGATGCGGAACTTGCCGATCTCGGCCGAATTCGACAGCGCCGATGCCAACTGGTGTCCGACACAGTTTCAGGCCAACCGTTTCCCGCCCCCGCTGCGGCAGCAGATTTCCGTTCTGGCGGATGGCGTGGATTGCCGGTTCCATCACCCCGATCCGACCGCCAAGATGGATTTCGACTGGCTCTCCCTGCCCGACCGGCCAAAGCTGCTGACCTATGCGACCCGTGGTCTGGAGCCTTTGCGCGGCTTTCCGCAATTCATGATGGCGCTGGCCCGTTTGCAAAAACAGCGGCAGGATTTCCATACCGTGGTGCTGGCGCAGGACAGCGTCTCCTATGGTCCGCGCCTGCCCGAAGGGGAAAGCTGGGGCAAACGCGCGCTGGCGGCGCTGGACCTCGACCGGAGCAGACTGCATCTGGAAAGCATGAAGCCCCGCAGCGACTATCTGCGCACGCTACAGGCCTCGAGCGCGCATATTTATTTCACCGAACCTTTCGTCACCTCCTGGTCGCTTTCGGAGGCCCTTGCAAGCGGCTGCCTTGTGATCGGGTCACGCACGGGGCCGGTGATGGAGCTGGTCGAGGACATGCAGACAGGCATTCTGGTGGACATGGACGACCCCGAGGAGGTTTCCGACATGATCGGCTGGGTCTTCGACCACCCCGAAGAGGCACAGGCGATCCGGCGGCGGGCACGGCAGCAGATGCTCGATCTCTATGACAGCGAGGCGGTCTTCCGGCGTAAGGAGGCCCTGTTGCGCCAGATGATTTCGCGCGTGGCGGACACGACCGGACCCTATCAGCCCGTCCTGTAAGCGCCTGTGAGGCCGACACCGCCGCGCGCCATCTGCCCGCCCGTGCAGGCCCTGCCGACACGCGGGCCGCAGCCGGAAAGACGGGACGTGTCGCGGGCCTCTATAGCTTTGCCAGCACCTGCGCGATCACGTCACGGACACGGCGCGCGCGGGCCGGAAGCTGCCGGTTGCGGCGATAGGTCAGCCAGAGTGCGTGCCGGACCGGAACTGGCAGCACCATCACCTGAAGGCGGTGGCGCTGCGGATGGGCCTGAACCCCGCTGCGCGGCAGGATCGTGTAGCCCAAGCCCCTGAGGACAGGCGCGGGAATCTGACCGATCTGGTTGATGAAACTCCGCGCCCGGATATGTTCAGCGCCCTGAAAACTGTCCGGAAAGTTTGCGCCAAGCACCTCTTCGGCATAGGCGAACCCGTCTGGATGGGCAATGAAGCCCAAAGCGTCCAACCCTGCCAGATCCTGCGGTGGCGAGACCTGTTCCGGCAGGATCAGACACAGCTCGTCCTGCCCGACGATATCTCCGTCGAGCCGCATATGGGCGGGCGAGTGATCCACGATCCCCATATCACACTGCCCGCCCAGAAGGCCGTCGATGATACGCGGTTGCGGCATCGCCTCAAGGCGGATCGACAGGCCCGGGGCCTGCTCCATCAGATCCATGAAACGCGGATAGAGCAGCAGGGCAAGCGACCCCGAGCAAGCCACACAGACATCGCCATGATCCGGATCGTCATACTGCAACCGCCTGCGCAAATCGGCCTCTTCCGCACGCCTGCGGCGCGCAAGGGCCAGAACCGTTTCTCCGGCGGGGGTCGGGGCAAAGCTCTTGCCGTCGCGCGACAGAAGCGGCTGCCCGACCTGTGCCTCGAGCTTGCGGACCTGCTGGCTGACACCGGGCTGGGTCATGTTCAGGGCCTGCGCGGCGCGTGTGAAATGACCGATATCGCAAAGCGTCGCAAAGGTTTCGAGCCAGCGGGCGTTCAACATCAGATCATTCCGGCATGTTATGAAATTCAGAATGAATGATAATTTGATGATTTTTGTGCTGCAACACATATCAACGGGACCAATCAAGGAGCTTTCCATGACCCGACCAACCCCCCGCACGTTCTCCCATATCGGCCTCTCGGTCCCCGATCTTGATCGCGCTGTCGAATTCTACCGCGATGTCATGGGCTTCTATGTCATCATGGAACCGACCGAGATTGCGCAGGACGATAGCGATATCGGCATCATGTGTGATGATGTTTTCGGCGCGGGCTGGGGCAAATTCCGCATCGCCCATCTATCGACCGCCGACCGGATCGGCTTCGAACTGTTCGAATTTCCCGAAAACTACCAGCCCGAAAACACCCTGCCCTATCGCCAGACGGGCCTGTTCCACTTTGCGATTCAGGATCCCGACCTTGAAGGGCTGCTGGCCAAGATCGTGGCGGCAGGCGGCAAGCAGCGTATGCCCGTGCGCCATTATTTCCCGGGCGAGAAACCCTATCGCATGGTCTATGTCGAGGATCCTTTCGGCATCGTTTTCGAGCTATATTCGCATAGCTACGAGCTGACCTATTCGGCGGGGGCCTATAACTAAGGCCCCGCATAGGCCTGCGGCGCGACCAGCCCGATGCCGCGCGCAGGCCGCCACATCCCCGAGCGCTCAGGTCGGCGTGGGGGTATCATACCCGATTGCCGCGCAAAAGCGGGCCATTTCTTCCGCACTCGGGCGCTCGCCGATATAGACCTCGACATAATAGGGATGGCGCGCCACACGCTCGGCCAGATCCTCCTGCACCCGCATCGAGATATACCCGATCTGCACCAGATAGATCGTGCGGGCACGGACATCGGCATCTGCCGGTGCGAACCCCCAACGCAGCAACATCGCGCGAAGGGCCTCAAGGCGACGGGCATCATTGGCCTGCAACCGCGCCAGCACGGACGGATCCCGCTGCGCCCATGCCCGGACCGCCAGTTCGAGGGCGGTATCGAATTGCGCCTCCGACATGAAAATCGCGATCACGTTCAGCATCGCCTCGGGGCGGCTGGCGGCATAGCTTTCGGTGGCGGCAATCAGAGCCGCCGTCGTGGCCTTCTCCCAACGCTCCAGAAGCGCCGCCAGAAGCTGCCCGCGGTCTTTGAAAAACCAGTAAAAGCTCGTGCGCGACAATTTCAGGCTATTGGCCAGCGGCATGATCTTGACGGCATCCACCCCCTTGGAAACGAGGGCCTGATAGGCGGCATCCAACCATAGCTCGGAAGAGCCGCGCCAGCCGCGCTCGGGGGGGGGATCATCTGTCATCAGGCATTCTCGTCATGGGTGGAGGCGAATTGTCCATAAAATGTGCAATACTGTCCAGAGGCATTTCCCCTCAGGATCTACAAGGCGGCCCCATCCCGCCGCTGACCAAAAATCCGGCGCGCGCAATGAATGCCATCTCGGAATAGAGTACATGCGTGAACTCATAGTTGACACATGTGAACATTTTGCCGCACCCTCCCGCTATGGCCCCAAGGCACCGCAGGGAAAGGTACCCAGATGTCGCATGATCCGCTGTTGCAGCCCTATCAGCTCAAGCATCTCACTCTTAAAAACCGTATCATGATCACCAGCCACGAACCGGCCTATCCCGAAGACGGCATGCCAAAAGAGCGCTATCGGGCCTATCATCTGGAACGGGCGAAGGCGGGGGTGGCCCTGACCATGACGGCAGGCTCGGCCTCTGTGGCGCGCGACAGCCCGCCGGTGTTCAACAATATCCTTGCGTGGAAAGACGAGGTGGTGGGCCATATGGCCAAGCTCGCGCAGGAATGCCATGACGAGGGCTGTGCGGTGATGATCCAGCTGACCCATCTGGGCCGCCGGACCCGGTGGGACAAGGCCGACTGGCTGCCCGTTGTCTCGGCGGGGCATGAACGCGAGGCCGCCCATCGCGCCTTTCCGAAAAAGCTGGAAGACTGGGACATCGCCCGCATCATCGAAGATTATGTCGATGCGGCAGAGCGTATGAAGGCGGCGGGGCTCGACGGGATCGAGCTGCAAGCCTATGGCCATTTGATGGACCAGTTCTGGTCACCGCTGACCAATACGCTTGACGGGCCTTATGGCGGCTCTGTGGACAACCGGCTGCGCTTTACCTTCGACATCCTTTCCAAGATCCGCCAGCGCTGTGGCGCGGAATTTCTGGTGGGCCTGCGCTATACCGGCGATGAGGACCTGCCGGGTGGTCTGACCGAAACTGACGGGATAGAGATCTCGCGCCGCCTGCGAGACAGTGGTCTGGTCGATTTTCTCAACGTGGTGCGCGGCCATATCGATACGGATGCGGGCCTGACCGATACCATTCCGATTCAGGGAATGAAAAACGCGCCGCATCTGGAATTTGCCGGACGGATCCGTGCCGCGACCGATTTTCCGACCTTCCATGCCGCGAAAATTCCGGATGTGGCCACCGCGCGCCACGCGATTGCCAGTGGCAAGATCGACATGGTCGGGATGACCCGCGCCCATATGGCGGACCCGCATCTGGCGCGGAAGGTGATCGAAGGCCGCGAAGACGATATCCGCCCCTGTGTCGGCGCGAATTACTGCCTCGACCGGATCTATCAAGGCGGGATGGCGCTGTGTTTGCACAATCCCTCGACCGGACGCGAAATCGAACAGCCCCACAGTATTGCGAAAGCCGAGACCGCGAAACGGGTCACCATTGTCGGGGCGGGCCCTGCAGGGCTTGAGGCGGCGCGCGTCGCGGCAGAACGCGGGCATCATGTGACGGTCTTCGAGGCGGCGGACCAGCCCGGAGGGCAAATCCGTCTGGCGGCACGGCAGGACCGCCGCCGCGAGATGTCATCGATCATCGCATGGCGTTACGAGCAATGCCTCAAACACGCCGTAACATTCCATTTCAACAGCTTCGCCGATGAAACCGATGTCGAGGCGACGCAGCCCGACGAGGTGATCATCGCGACGGGCGGCCTGCCCCATACCGAGGTGCTGGCACGCGGCAATGATCTTGTTGTCTCGGCATGGGATATTCTTGCAGGGGATGTGAAGCCCGGACAGAATGTGCTGATCTTCGACGATGCGGGCGATCACGCAGGGCTTCAGGCGGCGGATCTTGTGTCCGCGACCGGCGCGAAAGTCGAAATAGTCACCCCCGATCGCGCCTTCGCCCCCGAGGTGATGGCCATGAATCTGGTGCCCTACATGCGCGCCCTGCAAAAACGCGACACGACCTTCACCGTGACATGGCGCCTCAGATCGGTGACCCGCGCAGGCAATCAGCTGACGGCCTGTCTCGGGTCCGATTACGGTGACATCACCCGCGAACGACAGGTGGATCAGGTCATCGTCAATCATGGCACCCGTCCTCTGGACGAGATCTATTTTGCGCTCAAGCCCCGCTCCCGCAATCTGGGCGCGGTCGATTACGACGCGCTGGCAACCGGTGGCCTGCAGGAACGGACACCCAACCCCGAGGCCGCATTCCGCCTGTTCCGCATTGGCGATGCCGTCTCGGCCCGCAATACCCATGCGGCCATCTATGATGCCTTGCGCCTGATGCGCACATTATAGACCACGCCTCTTTGGCCGCGACCTCTGTCGTGGTGTCGCGGCCCTCTGCCCGGGCATGCACGCCGTTCTACGCGTCGTCCCGCACCTTCTCGAGCCATGTCACAGCGGTTCCATCAAGGCTTTCCTGAATGGCGATATGGCTCATGGCCGTGCTGTCGCAGGCCCCGTGCCAGTGCTTTTCTCCGGCAGGAAACCAGACGACATCCCCTTGCGAGACCTCCTCCACGGGACCGCCCTCACGCTGCACGCGCCCACGCCCGAAGGTGATCAGGAGGGTCTGCCCCGCCGGATGGGTGTGCCATGCCGTGCGCGCGCCCGGCTCGAATGTGACATGCGCCCCCGAGCAGCGACCGGGCGCTTCGGCCTGAAACAGCGGATCGATACGCACGGTGCCGCTGAACCAGTCTTCCGGCCCCTGCATCGACGGGGTCTCACCGGAACGGGTAATTTTCATAATGCTTTCCTTTCTATGGGGTTTCTATCGGACGTCCCCGGATTACAACCGGCCACCATAGACGGGAAAGACGCCAGCTTCGCCATAATCGCGGATCGTCTCGAACGCCTTCAGAACCGCCATATCTTCCGGCGTGATGGTGAAATCGAGCTGCGCATTGCGGCGCATATGGTCGGGATTGGCGGTCTTGGGCAGGGCGATCATTCCCAGTTGCAGCACATAGCGGATGCTCAGTTGCGCGACCCCCACCCCGTAGGTTTCCGCCATCGCCTGCAGATCGGGATGCGACAGGATCTGCCCGTGCCCGATGGGCGAATAGGCCTCGGCCAGCATGTCGTGCCCCTGAATATAGGAAATCAGATCAAAGGGCGTGTTCGAGATATGCGCAAGGATCTGGTTGATCATCGGCTTGATCTTTGCATTTTGCAACAGATTGTCCAGATCCGCCTGCTGGAAATTCGACACCCCGATCGCGCGCAGCTTGCCTGCCTCGTAAGCCTCTTCCAAGGCGCGCCAAGCGGCCAGATTACCCTCGGAATAGGGATCGGCCTCATGGAAGACGGCCCAGGGTTTCGGGCTATGGATGATCATCAGGTCGATGTAATCCAGCCCGAGCGTCTGTAACGACCCGTCAATCGCCTTCACGGCATCCGGATAGGATTTGATCTCTGCGGCCAGCTTCGTGGTCACGAAGACCTCGTCGCGCGCGATGCCACTGTCGCGCACACCCTTCCCGACGCCCGCTTCATTGGCATAGGCCTGCGCGGTGTCGATATGGCGATAGCCCAGTTCCAGCGCGGCCTGCACCGCGGCGGCCGCCTCCGCATTCTCGATCATCCATGTGCCCAAGCCAAGCTTCGGGATCGCGACCCCGTTCGGCAAAGTCAGGGTTTCGGTCATACCCATCTCGCAGTCCTCACATCATCCTATGGCGCCCGCGCAGGCTGGGCCAGCGGGCTCTGCACGGCACTTTAGAGCGATAAGCCAAGAGGGATAATCGGCGCGATACTTATAGGACTAATGAGCCAGCCACATAAATCCTTCCTTCACAACCGCAGCGCCTCCAGCACTGCGCCAAAGGCCGAAGAGGGGCGCTGGCGGCTGGGGTAATACAGATGGAACCCCGGAAAAGCGGGGGAAAACGTCTCGAGGCAGGACTGTAGCGCACCGCTTTCCAGATAGGGCGCCGCCAGACAGTCCGGCACCAGAGCCAGACCGTGCCCGTCAAGCACCGCTGGCAGCAGGACGCCAACCGTATTGAAACAGAGCTGCCCTGACACCTTGATACGGATGTCATGGCCCGCCGCATCCTGAAACTCCCACGCATAGAGGCCGCCATGCGTGCTGAGACGCAGGTTGATACAGGCATGACGGGTCAGATCCTGCGGGACCTGCGGCACACCGGCTGCGGCAAAATAGGCGGGCGCCCCCACGCAGAGCATCCGCTCGTCCGGACCGATGCGCAAAGCGATCATCCCGTCACTGACATCCTCGCCATAGCGCACACCCGCATCACATTGCGCCGATGCAAGATCGGTAAAGCCGTAATCCATCACCAGTTCGAGACGGATCGAGGGGTACTGCTTCAGCAACGGAGAGAGTTTGGGCCAGAGCAAGGTCTCGATCGCATATTCGGTGGCCACGATCCGCACCGTACCTGTCGGATGTTGCCGCCCCTCGTCCAGCGCCCGCAACCGCGCCTCGATAGTCTCGAAACAGGGGGTCAATGTGGCCAGCAGGTCCTCGCCTTCCAGAGTCGGTGCCACAGAGCGCGTGGTCCGCGTCAGAAGGCGCAACCCAAGACGGTGTTCCAGTGCCTTGATGGTGTGGCTCAGCGCCGATTGCGAGACATTGAGCCGCGCCGCCGCCCGCGTGAAGCTGCGCTCTTCGGCAACCGCTGCCAAAGCGATAAGGTCCTGAATATTCTCGCGCAGCATCCTGATCTCCTTCGCGGGGGCGTCTTCCGAAGGATATATGCGCACCACTCATAAGGTCTACAGAGTGATGCGCCCATTGCAGCAATCGGGCCCGAACCCCGTCTGAAGCCCCGAACCCCGTCCGGAACCCCGTCCGGCGGGCCGCCCCGCGTCAGAAGGTTTTCGACAGCGTCAGACGGACATCGCGCCCCGCTTCGGGATAGGAGGCACTGCTGGTGGTATATTGGCGGATATACTGCTTGTCGAAGATGTTATCGACCGCGAAATCGACCCGCAGCCCCTCCAGACGGCCCTGCGCAACCGTATAACCCACGGCCAGATCGTTCACGCCCCAGCCTGCCTGTTCGACACCGTCAATCGTCTGTGCCCGCCCTGCCCGCAGGGTCCAGCTCAGATCCCAGCCAGAGGCGAACTGACGGCCCAAGGTCAGCCGCGCCTGATCGGTCAGCGCATAGTTATACGCGCTATACGCCGACAGGCTGTCATTGCTGTAGTCATTGTAGAAACTGGTGGTCAGGCTGGCCTGCGCATAGACCCCGTTTGCCAGCCGGTATTGCAGCGCCGCTTCCAGACCCGCGCTGCGCAGGTCTTGATAGGTCGTGCTGGGATAGGCATTATTGTCATCGATATCAGTCCGGTAAAGCCCGATGGACGCCGTCATCTGGTCGCCCTGCTGCAGCGCTTTGGTTGACTGCTGCTTTACGCCAATCTCCCACGAACGGCTCTTGGACACCGTCTCCCCCCAATAGGTGCCATCCGCCCATTGGCGGCCCGCATATTCGGGAAGGGCCAAGGCTTCGGAATAGGTGAAAGAGCCATAGAGGCTCAGATCATGGCCAAGCCCTTTCTCGAACCCCGCCCCCAGACTGCGCGCGGTGCTTGACATATCCTCCAGCGCGGCACCGGTGTTGGAGGACAGATCGCTCAGCCGCTGATGCTCGACCCGCCCGCCCAGCGACACCGTCAGATCACGCCCGAAATCCATCTCGTCAATGGCAAAAAGGGCGGTGCGGCGCGAGGTGCCCTCGCCCGCGACGCCGCGCATGATCCCGTCATGTTCCTGCCGGATCAGCGCCACGCCGCCCCGCAGCCTATGCTGGATCGCGCCGGTGGAGAATTGCGCGGTATTGGTTGCCTGCAGCGTATCGGTATCGACCGTATAGCTGCCCGAAAAGGCAAGGGACGCCCCGCCCAGCCCCTCGATGTCGAACTCCTGCCGCGACTGGGAATAGCTCAGCTTGACATCCACCAGCGGATTGCCCTCCGGCTGGTAGCTATAGGCGACCGAGGCCACATGGCCATCGCGGGTCCGGTTGACATTGCCGAAGGCCGCAATCTCGGACGAGGTGGCAAAGGGCACATTCTGCTGCACGCTTTCGGACCTGTCATAGGTAAAGGTCAGCGCCTGCTCGTTTGCGGCCCCGAAGCGGTAGCGCCCCTTCAGCAGATAGGAGGGCACGTTATAGGCCCCCAGGTCGATCTCCTCGCCCTTGCCATCCTTGCTGTTATCCTTGGCGCTGCGGGCATAGCTTGCCAGAAAATCGACGCTTTCATTGGGGGCCCATGCCAGCGTGGACGCCGTTTTCCACCCCTCGCCATTGGAGCTGGCCCCCAGCACCTGACGATAGCGGAACCCGCCTTCCGCACCGGTCAGGTCACGGCCATTGATCGTCTCCATCGCGATGGTGCCCCCCACGATCCCCGAGCCGTATTCCAGCGAGGCCAGTGGCCCCTTGAGCACGGAAACCGATTTCAGCAGGGCCGGATCGACCGCCTGTCCGCTGGAATTGCGATAGATCGAGCTGCCCGCAATCGAGATGCCGTCCAGCGCATAGACCACCTGCTGCGAACTGGGCATGGCGGCATTCCCGCCGAAATTGCGGATCGAGATATTGGAGGTCAGCAGATCGTTCTCGCGCGTGACCGACACGCCGGGCACCGATGCCACCGCCTCGGCCACCGACTGGGCCTGACGGTGCGCCATGTCCTGTGCGGTGACACGCTCGGTCGCCGGTGCGCCCGCGGGCGCCTGCGACATATCCTCGACGCGGATCGTCTCCAGCAGAACGGGGTCGTCCTCCTGCGCCATTGCCTGCGGCGCGAATGCCACCATCATTATCAGCCCCAAAGCGGTGCTTCTGTGCCAAGGCTGTGTCGAACAGGCCATATCTGTCTCTCCATAGGGTCCGCCTTTTCTGCGGCGGTATTGCTGTTTCGGCGGGCGATGGCTGGCCTTCAGGATCATCGGGGGACGGCGTTAGCGGTCCCGTGCGGTTTGCGGCAACAACCAGGGCCGTCCGTCCTGCGGCGCGGTATTGATGCGCAACGGGCAGCCGTAGCAGGCACTGAGATCCCCATCGGTCAGCACCGCCTGCGGCGGCCCCTGCCGATAGATCCGGCCCTGCGACATCAAGGCGATCTGGTCGGCAAACATCGATGTCAGATTGAGGTCATGCATCACCGCCACCACACCGCCGCCTGCATCGGCAAAGTCGCGCGCGATCTGCATGATGGAAAGCTGATGGCCGATATCGAGCGCCGAGACCGGTTCATCCAGCAGGAGCCAGCGCGGCTGTCCCTCATGCATGGGGTGCCAGATCTGCGCCAGAACGCGCGCCAGCTGTGCCCGCTGGCGTTCGCCCCCCGACAGTTCCTGCACCAGCCGCCCGCCATAGCCCGCCAGCCCCACGCGCCGGATCGCCGCCTCGACGATCCCCAAAGGGCCGGTCCCCTCTGCCCCCTGTTCGGCGATATGGCGGCTCAGCCCCGCGCCCAGCCCCAACCGGACCAGCTCGAACACGGTAAAGGGAAAGGCCACCTGCCCCGATTGCGGCAGCACCGCCCGCCAGCTTGCCTGCTCGGCGGGGCGCAGGGCGGAAAGCGCCCTGCCATTCAGATACACCTGCCCCTGATGGGACAGCTCCCCCGCGAGACAGCGCAAGAGGGTCGTCTTGCCTGACCCGTTCGGGCCGACAATGGCCGTCACCGCAGCAGGTCGGGCCTGAAAACTGACCCTCTCAAGCACCTGCCGCCTGCCGAATTGCACCGAAACCGTTTCTGCCACCAGCATGATCAGACATCCACCAAGGCGCGATTGCGCAGCAGGATCCACAGGAAAAACGGTCCGCCCAAGGCGGCTGTCACAATCCCGATCGGCAATTCCGCCGGTGCGATCACCACGCGGCTCAGGCAATCGGCAAGCAAAAGGGTGATCGCGCCCAGCAGGGCGGCATTGGGCAGCAGAAACCGGTGTGCAGGCCCCTGAACCAGCCGCAGCAAATGCGGCACCACAATCCCGACAAATCCGATCCCGCCGGTCAGCGCAACAGAGGCCCCCACCGTGGCCGCCACCAGCACGATGGCCCGCCGCTTCAGCCGCTGGGGATCAACCCCCAGATGCACGGCCACCGCCTCGCCCAAAGACACCGCATCCAGCCCGCGCGCCAGAGCGGGGGCCAGACAGAGCCCCGCCAAGATCACCGGCGCGGCCACCACCAGCTTGGCCCAGCTGGCCCCCGCCACCGATCCCATATTCCAGAAGGTCAGATCGCGCAGCTGGCTGTCGCTGGCGCGATACACCAGCACTCCGGTCAGCGCCCCCGTCAACGCGCCAAGCGCGATGCCCGCCAGCAGCAGGGTCGCGACCGAGGTCCGCCCGCCCTGTGTGGCAATCCGATACAGCACGAAGGTCGACAGCCAGCCGCCCAGAAAGGCCGCCACAGGGGTCAGCCCCGCGCTTGCAGGCCCGAGCAGCGCAACCGGCAGCAGCCCGCCCAGCACAATGGCCGCCACCGCCCCGAGCCCGGCCCCCGCAGAAACCCCGACCAGCCCCGGATCGGCCAGAGGGTTGCGGAAAAGACCCTGCATCACGGTGCCCGACACCGCCAACGCCGCCCCCACAAGCGCCGCCGTCACCATGCGCGGCAGGCGGATATTCCAGATGATCAGACTGTCGCGGGGATCGGCCACACCCAGCCCTGCCTTGGCGGCGAGAACGCCCAGCACATCGCTGGCCCCTGCCGCCCCCAGATGTAGCGACAGCGCCATCACCCCGATCAGGGTCGCGCATAATCCCAGCCCGAGCAGACGGGCACGGAGATGCCGGTCCCCCGCAGGGCGCGGCGCAGCCATGCGCCACCGGCCCGAAACGGCCCCGAAGCCACAGCGCAGGATCATTGCGGTGCAGCCGCGGCCAGAAGGTCCTGCCGCAAATGCGCGGCCATCTCGGCGGTGCGCGGCCCGAAGGCCAAGGCCGCAGGCGCGACCCGCACCAAGGCCTGCCGCTGCCCTGCCGGTGTGCCCGCCAAGGCCGCATTGCGCCAGAGATCGGCCGCAGGGGCGTCCATCTCGGGGCGGCCGGTATGATCAAGCATCACGACGATATCGGGGGCGGCCTGCAGGATCGCCTCGTCCGACACAAGGCGATAGCCCGTATAAGCGTCCGCCATCACGTTCTCCGCACCCGCAAGGCGCAGGATCCCGTCGGCGCCAGTGCCGGCCCCTGCCACATTCAACCGTCCGGCCTGATCGGACAGCACGAACATCACCCGCGGATGCGGGCCTTGGGCCACCATATCGCCCAGCTGTGCAAAGGCCGCCTGCTGCGAACGGGCCAATGCGTCGGCCTGTGGCGCACGCCCCAGCGCCGCCCCGATCAGACGGATATTGTCCAGCACCTGTGCCGGATCGAACCCGCCTTCCAGCGTCACAAGCGGCAGGCCGGTGGCGCGCAACTGCTGCAGCGTTTCCGGCGGTCCCGCCCCCGCCTGCAAGAGGATCAGATCGGGCGTCACCGACAGCACGCCCTCGGGCGAAAGCTGGCGCATATAGCCGATATCGGGCAAAGACAGCACCTCGGGCGGGAAACGCGATGTGCTGTCACGCGCCACCACCTGATCCCCCGCCCCCAGCGCGAAGACAAATTCTGTCGCCGCATCGCCCACCGGCAGAATACGTGCGGGCTCTTGCGCCTGAGCCGCCCTGACACAGACCAAGGCGACGCTGACCAAGGCGAGAACGGCGGCCCGTAGACTCCGGCTCATTCTGCGGCCTCGGCGGAACAGGAGGGCAGCGCATCCAGCAGATGATGCCATTGCGCCAGATCGTCGCTGTCACTCTCGCGCTCGCCAAAGCACTGGAAGATCAGCTCGCCCGCCGCATCGAAAGCCTCCAGCGACACCGCCAGACCGCGACGGGTCGGCTTTTCGACCACATAGCATTCCGCAATATGATCGCCGCGCAGATGCAGGTTGAACCTTTCATCCAGCACATTCAGCCACGGTCCCAGCGGGCGGACAGTGCGGATTGCGCCCCAATGAATCTGGATATGCCCACGGTTGCCGACGAAAAAGATCACCTTCTGGCCCGTCATCGACAGATCCCGCAACCAGCCGCCGACCGATGCCGGATCCACCGCGCGCACGAAGGGATGGCCAGCCATACGATAGGCCCCCAGACGGTTCATGCCCAACCTGTGGGTGAGCCGGTTGAACTGATGGGTGTCGGTCATCTCCTGCCAGCCCGCAATCAGCGCGGGCCGCTTGGCCGGATCGCCCTTGGGGCCTTCGGGGGCGGGCAGCGGCAGCGGCGCCAGCTCGGTGGCGGGGTCGGGCAGGCGCAGCCGGTCAACCAGCGGCTGCCAGGCCGCAAGCTGCGATTGTGCCAAGAGGTAGATCTTCTGTAGCGCCTCGCCATAGAGATCATAGAACTGCAAAGAGCGGCGCGGACCTTCGGGACGAAGCTCGGTCACGGCAAAGCCATAAGCCCAGTATTTGGGAAAGATCCGCGTGTCGATCTCGCGGCCCAGAACCATCGCGGCATGAGGCCCCGCCTTATAGGTGCCAAAGCGCCCGACGCGTTCATGCACGCAAGACCCGTTGCGTGTCAGCGTCATGACCTCGCCCAGATCGGGCAGAAGCGGCATGACCTCGTCGGGATGGGCCGTGATGGGAGAGGCCGCAGAATCCCCCGGCACATCCAGCGCCGCCCCGATATGGGCGGCCACGAAAGCGGCCTCGGACAGGCCAAGCTCTGCCGCCATATCCCGTTGCCGTTTGCCCGACGCCTTGCGGAAGTCCCGAATACTCTGCACCGTTCGCATGATATCCCTCATGTGAAAATATCGGGCTCGCAATCAATATGCTGGCGGTTTCATCTGGAAAAGGACGGGATCAGGCGCCGGACATGGGGAAAAATTCCCATGCCCCATCAGGGGCGCCCCCCAAGGCGAAATAAAGCGCATACAGAAAAGACGGCCTCTGCGCGCCAAGCCGGTCTGCCTTATAGGGCGGCAGGTTTCGGCAGCAGAGCGGCCAGACGTGCCGCCGTTTTCACGATCTGCTCATGGGCATTGGCTTCCGACAGGAAAATCGCGAACGGCTCGGCATTGGCGGGCTTGCCCTCCCAATGGGCCGCAACCACCCGCAGCAGATAATTCTCCAGCGGATTGATCTTATGCGCGCAGCAGTCGCAATCGGGATTGCCATAGCGCATCGGTGACTTGCGCGCCGTCAGCACCCGATCCATCAGCACGGCCATATCGGCGAACACCTCGGCCCCCTTGCCACGCCCCCAGATCTTCTGGGCAAAAGCCAACCCCCGCAACCAGCCATTTTTGGGCGGATTATCAAGGCTTTGCATCTGCAACCGGAACAATCGCAGCAACTCGGCCTGCGGAAACTCTGCTTGGGTCTGATCCGAATGGTGGGTGCTTTGGATATGTGACAAGATCTGTGACTCCATTGTTGCGGGCAGAACTTGACAAAAATACTCGGAAAAATCAAGAGACGATTTCCTTGCGGCGGAGAAAACGAAAAAGGCCCCCGCGAACGGAGGCCTTTTATAGGCATTTCAATACCTTAAAGAAGAACGCGGATCATTCTTCCTCGAAATGGCCGCACCAGTCATCGGTTTTCACAACCGGCCAGAGGCCATGCGAGGAGGCTTCCGGCTGCGACACCGGCGGGTTGAAACGGCACAGACCCGCATCATCGGCGGCTGCAACGGTTTCGGAATTGGTTTTGTGGTCTTCGAAGAAGGCGCAATCGGCGCAGGACTTGCTCATGATATTTCCTCTCCTTTTTATGGCGGTCCGGACAGGACGCGGCCTTGCATAGGGGAAATATATGGCACAAAAAATAAAAGTCAATAAAAACAAATACTTGAGCATAAATGTCAGGGATAAAAACCCGACCATTTCACTTGCAAAACGTCACCCAATCCCCAAGCCGCACGCCCATAAGAACCGCTTTGGGATGCCCCCCGAAGGCAAAGACAGGGAGATGTGGGCCCATCCCCCTGCCTGCCCTTACAAACGCCCCATCAGGAGGCGATTGCAGATCAGAATGTCATCTGCACCGACAGATACGCCGTCCGGCCCGGCTCGTTGACGCGGGGAACGGTGGTGTCGAATACGCTTTTGCGGTTGAGATGGCGGGCATAGGTTTTGTCCAGCAGGTTATCCACCCCGCCCATCAGGCGCACATTATCGCGCAACTGGTAGCTGCCGAACAGATCCAGCGTCGCCCAGCCCGCGGTTTTGCCCGGATCGATCGACGGGTCGATCCGGTTCTGGCGGCTGGCCCAGTTCACCCGCGCCCCTGCCGACCACAGATCGGCGGACCATGTCGCGCTCAGGCTGCCCGATAGCGGCGGGATCTGCGCCAAGGCCGTGTCATCGCTGGTATTCTCGCCATGCGTCCATGTCGCATCCCCTGCAAAAAGCCATGCGCCATAGCTGTAGCTTCCCAAGACCTCGACCCCCGAGAGGTCCGCCCCGACATTGCGATATTGGGTGCGCGAGCTGCCTGTCGAGGTCGTGACGATCTCTTGCAGGATATAGTCATCCACACGGTCATAGAAAGCGGACGCATTCAGCGACCAGTTCTCCCGCGTGGTCTGGAAACCGATATCCAGCTGGTTGTGCTTTTCCGGCGCGATATCGGGATTGCCGACATAGCTTGCAACCCCCATCGACCCGCGCGCCATCGCGCGTTCATTCGCATCCGCCGTGCGCACCGCCCGCGACAGGCCGATAAAGGCTTTGGTCTGCGCATCGAACTGGTGTTCGTACCGCAAGAGCCCGCCGACATTGTCCTCGCTGCGGGCATGATCATAGCTGGTGCCATACACCTCGGTGTAATAGTCGTTGGGCGAATAGCCATTGACCGACTGATCGGCCTTGCCCACATCGGCATGCACGTGATCATAGCGCAGCCCCGCCCTGAGCGTGTCGCTGGCGCTCAGCATGGTTTCGGTCTGCACATAAAGGCCGGTCTGGGCGATGGTGACATCGGGCCATGTCAGCGAATAGGGGCTGTCCAGGTCGATCATCGCCGAAGACATCGCCATATAGCCCAAGGCCGTGCGGGAATTGGACTGGTAGTCGATGCCGACCGTCGCTTTGGTGCGCCCGAAATCCAGCTTGCCTTCCAGTTTCCCCCCATGCGTATCCGAAGTGGTGGGCGACAGCATGGCCATATTTGTGGGGCTGCGGAGCGAGTAGTTATCCATCCGGTGATCGACATCCGACCGGTAGACCGAGCCTTCGATCCGCGTCAGCGGCCCGTAGCTGAGGTCGACACCGCCCCGCAGACGGATCGTTTCGGTTTTCGACAGCGGGCTGTCCATCGCCGCGCCTGCAAATTCGACATCCTCGGCACGGTCATGTTCGACATCCAGCGCCAGATCCACACCATTGTTCTTGTAGCCCAGCGTAACGCCGGTGCTTTTCTGGGTATAGCCCGCGCGGACATCCCTGCCGCTGCCGTCCTTATAGTCATTGGCCGTCTTATACTCGCCCGAGGTTTCCAGATAGAACCCGTGCCCCAGATCGAAGGCCAGCGTGCCCGAAATCTCTTTCGCCTCGGAATTGCTGGACCCGCCAACCGTCAACGACCCCGAGACCTTCTTGCCCGCCTCGAATTCGGGGGCGTCGCGCTCCAGCCGCACCGTGCCTGCCGGTGCTCCCGGCCCGTTGGTCACACTGGAATAGCCCTTTTCCACCACGATCCGGTCCGCCCGGTAAAAGCTGGCAATCGAGGTGGGCGGGTCCATCCGGCTGGGGCAGCCGCCATAGGTAAACGAGCCCGCATCAATGATATTGATCTGGTTCTTCGACATGCCCCGCAAGATGATGTCGATCCCGTGCCCCCCCATACGCGACCCTTCGATGCCGGGAATGGTGGACATCAGCGCCCCGCCATCCAGCGCAGGTGCCGTGGCAAGGGCCTCCTTGTCGAGAGTGACGGTGGTGCCGTCGGTCTGCATCGCAGCCCCTTCGACATAGATCGTGTCCAGATCGACGGTTGTCGCGTCCTTCTTTGCGGTTTCCGCAAAGGCAGGCAGGGCAATGGAACAAAGCAAAAAGGCGGTCACGCTACGGCGTGCCGTGAAAGACAGAATAGTCATGGAGAAGCTCCGGAAAGTAACGAAACATGCACAAGGGGGCCACGCCCTGCTGCGCAAGACATCTTGAGGGCAGAGCCTGCCCTGTCAGCGGTTGTCAGTTGATGTCACGCCACAAACGGAGGGCCACGGATCCACAGCCGCACAGGATGGGCCGCCGGAACGATCCCCGCCAGCCGCACGGGTCCGAAACCGATCCCCCGCGCCAGTGCCACGAAATCCGGCGAGCCGCCCAGAACCGGCAAGGCGGTCAGGCCAAGAACACAGAACGGACATTTCGCAGCCGCCCTGCCCTCGGTCTCGGGCAGATCGCGCACCGCGCCGGTGACCGGATCATAAGCCACGCGATGCAGCCCCGCCCCGTCGCAGAGCTGCACGATCACCTCATCGGCGCGCAAACTGGCATCGGGCAAGGCGGGCTGATAGGCAAATGCCACCTGCAGCCCCAGAAGCGACGCAAGAAGAACGGCCAGAATGCCGTGAAATCCCTTCCCGATATGCGCCGCTTTTTTCATGACGCGAAGTAATCGCGTCACCCGAATGTGATCAAGGGGGCGAAGGCATTCCGTGCCGCAACGTGACATCACAACCACAGGCAGAACGCCGCGCCTTTTTCTGTGCGCAAGAGGGGCCGCCCCTGCGCGGCGGATGGAATGGTCCGTCAGGCTGTCATGTTGCAAGATGGCCCGAGAAAAGAACGACCCACCCAAACGGGGCAGACCCAACGTGATGCAGACCACTCCGAGACAGGCAAGGCAGATCCTCCACTGGGCAGGGCTTGGGGCGGCCTGTATCCTCTCGGGCATTGTCCTTTCGGCACTGGCGGTGCCGGCAGGGCTGCTGATCGGGCCGATCCTTGTGGGGATGTGTTTCGGCCTGTCCGGCCATGTGCTGACCTTCAACCGTGACCTGCGGGCGCTGGCACAAGGGGCGACGGGAGTGCTGATTGCCACCAGCTACCGCCCCGACACCCTTGCCCGTCTTGGCGAGGTCTGGCCTCAGGCGCTGGCCACACTGGCGGGCACGATGCTGGTGGCGATCCTCGCAGGGGTGATTGTGGGACGGCTCGGGGTCATTGCCCGCGAAGAGGCGATCTGGGGGTTCCTGCCGGGCATGGCCAGCGCCGTCATCGCCATCAGCGAGGAACGCAATCTGGATGCACGGGCCGTTGCCATCATTCAGGTGCTCCGGATTCTGGTGGTCATCCTGTCGATGTCGGCACTGGCGGCGATTTTGCATATGACGGGCCTGCATGTGACGGGCCTGTCCGATCCGGCCCAAGCAGCCCCCGCCCGAAGCACCCCGCACGGGCCAGTCTGGATCACATGTCTGCTGGTGGTGCTGGCCCCGCTGTCACAGCGCTTCCTGCGTTTTGTCCCCGCCGGAGGGATGATGGTGCCACTGATTGCCGCCATCGCGCTGAAATCCGCAGGCGTTCCGGTCGGCATCCCCCACGAGATGCTGGTCGCCGCCTATCTGGTCATCGGCGCGAATGTCGGCCTGCGCTTCGACCGCCCCCTTCTGCGTCAGGCCGGTCGGGCCATGCCCGCAATCATCGGTGCGGCGATAGGGATGGTGCTGCTGGGCGGCGGGATCGGGCTGGCTCTGGGCTGGACGGTCGGGCTCGACCCGCTCAGCGGGGTGCTGGCCGCCGTGCCCGGAAGCATCGATGCCGTGGCCGCGCTCGCCTATTCCAGCAATGCCGATATGTCTTTCGTGATGACCTTGCAGATCCTGCGGCTGTTTGTCGTGCTGATTGCCGGACCGCCCCTTGCGGCCTGGGCCGCCCGACACTCCGCCCCGCGCCGCAGATAGCGGCGCAGGCCTGCACAGCTCAGGTCCAAGGGCTGTTTTTATCCCGCTGGCGGTTCACCTTGGGCAACGATGACGGGCGCGCTTGCAAAGGGCTGGCGGCTTCGGCCGGACGCGGCGCCGCCGCGCGAGGCGCGGCAGAGCGTTCGCCCCGATCGCCCATCTGCACAGCCAGTTCCCGCAGCGCGGCCACACGGTTTTCGGTGGCGGGGTGCGTCGAGAACAGCTTGTCACGCCCGCCCCCGTGCAGCGGATTGATGATGAACATATGCGCGCTGGCCGGATTGCGCTCGGCGGTCAGGTTATCGACCTGCGCAGCCCCCTGCTGGATCCGCTGCAAAGCCGACGCCAGCCACAAAGGATGGCCACAGATCTGCGCCCCCTGCTTGTCGGCGGCATATTCCCGCGTGCGGGAAATCGCCATCTGCACCAGAGAGGCCGCCAGAGGGGCAAGGAACATCATCGCCAATGTCCCCACAATGCCCAGCCGGTTCTCGTCGCGGCTGCCACCGAAGAATAACGCAAAATTCGCCAGCATCGAAATTGCCCCCGCGAAGGTCGCGGTAATGGTCATGATCAGCGTGTCACGGTTCTTGATATGGGCCAGTTCGTGGGCCACCACGCCCGACAGCTCTTCGCGCGACAGCACGCGCATCAGACCCGTGGTCACCGCAACAGCAGCGTTCTCGGGGTTGCGCCCTGTCGCAAACGCATTGGGCTGGGGCGTGTCGATCAGATAGACCGCAGGCATCGGCAGGCCCGCATTGCGCGCCAGCCCCGCCACCAGCTCGGTCAGTCCCGACGGATCGCGCGGACCGATAGGCTGGGCGTTATGCATCCGCAGCACCATCTTGTCGGAATTCCAGTAGCTGAACAGGTTCATCGCGGCGGCAATGGCCAATGCGATCACCATCCCCGTGCTGCCGCCAAGCAGATAGCCAAGGCCCAAAAACAGCGCCGTGACAGCGGCCATCAACATTCCGGTTTTTACATATCCCATTGCCTTGATCCTAATCCGGTCTCCTCTGGAGGGGTTCAACTGGATATAGGTGTCAAACCGGACGGCACAATGGGGCACAGGGATTACGCAGGACCGAAGGGGCGCAGGACCGAAGGGGCGCTGCGCCCTTCAGGCCGGTGGCCAAAGATATCGGCCGAATTTCGTTAGCGCGCTGTTGAATATTCCACAAACCCCGCCATCACATTGCCGAAGCAGAGGGGGGCGCCGGAATTGGAAGAAGGGCAACCCGAAACCGGATCACCCTTCCTCACTGGAGATGCACATCAGTGATGTGCAACGGTAGCGACGGAGCCGATTACGAACGGCCAGCGCCGCGATAGGGGCGCTCGATCGGCGCAACGGTATTGCGCGATGCGCCGGTTTCGATGAAGCGCGCTTCTTGGTCATCATCTGCGGTCGACATCGACACGAGTTCTGCCATCGAATATTTCGATGCATCAACGCCAAGCTGAGCTGCCAGCTGTGCTTTACCTTGAGAAACCGAGGTATTTTCCGAAGTACGGTTTTCGTGCTTCAGGAAGTAATTCGCGGTTTGCGTGTCGCCGTTGATTTTTGCATCGCGGATATTGGTCAATTCAGCGGTGGTGAAATCTGCGCCGTTCAGGCCGAGCTGCGCTGCGAGCTGTGCGTGACCTGCGGATTCTGCCGAAGCGATCCCTGCGGAAGCGGAAAGGGCAACAACGGCTGCGATAAGAACGTTTTTCATAGTCATCTCCAATGATTGCGGATGGCCCTTAGTGATTCAGGCCACCTGCCTAGTGATGACGCCCCTCTACGCCTGTGACTTTCACCGGTAAACGCTAGAAAGAAAGCAAGCTTATGTTTATATATGCACAGTCACAATTCTGTCATTTTAATGATTGATTCGAAATATATTAAGCGCCAATGATCGCGAGGCTCTTCGACGCGCCAATCCGGCTGGCCCCTGCGGCAATCATCGCCAGCGCCTCTGCGGTGGTCGAAATCCCACCCGACGCCTTCACGCCCATCTCCGACCCCACCGTCTTGCGCATCAGCGAAACCGCCTCGATCGTGGCACCGCCGGAAGAAAACCCGGTGGAGGTCTTCACAAAATCCGCCCCCGCATCCTTGGCCAGATGGCAGCCCGTGGCGATCTGGGCGCCTGTCAGCAGGCAGGTCTCCAAGATCACTTTCAGACACAGAGGACCGCAAGCCGCTTTGACCGTTGCAATATCTTCACGCACGGCATCCAGATCTCCGTCGATCAGCGCACCGACAGGGATCACCATATCGATCTCCCGCGCGCCCTGCGCGATGGCCCAGCGGGCCTCTGCCGCTTTCACCTCGCTCGGGGAGGCGCCCAGAGGGAACCCCACAACGGTGCAGACCAGCACATCGCTTTGCGCCAGCGCCTTGACCGCGCGCGGCACATGCAGGGCATTCACACAGACGGATTTGAACCCGTGGCTGGCCGCCTCGGCACAGAGCGCGTCAATCTGCGCCGCCCGTGTCTCGGGTTTGAGCGCGGTATGGTCGATATAGGCTGCGATCTCTGCCGGGGTCATCGGAACTCTCCTGAAACTGTCTGCCCCAATCCTTGGCAGGCCCCCCGTGGCAGGTCAACTGCCGAGCGCAGCGCCCGTCTCCGGCGGGGGCGCGATCCGTGGAAAGACAGGTTTGGCCGCGCCATCAAGCTTTCGGGCCTCGGCCAGCAGCGCCTCGCGCAAGTCACAAGACGTCGCCCAGCCGGTATTGGGGTCGTCACTTGGCACCAGAAACAGCACGGTCTGGCCCCAGATATCATGCTGCGTCACATAGACCCCACGGCTATCGGGCGCATCGCTCAACCCGTAATCGTCCAGCAGGCGGTGATAGGCCAGCCGCAGCGGCGCGACATCCGTGAGGTGATCAAGACGCAAAATCACCTCGAACAGGGTGAAATGCTCCTGCATGGTCCAGTTCTCGAAAGGCTCGGCCACGAAATCGACCACCGGCACCACAAGGCGCTTGCCCGTCCAGACACGCAGCTGGACATAGGTGAAATTGATCCGCTCGACCGAGCAGACATAATCGCGGAACAGGATCTTGTCACCGATCCGCGCCGACTGGTTCATCGAGATCTGCAACGAGGCCATGATATTGGACAGGATATTGCGCGCGGCAAAAGCCAGCAGGATCCCGATGGTCCCTGCCGAGGCCAGAAGCGAGATCCCCAGCGACTGCATGACGCTGGCCTCGTTGAGGACAATCCCCACCCCCACTATCGCAATCAGCACAATCGCCCCGCGCCGCAAGGCCGATACGCGCGTGGCCATCGCGCGGCGCAGCTCCTGGCCTTCGCCGATGGCACTCAGTTCGGCCCCGTCAAAAGAGACCAGCCTCTCGATGATCACATCGGCGATATTGACGATCAGCCACAGCACCGCCGCCACCACACCCAGCACCACAAGCGGCGAGATCACCGTGTCGATCCGGCCAGAGAAGATGAACAACCGGTTCGAGATCATCGCCAGCGTGACGGTCATCACCAAAAGCACGACCGGCCCGCGCATCGCCACCAGAAACGAGGCGGGGGCCACGCGGCGGTTGCGGTGCAGCCCGCGCGACAGGAGCTTCTGCGTGATCCATCCGGCCAGTGCGGTGATCGCAATCGCCAGCGGCAAACCGATCGCCTCCCACCATTGCAGGCCCCAGACGGCCTCGCGGCGCAGAACGGATGGCAGCGCCTTTTCCAGTGCCGAGGGCGCATAGGCCTGTCCCAGAGCGGGCAGATTATCCACCGTCTGGCGCGACACGACCCAGACCGCCGCGCCGTTTTTCGGCTTGATACGGTTGATACGGATCGGCACCGGACGGTTACCCAGATCGACATACCATAGCAGGATGGAACGGCGCGGCTTGCCCGCCATAGGCGCATCCCCGACCGCACGTTCATCCAGCCCGTCAGGCCGGTCCCTGAGCGCATACCAGTCAATCACGATCTTCCGGTCGAGCAATGTCTTGAAATCGCGGGCAAGTTCCGGCCCCTTGGTCCGCTGCTCCATCTCGGGCACATCCGACAGATCCAGCATATGCGCCGCCGCCAGCCACTTGCCCTCATTGGCCTGTATCAGGAAGCTTTCCAAAGACGATCGCGGCGTGCTGCGGTCCAACCCGTCCGGCGGCGTGCCAAGACCGCGATTGAGCGCATCGGCCTCATACCATTCCGACGAGGCGCTTTCGGTTTGCTCGGCATGTGCCGCGTGCGGCAGGGCCTGCGCCAGACAGACAAGCAGCAAAAACAGGCCAGCACAGCGAAGGGGGCGACGGAACAGCACGGGATAAGGCATCATTCCTGCCAACACCTCACGTCGCAAACGGTTCCCTGTCCCACAATCGCGGGGGCAAGGCTGGATTTCCCTAAGGTAGCTGACTAAAGATTACGCCATATAAAAGGGGGAGCCTTCCGACATGACTATCGAGACCACCGGCTGGATCGAGAAATTCGAAGGGTTGCGCCGCCTGCCCGAAGACATCAAATCCGTGCTGATCGCAGGCAGTCAGGTGCTCAGCGTGCCCGCCGGCACCGAAATTTTCGCCCCCGGACAATCGGCCGACAACCTGCTTTTGCTGCTGGACGGCACAGTGCGGGTCCAGCAGAAATCCGAGACCGGTCGCGAGGTGATCCTGTATCGGGTCAATGCCGGTGAAAGCTGCGTTCTGACCACCGCCTGCATGCTGGCCTTCGAAGACTATGCCGCCGATGGCGTGGCGGAAACCGATGTCACCGCCGTGGCCATTCCGCGTGCGACCTTCGACGATCTGGCCGGACGCTCGCCCCTGTTCCGCGAGTTCATCTTCAAGGCCTATTCGCGCCGGATCACCGATCTGTTCACGCTGATCAATGACATCGTCTTCCAGCGGATGGATGTCCGGCTGGCGCAGCGCCTGCTGGAACTGGCGGATGCGACCGATACCATACGGGCCACCCACCAGCAGCTTGCCAACGAACTTGGCACCGCCCGCGAGGTGATCTCGCGGACGCTTTCGGAATTCCACCGGCGCGGCTGGATCGAACAGGCGCGCGGCGAGGTGCATCTGACAGGAAAGGTCGGGCTGGAACGTCTTGTTAAGGCTGCTGGCACAATTTAAGCGCGAAATTCATAGTTGTGTGACGAAGTCACCGTTACCCTGACACGCGCGGGTCTATGATCATGCATCTGCTCATCGGGAGGATGTGATGACAAGAAATATGGGAAAAACGGATCGTGCCTTGCGGGTCATTGTCGCCGTAGTGCTTCTGGTTCTGGCCATAGCGGGGATACTCCCTGCCGGGCTCCTGAAGATTCTGGCCGTCATCGTTGCCTTGGTCTTCATCGTGACCTCGCTGATCGGGACTTGTCCGCTCTATACGATCGTGGGCATCCGCACCTGCCCGCGCTCCTGAAACCGCGACGCCCCCTGCACAAGGAACTATGCGCATGAATTATCCGACCGACATGTCCGTCACCCCCGAGGTCAAAGGCTTCTTCGACCCGGCGACCAATACGATCAGCTATATCGTCAAGGATCCGGCCAGCCAGTCCTGCGCCATTGTCGATAGCGTCATGGATATCGATTATGCCGCAGGCCGGATCAGCTATGAGCATGCCGATGAGCTGATCGCCTATGTCGAGGCGCAGGGGCTGAAGCTGGAATGGCTGATCGAGACCCATGTCCACGCCGATCACCTCTCGGCGGCCCCCTATATCCAGAAGAAACTGGGCGGCAAGCTGGGAATCGGGCGCCAGATCACCGTGGTGCAGGATACATTCGGCAAGGTCTTCAACGAAGGCACCGAATTCCAGCGTGACGGTTCGCAATTCGACAAGCTGTTCGAGGATGGCGACACCTATCAGGTGGGCGGCATGACCTGTTTTGCCATGCATACACCGGGCCATACGCCCGCCTGTATGGTGCATGTAATGGGCAACGCCGCCTTTGTGGGCGATACGCTCTTCATGCCCGATGGCGGCTCGGCGCGGGCCGATTTTCCGGGCGGCGATGCCGCGACCCTGTATGACAGCATCCAGAAAGTCCTGTCTCTGCCCGACGAGATGCGCCTGTTCATGTGCCATGATTACGGCCCCAATGGCCGCGAGATCCGCTGGGAAACCACAGTGGCCGAAGAGAAAGCGCATAACATCCATGTGGGCGCGGGCAAGACCAAGGAAGATTTCGTCAAGTTCCGCACCGAACGCGATGCGCAATTGGATATGCCCAAGCTGATCATTCCGTCGCTTCAGGTCAACATGCGCGGCGGGGACCTGCCGCCGCAGGACAAGGACGGCAAACGTTTCCTGAAGGTGCCGCTGAACGGGCTTTAACCCCCGCCGCCTTAAGTCTTGCATGGCCCCAGGCCTTGCACCGCCCGGTCGCGCGACAGCGACATGCGCGATCGGGAAAGGCAGGGCGGGGAACAGCGCGACGGGGAACAGCGCAACGGGGCCGCGTTTTGACAGGCCCGCGCTTTGACAGGCCCGCAAGGGTCACGTTTTAAACCTCGGGGTTGGCTACGGCCTGCCCCCTTTTGACACTTTATTCCAAGGAGGAGGGAGATCTTTGGAAAAACACGAATTGACGCGCGGCCTGTCTGTCGGCCCGCAAATCACGGCGGAAGATATCGACACGCTTGCCGCCGCCGGTTTCCGCTCGATCATCTGTAACCGGCCCGATGCAGAAGGCGCAGACCAGCCCAACCATGACGAGATCGCGCGGGCGGCCAGCGCGAAGGGGCTGGAGTTCCGCTACATCCCCGTAACGCCCGGCATGGTGACGGAGGCCGATGCCGAGCAATTCGCCTCGGCGCTGACCACCCTGCCCGGCCCGACCTTCGCCTATTGCCGCACCGGCACGCGCTCGACCACGCTCTGGTCGCTGTCGCAGGCCAATGACCGCCCGCTGACCGAAATCCTCGCCCGCACCAAAGCGGCAGGGTACGACATGAACGGCGTTGCACGGCGCATCGCCAATGGCGGCAAAACCCCCACCGATACCGCAGATGCCAAATTCCAGATCGTGATCGTGGGCGCAGGCGCGGGCGGCATCGCGGTGGCCTCCAGCCTGAAGGCGCGACGTGCCGATCTGGAAATCGCCATCATCGATCCGGCAGATATCCATTATTACCAGCCGGGCTGGACGATGGTCGGCGGCGGCATTTTCGAGCCTGCCCAGACCGCCAAGACGATGGGCAGCCTGATCCCGCATGGCGTGAAATGGATCAAGGCGGCGGTGGCCGCTTTCGAACCGGAAAACAACGCCATCATCCTCGATGGGTGTCGTGTGGTGAAATATGACCGACTGGTGGTATGCCCCGGCCTCAAGCTGGACTGGGCCGGTATCGAAGGGCTGGAGGAGACGTTGGGGCGTAACGGGGTCACCTCGAACTACCGCTATGATCTTGCGCCCTATACCTGGCAGCTTGTGTCTTCGATGAAAGAAGGGCGGGCGCTGTTCACCCAGCCGCCGATGCCGATCAAATGCGCGGGGGCTCCGCAGAAGGCGATGTATCTTTCGGGGGATGCGTGGTTCAAACGCGGCGTCCTGAACAAGATCGACATCCAGTTCATGAATGCGGGAGGGGTGCTGTTCGGGGTGAAGGACTATGTTCCCGCCCTGATGAAATATGTCGAGAAATACGACGCGACGCTGAATTTCTTCCACAAGCTTGTCGCAGTCGACGGACAGGCGAAGACCGCCACATTCGAGGTCACCAAGCCCGAGACAGAGACACAGACGATCACCACCGAATTCGACATGATCCATGTGGTTCCGCCGCAGACCGCGCCGGATTTCATCCGCGTCTCGCCTCTGGCCGATGCGGCAGGCTGGGTCGATGTGGATCAGGCGACGCTGCGGCATAAGACCTATGACAACATCTGGTCGCTGGGCGATGTGATGAATGCCCCCAATGCGAAAACCGCCGCCGCGGCCCGCAAACAGGCCCCGACAGTGGCCGAAAACATCATGTCCGATCTGATGGGCAAATCGGCACATGCCCAATATGATGGCTACGGGTCGTGCCCTCTGACCGTGGAACGCGGCAAAATCGTGCTGGCCGAATTCGCCTATGGGGGCGTGCTGAAACCCTCCTTCCCGAAATGGCTGCTGGACGGCACGCAACCCACGCGCGCGGCCTGGTTCCTGAAAGAGAAGCTGCTGCCGCCGATCTACTGGAAGGCCATGCTGCGCGGCCACGAATGGATGGCCAAGCCCGAGCCCCTTTCGGCCAAGTCCGAATAATTCAGGCCCAACCCGATGCTGCTGCGGACCGCCAACCGGTCCGCAGCCATAGCGCAGGACCCCAAAGCCATGCCCTCTTTTTCCCGCTATCTGCCCATCCTGACTTGGGGCCGTGCCTATAACCGCACGGCTCTGTCCAACGATCTGGTCGCGGCCATTATCGTGACCATCATGCTGATCCCGCAATCGCTGGCCTATGCAATGCTGGCGGGGCTCCCTCCCGAAGCCGGCATCTATGCCTCGATCGCGCCGATCATCCTTTATGCGATTTTCGGCACAAGCCGCGCGCTTGCGGTGGGGCCGGTGGCGGTGGTTTCGCTGATGACAGCCGCCTCTATCGGCGAGATCGCCGCCAGCGGCACCGCAGGTTACGCGATTGCCGCCTTGACCCTTGCCCTGCTTTCCGGCCTGTTCCTGCTGGCCTTGGGGCTGTTCCGTCTGGGGTTCATCGCCAATTTCCTGAGCCATCCGGTGATTGCGGGCTTCATCACGGCCTCGGGCATCCTGATCGCCACCAGCCAGTTGAAACATGTGCTGGGGATCAAGGCCAGCGGTGCCACCCTCCCCGAGATGGTCACCGCACTTGTCGCACATCTGGGGCAGACCAACCCGATCACCCTGACCATCGGCGTCCTCAGCACCGCCTTCCTGTTCTGGGTCCGCAAGGGGTTGAAGCCGCTTCTGCGGCGGTTGGGTCTGGGTCCACGACTGGCCGACATCCTGACCAAGGCCGGTCCCGTCGCCGCCGTTGTCATCACGACGCTCTGCACATGGGGGCTGGATCTGAACGCGCAGGGCGTGGCTATTGTCGGCAGCGTGCCGCAAAGCCTGCCGCCCCTGACCATGCCGGGCCTGTCCCCCGAGTTAATCGGCCAACTGGCGCTTCCGGCCATCCTGATCTCGATCATCGGCTTTGTCGAATCCGTTTCCGTGGCCCAGACATTGGCCGCGAAAAAACGCCAGCGGATTGACCCCGACCAAGAGCTGATCGGCCTCGGCGCGGCCAATATCGGGGCGGCTTTCACCGGCGGCTATCCGGTCACCGGCGGCTTTGCGCGTTCGGTCGTCAATTTCGATGCAGGGGCCGAAACGCCCGCAGCAGGTGCGTTCACGGCAATCGGCCTCGGCATCGCGGCCATCGCGCTGACGCCGCTGGTCTATTTCCTGCCCAATGCCACGCTCGCCGCGACCATCATCGTGGCCGTGCTCAGCCTTGTCGATTTCTCGATCCTCAAGAAAACATGGCAGTATTCGCGCAAGGATTTCGTCGCCGTTCTGGTGACCATCCTGCTGACCCTTGCCGCAGGCGTCGAAATCGGTGTGGCGACAGGGGTGATCCTGTCGATCGTGATGCATCTGCTGCACACCTCCAAACCGCATGTGGCAGAGGTCGGTCTTGTGCCCGGCACCGAGCATTTCCGCAATATCCGCCGCCACGAGGTCATCACCGAACCGAGCCTGCTGACCCTGCGAGTGGATGAAAGCCTGTATTTCGTCAATGCGCGCGTGCTGGAAGACCGCTTGCAGGACCGCCTTGCCAGCGCACCCGAAATCCGCAACGTCGTGCTGATGTTCTCGGCGGTCAATAGCGTGGATTACTCGGCGCTGGAAAGCCTCGAGGCGATCAACCATCTGCTGAAAGAACGCGGGATCGGCTTCCATCTCAGCGAGGTCAAAGGCCCCGTGATGGACAGGCTGGCCACTGCGCATTTCCTGTCGGAACTGAACGGGCAGGTCTTCCTGTCGCAATATCAGGCATGGAAAACACTGGTGCCTGCCGCGCAAACGGCCGCCGCAGAATAGACGCTGACAGGCCCGAAACACATGGCCTGCAAAGCGTGGCGCCCTGCCCGTTCGGGGCGCCATGCCTGCCGGAAGGATCAGGGGCGCAGACCCGTGGGAAGCGCCTCCGCTAGAGAGCCTTCGATCACCTGCCCAAGCCATTGCGCCTCTTTTTCAAGGTCGAATTCGGCGCAGACCTTGCGGCGGCCCTCTTTTCCCATCTGCGCCCGCAGGGCCGGATCGGCCAGCAGGCGATCCAGCCGGTCGGCCAGGCTTTCCAGATCCCCCGCCGGAATCGTAAAGCCAGACACCCCGTCTTCCACCAACTCGCCCACACCCGCCACGCGGCTGGCGATCACCGGAAGTTGGGAGCCCATCGCCTCCATCAGCGTGACCGGCACCCCTTCGGCAAAAGAGGCCAGCACCAGCATATCGGCACGGCGCATATGGTCGGCCACCGCATCCGAAGGCTGATACCCCCAGAACTTCACCCGCTCGGCCACCCCCATCGTGCGGGCCATCGTCTCGCAATAGCTCCGCTCCGGCCCGTCACCGATAATCGACAGGGTTGCCTCGGGATGCGTATCCCTGAGCCGCGCGAAGGCCTCGATCAGAAGCGGCACGCCCTTGATGGCCGCCAGACGCCCGACAAACAGGATTTCCTGCCCCGCTTCTTTCGGCGTGGACGGGGTCTCGGGCGGGGTCTCATGCCCATAGAGCGCGGGGAAGATACCGCAATGGACGATTTTCAGCTTCGACCAATGCTCGGGCTTGGAAAAATACATTGCCTGCGAGCGGCAGAAATGGCTGATGCAGGACACAAAGCGCGCCCGCGCGATCTTGGCATCAATACGCCACCAGCGCGGCTCGTAGAAAATGGCGGGGCCATGCATGGTCACCGAGAAGGGGATGCCCGACAGCTCGGATGCCAGCATCGCCACCGAACAGCTGGAATTGGCAAAATGGTTATGCAGATGACGCACGCCTTTGGCCTGCAGATGCTGCGCCAGAATGGCCGCTTCAAGGAAGTAGAACCCTTGCCAAAGCGCCGCTTTCACCCCCGGCGGGCGGGTTTTCCATGCCAGCCTTGCGGTGCGCAACCAAGCTTTCGCATCGCGTTTCAACGCCCAGACCTGCGCCCCCAGAACCTTGGCAGGCGATTTGATCGCATCGAAAATGGCAAAGGTTGCCGCCTGCTCGCGGATCTGGTCCTCCCCGACAACATCACGGGCCGCCGTGCGCCGGACCGAACAGGTATGCACCTGCCACCCCTCATCGCGCAGCGCGGCAATCTCGCGCTGGATAAAGGTATGCGAGACCTTCGGATATTCGCCGGTCAGGTAGGCAATGGGAGGACGGGTATGCGTCATGAGAAATTCCAAAATGAGCGAGTGGGGAGGGAAAGGCCGCCTCAGGAGGTGACGGCCGGCCGGTTCAACCGGCCCTTCTTGCGCGTCGGTTTGGCCGGAACATCGGGGGCTATGTCGAAATCGGCATCGCGCTTGTGATACAGGCGGCGTTCCCGCGGTGAAAGATGCGAGGCCATCTCGGTTTGGCGGGCCTGATCATAGCGGACCCAGAGCGCCCCGCTCAGAAGCCAGATCGGCGCGACCAGCGACGAATTCGGGATGAGGTCGATCATATTCGCCGCCATGACCACCATCATCCCTATATCGATCGTATCGAGCCTGAGTTTGCGATAGGAAAAGGCACAGAGGATGACCGGCAGACAGATGAAGCCGAACAGGCTGAGATACCCGATCCAGCCATATTGGCCGATGATAATGATCCAGATCCCGTCGGTAATGGTGCTTGGCTTGCCCGTTTCAGGGTTGAACAGCAGGTTCCGGCCCCAGCCGCCCCACCCCGCCAGAGGTTTGAGATTGGCATGCGCCAGCAATTCGTCTTCATTGCGCAGGCGGAATTCCAGTGAGGCGGCCCGTTCGGGCGCATAGGGCGCAATCGTCTCGGCCACGGTTTCGGTGGGCACGAGGTTTGTGCCGCGCACAATCGGATAGCATAGCACCAACGCCGCGATGATGCCTGCCATCACCGCCTGCATCCCGCGCGAGCCGACCAGCAGGATCGGCAGCAGCAGCACGGTAATCAGCAGCGCGCCGGTATTCTTGGATAGGTAGAGTGCGACCAGCAGCCACAGCGACACCAGCAACCAGCGCAGGCGCGACTTGCCATTGTCACTGGCCCGCGCCAGCGTCGCCGCCGCCAGCACCGCCATCGACATGAAAATCCCCACCCGCAGACCATGCGCAAGGAACACGATGGGCCGCCAGCCGCCATTGCGGTAATGCTGCCGGAAGTCATGCGCAAAGAAGCCATAAATCCAAGTGCTTAGCTGGGGGCTCATGCGGATTTCAATGAGGATTGCCACGGTATAGAGCAGCCCGCCGAAAACGATGGTCCGCAACAGCCAGATCTGCCCCTGACGGTCTGTCACCAGCTTCAACCCGACAAAGAACGGCAGCAGAAGACAGGCCAGATTGCGGGTATAGGCCGCAACGTCATAGGGCCGGATGCCCGGAAGATAGGTCAGGCCGTCTACAATCGGAGCGCGATTTGTCAAATAGGTGATCACCGGCGAAATCAGCAGGAAAACCGTCGCCAAAATCAGCATCAGCCGAACTTTTGTGCGGGGCTTTTTCAGTAGGAAGGCCTGACGTTTCTTTGCAATCGGCGACGCGACGCCCTCGCCCGTCTTTTCGGCAACCGGTGCCAGTGCGGCTTCGTGCCGCGCCGCACGCCGCGCCATGAAGATCTCGTTTTTCTTCACATAGTGATAGACGATCAGCACCGCCAGAGACGGGACAATGGACTTGTTTATGTTGGGAATAACCGGAAAATTCAGGTTTGGCCGCTCCGGCAGGAGCAGATAGCCCCAGATCACGGCACCGATTGCGGCCTTGGTTGCGGGGTAACGCTTGAACAGCTGCCATGTAATGAGCGGCCAGACAAAAAGCATGAAGTAGGCAAAGAGGTTGGGCATCGGCGCTCGTGTGCTGACTCAAGGACTTGCAGAATGTGCGTCTATCTTTGGCAGAGTTTTGCACGTGCCTCAATCGCACAGTGCATCCTTTCTTGTCCCTGCCCCCCAGATCGGTCATGATCAACGCAAAGTTGATTAAGGAAATGGATTCCTGTGTCTGATATTGCTGTCATTGTCGTCAATTACGGTACCGCCGACCTTTCAGCCGCTGCCGTGCAAAGCGTGCTCGAGCATTCGCATGGGGGGCGGACGGTCGAGGTGCATCTGGTCGATAACGCCTCGCCCGGCGATGATGCGCAGGTCTTTGCGCGCCTGCATGCCGAGCGGAACTGGGGATCGCAGGTCACCTTATGGCCCGAAACCGAAAATCACGGCTTCGGACGGGGTAACAATGTCGTGCTCGACACATTGCTGGCACGCCCCGCCTCTGAACGCCCGCGCTATGCTTTCCTGCTGAACCCCGATGCCACGCTCGAAAACGAGGCGCTGTCGATCATGGCGGATTTCCTCGACGCGCATCCGCAGGCCGGAGCGGCAGGCGCCAAGATCGCCAAACCCTCGGGAGAGCCGGTTTCGGCGGCCTTCCGGTTCTTTTCGCCGACGGCAAGCTTCGTGCATGCGGTCAATTTCGGCCCGCTGGCCCGCGCCTTCCGCAACCACGAGGTCGCCCTGCCCCCTGACACCCCTGAAGGCGAGGTGGATTGGGTCTCCGGGGCTGCGGTGATGTTCCCGCTTGCGGTGCTTGAAAAGGTGGGCACCTTCGATCCCGAATTCTTCCTCTATTTCGAAGAGACGGAATTGATGCACCGCATTCGCGCGCATGGCTATCAGGTCTGGCATCTGCCGCAGGCACGGGTGCTGCATGCCGAAGGGGCCGCGACCGACGTGCGCTCGAACGAGGCCGTGCGCAAAGCCAAGCCGGGATATTGGTATCGGTCATGGCTTTATTACCACCGGAAATGTCAGGGACGCGGCGGAGCCTTGCTGACGGGGCTGGCCTGGATGGCGGGGGCTGCGCTCAACGCGCCGCTGGCCAAATTGCGCGGCCAGAAACTGCATGCGCCGCTGCATTTCTTCCGTGATTTTTCGGCCCAGGTGATGTGGCCCTTGCTTCGGGGACGCTGATCCATGCCGGAAAGATTTGCCGCGATTGTCATCGGGCGCAACGAAGGCGAACGCCTGCTGCGCTGTCTGGCCTCACTGGAAGGGGCGATGCCGTTGATCTATGTCGATAGCGGCTCGACGGACGGCTCCCGCGAGGCCGCGCGCGCGCGCGGTGTGGAAGTCGTCGAACTGGATCTGACCAAGCCCTTCACCGCAGCACGGGCCCGCAATGCGGGGCTGGAGCGGCTGCGCGCGATTGCCCCGGATGCCGCCTTCGTGCAACTTGTCGATGGCGATTGCGAGATCCGCAGCACATGGATCGAGACAGCCCGGAGCTTTCTGGAAACCCGACCGGAGGTCGCCGTGGTCTGTGGCCGCCGCCGCGAACGCTTTCCCAAGGCGACCCCCTATAACGCCCATTGCGATCGGGAATGGGACACCCCTGTTGGCGAGGCCCGCGCCTGTGGCGGTGATGCGCTGATGCGTGTTCAGGCCCTGTCCGAGGTTGGCGATTACAACCCGACCCTGATTGCGGGCGAAGAGCCGGAGATGTGTGTCAGGCTGCGTAAGGCGGGGTGGAAAATCTGGCGGATTGACGCCGAAATGACATGGCATGATGCGGCCATGACGCGGTTCGGGCAGTTCTGGAAGCGGGCACGCCGCGCCGGTCATGCCTATGCCGAAGGGGCCTATCTGCACGGGGCGGCCCCCTATCATCACAATGTCGCACAAACGCGGCGGGCTCTGCTATGGGGGCTGTATCTACCTCTCGCACTCCTGCTTGGCGCGCTGCTTCTCAGCCCTTGGATCGTGTTGGGCTTTCTGATCTATCCCGTGCAGATCCTGCGACTGGCGCGCAAGGAAACGGCGCGTTACGGCAGCCTGCGCACGGCCCTCGAACATGCCGCCTTTCTGACCATCGGAAAGGTCCCCGAAGCCATCGGGATCTGCGAGTTCCATCTGCGGCGCCTGACCGGCAAACGGGCGGGCATCATGGAGTATAAATAGTTCGCCTTGTGCCTCCTCCTCCCCTTTCAAAACGAGATCTTCACCATGACCGGAAGCGACGCCCATGAAATCTAATCCCGCGTATATTCCGTCTCTGGATGGCCTGCGGGCTATCTCTATTGCCATCGTCTTCCTGAGCCATGCCGGTCTGGGCCATATCGTCCCCGGCGGCTTCGGGGTGACGGTCTTTTTCTTCATTTCGGGCTTTCTGATCACCTCGCTGCTCTGCCGCGAATATGACCGCTATGGCAGCATTTCCCTGCGGGTCTTCTACCTGCGCCGCGTGCTGCGCCTGATGCCGCCACTGGCCTGCGCGATGGGGCTGGCCATCGTGCTGGTGCTGGCCGGTGCACTGGTGGCCAAGATCGATATACCGACCCTGCTCAGCCAGATTTTCTTCCTGTCGAATTACTACCAGATCTATGGCAACTCGCAGTCGATCCCCGGCCTCGGCGTCTTGTGGTCGCTGGCGGTCGAGGAGCATTTCTACATGCTCTGGCCCTTCATCTTTATCCTTTTCGCTAGAAATATCATCGGCTTCCGCAGCCTGACTCTGGCGCTGATCGGCTTTCTGGTCTGGCGCGGCATCCGGTTTTACGTCCTGGGCAGCAGCGAAAACGCGCTTTACTATCTCAGCGATGCACGTCTTGACAGCCTGCTCTATGGCTGTGTGCTGGCATTGATGATGTGGTGTGGCTACCTGCCGCGCGAGAACGTGTCGACGAAATGGCGCGGAGCGCTTCTGGTCGGGGCGCTCGGGGTGCTGCTGGTCAGCCTCGTGCTGCGCGATGCGGCCTTCCGTGGCACGCTGCGCTATTCGTTGCAGAGCCTCGCGCTGATGCCGGTTTTCTACTACGCGGTCACCACGCCCGATATGGCCCTGTTCCGCCCGCTGAACTGGCCGGTGCTGCGCAAGATCGGGGTCTGGTCCTATTCGATCTATCTGGTGCATTTCGTGCTGATCAACCTGTTCAACCAGCAGATCACCGGCGCCCATGCGCACCTCATTTCCGGCGGGCTCACCCTGATCGGGTCGCTGGTTTATGCGGCAGTGGTCTATCACTTCGTCGAGGTCCCCTCGGCGCGTTTCCGCCACAAGATCACCCGCCGCGCCCCGAAAGGAGAACCGGTCGGCGCGTAATGCCCCGACCGGTTCCCAAAGTCCTGCACCTTGTCTGTCCCTCCGGGGTCAGTCGAGGTGCAGCTTGATCCGGTCATAAAGCGGCTGGGCCATCAAACGCGAGGCGGTTGCCGTAATATGGTTTGAATCGCGGTAAAGCATGATCTTGTCACGCACCGCAGGGCACCGCCCCTCCTCGCAGAAGAACCCCGAAAAATCGACAGCTTCCACATGATCGGGCAGGTTTTCCGGCTGCAACGCATCGCGCGCAAGCGTCGGGCGCATCGCATCGCAGGCGGGATCGTCCTCGCCATTACGGTCGATACAGGCTGCGATGTCGAAGCTGGCACGCGGATTGTCGCGGATGGCGATCACCGGCGTATGGGGCAACGCATCCCACGCCATACGATAGCCCTGCGGAATCGTTTCGCCATCGCGCTGGATCCGCGTGGCATTGGTGACCACCATATCGGGGTCCAGCGCCTTCAGCTTTTCCACCGCCTGACGGTTCCAGTCCAGACAGGCCGCACGGTCGGAATCGATCTCCATCCCGTCCAGTGACAGGGTGAATGTGCAGCCGCTTTTCACCAGATTGATAATCTTGATACGCGGGTCCTTACGGGCAATCTCCTGTAGCGCAGGCAGCCATTGCAGGGCGTGGCTCCCCCCCACAAGCGCAATCCGGTAGCTGCCCGACGGGTTGCCGTAATTACAGCTGACCACATCCGAGGCACGGAAATTGCGCTGATAGCAGCCATCCTTGTAACTTGAGGGGATGTCATCCTTGATCAGGCGCAGATCAGGGGTCAGTTGCGCCACCTTCTCGCCGGTTACCGCCTTCTCGATATCTTCAAGCGAGGCGACCTGACGTTCATCAACATGGTGTTTCCACCCCCATGAGAACCCCAGCGTCGGCACCAGCGCCAGCGCGCAAACGGTCACGGCCGTGGCCAGCCGCTTCTTGACCAGTCGCAGGTTCCGGAACGGTGTTTCAAGGAAGTGATAGGTCACGAAGGCCAGCACAAAGGCCACCAGCAGAATGGCCATCCCCACCCCGACGGACACGTTCGGGGTGCCGGTGCGATCCCAGATGAACAGATAGATCGGCCAGTGCCAGAGATAGAAGGTAAAGGACAGGTTACCGAGCCATTGCATGGCGCGGTTGTTCAGCACCACCATACCGGCGTTGTTACGGGCGGCGACGATAATCGCCGATGTGGCCAGCACGGGAATGAGCGCGGCCCAACCGGGGAAGGAGTCCGCCACAGGGATCACGGCGGCAAATCCGACAAGCGTTATCAGGCTGGCATAGCCCAGCCCTTTGGCCACCGCACGGCCCACAACGATGCGCGGCAGGACAAGTGCCAGCAGGCCGCCGGCCAGAAATTCCCACAGGCGGGCAAAGGTGTTGAAATAGGCGCTCGGCTGGTAGCGATAGGTCTTGTAAAGCGCATAGGCAAAGGCCAGCGCGAGCAGCCCCAGAAAGACCTGCGTCATGGCGCGGCGCGCATTGGTGCGGTTGCGGCACAGCCGGAAGACCAGATAGACCAGCGGCGGCAGCATGAAATACAGCTGGAACTGCACCGACAGTGCCCAGAGCTGCTGGAAGGGGGATGGCGTCTGCCCCATCGAGAGGTAATTCACCCCGTGGTTCGACAGCCACATGTTTTCATAGAACAGAATGCCCGCAATCGCGCTGTCGATGCGCTCTTCGGACAGGATGCGCGTCCCGAAACCGCTGAACAGAAGGGATGTCCCCAGCACGACCGCCGAGGCACTGGGCACGATCCGCCCCAAGGTGCGGCGCCAGTATTTGGTGACATCGCCAAAGTGCAGATCGTCCCGCTTGAGAAAGCCCTGAAACAGGAAAAACCCTGCGATTACGAAGAACGCATCCACCCCACCGGACACGCGGTGAAACCAGATATGGTAGATGGCAACCAGCAGGGCCGCGACCACGCGGAAACCCTGGATTTCTTTTAAATACACGACATGAGGTCCCTGAATGACGAAGGATAAAAGGCGAATTGAGCTAACACAAAGCAAGCTCAGGTTGCACAGTCACCGATTACGTCATCATGGGAAAGGGGGCTCGATGCCGCATGGCAGAAAATTGCTAGCGTGCAAAGAATTCGGGCAGGCTATCCGGAGACCGCCTGCCCTGTCTGATCAGTTATACCCGTAATTATAACCGGTCGGATCATTCTCGTCGGGGAAGTTGCATTTGTTCAGCACCACCCCCAGCAGACGCGTCTGGTCGGAGAGCTTCTGCTCGAGCGCGTCAATCTGGCTTTTCGAGGTGACTTCGGCCTCGATGACCATGATCACCCCATCGACATGACGCAGGAACCCGTAGGCATCATCGGCCACCAGAAGCGGCGGCAGATCGAAGAGCATCAGATCCGGCGTATAGGCGTCCTGCACGGCATTGAGGAAATCCTCGATCCCGTCGCTTTGCAGCAATTCCGCAGACGAGGGCACCGGCGCGTTATTCATCCCCACCGCCAGATTGTTCCCGTAGCGCATCATATGATCGGCAAAGGCGACCTCGCTATTGATGACCGCGCCCATATTCGATTTGGGCGACTGGCCGAAGATCCGCGCCAGCGTGGGGTGACGCAGATCGAAATCGAACAGCATCGTGCGCAAAAAAGGCAGCCGCCCGAAAGACAGCGCCAGATTGCTGATCACCGTGCTTTTGCCCGCATTCGGCCCCGCCGAGACAATGGCGATCCGCCGTGCCTCGTGGCGACGTATCTCCTCGCGCAACCGCGTGCGCAACAGATCGAAATGCGCACTTTCCGCGGTATTGCCCGAAAGCAGCAGACGGTTGGTCTTGAGCAACTTTCCGTCCAGACGCATTTCAGGCAAGGCCAGCCACGGTGCCGAATGCGCTTCGGCTGTGGGCGCGGCGGTCATGTTCGGACGCGCGCGCCCGTCGGCCGCGAGCCCTGTCGCGCGGTTCGCCCGCGCCTTTTCGAGAGCCTGTTGAAGCTTTTCCATCGTCACAAGTCCCCGTTCAGATATAAAGGCCGACTTTCGCAGCGATCTTCTGGGCGATCACCTCGAAGGGCATGTAGAAAGTGTGGATCATCAGCAGCGCGAAAGGAATACCCAGACAGACGATCAACGAAATCGTCAGCAGGCGTTTGCGGTTACGCTGCACCTCCCCTTGCGTGCGCATATAGGGGATCGTGGCCAAGGGCGTGATCCCGAGACCGTTGATCAGATCGCTCGAACGTTTCACCGTGGTCGAAAGCATCTCGATCAGGACAATCAAGCCCAGACCGGCCATGATGCCACCGGCAATCCCCAGCACAGCGATTTTCTTGCGCGAAGGTTTGATCGGCTCGGTCGGCACGGCGGGTTGCTCGATCACACTGACACGCTGGCCGCGCGACAGGCTTTCGATCCGCTCGCCGGTGGAGGCGGTCGCCAGACGCTGCACCGCGCCATTATATTGCGACTGAGCGTTATCGTAATCGCGCTGCAGGGCCTCTAGGGCGATCGCGTTCGCAGGGATCTTCGACAGGGCATCCTCCACCTCGGCCAGTTGCGCGGTGTATTGCGACTGTTCGTCTTTGAGCTGGTCAAGCTGGCGGTCAAGATCGGCAATCTGCAGGTCGAACACCGCCTCCGACGGGTCTTTCGCCGTCTGGCTGTCATCGCTCTGGTTGCCGCTGATGGTTTTCTCAAGCTGCGTGATCCGGTTTTTGATCACCGTCACACGCGCGCTATCGGGGGCGTAGACCGCTTCCAGCTCGGCAAGCTGGGCCTTGAGGTCCAGCAAACGCTTCTGCTCGGGGGGCAGATTGGACTGGCGGCTATCGATCCGACCGGTGGTCTCGTAGATCTGGCGCAGGCTGCTTTTTTGTTTTTCAAGTGCGGCAGCGTCGCTGGAAATCTGGTCCAGACGGCGCTGGTAGTCGCGCTGCTGGGTGCGGAAATAGCTCTGGTTCTCGGGCAGCGCATCGGCATGCTCTGTCTTGAACTTCAGAATACGCGCGCTTTGCTGGTTCATTTCGGTTGCCAGACGGGACACTTCGTTTTCGAAGAATTCCTGCGTCTGGTTCGCCGTCTCCGTCCGGTTGCGGGCGTCTTCGTTGAGAATGAAGGTCAGATAGTCATTGACCACCTTCGCCGCGACCTGCGGGTTATGGTTATCGAAGGTGACAACCATCGTCGTGGCCGAATTGCGCCCGCTCGAACTTTCGACATCGGTTGCAGCCCGCATTCCCTGCACGATCTGGTCGGGGTTCAGGGTCGCCTGATCCGGCAGAACGTTATACTTGCGGGCGATCTCCAGCAGGTTCGAGCGCGTCATCAAACGGCTTTCAAACAACTGCAGTTGCTCTTCGGCGGGGGTGTTGACCGTCGATTGCGCCAGCTTGTCGGGGATCTGCGACCCTTCGACCACGATCTGCATCTGCGCGCGATATACCGGAGGGAGGGTAAGAGCTGCAAAAATGCCGCTGGACGCGATCAGAACAAAGACAAGCAAAAACAGCGGCAAACGCCGCATGAAAATCGCCAAGTAAAATCGGATATCGGCATTCATGGTGCGGGTTCCATTTCTGTATCGCCAAAGAAGACGCCATCAGCCAAGACTGCGGCAACCGTGGGTGCGGTAATCTGCTTTTCTTCGTCGTTCCAAGCGTAAAGCATTGAAAAATCACATAGTTGGTTCACAAGGCGGGGGATGCCAGCGGTGTGGTCATAGATCATGTCACAGGCGTCCGGAGCAAATTCCTGCCCCGTCCCCCCCACGGCGCGCAACCTATGGGCGATATACGCGCCTACGCCGTCGCGGTCCAGCCTATCAAGGTGATAACTTGCCGAAATCCGCTGGGCCAACTGTCTCATATTGGGGCCGCGGATGATATCGCGCAGCTCGGGCTGTCCAACCAGCACAAGCTGGATCAGCTCGTCCTTGTTGGAATTGATATTGGTCAGCATGCGGACTTCTTCGAGCCCTTCCGCCGAAAGGTTCTGCGCCTCGTCGATGATCAAAACGACACGGCGTCCTGTGGTATATTGCTCCAGCAGGAAATCTTGAAAGCGCTGGAACAGCGCCACATATTCGTTGGGAAGGTCATCGGTATCCACGCCGAAAGCATTCAGGATCCAGCGCAGCAACTCGCCCCGTCCGCCTTGGGCGTTCGAAATGAGACCGATGGTCAGGTCGGCATCCATTTCCCGCAAAACGGCTTGGACCAAAGTCGTCTTGCCAGCACCGATCTCGCCTGACACCAAGGTGACAGGCGCGCGCGACAGCAGGCCGTATTGCAAAACCGAGTATGCCCGCTTGTGCTGCACTGACCAGTAGATCAGCGACGGGTCAGGGACCAAGGTAAAAGGACGTTCGGAAAGGCCGAAATAATCTGTGTAAAGCACCACTTCAGCCATGAATGTGGTCCCGATTTATCAACAACACCTATGGCTCCGTGCTTATTGTTTTTTAGTTAACCGTTCGGCTTTCCCTATCTAGCGAAAACTCCGGCAAAGTCGAACTCCACAAGAATAAACCGTCAGCTTCCGGGTAGTTCAATGCGTTTCCGCAAAAAATCTCGCGATTAGCGGGAATTTACCAGTTGTGATATACGCGGGTGAATGGCGTGTTGTCTCGCGCAAAGCAATGAGGCATGGTGAGCCCAAATTTGGATAAAAATGGATTGATCACCTTGAAACGTGTCCTTCTCGCCTTTGTAACTGCAGCTTTTCTGGCCGGTTGCGATTCTGCATCTGAACAGGCGGCCAAGCATCTGGCCCACGCGCAGCAGTTGCTGGATGAGGGCGATACGGCGCGCGCTCAGGTAGAATTACGTAACGCGCTTTCCAAGGACGAGAGTCTGGTCGCGGCCCGGCTGCTATTAGCGCAAATTCTCGAACAGAATGGTCAGTCATCACAAGCCTTTGCGCAGTACCGGAAAATCTCCGAACAGGACCCCAAAAATCTGGAAGCGATTCGCTCTCTGGCATTGCTCGCTCTGGATATGCACGCCTTCGATGATGCGGAACGCTACGGCAATGCCGCTCTTGCGCTGGCCCCTGATGATGCGGATCTACAGGCGCTGGCCGCCACAACGGCCTATCGCAAGGCCAATCTTTCGGGAGATACGGACGGGATGGAAGCCGCCGCCAAACAGGCGCGCGCCCTGCTGAAGGCCGACTCCAAAAACCTGCAAGCCCGTCGCGTCGTTGTGACAGAAGATCTGCGCCTTGCCGATCTGACCTCGGCCCTGAGCACCATTGACGAAGGGTTGCAGCAGGTGCCCGACGACCGTGACCTGCATAATATGCGTCTGCTGGTGCTGACGCGTCAGGATGACAAGCCCGCTATTGAGGCAGAAATCCGCAAAATGATTACGCTTTGGCCAGAAGATGAAACGCTGGATCGGGTGCTGGTGCAATTCTACCTGCAGGCGAATCGCAGCGACGAGGCCGAAGCATGGCTGAAAGGCCGGATCGATCCCAGCTCCGACAAGCCGCAGACGCGGATGGTCTATCTGCGTTTCCTCGCGCAACTGCGCAGCACGGAGGCGATGCGGGACGCGCTGACCCAGATGCTGGACGAAAAACCGCTGCCCCATGATATCGAGGCCAATCTGGCGCAGTTCCGTGCGCTGCGGGCGGGGGCCGATTTCACCCTTGGGCAGCGCGATCAGGGCATGTCCGAGATGGAATCCATTCTGGACGGCGTTTCGAGCGATGACAAAACCGCGCCCGAGACCGAGAACCTGCGCATCCAGCTTGCGCAGATGCGCCTGACGGCCGGAAACCCCGTTGGCTCGCGCGCTCTGGTCGAGCAGGTCCTGAAGGACAATCCCGAACATGTCGCCGCGCTGAAAATGAAAAGCTCGTGGCTGATTGACGAGGACAAAACCGATGATGCCGTTGCCACGCTGCGTTCGGCGCTGGCCAATGCGCCCAATGACGCGCAGGTTCTGACGCTGATGGCCAAAGCCTATCAGCGCGAGGGCCGCAACGAGCTGATGTCCGACATGCTGGCCCGCGCCGTCGAGACCTCGAACCAAGGGGTCGATGAATCCCTGCGCTATGCCCGCTATCTTGCGGGGCGGCAGGGCTATGGCTCGGCAGAGACCGTGCTGGTGGATGCGCTGCGCCGCAAACCGGTCAGCCAGCCGCTGCTGACGACGCTGGCACAGGTCCATCTGGCGATGAAAGACTGGGGCCGGATGCAGCAGGACATCAAGGCCCTGCGCGAACGTTTCCCCAATGATGCCAACGCCCAGAGCGCCGCAGACGAATTGCAGGCCCAGATGCTCACAGGTCAGGGTCGTGACGACGATCTGGGGCGTTTCCTTGAAGGTCTGTCCAGCCATGCGGGTGGCTCCTTGGGGCCGCAGATTGCAATCATCCGCAACAGCGTGCGTCAGGGACAGGCCGATGTCGCCTATCGGGATGCCCAGAAACTGGTCACGGACTATCCCGATGCCCCCGAAGCCATAGTGCTTCTGGCACAGCTTGAGGCCCTGCGCGGCGAAACCGATGCCGCCCGCACACGCATGACCGCTCTGACCGAGGCGCATCCCGACTTCGAAACCGGCTGGCAGGCCTTCTACGGCCTCGAAATGCAGGCGCGTCAGCCCGATGCCGCGCAGGCCGTGCTGACCCGCGCGCTCGCCACCCTGCCCGACAGCCGTGCCCTGAACATGCTTCAGGCCGGACGCTCGGAACAGGCCGGAGATATCGACGCCGCGATCGCCATTTACGAAAAACTCTATGCCGCCAATAGTAACGATGTGATCGTTGCCAATAACCTCGCCAGCCTTCTGGCCTCGACCCGTTCGGACAAGGCCTCGCTGGATCGGGCATGGACGGTGGCACGCCGCCTGAACGGCTCGAAAGAGCCCGCCTTCCGCGACACCTATGGCTGGCTGGCCTTCCTGCGCGGCCAGAACGAGACCGCGGTCAGCGAGCTTCAAGCCGCAGCGGCTGGCTTGCCGAAAGATCCTTCGGTTGCCTACCATTATGGCCGCGCGCTGGCGAAAGCGGGCGAAGCCCAGCCCGCGCAGGCCCAGTATCAGCGCGCCAGTGACCTGCTGGCCAATGGCGCGCATGGCTATCCGGGACTGAAATCCGAAATTGATCAGGCCCAACAATCTCTTGTGCAATAAATGCCGGTCCGGCGGACAAATGGCAAAACTTTGCGCATGAAACCAATGCAACGCAACGAAACACAACCATGACGTGTCATTTTTGGTCTTTCAGGGCTTCCCCCCGGCTCAAGGCTTTGGCAAGACCACAGGCGTGACCATGGTTTTCACCAAGAAAGAAAAAGGTTCAGGCATGTCGAGATTCATTTCGGTTTTCTTTGCGCTGGTTCTGCTGGCCCTGCCAGCAACGGCAATGGCCGCCTATGTCATCAAGCCCGGCGATACGCTGCAAATCGAAGTGGTCGAGGATAGCTCTCTCAACCGCACGGTGCTAGTGCTGCCCGACGGGTCGATCTCCTTCCCCGGTGCGGGCACGGTGCGCGCGGCAGGCAACTCTGTCGATACCGTGCGTCACGCGCTGTCCAGCCGCCTCGCCGCCGAATTCACCGCTCCGCCTTCGGTCTATGTCGCGGTGCAGAAGCTTTATGACACCGACGAATTCATGCCCGAGAAGGCAAAGATCTACATGATGGGCGAGGTCAATTCCCCCGGCATGCTGGAGGTCGAGAAAGGGATCACCCTGCTGCAAGCCATTGCTTCGGCAGGTGGTTTCACCCGCTTCGCGGCCACCAAACGTGTCGAGCTGCATCGCGTGGACCCGCAGACCCATGCCGAACAGATCTACCTGTTCGACTATAAGCACCATAAAGGCATTTCCGGCGGCACGCTGTTGACCGATGGCGATGTCATCTCGGTGCCGGAACGCCATCTGTTCGAATAAGAGTGATGACGAAAATGCACGAGAGGCTCCGGCACAAGACCTGCGGGGCAAGACAGCGTCTTGCCACCAAAGGACCCAAAGCACAGGTCGCGCGGGTTGCGCTGGCCTGCGCCACCGGTGCCCTTCTCGGCACGCCCGGTCTGGCGGAAGAGATAAAGGGCAATCACAGCCAGCTTGGCTATAGTCTCGGGATCGAAAGCGGCACCAATCTCGATTTGCGTCGGGAAAATGACGATTATGAATCCCGCCTGAATGCGGGCCTGACCTATGATTACAGCCGCGCCACGCAAAGCTCTGAGTTGCATTTCGGCAGTGACCTTCTATGGCGTCTGGAGGATGGCGGCGAGACCGTCTTCCTGCCCAAGCTGGCCCTTGATTACAAAACCCAGAGCGCGCGCGATGCGCTGAGCTTCGGGTTGAATTACACACGGACAGAAGTCACGGACCAATCTGTCAGCTATGACGAAACCGGTTCGGTGCTGGATTATGACGGGCGCGGCCAGCGCGGCGTGGCCGATCTGAAACTGGGGTATCAGGGCGGCATCGACAGTCCGGTCAGCTATAGTGTCGGCTATCGCTATACCGACCTGCAATATTACGATACGCAATCGACAAGCTACTCGAACTCGCAGCGCGCCTATTACGACCTCGGCCTGACGCTGACGCCCAATGCGTCCAGCAGTTACCAGCTTGCCTTGCATTATGATGACTACAATGTGGACAACATCACCGAGACCGAGCGCCAGACAAGCTCTGTCAGCGTGCTGACCACCCAGCGTCTCGATGCCGTGACCACCCTGCAATTCGGCGTCGGCTATAGCGATGTGCAAACCGACCGGATCACCTATGACGAGCGGGTGAATGGCGCGATTTTCAATCTCGGGCTGGAACGCGAGGACCGTCTGGGCACCTACGGGGTGATGCTGTCGAGCCAGATCGAAGGGTCGGGCCGCCGTCAGGAACTTAGCGCCTCGCGCAAACGCGCCCTGCAAAATGGCACCCTGAGCGCGATGGTCGGCCTGAGCGCATCCGATGAGGGCGACACCAACTGGATCGGCGCGCTCTCGCTGAGCCATGAATTGCCGCGCGATAAGCTCAGCCTGCTGCTGCGCCGCAGGGTCTATAGCAATGATGACAACGAAGATGTCGTCGTCACCCGCATATCGGCGAAGGTCAGCCACGATCTGTCCGAAGTCTCGGCGCTGAATTTCGGCCTGTCTGCCAGCACCAATGAACAGGAAAACGGCACCGATAGCCGCCGCATCGACGCCTCTGTCTCGCTCTCGCGCGAGCTCGCCCGCGATACACAGCTTTCGGCAGGCCTCTCCAAGCGCTATTCGAAAGACACCGCAGACCGCACGGCCGATTCCGAGATGCTCTTTGTGACATTGGAAAAAGACCTGGATTTCCTGCACTGATCGTCACGTCAGCGCGTTAACCAAGTTTTACCTCTCTGCGCCTATTCGGATAGGATGAGGACGAAACGGTGGGCCAACGGCCCCCCGTTGTGACCATTGGTAGAGATTGCGCAGCACGAGGCCATAAGAAATGAACAGGGTCAGGATACCGCGGGTGCTTGTCTTGCTGGTTTTGGCCTGCGTGATTCCGGAAGCCATCCTATCGATCTCCTCGGGCTATTTTCGTGGCTGGATCTATCAGAATTTCGCCTTCTGGCCGGGCCTCCTACAGGGCTGGAGCGGCAATTACCCCGGTCAATGGGCGCTGATGTTTGTCAGCTACGCGTTTTTGCATGGCGGAGTGCTGCATCTGTCTTTCAACATGCTGACGCTTGTCTCTCTCGGGCGGCCTTTGGTCGATGCCTTGGGGCAACTCCGGTTTCTGGTGCTCTATCTTCTGTCCGCCTTGGGCGGTGCGGGCGTCTATGCCCTTCTGGCGCATGATCCGGTGCCAATGGTGGGGGCGTCGGGGGCGCTGTTCGGCCTTGCCGGTGCTCTTGTCGGCGAGCAGATCAGCCTCGCCCGCAAGAATGGCGGCGCCGCGGCGGTGTGGAAGGCACTCATCCCACCGAGCCTGTTCCTGATCGGCATCAATGTGGTGATGTATGTCACCTTGTCGGGGCAGCTTGCATGGCAGACCCATCTGGGCGGCTTCCTGAGCGGGCTGGCGGTGATGGCTGCGCTGCAGCGTCAACAGCACGGAAGCTGACCAAGGGGAAGGTCCGAGGCGACCCGACGTCACCCCAAGGGTCTACCTTAGGTTGAAATTGCAGCACCCCCACAGATTGCGTAGAGACTTGATCATCTCACCTCATGGCTGATTCGCATTGCCTTTTCAAATATGTCGAAAAAACAAGCAAAGGGCCCGTTGATAGCGGTAATTCTCGACCTTTCATGAAAGGTGATCGAGAACTCGTGAACTAAAATTTCGGTGTCTTTTCGCGCCCTTATCGGCAGTTTTTCGCCTCAAATATGGAAAAAATTTGATCGCTGAAACGTTAAGTATATTCTCAGAAGCGCTGCGATGCGGCATGATCGGTAACGTTAACTGCTTTAGCCAAGAACTGCGCCAGAAGCTTGGAGATTAAAGTTATGAAATCTGTGTTGATTGCGACCCACTCATCCTCCGGTTCAAAGGGGATTCGCATTCGCCGTGTCTATGCACGCGGTATGAAGCGGTGTTTCGACATCGTCTTCGCACTCCTGATGCTGCCGGTCCTCCTCCCGATTATCGGCGTTCTATGGATGCTGGCCCGCCGTGATGGCGGCCCCGGTTTCTTCGTGCAGCCGCGTATCGGCCGCCACGGGAAAGTCTTCAACTGCTGGAAAATGCGCACCATGGTTGTCGATGCCGAAGCGGCCTTGCGCAAGATGTGCGAGGAAGATCCCGTGAAGGCGCATGAGTGGCATGTGAACCAGAAGCTGATCGACGATCCGCGCATCACCCGTATCGGTAAATTCCTGCGCGCAACCTCGCTGGACGAACTGCCGCAGATCTTCAACGTGCTGACCGGCGACATGAGTTTTGTCGGCCCGCGCCCCTTCCTGATCGATCAGGAAGAGCTGTATCGCGACGCAGGCGGCAAGTGGTATTTCAATATGCGCCCCGGCATTACCGGCCTCTGGCAGGTCGAAGGACGCAATGCCACCAGCTTTGTCGAGCGTGTCGGCTATGACAATAGATACTTCCGTGGGTTGAGCTTGTCGCGCGACATGGGACTGCTGGTCCGTACTGTTTCCGTCGTGTTCAAGCGCACAGGGAAATAACAAAAAAGCAACAGTGCACGGAAAATAGATTTAGTATGCGATGCTCACAAAACACTACATGTAGTTGTCGCGGCTAGGTTCCATAAATAAATGTATTAAACCACCACGCACATGGACAGGATTCAGAATAGCCGAAAGCAAAATCGTGCAAATAATAAAAAAAATGTTGCCGCGTTGCAGAAAGCTATCAAATTCGAGATACATTTAGTTTACCATGATTTGCGCGCGTATCGGGATTCTCCCTCAGGTAGATCATGGCGTGCTTTCCCTCCTGCTGGCGAAGCCGGCTTAACAAAAGGTGAAATTTATGAAAAAAACTCTCAAGACCGCAGCACTGGCCACCGCAATCGCGTTCGGCGCAGGCGCAGCAGCCCAAGCGGCAACCCTGTCCGCATCGGGCGCCCTCGTTGGCATGTACTCGCCCTTCACCTACACCTTCACGCTGGACGAAGCTTCCAGCGTTTCGGTGAACGCGTCGAGCAGCGTCATCGACCCCTACTTCAACATCTTCGACACGACCGATTTCACCAACTCGATCGTCTCGTTCAATGTTGGCGATGAGTCGGGCACCTATACCCTGGCCGCAGGCACCTACACCCTGCTCGTGTCCTCGCTGAGCGCGATCACGGGTACCGTTGACGTTGCACTGTCGACCACGCCGGTTCCGGTTCCGGCAGCTCTGCCGCTGCTGGCAACCGCGCTGGCAGGTGCTGGCTTCGTTGCACGCCGCAAGAAAAAAGCATCGCAAGCCTAAGCGCCTGCCTGCCATAATCTCCGGCATACGGGCCTGCCCCAGAGGACTCCTCTGAGGGCAGGTCCTCAAATTTTAGAAAAACAGCGAAACGACCGCCCATCCAAGGGCGATCCAGAACATCAAGCCAAGCAAGGCGGCAGGCAGAATCCACCAGCCCGATCCGATCTTGTAACCGGACAGCTTCGCGCGTCTGGTCGTGCCAGCCCCTCCGAGGCAAAGCCCCTGCGCATCAGATGCCGATGTTGCGACCGGCTTGTTCAGAGCGACATCCCGTCCCAAGACATCCTCCATTCCTCGCGTTCCTTACCCCACCATGCCTTGCATGGCCCACATAGGATCGCATCCGCGCGCCATCCTGATCCCAGAATAACCCCAAAGCCGGATCACGGACATATCTCTTTTACGCAATATTTCGCTTAAATTAGAAATTATCACGGGAACGTGAGTATCGGCCGGTTGCGCCCGTCACATTCGTTAATTTCTCACCATTAAAAGGTTAACGGCGCACAAGTTATGATCATCGCGCCAGAAACACTCCGCCGCGACGCAAGACAGAAAAATCGCCCCAACCGCGAAGGGAGGGGGCGATGCATTCGTTAGGCGTGTGAAAGTGATTCACCGGCAGGCTTGGGAATAGATCGCATCCAGCGTCGCCGCGGCCTGCGGATGGGTATAGGCTTGCAGATAGCTCTGGGCGCGCTTGCCCATCTCGACGGCCCGCCCGCGATCTTGTGCAATCTCGGTGACGGCCTTCACGATCCCCTGCGCGAAACTCTCCATAAGATCAGGCCACGCCTCCATCGCCTGCGGACCGGCAAGATGGATCCAGCGCCCGTCGCGATCCGCCTCCATCGGCAGGATCCACCCCGTTTCGCCATGCCGGACCAGTTCGGGCTGGGCGAACGTCCCACCAACAATCGACGGCACGCCACATAGCGCGGCCTCGATGGTCACCCAGCCCAAGGATTCATCGACCGTAGGGAACAGGAGCGCATCGGAGTGACGCAAATGCGACCAGATCCGCGCATTGGGAAGGGTCTGATAATGCGTGATGAAGGGTGCGTCGGCCAAACGGCGCGACAGTTCCTCTCCTGCAATCCGCTGGCCTCCGACGACATAGCTCCGCTCGGTCACCTTCCCGATCACGGTCAGCTCGATCTCCATGCCTTGCGCATGCAGCCGCTCTGCCGCGGTCACCGCCGCCCAAAGCCCCTTGCGCAGCCCGTCACCGCCAATAAACAAAAGCCTGATCGGCCCCTCACGTTTTTCCGGCGCGACCGGCAGCGGATCGGGCGTGCGCACACAGCCACGGAACAGCTTAAGCTTGTCCACCAGATGGCCATACCCCCAGTCTTCAAAACGGCGCGTGGCATAGGCCTTTGCCGCCTCGCTCAGCGGCAGGATGCCACGGCAGCGGTCGCTTGAAAGACGATCCAGCGAACGCTTGAGCTGCGCATCGCTCCACTGCCCCAAAGTGCGCGGCAGTTCCAGTTCGTAGCTGACCACAAAGTCGCCATTGCAGGGGATATGGTTGAAGGTATGCACCAGATCCGTGCCCGGTGCGAAGACCCACGGCGAATAATCCCAATAGCTGCCTTTCAGCAACCGGCGGGCCGTCCCCCCATAGACGCCCGAAAACTTGGTGTCGGGCAGGTCAATCCCATAGGTGACATGCTCCAGACCGTAATTCGGTGCAAAGACACCGACACGGCGCGTCACTCCCGCTTCGGACCGAGCATAGAGCGTTTTCTGCGGGGCTTCGATGGCCGTTTTGACATCTCTGCCTTTGGCGGGTGGGGCAAGCGTTTCAATAGGGGAAGAAAGGGATGCATCAGACATAGGGGAGGCCTCGCGCAGTCAGGGGGGAAGAAGAGAAGCGAATGGTTAAGGACGAAACCCTGCCATGCAGCGCGCATGGTACAGGATGTGGGGCCGTAAATAGCTTCAACTGTAAGGGGTGCGCCAAGAGTGGCAAACTTGACGTCGCGCCACAATCCTGAGGGGAGGTGGATTTTTGCCGATTCTGCCCAGAATTGCGCATTTCTCCGCGCAAAATGAGGCAGAAAAATATCGGCTCGTGGATTTTCGCTCAAAAATCGGCGCGGCGGCACTTTCTTGCGCAAATCGCTGGTTCACGAAGTTTTTTGCCACATATGCCGCAAAGACACCGTAACAGCCTGCAAAAACGATGCGCTAAAAGGGCGAAAACAACGATCGGCAAAACCTTCCCTTCCCCAGAGGACACAGCTGGGTTAAAAATGCGTTAATAGTAACGTTGATTGTTTCGCCAGCCCGATACCCTGCACGCTCCTGCCGGTTTTTCTTGGGGCCCCATTGCGGATAAGGAATTGAATATGACAGACTATCTGGCCGGGACCGATGCCAGTTCATCGCGCATCTCCCCACTGGGCCTGATCTGGTTCGGATTGGCGACGATTGCCGCCGTGGTCTATTTCCACGAAGGTTTCGACGCCCTGCTGACGGCATGGGCCACACCAGAATACAGCCACGGCCCGCTGATCCCGCTGCTGTCTGCCTTTATGTTCTTTCAGGAGCTGAAATCCGAACCGATCTATCGCGGCCCCGTCAATCGCTGGCCCGGCCTTGCCGTTCTGCTCTTTGCGGTGGCACTGGGGGCGCTGGGGAAATTCTCGCAGATCGATGATGTGGTCGCCTATGCGATCATCCTCTGGGTCGGCTCGATGCTGCTGATCAGCTTCGGCTGGACGCAGGGCAAACATTTCTGGGTGCCCGTTCTACACCTGATCTATATGCTGCCCCTGCCCGGCGTGCTGTATTACAAACTGTCGACCTTTTTGCAAAGCATCTCCTCGGAACTGGGCGTGGCGCTTCTGGGGCTGCTGCAGGTGCCGGTCTTCCTTGAAGGCAACATCATCGATCTGGGCGTGCTGAAACTGCATGTGGCCGAAGCCTGTTCGGGGCTGCGCTATTTGTTCCCGATCATGTCCTTCTCCTATGTCTTCGCCGTGCTCTATCGCGGCCCGATGTGGCACAAGGCCGTGCTGCTGATCTCGGCAGCCCCGATCACCGTCGTGATGAATTCGGTGCGGATCGCGATTGCCGGCTGGCTGGTGCAATATCTTGGCGAGAGCCATCTGGAAGGGTTCTCGCATTTCTTCGAGGGCTGGGTCATCTTCATGTCCTCGGTTGTCATCCTGTTCGGGCTGGCATGGACCATGCTGAAGCTGCAACGCTCCAAGATGAGCCTGCCCGAGGCGCTGGATCTCGACTTCACGGGGCTCTGGCCGCAGGCCAAACGCCTTGGTCTGATCGAGCCGTCCAAGGGGCTGATCGCGGCCACGCTTATTCTGGGCATTTCGGCGATTGGCTGGGAAATCCGTCCGGCTCCGGCCCCGATCCAGATCGACCGCGACCCTTTCGCGCTGTTCCCGCGCCACCTGCAGGACTGGCAGTCGCGCCCGATGGCCCGTCTGGATACCGCGGTCGAACAGTCCTTGGGGGCCAATGATTATTACGGTGCAAGCTTCACCCGCCCCGGCAGCACGACCCCTGTCGAATTCTTCTCGGCCTATTATAACGACCAGACGAAGGGCGGCACCCACTCGCCAGAAATCTGCCTGCCCAGTTCGGGATGGGAGATCGCCAAGCTTGACCGCGTGAATATCGCCCCCGAGGTCGGGCTGAAGCAGCCCTTCCGTATCAACCGCGCGATCATCCAGAAGGGCGAAGCGCAGATGATGGTCTATTACTGGTTCGAAAGTCATGGCCGCCATATCGCATGGGATATGGAAGCCAAGCTGATCCTGCTCTGGGACGGCTTCACCATTCGCCGCACGGATGGGGCGCTCGTGCGCCTGACCACCCCCATCAACGAGGGCGAAAGCCAAGCCCATGCCGAGGAACGGCTGAAAGAGATGTTCCTTGAAGTCAACTCTGTCCTGCCGCGCTTCGTGCCGCAGTGACGGAGGGTCATTCCAATCGCCTATGGCCTGCTTGTCGGGTTGGCCATAGGGTCCTTTCTCCAGCAAAGAACAACCATAACGCGAGGAATGTTTATGGATAACATGGCGAAGACGAAAGATATCGTTTTTGTTTACGGTGCCTTACGCTCGGGAACGACGGTCTTCCGGTTGATGCTGGACCACCACCCGATGATCGCCAACCCGGGCGAACTGGATTTCCTGTTCGACTTTCTCTGGCCCGACCCCTCGCATCCGACCCAATGGCGCTATGACATCGACAAGATGCGCCTCGACTGGATCTTTCAGGCCTACGGGCTGATTGTGCCTGCCGATAAAGACGGTTTGGACCTGCTGGAGAATTTCCTCTACCAGATCGATGCGCGGTACGGCTCGAAGCCGGTCATGACCATCAACATCCATCGCAATGTCGATAAGGTCCGCGCCATTTTCCCCGAGGTGAAGCTGATCCACATGCTGCGCGATCCGCGTGATGTGGCACGCTCTTCCATCGGTATGGGGTGGTCGTGCAATATCTATTACGGGGTGGATCACTGGATCAAAACCGAAGCGGCCTGGGACAAGGCGGGCATTGCCCCCGATGATCCCAACACCTTGCAACTCACCTATGAGAACCTGTTCCGCGACATTGACAGCCAGCTCCATCGCGTCTGCGATTTCCTTGATGTGCCGTGGGACGAGGAGATGCTCTCCTATCACAAGAACAGCACCTATGACCCGCCCGATCCCAAGCTGATCGAACAATGGCGTCATAAATGTTCGGCAGAGGATATCGCCTTGCTTGAAGGCAAAGCCCGCGCCTTGCTGGTTGCGCGCGGCTATGTGCCTGCCGGAGAAGGGCATGTGCCAGGCTCTGCCGAGAAGCTGACGCTTTTCCTGCGCCAGCGCATGTTCCAATGGCGCGGCGGGATCGAGAAGCTGGGCGCGGGCCTGTTCTTCGGTGAAAAACTGACGCGGCATCTCAAGCTTCACCGGCAACACCGCGCCCTTGTCCACCAGATCAACCTGATCAAGCAAAAAAGCGTGCGCTGAGCTTCAGCGCCGCTTATCCGCCATGTAAAGCGCGAAGATCTTCGGCGCATCGATCAGATAGCGTTTCCACAATCTGCGGGGATTGCTGAGCAGACGGTGCGCCCATTCCAGACCCGCCTGACGCATCCATTGCGGGGCGCGGGTCTGATGGCCGGTCAGGAAATCGAGACTGGCCCCGACGCAGAACCCTGTCCCACGGGCAATGCCGCGCGCCTTCAGATCCGCGGCGAAAAACTCCTGTTTCGGGAAAGACAGGCAGAACAGATAGATATCAGCCGGAACCGCCTCTACGGCTTCCAGCGTCGCGCGCCATTCGGGGCTGCCCTGCCGCATGAAAGGCGCCTCGACGCGGACCAGATCCAGATCGGGATAAAGCGCCGTCAGTTTGGCGAAATCTTCCGCAGATGGCCCGATTGCCTGAATCCGCAGCCGCTTGGCCGCCCGATCATGCAGCAGGTCCGCCACCATATCCGATCCGGGATAGACCTGCAGATCAAGCCCCCGCCGCCGCGCCAGTTTCTGCAGGATACGGCTGTCGCAGATATGCCAGCGCGCCGCATCATAAACCGGCCGGATCTCCGGCTCTCGGGCGAGGCGCACGATATGATCGACATTGGGCGTCACCACATAATCGAACCGCTCGCCTGCGGGGCGGAAAAGGAGGTCGCGCCATTCCTGCTGCGAACAGAGGTCGAAACGCACAGACAGGAAATCGGCATCTGCCGGCGCAGAGGAGGTAATCAGATCGGTCATGGAAATACCCGTGAAACTGAGCCCATTGAGGGGGGAGGGGACACAAGAGGTATTATGGCATTGCCCGCCGACAAGAGGCAATGCGTTTCAAAGATGCATTCGCGTCAAAGGCGCGGTTTTCTGCGCATAAAACACCGGAAAATAAGGCGCTATCAGAAAAAGAGATTGATCTGCATTCAACTATGCCGTGTAGATTAACCCTATTACCCCGATACCCGCCGTCACTGATTTTCCGACGTTGAAGAGATTTGCCCGATGCCTACGCCAATGCCCCTGTCCCCGCCCCGCCGGAATACCTCGATTGATGCGCTCCGTCTGGTCGCGGCCTTGGGAGTGATCGCGCTGCATGCGGGCCGCTATCCCGAATGGCCCGCGCTGGCCGGAGACCTCTGGACATCGGCCTTTCGTTGGGCCGTGCCGTTCTTTCTGGCGCTCAGCGGCTATTATCTAGCCGATAGCGAACGGCGTTTTGCCAAGATCACCCTGCCCCGCATCACACGGATCTGCGTGATTTTCGCGCTGGTCTGGGTGCTGTACCTGCCTGTTCAGGTCTGGCGCGGCGGGATCGGGTCGATTGACATCGAAACCCTGATCCGTGGCAGCTATTTCCACATGTGGTTCCTGTCGGCAATGGTCATGGGGTTTCTGGCCAATGCCGCTTTCGCCGAGGTCAAAGCCTTCCGGCTGGCCATCGCCTTGAGCCTCCTCATCCTTTTCGCCAATATCGCGGCAGGCTATATCAACCTGCTGCGACCGGGACGTTTCGGGGACACGGTCGTGACCCTGCGCCAGCTTACGGGCTTGCCCTGCCTGATGGCAGGGGTCGCGCTGCATCGGCTAACACATTGGCAGGGCCGCCATTTTCTGGCGATCCTCGCGCTTGGCATGGCAAGCTGTCTGGCCGAGGTGCTGGTGTGCCACCGGCTGGGACTGCGCGCGATGGATCTGCAATGGGGCCTGCATGTGCCCCTGATCACCTTGGGCCTTCTGGGCACCGCGCTGCGCTGGCCTGATCTGGCCCCGCGATGGATGGCCCGCTGGGGGCTGCGCGACAGTCTGACCCTCTACCTGCTGCATCCGCTGGCGCTGCTGCTGGTTGCCGCGCTCTGGACGGGGCATCCGGTCAAATGGCTGCCGCCGGACTTGCCCGGCCTGCTGCTCTGGACAAGCGCCTCCGTGATCACCGTTCTGGCGGCAGCGATCATCGCCAAGCTGCCCCTGCTGAACGCCTTTATGAATGGCGATCTCTCGCGGTTGCTGGCCCCGACAAAGCGCACCGCGACAGATGCGCACCGCGCCGAACACGGCCAGAGGAACAGCCCGCCCTAAACGTCACCCTCAGGCGGAATGCGACCCCGCCGCCATCTCCGCAGACGGCGTCGCCTTGGGGTCCTCGGGACGCGCCTCGGGCCTCGGAACCGCGCCAGCCTGCCATTCGGCGTGGCCCTGCGGTGTCAGCCTCCCGCGCCGTTCGGCCGCAACCAAGGGCTCTGATGCGGCAGGGAAACGCTCGACATGGTCAATGATATAAAGCGGGCGGCCCTTGGCCTCCATGAACATCCGGCCTAAATATTCACCGATGACCCCCAGCACCAGAAGCTGTGCGGCCCCGATAAAGAGCATGGTCATCATCACCGATGCCCAGCCGGAGACCGTTGTGAAAAAGGCCCATGAAATCAGGGCATAGGCCAGCAAAATAATCGCTCCTGCGGCCGCAACAAGCCCCAGATAGGAGGCCATGCGAAGCGGTTTCACCGAAAATCCCGTGATGGCATCAATCGCCAGAGATAGCATCTTGCGCAAAGGATAATGGGTCTGACCGGCAAAACGCTCCTCGCGGATATAATCGAACGGCTCCTGCCGCAGCCCGATCCACGCGACCATCCCGCGAATAAAGCGGTGACGTTCGGGCATCGACAGCAGATGGTCCAGCGCACGGCGGCTCATCAGACGGAAATCGCCGGTATCGGCAGGGATCGGCACATCGACCATATGATTGAGCAACCGATAGAACCCCGCGGCCGTGCCCCGCTTGAAGGCGGTTTCCCCCCGCCTTGCAACCCGCCGGCCATAGACCACATCCACCCCCTGATCCATGCGCGCCATCATCGGGCCAAGCAGCTCTGGCGGGTCCTGCAAATCCGCGTCGATAATGAAAATGCGCGCGCCGCGTGCCAGATCCAACCCCGCCGAAAGCGCAAGCTGGTGCCCGTGATTGCGCGCCAGCCGGATGGCCACCACCTGCGGCACATCCCGTGCCATCCGCGCAATCATCGGCCATGTCATATCTCGCGAACCGTCATCGACCAGAATGATCTCGAAATCCTCGCCACACACGGTCTCGCAGGCGCAGAGCAACCGCCTGAGGGTCTCGGGCAAGGACTGCTCCTCGTTATAGCAAGGCACCACGACCGATAGTAACGGCCCTACGGCCATACGGGTCGCAGGCGGGCCGTCCTGCTGCGGCGCGCGCCCGTCCTCGGGCTTTGCGTCGGGCCGGATATGGGACGGCGCGGCATGGGACGGCGCAGCATGGGGCGGTGGGGTTTGCGGTCGATCCAATTCGGTTTGAGGCGTCATGATCACTCTCCGGTCACGCCCCCTTCAAGGGCTGTATGAATAGGTGAGAACACAAGGCAACAGGAAATAAACCAAAAGTTGTGCAAACTGCTATCGCGCGACAGTGCCGGACGGCACAGCCGCCAGCGCCTTTTCCGCAGAAAGAGTCTGTAAAACCCTGTAACGGGCATTGCTCCAGACCGGACGGGTGCAATCCTGCAGGCCGTCGCGCGCTGCGCCATCCCCGTTGCGCTCGATGACAAGGTAATCCACCGGACGAGAGGTCGGCAACTGCCCCAGCGCGGCGCAATCGCCCGCAAAAACCTGCTGACGGAGCTGCAACAGACGATACCAGCGAATGATCTCCGAAGGGGTGGTGGGCACGAATTTCCAGTTCACCAGAGTTGCCCGCTGGCTAAGCCGTTCCAGCCCCAATCGCGGCATGTCGGCATCGCTGCGCATGTCGCCTTTGGCAGGCGCAATCAGGAACAGCGCCTCGGGCGGCGTCGATCTGCGCATCCATGCGACCAGCTCGGCATCCTCGGCCGACAGGCTATGGGCCAGATCGGGCACAGGCTGATGCGCCAGATTATAACCCAGCATCAGATATTGCGGCGCCACCCATGCCCCTGCCAGCAGGAAGGCCGCCAGAACGGGGCGCAGCATCGGCCTGCGGACCTTCTGGGGCGCCACCTGCCCCGAGCCATCGGACAGCCGCGCCGTGATCCAGCGCAGCCCCGCCATGAAACTCAGCAGCAGGATCAATGATCCCGGTCGGAACATATAGAACATCCCGAAACGCTGGGTCTCGCGGTCGAGAAAGGCCAGACAGACCGCCAGCACCAGATAGAGGTTCAGACAGGCGACAAGCAGCATCAGACGCCGGTCCCGCGCCTGCGACAGATCCTGCCGCGCAAGGCCGAACGCCAGAGCCGCGATCACCGCCGCCATCAGGACCCCCGGAAACCACGTATGCGCGAACTCGCCCATAGAGACAAAGGGGGCAAGATGGTGCGGATTGCGGAAAACGGCATAGATCTGGTTGAGCGTCATCGACAGCCCTGCCATATCGGGTGTGCCGTCGGCCATCCTCTCGGAAAGGATGATCCAGACCAGCGGGGCCGTCAGCAGCAGATAGATTGTGAAAAACACCGCCATGCGCCGCCCTCTGGCCCCCTTGCGTCCCAAGGCGAACATGCCCAGCACCACCAGCATCCAGAACCCGCCCACAAGGAAATGCATCCATGTGGCCAGCGCGAGGCACAGCGCCGCCGCGAAAGCCGGAAACATGCGCGTTGCGGCACCGTCCGACCATGCCACCGCCAGCCCCGGAAAAATGAAGACATAGGCCAGAACCTTGGCCTCGACGCCCTGAAACAGCCATTCCTGCCCGAAGAGCGATTGCGGGGTGGCGACAAACAGCACCAAGGCGACCGTGGCCCCCGCGAGGCTTAGATGAAAGGCACGGGCCATCAGGCTGTAGCCCAAGGCAAGAGCAGGCAGGCATAGCGCCAGCAACGCAAGTTTGGCCCCGTCAAACCCGAACAGGTTGATCAAACTGCCGATCACGGCAAAACTGGCCACCCGCGCTTGCGAGGCATCGCGCACAGCATGATCGGGGCCGGACAGCTCGGGGTGGAAATGCGCCCAAGCAAGATCGAAGTAATTGACTTCATTGCCGGACCACCCCATGCGCCACATTTCGGGCACCAGCACGAACACCGCCGCAGCCCAGAGCAGCAGAAATGCGGCAGGCCCGGACCGCGCGACAGGATCGGTCAGAAGTCTCATAAAGGACGCTCCTGTCGTTCGGTCGGCGGGCGGAACACGACCGTCCGCGCAAGAAGGAAAAAGGCCGCACTATACCCGATCATCGCCACAGCCTGCGCCAGCCAGGAGGGCCAGAGGCGGAGACCGATCGAAAGGAGCGCGAGATTCAGCAGCCAGCACAACGCCACACACAGCACGAAGCGCAAGGCATGCCGCAAACCGCTTTGCGGGTGCTTGCGTGCGGCAAAAGTGATCCGGCTGTTCAGCACGAAAGAGGTGACCAGCCCCAACACATAGCCGCCCGCATTGGCCCAGACCGGTCCAACCCCGCCCCACATCAACAGCAAGATAGTGCCATAGCCCACAGCCGTGTTGATCAGCCCGACAAGGGCAAAGCTTACCGCCTCGAAGCCTATCCCGCGCATGGAAGGGCGCATAGGGCCGCAATCAGAGGCGTCAAAAAGATCTTCTGCGGGTTCCGCCATTGCCAGAAAACCTCCGAGAAGGACGCAAGGCAAGCTTTTCGGGTGCTCCGGACTACGGATCCCCTCCCCGCCTACGCTCAATTTCAAAATAACAAGAGACATCGCCCTGCCAAGCGCGCCCCCTGCCCAGAAGAATAAAACGGCACTATTTCTAGGGACTTACCGCAGCAATCCCGAAAGCGGGCGCCGCAAAATACGCATCCTAGGGTTGCAATGTGAAAAAGATTTGTCACGCAAAAAATACGTCAGTAACAGAAAAACATATCGGCTTGTGTTAAAGAGATAACCAAAGCTGGCCATTTTCGACACCGCCCCCGAAGGGGCGGCACCAGAGCAACAGAGCCGAGGAGCCCAGATAGATCAGGCCGCTTTTTTGCGGCGGCGCGCAACAAAACCACCCAGACCCAGAGCCCCTGCCAGCAGCGGCAGCGCCGCCGGAACCGGAACCGCAGGCACATCACTGATGGTCACGGTCACCGGTGCCGAAGAGGTGGACAGGAAAGCGACGGTCATCGAATAGTCATAGCCTGACGGATTGGAATCAGCGCTCAGATCATAGGTAAAGCTCGACCCGAGTGCCGCCGTCTCCATATCGAAGCTGCCATCGGTATTGATGCTGTAAAGAATCGACCCCGCCGAATCCGGCGCATCGATATCGAACAGATACGTGCCGCTTTCAGCCACTTCGAACGAGAAGCTGAAAGATTGATAGACCCCGAGCCCGGGGACCGACAGCCCCGTGCTCACGCCGCTATAGGGGCCGATAACAGCCGCATTGGCGGCAAAACCGGCACCAAGGCTTACGGCAGCTGCAATAGCTGCGGTTTTCAGAAACGTCATGGAAAGCTCCCTCATCCGGAAGAACAGCCGCTGGATCGCGCCAGCTTCGGCTGTCTGGATAAACATGTTTGGAAACAAAACAGATGATACTGCGCTGCAGAACACACCTGCATGCCCCCTTATGTCGTGTGCGCGCAGACTGAATCAAGAGAAATTGATGGAAATTGATGGTGTATCTAAAATATGCTTATTTTCCGTGACGGTTTACAGAAAATGCAGCCGAAACAGGCGAATTTAAGAATCTTTTTTCTAAAAATCCCTCAATGGAGGGTGAACTCTCAGGAATTGCCCTAGATTGACTTTGGACGTAGCGTCCACATGTGAGTTAATAGGTTAAAAAATGATTAAATTTGTAGACCATTCAGAAAATTGGCTGTAATTCATGCATATCATTGCACGTTCTGGTTACCTTCCGTCGGCGTTTGCGGCGAAACCAGCTTGGTTCAGATTAGCTTAACAAGTGTTTCACCACCAAAAGACTGCCCAGCAGCTTGATTACACTCTCCCCATTTGTGGACTTATCTGATGAAATTTTCTTCGACCATGCCGACCTATGAAGGACCGGCCCCTTATGTGGGACACCGACCGGGATTTTATCAACGTCGGGGCAAACGCATTCTGGATATTTTTCTGGCCCTGCTGCTTCTGCCGGTATTGCTGCCGGTCATCGCCGTTTTATGGCTGATGGTACGTCGCGACGGAGGCCCGGGGCTTTTCGTGCAACCCCGCATCGGAAAAAATGGCAAAATCTTCCAATGTTACAAGCTGCGCACCATGCTTGTTGACGCCGAAGCCAAACTGCAAAAAATGTGTGCCGAAGACCCCAAGCTGGCAGAAGAATGGCATGTCCATCAAAAGCTTAGCATTGACCCCCGGATCACCTCCGTCGGTCGTTTCCTGCGCGCCACCTCGCTGGACGAGCTGCCCCAGATTTTCAACGTGTTCAAAGGCGATATGAGCTTTGTGGGCCCTCGCCCCTTCCTGATCGATCAAGAATCCCTCTATCGCAACGCAGGCGGCGCCGCCTATTTTGACATGCGCCCCGGCATTACCGGCCTGTGGCAGGTCGAAGGCCGCAATTCCACGACCTTCGTCGCCCGCGTCACGTATGACGATGATTATTTCGACAGGCTGAGCCTGAAAAGCGATCTGGGGCTGATCGTCAAGACCACATCGATTGTCGTCAAGCGCACCGGTCGGTAAGGCACGATTTCTGACGCAGCCCAAAAGGCTTACGGGCGCATGTCCCGCCCTGCATCCTCGTTTGGACCCGACCCGAGGGCAGGTCTGCCATCTTCCGCCTAGAGCCTCGGACCGTCCGGATTTGCAATTCACCACCGGCACAAGCTGTGTTAGGGTCTTGCCACGTCCTGAGTTGGCGTTTCTACAGGTAAAGGCGCGGGTTCTGCCATAACCCGCGCCTTAGCCTTGTCCGTCATACGCAACAGCTGCGCAAAATCGGATACCAGCCCCGACAGCCCCTAATCCGAGGCAACGAAAAATGCAGAGCATGATCAAAACTCTTGATCATGCTGCTGTCGTTTACGGGTTCCCATACCACCTAAAGATGCATTACCAATGCTGCATATAATCTACCTGAGACACTAAGGGCGCGACATCACTCACGGAACTTCCGGTCGCGCCCGATTTTTCTGATACAGACCAAGGATCGGACGCGCCTATTTCTGACGCGGCACCCCGCCTCTCTGGGCAGATGCCCGGATCAACCGTCTCATCCCATGCAAAGTCTCGTCGGCACAACCCGCCGTCGGTTTTGCGGGCTTGTCGATGACCGCTGCGTCCAAAAATCTGCTGCAGAAGATGATGAGACCAGAAATCTGCGAATGTTAGTATTCGCTGCCGCAAGTGACATCGTATCGTCGAAACGAAAACAATTGAACAGCCGAAACTATGTCGCTCTCCCTAAATTGGCAACTTGTTCGGGGAAAACTGATATCTGTTCGTCGGAATTAGCTTCAGGCAACGTTTGCTTGCCCTGCGTATCATGATCGCCGTTGGTGGCGGGCAGCCCGAATTCGCGAAGCTGACGTTTGGCCAAATCATCTTTTGACCACGGATATGCACTTACGAAGGTTGCCAGAGGTCGCAAGATAATCGATGCAGCGCAGCATACGGCCAGAAGGGCGGGTGTTGTTGAAGAAGTCGGTCAAGATCGCCGGTTTTGAGGCTCGTCGTCGCTGAACCAGGCCGTTGCATTCGGGCAATCCCCCGCTCCTCCGCCTCAAGACGGCATAATAGCCGTTCATCTCATGCTGCGGCCTCCTGCTTGATGCTTCGCGGGCGCAGCTTCGCGAGTTTTCGGAGGTTCTGGGCGATGGCGGCGAGCAGGAATTCGTCTTTGGCGCCGTTTGGTCCGCGTAGCCGCAGCCGTGTCCGACCAAGGATCCGCTTGGGTGCGCGAAGCCGCACCATCAACTCTGCCGCGATCACGCTGTCTTCCGCCGACAGATTGGAATCCCATTTCTCGCGACTCCGGAAGGTAAGTTTCTTGGGTGCCACAGGCTCTCTCCTTATCTTCGTCATCAAGGAACAACCTAACCCAAGCCCCCGAAATCGCGCAGAGCGCAGCCTCTATAGGCCAGAAGTAAATTGATCCAGTAATGATGATCCTTGAACACCAAATCTCCCGCCAAATGCCGCCGCCCGCGCGATCTGCAAGCACGATCCCAAGGACCGCGGGTCCGCCATGCAGTCGAGCTGGGCGCGGTGGTGCCAGCAGCGGCTTGATCCCCGCATCGAACGCGGGACCTCCAAAGAGGTTAAGCGCAGTGACCAATAAGCTCGGGTTGCCTTCAGGTTGGTTGGCACAAAACCTGGCCATGAAACAGCATGCCGCCAATATGGCTGAGAGTGGCGCCCTCACGGTTCTCACCCGTCACCCCACAAGAGTGAGGGACTTCCTTTCATAAATTTGACCACCGGTCTCTGAATATCCCGATGACTGAAGCAGACGGAATGCCGTTTCACCTGCCCTCCTGCTCACTGGCTCATTGAAGCCACTATCGCTGCATGCAGATCCGGTGTCATCCTCGCACCCATAAATCGGTCCAACTTCTGAAGACCAGTTTTAACTCCTTTCGGGCTGGTATCATTCTCGCCCCCGAGCAGGTCATACAGTAGCTCCACCAGAATTTTCTGGGCATCGGGATCGAGGTTTCTGAAGGCCTCCGTCTGCTCCAGCGATCGTAGTCCGTCGTCAGAAACAACAAATTTTTTCGTCAAAAGATAAGCTCCCCAAATGTAGCGAGATTCCTCAGATTTGCATCCGTTGGTTACCGTCATCCGATATGTCCAACCATTCAATGACGCAGGTTGCCCACGCGCGCTGGCCCCGTTTCATTCGCACCTGATGAAATGAGTCACCTTCTGCAAGCGGTTAGCCAGCTCTTCAGGTGGAAGTACGTCGGCCCCATCCGTCAAGACCGGCTCCACGCCATTCTGCGCCAGAAAGAGCTTTGCAATCTCGCCCCGGATCGCGAAATTCACGTTCTGCGGGATATCCCCGATCTCGTTCTGGATGACCTGCGCATCGAGCTTGGCCACCACCACGCCCACGATCCGCCCGCGTGCATCGCTCACCGGTCCGCCCGAATTTCCGGGCTGGACAGGCGCCGAAATCTGCATCCGGCTGCCATCCCCCGAAAGCCCCTTCACACTGGTCACGGAACCACGCGTGACATTCAGCCCGCCCAAGAGCCCCGCCAGTGGATAGCCCGCGATTGTGACATCGGAATTCAACCCAGCTGGGCGCATGGCGAATTCCGCCACCGGAAGCCCTGTCACGCCTTGCACCTGCACCAGGGCGAGATCGAAGCTTTCATCCTTGCCGACGAGGGTTGCTGGCGTTCCGTCCACGGAAATCGCGCGGCAATCGCCCGCGACATGGGCATTGGTCAAGATCATCCCCTCGGCGGCAACGGCAAAGCCGGTCCCCGTTCCGGCATGCGCAGGTTCAGGCGCATCGGGTTCCGCCTCCAGCGGGCGCTGAGCGACCTCTCCGGTCACGGCAGGTTCGTCCTCCTCTTCCATGGCTGCGAAGAAAGCGGCGGTCCCCTCCAGTAGCTCACCATTCTCGGGCAGGAACATATCCGGCCCCTGATGTGGCAGGACCGACCCTGTCACAACCGCGAAAGCCCCGCCATCCTTATCGCGCGCCCGCACCAGAAGTGTCGACCAACGGCCGGCTGCCACATAATCCGAGCGGACATAGAGCGTCTCACCATCGCGCCCGCGCCCCGAGGTAATCCAGAGACGATCCTTGCGTACGGTATAGGGTGTGCCTTGGCTGTTTTGGGCGACATAGTCATGGAAGCCTACGGTCATCTCCAGATCGACTTGAAAAAGCGAGACGCCCAGAGATGAGTGGTCATCGACCAGATCAATCCCGTGCCCATCGCTCCGCGTAACAAGCCTCATCGCGTTCATTGGCACGAGGAATGACAGATCGGAGGAACCGAAATAATGCCGCCGCCAGCCTTCTTTCTCGAAGCGCAAGAAAGTCGCGGCGACCAGAGCGACAGGCGCGAGATTGGGCGGGTTCTCGAGATTAAGACCCAGATCTGCTTGACGCATATAGGCTTTCAGGGACCGATTACTGCCCGCCCCCCACTTCCCATCAATCATGCCCGAATAGACGCCTTGCAGCGCCAGTCCGGCCTGTAAATAGCGCAACTCATCCGCCGTCAGATCACGCGCATCGAATGTCTCGAGCAATTCATCCTTAGTCCAGGACCAACCCGGTTCCGGCGTGAACAGACTGGCAGCAGCAAGACAAACAAAGCCAGCAACACCTTTGAGCATCAGAAAACCCGTCAGATAAAACGCCCAATCAATCAGCCAATCTTCCGTCAGATAAAAGGTTCTGTCCAGAGGACTACTGCAGTGGCAAGCAGCATATCCTTTCAAATGCCCCGAATTCTTCGCATGCCATATGACGCATTGACCATTGACCCCCGGACCAAGGATCGGCTTCATGATCAGGCATAGATTTTCTGATAAGACCCGTTCCATCCCATGTCCGAATTCGATTACCTGCGCGACAAGTTGCGGCGCCTGCGCGAGCAGAACCCTGCGGATCTGAACCTGCGCTGCCATCGCGCGGTCACATGGCTCTGCCGGTCCGATGATCTGGTCGCAGACGACCCCGATGCCGCCTTCATCTTCGGCTGGATTGCCTTCAACGCCGCCTATGCCCGCGACATCGGCAATGACCCTACAGCGCCGGAACGGCGGGTGTTTCAAGACTTCTTCACCCCTCTCGTGGCCGCCGACCCGAAGGGCCGCATCGCCCATGAGCTCTGGTGCCAGCATGAGGGGCTGATCACGCGGCTTCTGGATAACCCCTTCATATTCAACCCGTTCTGGCGCTTCCATAATGGCGACACCGAGGACGCCGATTGGGCCGAGCGTTTTGCCAAGGCCAAGGACGTCGCCCGCGAGGCGATCGAGCGCGAGAATGCGGCGCACCTTTTGTCTATCATTTTCGACAGGCTCTATGTGCTGCGCAACCAGCTGATGCATGGCGGCGCGACATGGGACAGCCGAGTGAACCGCGCGCAGGTGCGCGACGGGGTCGAGATCCTGCATTGCCTGCTGCCTGTCTTTGTGGACACGATGATTTCGGCACCCGACAGGGATTGGGGCATCGCCCATTATCCCGTGATCGAGGACCCGCCCGTAACGGATATTCCCTAGATGCATTACCCTTTTCTCGTCGCCGATACCCGCTCGGGGCTGCAGTTCCGGCTCTCAGATACCCTTCTGGCCGAACTGTCGCTGGCGCCCATAGCGGCGGAGTGGCCGGTGGGCCGGATAATCGCCGAAGCGCCCGATCCGGTCTGGGCCGAAAGCCTTGCCAATGCGCCCGTCGAGACGATCTCGGCGGTGAGCACCGCGCTCGAGGATCTGGTTATGGCCACGCCCGATCTGCGCGTGCCGGTGGTCGATCTCCCCGAGAGCCGCGCCAAGCGGCATCTCCTCGCGCTGACCCGTCTTTGGGCCTATCTGGGCGAGGCGCTGCCCGAGGGGCTCGCGCCCCTGCGCCATGTGCTGGAGCTACCGCATGGATGCTTCCTCGCCCCGCTGCCGGTCGTCGAAGGCTCGCTTGACCCGCAGGCCCCCGCCGCGATGCAGGCGCTTTATCAGCGCCTGAAGGATGAATTCGGCACGGTGAGCGCCCCCACCCGTGGTCGCTCGGCCAAAGAGGGAAGCCGCCTCCATGCGCTGCAAGGCGGCCTCACGGCCCCTGAAATCACGGCAGGTCCTGCGGATACCAGCCTACGTTTTTACGGGCTGCGTGACCCTGCCGCCTGCGCCGAATTTGCTGCAGCTCATGCGCGGGCACTGATCGATGCGGGCATACCGGCTCGCGAGATCGCGGTGCTTGCCGCCAGTGACCCGCGCCAGATCGCCCGTGCCTTTGCGGCCCAAGGCGTGCCCCTCTCGGGGCTGCCCAAGGGGCTTCCCGAGCGCGATCTAATCGGCGAGGCCGCTCTGCATCTGGCCATTGCCAAGCGCAACCCGACACCCGCGATGGCGCTGGCAAGCCTTGCACTTTCGCCGCTCATGCCTTGGGCCGCCCAGACCGGACGCGATCTGGCCGAGGAGCTGATGGGCGGCGATGTCCGCGGCATGACCGTTTCGGCAGACCCCGCCCATAAGGCGCTCTGGGACGATCTCCGGCAAAGCGCCACCAGCCTGCCGCAGTTGCGACTCCTTCTCGACCGGATCTGCGAACGCCTGCCCAGGGGCGATCAGATCCGCGCCCGCCTACATATTCCGGCAGGCGAGGGCGCCCCCGATTGGGACGCCATCCTGCGCTCCATCCAGATCCAGCCCGACAGCATCCCCGACGCTACCCGCACCCTCGAGGGCGTCAGCCTCTGGCAGGCCTTCGAAAGCCCGTGGCGCCCCTGCCGCCATCTGATCGTCAGCGATTTCTCCGACGGTCTCTACCCGACCCGACCCCGCGCCAATCCGCTTTTCCTCGAAAGCGAGATTATCGCGATCCGCGAGGCGACGGGGCTTACCTTGCGCGGGCGCGCAGCCGGGCTTGCCCATAGCATCGCGCTCTTTGACGAGCAGCTTCAGGCAGCCTCGGAAAGCGTCACCTTCCTCGTGCCACGGCGCGATCTGGCCGGTGCGCGGCTCCAGACTTCGGCGGGGCTGTCGCTTGTTGGCCGCGCGATCGAAGGGACAGATAACGCCCATGATCTGATCGTGGATCTGGCCCCTGACGCGCCGGCCACATGGCCCGTCGCGCATCACCATCTGCCCGCAGCCGCGTCGCGTCCCGCCCCGCCGGAGGCGCTGAGCTTCAACGGGCGAAGCCTGCTGGATCTGCGCCGCGAACAGGATGGCACGATCAAGCCGCAATCGCCTTCGCGGCTCGAGACGATGCTCGTGAGCCCGCTGGCATGGCTTCTGGGCGAGATCGGCGCGGGCGATATGTCATGGTCGGCCGAGACGTTGGATGTGCTGGCCAAGGGCAATATCGCGCATGAGGTGTTCGAGCATCTCTTCGTGGCGGATCGCCCGATCCCCGAGACGGACGCCATCAAGGCGGCCCTCCCCGAGGCCTATGACAGGGCGCTTATCCGCCATGCGGGCTTTCTGCGCAGCCCCTCATGGGAGATGGAGCGGCTCGGCCTCGAGCGCGAGATCCGCGAGGCCGCTTTGCGCTGGCGCGAGCATCTGCTGGATCTGAAGGCGAAGATCGTCGGCAACGAGATCTGGCTTGCGGGCGAGGCGCATGGGATCACGCTGCATGGCAAGGCTGATGCCATTCTGTCCCTGCCCGATGACACGCTGCTGATCGTCGATCACAAGAAAAGCGGCACCAAGGGCAGACGCAAGCGGATGGAAAAGGGCTGGGATCTGCAGGCCGGTCTTTACCGCGACATGATCGCCCGCCCGATGCGCCGCGAGGGCGACGGTATGGAGGCCCTGATCGGGCGCAAGATCGCGGTGGGCTATCATCTGATGAATGATGGTGGGCTCCTGACCTCGGGGCTTGATCTGCCAGATGGGGCACCTGCCCGCGATATGGGGCCTGCGGTCAATGCCAATGCGCTGGCAAAGCTCGCCGAGCGGCTGGCCGAGCTCGGTGCGGGGCGGGTGGTGCTCAACACCTCCGAGGATGCCGATTTCTTCAATAAGGAAGCGGGGCTGACCCCCTATGCGCTAACCGATGGCTCGGCCCTTGTCATGGCCTTCATCCGCGATACGGAGGACGAATAACATGTCCGATCATGACCACGGCCTCGTCATCGTGCCGGCCGGCGCGGGCGCGGGCAAGACCCACCGGATCAAGACCCAGCTCTCCGATTGGGTCAAACGCGGCATCGTCCGCCCCGAGCGCATCCTTGCCGTGACCTTCACCGAAGCGGCGGCAGGCGAGCTGCGCGAGCGTATCCGCGCGGGCCTTCTGGCCGACGGGCTGGTGACCGAGGCGATGGCGGTCGAGCGCGCCTATGTTTCGACGATCCACGGGCTGGGGCTGAGGCTTCTGACCGAGCATGCATGGGCGGCAGGCGCCTCGCCGCAGCCGCGTCATCTGGGCGATGCCGAGCGCGACCTCCTGATCCGGCAGGCGCTGGCCCATGCCAAGGCGCTCGACCCGATCAAGACCCATCCCGAGCGTTTCGGCTACAAGCCGAACTGGGGCACCGACGAGACGGTCGAGGACGGGCTGCGCGGGCGGGTGTTTTTGATGATCGACCTCCTTCGCGGTTTGGGCGATAAGGGCCGCGATGCGGGGCTGATCGCGCCTGCTCTTGCGCGGCTCGATCAGGTCTATGGCGCGGTGCTGCCCGAGCCCGAGAAGGCCCGCGACAGGCTACTGGCAGCAGTGCAGGCGATGGTCACGCAGTTTCCCGAAGGCGGGGCGGCGGGCATCGCGGCCAAAGGCAATATCGATAAACTCGAGAAAGAGCTGGCGCTCTTCAAGCGGATGGCGCGGGATCCGGCCCTCCTCGATCATGACTGGGCGCTCTGGCAATCGCTGCGGGGTCTCTTCACCTCGAACCGGAGCAGCAAGACGCCCGCAGGCTATGACGCGCTGGCAGAGGCGATCATGGAGGCCGCCGAAGTCCTGCCCAGCCATCCCGGCCCGCTGGAGGATGCCAAGCTGCATCTCTCCTGCCTCATCTCCTGTGCGCAGGAGGTGATGGATGCCTATGAGGCCCGCAAGAAGGCGCTGGGGCTGATCGATTTCACCGATATGATCACCGGTGCCGAGCGGCTCCTGCGCCAGAACGACGATGTCCGGCAGGCGGTTCTGGGCGAGATCGACTGCGTCATCATCGACGAATTTCAGGACACCAATCCGGTGCAATTCGCGCTGTTATGGCAGCTTGGCCAATCCGCGCCGCGCACGCTGCTGGTGGGCGATGTCAAACAATCGATCATGGGCTTTCAAGGCGCCGATCCACGGCTTTCGGAGGCGCTGGCCCGCGCCCATCCCGAGGCGACCGAGCCGCTGACCCATAACTGGCGCTCGACCCCTGCGGTCATGGAGTTTGTCAATGCGATGGGGGCCTCGCTCTTTGGCACGGGCTATCATCTGCTTGGCGCTACCCGCGATCCGGTCGAGGGTCCAGCGCTCGAGGTGCTCAACGTGATGAAATCGCGTGCCGTTCGCAATGGTTCAAAGCCCTACGAACATATCGCCGAGCGCATCGCCTGCCTTCTGAAAGCAGGCGAGACGATCACCGACCGCCAGACCAAAGCCCCGCGTGCGGCGCGCCCCTCCGATGTGGCGCTTCTGGTCTGCCGCCATTCCATCGCCGCCAAATATGCCGAAGAGCTGCGTCTGCGCGGGGTGCCGGTGCGGATTGCCGAAGATGGCTGGGCGGCAAGCCCCGTGGTGATCGCCGTGCGGGCCGCTCTGGGTTTTGCCGCCAATCCCGAGGATCTGCATGCAGCCCTTCTGCTGCGCACGCTCGGCCCCGCGCCTTTGGCCCTGCAGGATGCGCTTCAGGCCGAGATCAACGGGCGCTTTGCCGAAGATAGTGTCCTGATCCGGCTGGCGGCCCTATCGGACCAGCTTGCCCATCTGCCGATAGGCGCCGCGCTCGATCTGGTGCTGGAGGCAGCCGACCTGCGCCTCTGGGCCGAAAGCCTGCCCGACCCCGCGCAGGCCCGCGCCGATCTGCTGCGCTTTGAGGCCGAAGCCGCCGAGTTCGAGGCCGCCCATCGCGACCTGAAAGCCGCCTCGGGCTTTTATGGCGAGACGGCGAAGGTATTCCTGGGCTGGCTCGAGGCACGTCTCGACGAGCGCGATTTCGACCGCCGCCCCGATCCTTCTGCCAATAGCGCCGAGGCCGTCGAGATCGTGACATGGCATGCCTCGAAGGGCCGCGAATGGCCGATCACGGTCGTGGCCGAATTCGACAACCGTATCGAGGAACGCGCAGGCACGACCTCGGCCCGTTTCGATGTGCTCGACCAGATCCATGATATGGCAGCTGTTCTGGGTTCTGCCGCCCTGATCCATACGCCCGGTTTCGCCGCCCCCGAAGCGGAGCGCCGTTTCATCGAGGACCGCAGGCCGGATTTCGAGGCCAATGCCAAGAACCTCCTCTATGTCGCCCTGACCCGCGCCCGCGACAGGCTGATCCTCGAATGGCCCAGCTTCCTGAAAGAGCGCCCCGAGGATGAACAGGAAGCCAGTTGCCTCTTCCATATCTTCGAGGATAGCTGCGCGGCGAAATTCGGCGCCGGATCGCTGCGGATCGGCGGCACCAACTGTTCGGCCATCATCACGCAACTGCCCGAACATGCCAAAGCCACCGCCTATAGCGATGGTGTAACCGCCAGCCATCCCCGTTTCGGGCAGGCCGTGCCCCTGCCCCTCCCCGCCACAACCCCGTGGCGGCTGAACCCCTCGCAACTGCGCCAGACGGGCGATGCCCCGCAAAGCGATCAGGTCGTTCTGGGCGAAGCATGGCCCGCCACGCCAAATGATGCGCGCCGCGGCACCGCCCTGCATCTGGCTTTGCGCACCTACCTGACCCGCCCCGATCTCGCACCCGCCTTGGGGGCAGCAACAGGGCTGGATGAGGAGCAGCTTTCACGCGTGACCGACCGCGCCGCAGCTCTGAAAACATGGCTGAATGCGCAAGGCTATACGGAACTGCTGGCCGAAATACCTGTGCTGTCGCATACCGACGAGGGCGCGGAAATCTGCGGCACGATCGACCTGCTAGCGCTCGGCCCAAAAGGCTGCTTGCTGATCGACCACAAATCTGGAGATGCGGGTAAGAGCTTGAAGACCCACTGGCCACAGCTTGCCACCTATCTGGACATGCTTCCGAGAATAGTCCCGAACCACACCCCCCAAGGCGCCGCGATTTTCTGGATCGATCAAGGAAGGCTGGATGTGATATCGCGGCCCGCAGCGACCCAGCTACACGCCATATTAAAGAAATAGAACAATGAACTGGACAGATCTGGCCGCCGCTTGGCCCGATGACGAAAGCCGTACATTACGGGACCGGATTGCGGGCCTTTTACAGGATTACGGAGTTGTTGTGCTCAGCGCAGATACGAGCGCTGCCAAGCTCATTCTGCCAACAGGCGGACAGGCGTGGAGATCGCGCTCGAGCATCAGGTTCATTGGCGATTGCATTCAAGGTGTGATCGCTGAAGGCACGAAAACCGAAACCGATAATGGGAAGAACGCAGTGCCCTATGATCTGCCCGCCAACAAGACGAGATCCACATTCAGAACCGATAGGTTCCAATCTTCGGCGAACGTCATAGGAAGGAGTTGGCTGGGGCGGTAGGATTTCACGACAACTAATTGGTATTTATATAAAATAATGAAATTATAAGGATATTGTGTCAACCGGTGACGCGAAAAAGAATTACTGTGCATCACTTTGAATCTCAATCAGCCGGAACCGATTTCAGATTTCAGCTTGGAGTTCATAATCTCTCTGGTGGTCTTGCCCTACTGAAGTAGCCCAACATTGCGGAAGGGTGCGCCCGCACAGTTCCAAGAGCTGTCGCCCAGCTGCACCCGAAAGCATCGTGCCAGTAGAGCAAAGGCCGACGATGCACTAACTTTTAAACCGGATCACTCAAGTGGGGCAAACCACTCCGGACAGCGAAGCAAAAGCCCCGCGGTGGAAGATCAGGGGCGAGGCATCGCCCTGATTGTTCAGATGATGCACCTGCCCCAGATAGATCACATGATCGCCCGCCTCGATGGCCTGCACTACATGGGCCACAATAAGCGCCGCCCGTCCGCGCAGCACGGGAAGCCCGTCGTGCTCATCGAAAAGGTCGCTCAGACTTGGGTCCGGCTTACCTGCGAAATGCAGCGCATGGGCCTGCATCCCCTCGTCCAGAATATTCACCGCAAAGTGCCCTGCCTGTTCCAACCTGATCCGCATCCGCGCCCGACGGGCAACCGAGATTGCAATGAGCGGCGGATCGAGCGAAACTGACATGAAAGCGCTAAGTGTCATGCCGTGATCCCCGTCTTCCGTGCGGGTTGAAATCACACAGACGCCGGAGGCAAAGCGCCCGCAACAATCGCGCAACGCGCGCGGATCGATGGCGGGCCTGATATCATCATACATCGGAAGGCCTTCTTTGTAAAATGAGGCGGGCCTCGGCCAGCCCCGAACATTATCCCCGAATGTCAGCCCTGTAATTCAGACCGCACGATCGCCGCACCCGCGGCAAGGGCCGCAAGCTTGCCACGCGCCACATTGCGCGACAGCGGCGCCATGCCGCAATTGGTGCAGGGGTAAAGCTTATCGGCATCCACAAAGTTCAGAGCCTTGCGCAGGGTCGCGGCCACGTCTTCGGGCTTCTCGATCACATTTGAGGCTACATCAATGGCGCCGACCATCACCTTCTTGCCGCGGATCAGCTCGATCAGGTCCATCGGCACATGGGAGTTATGACATTCCAACGAAACCAGATCGACGCTGGATTTCCGGATGCTGGGAAAGATCTCTTCATATTGACGCCACTCATTGCCCAGCGTCTTCTTCCAGTCGGTATTGGCTTTGATGCCATAGCCATAGCAGATATGGACGGCCTTTTCACAGGTCAGCCCCTCCATCGCACGTTCCAGCGTGGCCATGCCCCAGTCATTGACCTCTTCAAAGAAGACATTGAACGCGGGCTCGTCAAACTGGATGATATCGACGCCGGCCTCCTGCAATTCGCGTGCCTCCTCATTGAGGGCTACGGCAAATTCCCATGCCAGTTTCTCGCGGCTTTTGTAATGCGCATCATAGAGCGTATCGATCATGGTCATCGGGCCCGGCAGCGCCCATTTGATCGGGGCGCTGGTCTGGGCACGCAGGAATTTGGCATCCTCGACAAAGACCGGTTTCTGGCGCGAGACCTCGCCCACCACGCTCGGCACGCTGGCCTCATAACGGTTGCGGATGGTGACCGTTTCGCGCTTCTCGAAATCCACTCCTTCGAGATGTTCGATAAAGGTAGTCACAAAATGCTGGCGGGTCTGTTCGCCATCCGAGACGATATCGATGCCCGCTGCTTGCTGTTCGCACAGCGCCACGCGCAGCGCATCTTCTTTGGCCTCGGTCAGCGCCGCGCCATCAAGCTTCCATGGCGACCAGAGCGTTTCAGGTTCGGCAAGCCAGCTGGGTTTGGGCAGGCTGCCTGCGGTAGATGTGGGAAGAAGTCGGGTCATGTCGGTGCTTTCTGTATCAGGCCGCAAAACGGGCGGCCCATTCGGCAAGACGTGCCTGATGGGGTTTGATGAGATGCTCGGCAGTATATTCGCCTTGAGTTATCGCCAGCTGGCTGCGCTCCTCGCGATCATAGGTGATGCGGGTGGGCGAATAATCGTCATGCGTCAGGCTCGGGCGGAAGATCTCGGCGGCACGGGCGTTCGCGTTATAGATCTCGGGGCGGTAGATGCGCTGGAAGCTTTCCATCGTTGCAATCGTAGCGATCAGCTCGAGATCGCTATACGCATTGGTCAGATCGCCCGCGTGATAGAAAGCCAGAGGGGCTACGCTGCCCTCGGGCATGAAATAGCGCGCCTTCAGCCCCATCTTGCCAAAATAGCTTTCGGTCAGAGAGGTATCATCGGCCAGATATTCCGCGCCCAGCACAGGGTGATAGCCCGCCGTCCGCTGGTAGATATTGTTATGCGACACACTCAGGCAGATGACAGGCGGTTTGTCCGAAAGCGCCTTATAGGCGGGGGATGCGAGAAAGCTTTTGAACAGCTTGCCATGCAGATCACCGAAATCCTCGGGCACGTCGAAATGCGGGCGATCCTTGTTGAACTGCTGCAGGCGCAGGCTGAAATCATAATCGCGGACATAGGAGGAGAAGTTATTGCCAACCAGCCCTGCGATACGCGTGCAGCTTCGATGGTCGCGAATGCTGGTCTTGAGCATCTCGATAACCGGAAAGCGCTGGCCCTGCGGCAGATCCATCTCGACCGAGAGGATATCAAGCTCGACCGAATAGCGGTCGGCCGTGGGATTATCCCATTGCGCCAGAGCGTTGAAGCGGTTGTCGATCATACGCAGCGCGCGGCGCAGGTTATCACGGCGATGCGCCCCGCGTGCAAGATTTGCAAAATTGGTGGTCAGGCGCGTATGGTCGCGCGGCGCGTAGCTTTCGTCAAAACGCAGCTTCGAGACCCTGAAAGTAAAATCCTCGGACATCATATGGGCATCCTGTCATGGCGGTGGACACCCTTTATGTGCCTGCAGGGTGCCAACCAATCAGCGGTTGAAAAGTGGTACCGCTGATATGGAAGAAACCCGACATGAAGAAAAATGATTATATCTCAGAGATCCATGACGCACTGTCATGTCAGGCCTCGACACGGGCCGCCAGTTCGATAAACCCGCGGAAATAATCGGGTAGGTCCCCGTTGCGGTGGCCCAGATGGATGGATTGGGCGATCCCCTCGCCCAGATGCAGCCCGCGCACACCTTTTGCCCCGCGCAACAGCCAGTCGGGGGTCACGCTGACGGCTCTGCCTGACGCCACCAGCCGCAGCATCAGGTCGGTCGTCTCGACCGTGCGGTGACGACGGGGGAGCGTATGCGCGGGGATCAGGAACTGGCTGTAGATATCCAGCCGCTCGCGCGAGACAGGATAGGTGATCAGCGTCTCGGCGACCAAATCCTGCGGCATAACCCAATCTGATCATGGTTCTCCCCTCGACCCGGGACTGATCTTCTGGGGACTGAAAATGCGCCGCACCGAAAACCGGAGCGGCGCGGAGGATGCCGGGAGGAAAGACCCCTCAATCAATCCGGCGGCCGTTTCTTTGCAGCTTATTCTGCCGCGAACTGGTTCATGGTGTTGGCCGCGCCGCCCGCTTTCAGCGCCCGTTCGCCCCCGACCATTTCCTTGAAGGTATCGCCCAGATCGGACCCCACTTCGTGCTGGTGCTTGACCGCAGAGATGCCGCGACGGATCTCTTGCCGCTGAACGGTCGAAACATAGGCAAGCATCTTGTCCTCGCCGAAATAGCCCTGGCTCAGCTCGTCCATGGATTTCGCGGTGAGGTGGAAGGTCGGCAGCGTGATCAGGTTGTGGAACACGCCCGCTTTCGTCGAGATGTCGAACTGGAAGTTGCGCAGACGGTTGTCCGCCTCAAGCCCAAGCTCGGTTTCGTCGAAATCGGCCTTCATCAACTCGTTGCCCGCCGGGTAATCGGCCTCCTTGATCTTGCCCTCTTCAAGCCACTGATCGCGGACCTGTTTGCGCAGATTGAGCGTCCAGTTGAACGACGGCGAATTGTTGTAGGTCAGTTTCGCATTCGGCACTTTCTCACGGATTTCATTCACCATACCGGCGATCTCATCCACGTTCGGCGTGTCGGTTTCGATCCACAAAAGATCGGCCCCGCCATGCGACAGCGACGCGATGCAATCCTCGACCACACGGGCGCGCCCGGTGTTCGGTTTGAAAGGGAAAAGACCGTTGGGCAGCCGACGCGGACGCACGAACTCACCGTCCTGATAGAGCGCTAGTTCGCCTTCTGAGATCGGGGTTTCTTCCGTGATCTGTTCGGTGTCGAGCCATTTGATATAGTCTGAGGCCAGATCGCCCGGCGCGGCGGAGACCGGCACTTTCTGCGTCAGACCGGCCCCGAGACTGTCGGTGCGGGCGACGATCACACCATCATCGACGCCCAGTTCTTCGAAAGCCAGACGGCAGGCGCGCAGCTTTTCGATGAAGTCCTCACGTGGTACGGTGACCTTGCCGTCCTGGTGACCGCATTGCTTGGCATCCGACACCTGGTTCTCGATCTGGAGACAGCAAGCCCCGGCCTTGATCAGTTCCTTCGCCAGAAGGTAGGTCGCATGTTCGTTACCAAAACCGGCGTCAATGTCGGCGATGATCGGCACAACATGGCTCTCGAACGTGTCGATCTTCTCGATCACCGCTTTACGTGTCTCCTCCGTAGTGGCCAGCTTCAACTCCTTGAACAGATCGTTCAAAGCCACCTCGTCGGCCTGACGCAGAGAAGTATAAATCTCGCGAATGAGGTCGGCCACCGCGGTTTTCTCATGCATGGACTGATCCGGCAGATGCCCCCAGGTGTTGCGTAGACCGGCGACCATCCAGCCGGAGAGATAGACATAGGTGCGTTTCGTGGTACCGTTCAGACGTTTCACGGACTTGATCATCTGTTGGGCATGAAACCCGGACCAGCAACCAAGCGACTGGGTGAACTTCGTCGCATCCGCATCATAGGCGGCCATGTCGGCGCGCATGACACTCGCCATGTCGCGGGCAATGTCGAGATGGGTGTCATAGGTGTTCTGGATCCTGAGCTGGATGATGTCGTCCACGGTGACACCGCCTGCGGCTTGGCTGTTCGGGTAGCGGGCTTCAAGCTCCTCGCGAAGCTCGGCATAGGTTTTGTGCTGTGCCATGATATATCCTCTCTGTGGCAGTTTGAGCAGACTGGCGGGCAAGCGCATGGGTATCGGCCCGCCAAAAGGGGAAAGCTGTGTAATCAGGTCCATCAGTCGAGCGCGTTCAAGACATCATAGGCTGGGACCGTAATGAAATCGGGCATCTCGTGCGCCGTCACCGCTTCGTGCAAGAGGCGCAGCGCAGAGGCGTAATGCCCGCGGTGGAACCCAACCGGGCCAATCCGGTCGAGAATGTCCGACACCTCCGCCTGCAACAGCTTGCCGAACCACTCGGCGTCCATCTTGCGCGCGCCACTTTCGTCCAGCGCAACCTCCACCCCGTGACGTATCCATTGCCAGAGCTGCGCGCGGCTGATCTCGGCGGTGGCCACATCTTCCATCAGGTTGTGGATCGGCACAGCGCCCCGGCCCGAAAGCCATTGCGACAAGTATTCGAGCGCGACGGAGATGTTCATCCGCACCCCGACCGCAGTGACCCTGCCCCGATGTGGTTCCAGAAGTTTGTATTCTTCAATCCGGTAATATTGCCGTGGGCGTTTGATCTGATTGGCCTCGGGCATATGGCGATCAAAGACCTCCATTGCGACCGACACCAGATCGGGATGTGCCACCCATGTACCGTCATGGCCCAGCTGCACCTCGCGCAGCTTGTCGGCCCGGACTTTCTCGAAAGCCGCCTCATTGGCCGCCGAGTCGCCCTTCACCGGGATTTGCGCCGCCATGCCGCCCATGGCATGAATGCCACGCCTATGACAGACCTTAACGAGCTGTGCGGCGTAGGTCGCCAGAAACGCCTTGTCCATCGTGACTTGCGCCCGGTCGGGTAACGCGTATTCCGGATGCGCGCGCAGCGTTTTGATATAGCTGAAAATGTAATCCCAGCGACCACAGTTTAGCCCAGCAATATGGTCGCGCAGCTCCCAGATGATCTCATCCATCTCGAAAGCTGCTCGCAGGGTTTCGATCAGCACGGTCGCCTTGATCGCGCCCTGCGGCAGTCCGATCCGATCCTGCGCCCAGACAAAAATCGCATTCCAGAGCCGCGCCTCGCGATGGTTTTCCAGCTTTGGCAGGTAGTAGAACGGCCCCCGCTCAGTTTTATAAAGCTCATGGGCGTTGTGAAAGAAAGACAAACCGAAATCGAACAAGGCGGCGGACATCGGCTGGCCGTCGATCAGCACATTGGCCTCTTCCAGATGCAGCCCCCGCGGGCGCACGACCAGCGTCGCGGTGTGTTCTGCGGTGCGATAGGATTTGCCGGTTTTCGGATTGTCGAAGGCAAGCGTGCCGTCGCGATAATCCATCAGGTTCACCTGACCGGCGATCATGACGTCGAAACGCGGCGCAGAGGCGTCTTCGAAATCTGCCATAAAGACTTTGGCCCCGGAATTCAGCGCATTGATCATCATCTTGCGATCCACCGGACCGGTGATTTCGACCCGACGGTCCTGAAGCGCCTCAGGCACGCCCGCCGCCTGCCAGTACCCGCGCCGGATGTCCTGTGTTTCCGACAGATATTCCGGCAGATGACCGGTGTCATAGCCGTTCTGGCGCGAGGCACGCGCGTTCAAAAGTGTGCGCAGCGGCGTCGCAAACTCAGCATTCAGCGCGATGAGAAACTCCAGCGCCTCTGGCGTCAAAACGTGCTCCGCCCCCGCGACATCGCGCAGCACAAGCGCCTTCGAGTGTGTTAGATCCAGAGCCATGATTTCCTCCCTTATGTCAGTTCAATTTCTGTATGCATCGACATGCGATTCCTGTAGTTAGATTAGTAATGTCATGAAAAACTTCACTATCTATTTGTTATCAAATGGTTATATTGTAATTTTTGTAATTTCTTTCATGGCCGATTTGTAATGTTGTCACGCCAGAAACGGCACACTGAGCTAAACGGGAGAAGCAGGGCATGAGTCCTAAAGGCGTCAAACTGAACATCGGCAACCGCCTCAAGGTGCTGAGAAAATCGCTTGGGCTGACACAGGCGCAGATGGCGGCGCAGCTCGATGTCTCCACCAGCTACATCACCCTGATCGAGACGGATCAGCGCCCGGCCTCTGCTAAACTTCTGATGAAGCTCGCACAGGTCTACGACATGAACATCTCAGAGCTGGCCCCGGAGATCGACACGCAACTGACGGCGGATTTCGAAGCGGTGCTGAAAGACCCGGCGCTCGAACTGCCGCGCCTACCGAAAAGCGAGATCGATGCCGTGCTGCAAGCTTCGCCCCGGATCGCCGCAGCTCTGGTGCGTCTGCAAGGCAAGCACACCGACGCCATGATGCGCAGCCAGACCGACGAGAACCCGCTCACGGATCGCAACAAGGTCGAAGTGCTGGGCCAGATCGCACGCCCGGTGGAGCGGGTGCGCGACTGGTTCTACGCCAACAGCAATTACATCGCCCCGATTGACGAGGCCGCCGAAGCCCAGGCTACCGACATGAGCTTGCATCGCGAGGAACCGCACATAGCACTCACCGAACGGCTGACACGCCATGGTATCCGCGTGCGCATCCTCCCGGCCACCGTCATGAGCGGGGCGCTCAGGCGCTACGACCCGCATCGCAAAGAATTGATGCTCTCAGAACTTCTCACCCAACGCAGCCGCCGGTTTCAGATGGGGGTTCTGATCGCGCGGCTTGAGCACGAAGAACTGATGGATACGGTGATGGCTAACGCGGGCTTCGGCGGAGACTGCGAAAGCCTCGCCCGTGTAAGCCTCGCAAATTACTTCGCCGCCGCCCTGCTCATGCCTTACAAACGCTTTCTCGCCGCATGTGAACAGGAGCGGTACGATATCGAGCTGATTGGCCACCGCTTTGGCGCGAGTTACGAACAGGTGGCGCATCGCATGTCCACCCTGCAACGGCCAGACGCGCGCGGTGTGCCGTTTTTCTTCGTGCGGATCGACCGGGCGGGGAATATCTCCAAACGCTTCAGCGCGGGCCGTTTCCCGTTTTCGCGCTTCGGTGGCACATGTCCGCTCTGGAACATCCATGGCGCTTTCGAGACCCCCGAACAGGTCCAGACACAGGTCATTCGGATGCCGGAGGGCGCAAGCTACCTGTCGATTGCCCGCACCGTGACCCGCGTGGGCGGCACCTATAATGCACCTGCACAGAAACATGCGATCGGTCTGGGATGCGACCTCTCCTACGCCGCGCGCCTGGTCTACGCCGACGGGCTCGATCTCGGGACCACCGAACCGACGGACATCGGGTTGAACTGTTACCTCTGTGAGCGCCGCAACTGCGCCTCACGTGCGCAAGCCCCGATCAACCGCAAACTCGCGATCAACGAACGCGAACGCAGCCTCGCCCTGTTCCGGTTCGAGGGCGAAGTGTGATCTCAGCTTCCTTTCCTCCCTCAATGAGGGCACTCATGCAAAAGAGATGTCGTCCACTCAGCCGTGAAAGCATTTCGCTTTAGCTGCCCAAGCTGAGCCGATGCTGTTCGCGAATATGGGCCAAAAGGATCATGTCGCGGCGCTGACGTAGCGATGGCGGCCTGTGACGCCATGCCCGGAGCCCACGGTCCGAAACTTGCATCAGGCGACAAAGACGGGCGCGTGAAAAATCTCCTCGATAATCCGCAATGAACTGAAATCTCATTGCTTTTGACACGCGAAGAAGATCTCGGTGGGTTCAATCGGTCAGCGCAACATCTTTGATATGAGATGGTGTGAAAGGACTGGGCATGGCGCAATCTGCACGTATTGGATTTTTGCGAGAACAGAAGGCGGAACTCTGGCAACGCTGGAAGAATGGCGAAACTCTTAGCGAGATTGGTCGTGCCCTGGGTAAGCACGTGGCCTCTGTCTTTGCCATCCTCGTCGCGCCTGTAGAGCGCAGGCATAAGGTGGGAGCGCTTACCTTTGCCGAGCGAGAGGAAATTTCGCGCTCCCTGAGTTCGGGGCGGTCTGTGCGGCAAATCGGTCGTGATCTTGGGCGGGCCCCCTCCACGATTAGCCGTGAGGTTTCGCGAAACGGGGGACGATTAGTTTATCGCGCAGCTCGGGCCGAAGATCAGGCGTGGACGCGCGCCCGCAGACCCAAGCCATGCGCATTCGATCCGCGCACCAGTCTTGTGATCGACGATAGTGGTTTTCAGCATCTCGATCACCGGGATGTCACCGCCATCGCCATCAATGTCCAGATCGGCAGAGACAATCCCCAGCTCGACGGCGTAGCAATCCCCCTTGGGGTTGTCCCAATGGGCCAATGCGTTGAAACGGTTGTCTATCATGGTGAGCGCCCGGCGCAGGTTGTCCTGACAGCTTTCCCCACGTGCCAGATTGGCAAAATTGGTCGTCAGCCAGGTGTGATCCGCCGACGTATAGTTTTCGTCGAAGCGAAGGGTCGAAATTTTGAATGCAAAATCTTCGGTCTGGTGATCGCTTATCCTGTTTGCCTGAGATTTGGCCTCAGATTTGGCCAAGGGCCCAAGGCGGATCCCGGAAGGTTGCGTCAGGGCTTGCCAGTCTCGGGTCCGGTGTCTCAACTGGTGGTCGTCATTAGGCTGCGGAAGCCTTAGTCTCGGGAACCAAAGCAGTTTCGTGGCTGTATGCGCGAAAATAATCATGAATAGAAATGATAATATTTCTGAAATACATGACTGAACATCATATTGATGCTCCCCCTAAGGGAGCCGTCAGATTTGGACGGTGGCGGCCAGTTCCATGAAGCCGCTGAGATAATTGGGGCGTTCCCCCTTACGATGACCCAAATGAATCGACTTTTTGATCCCCTGCCCCAGACCCACGCCTCTCACCCCCTTGACTTCGCGCAGCAACCAATCCGGCGTTGCGCTGACTGCACGGCCCGACGCCACCAGACGCAGCATCAGATCGGTGGTTTCCACCGTGCGGTGACGACGCGGCAGAGCATGAGCAGGGATCAGAAATTGGGTATAAATATCCAGCCTCTCGCGGGAGACCGGATAGGTGATCAGGGTGTCCCCCGCCAGATCAGCCGGTTCTGCCCGATCTTTGCGCGCCAAAGGATGGGTTTCGGCCACGGCCAAAACCAGCTCATAGTCAAAGACGGGTTGATACTCGATCCCCGGCTGCTCGACCGGATCAGGCGTGACGAGAATGTCGATTTCATGACTCAAAAGCGCAGCAAGGCCACCGAACTGAAAGGCCGTTGTCACGTCTAAATCCACATCGGGCCATTGCGACAGAAACGGATCAAGCACACGCATCAGCCAGTCTTGGCAGGGATGACATTCCATCCCCACCCGGATCGCACCGCGCCGCCCGCGGGCATAATCCTCAAGCACCACGGCGCCATATTCAAGTTGCGGCAACACGCGATTGGCCAGCCCCAGGAGGTACTCCCCCGACGGGGTCAGGCGCAGTTTGTGACCTTCGCGCTTCCAGAGTTTCACCTGATAACGTTCTTCGAACCGGCGAACAGCATGGCTGACGGCTGATTGCGTCAGAAACAATTTATCGGCAGCCTGTGTCAGGCTGCCCGTCCGATCAATTTCACGTAAAATTGCCAGCGGTTGAAGGTCAATCATCAGGTATGAATCCTTGCTATAGATCTCTGATATAATCGTGCTGCAACATCATATCCAACCCCGAAGCATGCGCAGCGATCCACTGCACATTCAATACAAAAGCGTTTGAAATCAGCCCCCTTACTCCGGCGCGACCGATGCGGCTATTGAATTGTCCAGCGCCTCGAAAGTGTTTAGGCTGATGGTCTCATAAAGCTCCTTGCGGGTTTGCATCTCCGGGATCATCGTCGTCGTGGCCCCGTCGCGGGCAAGGGCGGCGTAGAGTTTTTCCTGCGCCTTGTTGGCGACCCTGAGCGAAGACACCGGCCAGATCACCATGTCATAGCCCAGCTCTTCGAACTCCTTAGCGGTAAGCGCGGGCGTGCGCCCGAATTCGGTCATATTGGCCAAAAGTTTGACACCGGGCAAAGCCGCGCGCATCTCTTTGAACATCTCGACCGAGGTCAGCGCCTCCGGGAAAATCGCATCGGCGCCCGCTTCGACGTAAAGTTTCGCACGAGCCACCGCGCCCTCAATCCCCTCAGAGGCCGCAGCATCTGTGCGAGCGATGATGACGAGATCGCGTGAGGCTTTCGCCGCCGCCGCCACTTTCGCCGCCATATCGGCCGCAGAGGCGAGTTTTTTGTCATTCAGGTGGCCGCACTTCTTGGGCAAAAGCTGATCTTCGAGATGCACGGCGCCCGCGCCGGCCTCTTCGAAGGCGCGCACCATATGCATGACATTGAGCACTTCGCCATAGCCGGTGTCGCCATCAACCAGAAGCGGCAAGCCAGAGGCGCGCGCGATCTGGCGAATGAAGAAACAGACCTCATCCACGGTAATAATGCCCAGATCCGGCAGGCCCATCGATGCGGTCATCGCCGCCCCCGACAGGTACAACGCCCCGAACCCGGTCGCCTTAGCCTGAAGCGCGGCCTGACCGTTATGCGCGCCCGGAAGCCGCAAGATGCCCGGTTCATTCAGCGCCTTGCAAAAGCGCCGCCCGGCGCTCTCTGCGGGCAAATCATCTGCAATCAAATAAGTCATGGTCTCACTCCGCTGCTCTGGGAAAGTCGACGCCCCGCCGTCCGAGCGGCAGGAAGGGGCGGTTTTCGGGGCCGATATAATTGGCCGAGGGACGGATGATCTTGTTGTCGATCCGCTGCTCGATCACATGCGCCCCCCAGCCCGAGGTTCGGGCAATGACGAAAATCGGTGTAAACATCGCCGTCGGCACGCCCAGCAGGTGATAGGAGACGGCGGAATACCAGTCGAGATTCGGGAACATACGCTTGGTCTCCAGCATCACGACTTCGATCCGCTCGGCGATGTCATACATTTTCATCGAGCCTGCCGCTTCCGACAGGTGCCGGGCGATGCGTTTGATCACCACATTGCGCGGATCGGAGACCGTGTAGACCGGGTGACCAAAGCCGATCACCACCTCCTTGTTGGCGATACGCGCGCGAATGTCGCTTTCGGCCTCCTCCGGCGTCTCGTAGCGTTTCTGGGTCTCAAAGGCGACTTCATTCGCGCCGCCGTGTTTCGGCCCCCTGAGCGCGCCGATCGCCCCGGTAATGGCGGAATAGACATCCGCCCCGGTGCCCGCGATGGAACGCGCGGTGAAGGTCGAGGCATTGAACTCATGCTCGGCATAGAGGTTCAGGGTCACATGCATGGCACGGACCTCGTCCTCGCTGGCCTGCTTACCATGCAACAGATGCAGGAAATGCCCGGCGATACTGTCGTCTTCGGTCTCGACCTCGATCCGTCGCCCGTTCTGGACGTAGTGATACCAGTAGAGCAGCATTGAACCCTGCACCGCGATCAACCGGTCCACAATGTCGCGCGCGCCAGCGGTGTTGTGATCGCTGGCCTCAGGTAAAACGCAGCCCATCGCCGAGGCCCCGGAGCGTAGCACGTCCATCGGATGTGCCGCTGCCGGGATTGCCTCAAGCGTTTTACGCACGGCTTTCGGCAGGCCCCTGAGCACCTTGAGCTTGGCCTTGTAGGCATCGAGCTCTGCGGCGGATGGCAGGCAGCCATGGATCAACAGATGCGCAACCTCCTCGAACTCGCAACTCTCCGCAAGATCGAGAATATCATAGCCGCGATAATGCAGGTCATTGCCGCTTTGCCCCACCGAGCACAGCGCGGTGTTGCCTGCTGTGACGCCCGAAAGCGCCACGGATTTTTTCGGTTTCTTGATGTCGCCGCTCATGTTTTCCTCCAATCAAAAATGCCATGCGGACGCAGCGCGCCGAGCTTTTCGGCATCGACCACGAAATTGAGTTGGCCCAGATCACCCGCCTTGAGATCGGCAAGCCCCTCGGCCACATCGAGAAAGCGCTGTTGTTCGGGCGCGCTCAGCACGCCTTCCGAGAGGGTCAGGAATTTCCGGACGTAATCCGCCCGCACGAAGGGGCGCGCCCCGTCGGGATGGGCATCGGCCAGTGCCAGCTCATCCACGATGTGGGACCCGTCATCAAGCGTGACCGTAACCCGCCCGCCGAAGGCCTTTTCCTTCGGATCGCGGACGTGATAGCGGCGCGTCCATTCGGCATCCTCGGCGGTCGAGATCTTGTGCCAGAGCGCCACGGTCGAGGGCCGCCGGGCGCGCTCCGGCGCATAGCTTTTCTCGTGGTGCCAACCGCCATCTTCGAGCGCGACCGCAAAGATATACATGATCGAATGGTCCAGCGTCTCGCGCGAGGCCGTGGGGTCCATCTTCTGCGGGTCATTCGCCCCGGTGCCGATCACGTAATGGGTGTGATGCGAGGTCTCGATCCAGATCGATTGGACCTTGGACAGATCGCCGATCTTCGGTCCCATGCGGCGGGCAAGGTCGATCAACGCCTGACTTTGGTACTCCGCCGAATACTCCTTGGTATAGGTGTCGAGGATCGCACGTTTGGCCTCACCTTGCTCCGGCAGCGGCACGTGATAGACGGCATCCGGCCCAGACAGCAGCCATGCGATAAAGCCGTCTTCGCCTTCCCAAGCCGGGCTGGGAGCACCTTCGCCGCGCATCACACGGTCAACGGCCTCGATCGCCATTTTGCCCGCGAAGGCCGGCGCATAGGCTTTCCATGAGGAAATCTCGCCCTTGCGCGATTGGCGCGTCGTGGTTGTCACATGCAGCGCCTGCTGGATCGCCTGATAGATCACCTCGACCGGCAGGTTCAGCGCGGTGCCGATCCCGGCTGCAGCCGATGGCCCGAGATGGGCGATATGGTCGATCTTGTGCTCATGCAGGCAGATGCCCTTCACCAGATCGACCTGAATCTCATAGCCGGTCGCCAGCCCTCGGATCAGATCAAGGCCAGAGAGGCCTGCATGCTGCGCGACCGCCAAAACCGGCGGGATATTGTCGCCCGGATGAGAATATTCGGCGGCCAGAAAAGTGTCGTGGAAATCCAGTTCTCGCACCGCCGCACCATTGGCCCAGGCGGCCCATTCCGGGCTGACGCGGGTGTCGGTCGGCATACCGAAAACAGTCGCGCCGGGGGCATAGGGATGACACAGTGCCTGCGCCCGAGCCGAGGCCACCGGACGGCGCGACACCGAGGCGGCGGCAACGGCGGCGTTGTCAATCACCCGGTTGATGATCATCTCGATCACCTCGGGGGCCACCGCGACCGGGTCGGCTGCCACCTCCGCGATTTTCCAGGCCAATTGGTCTTCGCGGGCCAGATGTTCGGCGGATTTATAGCTCCGCACGTCATGCGTTTTCATATAGTCTCTTCCTTCTTTAAGGGCTTTTCAGTGAGGGCGCGTGGGCGCCCGGCTGCATCCACGGCCACCATCACGAACTGTCCCTTGAGGGCCTCGCGACGATTGCCGGTCTCCATCTCTTCTGCGATGCCCGTGACCGCGACACGCATGGAACTGCGACCGATACGGATGATCTCGGACCGAAGCTCCAAAAGCTCCCCGACCCGGACTGGCGTGGTGAAATCCACCTGTTCCGAACGCGCCATCACCACCGCACCACGCGCCCTGCGGGCCGCGGCGACAAAGGCCGCCCGCGCCATCAGCGACAAGGCCGTGCCGCCAAACAACGTGCCATAGTGGTTCGCCTGTTCGGGAAAGATCATTTCGACCATCAGAGTCGGGTCATCGGGCTGATCGTTTGGATGACCATCGGGCGTCTGGGACATCGGGGGCTCCATCTATCGGTTTGTGGAAACCGAACTTCGCAAAATTAGCAAAGCCAGCTTCACACAAGGATGAAGCCAATATAAACTACTGAAAACGCGTATATTTGCGAAGGGATGTCTTATAAATTGCGAATATTGCGAAGGATGAGAGAATGAAAAAACCTTTCATGGGCGTCCGCCTGCGCCGCCTGCGCGAAGAGCGCAGCATGACCCAAGCCGCGCTGGCCCGCGCTCTGGAGATTTCGCCAAGCTATCTCAATCAACTCGAACGCAACCAGCGACCTTTGACTGTGCCCGTATTATTGAAACTGAACGCCGTCTTCGGACTGGATGTGCAGTTCTTTTCAGAGGCCGAAGAAGCGCGTCTCATCCCTGATCTGCGGGCCGCGCTGGCCGATCAGGGGGCGGGGGCATCTCTGGCGGAGGTGCGCGAGATCGCGGCCAATATGCCCGGTGTCGCCCGTGCAATCATCGCAACACACGCCAGGCTGCGCGAGAGTACGGAGCGCATGGACCTGATGAACGGGCGCCTCTCCGGGGAACTCGGTGCAGGCCCTGCGCCCTTTGAGGCGGTGCGCGATTGGTTCTATGAACAGCATAACTATGTGCCTGCCCTGGACGAGGCAGCCGAAAGCATCGGACAGGGGCTACGCCCCGGACGGATAGCCGAAGGGCTGATCGACCGCCTTGCCGGGCGACACGGTATTCGTGTGGTGCTGGCGGATGACACCCGCGCGCTGCGCCGGTTCGATGCGGGAGCGGGGGTCTTGCATCTGTCATCGCAGCTGACAGCGGGGCAACGCGCTTTTCAGATGGCGACGCAGCTTGGGTTTCTGGAGCAAGGGAGCCTGATCGACCGGCTGGCCTTGGAGGCCGGGATGGAAAGCGACGACGGGCGCGCGCTTCTTCGTATCGGGCTGGCGAACTACTTTGCCGGGGCGGTGATCCTGCCCTACAGCAGTTTTCTCGAAGCCGCTGAGGCCGAAAGCTATGACATCGAACGGCTTGCCCATCGGTTCGGGGTGGGGTTCGAGACCACCTGCCACCGGCTGTCCACCCTACAACGGCCCGCGGCGCGCGGCGTGCCATTTTTCTTCGTCAGGGTGGATCGCGCGGGCAATATTTCCAAGCGTCAGTCCGCGACCGACTTTCACTTTTCGCGGATCGGCGGATCGTGTCCGCTATGGAACGTCTACGCGGCCTTCTCGCGGCTCGGCGAGGTGCTGACGCAGGTGGCACAGATGCCGGATGGACGCAGCTACCTCTGGGTTGCGCGCATGGTGCGCCACGGAACGGGCGGCTTCGGCGCACCAGTCAAGGAATTCGCTGTGGCGCTCGGCTGTGATCTGTCGCATGCGGAGCGGCTTGTCTATTCCCGCGGGCTGGACCTGAAGAACCCGGACATTGCCACGCCGATTGGTGCGGGCTGCAAAATCTGTGACCGCCAGGACTGTGCGCAGAGGGCCTTCCCCATGACGGGGCATCCGTTGCGCCCAGACCCCGGTGTGTCGCGGCTTGCGCCCTACTCCAGCAAGGACGGCGGGTAAGTTCGGCTGATCCGCCAGCCGGTTCATCCCGAGGTGACGCGTTAGAAGGTTGAACTGATGGGTATCGGTCATCTTTTGCCAACCCTCGATCAGCGCCTCACGCTTGGCAGGATCAGCCGTAGGCGCCTCCGGTGCAGGCACTGGCTCGGGCGAGATGTCCGGCACCTGCCGGGCGAGGCGCAACTCCGCCAGAAGCGCCGCCCATGCCAGAACCGACGAGGCGTCGCGCAGGTAGATCTTCTGCAGCGCCTCGCCATATTGGTCATAAAACTGCAAAGACCTGCGCGGACCGCTTTCCCGCGCCTCGGTCACCGCATAGCCATAGGTCCAGTATCTCGAAAAGATCCGCGTATCGATCTCGCGGCCCAGGACCATGGCGGCATGCGGACCGGATTTATACTCCCCGAATGTGCCCACACGCTCATGCACGCAAAAGGCATTGCGGGTCACGCCACGACCTCAGGCCCGCATTGAAGATCTGCAAATGGCCGGGGCAGCTCATCGGCTTCAGCGCCATATCGCGCCCGCTCTCGCGCGGCACGACAAACATATTCTCGCTGAACTTTTCCCAGTGGCTGGACTTCTCCCACAGGCTTCGGGGCAAAAGCTGCGGGGTATTCACCTCCTCATAGCCATTCGCGCGCATCCGTTTGCGGATGAACGCCTCAAGCAGCTGGTAGAGCCGCCATCCCGACGGGTGCCAGTAGATCATACCGGGTGCGCTTTCCTCGAGATGGAAGAGATCAAGCCGGCGGGCGAGAATTCGGTGGTCATTTTGTTCCATGAGATCATCCAGATAAAAGCCGGACAGCATCAGGAAACGAAAAACCCCGCGCATATCCGGCGGGGTTGGGTCAAAGACGCGTCTCTTAAAGCATCACAGGGCCGGCCACCGCAAAGCGATGGTCGTCGTCGTTACTGCATATGCAAAAATACGGTCCATGAAGGCATTCATGCTAGCCAGTGCCGCATCTGTCAAGAAGCAAGCGATCTCGACAGTCCGCAATGGCTCGTCAGCAACAATCACATGTGATGAACGTAATCGACGATCATCAGCCCTATAGTGATCAGTGAAACCATGATCGAAAGGCATGCTACAGGTTGGGCACGGATGATTTGGAGCATTCTATCCTCCTAGCTCGCTGTTTAACCAAGCCTACCACATATCTAGGCGCCATGCTCGACATAAAACATCACGGTGAAGGCGGTGCCAGCTATATCGACGTGTTCGGCCCTCTCCGGACATTCATCGGGCTGATCTACGCAGTGGTGTAGTTCACTGAACCAGCCATTCGTGGCACTGTGCAGCACGACCCGGTTGCTCGACGTCTGCATTGCGGACAAAGCTGCCAACCACCACGCTGGCGAATGCCTACACACACTCTGGATCGAACAGAAGCTGCACTTCCGTCCCCCGAGGTCAGGGCGGCACCTTTTTCACGATCAGGTGCGGTGAGCCATCCGATGTTTTGCGATGGCTGCGCCCTTCAATGTCGAGAGTTCCACGTATCCTGCTACGCCAGTTCGAGAAGCTTTCGAACCGAACGGTGTCAATCGGCTGGTCGAGCTTGATGTCCACCTGCCGATGCCCGACAGGCCCCGATAAGGCAACGATTTCGCCGGTATAGGCTTGGCCTAGGTAAGACCCAGCCACCCGATCACCAAGGGCAAGTTCGGGTGGTGCATTCCGCCGAGTGAGCCGGGCATGCAGCGTGTTCCAGTCTCGTGCCCCGTGTTGCCGGGCGATCAGTTCAAGGGCCTGCGCATGAGTGATGACAGTGCCCCCGGCTTGCAGTGCCTGCCGGAGAGCCTTTGCCTGCGCCTTGACGGTATCAAGAGATGGTTGTGTCATGATCCCTCCTTGGGGCGCGATGTCATGGGGGTTGTGTCGAAGACGCGGCCCCGAAAAACCATCGTCAGAGTCACGATAAGCAGAGCGGTATCTGCGACAGGAAACGCAAGCCAGATGCCTTGGATCCCGAAGTGCGCATTCAGCAGGGTGACAAGCGCTGGCGTCAGCACCCAGGGCTTGATCAGGGTGAGAGCCGCGGTTTGCAGCGGATGCCCCATGGCCTGGAAATGCATGGCAACCACAAGGATCGGCCCGGTTACGGCATAGAGCACCGTCATCGGGCGTGTGATGGCACCAACTGCCGTGATCACTGCCTGATCTTCGGAAAACACCGCGCCGAGCGTTTCGCCTGCCAGCATTCCTGCCAGTGTCACGCCCAGGCACCAGAAGAGCGCGCACCCGATGGCGAGCCTCAGGGCCGCGACCGCCCGGTCCTTTCGGCCTGCGCCGATGTTGTTTCCGGTGATACTCTGGGTGGTCAACGCAATGGCCATCTGCGGCAGGAAAGCCAGACCCAGGATGCGCGTTACGATCCCGTAAGCTGCGACATATGCTCCATGATCTGTGGCGGTGTTACCGATGGCCAGAAGCACGGTGCTGGCCACGAGCGCCATTCCGATGAAGCTCAGGCTGAGCGGCAGGCCCAAAGATAGAATCTGCCGCCATGCTGTCAGCCAGCTTGCCTGCCGGAGCGTGGCAAGCGGCAAAAGAGCGGGATCGCGGCTCCGCACCAGCAAAAGCAGCATCAGGCCAAGTGCCTGTGCCGCCACTGTCCCGATCGCCGATCCTGCGATGCCGAAATCAAGCAGCACGATCGCGATATAGTTTGCAACTACGTTCAACAGGTTTACGATCACCGATAGCACCGCGATGTGCCCTGATCGCCCTTCGTTGCGTAGCGCATCAGCATGCAGCCCAAGACCGAACTGCACAGGCGCTCCCAAGATCAGGATCAGCAGATACGCCCTTGCTTGCGCCGCGACAGGTTCATTTCCGGCTGCGAGAAACGACACAATGCCCGGGCCCAATATCAGCGCGCCGAGCAGCAAGGCCGCACTCAGAGCGAGGGCAAACCCATGCGCTCCCGCGAAAACGGCTTCCGCCTCGGGTCGCGACCCTTTGCCTAGGTGCCGGGCCAGAAGGCTCGACATGCCGCCACCTGTCAGGGTGGTCAATGCCGTCAACAACATGACCACCGGAAATGCCAGACCGACAGCAGCAAGGGCCTGAGCCCCGATGAACCGTCCTACAAAGATGCCGTCGACCACATTTAGCAGGCCGCTGGTCGACATGACCACCGCCATGGGAAGGGTGTTGGCCCAGAAAAGTCGTCTGACCGGCAGGGTCAGAAAAGGATTTTCAAGCGTATTGGTAGCGCGTCCGACAGACATCGCTCACTCCTCCTGAGAGGCATTTCGAATTTGGAGGGGGCCTGCATTACCCACCTGCGAAATGCTTCGAGGGTGAGATGTCGTCTCGCTCCGGGCTTCACCGTGACTCGCGTCCGCAGGCGGCAGGTGCCCGGCACCATGCCGCCTCAGTACAAGGAATTCGCCTTTGAGACAAGGCCGGGCACTGATGGCAGTTCGGATTATGTTCCCAAAACGCAGCACAGACGAGGCAAGCGCCCCCGTGCGGTCGGCTTGGGCTCGAAGCTACCATTAGCTTTCAAACGGGTGTTATGTCGCGCCTAGCCTGCGCGACATAACCGCTACAAACGTCCGCAATGCGGACGAAGCGGGCGTTCTTCGAGGTATTAGGTTCTACCCAGTAGCATCTGTGATGGCGTCTGGCCAAAGTGGTCCTTGAAAGCAGTTATGAACGACGAAACGTCCCGGTAGCCGATGGCAAAGGCTGTTTCTGTTACGGAGCGCCCCTCCGACAGATACCCCAATGCGGCTTGCAGACGAAGCTGCAAACGCCAAGCACCAAAATTCAGACCGGTCTCGGCCTTGAATAGCCGCGCCGCTGTTCTTTCGGTGACGCAGGCTTGTTGAGCAAAATCGGCGAGGGTTCCGCTTCGTCCTGGGTCGGTCAGTAGAGGCCGCGTCACGCGACGCAATCGGTCGCTGACAGGAAGCGGTAACACGACGTCGAAGGCCGGAAGCCGCGCCAAACAATCCAGAAGAACCTGAAGCATGCGCGCCTCCTCAGGCGAGCCGGGGCCTTGCGAACCAAAGGCGGCCACGGCGATCAACAGGGCATCGGACAACCGGTCGATGGTCACGCCGATCTCGTTTTGTCGGACGAACTCGATTCTTTCGGGATCAATGTAGCAGGTAGTGAGCCAGAATGGCGCACGCGAAGATATTCGATGCCGTCTGCCTGGCGGAATCCAGACAGCCCGCTGCGGAGGAATGATGAAACGTGCCGCCTCCGTCTCGACCGCCAGCACACCCTCGCTGACATGCAGAAGCTGCAATCTCTGATGACTGTGCCAAGGCCCTGAAAGGCTCTGGTGGCGGTCGGAAAGCACGAATACCGCAGCCGTAGCGCTGTCTGGATCGATAAGATTTCGAATTGTCTGTTTGGGCATATCATATGTCATTATACGGCGAGTATGACATTCTCCGCCGTGCTAAGTCCAGTGCATCCGGAAAACAGTATCCGAGCAAAGGAGATGAAACATGCAGATCGCAATTCTGGGAAAAGGCAATATGGGCACGCCGCTGGCTACCCTCCTCCGCAACGCCGGACACCTGGTGGACAGCGTGGGCCGCGCGGACGATCCCGTAGCAGCAATATCGCGCGCGGAGGTCGTCATCCTAGCTCTCAAATACGAACAGGCGCTTGCCATTTTGGCACAACCCGTGATCAAACAGACGCTCAGCGGCAAGACGGTCATCGACATCACCAATCCGCTTTCCGAGGACTTCATGAGCCTGACTACGGGGCATAGCACGTCTGGCGCGGAAGAACTTGCTCGGCTGTTGCCAACCTCTGCCGTTGTGAAGGCGTTCAACACGATCTTCGCCTCGGTTCTGGCAGATCATGCGGAAGGAACGCTTTGCAGGCTCCCGGTATTCGTCGCCGGCAACGATAGTGCGGCGGTTGAATGCGTTACGACGCTGGTGCGGGGCATGAACCTCAAGGCGATTGCAGCGGGTGACCTAACCAACGCCCGCTATCTCGAACCGATGACGGAAATGATGATCCAGTTTGGCTACGGGCTTGGGCATGGTGACCGTATCGGCTTCTCACTGGAAACGGCAGCATAGACCAAGCGAACGGAACACTCCGCCGCAGGAGGCCTGTTCTACGGCGGAATTTCCGGCACTCACCTAGGTGGCTACCCCATAGCCTGCACACATTATCACAGCGCGTGTCATGTCAACTTTGGGCTCAAACCGGTCATACGGCGGTGCGGCAGCCCGATACGAGGGCCGCGATAAGCCGTCGACGTGTTCGGCCCACTCCGGACATTTACAAAGCACAACATAAACGTCCGCTTGCAAAGCATGTATCATCATGGCGCGACACCATCCTTGGAGTCGCGGGGCTTTGGCCTTACACTGCTCCAATGCACCCCTTGATAACTCCTCAACCCTCCTTACGATCGACACGGGTCCACGAAGTCTGTGGTCCAGCGGCCTTTGCCTTTGCGGCGCTCTGTGCGGGCAAGAATGGGCTCTGGATCAGGGAGGCATGGCTGGCGGATATTGTTTTGCCGCAGGGGGTGGAGGCCTATGGTGCGCCATCGGACATCCTTCTCGCACGACCCGACAGCCAGACTGACGCGCTGGCTGTGGCCGAAGAAGCGCTGAAGGACGGGGTGGTGCCCTTTGTCGTGCTGGAAATCACCCGCCCGCTGGATCTGCGCGAAGGCCGTAGGCTGCAGCTGGCGGCGAAAGCAGGCGGTACGACGGGGCTATGCATCATTCCCGAGGGTATGGGGTCGAATGCCGCCGAGACCCGTTGGCGCGCGACGCCGGTGTTCGATCCCGCGCAGGAAGACTCGACTCTGATGCACTGGGAAATTATTAAGAACAAATCAGGAACGCTTGGAGTCTGGTATGTGCGCTGGGACCCGCAGACGCATCATCTGCATGTGGTTCCCCCGGTTGGCTTCCAACCGGGTTCTGCGGAGCTGCCCGAATGAGGCCCCTTTCGCGCTGGTCCGCAAGGAGGGAAATACCGAGCGCCTTTATTGTCTGAACGAGGCCGCGCAATCGCTGGGCCTGCATCGCGGCATGAGCTTGGCAGATGCCCGCGCGCTTTGCCCCGATCTGCGCATAAAGCCTGCGCGCCCCGATCTGGATGCGCGGTTTCTGGGCGTGCTGCGCCGTTGGGCGATGCGCTATTGCCCATGGGTCGGGCGCGAGGGCGAGGATGGGCTGGTGCTGGATGTGACCGGCTCGACCCATCTTTGGGGCGGCGAAGAGGCCATGCTGGCGGATATGCGCGCGGCCATGGCGCGGGCGGGTGTCGCGCTGCGGCTGGGTCTTGCGGCCACGCGCGGAGCGGCTTGGGCGCGGGCGCATTATGGCGAGGACGAGGATCTGGCGCATCTGCCGGTGGCCGCTCTGCGGGTCGGGGCCGAAATTGTCACCGCGCTACAGCGGCTTGGCCTGCGCACGATCGGCGATCTGCAGGGGGCCGCCCGCGCGCCACTGGCCCGCCGTTTCGGGCCGGATCTGCTGTTGCGGCTGGATCAGGCGATGGGCGCGGTGCCCGAGCCTGTCACCCCCGAGCCCGAGCCGCCGCATTACGCCACCCGCATGACCCTGCCCGAACCGATCGGGCTGGTGAGCGATGTGATGGGCGTGACCGAGCGCCTGCTGGAGCCGCTCTGCGCCAAGCTTCTGGCACAGCATATGGGCGCACGGCGGCTGATGCTGACGCTGCGCCGCGTCGATCAGGCGAGCCAGCAGGTCGATCTGCGTCTGGCCGCCCCCATGCGCGATGCCGCCCGCATCCTGCCGCTGTTCCAGCGCGGGGTCGATACGGTCGATGCAGGGTTCGGCATCGACATGATGCGGTTGGAAGCCGTGCAGGTCGAACCACTGGCCGTGCAGCAGATCGGCAGTGCAGACCACAGCGCGGACCGGCTGAACGATCTGATCACGCGGATCGGCACGCGGATCGGACTGGAGAATATCCAACGTTTCCAACCGACCGACAGCCATATCCCCGAACGCAGCTTTATGACGGTGCCCGCCGCCCATAGCCTGCCCGCCAGCGACTGGCATGTGCCACGCCCACGCCCGATTACCCTATTCCCGCCCGAGCCTATCATGGCCAAAGGGGCAGAGCCGCCCGCGCGCTTCCGCTGGCGGCGGATGACCTTCACGACAGGGCGCGCCACGGGCCCCGAACGGATCGCGCCGGAATGGTGGCGCGAGGATCCGGCTTGGGCCTCGGGGCTGCGCGATTACTGGAAGATCGACACGCGCGAGGGCCGCAGGCTGTGGCTGTTCTACACGCCGCAAAAGCCCGGCTGGTATGTGCAGGGAGAATTCGCATGAGCTATGCCGAACTCTGTGTGACCTCGAATTTTACGTTCCTCACAGGGGCATCCCACCCCGAGGAACTGGTTCTGCGCGCCACCGAACTGGGACTTTCGGCCATTGCGATCACCGACCGCAATTCGCTGGCGGGGGTGGTCCGGGCCTATTCGGCGCTAAAATCGCTGCGCGAGGAACTGACCGAAAGCCTGCGCGTGCGCTCTTCGCATCAGGTCGATAGCTGCTCGCGCCAGGAGGTCGGCCTGCCGCAGGATCTGCCCGTGCCGGAGGTGCCGCGCCTGCCCAAGCTGATCGTGGGGGCGCGGCTGGTGCTGCGCGATTGTCCGGTGGACTGGGTCGCGCTGCCCACCGACCGCGCCGCCTATGAACGGCTGTCGCGCCTTTTGACCTTGGGCAAGCGGCGGGCGGAAAAAGGCGGCTGCGATCTGGATCTGGCCGATCTGGAAACGAGATGTCAGGGGATGATCCTGATCGCGCTGCCGGATGCCGATCTTGCGCCCGAACCTGTGCAAAAGCTGGCGCGGCGCTATCCGGGCTATGTCTTTCTGGGGGCCGCGCCGCGCTATGATGGCTCCGATCAGGCGTGGTTTCGGGCCTGTGCTGCACAGGCGCTGCGCTGTAACACGCCGATGGTGGCAGTGGGCGATGTGCTGATGCACCGCGCCGCCCGCCGCCCGCTGGCCGATGTGCTGACCTGCCTGCGCGAAGGGATCACCATCGACCGGATCGGCACGCGGGCGCTGCTGAATGGCGAACGCCGCCTGAAGGGCGCGGAAGATATGGCGCGGCTTTACCGCCATCATCCGGCAGCGATCAAACGCACAGCAGAAATCGCGGGGCGCTGCAGTTTCAATCTGTCAGAGCTGCGCTACGACTATCCCGATGAGGGCAGCGATGGCGAACCCCCGCAGGCGCGGCTGGACCGGCTGGCCCGCGAGGGGCTGCAACGCCGCTATCCGCAGGGCGCGACCGAACGGGTGCATCTGCTGATGGCCAAGGAACTGGGCACCGTGGCGGAACTGGGCTATGCGCCCTATTTCCTGACCGTGCATGATATCGTGGCCGAGGCACGGCGTCGCGGCATCCTGTGTCAGGGACGCGGGTCGGCCGCCAATTCCATCCTGTGCTACCTGCTGGGCATCACCGATGTTTCCCCCGATATGATCGGCATGGTGTTCGAACGTTTCATCTCGCGCCACCGCAAGGAGCCGCCCGATATCGATGTCGATTTCGAGCATGAGCGCCGCGAGGAAATCATCCAGTGGATCTATGACCGCTACGGGCGCGACCGCGCGGGCCTTTGCGCCACCGTCATCCATTTCCGCACCCGCGCCGCCATCCGCGAGGTGGGCAAGGTTATGGGCCTTTCCCAAGACCTGACCGCACGGCTTTCGGGTGATATCTGGGGGCAGTCAAATGGTGGGGCGGACCCCGACCGCGTGCGGGCACTGGGCCTTGATCCTTCCGACCGGCGGCTGGGGCTGACGCTGAAGCTGATTGGCGAGATCATCGGCTTTCCGCGTCATCTCAGCCAGCATGTCGGCGGGTTCATCATCACGCAGGGGCGGCTCGATGATCTGTGTCCCATCGAGAATGCCGCGATGGAGGGGCGGACCTGTATCGAATGGGACAAGGATGATATCGACGCGCTTGGCATCCTGAAGGTCGATGTGCTCAGCTTGGGTATGCTGACCTGCCTGCGCAAAAGCTTCGATCTGCTGGCCGAGCATGAGGGGATCCATCACACGCTCGATACCGTGCCGCAGGAAGACAAGCCCACCTATGCCATGCTGACCCGTGCAGATGCGGTGGGGGTGTTTCAGGTGGAAAGCCGCGCGCAGATGAATTTCCTGCCGCGGATGAAGCCTGCGACCTTCTATGATCTGGTGATCGAGGTGGCGATTGTCCGCCCCGGCCCGATTCAGGGCGGCATGGTCAAACCCTATATCCGCCGCCGTCAAGGCCTTGAGGCGCCCGAGCCCTTCGGCCCCGCACTGGAGGCCGTGACCGCCAAGACACTCGGCGTGCCGCTGTTTCAGGAACAGGCGATGCAGATCGCGGTGATCGGCGCGGGCTATAGTCCCGAAGAGGCCGACCGGTTGCGCCGCTCGCTGGCCTCCTTCCGGCGGATGGGCACGATCGGCGAGCATCGCAACCGTTTTCTGCGCGGGATGATGGCGCGCGACTATCCAATGCAGGTGGCCGAGGCCTGTTTCGCCCAGATCGAGGGCTTTGCCGATTACGGTTTCCCCGAAAGCCATGCGGCGGCCTTTGCCATGCTGACCTATGTATCGTCTTGGCTGAAATGCCATCATCCGGCGGTCTTCACCTGTGCGCTTCTGAATTCCCAGCCGATGGGGTTTTACGCACCCGCACAGCTTGTGCGTGATGCCCGCGAGCATGGGGTCGAGGTCCGCCCCATCTGCGTCAACAATTCGGGCTGGGACAATAGCCTTGAGCGGCGCAGTGACGGCACACTGGCCCTGCGGCTGGGGTTTCGCCAGATCAAGGGTTTGCGGGCCGAGGATGCAGGCTGGATCGTGGCTGCGCGCGGCAATGGCTATCCCGACCCCGAAGCCCTGTGGCTGCGCGCGGGGATCGCGCCTGCGGTGCTGGAACGTCTGGCCGAGGCCGATGCCTTTGCCGCGATGGGGCTCAACCGCCGCGATGCGCTCTGGGCGGTGAAGGCAATCCGTGCGCCCGCGCCGCTGCCGCTGTTTTCCGATCCGCTGGATGGCGAGGGGCTGCGCGAGCCGGCGGTGGCGCTGCCGCAGATGCACTTGGGCGAGGAGGTGGTCGAGGATTATATTGCCACCCGCCTGACGCTGCGCGCCCATCCGATGGAACTGTTGCGCCCCGCGCTGCCCGGCCTGACCCAGCATAGCGATCTGGTTCACGCGCCCTTGTCGCGCGTCACCGTCTGCGGGCTGGTCATCACCCGCCAGCGCCCCGGCACCTCATCGGGCGTGGTGTTCCTGACGCTCGAAGACGAAACGGCGGTGTGCAATGTGGTGGTCTGGCCCAAGATCTACGCGGCCTTCCGCCATGCGGTGATGGGCGGGCGGCTGTTGCGCGTGACGGGAATGTTACAGCGCGAAGGCATCGTCACCCATGTGATCGCCAGCCATATCGAGGATATCTCGGCGCGGCTGTCCAACCTTGGCCACCCGATGGGCGCGATCGTTGGCCAGACCCACCCGCCCGCCGATGACGCCCCGCGCCCGCGCCGCACGGCCCACCACCCCCGCGAACAAGCCAAACGCCTCTTCCCCAGCCGCGATTTCCATTGAAGCCGCCGTTCATGTTCATCGCGGCGAATGTCCGTTCTCCGCCGATGTTGTTGAAAAAGTCGGCCGAGATCGCCGATTTTGAATTTCACCGCCGCCAGGCAAGGCTATCCCGTTCGGGCGATCGCCCGTCGACCCGCCTCAAGGTGGTAATATGGCCGCTCAGCTCATGCTGCGGCCTCCTGTCGGACGCTTCGCGGGCGGAGCTTCGCGAGTTTTCGGAGATTCTGTGCGATGGCGGCGAGCAGAAATTCGTCCTTGGCGCCGTTTGGATCACGGAGCCGCAACCGTGTTAGGCCAAGAATTCGCTTGAGGTGCGCGAAGAGCATCTCGACCTTCTTCCGTTTGTCGCGCGACACTTTGTAGGCCTTGGTCTTGCGGCACTCTCTGGCGAATTCGCGCGCCTCTTCATGTGGCTCACGCGTGACATACCGGGCATCGGCTTTCGGGCAGCAGATCTCCTTGGATGGGCAGGTTTGGCAGGTCGCCTTCGCCCGACACCAGATTGTCTTTCAGGCAGCGTTCAACGGTTGTCTCGAAGACCTAACGCAGCAGACCGCTTTCCCTGAACTTGCCATGGCGATAGCGGGAGAAAGTCGAGTGGTCGGGGACATTGGCTTCCAACCCCAACCGACAGAACCAGCGGTAGGCCAAGTTCAGGTGAACCTCGTCACAGAGCCGGCGCTCAGAACGGGTCCCCATGACATATCCGATCACCAGCATCCGGATGATCAGTTCGGGGTCGATCGAGGGCCGGCCAAGGTGACTGTAGAAGGGGCGTAGTGTCTCGCGCAGGGAGGCGCCATTCAGGAACAGGTCAATCTCGCGCAGCATGTGATGGGCGGGGACATGCCGCTCCAGATCGAAGTCGTAAAACAGCTGCGCCGGTGCTTCTTGCCTGCCCATCATGCCGAAATCCTCCAATCCCCTCATAGTCGAGTGAATCGAAAGACTTGCCACAGCGCAACAAAGACTTTTTCAACAGCATCGGCGGGTTCCGGACCTTCGCTGCACTGCGTTGATTATCTTGCGACCTCTGGCAACCTTCGTGAGTGCATGCCCTTGGTCAAAAGATAATTTGGCAAAACGTCAGCTTCGCGAATTCGGACTGCCCACCACCTACGGTGATCATGAACCGTAGGGCAAGCAAACGTCGCCTAAAGCTATTCCCGATGACCAGATAGCAGTTTTCCCCGAACAAGTTGCCAACTTAGGGCGAATAAGTTCCAATTTAGGGAGAACGTCACAATTAGGTGTGCTGTTCACCCTAAATTGGAAACAACGCAAAACACAACCGTTTGTTTCCCTTAGATTTTCATCTCTTCATTCAATACAGACTGGAACCTAATTCGCGTAAAACTGGAATCTGCACACTCCAAACGAACTCAAAAATTTATCCCACTGCTCGGTCGCCTTTCCCCTGCAACCCGCGTTCTTCAAAGATCTCACGCATGCGCTGTTCGGTCAGCTCGGCAGAGCGGCGCAGAACGTATGCCAACGACGTCACGCTGGACTTCTCACGGCCCGGAAACCCCACGGACAACGGGTTCATCGAGGCGTTCAATAGCAAGCTCAGGGCGGAGTGTCTGAATGCCCACTGGTTCATGAGCCTTGCAGATGCACGCGAAAAGCTGGAGGATTGGCGTAGGCACTACAACGAGGACAGACCCCACAGCGCGATCGGATACAACGTCCCGATTGCCAGGCATTATCCCGAAGGCGTCACCAGCCCGTCATCGTAAGACAGTCGGAAAAATCCAACCTCCGGCGATCCAAGGTTGGGGAGCAGTGCACCAACCTGTAGACTCTCGTTATGAATGAGGGAACAACGGGGGGCAGGTCAACTTCCTTGCTAACCAGCATCAAACTAAAAGGGCAACTCACTTACCGATGTCTGTACCTTATGAGTGATAAAACTCTTCCCCATATTGAGCGAGCGTGGCGCGTTTGATCGCGGCTCGGTCGGTCAAGGCGGCATCGAAATCTTTGGGCCTCTCTTGCTGGCGCAGCGCAAAGACCGGCTTGTTCTCGAAACACTCCAGCGAGGCCGCCTCCAGCCCACCTTCCATATAGTCGCAGATCCGCGTAAGCAGCGGCCAGAGGTCGCGGTCTTCATCCATGTGAAAACTGAAATTCTGCGCCCGCAGGATGTAACGAAGCACCATCTGGTCGCCCTTTATCTGCCCGATGCGGGGCAGAATGACCCCAATCCCGCTGGGATGTGGCCCGATCCGCAGGTCTTCCCACGCAATCGCGTAGATCTTGCCGTTCTGCCACGATTTCACAAGTCCGTTTTCGCGGTCAAAAATAAGAGGTGCCTCTCGGCGGATCCTGAGCGTTGCGATCAGGAAAAACAGCCCTCCTCCGAGGGAGATGATGGCAGCGGTGAGGTCGGCGTAGAATGTGTTCGTGTATTCGCCGTAGCGGTAGTAGACGTAGCGCAGATACTCGGCAAATTGGAATTCGTTGTCGTCCAAGAAATATTTAAACGACACATCCGGATGCTCTGAAATGGTAGCGTTTATGAACTCTAAGCCACGCTCGCCTAAAACCCATTCGTAGTCTCTTTTAAAGACGACCTTATCGTTCTGCCAGTCCAGATACCGCTCGCCACCGAAGTTGATCCCGACAAAGACACAGACCAGAAACAGTGGTATGGTGACGATAATTGCCACCATATGTCTGTTTCCTTGCAGGCCTAAAGAGGTGTCATTCGCCCACCAGAAAGGAAATTTAGGGCGGGGCGACCGATCATAGTCGACATGTTTCGGAAGGCCACGCTTTGCGGGGTGTAGATTGAGGATATTGCGGACTTTTTGAGAGAGCACGGTTAAACCCTCCCAAGCGGGACATCGTTTATCATGCCACCAATAAATTCGCCGGTTTCACGCAGACTGCCATCATCGCGCAGCATTCTTAGCGGAGTATAGATATTTGGCATAGGGGAATACACCCAGATAATATTTGCACGTTGTCCGAAATCGACGCTGAATGATAAGCTCAGCGTGCCTTCGACAAGAGTGTATTGGCCTTCTGTCTCCATAGCTGCACGAAGTTTTTCGCGGAACAGGGCTGTCAGAGTTGCATTAGGTGTTGTCACGATTTAACCCGATGGATCGAAACCTGCCGTTGTATAAACGCCCGCTATAATTTCGGAGCTTCCCAACTGAAACTGAGGCAGCACCATTTTGATGTCGTAGCTACGGTCATTCGTAAAGGCTTGGCCTGTCAACTTTCGCAGCAAGCTCCCCCCCGTCCGGTCAAATTCCATCGACGGCGCCGCGAACAGGTTCATAAACTCCTGCATCTCGATCTGGAAGTTCATGTTCATTTTTTCATTGCTATGAATAGTGGAAGCCGCATCCAGTCGTTGTGTGATTGCTGGACGGTCTTTTGACTCAGGCCAAAAAGCATAATCTTGACTTTTTCCCCAAAAACACTGGAATAAGAGTGTTTCCATATCCGGACATTCATCGGGCCGATCTACGCGGTGATGTAGTTCACTGAACCAGCCGTTCGTGGCACTGTGCAGCACGACTCGGTTGCTCGACGTCAGCAATGCGGACGAAGCTGCCGCTCATTTCATGCACAGAGGAGCTTGCCAAGCGCTCAGGCGACGGCAGTTGCTTTGCGTATATCCTTTCCGGGAGGCGCACCGAACAGACGGGCGTAGTCCCGGGTGAAATGCGTCACGCTAGCATAGCCGACTGAGTGAGTTGCCTCCGCGATCCTCGCGCCCTCTGCCAGCATGAGCCGCCGCGCTTCGATGAGACGAAGTTGTTTCTGGAACTGGAGCGGCGACAGGGTCGTGATGGCGCGAAAGTGCTTGTGGAACGCGGGCTCGCTCATCGCAGCGGCCTCGGCGAGTTCCTCTGTCCTGATCGCACGGGCGTAGTCCCGCCGCAGGATGTCGACCGCGCGCGCAATCCGGGCCGTGTGGCTGTCCGGTGCGCCGAGAGCAGCTATGGCCGGACCGTGAACTCCCATCAGGAGCCAGTAGTGCAGCTCCCGCAGCAGGCCCTCTCCGAGCACAGCCAGGGCCTGAGGCCGATCCAGCAGTCGTGCAAGGCGGAGGGAGGCGTCGATAACCTCCGTGCCGATCGGCTCGACCCTGACGGGCCGGGCTTCCGCCGACGGCACGGAGACCGTCGGGCTGAACGCGCTCAGGATCACGGGATCAAGCTCGAGCACGAGCGCATAGTAGGGTGCCGCGATACTGGCGCGGGTGATCCTGCTGACGGTGGGGATATCCGCTGCGACCACCATTGCCTCTCCCGGCGCGTATTCGAAGGACGCGCCCAGTGTTGTCACGCGCTTGCCCCCCTGAAGAAGCATGGCGATCACGGGCTTCTGGACGGCAATCAGCAGTTCGCCGGGATGCAGGGCGCGCACCACGGTCAGGCCCCGCACCGGGGTCGGCGCGACCCCGTCGGGCCCGGCATTGGCGTCGGCGAACCGGCGGCAATGGACAAGCAACTTGGCAAGCGGTGGAATGTTTTGGGCAATGTTCATGAAGTTATTCATGGCTCATCCGAGCTTGCCATGGAAGAAGGAAATGGGAATAGGCAAGATTTGACGAGGAACGGGCAAAATCAGGCGTCGGCGTTCCCCTATCTCAGGGAGACCACAAGACACCCTGAAAGGATAGTCCCATGACCAAGATCTCTCTCGTCACCGGCGCAAATCGCGGCCTCGGTCGCAACACCGCGCTCGCCATCGCCGCGAGCGGCGGCGACGTCATCGTCACCTATCGATCGGACGCCGCGCAGGCGCAGGAGGTCGTTGCCCTGATCCGCGAGATGGGGCGCCAGGCCGTGGCGATGCGCCTCGACGTGGCCGACATCGCAAGTTTTCAGGCCTTCGCCAAGGACCTGCGCGCTGAACTGCACACCATCTGGGGGCGTGACAGCTTCGATCACCTGATCAACAATGCCGGGCATGGCGAGTTCGCCGAGATCGAGGAAACCACCGAAGCGCAGTTCGATGGATTGTTCGCGGTTCATGTGAAAGGCGTCTTCTTCCTCACCCAGACCCTACTGCCGCTCCTGGCCGGTGGCGGGCGGATCGTGAACTTCTCGTCCGGCCTGACGCGGGTCTCCTTCCCCGGGTTCGCAGCCTATTCGGCGGCGAAGGCGGCGGTCGAGATGCTGACGGTCTACATGGCGCGGGAGTTCGGCGCACGGGGTATCGCGGTGAACACGGTCGCGCCTGGCGCGATCGAAACGGATTTCGGTGGAGGGCTGGTGCGTGACAATGCCGAGGTGAACGCGCAGTTCGCCGGAATGACGGCGCTTGGCCGCGTAGGGGTGCCGGACGACATTGGTCCAATGATCGCAAGCCTTCTGTGCGATGAAAATCGCTGGGTCACGGCTCAGCGTATCGAAGTGTCGGGCGGCCAGACGATCTGATCCCCTGAGCGACGCGCGTGGCCGCGGGGGCCGCAGTCACGACCTCGGTTCCCCGTGCCTAGCGCCGCGCCAGCCCCTCGGTAGGGCGGCTGCGGACGAAGCGGTCGTTGACATGTGGCCGAATTGTTGCGACGAACCCTGCATGACGATGAAAGCCACTCGCTTCGTAACCTATTATTGCCACCTCATCTGAGCGCGGTGCACATGAACATGCTGCCGCCGTATGGTGGCAGATAGTTGGCTCCTACGGCGACAAGGAGCCAGTAATACTAAAGAGCCATTTACCCCTAACAACCGATTTCGGACTGGTCCGCTTTGCTCGGCAAAGCGGCGCAGAGCGCATTGTCGAGATGGCCGGAAAGCTCGCCAATCATCATGGGGATACGCCAACCCTGACGGTAGACGACCTTATCCGGGACATTTCAGGAGAAAATCCATGGCTGTATGTCCTTGTCGCGGAATCAGATGGTGAACTGGTCGGCTATGCCGCCCTTTACGATCACGCCGCATGGTTTTTCGGAACGGATCCCGCGTGGCGGGGCTACGCCCTTGGATATGCCTTAGTTAAGAGGCATCTCATGGCGCACCCGAGCGAAACGCCAGCGACGCTGATCCATGCCGAAGCGGCTAGCTTTCGCAGCGACCTTGAAATCTGCTCTTGATAGAACAGCGCAGAAGATCATCGATATTCGATAGCCGCCGTTCGTATCGATTGCAGCATCTTGCAAGAAGGGCTCGAAGCGGTCATGCGGCGGCGCGGGGCCCCATCACGAGGGCCGCGACACCGTATCGACGCGATCGGCCCTATCCGGACATTCAACGGGCCGATCTGCGCGGTGATGTGGTTCACTGAACCAGCCATATGTGGCACTGTGCAGCGCGACCCGGTTGCTCGACGTCCACAATCCAGACTTTCCGGTCATTAGGGGATCAGCACGTACAAATACAGCATGATACGGTTCGTAGTCGCAGCAAGAAACGCTTCGTGCCGCAGCGCAGAACGCAATTACGGTCGTTCAAGAATGCATTAAAGGCGGGAGCCTATCTTATAATACGCCCAGAAATTTCCACCAAAGGAAATCTACGGGAATGAGTATCAGGGCGGTGATAGCGAAAAGCGCCAACGTCACCTTAAGGAGCGGGCGGGTGCTTTCTCCTGCAAGACCCATGGCGACAATCAGTGGGCCGACCTGGTAAGGGAAGAGAACGCTGGAGAAGCCAATGACCTGAGTCATCAACACTGCCTCCTGCGAAAGACCCGTCGCCTTCGCGAGTTGTGGGACCAGTGGCGTCAGGACTGCCGGCACACCCGCCATGGTGGTAAAAATTGACGTAACTACTGACAACAGGCACAGAGATACAAAATTCAGGAAATCGGCTCCTTCCTCGAAGGGAAGCGCATCAAAGACACCGCCAGCAATCAGCGCGCCAAGACCGCTAGCATTCACCACTGTCCCAAGCGTCAGCGCTCCCGCCACGAAGAGTAGCATGGATAAATCCACCGACGTGCGAAAGACGGGAGGTGGCACGAAGCCAAATTGTGGAATCATCAGGACGAGTGAAGTTCCCAGGCCGATCCAAGCGGGATTTAGCCCGTGTAGCTGATCGGTCGACCACAGCAGCAGCGTGACCAGAAAGATAGCGATCAGTGCGGCTTGGCGGCCAGCGGCAGCTGACGTCACAGTATGTGGTGCGTCTCCTTGGGTGATCTGGGCCGGAAAGAACTTCAGCACCAGCGCGACGATTGCAACGGATTTCAGCAGACCCAATACGGGGTAATGCAACAGCAAGTAACGGCCGTAGCCGAAATGAGTACCAAGGCTTGCCTCGGCCACGCCGGCGAGGATCACGTTGGGAATATTGGAGGGCAGGATCGCGAAGCTTGGCATGTTGGTTCCGATGGCGATTGTGATCGCGACCCCAGTGCGGCCCGCGGTGCCCTTTTCAAGGCCAAGGGCATCAGCCAGAGCCATGCCGATCGGCACGAGGACCGCCGCGCGGCCAAGTGACGACGGCATTACGAAGCCGAGCGCCATCCCTAGGACCATAAGGCCTGCAATCAGCGCCGTGTAACTGCGCGACAAATAGGGCCGCGCTAGGTCACCTAGACGTGCCCCGAGGCCTCCGTGACTAATCGCGGCACCGATGACGAAACCCGTGACCACCAGCCAGATAGCCGAGGAGGCAAAGCTGGAGAAAACCAGTTGTGGCGCTGCAGCTCCTGTTAGGATGAGCGTGCTAAACAGGAAGGTCGATGCCACGTAGCCTGGGACAAGCCCCGTCCCCCAGAGGACCAGAGTGACTAGGACGATGGCGGCGACCAGTCCCTGATTGCCGGTCATGCCCATCGGCAGGGCAACAAGGCTCCAACCAGCGATCAGAATAACAATAGCAAGAATACTCTCTTTGGCGCGAAACATTGCGGCCCTCCGTTTTCAGCAGGCCTATCCTGTTCAGCGTGTTCGACATATAACGACAAAATGACAAAAGATATCGAATTTCTGCCAAATCCCAATCTTCCCCTCCGGGCTTGGTCCGGAGCCTTAGCCATGACCGAAGCCGTGCCCCGCATCGCTCCAGAAGCTTGGCCCCGCGCCTTGTTCAGTTACGATGGGATGATGCGCATCGAGGCCGACCTGGACCGATGGTTCATTCCAGATCGCCATGGCATCTGGATCCCATCCGGCACCTCCACCAAGGCCTCGCTGATCGCGGATCTGGAATACCAAGCCTTTCTCATTGCTCCGAGATTCGCGGCGCGTCTGGCGATGCCCGATCGACCAACGGTGCTGCATGCCTCCCCGCTCATTCGGGGGATCGGTCGCCGGTTGATGCTAATCGATGGGGGGGCCGCCTTGCGCCGTCCAGCCGAGTGGCGGCGTCTCTGCTGGGCCGCTCTGGATGAACTAGCCCGGCTCGAGCGTCCGGACTTTGCCTTGCCTGGCAGCGGCGACCCCCGTCTGGCTCAGGTAATGACACGCCTGCTGGTTAGCCCTGCCGAGACGAGCAATCTCGGCAGGCTGGCCGCCAATATCGGCACCAGCGAACGCACTCTCTCGCGTCTGTTCCAAAAGGAAACCGGCCTCAACTGGCGCGAATGGCGTGACCGGCTACGCTTCTTCCTGGCGATCGAGGGTTTGCAGTCCGGTAGGAGCAGTACGGATCTGGCCAACTGGCTCGGCTATTCAAGCCCTTCGGCTTTCGTCGCCGCCTTTAAACGGCGAAGTGGCAATTCACCGAAGAGCTGGCGGCGCGGCCTCTGAACCACTTCTTCCAAGGTTCCACTGGCCCGGCCATTCTCCGTCCGCCCCATGTGCCTGGAACATATTCTCCACCAGGTCGAGCCCGACCGTGATAATCTCCGACATGACTGGCCACCCTTGTGGATCATCGCAGCCCCACCTTGGCACATTGATGCCGATGGGCGCGGTCGGTCACATCATCAGAGCCCCGCTGGCATGACATTGACAGTTGTCGGTGGTCTTTTGCGGTAGAGGTTTCGGCTTATCATTTAACGGGGCACAGAGAGCAACTCGTTGAGAGAGTAGGCAAAGCCTGCGATGGCGACACAGAGCAGGAACCCTGCGGAGATCTGTGCGATCCGATGCGCCTGGCGGCGGAACACGCTGGTGTGGATGACGGCGGCGTAGCTGACGAGGATCGCAAAGTCGAAGAGAATCCAGAGCAAAGTCAGAATGATGAGACTGATCTCGTGTCGGCTGGTGATGCCGACAAATTGCGGGAAGAAGGCGACGAAAAACAGGATGTCCTTCGGGTTGGAGATGCCAACAAGAAACCCGTGCAACAGAGGAGAGGAGCCGCGTCGTGCCATCCCCAATTCCTCTGTGGGATCTGTTTCCTGCGAGGTCGGCCTGTGACGAAACGACTGAATGGCTATCCAGGCGATGAACAGGCAGCCGATAAGACTGACCCAGGTCAGCATCCTCACGTTGATGGTCATCAGGCCGGAAATCACCAGAGCAGCTGCGCCGATCAGGAAAAGCGAGGCCCAGTTGGTTCCGAATACAGTGAGCACGGCCTCACGCAACCCGCGCTTTGCGGCCGTGTTGAGAACGAGTGCGACAACGGGGCCAGGGGTTGCGATCAGCAAAACGATGGAGGTCAAATAGACCGACAGAAGCGTAAGGTTCATGAGGGCTCGACCTCTCTGGTTCGAGTGCGCATACGAAAGGGGCAAATGGTTTTCGGCGGACGATGCTCCTCGGCTAACTGGTACTGTCGCCATTCGAGGTTGCTGTGGCTACCGAAGAAGCCAAGCACATCGGGAACCGGCGCAGCGTTATATCTTTCGACGCGCTTGCGAATCGTCTGACGCACCCGGATACCCTTGCGGCTGTTCCGATTGGCGATCAGATCGAAGTTTTCACGCGGATTGATGACGAAGGTGATGTAGCCTCCAAGGTTGCGGCTTTTCAGGGTCACATGACCCGGGCAACTCATGTTGATAAACAGCTGCACCCCGTCGAAACAAAAGCTCCAGAGACTGTCTTCGGGGGCAATGGGGACGTTGGAAGGCCAGTCTTTTGTGTCGTTATGATGTAATGCCTGCAGTTGTCGCCAGCCGAACTGGTACTGATCGGCGAGCGTTGGAAAAATTCTCTGAAAAATCACAATCAGGGGCGTGTAAAGCCGGGTGCGCGCGGGCACTTGCCGGGTGAATTCCGTGTATCGCCGCAGGCCCTCTGAAAATTGGCCTGCTTCGTCGTCCTCATCGATGAAAAGGAACTTGAACGCCTCCCTTTTGAAGCCACTTTTTCCAAACAGGCATGGGAAATCAGGCTTGCGGAGGTGGGAAGAAAAGCCCCGAAACGCCACGGCTCTCCAGTCCATTTCAAGTTCTTTGTCGCGTCTCTCAATAAGCTCTGCCTCAATTGTAGACTGTTCTACAAGCACCCCTGGAGATATCCCTCTAAACATGAAAAAATGTTCTCCTCTATAACCTCTCAGTAGTTATCGCGATGAAAAATACCCTTGAAAAATGGAAATTCCTGCTTCTTGCTATGAGTAAAAGTTTTGATTGAGAGGTGCGGTGATGGCAAAAACTCTCCCTCCGCTATATGCTTTGCGAGCGTTCGAAGCGGCTGCCCGCACCGGATCGGCGACAGGTGCGGCCGAGGAGCTGAACCTGACGCAGAGTGCGATCAGCAAGCACATCAAAACGCTAGAGGCGCATTTCGGGCGTAAGCTGTTCCATCGTCATGGACCCCGGCTGGAGGTGACGCCGCAAGGTCAGATCTTCGCGGACGGTCTGAAGTACGGATTCAAACACATCGAGGATGCTTGTGCCGTCTTTCAGAGCGAGCGGAACGTTTTGCGTCTCAAGGCCCCCTCGACGCTGACGATGCGTTGGCTGCTTGATGCCGTGAGCCGGTTCCGGGCCATCGAGCCTAGCTTTGACGTGCAGATCAGCAGCGTGTGGATGGATATCGACACGGTTGATTTTTTTACCGAGCCCCACGATTGCGCGATTCTGCTCGGCTCGGGGCAGTTCGGGGAGGGCACCAGAAGCGCCAAGCTCTTCGATGAATGGCTGATCCCGATTTGTGCTCCGGCCTTGTATCGCGATCTTGGAAAGGATCTCGGCCGGTACGCTCTTATCCATCCCTCGCCCGATCGCCGCGACTGGCGACGCTGGCTCAGGCGGAGCGGGAGGGCAGAACAGGTGGACATCTCGCAGGGGCAGGTCTTTGACACGCTTGAGCAGGGCAACGCCGCCGCGACAGCCGGGCACGGGCTGTCGATCGGTGATCTCGTTTTAACCTCGGGTGCGGTATCGGATGGCCAGCTTGTAATGCCGTTCCCTGAAGCGGTGCAGACGTATGACGGGTACTTCATGGTTTGGCCTGAAAGCTGCAAGAAGCTCCGCTATCTGGAGAAATTCCTTGATTTCCTTCAGGAGGATGTGCCTGACCGAGCGACCTCCGGGCTGACATTTCTGGTTTGAGGCGACACTCAGCGCTTCAAACAATGCTTCATGTAAGAGTTCGAGGTCCGCTCCGTTCCGCGACATTGCTGACGTTGGCGCAGACAGCAGCGAAGGTCTCTGCGCGAGGCGCTGCGTCCCTTCTACAGCCACCTTGGCCGGCCCTCGATCGACCCCGAACTGATCATCCGGATGCTGGTGATAGGATATGTCATGGGGATCCGTTCGGAGCGTCGGCTCTGTGACGAGGTTCATCTGAACTTGGCCTATCGCTGGTTCTGCCGGTTGGGGTTGGAAGGCAATGTCCCCGACCACTCGACCTTCTCCCGCTATCGCCATGGCAACGCAATGGCATTGCCCAGCAGCGGCGAGTCCCAAAATCGGCGATTTCGGCCGACTTTTTCAACAACATCCGCCCTGATGTACAAAAAGTGGTGTCCGTTGCTGCGCGGCGCGTGAATGGCCGCTATCGGCCCCAGCGCCGGAAAGCATCGTGCCAGTAGACCAAAGGCCCACGATGCACTAACTTTTAAACCGGACCACTCAAGTGGGGCAGATCAAATCCAACTCGGCCCTTGGAAATCTATCCGCGGAGTTGAGTGGGAAACGCTGAAGTGGGTCGATTGGTAAAGCAACCGCCGCCTTCTCAGGCCCATCGGATACATTACCCCCTGCAGAAGCAGAGGAACTCTTTATTGTGTAAACTGAACTGATCGATATGGGCGCTTAGTTACTGAACAAATCACCCTCCGGCAAAGTCGGGGCGGTTCAGCACCGCAGTTGCAGCGCTATCGGTAAAAATTATGTCCGATAGATGGGTGCTTCCGGCTTTCCCAAACAATACTGCACAACCACCTGAATTCTTATGGCATCCTAAACGATTGCGATTGGCGCCCTCTTACCGTCCAGCGCAAGGATAGGTCTGACCCGTGAGGAGACGGGTTGCCAACTAGGAGGAGGCGGGAATGACCGGAATTGGCAGAGGCACGGCCTTGGGAGGCCGTCCATGACAGGCGCATTCGACATATCCTTTATGACGGATGCGGCAGGGGTGGCAATCGGCAATCTGATGTCGCTACCACGGTTGGGATTTCTGGTGCTGGGGGTGCTGGTGGGATTGTCCATCGGGCTGTTGCCGGGCATCGGCGGGATGACAGGCTTTGCGCTTCTGGTGCCATTTACCTATACAATGGACCCGTTTTCGGCCTTCGCCATGCTGCTGGGGATGCATTCGGTGACCTCGACCTCAGACACCATTCCGGCGGTGCTCTTTGGCGTACCTGGGACGGCGGCCTCGCAGGCGACGGTTCTTGACGGCCTGCCGATGACCAAGCGCGGCGAGGCGGGTCGCGCACTTAGCGCGGGGTTTACGGCCTCGGTCGTGGGCGGGTTGTTCGGAGCGCTCGTGCTCGCGGTATCAGTGCCGATCATCCGGCCCTTCGTTCTATCGATCGGCACGCCCGAGCTGCTGGCGATGACGGTTTTTGGCATTGCCATGGTCTCGGCGCTCTCGGGAAGCGCGCCTTTGCGCGGGCTGGTGGCGGCTTGTTTTGGCATTCTCGTGAGCATGGTCGGCATCGACAATCAGACCGGTGAGATACGCTGGGCGGGTAATGTCCTTTACCTATGGGACGGGGTGCCGATGTTGCCGGTGCTGCTGGGCATGTTCGCCCTGCCTGAACTCTGCGATATGGCGATTAAACGCGCGGCCCTGACCGAAAGCCCGACCGGCTCGATTCGTCAGGGGATGGCCAAGGGTGCTGGCGATGTCTTCCGCAACTGGTTTCTGGTTTTGCGCTGCTCGTCCATCGGCTCGCTTTTGGGGCTTATTCCCGGTATAACCGGCTCGGTCACCGACTGGATCGCCTATGGTCATGCGCTGCGTAGCGAGAGGGGCGCGAAGGAGAGTTTCACCAAAGGCGATGTGCGCGGGGTCATTGCGCCGGAATCAGCCAATAATGCCAAGGAGGGGGGGTCGCTAGTACCCACCGTCGCCTTCGGTGTGCCCGGCTCTGCGGCGCAAGCCATTTTGCTGGGGGCATTGATGATCCATGGCTTCGTGCCGGGACCCGAGCTGCTGACAACTCATCTGTCGGTCACCTATACGCTGGTCTGGTCAATTGCGCTGGCCAATATTTTCGGTGCGGGGCTGTGCTTCCTGCTGTCGGGGCAATTCGCCAAGATCTCGACGCTGCGCTATACGCTGGTTCTGCCCGGGGTAATCGTGCTGGTTTTCATCGGTGCTTTCCAAGGCTCGGGCGCATGGGGTGATTTTATCACGCTTATGGCCTTCGGGCTGTTAGGTTGGGCGATGAAGCGGCTGGGCTGGCCACGCCCGCCGCTGATCCTCGGGCTGGTGCTGGGGGTGCTTGTCGAACGCTATATGGCGATCTCGATCCAGCGCTACGGCTTCGATTGGCTCAGCCGCCCCGTGGTGATCTTGCTGTTCGCTATGGCCTTCATGGTGCTGTTCCGCCCGCTTTATACCGAGATCCGCGCTAGAGGGATGCGGGCGCTTATGCCGCGGGGGCGGTTCTCGGCCCGCCCGTCCGACCTGATGTATGTGGTGTTTCTCGGCTTGGGAGGCTGGATGTTCTGGCAGGCACAGGGCTGGAGCTTTGGCGCCAGAATCGGGCCGGTGATGGTATCGGGCACCTTGCTGGTGGCGGGCACGCTGAGCCTGATCTACCTGCTGCTGTCGGGGCGTGGCGTGCTGGCCGAGGAGGATCTATCGCATCGCGGGGTCCATATGGATCTAGCTTCGGATGATGGCAAATACGCCCGTCAGGCCTTTGCGCGCGGCATAGCGTTTTTCGGCTGGCTGACGGGTTTTCTGGCTCTGGTGGCTCTTGTCGGTATGCTACCGGCCATCCCGCTGCTGGTGATCGGGATGATGCGCATCGAAGGCGGAGAAAGCTGGCCGATAAGCCTGATCTATGCCGCGCTGACCACCTTGGGCGTCTGGTTGATCTTCAACGAGGTGATTCATGTGCCATGGCCCGATAACCTGTTGGAGCGGTTGCTCTGACTTGCAAGAGCGACATGGCCACTATTGAGAAAGATCATACCGCACGCAGGAAGGCTCCCCTATACTCGGGGGAGCCATTTTGTACGGAGATCTTCCCATGGCCTCTTTCGACCTTCCACGTTTGGCACATACAGGCAATCCGCTGAACTGGCTGGCCTGCGCTATCGATCACCTGCGCGCGGCCTCCGATATGGACCACAAGATACAGGATGCGCTGACCCGTGGCGCCTCGGGTGCGGCACTCCATGCGCAGATGGCCCGCGAGATCGCCCGCCACAGCTGAGACACCGCTTTTTTATCGGTGGGGTCCCGTTTCGTATTGGCGTTTTCCTTGCCTTCCGAGTCAGTCTTGTCTGGCGAATGCTCCTTTGCGGGGCCTCGTTTAGATAAGAAGAAATGACTTTGGGAGGAGATCATGACTTTTATCCGCCAACCGCCGCTTGCGCTGGCCTTTGCTCTTGGCGCTGCGGGAGCGGTGTGGGCCTCAGCACCACTGGCCGCGCAGACACCCGAGGAATTTTACACCGGCAAGACCGTCACCCTGACGGTGGGGGCTGCGGCGGGCGGCTTTGCCGATACAATCGCCCGCGCCTTTGTGACCGAGTTCCAGAAGAACTTCCCCGGCCATCCCGATATCGTTGTGGTCAACAAACCGGGTGCGGGGGGGCTGGTGGCGGCCGCCCAGATCGCGCGCACCGAGCCCAAGGATGGCACCACGCTGGCCTTCCTGATCGGTAATGTGCTGACTACGCCGCTTATCGCCGGCAAGGAAAAGCAGTTCGATCCGCATAGCGTGCAGTGGATCGGCTCTTTGGAGAACGGCGATTACCCCTATACGCTTTATGCCGGCACCGGCTCTGGCATCACCACGCCCGAGGATCTAAAATCCAAGACATTGGTCGAGGGGGCCACCTCCTATACCAATTACAACCGGGTCTTTCCTGCGCTGATGAACGATATGATTGGCACGAAATTTGATATCGTGGCGGGGTATAAAGGCGCGGGCGAGGTCTATCTGGCGCTTGAGCGCGGCGAGGTTCAGGGCTGGATGGAGGGCGCGCATCCGATGTGGGGCGATACCAATAAGGCCAGCCAGATGCTCAAGGACGGGGAGATCCACCCCGTTATGCTGATGGCGCGCGAGAAAAATGAGAGCTGGCCCGATCTGCCGGTGCTGGGCGACTACCTTGTGGGAGATCTGCAGAAGGAGGTTGCAGGCTTTCTGATCGATTCCAGTGCGACGGGGCGGCCGATTGCCGTTCCCGCCGAAGTGCCCGCCGATAGGGTGGCCGCGATCCGCACAGCTTTCGAAGCAACGCTTGATGACCCCGAGGCGGTCGCGCGGATGAAGAAAGTACTGCGTACACCGGTCAAGAAGATAAACGCCGAACAGGTGCAATCGCTGATTGACGGCTTCTATGCGGCGCCCCCCGAGGTACTGAAACAGGTGCGCTCCTATATGGTGCAATAGGCCACTCCAGATCGGGAGTGTCTTTCAAAGGGCTGGCGCGCGCCGGCCCTTTTGCCTGCTCTCCTGACGTGCCTATCGGAAGTTGTTATTCGGTCATTCGATCTTGCGCCAGCCACGTTCCCCGATGCCCGTCCCGCGTCTAGCCTGAAGGGGCCGCGCGCCATGCCCGAAAGGGCCGCGCGCCATTTCAGGGAGGCCAGCATGGCAGACAGGATCATCGACATTCACCCCCATATCATCGCCGCCGACAGTACCCGCTATCCGCACCGCCCCTTGGGCGGCATCCGGTCCGATTGGTCGGCCGAGCGTCCGTTCCCTTTCGCGCAATATATCCGCGAGATGGAGGCCGCAGGTGTGGCGGCTGCGGCCATGGTGCAATCGGCCACGACCTATGGCTATGATAATTCCTATGTTGCAGATTGCGTGGGCACGGATGCGCGCTTTACCGGTGTCTTTACGGTCGATATTGCCGCCCCCGATGCGGTGGCCAGGATCAATGCATGGCGCGCGCGCGGCATGGGCGGGTTGCGGCTTTTCGGTGCGGGCTCGACAGTGCAGAGCGACGGGCGCTGGATGATCGCCCCCGAGACCTTTGCTGTCTGGGAATATATGGCCGAGATCGGTATGCCGGTCTGCATCCAGACGACAAAGATCGGGCTCCCCGTGGTCGAAGAGATCCTGTCGCGCTTTCCCGAGGTGACGGTGGTGCTTGATCATCTGGGCCGCCCAGATCTGACCGACGGCGCCCCATACCGCAATGCGGCCCCGCTCTGGGCGCTTGCGCGCTTTGACAATCTGGTGCTGAAAATCACCCCCCGTACTTTCGATCTGGCCGAGAAAGCCCCCGCCTCACCCACGAGTTTCTTCCCCAGATTGGTGGCGGAATTCGGGGCCGAACGGCTGGCTTGGGGGTCGAATTTCCCGGCCAATACTGGCACGCTGAAAGAGCTGGTCGATCAGGGCCACCGTTGTTTTGCCGATCTCAGCGCCGCCGAGCGCCGCGCCATATGGGGGGACACCGCTGCGCGGCTCTATCCCGAACTTGCCGCAACCGAACTGGAGGCCCTTCGCGCATGAGCACTCTTTTGCAAAGCTTCCCCGATATGGGCTATGCCTCCAGCGGTCCGCTGGCTCTGCGCGCCAATATCACCGAGTTTCCGCCGACCCGCGCACTCTTGGCGGGCGAGATCGGCTCGGATCTCCTGCGCTTCGATTTTGCGGGGCTGAAAAACGCGCATGCAGGGTTCAAGCCGATGCTGCGCGAGGGTGCCTATGACATCTCGGAGATGGCCATAGCAACCTTTCTTCAGGCCTATGCTTATGGCAAGCCGATCAGTCTCTTGCCCTTTACCGTGCTGGGGCGGTTCCAGCATCATTGCATCGGCTATAATACCGATCGCCATGCCCATCTGCGCCCGCAGGACCTAGCGGGCAAAACGGTGGGCGTGCGTTCCTACACGCAGACCACAGCGCTCTGGGTGCGTGGCATCTTGCAAAACGACCATGGCGTCGATCCCGACACGGTCCGTTGGATCTGTTTTGACCAGCCCCATCTGGCCGAATATACCGACCCGCCCAGCCGTGAATGGGGCCCCGAGGGGGGCGATCCGGTAAAGATGCTGCTTGCGGGCGAGATCGATGCCGCCGTTCTGGGGATGAACATGCCCAAGGACGCGCGGATCAGGCCACTGATCCCCGATCCGCATCAGGCGGCGCTCGAGTGGTATGCCCGCGAAAAGGTCGTGCCGCCCAACCATTTTCTGGTGGTGCCCGACGCGCTTTGCGAGCAGCGTCCTGATGTGGTCCGCGAGATCTGGCGCATGCTGGTGGAAAGCCGTAAGGCCGCAGGCTTCGAGGCCGAGATCAACGCCACGCCTTATGGGCTGGAGGCCGTGCGCCCGTCGCTGGAACTGGCGGTGAAATTCGCGCTGCAGCAACATATGATCACCGAAGCGCCTTTGATCGACAGCCTCTTTCACCCGCTGCTCCGTGAAATCGCCCGCTGATCACGCGCCAAGGGACCGCAAGACAGGAGTACGACAAAGGGGGCCACGCGGCCCCCTTTTTGCTATCTGACCGGATGGGGTCAAACGGGGGCCGAAGCCCCCGGTTCAGGCCGGTTGCGGGTGGCGCGGATCGCTGAGCGAGGTCCAGCGCGCCTTTGGGCCACCTGCCGGTTCGATGCCGTCGAAATGGGTCATTTCTTCGCGCCATTCCTGTGGTGGGCCCTTGCCCCATGGCACAAGCGAGACACCATCGCGCGAACTCCACGCATTGGGCTGGTCCTCGGGGTCTATAAATTGCATCGGCGACAGGATGAACTCGATCCGGTTGCCATCGGGGTCGCGGAAGTAGAGGAAGACCCCATTGGGCGGCCCATGCCGCCCCGGACCATGTTCGACATCGCGCCCGTAGCCCATATTTGCCGCGATGTCGGCGGCGCGCAGAAGCGCCTGCAGATCCGAGACGACAAAGGCCACATGATGCAGCCTCGGGCCCATCGCCTCGGCCATCACCAGATCATGAGGGTTGTTCTTACGGCTAAGGAAGATGCTCAGCACCTTACCGCTTTCTTCGTCCAGCGTGTATTTCGAGGGCCGGAACCCCAAACCCATAAAACGTTTCACCGCCAGAGTGGCATCGGGCACCGCGCATTGGTAATGATCGAGCCGCAGGACCCGCCCTCCCTTCTGTGCACGGAAATCATTGAGCATCCTCGGGCGCAGTTCCATCGACGAGCACAGCTCGACCGGGGGGAAGCCTTCGCCAAAGCGGGTCAGCAGACTGAGCCCCTGATAGGGGCGGTCGATGATCTGCGCGCTGCCGCCTATCGCCTCGAAATGTGCTTTGGCGCGACGGATGTCGGCCTCTGACGCGACCCGCATGCCAATACATTCTGCCCTGCCCGCACGGGCCGGATCCTGTATCAGCACCACGCTATGGTGGCAGGCCTCCTCGATCCCGCGCAGATAGGCGATTGCACCGTCGCGGTCGCTCAGCACGAAGCCAAGCACCTCGGTGTAGAATTCGATCGACCTTGCGAGGTCTTTCACGAAATAGCGCACATGACTAGCGCGGGTGATGGTGAAGGGCGGGTCTGTCACAATCTCTGGTATGCTCATAATCTCCTCCTTTTCGGACTCCTCTTCCCGACCGCATATCGGCGGCTGTCTTCAGGTATAGCCTATCGGCAGCTGGCAGGGGCATCACCTTTCGGCGCCGGGCGATAACTCCTGTGGTTCAAGGCCGAGACGCCCAGTCGTCGGGCAACAGGTCTTCGGGCAGGTTCTGGTAACAGACGGGGCGCAGGAAACGACGGATCGACAGCGTGCCCACAGAGGTCGCTCCGAAGTTGGTCGAGGCCGGATAGGGGCCGCCATGGACCATCGCCTCGCAGACCTCCACGCCCGTCGGGAAGCCGTTGACCAAAATCCTGCCCGCGCGGCGTTCAAGAACTGGCACCAGCGCGCGCGCAAGGGCGGTATCTTCCGGCTCCATCTGTATAGTGGCGGTCAACTGGCCACCGATCTGCCGGGCCAGTGCCTGCATCTGCTCGGGCGATTCCAGCCGGACCACCAGTCCCAAGGGGCCAAAGACCTCTTCGGACAGCTCGGGCCTTTGCATGAACTGTGCAAATCCGACCTCGTAAAGCGCGGGGCTGGCAAGACGACCCGCCTCGGGCTGGCCTATGACCCTGCGCGCATAGCGTGCCAGACGCGCCTGCCCGTCGCGATAGGCCTCGGCGATCCCCTCGCTCAGCATGACCTGCGCAGGCATCTCGCCCAACGTATGGGCGGCGGCGGAGAGAAAAGGCTCTGCGCCCGCGTCGATCACCGCAATGCCCGGTTTCGTGCAGAACTGGCCTGCTCCCATGCCTAAAGATCCCGCCCAGCCCGCGCCGATCTGGGCCGCGCGCGCGCGACCTGCAGCAGGCAGGACAAACATCGGGTTTACGCTGCCCAATTCGCCAAAGAAGGGAATCGGCTCGGGGCGGCTGGCACAAAGGTCGAAGAGCGCCCGCCCGCCGGTCAGGCTTCCGGTAAAGCCCACCGCCGTGATCAGCGGATGGCACACCAGCGCCTCGCCCACCGCGCGCCGTCCGCCCTGTATCAGCGAAAAGATCCCTGCGGGCATCTTGCAGCGCTTGATTGCGGCATGGATCGCCTCGGCCATGATCTCGCCAGTGCCGGGATGGGCGGAGTGCCCCTTTACCACCACCGGACAGCCCGCCGCCAGCGCCGCTGCCGTATCACCCCCCGCCACCGAGAAAGCCAGCGGGAAGTTCGAGGCCCCGAAGACCGCCACCGGACCGATGGGGCGCTGCATCAGCTTCAGATCGGGGCGCGGCAGGGGTGCGCGCTCTGCCAGCACCAAGTCGTGACGCCGATCCAGATAGTCGCCACGTGTAATGGTCTCGGCAAAAAGCCGCAGCTGCGCGGTGGTGCGCGCCCTCTCGCCCTCAAGACGGGCAGGCGGCAGGCCGGTCTCGCGGCTGGCGATATCGGTGATTTGCGTGCCGCGTGTCTCGATTTCGGCGGCAATCGCGCGCAAAAAAGCGGCGCGGGCGGTGGCGGGCATTGCGCCATAGGTCTCGAAGGCCGCATTGGCGGCCTGACAGGCACGATCCACCAGATCGGGCGTACCAGCGGCAAAGCGATACACAGGCCCTCGGGCGGGGGTCGAGGTGAACGCCTCCGCGCTCTCCAGCCATTGCCCCGCCACCAGATGCCGCCCCTGCGGGACGTAATTCTCGAGTATCTGCTCCATCGATCCTCCCCTGGATTGCGCCGCCTGCACAGGCGACCTGAGGCCAGAGAGTGGCGCGGGGAGGCAGGCCGTACCATCCCTACGGGCAAAGAACCTATGGCCCATGACAAGAACCTATTGGCGATGCGGAGGCGCTGTTTTACGCTTGATATTGGAGGAACGGGCCGGTTTCCGGTCCGATACGGGGTGGTTCACTGGCGGGGAGGCTGGGGAAGATCCTGTTGAAGGGCTATTTGACGGCTCGACAAAGGGGAGGAAATTTATGATCCAATATGGCGAAAGTCCCAATCTGCGGCATCTGCGGATGGTGCAGGTGATTGGTGAATTGGGTGGCGTGAGCGTCGCCTCGCGGATGCTGGCCACCTCGCAGCCAGCGGTGACGCAGGCAGTGGCCAACATCGAAGAAGCGCTTGGCACGCCGATTTTCGACCGCTGTGCCACAGGCACCTATGCCACGCCTCAGGGCGCGCAGTATCTGCGCCGCGTGGCGCGCTTTTTCGAGATCCTCGATGCGGCGCTCAGCGCGGTTACCAGCCATAGCGAAGAGAACGGGAAACCCGCACCACAGGCCGACCGGCTGATGACCGGCACCCAGATGCGCGCGCTGATGGTGACCGCCGAGCAGGGCCGCGTAGCCGAGATCGCCGCCGCGCTGGGGGTGTCTCCAGCCTCACTCTACCGTTCGACGCGGGCGCTGGAGCGGGTGTTGGGGCGCAGCTTCTTCGACCGCACGGCGCAGGGGCCGATCCCCAATCGCACGGGGCAGATGCTAGCGCGCGAATTCCGTCGGGCCATGCGCGAGCTGGATCTGGCGCATGGCGAGGCTCGGATGGCTCAGGGCGCCGACAGTCTGGAGCTGGTGGTGGGGGCGTTGCCTTTGGCAGGCAGCCATGAGCTGGCCTGTGCCGCGCGCGCCTTTCTGGCCGGGCATCCCAATGTGAAGCTGCGGCTGGTGTCGGGCAATTATCACAAGCTGCTGGATGATCTGGCCAATGCCCGCATCGATATGATCTTCGGTATCCTGCGTAAACCCGATTGGGCAAGCGATATCGAGGAAGAGCCGATGTTTCAGGACAGCTACTGTATGGTGGCCCGCCCGGATCATCCGCTGACCCGTCTGGATGTGGTCACCCCGCAAGATCTGGCCGCCTATGCCTGGACCGTGCCTGCCAAGGGAACGCCGCGCAGACGTCGGATCGACCGGATTTTCGAGGGGATGACCCCGCCTGCCTTCGACATAGAGACCAGTTCGCTGACCATGTCGAAGGTGCTCTTGCAAAGCTCGGATACAATCACACTGCTGACATGCTCCGAGGTACAGCTGGATCTCGATCTTGGCACGCTGGTAAATTTGCCCTGTCCCTATCTGGACGACATATTAACCAAGGGGATCACCACCCGCGCCGACTGGCTGCCCACCACCGCGCATGAGGCGTTTCTGGCCTGCCTGCGTGACATCACCGCCCGCGCGCGCCACCACCGGATCCGGCAAGGGCGCGGAATACGGCTGGCCTCCTGAGGGCGCGAAATGCCACAAACACCCGCCGGTGGGCTCCGGCGGGTGCATTGTCACATGTTGGGCTTAGACCGGGACGGGCTCACGCATCAGCATTTGCGCCTGATCCAGCGTTGCATAATTGCGTGGCGCGGCGGTGAAGAGAATGGAATAGCCCTCCTTGATCACCTGCGCCACATTGGCCGCCGTGACATGGGGATGCGCCACATGTACCCCCGCCGCGTTGGCCTTGGCAAGGATCTCGCGCTTGGCACGCTGCATATCGGGATGCTCGTATTGACGCGGACAACCCAGTTGCTGTGACAGATCGCCCTCACCTACCATGATCGCCCCGATCCCTGGCACTTTCAGGATGGCGTCGAGATTGTCCATCGCCTCGACGCTTTCAATCATCATCACCGCCATGATCTCGCCCTCGGGCTTGAGAGGCCAAAGGTCGGCACGGGCATAATACTCGGGCACAGTCAGCCCCCAGTAGCGCGCCGCCGCATTGGGCGCATCGCCGCGAATGCCCTTGGGTTCGTAATCCGGTGCCCCTTTCGGGCGCCCGTAGCGGCAGGCCGCCACCGCATTGAGCGCCTGTGCGGCTGTCCCGATATGCGGAAAGACCACGCCATAGACCCCCTGATCGAGCACCTGTTTCACCATCCAGGAAGTCATCTCGGCCCCATTTGCGGGGATGCGCACGAAGGGTGTGACCGAGGGGCTGAGCGAGCCGCCCTCCACCATACGGCGCCGATTGAGCAGAAATTGCAGCGCATCACGCAATTCCGAGGCCGAATAGGGCGTATGCTCCATCTCGAAGAGCACCCCGTCATAGGCTGAAAGACCAAGTTGGGTGGCCTCTTCGCGTTCGGCGCGGGCGAAGGTCATGGTTGCGCGGCGGCCTTGTTCAAGCGCTGCGATAATGCCGTTCAGGCGGTCGATTTTCATAGCGGTCTCCTCAAAGCGGTAAGAACATATCTTCGGCGGCATAAAGCTTGGGGATCAGCCCCTGCTGATGGCCATAGCGGATCAGTGCCTCGATCGAGGCGCGGTTGGCCTCCAGCCCATAGGGCAGCGGATCGCCCCCCGTGATCTGCGCATGGCGGCGGTCACGGGCCGCGGTCTTGCCCGCGGCGGTGCCCTCTTCGAGGGCCTCGAGATAGGGGGCTTTGGCGGTGGTAAAGGCGTCAAACAGCTCCTGCGCGAGGGTCGGGTGGCGCGCCAGAACCTCCTCCTTCACCGCCAGACAGCCGTGGATCGGATAGATCCCGTCACGGGCGAATTGCTCGGCATCCAGACGCGCGGGCTCGTCAAACAGCTCGCGCAGATTGTCGGGCAGGGCAGGGCCGTCATGGCTCCAGCTTTCGCCCGGCTTTCCGGTGCGCCCGATGCCCGCATCGCCGGTGCAGGCCGCATCAAGCCGCCCCTCCGCCATCAGCGCCACAAGCGACGCGCCTTCGCGAACATGTTCGACATTGGGCGGTAGCCGGAGTGCCACCACATGTTCCTCGTCATCCACGACCCATGTCACGCGGTCGATATCGACCCCATAGGCATTTTGCAGCATGCCACGTTTCCACACCCCCGTCGTCACCGAATAGGCGCGCACGCCAAAGCGCTTGCCTTCAAGGTCCTTGGGGGTCGTGATCCCGGCCTCGGGGCGGACCAATATTCCGTCATGGTGAAAGCGACGCACGAAAAACAGCGGCAGCGCTTTGATTGGCACGCCATGGGCTCTGGCGATCATATAGGTGGTCGGGGCGATTTCGCAGATGTCATATTCAAGGTCGCGCACCATCCGGCGGAAGGCCGCGATATGGGGTTTTACATCGACAAACTCTAGCGGTTGCGACAGGCGGATCGCGCCGGATTTAATGGCCTCGGTATAGGGGTAGCTGCGCAGAGCAACCCGCAGTCTTTCTGTCTCGGAGCCCGCACGGACCTGCGGCATTTGGGCGGTGTCTGACATGTTCTCCTCCTGTCATCGACATTGGCCCATCTGAGCGTTTCGGGCGCACGTCATAAAATAGGAAATAGCGCGCGCCCCATAGGATGCCCTGCCTTTGCGGGCGCGGACCCATGCGGCTTATGGGCGCTCACAGAGTTTCTATGGACCAAGCGCGTTTGGGGGATTGGCGCACGCGCCAGACAGGCGTTAGATCGGGGCATCAAAGAAAGGCATGCTTATGTTCACCCAAGGCCGCTGGGCCGTTTTCGGCAATAAGGGCTATCCGGCGTTTCTGGCCGCGCTGTTTTTCAACGGGCTGTCGGTGCAGGTGCAGACAGTGGCCGTGGGCTGGCAGCTTTACGAGCTGACCAAGAACCCGATGGATCTGGCATGGGTGGGGCTGTCGCAATTCATGCCGGCGCTTTTGCTGGTGCTGGTCACTGGGGCTGCCGCCGACCGCTTTCCGCGCCGCAAGCTGATGGGGATCTGCCTGCTGCTGATGGCGGGGATCTCGATGGGCTTTTGGGGACTGACCGTCAGCGGGCATATCTCGGCGGGCCATGTCTTTGCGCTGATGGCGCTTTTTGGCACGGCGCGCGCTTTCTATAACCCCGTCCGCCAATCGCTTGCGCCCAATGTAGTGCGCGCGGCCCATCTGCCGGCGGCGCTGGCACTGAACTCCTCGGCCTTCAAGATCTCGATGATTGCGGGCCCGGTGCTGGGCGGCACCCTTTATGGCCTCGCCCCCGAAGCCGCCTATATCGCCGCCGGAGGGGCCTCGCTGATTGCGGTGGCGCTGACGCTCTTCATTCCTAAACCCCATCAGAACCGCGAGACAAAGCCGCAGGGCTGGGACGATCTGACCGCCGGGATCCGCTTTATCATGGTGCAGCCGATCCTGCTGGGGGCGATCTCGCTGGATCTCTTCGTGGGGCTTGTGGGCGGGGCCATCGCGCTGTTGCCGGTCTATGCCAGCGACATCCTCGGCACCGATGCCCTTGGCTTCGGTATCCTGCGTGCGGCCCCTGCGGTGGGGGCGCTGGCGATGGGCGGCTGGCTTGCCTCACGCCCGATCACGGGCGGCGCGGGGCCGAAGCTCTTTGGCTCGATCGTGGTCTTCGGGCTGGCGACAATCGTCTTCGCGCTCTCGCCCGTGCTCTGGCTGTCGTCGCTGGCGCTGGCGGTGCTGGGGGCGGCGGATATGATTTCGGTGGTGATCCGCTCCTCGCTGGTACAGCTCAACACCCCCGACGCTCTGCGCGGGCGGGTGAATGCCGTCAATGTGCTGTTCATCGGCGCCTCAAACGAGCTGGGCGCCTTTCGGGCGGGCTCGATGGCGGCGTTTTTCGGGCCGGTGGTGGCGGTGGCAGGTGGTGGTGTGGCGGCGCTTCTGGTCTGCGCCTATTACGCGCGCGCCTTCCCCAGCCTGCGCCATGCCAACCAGCTGGGCCCCGAAGGCGGCGCATAACGGCGGCTTTGCTATGATGCGCGTATGATATCCGATTGGCGCGGGGGCGCGGCGGCTGGCTAGTCTTTTGTGAGACATCACGAAAGGAGCGCCCGATGATCATTGATTGCCACGGCCATTTCACCACCGTCCCCAGATATTTCCGCGACTATCGCAGAACCCAGATCGCGGATTTCGAGGCCGGAAAAACCAGCGGCTTCACCCCAGCGCCCAAAATCTCGGATGACGAGATCCGCGAGGGGCTGGAGACCAACCAGCTGGCCCGCCAGCGCGAATTGGGCATTGATCTGGTGCTGTTCTCCCCAATCGCGGGGCTGATGGGGCATAATCACGGCAATGAAGCCATGTCGCAGCATTGGTCGGCCACCTGTAATGATCTGATCGCGCGGGTGGTGGATCTTTATCCCGATGATTTCGCTCCGGTGGGCCAGCTGCCGCAATCGCCCGGCGCCTCGCCCAAGGGCTGCATTGCCGAGATGGAGCGCTGCGTGGATATGGGGTTTGTGGGCTTCAACCTGAACCCCGACCCCACAGGCGGCTTCTGGACCGAACCACCCTTGACCGACCCGCAGTGGTTTCCGCTTTACGAGAAGATGTGCGAGCTGGAAGTGCCCGCGATGATCCATGTCTCGGGCTCGGCCACGCCTTCGGTCCATGGGACGGGGGCCTATTATCTCAATGGCAATACAGCGGCCTTCTGCCAGCTGCTGATGGGCGATCTTTTCACCCGCTTCCCCGATCTGAAATTCATCATTCCGCATGGGGGCGGCTCTGTGCCCTATCACTGGGGCCGCTATCGCGGCTTGGCCGCTGATCGTGGCCTGCCCTCGCCCGACGAGATGATCCACAATAATGTGTTGTTTGACACCTGCGTTTATTACCAGCCCGGAATGGATCTTCTGACACAGACGGTGCCTGCCGAGAATATCATCTTCGGCTCAGAGATGATCGGCGCGGTGCGCGGGATCGACCCTGCCACGGGCAGCTATTATGATGATACCCCGCGCTTCGTGAAGGCGCTCGATATCTCACAGACGGACCGCCAGAAGATCTTCGAGGGCAATGCCCGCCGGATCTATCCGCGCCTCGATGCGCGGCTCAAAGCGATGGGGAAAGCGGCATGAGCGCGCCCCGCACCGCCGCCCGCATTTTGGTCGACCAGCTGATAATTCAGGGCGTGACCCGCGTTTTCTGTGTTCCCGGAGAAAGCTTTCTGGCCGTGCTCGATGCGCTGGTCGATAGCCCCATCGAGGTGGTGACCTGCCGCCATGAGGGGGCCGCGTCGATGATGGCCGAAAGCTATGGCAAGTTGACGGGGCGGGCGGGAGTTGTTTTCTGCTCGCGAGGGCCGGGGGCCACCAATGCCTCGTCTGGGCTGCATGTGGCCTGGCAGGATAGCACGCCTCTGGTAATGTTCATTGGGCAGAACCCGCGAGGAGTGACGCTGCGCGAAGGGTTTCAGGAACTAGATTACCGCCAGATGTTTGCCTCTCAGGCGAAAGCGGTCCTGCAGATAGAGGATGCTGTGCGCACCTCCGAATTGGTTACCCGTGCCTTCGGGCTGGCGCAATCGGGTCGCGCGGGTCCGGTTGTGGTTCCGCTGCCCGAGGATATGCTGAGCGACGAGGCGCTCTGTATGGACGGGCGGGCTGTCCGCGCGCCTGCCTGCGCCCCCGCCCCCGCCGATATAGCACATCTGCGCGAGGCGCTTACTCAGGCGCGCCATCCAGTGGTGATGCTGGGCGGCGCGGGCTGGACGCAGGACGCCGTTGACCAGCTGCGCGATTTTGTCGAAGCTTCCGATCTGCCGGTGGTAGCCAGTTTCCGGCGGCAAGACCTTCTGGACAATGAAAGCCCCTGTTACATCGGCGAGGTCGGGCTGGGAGCCAATCCCGATCTAACCCAGAGGATTGAACGAGCGGACCTGCTCTTGGTAATTGGCGCGCGTTTGGGCGAGATCGGCACTAATGGTTACACGCTGATGCAAGTACCTTGCCCAGCTCAGCGGCTGATCCACATCTACCCTTCGGCCGATGAGATTGGCCATGTTTATCAGCCCGAACTGGGTATCGTTGCCGCGCCGCCGGCCTTTGTGGCAGCCCTTGTGGCCGACGGGCCGATTGCCGGCCCTTGGAAGGCGCATCGTGCGCAGGCTCGCGCAGCCTTCGAGGCATGGACCACCCCCCGCCCTATTCCGGGCCGGATGCAGATGCCCGAGGTCATGCGCTGGCTTGATGCCCATACGCCCGAGGATACCATCTACACGAATGGTGCGGGCAATTTTACCGTTTGGCTGCACCGGTTTCATCGCTATCGCCGCTTTGGCACGCAGGTGGCGCCGATCTGTGGGTCAATGGGCTATGGAATGCCTGCTGCTCTGGCCGCAGCTTTTGCCCGCCCTGAGGCGACCGTGATCTGTGTGGCGGGGGATGGCGATTTCCAGATGACGGGGGCCGAGCTTGCCACAGCAGTGGCGCATGGCCTGAAGATCCGCGTGCTGATCGTCAATAACGGCATGCTCGGCACCATCCGTATGCATCAGGAACGCCACTACCCGGGCCGCGTGTCAGCCACCGACCTCTCGGAAGGCAATCCTGATTTTGCGGCCTTTGCGCAAGCCTATGGCGCATATTCGGAACGGGTGGAAGACAGCCATGATTTTGCGGCGGCCTTTGCGCGTGCCAATGAGCAAGACGGGCCTGCGGTGCTGGAGCTGATCCTCGACCCAGAGGCGCTAACCCCCGCCGCAAGCCTCAGCCAGACACGCCAGAAGGCACTTAGCAATGCATGACTGTCACTGGGGAAGGCATGTTCGACGTGCCTACCCCAGATCGGAAGATCGTGTTCTAAGTGGTTCGCAAGCAATTGTTAGAGGTGGTCGCGGAAGTTCGGAGCAGAGCTTAAGGAGGCTCGCCTGATGAAACTGACGATCTATATTGGCGAGGCTTTGTCAGGTTGCCTGGCCTTGGGTGCTACGATCCATCACCACGGTTTTCAGGCGGCCAGATCTGCGGCGTAGTCGGCCCAAAGGCTGAACGCGTCGGACCTCGGGCTTTGTCAGGTTGCAGACGGCCCGATCGCCGGATAGCGAAGGGCCATGCTGAAACTATCCGACCTTTCCCATATCAAGGGCTTCCGATTTCCGCGCTCCGTGATCGGCTACGCCGTCTGGGCGTATCATCGATTTGCTCTCAGCCTCCGGGACGTCGAAGATCTACTTGCCTCACGAGGGATCCGGGTTTCCTACGAGACCGTGCGGGACTGGGTCGCGCGCTTTGGCGGGCAATTCACTGCTCGGATCCGTCGCGAGCGCCCCGGCCCGGCGGACAAATGGCATCTTGACGAAGTTGTCATCTCGATCAAGGGCAAGAAGCACTGGCTCTGGCGGGCGGTCGACGCCAATGGCGATGTGCTGGATATCCTGGTTCAGTCGCGTCGGAACACGAGCGCAGCCAGACGCTTCTTTCGAAAGCTATTTCGGTGCTGGGGGCAGCCGCGCGTGCTGGTCACGGACAAGCTCGGCTCGTACGCGGCGGCCAAAGCCGAGATCGCTCCCAGGATCGAACATCGCCAGCACAAAGGGTTGAACAACCGAGCCGAAGCCTCGCACCGGCAGCCGCACCCCTTCCGGCATCGAGATCGTCACATGGAGATAGCGCGGCGTGTCCAACCCCGTCCCGCGCATGGCCTCCACCACATCCTCCGTGGACCAAGCGGGCACATTGCCTTCCAGAAACGCACCGCGCTCGCGCATGACATAGCGCGCCAGCCGCCCCGCATCGCGATGCTCGGTCAGATATGGGCGGGGCATGTCACCACCTTCCGGAAATCGGCATGGATCTCGCGCAGCGCCGCCTCGATACGCCCCCCCTCGAAACAGGCCGCGCTTTCCGGATCCGCCCGCACCTGATCGCGCAGGGCGGTTAGCGCATCGGTGGCGCGGATCAGGGCGACGAAAGCCGCTTCCTGCTGGGCCAACACCGGTCGCGTCAAGGCATGACGGATGAACTCCGTGCGCTTCTCGAAACCAAGCCGCGCCATCGTCTCTGCCGCGATCACGCTGTCTTCCGCCGACAGATTCGCATCCCATTTCTCGCGGCTCCGGAAGGTAAGTTTCTTGGGCGCCACAGGCTCTCTCCTTGTCTTCGTCATCAAGGAACAGTCTACCCCAAGCCTCCGAAATCACGCAGAGCTCAGGCCCCTCCCCGATGCCGGAACATGTGGAAAACCCAAGCCTCTCTTTATTATCGAGCTTTTATTCCAGCCCCTTTCCGAGCTTGACCCGCCGCGTTCTGCTGCAGCTTCTAGGTTCTCTCCCACGCGAGGACCGCCCGAACGTGAATTCTACGGAGAACCTAGAACAGACGGGGCAGCCGTTCGATCGCGGCAGAAAGTGGCCCAAGCGGCTTTTCCGCCCGCCGATAGGTCGCATGGTTGGTGTCATTCAGCTGATGCCCGAGAAGATCCTTCCGGTCGATCTCCGGCACGACCTGCGTGCTCCCATCGGCCTGACGCAGATTGATCAGATGGTCATTCACATAATGCCGGAACCCATGCGCAGACAATCCGCGCGGGTTGCCAGCCAGACTATGCGCGAAGCTCATCCGCAGCATATGGTCGAGCACATCGCCGAATTTCCTGTCATAGGCCGTCCTCACGTCACCGCGCTTGTGGGCCAGATGTCGCATCGCCTTCGGCACCGCTTCGGGAAACAGCGCCACGTCCCCGCGCTTACGGGCTTTCGCGACAAACTCCGGAAAGCCCAGTTCTACGAGATGCGAATGCAAAGGCACGCGCCGCTTGCTCGCGCGGTTCTTGAGCCCGCGCAGATGGTTGGGCCGGAGCGAGACAAAATGAATGCCTTCGTCCACGCCCAGATCATCAACCAACAACCCCGCAATCTCGCTGCGCCGCGCGCCCGTGTAGACCAGAAGAAGATTAATCCAGTAATGGTGATCCTTGACCACAATCTGCCCGGGCGAATGCCGCCGCCCACGCGATTTGCATCCCTGCCAGAGCGGATGCCGGAAGAGTGTCTGCACATCCGCCAATGTCGGAACCTCGCGCTTTTCGTCATCGCTGCGCGTATCTTCCGGAATGAGGCCGCGCAGGTTCGGGTCCAGCTGCGTCACGTTCCTCTCCGCGCGGCCATGATGCACGAGGGCTGCAATCGTGTTCATATGACGCTCGATGGTGCTGGGCGACAGCCCGCAAGCTTGCCCAAGATGCTCCGCCCGCTGCAAAAGCTCGACGCTGGTCAGGTCCTGCTCCTCCGGCTTGCGCCAGTAGATCTTCGGCATCCTGCCCGCGAGTGTCTTCGCGTAGTGATCCAGATGATGCTGGCGGATCTCGCTCATGCGCTGCACGCCGGTCAGGAACATGAAAACCATCACCGATTTCAGCTTCTGGTCCCGCGTGTCCTGATTTGCATTCGACCGCCTGACCATACGCACCGCTGTCCCCGCGATATCATCCCCACGCGCGGCCTCGATGATCGAAGACCCCGCAATGCCCGTCAAATTCCGCATCTTCCGGCTGGGCGCGGGCAGCCTCCATCTGCGCCGAGAGGCTGCGCCCCGTCATCCGTCCTTCGATCAGTTCGACGCCTTCGGTCAACGCGGGCGCAGCAGGGGGACTGTCGGGAACAGACGCAGGCGCGACCAGCGGAGCCACCTCCCCCACCGCCTCCTGCATCAAGCCGCGCAATAGCGAGATCGCCTCATTGCGCGCGGCCTCCGCCCGATGAAGCGGCAGCTCTTCAACTGCCTCGCTCGCCGCGGCCCGCGCCTCCACCGCCGCCCACCGGAGTTGCAACATATCCGCCGCCGGCAGATCCTCGGGCGCCTGCGCACGCAACCGCGCCTGCTGATTGAAGGCGGGCGAGAGAAACTCCCGATAAAGGTCCGACTGGATCTCGACCGCCAGCCCGCGATCCTCCTCGGCCAAGCCCGCAAGCCGCTCGGGCGCCATCTCCTGACGCAAGCCGTCCTCGACCATCCCGCGCAACACGAGGCTCTCGATCCGGTTACGCCGCGCTTTCTCGGCAGTCATGGAGCCATCCATCCGCTCGATCATCCGGCTCTGCCGCAACTCGCTCACACAACGGCGCAGCTCGGCCTTAAAAAAGGCCGCCACCTCCGTTTCGGGCAAAGTCATATGCAGATTTTGGTCGAGCATCCGGTCCATATACGCCGTTAATCTGACGCATAATTTAGAAGCTAATGCCCGATCTGTCGTCCCCAGCGAGACCATCACCGGTGCGGAATATGTGGAAAACCCCGGCACGCGGCGTCGGAAATAGAATCGCGCCTGACGCGCGCATAGATAGGAAATGCCCTGCATGACGATCCCTCCACGGATCTGTCATCACTTCCGACCAAAGCACCGCATTCTCCGCGCTTGTGTAAGCGCAGGTGTAAACGACTGTGTAACCTTTAGACCTTCACGCCGCAGCGCGAAACATCAAGGCTTTGATATATATCATCATATTAGGAAGGAGTTGGCTGGGGCGGTAGGATTCGAACCTACGGTGCGCGGTACCAAAAACCGGTGCCTTACCACTTGGCTACGCCCCAACTCTCTGTCAGTGAGGGGGCTTTTAGCCAAGCCGCTCGGAGGGTGCAAGAGGAAAAATCAGAAAAGATTTGTCGCCGCCCAAACTTTCGTGCAGGGAAGATCGCATGATGAGATTTGACGCAATAATCATTGGCGCTGGCGCCGCAGGCCTGATGGCCGCAATCGAAACCGGACGTAGCGGAAGGTCGGTCTGCCTGATCGATCATACCGCAAGACCGGGGGAAAAAATCCGAATCTCCGGCGGTGGCCGGTGCAATTTCACGAATCGCGAGCTCGACCATCTGACCGCCCGCGACCGATTCCTGTCACAAAACCCGCGCTTTGCCCTCTCGGCACTCTCGCGCTACAGCCCGCAGGACTTCGTCACTCGCCTCGACCGCGCGGGCATCGCTTGGCACGAGAAACACAAAGGCCAGCTCTTCTGTGACGGCAAGGCCTCGCAGATCGTCGACATGCTCACCCGCGACCTGCGCGAGGCCGGTGGCACGCTCAGCCTCGACACCACCGTCGAGACCATCACCCGCGAGGGCACCGACTTCCACGTCACCACCTCGCAAGGCCTCATGACAGCCCCCAAGCTCGTCATCGCCACGGGCGGCAAATCCATCCCCAAAATGGGCGCCACCGGCATCGGCTACAAGATCGCCGCGCAATTCGGCCTCTCGCTCACCGAAACCCGCCCTGCCCTCGTACCTCTGACCTTCGCGGAACAGGAACTGGTGAAAACCAAACCGCTGGCCGGCACCGCCACCCCCGTCACCATCCAGCACAATAAGACCCGCTTCGACGAGGATCTGCTCTTCACCCATCGCGGCCTCTCGGGCCCCGCCATCCTGCAGATCTCGAGCTACTGGCGCGACGGAGACCCGCTCACCCTCGACCTCCTGCCGGGCCAGAACATCGCCCGACTGCTCGCGGATCAACGTCAGGAGAAAGGGCGCATGGCGCTGCATAACGCGCTGGCCCGATGGCTCCCCGAGAAGATCGCGGCGCTGGCGGTGGCCGAGTCGGGCCTGCAAGGCCGTCTGGCCGACCAAAATAACGCCAAACTCGAGCACCTCGCCACCTATGTCCATCAATGGCAGATCAAACCGGTGGGCTCCGAGGGCTACCGCACGGCGGAAGTCACGCTTGGCGGGGTCTCCACCAAAGACCTCGACGCCAAAACCATGGAAGCCAAATCCCAACCCGGCCTCTTCTTTATCGGGGAAGTGGTCGATGTCACCGGCTGGCTGGGCGGTTACAACTTCCAGTGGGCCTGGGCCTCGGGCTTTGCCGCAGGCAAGGCCTAAACCGGCTTCCGCGCGAACGGGGAACGAAGGACGGGGGACGGGCCGCAGGCTGCGGTCTCCCGTCCGCCAGACCGCAGCCTGCCGGCCCCGCCCGACCATCAGGCCTGCTTGTAATCATACATGTAGATCTTGCGGATCGGCTCCAGAACCTCCCAGCGGCCACGCCACCCCAAGGGCATCATCAGCGCATCGCCCGGACCATATTCGGTATGGCGACCATCGGGCTGGACCACCCTCAGGCGGCCCTGCAGAAAATGGCAAAATTCCGACCCGCCCTCCATCTCCAGCTCGAACTGGCCCGCACTGCACGCCCAAAGGCCCAGCTCCACCCGTCCGTCCGCACTGCTCCAGAGCGTTTTGGCGGCCTCGCTCATGCCCTCGGTCAGCGCCCCTTCCAGCGGGCTGAACGCGCCCAGATCCGTGGTCAGCGCATCGGGAAAGCTTTGAAAATCGATCATCATAAGTGTCCTGAAACCGGAAAAGATACCGCAGTGTCGATGAGGCCGCCGGACGACGCAAGCGCGATTCCACTCCGCCCGCGCGGCACGCAACCTGCGAAGGCAGCCCACGACGCGCCCCCGAAATACGCCACAGACCAGACGCACGAAATTTTGCCCATAAAATAACCGCAAAAGAGCAACAAATAGGCTATTTAAAAACACCCGATTCCGGATTACATGCCAGCCCGAAGTGCCCGCCACCCTATCGGAGCCCGTTATGACACCGCTCGCCTCTTCCGCCCTGTTCTGGCTGGATATTGCCGGTATTGCCGTTTTTGCCGCCTCGGGCGCACTTGCTGCGGCAAAAGCCAAGCAAACGCTTGTAACCTTTGCCTTTTTCGCGTCCATCACGGGAATCGGCGGCGGCACATTGCGCGATCTTCTGATCAACGCACCGGTCTTCTGGGTGCATAACTCATGGGTGCTGACCACCTGTCTGGTGGTCAGTTTCGCGGTCTGGAAGACGCCCAAACGGTTCTGGAACGAACGCGCGATCGACTGGTTCGATGCGGTCGGGCTGGCGGCCTATTCGGTCTATGGCGCGGCAAAGGCGCTTGCCTTCGGGGTCTCTCCGCTGACAGCGGCGGTCATGGGGGTGATCACCGCCTGTGCGGGCGGCATTTTCCGCGATGTGCTGGCGGCCCAGCCCTCCATCATCATCCGCCCCGAAATCTATGTCACCGCCGCCGCCGCCGCCTCGGCGGGGTTTGTGGTGCTGACATTGGCCGGTTGCCCCTTCGCCATCGCGGGGCCGCTGGCCGCCGTCTTCGGCTTTATCCTGCGCGCACTGGCCATTGCCCGCGGATTGTCGCTGCCCTCCTATCGCGGCTAAGCGCCCCCCTCGGGGGGGCTCAGGCCCGCACCCGCCGGTTATAGCGCACCGAAGACAGCAGCGCCAAACCGATAAACCCTGCCCCCAGCAGCCCCGTCACCAGCTCGGGGATCGGCATCAGGGTCTGCACGAACATGATCACCGACAGCACGAGAATCGACCAGAACGCCCCGTGTTCAAGATAGCGGAACTCGGTCAGAGTGCCCTGCTCGACCAGCATCAGGGTCATCGCGCGCACATACATCGCCCCGATCCCCAGCCCGATCGCGATCAGGAACAGGTTCTGGGTCAGCGCGAAGGCCCCGATCACCCCGTCAAAACTGAAGCTGGCATCCAGCACCTCGAGATAGAGAAACGCCCCCAAACCGCCCTTGGCCACCATGCCCGCCGCCTCGCGCCGGTCCAGATAGGCCCCCAGCAGCTCGACACAGAGGAAGGTCGCAAGGCCAAACACCGCCGCAAACAGGAACTCATCCTGCGAGGCTTCGGGCAACGCGGTGGAAAAGCCCATCATCACCAGCAGGACCAGCACGATTTCCGTACCCTTCACCGCCCCGAACCGACGCAACCCGCGCTCGATTCCGGTGATCCAGTCAACATCCTTCTCGGCATCGACAAAATAGCTCAGCGCCACCATCATCAGGAACGCGCCGCCAAAAGCGGCAATCTGCAGATGCGCCCCGTGGATGATCGCCGCATAGCGCGCAGGCTCCGTGGCGGCCAGATGCACCGCCTCAAGCGGGCCGATCCCCGCCGCCACCACAACGATCAGCAGCGGAAACACCACCCGCATCCCAAAGACCGCAATCACGATCCCCCAGGTCAGAAACCGCCTGCGCCATTTTTCGGACATCTGTTCCAGCTTGTTGGCATTGACGATCGCATTGTCGAAAGACAGCGAAATCTCCAGCACGGCCAGAATCGCCCCGATCAGCAGGAACCCGAACGCCCCCGACAGCGTAGCGCTATAATGCAGCCCCAAGCCGAAGGCCCCTGCCAGCGCCAGCACCGTTATCGCGAAGGGCCAGTAAAAATATTTCAGCACATCAAGTCTCCACATATCGGCCCAGATCGACCGGACTGACCAGTTCTGCGCCAGAGAAATGCGCATTCAGATTATCGACCACAAGCCCCGCCATCGCATCGCGTGTTTCTTCGGTGCCCGAGGCATGGTGCGGATAGAGCGTCACATTGGGCAACGCTACCAGATCGGGGTTAGGATCTGGTTCATTCTCGTAGACATCAAGCCCCGCATGGCCCAACCGCCCGTCGCGCAATGCCGCAACCAGCGCCGCCTCATCCACCACCGACCCGCGCGCCACATTGATCAGCAGCCCCTCCGGCCCCAGCGCCTCGATCACCGCATCGTCGACCAGATGCCGCGTGCCCGCACCACCGGCGACAATCACCACCAGCACATCGGCCTGTGCGGCCAGATCGGTCAGCACGGGCACATAGGTATAGGGCACCGCCTTCTTGCGCCGGTTCCAGTAGCGCAGGTCCATCTTCATCGCCTGCGCCCGCTCCGCAATCGCCAGACCGATCGTGCCAAGCCCGACAAGCCCCAGCACCTTGCCTTTCAGGCTGCGCCCCAGCGGCATCGGACCCTGACGCGCCCAGATCCCCTCGCGCACCCAAGCCTCGCCCGCCACCAGACCACGCGTGGCCCCGAGCATCAGCATGATCGCGCAATCGGCCACATCATCGCAAAGCGCAGGGCTGGAATTGGTCAGCGCAATCCCGCGCCGTGCCAAGCCCTCCAGATCGAACCCGTCAAACCCCGCCGAAGAACAGGCCACAATCCGCAAATCCGGCAGCGCCGCCAGAATATCGGGCGTCACCTTGCAATGCCCGTCGGTCACCAAGGCCGCACAGCCCGCGCCCTCGCGCGCCAGAAACGCCGCGCGATCCGTGGCCAGATCGGCACGCAGCACCCGATATCCCGCCTCAAGCCGTGCCATTGCCTGCGGACGCAAAGGCCGCAGCACCATCACCCTTGTGTCGTTCATGCGTGTCTTCCCCTTCCATTGCTGCGGCCCGAGGCCTCCGCCGCCCGGCCCAAGGCGGCTTGCACATCATGATAGGGCGCAAAGCCCCTGCCGGCACCCCTCCTTGGGAGACACCCCACCGCAACAATGCCCCAAAACGGCGCCCAAAGCCCCAGAGGTTAAAGATAACACATTGAATATACTTTGTAATCCAAGAGACCTAGCCCTTCAGGCGGGCCTCCAGCCCGTCCTGCAACCGCGAGACCCCCTTGGCCAAGGGGAGCAGATCGGCCTGTAGCGCATGATAGATATCGGGCTTGCCCTTGAACTGCCCCTCCACGGGCCGATCATCCGCCCCAAGTTCCGGATACCAACCGCCACGCGCCTGATCCACCAGATGCGCCTCCGCAAAGGCCCATAGCCTGCGATACCACTCCTCGCCCGCAAAGGTACCCGTTTTCAGGAGCGCCGACATCGCCCCGATCCCTTCACATACCGGCCACCAATAGCGGGCGTTACGGTCCACCTGACCGTCGAAATCCAGCGTATAGACAAAACCGCCCCTGCGCCCCCATGCCAGCCGGAGCGCCTCTTCCACCAGACACCGCGCCGCCTCGGGCAAATCCTCATCGACCCGCCCGCGCAGATCCCAATATTGCAAGACCAGCCGCGCCCATTCCACCGAATGTCCGGGCGTCGTGCCTGCAGGCCGGAACACCGGATCGCCCTCATAGCCGCGATCCACCTCCCAACGCTCGGAATAATGCTCTGGAATCCGCCAGTTATACCGGGGAGCAATGCGGCGGATAAACACATCGATCAGCCGCCCCGCCCGCACCAGAAACAGCGCCTCGCCCGTGGCCTCATAGGCCGCCAGATGCGCCTCGGTGGCATGCATATTGGCATTCATACCGCGATATTTGTCCAGATGCGCCCAGTCTTCCGACCAGTCCTCGACAAACAGCCCTGCGCCCTCATCCCAGAAACGCTGCTCCAGAACCTCGGCCACATCGGCCAGAAGCCGGTCCGCCTCGGGATGCCCTGCCCGCTTGGCCGAGGCCGCCGCCAGCAGCACGAACATATGGCCATAGGCCTTCTTCGTGCCATCCGCCACGCCCGAGCGCACCGCATGGAAAAACCCGCCGCGCTTGGCGTCACGGTGCGCGCGCCACACAAACCCCATACCGGCAGCCACCATATCGGCGCCTTCGGCAAAGCCCAGCGACAGGCCCAGGCTATAGGAATGGATCAGCCGCGTGGTGGTGTGCAGCTCTTGCGGGCCGGGGATCGGCTGCCCCGCATGGTCCAGCACCGCAAACCGCCCGCGCCCCTTCAACGAGGCCAGAAAAAACCGCAGCTGCCGCTCGGCATCCTCGCGTAACCATGCGTGATGATGCGTGATGATGCGGGTTTTCAAGCCACGTATCGTCAACCTCCAGCATCTCGCGCGGGGCAACAGGGTCCATCTCACACCTCGAATGCATCGGGCGACAATTCCCGCCAGAAGGCCGCAATAGCCGCCGCATTCAGCGCCGACATCCAGCCGTGACGCTCGAAATCATCGCGCTCGCTGCCTTCAAGACGCGACAAAAACAGCCGCTTATCGGCATCGCGCTGGGTGGGCGTGCGGCTTGCGGCCAGATCGCGGATCACCGTCAACTGCTTCACCCGCTCGGCCAGCGCCGGATCGGGGGCGGGGTTTCGCGGCGAAACCTTATCCGAGCGTTCGGGCCGGTAATCATCCTTCAACGCGGCACTCAGATAGCCGATGGCATTCTTCACAGCCCCCTGCCCCGCCACGTAATCCACCTTCTGGCGCACATAGTCCTCGCCATGTTCGGTGATCCATTGCCGCGCCAGCCGGTCCGACACGCCCAAAGCCAAGAGACGCGCATAAACCGGACTTTTGCGAAGCCCCTCCCCGTCATCCAGATCAAGGATCGCCAGCTGCGGGTTCTCCCCGATGCGGAAACGGATCTCGGTCACCGACCGGCCCATCTTCTTGAATTCCGGCGTCACCATGATGTTGGAGGACTTGTTCACCTCGGCTACGGCAGGCTTGATGATCTTGGCGTTCAGATGTTTGAACACCTCGTAATAATCGCTATCGGCCACGCCCATCAGCCGCCGGAACAGATCAAGGCTCCACCAACCGGTCGATCCCGTGCGCACGAAACGATAGCAATTCTCGTAAAGCGCCAAGGCATGGCCAGAGGTGAACCGGCGCTGGATATTCAGGTTGATCAGCGCGAACACCTTGGGATCATTCAGTTTTTCTGCCAAGGCAGGCGAATAGGCATATTCGCAGACACCGCCTTTGAGCTTGGCATAGGACAGAAGCGAGCTGATGCCCCATTCCTGCTTGCCCTCGCTATCGAGCATATCCCACTCGGCCACCGTCTCGGCCAGCCCGCGCAACGATTGCTTCAGCGTGTCCATGTCGTTGGAATTATAGCCGATCATCAGGCACAGGGTGCGCGCGTCAATGCGGTGCACCTGCTGGCTGATCAGCGTGTCATAGGCGTTGAGCAGCAATACATTGGACAGTTTGCGCTGCAAGAGCGTCAGCTTGCCCGACACGTGGATCGCCGCCACATGTTTCTTGACTGCGCCGCGGCGCAAGGACCCACTCAAATGGTCCTTAGGGATATCATCCAGCTCGTTCATCCTGCCCGGCCTTTTTTATGCCTTGTGAAAGCGGGCAGAGATTCGCCCGCAAGCTTTGCGATCTAGCCGATTATTTGCCGAAAAGGTACCCCATGACAACAGATTTCCTGGCACCTCTTTCACCTCCCGTAAACGGGCACCCAAGGCGAAACCCGCCGGTTTGAGGTACCCGCTTACAGGAGAAATCCGGCCCGAAGGCCCGCTCCCGTGAATCGGTACCTTTCAAAATCGGGCAGTTATCCACAGCCGGAGTCCCGATTTGCAACCGGAATCTGCCAAAACCGCGCACATCCCCGAGAATCGGACCCTTTCCCACCGGAATCGGGTACCCTGCCCCCCGTATCCGGTATCCGTTCCTCCCGTAGATAGGTGCCAGACATCATCTAACAGTATGTTTTTATTTCAGAATAGCCGCCGTAAAGATTCTAAATATTACAATAAAGATTCAAAACACCCGTTCGTATGTTCTCTAAATCCTCGATTTCAGGAATATTCCGGCCAAGATGATTCCCATTGCGCGCTGCATGTGCGATAGTTGCCGTGATATCGCGAGAAACAGCGAACATGCTGAGGTTTCATGGCAAGCAAATCTGGAAATGGCAGCCGTACCGATCTGCCCCCGTATTTCAATATAGACCCCGAAGAAGCCGCCGAGAAGCTCTCGGCGAGCATCGACACCGCCCGTTTCGCCCGTGCCGCGGCCTTCGCCTCGCGCGGGCGCGATGATCTGGCGCGGCGCGGCTATGCCCCCGATGGCAAAAAGCGCCTGCGGAAGTTTTCGATCTGGGAAATCTGTAAATATCTTATTCCTGTCGCGCCCGCCCATCTGCGCCGCGTGCTGAAGGCCAATCCCGAACTGCCGCAGGGCGACGGGGACAGCGGTTCCAAATGGTTCACGCTGGAAGATATCCTGATCCTGCGCGAGCATTTCGCGGAAGAAGGCGCGCAGAACCGGCAGTATAAACCGTGGCGACCGGAAGGTTTACCGGCGAAGGTCGTGGCGGTTGCCAATTTCAAGGGCGGCGTCGGCAAAACCACGACTGCCGCGCATCTGGCGATGTCCGCCGCGCTGGACGGCTATAAGGTGCTGGTCATCGACCTTGATAGCCAAGGCTCAATGACTTCGGTGATGGGCGGTCAGGTGGCCGATGAATGGCAGACCGCCTTCCCGCTGCTGGCCCGCGACTATGCCACTGCATTACAAGCCGAAAATCGTATCCGTGAAGCCGGTGGCCAACCGACTTACGCCTTGGACGAAACCCTGAAAGAGGCGCTGGAGGTTTCGCCGCGAAACCTTATCCAGAAGACGCATTGGCCCAATATCGATCTGATCGGGGCGCAGCTCAATCTGTATTGGGCCGAATTTCAGGTCCCCGTCTGGCGGATGCAGCTGCGGAGCTGGCCGCTGTGGGATGCCCTGTCAAATGCCCTGAGCGACGGCGGCATTCTGGATGACTACGATCTGGTCTTTCTCGATACGCCTCCCGCACTTGGGTACCTTACGATCAATGCGCTTGCGGCGGCGGATATTCTGCTGGTGCCGCTTGGGGCGTCTTTCCTTGAATTCGACTCTACGGGCCGGTTTTTCGATATGATCTATTCGACCTTTGCCTCTATCGAGGATGGTGAAAACCGTCAGCGGCGGGCGGATGGTTTGCCGGAGATCGGCTTCGAATGGGATGCTGTGCGGGCGATTGTGACCCGTTTCGATGCGGCGCAGCAGACCGATCTGGCCAATGTGGTGCAGGCCTATTTCGGGGATTTCATGACGACCTACCGTCAGGAAGTGACGGCTATGGTCGGGCAGGCGGGCGAGCAGGTTTCGGGTATCTACGAGATCGATTACCGCGACTTCAACCGCGATACCTATATTCGCGGACGGGAAACATTCGACCGCACCTGGGCCGAGGTGAAGGAGGTGATCCTTGGCACCTGGTGGCGTGATATGAAGCTGAATGAGGCCGAACTGGCGGGCCAGAGTGAGGAGGGCTGAGCATGGCTAAACGGAGAAAACTGATCGCGCCGAGTGCTGATGATCTGAGCCGTCTGGAAGACGAGTTTCGCCGCGAAACCTCCTCGCGGGCCTTTACGGCGGCCCCGATCGCGCAGGTCGCGGCGGAGACGGCCAGTTCCTATGACCCGCGTCCGGCAGAGGATCGTGAACGGGCCGCGCGCGACCGTAACGATGCGGAAAGCTTCCGCCAGAAGACCGAAGCCGGACTGGTGATGCTGGAGATTCCGCTGGCCGAGATTGATGCGGATGCGCTGGTGCGCGACCGTGTCGTGCTGGATGCGGAAGACATGCAGGAATTGCAGATGTCGATTGCCGCCAACGGGTTGCGCCTGCCGGTCGAGGTCTATCCGCTGGCCGAGGACGGGCGTGGTTTCCGCTATGGGCTGTTGTCGGGGTATCGCCGTTTGCGCGCTGTGCAGGCGTTGCAGGAGCTGACCGACAAGCCGCAATACGCAACGATCCGTGCCGTCTTGCGCGACCCCGAGGCGATGGGCGGCACCTTTGCCGCGATGATCGAGGAAAACGAGATCCGCGCCAATCTCAGCCATTTCGAACGAGGCCGGATTGCCGTGATTGCCAGCCAGCAGGGCGCGTTTATCAATGTGGAGGCGGCGGTGGATGCGCTGTTTCCGATGGCATCGAAAGGCAAGCGGTCGAAAATCCGGTCTTTCGCGCTGATCTTCGAAGAGCTGGGCGATATGCTGCGCTTCCCCGAGATGATGAAGGAGCGTGACGGGCTGAAACTGGCCGCGGCATTGCGCGGCGGGGCGGAGGCGCGGCTGCGCGATCTGCTGGCGCAGAGAGAGCCGGAGAGCGCCGCGGACGAGGCGGAGATGGTGCAGGAAGCGCTGACCCAGCTTGAGCCGGTCGAGGCCGACCCTGCGCGCGGAGGCCGCCCGAAAAAGCCTGCGCCACGGGCCGAGAAGGCGCGGGAGGTGCGCAAGCTGACAAGCGGGGTCACGCTGCGCTCTGTGCCGGAGCAATCGGGTTGGTCGATCCGGATCGAGGGCGGGCCAGTGGATGGGGAAATGGTCGATGCGCTGCTGGCGAAGCTGGCCTACTGGCTGGAAAGCCCGCAATAGATCCGTCCTGTAAACGGGTGCTTCAGGGGGCTGCCGGAGGGGCGGCCCTTTTGCTTTCCGGCTCCTGCATATGGGCACCTATGGCGTGGGGCTGGCCATTTGGCACCCGTTTACGGTGCTCCTGTAAACGGGTGCTTGTGAGGGCTTTGGGGTGCCGAACCGGCCGGAAAACGGCCCCGATCCGGCACAGGATCAGGGCGTTAGGGGCAGTTCTGCGGCCATGAGCCGTTGCGTATAGGGGTGGGTCGGGGCCTCCAGCACCTGTGCGGTCGGGCCGGTTTCCACGATGCGCCCCGCCTGCATCACCGCCACGCGGTCGCAGAGCGCCTCCACCACAGCAAGGTTATGGGTGACCAGCAGGATGGCAAGGCCGTGGCTGTCGCGCAGGTGGCGCAGCAGGTCGAGGATCTGGGCCTGCACGGCCAGATCGAGGGCCGAGGTGGGTTCGTCCGCGACCAGCAGTTTCGGGCGCAGGATCAGGGCGCGGGCAATGGCGATGCGCTGCCGCTGGCCACCGGAAAACTGGTGGGGGTATTTCTCGGCATCTTCGGGGGCCAGCCCGACCTCGGTCAGGGCCTGCGCGATGCGGGCATTGCGTTCGGCGCGGGGCAGGGGGCGCAGATGCAGCGGTTCGGCCACGCTGGTGCCGATCTTGCGGCGCGGATCGAGCGAGCTATAGGGGTCCTGGAAGACCATCTGCATATCGGCGCGCGCGGCCCTGAGGGCCTTGGGCGGCAGGGCGAAGAGATTGCGGCCCGCCAGATGCACCTCGCCCGAGCTGGGGGAATCGAGCGCCATGACGATCCGCGCCAGCGTCGATTTGCCCGAGCCGGACGCCCCCACCAGCCCGAGGATCTCGCCCTGCGCAAGCTGCAGGTCCACCGCGCTGAGCGCGGGCGTATCGCCGTAATGGCGGGTCAGGCGATGCAGGCGCAGCAGGGTCATGAGGCGGGGCTTTGCGGGGCCGCGGTGCGGCGGGGCTGGGGCTGGCGGGGGGGCTGGCGGCGGGGCAGGGCGGCGATCAGGCGTTTTGTATAGTCTTGTGCGGGGGCGTGCAGCACCTGCGCGGTCGGGCCGGTTTCGACATGGGTGCCGCGATACATCACCATCACGCGGTCGGCTATGCGGTTGATAACGCCCAGATCATGCGAGATGAAGAGCATGGTCAGGCCGAATTCGCGGCGCAGGCTGTCCAGCAGGTCGAGGATGTCGGCCTGCACGGTGGTGTCCAGCGCGGTGGTCGGTTCGTCCGCGATCAGCAGGTCCGGCTGGCGGGCAAGGGCGATGGCGATGCAGACGCGCTGGCGCTGCCCGCCGGACAGTTCATGCGGGTAGCTGCGGGCGCGGCTTTGCGGGATCTGCACGCGGTCGAGCAGCCCGAGCGCATGGCTGCGGGCGGCGGCGCGGGACAGGCCGCTCAGGCGCATGCCTTCGGTGATCTGCCGCCCGATGGTCATGGCGGGATTGAGCGCGCTCATCGGTTCCTGAAAGATCATGCCGATACGTGCGCCGCGATAGGCATCAAGGGCCTTGTCGGGCAGGCCCAGAAGGTCGGTGCCGTCAAACAGGATGCGCCCCGTCGCGCGGGCTTTGGCGGGCAACAGGCCGATGGTTGCCAGAGCCAGCATGGATTTTCCCGAACCGGATTCCCCGACAATGCCAAGGGTTTCGCCTTTGGCGACCGAGAGCGAGATCCGGTGTGTGGCGCAGACATCGCCAAAGCGGATGGACAGGTTGTCGATATGGAGCATCATGCCCGCCCTTTTGCATCAAGCCGGTGGCGGATGCCGTCGCCCAGCAGGTTGAGCCCCAGCACCGCAAGCGCGATGGCAAGCCCCGGTGCCAGCACCAGATGCGGGGCCTGCGTGAGATAGGTCTGGGCGTCGGACAGCATCCGGCCCCAGCTCGGGGTCGGGGGCGGGCTGCCCATGCCCAGAAAGCTCAGCCCCGCCTCGGCCAGAATGGCCAGCCCTGTCTGGATCGAGAGTTCCGCGATGATCTGGCCCGAGATATTGGGCAGCACATGGTCGAGGGTGATACGGGCGCGCGATTTTCCGGCCATGCGCGCGGCAAGGATATAGTCCTGTGTCCAGACGCGCAGGGCCTCGGCGCGGGTGATGCGGGCAAAAACGGGGATCATGAAGAGCGCGATGGCCAGAATGGCGGTGGGGCCTCCGGGGCCGAGGACCGCGCCCAGAAGGATCGCCGACAGCACCGGCGGAAAGGCGAAGAGGATGGCGTTGGCGGCCATGACCGCGCGCGCGATGCGGCCCTCGGCCAGTGTGCCAAGGGCGGTGCCCACCAGCCCCCCCGCGAGGGTGGCAAGGCAGGCTGTGCCCAGCGAGGTCCACGCGCCCGCCATCAGGATCGAGGCGACATCGCGCCCGATCTGGTCCGTGCCCAGAAGCCCGTGTTCCAGCGGCGCTTTCAGGCGGGCGAGGAGGTTCATCGCGGTCGGGTCCTGCGGGGTCCAGAGGCGCGACAGGAGGGCGGTGGCGGCAAAGCCTGCGGTCAGCGTGCCGCCAAGGGCAAGGGAGAGGCGGCTCATGACCGGCTCCGTAGGCGCGGATCAAGCGCGAGATAGGCCAGATCGACAAGCGCGTTCGACACAAGGGTGAGGGTGGCAAAGAGCAGCACGGTATTCTGCACCACGATCAGATCCCGCTGCGCCAGTGCCTGATAGGCCAGACTGCCGATGCCGGGCAGGTTGAAGACATTTTCCACCAGCACCGCGCCCGAGATGAGAAAAGGAATTTGCAGCCCCAGCATGGTCACCACCGGCACCAGCGCATTGGGCAGCACGTGCTGCCACAGGGCGCGCTGGCGCGACAGGCCCTTGGCGCGGGCGGTGCGGATGAAGTCCTGACCTGTGATATCGAGCACGGCGGTGCGGGTGACGCGGGTAAGAACGGCGGCCTGCGGCAGGGCCAGTGCGATGGCGGGCAGGATCAGGGACAGCAGCGCCGAGGGCCCCGTGTCCCATCCCTCGAAGCCACCGGACGGAAACCAGCCCGTGCCAAGCGCCAGCCCGAGGATCAGCAGCAGGCCGATCCAGAAATTCGGGATGGCAATGCCGAACTGGCTGAGGATCTGGCCCAGAATATCGACAGGGCCATTCGGGCGATCCGCCGACCAGACCCCAAGGGGCAGGGCGATGGCAAGGGCGAGGGTGGTGGCCAGCGCCGTCAGCGGCAGCGTCACCAGAAGCTTCTGGCCGATCAGCGTGGCCACTGGCGTGCCATAGGTATAGGAGCGCCCCAGATCGCCCGTCACAATGCCCCCCAGCCAGTGCAGATATTGCCAGACGAGCGGCTGGTCGAGGCCAAGCTGGCGGCGCAAGGCGGCAAGGGTATCGGGCTGGGCCGAGGTGCCCAGCATGATCTGTGCGGGGTCTCCGGGCGCCAGCGAAACCGCCAGAAAAATCACCACCGAGGCCGCCAGAACCGTCAGGGCCAGCCCCGCAAGACGTTTGAAAACCGTTTTAACCCAAGGCATTCGCATTTTCCTGAAATTACGGAAAAATCTGTTAGTCGCTGGTCCAGCGCACATCCGTCATGTCATTGGCGGGCACGGGACCATTTTCCCAGACCCCCGTCAGTCCGGCCTTCCACACCCCCAGCTTGGGGTCGGAATAGAGGAAAAGCGCGGGCAGGTCATGGGCGAGGATCTCTTGCGCCTTGTGGTAACCGGCGGCACGTGCGGTCTCGTCCCGCGCTCGCGAGATTGCGGAAAGCGCGGCGCTGAAGGCCTCGCTGTGATAGTTGAAGTAATAGGGCGAGCGCGCATAGATGCCGATATCCATCGGCTCGGCATGGCCGATAATGGTCATGTCGTAATTGCTGTCCTTGAAGACATCCTGAATCCATGTGGCAGGGAAGGTCGAGGGCTCGATCGTTGCGGTCACACCGATCTGCTGGAAAAAGGCCTGAAGAATTTCGGCAGATCGCTGGGCATAGCTGCGGGTGGGCACCTTGAAGGTGAAGGCAAAACCATCGGGATAGCCTGCCTCGGCCAGAAGCTGTCGGGCGCGGGCCGGATCATAGGGATATTCGCCGGTCAGATCCTCGTAATAGGGGCTGGCGGGCGAGAAATGCGTGCCGATGGGCGTGCCATAGCCCGACTTCACCGCCTCGATCAGCATGGAGCGGTCAATCGACATCTGTAGCGCCTGACGCACGCGCAGGTCATCGAAGGGTTTGCGGGCATTGTTCATGCCGGCCACCACCTCCATCTCGCCGCTGCCGACATGGGTGGTAAAGCGGGCATCCTTGGTGAAACGGTCGAAAAGCTCGGGCGCGGCAAATTCGGAGATGATATCGACCTGTCCCGATTGCAGCGCCGCGGATTGCGCCTGCGGGTCCGCGATGAACCGTGCGGTGACATGCGACAGGGCGGGCTTGGTGCCCCAATAGCCGTCCCATGCCGACATCAGGACGCGGTCGCCCTTGCGCCATTCATCGACCTTGAACGGGCCGGTGCCCACAGGCTGCGTGGCATTGCTGGCGGCAGAGGCGGGGTCGACCATGACGGCTGCGGGAAAGCCCAGCCAGTAGAGCAGGTCTGAATCGGGGTGGGACAGATGCAGCACAAGGGTCTGCGGATCGGGGGCCTCGACCGTCTCGATGGCCGAAAACAGCGCCTTCTGCCCGTTGGTGGACTGATCCGAAAGCAGCCGGTCGAGTGTGAATTTCGCACTGGCACTGCTGAAGGGCGCGCCGTTGTGGAACTGCACATCGGGCTGGAGCGCGAAACGGTAGGTCAGCCCGTCTTCCGAAATCTGCCAGCTTCTGGCCAGTTGCGGCTGGATCTGGCCGTTCCGGTCGATCGCGACGAGCCCCTCGAAGACGTTTTCCCATGTGACCTGTCCCGCTGCGACGGGCGAGCCAGAGGTGGGGTCGAGGCCCTGCGGCTCGACCGCCTGCACGAAGGTGACATCCGTGCCGGATCGGGCCAAGGCGGGCGAGGTCAGGCCTGCAAGGCAAAGCGAGACAGCGAGGGCGCGTTTGAGCGTTGAAAACATGGGCGTTCCTGTTCTAACCGGTCCGGCTGGTTTCTGAATGCCCTTTTTCAGGGCAAGAAACCATAGAAAACAGAAAGCGCGCGGCGCGCAGGGGTCAGTCTTCGGAGGCGGTGTCGCCCTCGGTGGTATCGATCTGCTTCATGCGATAGACGCCCTCCGGCAGGTTGAGGGAGGCCGCCAGTTCGCGAAGCTGTGCATGAGAGAACACGACCCGTTGGACCGTGTCCGTCTGTTCGTCTAGCTGCTCGACAACAACACAATCCTCGAAGGATTCAATCTTGATGTCTTCCTGCAGGTAATCCCGTGGGTCATCGCCCTCGTCAACGAGGGTGATCACGGTGGCGTCAAATTCGTGCTCGATGGTGAACATAAGGAAAGTCTGGCAGATATTCCTGCCGCCCGCCAGAGCAAATCGTGCCTTGTTTACACTGCGTTGAAAATTGATCGCACAGGCTCTTCCCACCTATGGGGAAGGGGGCTAGGCTGAACGGATGCCCCTTTGGAAAGGACCTGCCCATTATGCGAATTTCGGTCTTGTGTGTTTCGGCTCTTGTGGTGCCTGCGTTTCTGGCACTGGCGGGCTGTGCGACCGATCCGATGGCAACCAGCGGGGCTGCGGGGCGCGACGGGGAAGCGATGAACTTCACCCAGAGCACCCAGCTTCTGTCACCCGAGGCCGCGGCAAAGAACTTCATGGCCGCCGCGCATCGGATGGAGCCGGTGATCGAGGACTACTGCCGCCATCACCAGCTGGCCCAGACCCATAGCTGCGATTTCCGGATCATGGTGGATGACCGCCCCGATCCCGAGCCGAATGCGTTCCAGACCCTTGACGAGCAGGGCCGCCCCGTTCTGGCCTTCAACCTGACGCTGATCTCGCAGGCGATCAATCAGGACGAGCTGGCCTTTGTGATGGGCCATGAGGCGGCGCATCATATTCTGGGGCATCTGGCGCTCAAGGCCGATGATTCCGAGACGGGGGCCGTGCTGATGGGCACGATCATCGCCTCGCAGGGGGCCTCGAACCGTCAGGTGCGGCAGGCGCAGCATCTGGGGGCAGAGATGGGCGCGCTGACGCGGGCCAAGGATTACGAGATGAAGGCCGATAGTCTGGGCACGGTTCTGGCCTATCGCGCGGGCTACAGCCCGATCCGCGGGGCGCAGTTCTTCAAGCGCATCTCGGACCCCGAGCAGGATATCTTCAGCAGCCATCCCTCGAACCGCGCGCGCATGGCCAATGTGCGCGCCACGATGCGGGCAATCGAGAAAAAGCGTCTGGCCTCCAAGGTCTGACAGGCTTGGCAGGCGGGGCTGATGCGCTAGATCCGCACTGCATGGCATGGGGACATGCGCGATGAAGGAGGCGGCATGTCGCGTTGGCGCTGGCATATCAAACGGGTGTTCGAGCGGATCTGGGTGCGGGTCAGCGCCTTCGGGGTTCTGGGGGTTCTGACCGCCTTGGGGGCTGCGGCCATCGGGCGGCTGGTGCCCGAGGATCTGGGGTTCAGCGTCAGTGCCAATGCCATCGAGAGCCTGCTGGAGATCATCGCCTCGTCGATGCTGACGGTGTCGACCTTCTCGCTGTCGATCATGGTCTCGGCCTTCAGTGCCGCGCAGGGATCGGCGACGCCTCGGGCGATCACGCTGCTGCAATCGGACCGGCTGACCCAGCATGTGCTGGCCTCTTTCATCGGGGCCTTTGTCTATGCGCTGGTGGGGATCATCACTCTGGAAACCGGCATTTATGGCGATTCCGGTCGGCTGGTGCTGTTTGCGGTGACTATTGCGGTGGTGGCGGTGATTGTCATCATGCTGCTGCGCTGGATCCAGCACCTGAGCGAGTTCGGGCGCCTTGAGGACACCGCCTCGCGGGTGGAGGAGGCCACGCGACAGGCGTTGATGCGGCGTGCCGAGGATCCGGTGCTGGGCTGCGCCGACTGGCAGGAGCCGCCCGTGGGAAGCTGGCCGGTGATGGCCGAAGGGGCAGGGCATGTGCAGCATGTGGACCCCGATTATCTGCAGCAGATCGCCCAGATGATGGATTGCCGGATCTGGATACTGGCGCAACCGGGCACCTTCGCGCATCCGGGAACGGTGCTTTTGCGGTGCGATGCGCTGCTGGAGGATGCGCAGGCGCGGCGCGCGGCGGAGGACAAGATGCGCGCGGGGTTCAGCATCGGCCATGCGCGTTCCTATGAGCAGGACCCCGAATTCGGGCTGCGCGCCATGTCCGAGATCGCGTCGCGGGCGCTGTCGCCTGCGGTCAATGATCCGGGCACGGCGATTGATATTCTGGGGCGGTTGATGGTGGTGCTGGTGGATTGGGCCCGCCATCGCCCCGCGCCGCAGGAGGTGCGCTGCCTGCGGGTCATGGCCCGCGAACTGGATCCCGAGGGGCTGATCCGCAATGCGTTCGATGCGATCGGGCGCGACGGGGCGGCCCAGATCGAGGTGGCAACGCGTTTGCAGGATGTGCTGGCGGGGCTTTGCATGACCGACCGCCGTTTTGTGGTGCCGGCCCGTGCGATGGCGCAACGGGCGGCGGCGCTGTCGGAACAGCAGATGGCCCTGCCCGAAGATGCGGCGTCCATTCGCGCCCGCGCGGCGGCGTTGGGAAATGTAACGTAGGGTTGCGAAGCGCCGGTTGATCCATATCAAAGTTTAACCGATGCCGGTGGTGCACCTTTGGCGGCATGGGGCCAAAGCGGCCCTTTATGTATGGGGGCGCTGATGACCGATCCTAGAACGCTGAACAAACATGCCGCGCTTGTTTCCCGTATGGGCGATGTCGTGGGGGTGGATTTCACGCAGGCCAAAGCCAAGGGCCTGATGTCGGATACGGGATGGAGCGAGACGGTCACGCGCTGCACGAAATGCGCGAATCCGCAGGCGTGTCAGGGGTTTCTGGCCGCACAGGAGGCGCCGGAAGACCGCGAGGGCGTCGTGGCGCAGGCCCCCGATTATTGCAATAACCGCCTGCTGATGTCGCGTTTGCGGCGCCTTATCGACACCGATGACCGACCGATCGCGGCGGAATAGCGGCAAGACACCTGCCTTGGCCCCGCCTCGGGGCCTTTTTATTTCCAGAAAGAATTTGATGATCATTGATCAAGAGAACAGTCTGCATTTTTGGTTGCTGCGCGGGATGGCGCGGCGGGCGGGGATGGATGTCACCGACCTGCTGCACCGTCAGGCGCTGCCGCGCCACGAGTTCGACCGGATGGTCGATCTGTGCAGAACCTGTTCGCATGCCTGCGACTGCCTGTCGGAGCTGTCCTATTATCCGGCACATCCCGAAGCCCCTCCGAATTTCTGCAAGAACGCGCGTAATCTAACAATATTGCGAAACTGATAAATAATGCTTGCCTTTTGTTCTTCGGCCTTCAAGTATGCGCTCGGTGAACATGGTCCGGTCCCGCAGTGTCTTTGCAAGGGCAGTATAGCGGGGGTGGAACATGGCAAGGTGTTTGGGGTCTTCCCGTCGGGCAGATCCGTGTCGGTGTGAGTTAGCCATAGATTGCCTGCCTCTTCGAGAGGTGTATCGCAGCGCGCATCGGCTTGGGCCATGCGCGTGGCGAAGTGCTGCCATGCTCATTCCGAAGTATTCATTCGCGTCAGGACAGGCTAGAAAGGTCTCAAGGAATTCTTGAGGCTCCTCCTCCTCCCTGAGCCTCGGGACTACGCGGCGGCTTCCTCTCCTCCTCCCTGGAAGCCGCCGTTTCCTTTTCTCCCTTCGCCTCAAGATCTGCCGCTGTGTTGACGCATGGTGATTCTGCAACTCCGTGGGGAAACGGGGCCTTCTGGCGCTGCCTGTTTTCGCGGCATAGTGGTGGGCGGATTCAATAAATACAAATATTCCAATGTGTTATTTTGTGACCATTCCGGTGTTCGGCTTATATTAAGTTTATCAGGCGATAACCTTTCCAATCGGATTACACACGGGATGTAACAAATTGGCTTGGTTCAAATCACTGCGGGCGCGCCTTTACGGGATCGTTCTGCTTGCCGCTTTAGCCCTGTTCGGGACGTCTGAACTTTTGCTGAAGTTTTCTGTCGATAATGCCTATCATATGCGCGAGCAGCACCTGCGCGATGTGACCCAGACGGCGGTCAGTATTCTGGAACATCTGCAGAAACAGGTCGAACAGGGGAAAATGACCCCCGATCAGGCGCGCGAGACCGGTCGCGAGGAACTGACGGCCCTACATTTTGAAGGCAGCGGATATTTTTTCGTTTTCGATACCGATATGGTCTATCAGGTCCATCCGCATAAGCCGGAATGGATCGGCAAGGACCAGTCTGCCTATGAGGATGTCAAAGGGCAGAAGATCTTTGTGGAGATGGGCAAGATTGCCCAGACACAGGGCGGTGGTCCGCTGGTCTATTATTTCAACAATCCCGATACGGGGGCGGTGGAAAGCAAGTTGGGCTATGTCACGCTGTTCCCCGATTGGAACTGGATCGTCGGGACCGGATCCTATGTCTCCGATATTGCGGCGTCCCTGTCCCATCTGCGCACAATGAGCCTGGTCACGATGGGGATCAGTCTGGCAATACTTGCGGTGATCTCGGGGCTGCTGGCGCGGGATACGGTGCGCCAGATCACCCGGATCAAGGGCCGGATGGAAGCGATGGGCGCGGGCGATACCGAAACGCCGGTGCCCTATATCACCTCCCAGACCGAGATTGGCGCGATGGCGCGGGCGATCGAGGGATTCCGGATTGCGCTGATCGAGAAGGCCGATCTGGACAGGTTGCAGGCGCAGGCCGAGGCCGAGCGTCATCGCGCCGAGGAAGAGGCGATGCGCAAGCAGACGGAGCTGCGCGAGATGCAGGCGGTCGCCGAACGCGAAGCGCGCGAGAAAGAGGACCGGTTGCGCGAGGAAAACGAGGCGCAGCGCCGCGCCGCCGATGCCGAACGTCGCCGCCAGATGGAAGAGCAGGAACGGGTGGTGGGCCAGCTCGGGCAGGCTCTGGCAGGGATGTCGGATGGGGATCTGACGGTTGCGATCCATCAGGCGTTCCCCGAGTCCTACGAGGGGCTGCGGCGCGATTTCAACGCGGCCATCAAGAATATGGCCCGCATGGCCGGAGCGATTCGCGAAAGCGCGATCCGGCTTGAGGCCGAGACGGTGCAGATCGACCGTGCTTCGTCCGAACTGGGGCGGCGCACCGAGACTCAGGCGGCGTCGCTGGAGGAAACGGCAGCGGCGATGAACGAAATGTCGTCTTCGGTCTCGAACGCGCTGGAAAATGCCCGCAATGCGACCTCGGCCGTGTCGCGCACCTTGCAGACCGCGACCGATGGCCACCATATCGTGCAGGGCACCGTGGAGGCGATGGCCGAGATCGAGAGAAGCTCCGAGCAGATCAACCGGATCACCTCGGTGATCGACGATATCGCGTTCCAGACCAATCTTCTGGCGCTGAATGCGGGGGTGGAAGCGGCCCGTGCGGGCGAGGCGGGGCGCGGCTTTGCGGTGGTGGCCTCCGAGGTGCGGGCGCTGGCGCAGCGGTCGTCGGAGGCCGCGCGCGATATCTCGCAGTTGCTGTCCACCTCCGAAGTGCAGGTGCGCAGCGGGGTCGAACAGACCAACCGCTCTTCCGAGGCGTTGACCCAGATCGAGGCGCTTATCCGCGAGGTGGATGGTATGGTGCGTTCGATCGAGGCCGGGGCCTCCGAGCAGGCCGCGGGCGTGTCCGAGATCACCAATGCGATCAACCAGCTTGATCAGGTGACCCAGCAGAACGCGGCCATGTTCGAGGAAAATTCGGCGGCGGTCAGGGCGCTTTCTGCCGAGACCCGTTCGCTGAAAGAAGAGGTTTCGGTCTTCCGTATCGAGCCGGAAGAGGAAAGCGAACAGCGCGTGGCATAAGATGGAAACCCGAGGAAAGGCCGCGAATTCGCGGCCTTTTTCATGAGGTTGGACCTGTTTCGGGCAGGCCCAACGCCCTGCGCCCGACGCGAATCGAGCCATCTGTGATATCGGCACGCAGCGCGGTGCTGAGGGCCTCGCTTGCGCGGGCGCGCAGGGCGGCCAGCATCTCTTTATGGCGGTCGATCTTGTAGTGGTCGGTGATGCCGCCAAGCACATGGCGCTGGAACGGCCCGAGCTGTAGCCACAGGCTTTCGATCATCGGTTGGGCCGCATGATCGGGGTTGGCGCAATAAAGCATCCGGTGGAACACCTGATTGAGCCGTGTCAGCTCGTCCAGATCCTGACGCTGGATTGCCAGATCCATCTCGCGGTCAAGCGCCTCCATCTGGTCGATCTGCCGGTCCGTGATATGCGGCAGCGCCCGCAGGGCGGCATGGGTTTCAAGCATGACCCGCAGCGCGATCAGTTCTTCGAAACGGCCCGCCGTCATCTGCGGGATTTGCAGGCGGCGGTTGCCCAGCACTTCGATGCCGCGTTCGGAACTGAGACGGCGCACGGCCTCGCGGATCGGGGTCGGGCTGAGTTTCATCTGCTCGGCCAGCCCGCGTAGGGTCAGCTGCGTGCCGGGGGCGATCAGCCCCAGCATCACCGCATGGCGGAGCCTTCGGTAACAATGGTCCTGCACCGTATCACCGGCATAGGGAGGCAGATCTGGAATACATGTTTCTTTGCTCATGGTCACCACGACGAGTTGACAGACTCTCATAATGCTATCACAATGAAAAAAATGCTATCACATTTTTGCGGGAGCAATCATGACAAGCCGCGTCAAACACGACCTGGAAAACGAGACGGATGTCGAGACCGTCTTTGCCTGTATCTGCGACCTGAACGGGGTCATGCGGGGGAAACGCCTGCCGATTGAACATGTCGACAAGGTCAAGAACGGCTCTTTGCGGATGCCCTTGTCCTTGCTGGGGATGGATATCTGGGGGGAGGATATCGAAGGGTCGGAGCTGGTCTTCGATACGGGCGATGCCGACGGGATCGGTGATTTTACGGGGCGGCCGTTGAGCCTGATCAGCTGGACCTCGCGTCCGGCGGCCTTCGCGCAGCTATGGATGGCCAATGAGGATGGCACGCCTTTCATGGGCGATCCGCGCCGCGCGCTGGCAAGCGTCTGCGACCGTTTCAAGGCGCTGGGGCTGACGCCGGTGGTGGCGACCGAGCTGGAATTTTACATTGTGGACCCTTCGGAGGCCACGCCGCAGCCGCCCTGTTCGCCGGTGACCGGCAAGCGGCTGGATAGCGATGGCGCGCTGTCGCTGGACGAACTCCAGCACTTTGACGAGCTGTTGAACGAGATCTATGACGCCTGCCGCGCGCAGAATATCCCCGCCGATACCGCGATTTCGGAAAACGGGGCAGGGCAGTTTGAAATCAACATGATGCATGTCGACGACCCGCTTCGGGCTGCCGATGATGCGGTGCTGTTCAAACGGCTGGTGCGCGGGATCACCCGCAAGCACGGCTTTGCCGCGACCTTCATGGCGAAACCCTACGGCGACCGCGCTGGTTCGGGGATGCATGTGCATTTCTCGCTGCAGGACAAGGACGGCAATAACGCCTTTGACAATGGCGGCGAAGAGGGCACGCCCCTCTTGCGCCATGCGGTCGCGGGGCTGTTGCGCACCATGCAGGAGAATGCTCTGGTCTTCGCACCGCATGAGAACTCCTTCCGCCGTCTGCTGCCCGGAAGCCACGCGCCCTCCTCGGTGGCTTGGGGCTATGAGAACCGCACCGCCGCGATCCGTATTCCGGGCGGTCACCATAAGGCCCGCCGGATCGAGCATCGTGTGGCAGGCGCCGATGCCAACCCCTATCTGGTGCTGGCCTCTATTCTGGGTGGCGCGCTTCTGGGGATCGAGGGCGAATGGCAGCCGCCGGAACCGATTGAAGGCGATGCCTATTCGCTGGATCTGGACCATCTGTCGCTGGATTGGGCCTCGGCTATTGACGCCTTTGCCCGCGGGCCGCATATCGAGCAGATCTACTCCAAACGTCTCAAGCGGATGTTCGTGCAATGCAAGCAGCAGGAGCTGCGCCGCTTCACCCGCCATGTGACCGATTTCGAATTCCACAGCTATCTGGAGGCAGTCTGATGTCTGTTTCTTACGCCGGAACGGGTGCCCATACGGGCAGCTATTATGCGGCTTCCGCCAACCCCGCACCGCTGCGCCCGCAGCTGGAAGGGGCGCAGGAGGCCGATGTCTGCGTCGTCGGCGCAGGCTTTTCGGGGCTTTCGACCGCGCTGCATCTGGCCGAGAAGGGCTATCAGGTAACGGTCGTCGAGGGCGCGCGCATCGGCTGGGGCGCGTCGGGGCGCAATGGCGGGCAGATCGTCAACGGGCTGAATGCCAGCCTGCAGAAGATCGGTAAATCCTATGGTCAGGACACCGCGCGCTTTGTGGCGGGGCTGGTGACCGAGGGTGGCAAGATCATCCGCGAGCGCGTCTCGACCTATGGCATTCAATGCGATCTGAAGGATGGCAATGTGTTTGCCGCCTTCAATGATATGCATATGCGCGAGCTCGAGGAGAAAAAGCAGCTTTGGGAGAGCTATGGTCTGTGCGACCAGCGGATGCTGACCAAGGCGGAAATCCGCGAGCATGCCGCGACCGATCTTTATGTGGGCGGCATGATCGACCCCACGGGCGGACATATGCATCCGCTGAACCTGTGCCTGGGCGAGGCGGCGGCCATCGAGGCCAATGGCGGCACGATCTACGAGATGTCTCCGGTGGTATCGGTGGACACGCAGGCGGCGCGTCCGGTGATCAAGACCGAAAAAGGGCAGATCACCTGCCGCATTCTGGTGCTGTGCGGCAATGCCTATCTGGGCCATGTGGTGCCCGATCTGGAAAACCGCGTGATGCCGGTCTCGACGCAGGTGATGGCGACCGAGCCCTTGGGCGAGGACCGTGCGCGCGCGTTGATGCCCGCCGATACCTGTATCGAGGATGTGCGCTATATCCTTGATTACTATCGTATGTCTGCCGACAAGCGGCTGTTGTTCGGGGGTGGCACCGTTTATGGCGGGACCGACCCGAAGGACATCAAGGCCAAGCTTTGGGGCAATATGATGAAGGTCTTCCCGCAGCTTTCCGATGTGAAGATCGACTATGCGTGGTCGGGCAATTTCGCGCTGTCCTTCTCGCGCGTGCCGCAGATGGGACGGCTGGGGAATGCGACCTATTACGCGCATGGCTATTCGGGCCACGGCGTGACGGGGTCGCATACGTTTGGGCGGATTCTGTCGGAAGCGATCGACGGGGATGCCTCGCGCTTTGACGTTTTCGCCAAGCTGCGCTGGATCCCCTTCCCCGGCGGGCGGACCTTCCGCGTGCCCTATTCGGTGATCGGTTCGTGGTATTACGAATTGCGCGACCGTCTGGGGCTTTGACCGGACGACCGGCTTTGAGATCGGCTGCGGGCAGGGCTTGTGTTTCGACGCAAGCCCTGCCTATTTGCGGCCATTGTTGTTTATTGGAGGTCGCGCGCCATGACCATCACCCATCTTGTGACCCATTCGGGCGGTTTCCATGCCGATGAAGTGTTTTCGACAGTCGTTCTGACACGGCTTTTCCCTCAGGCCGAATTGGTGCGCACGCGTGATCCGCAATGGCTGGTGCCGGCAGAGGGCCGTGTGATTTACGATGTGGGCGGCGATTTCGATCCGGCCCGCAATATCTACGATCACCATCAGCGCGAGGCCCCTGTGCGCGAGGACGGTGCGCCTCTGAGTTCTTTCGGGCTGGTCTGGGCACAATTCGGGCGCGATTATCTGCGCAGCTCCGGCGTGCCGGAGGCCCATCTGGACGAGGTGCATGACGGCGTGGACCGCAGCTTCGTGCAGCCGGTTGATCTGGTCGATAATGGCAAACTGTCCCCTGGCGAGGCGGGGGCGCTTCAGGCGATGACCCTGCCGGGGCTGATCGAGACCCTGCGTCCGGTCTTTGACGATAAGGACCCCGAGGGGGAAATCCGCACATTCTGGCAGGCTGTAGGCATTGCGCGCGCCTTTCTGGAAGCGCGGGTGGCGCGTTCTGCGGCGAAGCTGCGGGCGGCGGGCATGGTGGCAGAGGCCATTCTCGCCGCCGGTGAGGGGCGTATTCTGGAACTGCCGACGGGCATGCCGTTCCGTCCGGCAGTGGTGAAGGCGGGGGCCGACCAGCTTTGGTTTGTCGTGACGCCGCGCGGTCCGGAAGACTGGACCTTGGGCACGATCCGCAAATTTGACGAGGGGTTCGAGAACCGAGCCGATCTGCCTGCCGCTTGGGCGGGGCTGAACGGTGTGGCGCTGGAGGAGGCCTCGGGCGTCAAGGGCGCGAAATTCTGCCATAACGGGCGGTTCATCGCCGCCGCCAATTCGCGCGAGGCGGTCATGGAAATGGCGCGGCTGGCGGTGGACGACGCTTTGGCGCGCGGGGTCGTGTGAGGGGCGCTGCCCCTCTTGGGGCCTGACGGCCCCAATTCACCCCGGGATATTTAGAGCAGCTGGAACGGGTGGGCGCAGGCCGTCCTATCGTAGAATGGGCGGTTTGGACGGGTCCATGCCGGGGCCTTTGGGTTTTTCCTGCGGCGCGGCGGGAGCTTCCTCATGCTCATGCTCGGGGAGGTGCAGCACGAGCGCCTTGGCCAGCAGGCGTTGGGCGGCCTCGCTGTCCTCGTCGAGGAAGGTGACATCCAGCTCGCCCGCATCAAGGCCGGAGAATGTCAGCGCCTCGCCCATCGCTTTGGCGATGGCCGGACGCGCGCTTTCAGGGGTGCCCAGCAGGGCCAGAACATGGCCTTTATGACCGTCTTCATAGGTGACGCCGCCCAGAAGCGCGTGGGTGGCCGCGCCGATCAGTTGGTCGAATTTGGCTTCGAAGGCCGGAAGCAGTAGCCCGAGGATGGCGGGCGGAAGGGCGGGGGCCTCGAAGCTGACGGGGCGGCCTGTTATATGGGACGGGCTATGGGTCAGCGTTTCGCTGAGCCAGTCGAGGGCTTCGGGCGGCAGGAGCATGGCCGAGGGGGCCACGCCCAGATTGATGCCGAGGCCGATATTTTCTCCCACGAGATTCTGCGCGATGATCCGGCCGGGCAGGGCGGCATAGGGCATCGGGCCGTCGCAGAAGTCGGCCATGCGTTCTTCGGTATCGAAGGCAAGCACGAAGGCCCCGTCCTCGGCTTCGAAGACCTGCGGGCGGATGTCCTGCCCCTCGACCTCGTCTTCCAGCAGCAGGAAGAGTTCGGCATCGGCAAGGCGGTCGTAAACGGCCAGACGCAGGGCATCGTTTTCCGGTTCGGCGGTCATAGCGGCATGGGCGCGGTCATAGGGGGTCATCTGGAATCCTTCCGAGAGGCGGGCCGCAGGCAAGGCGGGCGGCGTCGGCCCAAAGCCCTATTGCGCGCGTTGGAGTATGGCAAGCCCGAAGGTCTTGTGGACCTGCGGGCTTGTGGCATTTTGGCATTTTGCGCGGGCGGGGAGGGTCAGCTTGAGACTTGCTCGCGCAGCACCGAGGCTGTGAGAGAGAGCATCATATAGATCCCCGCAAAGATCAGGAAGGCCACCACCGTATCCTCGAACGCGCGGGGATATGTCGGGGCATCCGGAGCGATGGGGCGCACGCCCATTTCCAGATAGCGCACCTGTTTATTGGCTTCGAGCCTTGCGGTTTCCATCTGCTGGGCCGCCTGTGCCAGAAGGCCCTGACGGGTGGCCAGATCCGCCTCTGCGATACGCAGATCACCGGTCACGGCGGCGAGCGAGGCGGTGGAGGAGGTCTTCTGCGTCAGTTGCTTGCGCAGATTGGCGATCAGGGCTTCGAGGCGGCTGATATCGCCTTGGACACCGGCCACGCGCGCGGCATTGGGGCTGGGGTTGTCTTGCAACTGGCCCAGTTCGAGCCGCTTCTGCTGGAGCTGCGTTTCGAAGGCCGACACCTGCCCCATCACCAGACTGCTTTCGGAGACGGGGTCAAGCACCCCCTGTTTCTCCTGTAGTTCCAGCACTTTCTGTTGTGCTGCCAGAACCTTGGCCTCGGCATCGTCATAGCTGTCGCGCGCGCCCTGCATCTGGTCGCCGCGCAGGCGGGAGGTCAACTGGTCCACCTGTTCTTCGGCATAGGAGATCAGCGCCTTGGCAAAGCGGGCCGAGGTTTCCGGATCGGCGGCGATGACCTCCATCTTGATCACCCCCTCCGAAGGATCATAGCCGATTTTGACGACCTTCTTGTAAAGCGCATAGGCCTCGTTATCGCTGGCGGGGGTGGGAAGACGTTGCAGCGGGTCGATGAATGCCTGCTGGAAGTGCTTTTTGAACCCCTGTTCCGCGTCGAGGCGCTTCATGGCTTCGAGCGATTGCAGGAAGCTCTGGACCGTGACGCTATCCTGATTTGTGGCCAGCTGCGTGCCCGAGAACAGGCTGCTGATCCCGCTGGAGGCGACGCCATCGGCTTTCTGGATCACGAATTCGGTCTTGGTGGCATAGGTGGGCGTGGCCATGACGAAATAGTAATAGGCCGCAACCACCGTCGGCAGCAGGACGAAAAACGCCAGCCGTGTGGCCAGCAATATCAGCTTGCGCCGCCGCCTGCGGGTGATATCGCGCTGGATGGCGAGGATCTCGCTGGCGCGATGTTCCTCGGTCATCATATCGGCGGGCGAGGGTGTCGCGGTGGCGACGGCCATCGCATTCGTTTTGGTCAGGCTGCGTTTGGGCGGCACGGCGGGCAGGTTTTCGGTTTTGCCCGGTTTGACCAGCGACAGGATATTGGAGCGGTCCAGCGGGTCGATGCCCTTGCGACGCAGCAGCAGCACCGCCTCGAAATCCGAGGTCGCCGCGATATTGTGCTTTTGCGCCATACGGCGGGCAAGGCGTAGCTGGCGACCGGTCAGGCCTTCCTTGCGGATGGCCTCGATCTCTTCCTCCAGCGTCAGCTCGTCCTTGCCGAGAACCTGTTCGGCCTCGGCTTCCTGCTGCATCCGCTGGGCATCGGCAAATTTCATATCGCCGAACCCGTCATCATGCTGTTCGAAAATGGCGGCCGGATCCTTGGCTGCGTCCTTTTCCTCCATCGCGCCCAAAGCGGCATTGCGGGGCCGCTCCGGCTGCGGTTTGGCCGGTTGCGCGGCAACGGTTCCGGCTTGCGCGGCATCCCGCGACAGGGTCGCGTCGGTTTGGGGCGCACTGGTTAGGGCGGCGTCGGGCGTTCCTGCGGGGGGTGCGACCGGCGTGGCTTTGGCCTGAAGCGCGTGACGGCGGATGCGATATTTGGTGGTCCTAGGCTGTGTAGTCATACATCCGCTTCGCTTCTTCCAGAGTGTCGAACATATAAAGTTGGCCATCGCGGAGCACGGCAGCCGTCCGACAGAATTTCTCTAATGTCTCGGCTTGGTGCGAGACGACGATCACCGTCGAGCGTTGCAACCTTTCGCGCAGGATGGACCCTGCCTTGCGGTTGAACACCACATCGGTGGTCGAGGGCATTCCCTCGTCAATCAGGTAAATATCGAATTCCAGAGCCAGCAGCAGCGAGAAGGTGAACCGCGCTTTCATGCCCTGACTATAGGTGCCGACCGGCATATCGAAATATTCGGCAATGCCGCAAAGCCAGCGGCAGAAGGCCTCGACATAATCGGGGTCGAGACCGTAGAGCTGCGCGATGAACCGCGCGTTTTCGCGGGCGGTGTGTTTGGTGACCACGCCGCCCATGAATCCCAGCGGAAAGGACACGCGGCAGGTTTTGCGAATCGTGCCTTCGTCGGGCTTTTCCAGACCGGCCATCATGTTGATAATGGTGGTCTTGCCGGTGCCGTTGGGGGCAAGGATGCCAAGCGAATTGCCCAGCTCCACACGGAAGCTGGCGCGATCAAGGATGACCTTGCGCTGCTTGCCCGTCCAGAAGGACTTGCTGACATTTTCAAACTCGAGCATTTCCCTCCCACCCCTGGTTGTGACGCTCTGCGACGGTCGGCTCGTCTTACAACTAGCTTATCGTCGTTAACAAAGCTCCTAAGATCACAATCGGGCAAGATTATGTCGGGTTGGCCGAAATATATGCGGTGTAATTTTGCTATTGTTCACGCAGAGGCAACGACGACGCGGATCTTTGCATTTTGCGCCGCGCGAGCGATTCGGTTTGCCTAGCAGTCCAATGCATCGCGCAGGCGGTAATAATGGAGGGCGAGGGTGCCATAGAGGGGATGCAGCCCGTAGAGGGGCATCTGGGTCATTTGGGTCTGGACCGGCAGCGGCATCGGGCGTCCGGTCAGGAAATGTTCGGCAATGCGTTGGCCTAGCGCCGTGGCCAGCGCCACCCCGCGCCCGTTGAAACCCGTGGCCGCAAAAAGACCGGGGGCAGGGGCCACAAGCCGTATCCGGTGGTCGGGGGTCATCGCGATACGCCCGTACCAGTAATGCTCCATCGTCAGGCCCGCACCATAGAGGCGGCGGATCTCGGCTTCGATCATGCGGAAGCGCCGCGGGCCCTCGGGGGCGGTAAAATCGCCGCGTCCGCCCAGCAGCAGCCGGTTTTCCGGCCCCAGCCGGAAATAGGTGCCGACCCGCCGCGCTTCAGAGACGGGGGTGCGGCGGGGCAGGATACGGGCGCGCTCTGACGTGCTGAGCGGTCGTGTCGCGATCTGGAAACTATGCGCGGGCAGTGTCGCGCGGCTTAGCCCGCGATGCAGATCCGGCGGGGTGTAGCGGTTGGTGGCCAGCAGCACGCGCTCGGCTGTGACCTGCGCGCCCTCGGGCAGGGTGGCGACCCAGTGGCGGCCCTGCCGTGCTATGCTGCACACCGGCGAACGGGCATAGATCTGCACGCCTGCGGCCAAGGCCGCAGCGGTCAGGGCGCGCACCAGTTTCAGCGGGTGCAGCTGGCCGGCGCGCCGGTCGATCCAGCCGCCCTTGAACCGGTGGCTGCCGGTATGCGCGGCCATCGCCTTGGCGTCGAGCCAACCGACATCGGCCCCGCGGGCCTGCCATTCGGACATGCGCCGTTCCAGCGCCGGAAGAAGCACCTGTTTGTCTGCCGCCTGAATCCAGCCGGTGCGCTCGGCATCGCAGTCCAGCCCGAGCCGCGCGACCAGATCGAAGAGCATGGTCGCGGTCGATCCGGCAAACTCTGTCGCTTCCGGCCCGAAGAGGCGGTCCAGCGTGTCGGGGTCGTCCTTCAGGCCGGGAATGACCTGCCCGCCATTGCGCCCCGAGCCGCCCTCACCGGGATCTGCCGCTTCGAGAAGGGTTACCGCCGTGCCCGCTTCGGCCAGATGCAGGGCGGTGGACAGGCCCTGCAAGCCGCCGCCGATCACCAGCACATCGCTGTGCAGGCTCTCTTGCAGGGCGGGCAGGACTGGCCCTGCGGGGGCGGTGGCGGACCAGAGCGATGACATCGGCATGGGGCAGGCTTTCGGCTGTGTTCCGGTGCAGATTGGGCAGGGTCTTCGCCAATGTCGAGCCGGATCGGCGGTTTCGCATGGCTGTGCCGGAGACCGGGCCGAGCCTGCCCAATTCGGGAGCAGTTCAACGAAAAACCCCGGCCATTGGCCGGGGCAGTTCGGACAGATAGGGCGGTTGGTCCTAGATCTTCTCGCGGCCAATCGCGAAGATACAGGCCAGCGTGATCAGCGCCGCAGCCCCCATATAGTAGCCCACATAGGCCAGCCCGTAATTGGCCTGCAGCCATGTTGCGGCATAGGGGGCAAGCGAGGCGCCTACGATACCGGCAAAGTTGAAGGTGATCGACGAGCCGCTATAGCGCACGCGGGTCGGGAACGGGGCGGCCAATGCGGTGCCGATCAGGCCGTAGGTCAGGCCCATCAGCATCATCGACAGCGTGACGAACAAGAGGATCGCGCCTTCATTGGCCACCATCAGAACCGGCACGAGGAAGGAGAATGCGGCGATCAGGATGGTGGTGACAATCAGCACCTCGCGGCGACCGAAACGCTCGGCCGCTAGCCCTGCAACAGGGATCGCCAACCCGAAGATGATGGCGCCCCAGAGCTGCATCACCAAGGCGTCCGTGAAGGGTATTTCCAGCACTTTCACGTTATAGGACAGCAGATAGGCCGTGCCGATATAGAACAGCACGAAGGTCACCATCGCCACGAATGTGCCAAGGAAGATCGACAGTTTGTGATTGGCAAAGAGTTCGAACACCGGCACCGCCACACGTTCGTCCTTCTCGATCGCCTCCTGGAATGCGGGGGTCTCGGTGATCGACAGGCGCACCCACATCCCGATCACCACCAGCGCGATGGAGGCGACGAAGGGAATGCGCCAACCCCAGCCAAGCAACTGTTCTTTCGGCATGAATTGCAAAAGCAGCCAGAACAGGCCGGAGGACAGGAACAGACCCACCGGCGCGCCCAGCTGCGGGAACATACCATACCAGTTCTTCTTGCCCTCGGGGGCGTTTTCGGTGGCCATCAGCACCGCCCCGCCCCATTCGCCGCCCAGACCGAAGCCCTGGCCAAAGCGGCACAGCGCCAGCAGAAGCGGCGCGGCGACCCCGATCTGCGCATAGGTCGGCAAAAGCCCGATGACGACGGTCGAGACGCCCATCGTCAGCAACGCCGCCACCAGCGTGGCCTTGCGTCCGATCCGGTCGCCGAAATGGCCGAACACGACCGCGCCCATAGGCCGTGCGAAGAACGCGATGGAGAAGGTCGCGAAAGAGGCCAGCAGAGCGGTCATGCCGTCTTCATTGGGGAAGAACAGCGTGGGGAAGACCAGCACGGCGGCGGTGGCATAGACGTAGAAATCGAAGAATTCGATCGTGGTCCCGATCAGGCTGGCCAGCAAAACCTTGCCCGCCGAGTTTCTGGCGGGGGCTTTTGCGTCGGCGAAGCCATTGGCTGAGGATATGTCCGACATTTTATTTCTTATTCCAGTGTGTATTGTTTGCAAAATTGCTAACCTTGGCGGGTTATCGGAATAAAAGAGTCTCTGTAACCCGCTATTTTGTGAGCATGCGCACAATATTGCCGTCCGTTGCGCGCCTTCTCGCGGCAAAGGGGAGCCCTCCGCGCAAGATTGCCCTGCGCGGTGTTCGTGTCGGAGATAGGGAGGTTAGCGTTTTTTGCGCCGCTGGACGTTGCCGCCGCGCTGGCCGGGGCGGCCTGCGGTGGATCTGCCGCGGGCATTGGTGGCGGCGTCAGAGGCCTCTTCCACCGCCGATTGCCGCGCCATCGGGTCATCCGAGACGGCCAGCTCTACCGCCTCAAGCCGCTTGACCTCGTCGCGCAGGCGGGCGGCTTCCTCGAATTCAAGGTTCTCGGCGGCCTTGCGCATCTCGGCGCGCAGGCTGTCGAGATGGGCCTGAAGGTTCGCCCCCGGTTTGACCTTATCGACCTTGGCGGTGACGCGCGACATATCGGTGTCGCCCTGATAGAGGCCTGCCAGCACATCCTCGACATTCTTGCGCACGGTCTGCGGTGTGATGCCATGTTCCTCGTTATAGGCGATCTGCTTGGCACGGCGACGCTCGGTCTCGTCGATGGCGGCCTGCATCGAGCCGGTGATCTTATCGGCATACATGATCACGCGGCCATCGGCGTTCCGCGCCGCACGGCCCACCGTCTGGATCAACGAGGTGGTCGAGCGCAGGAAGCCCTCCTTATCGGCATCCAAGATCGCCACCAGCCCGCATTCGGGAATATCCAGACCCTCGCGCAGAAGGTTGATGCCGATCAGCACGTCAAAGGCCCCTAGACGCAGGTCACGCAGGATCTCGATGCGTTCAATCGTGTCGATATCGCTATGCATATAGCGCACCCGCACACCCTGTTCGTGCAGATATTCGGTCAGATCCTCGGCCATACGTTTGGTCAGCGTGGTGACCAAAGTGCGCAGCCCCTTGGCGGCGACCAGCCGGATTTCATCCAGCACATCATCGACTTGGGTCTCGACAGGGCGGATCTCGATCACCGGATCCAGAAGACCCGTCGGGCGGATCACCTGTTCGGCAAAGATCCCGCCCGTCTGCTCCATCTCCCATTTGCCGGGGGTGGCCGAGACAAAGACCGACTGCGGGCGCATGGCGTCCCATTCCTCGAACTTGAGGGGCCGGTTATCCATGCAGGACGGCAGGCGGAAGCCATGTTCGGCCAGCGTGAATTTGCGCCGGTAGTCGCCGCGATACATGCCGCCGATCTGCGGCACGGTGACATGGCTTTCATCGGCAAAGACGATCGCATTATCGGGGATAAACTCGAACAAGGTCGGCGGCGGCTCGCCAGGCGCGCGGCCCGTGAGATAGCGCGAGTAATTCTCGATCCCGTTGCAGACGCCCGTGGCCTCCAGCATCTCGAGGTCGAAATTGGTGCGCTGTTCCAGCCGCTGGGCCTCCAGTAGTTTGCCCTCGTCGTTCAGCTGCTTCAGCCGCAGACCGAGTTCTTTCTTGATGCCCTTGGTCGCCTGATTCAGCGTCGGGCGCGGCGTGACATAGTGGCTGTTGGCGTAAATCCGGATCTGGTCGAAACTGTCGGATTTCGCCCCTGTCAGCGGGTCGAATTCGGTGATCGCCTCAAGCTCCTCGCCAAAGAAGGCAAAGCGCCATGCGCGGTCCTCAAGGTGGGCTGGCCAGAGATCGACCGTATCGCCCTTCACGCGGAAGGACCCGCGCACAAAGGCCGCATCGAGCCGCTTATATTGCTGCGCCACCAGATCGGCGAGGAACTTGCGTTGCTCGTAAAGTTCGCCCACCTTCAGATCCTGCGTCATGGCGGAATAGGTCTCGACCGAGCCGATACCATAGATGCAGGACACCGAGGCCACGATGATCACATCGTCACGCTCAAGCAGTGCCCGCGTGGCCGAGTGGCGCATCCGGTCGATCTGCTCGTTGATCTGGGATTCCTTCTCGATATAGGTGTCCGAGCGCGGCACATAGGCCTCGGGCTGGTAGTAGTCGTAATAGGACACGAAATATTCGACGGCATTCTCGGGGAAGAAGCCCTTGAACTCGCCATAAAGCTGGGCGGCCAGCGTCTTGTTGGGCGCAAGGATGATCGCGGGACGCTGGGTCTCCTCGATGATCTTGGCCATGGTGAAGGTCTTGCCCGTGCCCGTCGCCCCCAGCAGCACCTGATCGCGCTCGTTGTCCCGCACGCCTTGGGACAGCTCGGCAATGGCCGTGGGCTGGTCGCCTGCGGGCGAGAATTCCGAATGCATCACAAAGCGCCGACCGCCTTCCAGCTTGGGCTTGGTCAGCACATCGGGGCGTTCGGTGGGCAGATTGGTGTTGTTATGGGGCATGAACCTCTACCTATCGGGGACGCCCATAGATGTGGCATAGGCGGCGGGGCTTTCAAGTGGATAAGCCCGATCAGGGGAAAAATGTTCACGATATTTCCCCGTTTTTTCCAGCCGCCGCCCGCAGCGGGCAGGGCGGGGCGATCTTACAGCAGACGGGCAGAGAGCGCCGCCGGATTCTGGCTGAGATACCAGTCAAGCTGCGCCCAGCCCTGCGCGGTATTGCGCAGGATATAGGCACGGTTTTCGGGGAACTGACCGGCCCGCCAGAGCGTGAGCAGCGCGCGGGTCACGACGCGGGCGAAGACCAGATGCGGCAACAGGCGGCGCTCGGCCTTGGAAAGCGGGGCATGGGCAATATGGCCCTCGAAAAGGCGGGTCGGTCCGGCAAACATCCCGTCCTGTCCCTGTTCGGCGGCATCGCGAGGCAGCTGGTTGAGCATGGCGGTCGACAGGTCAATGGCCACAGCCGTTTCGACCACATCGCCGAAATCGATGATGCCGGTGATTGGTTGCGCCTTGCGGCGGTCAACCAGCAGGTTCGAGCGGCTGAAATCATTATGCAGGATTTGCCGCGGCAGGGCCTCGATGTCGTCGCGCAGGGACAGGATCTGGCGAAAGGCACGGGTCAGGGCACTTCGCTGACTTTGGTCAGGCACGTGGTCCAGAAGCTCTGCCAGCCTCGGCAGGTGCCGGATATCCCATGCCAGCTGGCGGGCGGCACAGGGGTGGCGGAAATCGCTCATGGCCAGCCGTAGCTTGGCGTTCATTTCGCCAATCCGGTATTGCTCGGGGCCAAGCGGGGGCAGAGTGTCGAGCAGATCGCCCTCAAGATAGGTCATCATCCGCGCATGCCTTACCCCGTCGGCCAGCGGCAAAGCCACAAGCGCGGCACCATTCAGCGCGGGTACAATCTGCGGCACAGGCAGATCGGGGGCGTGGCGGTTCAGATGGGCGAGCGTCTGGATCTGAAGGTCGAGTTCGGCGGGCGGCTCTGCCGGATTGGCGATCTTGAAGATCAGCCTGCGATCCTGTTGGCGGAGTGCGAATGTATCGTCCTTTTCGGTGTCCAGCCGCGTGATATCGCCGGATAGGCCCCAGAGCTCCTGCGCCAGACGGGCGGCGTGTTCCGGCCCGACCGTCTGACAGCGGGTCGAGAGCGACCCGAGGTCGATCCTTTCCGCCGCGCCTGTCGCAGGCAAAGCGGCAAGCGGGCCGGAAACAGGGGGGAGGCAGGGATCGGGGTTGGGCAAGGCGGGCTCCGTCCTGAGGTCTAGGGGCTGGCGTGCAAGGCAAGGTCTTCGCGTGCATCGCGGCTGGTGCGGGGGATGGCGCGATTGATATCCGCCAGATAGTCTCCGCGCGGGTCGGGACTTTTCGGGCGGTCGGCGCGGTCCTGCAATCCCGCATCGACGATCTCGCGATAGCTGCGGGCCGCGCGTTGGGAAATGGCGTTACGGGTGGCGGCATCGGCTTTGCTGGCAAGGGAAAGCTCGGCCCTCGCCTTATGGGTCATGCCGTTGAACTGCGCTCGCAAGCCTCGGGCGAGGCTGGAATAATCGGGGTCGATCAGCCGTTGCAGGCGCTCGATATCCCACCATTGATCGGGGTCGGTATGGTGGGCGGGCTGGCTCCAGCCTTTGGGCAGATCGGTATCGAGCCAGACCGGAATGAAGCCCGACAGGCAGGGCGAGGCAAGGCTGACCCAGATCTCGCGCGGGGTCTGCGGCGTGGCTGGCAGGGCCACGATCATCGAAGCGGCGGTTTCCGAACCGGAACTGGCGCTGACCCCATGCATGCAGACACAGGCCTGACCGCCCGCCGCCGGATGCCGGTCCGGATCGCCGCCATGATCGCGTAGCACGTCGATCATCTCGGTCAGCCCGATCCGGCCCTTGGGCAGGCCCGCCACTTTGGCGCGCGACATGGCAAGCCGCGCATGGCAGGCGGGCAGATTGGCGCGGGTGCTATCGGTATAGGCGCGCGCCCAGTCAAAGGGCGTGCCTGCCGGATGCCAGCCCTGTTTAGTGGCAAAAGCTTCGGCCTGATCCGAGATCAGGTCATAATCGCGCCCGATCGAATAGACATTGGAAATGGCGGCCCATTGCGTGACCTCGCGGGCCACCCAATGGCGGCCTGCGCTTTCCACCACCCAGCCTGAGCGGCCATCGGCCAGCAGGAAGGCGTTGTGATAGACCATCTCGCGGGTCAAAGCGGCATGGCCCCCCTGACCATAGGTCTCGATCAGGCCGGTCAGCACCTTCAGTCCCTCATCGGCATCACGGGCGCGTTCCAGCGTGAGGCGCAGGAGATCCATGCCCAGAAGGTTCGGCCCCTGATCTGCCGCCAGTCGCGACCAGACGGCCTCATTGCCGATGGTCAGCCCATGTTCGTTGACGCCATGCTCGAACCCCCAGATCCACCACGGGCGCGAGCCGATGCAGGCATAGGTGTGCCCGACCTGCGGCAGGTCGACATAGGTGGCCTGCACGCGGGCATCAGGGGCATGGCGCGCGGCCTCCACCTTCGTCAGATATTGCGCCTCATTCGGCGCGCGGTCGGAGTTCTTGGCAAAATAGCTGCGCCCGTCTTGGGTCAGGCTGCCCAGAACCAGTATTGTGTCGCACATGGGGCCTCCTTAGCGGAGCTTGGTCACATGGACCTGCGGCAGGCGGCCCTGATTCCACTTGCCTTCGATCGCGCGCTCGACCTGAGCGGCCAGTTGCAAAAGCAACCCGTCATTGCCTTGGGCGGCATGGATCTGCATCCCCAAGGGCAACCCATTGGCATGAACGGCCAGCGGCAGTGATAGGCCCGGAGTGCCGCAGAGATTGTTGAGCGGCGTATAGGCGAAGAACCCCCAGAGGTTTTCAAACCAGTCCAGCGCCGAGGGGTTATTGGTGGTGGTCAGATATTCGGTGGTGCCGATGGTGGGGGTCTCGCGCGCGGTGGTGGGGGTCAGCAGGATGTCCCATTCCTGAAAGGCTGCGCCGAAGGCTCGGGCGGTTTCGTTGAAATCCAGCTGCATATCGGCGCGGGTCGTATAGCTGATATCCTTGCCCTGTTCCCAGATGCGGATGTTCATCGGCTCGAAAAGGTCTTCGGGGGGCTTCTCCAACCCCTTCATCCGCAAGAGGTTATTCACCACCTGCGCGAAATTCGAGATATAGCAGGTGGTCTGGGCGGCATAGGCTTTTTCGAAATCCACCTTGGGGGTGACGAACTCCACATAATGGCCGAGGCTTTCGAAGAACTCCGCCACGCGGGTGAGTTCGGCTGCAATATGGGGCGTGGCCGCATAGGGGCCCCATTCATGCGAGACAGCAATCTTCAGCCGCCGCGGGTCATTCTGGATCTGTTCAAGGAAGGGCGTCTCGGGGTGCCAGAAGGGCATGAATTCCCCCGGCGCTCCGCCACGGCAGCTGTCCACAAAGGCGGCGGTGTCGCGCACCGTGCGCGAGATGCAGCCCTGCGTCGAGACCACCGAGGAGAAATCGGAATTGGCGGGCGCAATCGAGAAGGTCCCGCGCGAGGATTTCAGCCCGATCGCTCCACAGCAGCCGGCGGGAATCCGGATCGAGCCGCCCCCGTCGGTGCCATGCGCAATCGGCAACACGCCCGCGCCCACCATCACCGAAGACCCCGCAGAAGATCCGCAGCTGGTGAACCCTGTGTCCCAAGGGTTGCGGGTGACATAGACGGCAGGGTTCTCGGCCGAGCTGCAGCAGCCGAATTCCGGCGTTGTGCTGCGCCCGATGATATTCAGCCCCGCCTGTTTGATCTTTGTGGTCAGAAAGGCGTCTTTCTCGGGCCGGTTGCCTTTCAGGTAAAGCGAGCCCTGTTCCTGCAGCCGCCCCGCGACGGTCGGCCCCAGATCCTTCATCAGGAAGGGCAGCCCCGCGAAGGGGCCTTGGGGATTGGTGCCATGTCCCGCGCTATCGGCCACGGCATCGTCAAAGACCTCGACAACGCCACAGATTTCGGGATTGACCGCACGGATCGCGCGGGCCGCCTGAGCGGCGACCTCTTCGGCGGTGACATCGCCCGCACGGATAAGCTGGGCCAGCCCCAGCCCGTCATGGGCGTACCATTCGTCCCAACTCATTGTGAGGGAGGCGTCTATTGTGTCGGTCATGCGGGTCTCCGGCGCTTGGTGGCAAGCAGGCCCTGCCAGCCCCAGAGCGGGGAGGTACAGGTGCCAGTGGCATGGGGGATATGCGGAGAGGGAGCGATTGTTCTGCCCCCGATCCTGTCTCTCTATCGACGCTACAAAATTGTCGACAATAATCAATGTCAAAAATTTTGGTCTGTTTTACAGAACGGTTCTGTCACGGCCTGCAGATTTGGCATCAGTGAGAGATTTTTTGTTAAGACACTGAAAATATTACAGAATAGATTGAATTTATAAGGTGTATTATGGAGGCCTATGGCAAAATATTCCCTGAATAAATCTGCCTAAATAATAATCTTGATTATCATATATGTATGATATGGTTTGATTTTTGCGCCGCGATCCTCGGGCATCCCTTTGACCGATCACATAAAATTTGAGCTTTTGAGAACTGGGGCTTGCTTGGAGAAAAGATCTGCCCTTACCCTGAACGAGTGATTGTCGACAATCACCAACAATCCAAAGCACGACGTCCAACAGGAGATCATCATGTTTCTTCCGAAGTCTTCTTCGGGGCTGCTCAAGGGTGCGCTGGTATCAGTGCTTTTGGGAGCCAGCTCTGTCGCCGCCCATGCCGAAACCACCATTACCGCCGTGATGAATGCGCCCCTGCGCGCGCTCGATCCGGCGATCAGCACGGCCTATATCCTGCGCAATTACGGCTATATGGTCTATGACACGCTGCTGGCGCGCGACGAGGCGGGCAAGGTCCAGCCGCAGATGGCCAGCTGGGCAGTCTCGGAGGACGGGCTGACCTATACGTTCACCCTGCGCGACGGGCTGAAATGGCATGATGGCACGCCGGTGACGGCGGCGGATTGTGTGGCCTCGATCGCGCGTTGGGATCAGGTCGACAAGACGGGTCAGGTGATGGCCAAGCTGATGAGCGCAATGGAGGTCGTGGACGATAAATCCTTCACCATGACCTTTGCCGAACCGACGGGGATCGCGCTTCTGGCGCTGTCCAAGCCCTCGGGGATTGCGCCTTTCATGATGCCCAAGGCCGTGGCCGAGACGCCGATTTCCACGCCGATCACCTCGACCATCGGCTCCGGCCCGTTCAAATTCGACAGCGCGTCCTATCAGCCGGGGGTGCAGGCGGTCTTCCTGAAAAACGAGGACTATGTGCCGCGTGACGAACCCTCCAGCGGGATGGCGGGCGGCAAGGTCGTGAAGGTGGATAAGGTCATCTGGACCGCCATGCCCGACCCGATGACCGCCCTGACCGCCATGATGTCGGGTGAGGTCGATTTTGTGGAACAGGTGCAGCAGGATCTTCTGCCGCTGGTCGATGGCAACCCCGATTTCTACACGCAGGCCTTCGCCAAACAGGGCAGCCAGAACCTCGTGCGGCTGAACTGGACGCAACCGCCCTTTGACAACCTCAAATACCGCGAGGCCGCGATGGCCGCGCTTGGCCAGAAACCCATGCTGAACGCGCAGGTGGGCACGGCCGAAGACAGCTCCAGCACCTGTGCCGCCGTCTTCGGCTGTTCCGGCCCTTATGCCACCGACTATAAGGCCGAGGAGATCATCAAGGCCAATCCCGAGAAATCCAAGGAACTGCTGCAAGAGGCGGGCTATGACGGCAAGCCCATCATGCTGATGCAGGCCACCGATCTGGCGTCTCTGGCACCGCAGGGTCCGGTGATTGCCCAGCAGCTGCGCGATGGCGGCTTCAAGGTGGATGTGGTCGCGATGGATTGGGCCAGCGTCGTGGCGCGCCGCGCGTCCAAGGCGCCGGTGGCCGAGGGTGGCTGGAACATCTTCTCGACGACCAATGTGCTGCCCGATGTGGGCGATCCGGTGGGCTTTATCGGCACGGCGGCTGGCGGGGATAGCGCGTGGTTCGGCTGGCCGGATGTGCCGAAGATCGAAGAGCTGCGTGCCTCTTTTGCCGAAGCGCCCGACACCGCGTCTCAGGTCAAGATCGCCAAGGAGATCGACCAGCTGGCCATTGATAATGTCGTGATGATCCCGATGGGGGAATTCGCCAATATCAATGTGGTCTCGGCCAAGCTGGAGGGCATGCCCGAAGCGGAAGCCCCCGTCTTCTGGAATGTGACCAAGTCGGAGTGATCCTGACATGCTGCTGTTCATCACCAAAAGAATCCTCTCGGCCATTCCGGTGCTGTTGATGGTCGCGATTATCGTGTTTCTCGTGTTGCGCCTGTCGCCGGGGGATCCGGCGGTGATGATTGCGGGGCCGAATGCGACCCCCGAGCAGCTTGAGCAACTGCGCGAGAGCATGGGGCTGACAAAGCCCCTGCTTGAACAGCTGGTGATCTGGCTGGGTAATATGGCCCATGGCGATATGGGCACCTCGCTAATTTCCGGCAAACCCGCGACTGAACTGATCATGGACCGTTTCGGCCCGACGCTGGCGCTGAGCCTGTGCACCGTTGCGCTTGCGATTGCCGTCTCGATCCCGCTGGGCGTAATTGCGGCGTGGCAGCAGGGCAAATGGCTGGACCGTCTGATCATGGCGGGCTCGGTCGTGGGGTTCTCGGTGCCGGTGTTTATTATCGGCTATGTGCTGATACTGGTCTTCTCGCGCATATTGGGTTGGTTTCCGGTGCAGGGCTACCAGCCGCTGGCCAATGGCTTTGGCGGCTTTATCGAACGGCTGGTGCTGCCCTCGGTCGCGCTGAGCTTTCCCTATATCGCGCTGATTGCCCGTATCGTGCGCACCAATGTCATCGAGGTGATGGGCGAGGATTACATCCGCACCGCCCGCGCCAAAGGCTTGCGCGAACGCTCCGTGCTGATGAGCCATGCGCTGGGAAATGCCGCCGTGCCGATCATCACCATCATCGGCGTGTCGATCGCCATGCTGATCGGCGGTGTGGTGGTGACAGAGTCGGTCTTCAATATTCCGGGCCTCGGGCGGCTGGTGCTCGATTCCGTTCTGGCGCGGGATTACACCGTCATTCAGGCCGTGATCCTTTTGTTTTCCGCCATCTATGTGGTGATCAACCTCTGTGTTGACCTGCTGTATGGCGTCTTCGATCCGCGCATCCGTCACTGACCAAGCTCAGGAGATCTTTCATGAAATCCGATACTTCCGCCCTTGATGATGCGCCCCTCAGCCTGCCGGAGATGGAAGGCAATGGCCGGAAATCCGGTCTGATGGCAGCCCTTGGCGGCGTCTTCTCCAGCTGGCCTGCCAAGATTTCCGGCGCGGTGCTGCTGGTCATCGTGCTGATGTCGGTCTTCGCGCCGCTGATCACCGCCCATGACCCGATCCAGCTTGACCCTTCAGTGCGGCTCAAGCCGCCATCGCCCGAGCACCTTCTTGGCACCGACAGCTATGGCCGCGACATGTTCGCGCGCATCATCTACGGGTCGCGGATTTCGCTCGCGGTGGGGGCGGGGACGGTGGTGATCTCGATCCTCTTCGGGATGGTGATCGGCGTGCTGACCGGCTATTTCAAATGGATTGATGCGGTGCTCAGCCGCGTGATGGACGGGCTGATGGCCATTCCGGGCGTGCTTCTGGCGGTGGCGCTGGTGGCGATTTCGGGCGGCACGCTGACCACGGTGCTGATTGCGATTTCCATCCCCGAAATCCCCCGCGTTGCGCGGATGGTGCGCGGCGTCATCATGGGGGTGCGCAATGAACCCTATGTCGAGGCCGCCTCGGTTCTTGGCACCTCGATGGGCAAGATGGTCTGGCGGCATATGCTGCCCAATACAGTGGCGCCTTTGCTGGTGCAGGGCACCTATATCTTTGCCGCCGCGATCATGACGGAATCCATCCTGTCCTTTCTGGGCGCCGGTGTGCCGCCGGAAATCCCCTCTTGGGGTAATATGATGGCTGACGGGCGCAAGTTCTTCCTGCTCAAGCCCGAGCTGATCTTCTTCCCCGGTGTGATGGTGTCGCTGACGGTGCTGAGCGTGAACATGCTGGGCGATGTGCTTCGCGATCAGCTGGACCCGCGCATGGCGAAACGCCTCTGAAAGGACGTGTTATGAAGGATGAAAATGTTGTGCTCTCGGTCGAGGATGTCAGCATCGACACCCGTCCCAAAGGCGCCCGCCCGATCACCCGCAATATCAGCTTTACCGTGAAGGCCGGAGAGACGGTTTGTGTGGTGGGCGAAAGCGGCTCGGGCAAGTCGATCACCTCTATGGCGGTGATGGGGCTTTTGCCGAAAGACGCGCTGCAGGTCACCACGGGGCGTATCCTCTTGGATGGCGAGGATGTGCTACAGGCCACGCCCGCGCGGATGCGGGCGCTCAGGGCCTCCAAAGTGTCGATGGTGTTCCAGGAACCGATGACCGCGCTCAATCCGGTGAAGACGGTGGGCGAGCAGATCGACGAGGTGCTGCGCCTGCATACCAAACTGTCGAAGGCCGAGCGCCGGAAATCGGTGTTGCAGATGATGGAGCGCGTGCATCTGCCCGATGTCTCGCGCATCTATGGCAGCTACCCGCATCAGCTTTCGGGCGGGCAGCGCCAGCGCATCGTGATCGCCATGGCGCTGATCCTGCGGCCGCGTGTGTTGCTGGCCGATGAGCCCACCACCGCGCTGGATGTGACCACGCAGAAACAGATCCTGAAGCTGATCAAGGAGTTGCAGCAAGAGGAAGGCACGGCGGTGGTTTTTGTGACCCATGATTTCGGGGTGGTCTCGGATATTGCCGACCGGATCGTGGTGATGAACCGCGGCGATCTGGTGGAAACCGGCACGCGCGATGAAATCCTTGCGCGTCCGAAACAGGAGTATACGCGGATGCTGATTTCCTCGGTGCCCTCGATGCAGCCGCGTTTCGCGCCGCTTCCGGATCAGCCCAAGGTGCTGGATGTGATCGGCCTTGCCAAGACCTATGGCAAGGGCAGGACCGAGGTGAAAGCCGCGCAGAACATCAATTTCACCGTCCGCAAGGGCGAGATTACGGGGATTATCGGCGAAAGCGGCTCGGGTAAATCCACTGTGGCGCGCTGTGTGATGCGGCTGACCGATCCCAGCGGCGGGGCCGTGCGTCTGCAGGGGCAGGACATTGTGCCGATGCGCAATCTGCGCGAGATGCGCCGTCAGGTGCAATATATCTTTCAGGACCCCTACCGCTCGCTCAACCCGCGCCGGACCATCGCGCAATCGCTGATGGAGGGGCTTTTGAATTACGGCATGCCCGAGGCTCAAGCGCGGGCCAAGGCGGCGGCGACGCTTGAGATGGTCAATCTTCCGGCCTCGGTGATGGACCGCTATCCGCATCAGTTCTCGGGCGGGCAGCGCCAGCGGATCGCCATTGCGCGGGCCATCGTGATGGAGCCGGATCTTCTGATCGCGGATGAGGCGGTCTCGGCGCTGGATGTGTCGGTGCAGGCGCAGGTGCTGGATCTGCTGGAGGATATCCGCGACCGCACCGGCGTGTCGGTGCTGTTTATCACCCATGACCTGCGGGTGGCCGCGCAGATCTGCAATGCGCTTGTGGTGATGCAGAAGGGGCAGATCGTCGAACAGGGTGCCACGCGGGATGTGCTGATGGCCCCCTCGCATCCCTATACCCGCGCACTGATCGAGGCCGCCCCCGCGCCAGAGTGGGATTTCCAGAACTTCCGCCCGCTGTTGCGGGCCGTCTGAGAGGAGAAGCCATGCGTGTGCTGCTTGCCGGTTTCCAGCATGAGACCAATACGTTCGCCAAGGATCGCGCCGATATGGCGGCCTTTGAACATGGCGGCGGCTTTCCCGCGCTCTGCCGAGGGTCGGCGATCACTGAGGTGATGACCGAGACCGTCAATCTGCCCACCGCCGGTTTCCTGCGCGCGGCCAAAGCGGCAGGGGTCGAGGTGGACCCGCTCTTATGGGCGATGGCGGTGCCCTCGGGTCCGGTGACGCGAGCGTGTTACGAGGCAATCGCGGGCGAGATTTGTGACCTGATCGCCGCAGCACTGCCTGCCGATGCGGTCTATCTGGACCTGCATGGCGCGATGTGTGCCGAACATATCCCCGATGGCGAGGGCGAGCTGATCGAGCGTATCCGCCAGATCATCGGGCCGGATCTGCCGCTGGTTGTCAGCCTTGACCTGCATGCCAATGTGACCCGCCGGATGGTCGAGATGACCGATGCCTTGGTGGCCTATCGGACCTACCCGCATGTGGATAGCGCCGATACGGGGGCGGCGGCCTTTGATCTGTTGCAAAAGCGGGTGGCCTTGGGGCGGCCATTCGCGCGGGTCATGGCGGCGCCGGACTATATGATCCCCATCTGCTGGCAATCTACGATGAATGCGCCCGCCGATGGGCTTTATGCTGCTCTGCCGCAGATCGAAGAGGACACGGGCGCGATTAGCCTCTCCTATGCGATGGGTTTTCCGGCCGCTGATTTCGACGAATGCGGCCAACTGATCTGGGCCTATGGCGCGGCAGCACCAGAGGCCGAGGCCGCCGTGGCCGCGCTTCTGTCACGGGTCGAGGCCGCGGAAAGCGCCTTCCAAGGCGCACTTTACACGCCGGAGGGGGCCGTGGCCCATGCGCTTGCCCGCAATGCGGACGGCTGCGCGCCGGTGGTGATTGCCGATGCGCAGGACAACCCCGGTGCGGGCGGTAGCTCGGATACCATGGGTCTGATCAAGGCGCTTCTGGCAGCGGATGTGCCCGATGCGGCGGTGGGGGTGCTTTGGGACCCGAAGGCCGTGACGCTCGCGCATCAGGCGGGCGAGGGTGCAAAGGTTACGCTGTCTCTTGGTGGCCATAGCGATGTTGCGGGCGATAGCCCTCTTGAGGCCTGCTTTACCGTCGAGCATCTGTCGGATGGGCAGTTGCGCACGCTTGGCCCCTATTATGGCACGCGCGACATGCATCTTGGCCCTGCCGCCTGCCTGCGCCTTAATGGCGTGCGGATCGTGGTGGCCAGCCAGAAGGCGCAGATGGCCGACCGCGAAATGTTCCGCTTTGCAGGCATTACCCCCGAGACGACCCCGATCCTTGTCGTCAAAAGCGCCATCCATTTCCGTGCCGATTTTGCCCCGATTGCGGGTGAGATCATCACCGCCACCGCTCCAGGCGCGATGATGATGCGCGCCACCGACTGGCAGTGGGCGCATCTGCGCGATGACCTGCGGCTGATGCCCGAAGGTCTGACGCAAGCCGAACATCGGGCCGAACACCTTGCGGCGCTCCGCCTTCCTGCCTGATCCGCTCGCCAGAATGGGGTCCTGATGACGATGACCGATATCCGCTCGCCGCATATGTCGCGCAGCCTCTCTTTAACCAAACCCGCAGCCCGCAGCCCGCGGGGTATCGTCACGGCGCAAAACCGCCATGCGGCCCAGATCGGCGCGGATATTCTGGCCAAAGGGGGCACGGCGGTGGATGCCGCCATTGCGACCTCTTTCGCGCTGGGGGTGCTGGAGCCGTGGATGAGCGGGATCGGCGGGGTGGGGGCCATTCTGATACGTCCCGACGGCAAGGGCGTCACGGCGATCGATGCGGGGGCGGTGTCTCCGGCGGCGCTGGACCCGCAGGATTTTCCGCTGGTCGAGGGGAAGGATGGCGATCTGTTCGGTTGGCCCAATGTGTTGGAAGACCGTAATGTGGTCGGGGCGAAATCCATCTGTGTTCCGGGGCTTCTGCGGGGGGTGCAGGCGGCGCATGAACGTTTTGGCCGCCTGCCCTGGGCCGATCTGGTGGCCCCAGCGCAGGCGCTGGCGCAAGACGGGCTGGTGGTGGATGCCCATGTTACCGCATGGGCGGCGCAGGAAATGGGACGTCTCCGCCGCAACGAGGCTTTGGCCGCGTGGTTCCTGCCCGAGGGCCTGCCGCCTGTTGCCCCTGCGGCGGTGGCGGGGCGTGTGACACGGCTGCACAATCCCGCTTTGGCCGAAACCCTTGCGGTGATCGCCAAGGAAGGGGCGCAGGCGCTGTATCACGGGCCGGTTGCCAAAGCACTATGCGCCGATATCCAGACCTTGGGCGGCTATCTGGACTGCGCGGATCTGGCGGGGTTCCGGGCCGAGATTTCGCCCGCCGCCGCGGCCCCCTTCCGCGACCGCAAGGTGCATTTCGTGCCGGTTCTCAATGGCGGGGTCACGGTGGCCTTGGCCCTGCGCTATTTCAACGAGACGCCGTCGGATGGGGCGGCGGTTCCATCGCCGCAAGGCTGTCTGGCCAGTGCCCAGGCGCTGGCGCGGGCATGGGCGCATCGCTTCAGCGAAATGGGCGACGGGGCCGAACGTAGCCTGCCCAGTTGCACGACCCATTTCAGCGTGGTCGATGCCGAGGGCATGTGTGTCTCGATGACGCAGACGCTTCTGTCGCTATTCGGCTCGGCGGTGCTGTCGCCTTCGACGGGGATCTTGCTCAATAACGGGGTGAACTGGTTCGACCCGCGGGCGGGACGGGTCAATGGTCTTGCGCCTGCCACCAAGGCGCTGGCCAATTATGCGCCGATGATGATGACAGGGGCGGACGAGACCGTGGCGATTGGCGGCTCCGGCGGGCGCAAGATCCTGCCCGCCATCTATCAGGCGCTGATCCATCTGGTCGATCATGGCTATGGCCTGCACGACGCGATTGCCGCCCCCCGCTACGACCTTTCCGCTCCGCCGGTTCTGGTGGCGGATGCGCGGCTGGGGCAGCCCACCATCAGGACGCTTGCGGCGGCATTCGATCTGGTGCTGGCCGACCGCGAGATCCAGCCCAACAGCTTTACCACTTTGGGCGCGGTGCGCCGCCAGTACGGGCCCGATGGGCCGGTCAATGAAGGCATGGCCGAGCCGTGGCACCTCTGGGCCGAGGCGGTGGTCGAAGGCGCGCCGCTGATGCCTGTTCCCCCCTGTCGAGGAGAGATCTGATGAAAGACATGCCGACCGATCCGGCCCTCTGGGCTTGGCCCGCCACCCGTCTGGCCGCTGCGATCAAGGCGCGCGCGCTTAGCGCCCGCGAGGTGGCGCAGGCCCATATCGACCGTGTCGAGGCGGTCAATGGCCAGATCAATGCCATCGTCGATTTCCAGCCCGAAAAGACCTTGGCCGCAGCCGATGCGGTGGATGCAAGGCTTGCGCGCGGGGACGAGGCAGGCTGTCTTGCGGGGGTGCCGGTAACGATCAAGGTCAATGTCGACCAGACCGGCTATGCCACGACCAACGGGCTGAAAGCGCAGCAGGCCCTGATCGCCCGAAGCAATAATCCGGTGGTGGAAAGCTTTCTGGCGGCGGGGGCGGTCTCGTTGGGGCGCACCAATACGCCTGCCTTCAGCTATCGCTGGTTCACCAATAACCTGCTGCACGGGGCGACCCATAACCCGCGCAAGAAAGGCCTGACGCCGGGGGGCTCGTCAGGCGGCGCGGGGGCGGCGGTGGCGGCGGGTCTGGGAGCGATCGGTCATGGCACCGATATTGCGGGTTCGGTGCGCTATCCGGCCTATGCCTGCGGTGTGCACGGGCTGCGCCCCTCTGTCGGGCGGGTGGCCGCGTGGAATGCTTCCGGCCCCGACCGCACGATTGGCGGGCAGATCATGGCGGTCTCGGGGCCGCTGGCCCGTAACGTGGCCGATCTGCGGCTGGCCTTTCAGGCGATGCTGCGTCCCGACCCTTGCGATCCTTGGGCCGTGCCTGCGCCGTTTCACGGGCCGCAAATGCCCAAGCGCGCGGCGCTCTGTACCCATCCGGAAGGGGCGCAGACCGCGCCCGAACTGGTGGCCGAACTCCATGCGGCGGCGGACCGCCTGCGGGAGGCGGGCTGGCAGGTGGAGACGCTTGACACCCTGCCGGATCTGGCTTCGGCGGTGCCCTTGCAACTGGCGCTGTGGATGGGCGACGGGTATGACGGGCTTCTGGCCAGCGCCCGGGCCGAGGGGGATCGCGGCGCTTTGGCCGCCCTTGAAGGGCAGGCAGAGTTTGTCAGGTCCCTCGGGCCTGACTGCATCGCCAAGGCCCTGACCGCGCGCATGGCGATTGCGCGGGACTGGGGGCTGTTTATGGCCCGCTATCCGGTGCTGCTTTTGCCGCCTTCGGCAGAGCTGCCTTTTGCCGATAATCTTGATCTGGCGGATGAGGCCTCGTATAGGCGGGTCTGGGCGGCGCAGATGTCGATGATCGGCCTGCCGGTTACCGGACTTCCCGCGTTGACGCTGAACACCGGCTTGCTGGCGGATGGCACGCCGGTCGGGGTGCAGATCGTGGCCGGCAAGTTCCGTGAGGATATCGCGCTGGAGGCGGCAGAGGCAATCGAGGCCAGAGGCAAGCGGGTCTCGGTCGCACTGCCCTGACAGGATCTGCCGGTCACATATCCGGCGCCGTGTAGAAAGAGACGCTATGACATTGAAAAACCTGCGCCCCGTCACGCGGCAATCGACCGAAGCCATTGTTATCGACAATTTGCGCGCCTTCATTCTGTCGGGCGAGGTCGCCGCGGGCGGGCGGCTGACCGAGGCCGCGATGTCCGAACAGCTGGGGGTCTCGCGGGCGACGCTGCGCATGGCTTTGCACCGGTTGGCGGGGGAGGGGCTGATTGAACAGATCCCCTATACCGGCTGGCAGGTGGCGCAGCTGTCGCAGCAGGATATCTGGGAAATCTGGACCCTGCGCGGCGCGCTGGAAAGCCTTGCCTCGCGGTTGGCGGTCAGTCGCGATGATCCTCAGGTTTTCGCGGCTGTCGAAGAGGCGTATGCCGAACTGGAAAGCGCCTGCGCGCGGGGCAATATGCGCGCCATCAGTGCCGCCGATTTCGCCCTGCATCAGGTGATCATCGACAGTGCCGACCATGCCCGTCTGGCGGCGCAATATCGGGTGGTCGAACAGCAGGTGCGCATGTTCATTTCCACCAGCAACCTGCATGTGGCCACCGGCCCCGACGATATTATCGCCCAGCACGCGCCGCTGATTGCGGCCTTTCGCGCGCGGGATGCGCAAGCGGCAGCGGATGCGGCATGGTGGCACGACGAGACCGAGGGCCAGAGGTTGATTGCATGGCTTGCACAGAGCGCCGCGCGGGGGGCTGAGCAAACCTGACCAGAGCCTTACCGGATTGATGACATCTTTAGCTATTCTCTTTCCGGCAGGCGTAAGAAATCGCTTGAAATCGCGGGCTTTTGTTCACATATTGTTCCCGCAAGCAGCAATTCGTTGTCGGCCAGCGCACCACTACACCCATTGCCCCCAAGCTGGCCGACAACATCGCCTTGCCTCCCTTCCCACCTTGTCGGAACCTGCCCCGATGGTTTTGCGCGGGCTGTTCCCCACGGGCTATGTCCAAGGGCTGTTTTGCGGGGAGCCTACGGCCGCCTCCACGCCCGTAGCCCCCGCGCCGATCGGCGCAGGGGACATGGTCGGACGCCTTCGGCTGGTCCGCACGGCCTTGATTAGGGTTAGCGCAGGAAATTATCGGCCAGCAGATCGACAACTTCCTTCGTGCGGCCCTTCGCCACGGCTTTCGCGCCGAACAGCGCGGTCGAGGCCACCTGTGCCGCCTGGATCTTGGGGGGCATCACCAGTTCCATCCGGCTTGTGCGGACATCCAGAACCGCCGGGCCGGGCTGAGCCAGCCAGTCGGTAACCGCTTGCGGCAGATCCGTCGCAGTCTCGACACGCTGCCCCCACAGGCCGATCGCGCGGGCGACCTCGCCGAAATCGGGGTTTTCCAGATCGGTGAAGGCATCCAGCAGCCCTTCCACACGCTGCTCCATCTCGACAAAGCCCAAGGTCGAGTTGTTGTAGATCGCGATCTTGATCGGCACATTTTCCTGACGCAATGTCAGCAGGTCGCCCATCAGCATCGACAGACCGCCATCGCCGCACATCGCGATGACCTGCCGTTCGGGATAGGCTTTCTGGATGCCGATCGCCTGCGGATAGGCGTTGGCCATTGTCCCGTGCAGCAGCGAGGTCAGGAAGCGCCGCTGCCCCTTGGCGCGGATCTGGCGCAGCATCCACACCATCGGGGACCCCGCATCGGCAGTGAAGATCGCATCTTCGGCAGCATGGGAATTCAGGGCTAGGGTCAGAGCCTGCGGGTGGATGAGGCTCGGGTCCGGTTCGCGGGCCTCGCGCCCGTATCCTTCGAGATCCTTATGGTATTGCTCGACCGCCTTGCGCAGCCAGCTGGTATCGGAATGCGGTGCGAGCTGCGGCAAAAGGGCCTGTACGGTGGCCGCCACATCCCCGACCAGCCCCAGATCAACCGGCGCGCGCCGTCCGATGGCGGCAGGGTCGATATCGACCTGCGCGATTTTTGCCGCATCGGGATAGAACTGCGTATAGGCGAAATCGGTGCCCAGACACAGCATCAGGTCGCAATGGGCCACCGCCTCCATCCCTGCGCGATTGCCCAGAATGCCGGTCATGCCGACCTGCCACGGGTTATCGGGTTCGATGAACTCTTTCGCGCGGGTCGTATGCACGATTGGCGCGCGGATTTTCTCGGCCAGCGCGATCAGCTCGGGACGGGCCTTGCGCGCCCCGATTCCGGCATAGATCACCGGACGCTGGGCCTGATCGATCATCTGTGCCAGCTCTGCAAGCTCGGTCGGAGCGGGCACGGTGACCGGCTGCGGGCGATGGACCGACCATGCCAGCGCATCCGACGAGGTTTCGGTGAACATGTCGCCATTGACGATAATTACCGCCAGCCCGTGCTTGGTCAGGGCCGCTTGGGCCGCCATTGCGGTAATCCGCCGCGCCTGATCGGGATGGTTGATCTTTTCACAGAAAACCGAGCATTGCTGATAGATGGCCTTCTGGTCGACCTCTTGCGGGAAGCCCAGCCCCTCTTCATTGCGGGCGATGTTCGAGGCGATCATCACCACGGGCGCGCCGTTGCGATGGGTCTCGAAAAGGCCGTTGACGAAATGCAGCGATCCCGGACCGCAGCTGCCTGCACACAGGGCCAGCTCGCCCGTCATATAGGCCTCGCCCCCTGCGGCAAAGCCGCCCACCTCTTCGTGGCGGACATGGACCCAGCGGATATCGGATTTGCGGATTTCATCGGTGAAATGGTTGATCGTATCGCCGGCCACGCCGTAGCAGCGCTTCGCGCCCGCCGCCTGCAAGGTCTCGGTGATAATCTTGGCAACGGATTTTGACATGATTGGTCCCCTAAGGCTGAAATCTGGCTTTAGAACGGGTGGCAGGGCATTCGGGTCCCGTCAGGAGGCTACACAAGCATGTGACGTTACGACGAAAAACGGCCAAGGAGCATTCGTGATGCCTTGCAAGGGAACAGAGTGCCCGGACTGGCGTTTGGCGCATAATTCAGAACGCGAGCGGGCATTGAGGAGAAGGTCATGGCGGGTCGGTTGATTGTGATATCGAACAGGATACCCACGGGGGATCCGTCTGGCGGGCTTGTCGTGGCGCTGCATGATGCGCTGCTGGCGCGGGGAGGGGTATGGGTCGGGGCCGATCCCGATCCGTCGGAGGAGGGGCGCGAGTGCCTGCACGAGCTGGGAGATGTTCCCTATCGCAAACGTGCGTTCCGGCTGAGCAAGACGGAGCGGCAGAACTATTATAGCGGATTTGCCAATTCGGTGCTTTGGCCGATCTGCCACCGGCGCACCGATCTGATCGAGATAAAATCCGAATATCGCGCCGATTATCTGGCGGTCAATCTGCGCCTCGCCCGCCTGATTGCGCAAGATCTTGCCCCGCAGGATGTGGTCTGGGTGCATGATTACCACTTCCTGCCGCTGGCGATGATGCTGCGCTCGCTGGGGGTCACTAACCGCATCGGCTTCTTCCTGCATATTCCGTTTCCCAATATCACCGATCTTGCGATCCTGCCCCGCCCCGAGGATTTTGCCCGCTGGCTGGCCAGCTATAATCTGCTGGGGCTGCAGACCCGTGGTGATGTGGCGCGCGCTTTAGAGATGTTCCGCGCCGATCCACGGGCGGAATTCCTGCGCGACGGAACCGTGAAATTCGACGAACATATCGTCACCGTGGCCTCTTTTCCGATCGGCATCGATTGTGACCAGATCGAAGCCACCGCCCGCCGCGCCGATCCCGGCCCGTTTGGGGCCGCCAACCCGCGTGAGCTGATTATCGGCGCGGACCGGCTGGATTATACCAAGGGGCTGCCGCATAAATTCGAGGCCTTCGGTCGCCTTCTGCAAGGACGGGTGGACCGCGATGCGCGACCGACCCTCCTGCAGATTGCCTCGCCCAGCCGTGCCGATGTGGCCGCCTATCGGCAGATTACCAATGATCTTCAGGCGATTTCGGGCCGGATCAACGGTCAGTATTCCGAGCTTGACTGGCAGCCTTTGCGCTTTGTGCACCGCTCGGTCGCGCGGGACCGGCTGATTGGTCTCATGCGCCGCGCCGAGGTGGGGCTGGTCACGCCTCTGGCGGATGGGATGAACCTTGTGGCCAAAGAGTTTGTGGCCGCGCAAGCCCCTGATAATCCGGGCGTGCTGGTGCTGTCGCGGTTTGCCGGTGCGGCAGAGGATATGAAAGGGGCGCTGCTGATCAATCCGCATGATCTGGACGAGACCGCCGGTGCGATCGATTACGCGCTGGCCATGCCGCTGGACGAACGGCGCAAGCGCCATGCGGATTGTCTGGCCGTGGTGCGGGACAGCCGGATTTCCGTCTGGACCGACAGGTATCTGGCGCGATTGGCAAGCTGCGTTCCGACCTTGGCTTTGTCCCGTCATCAGGCAGCTTCGGCCTGACTAGGCCAACGGCCAATCGGCGGCACGTCGCAGGCTGGCGGTAAAGGCGGCCTGCCGCGCCTGTGCAAGCTGCAGATCGGGCAGGCGCAGAAGATGCGCGGGGTGATAGGTGATCAGGCAGGGGGTGCCATCGGGAAGCGTCTCGATCTGTCCGGCGCGTTCAACAAGCCCCTTGCCGGTGCCGGTCAGAGAGGCCGCAGCGGTTGCCCCCATCGCCACCACCAGATCGGGCTTGATCAACCGGCGTTCAAGATCGAGCCACCAGCGGCAGGCCTTGACCTCGCCCGCATTCGGGGCCTGATGCAGCCGTTGCTTGCCGCGCGGAGTGAACTTGAAGTGCTTCACCGCATTGGTCAGCCAGATCCGCTCACGGTCCAGCCCCGCCGCGCGGGCGCATTGGTCAAAGAGCTGCCCCGCAGGGCCGATGAAGGGGCGGCCCTTGAGGTCTTCCTGTTCTCCGGGCTGTTCGCCCACCACCATCACCCGCGCCGAGGCCGGACCTTCCCCCGCCACCCCCTGCGTGGCACAGGGGCCAATCGCACAGCGGCGGCAGGCGTCCAGCGCGGGTTTCATCGTCGCAAGCGTAATCTCTGAGGGCAGCTCTTTCGGCGCGGGCCGCAAACGGTCGGCCAAGGCCGCCTTGGGCGTGGGCATCGCGTCCTGCATGGCACGCGCCCGCGCAGGCGCTTGGCGGATCATCTCGGGGATCAGCTGCGCCTCGGGGAGGTTCTTCCAGTATTTGCGCGGCATCTCGGAGGTCATTGCCTTCACCATCAGCCGCGCGGGGTTGAAGATATGGGTGAAATAGGTGCGCCATAGCTCTTCGGTGGCATCTTCGGGCGGAGGGCTGCGGTCTTCGGTCTCGCTGTAACTCAGTTGGCCCGCCTCAAAGCGTGCGGTCAGGCTGGGGGTCGCGATCACCCAATCCATATCGCCGAAACGTTTGGCAAAGAACGGCGTCGCGGGTTCGACAATCGGGTGGTCGGGTTCGAACCATGCCGCAAAGGCGCGGCGGTTGGCACCTTCGGCGGTGATCTCGCGGAAGCGCACGAAGGCATGCATCTTGTGGATGTCGCGCCGCACATGTTTGGCCTGCGCAATCAGCCTGTGAAGGGCAGGGTCCTCGCGGTCGCCCCAGCGCAAGTCCCCGCGTGAAAGCCGCAGCACGATGTCATAGGCGCGGGCAAAACGCTTGGGGTCGGAATGATGCAGCGCGCATTTGATTTCCGCCAGCGCCGCGCGGGGCAGGGTGAGGGTGACGGGGGCCGCCTGAGGCGCGGCCATCCCGTCAAAAAAATCTGGGCCAAAAAGATCGGGAGCCGCCTCGCCCACCCGCCAGAGCACCGCCTCGGCAGGCACGCCCCGCGCCGCCAAGCCGCGCGCCGTCTCGCGCCATGCGGCCACCGTGCCGATATGGGGCAGGATGACCTCTTCCATCAGAAGAGGCTCAGCTGTTCGGGCGGCGGCGCAAACCGCGCCCGCAGGTCCTGCGCGTCAAGGCTGCGCGCGGTCCAGCCGGGAAGGGTGATGAAGGGCCGCGCATGTTTCATCACGCAGCCGATCTTCACCAGCGTTTCATAGCGCAGTACCCCATGCCGCCGCGCCGTCAGAATACGGTCCACCGAGCGCGTGCCAAAACCCGGCACCCGCAGCAGAAGCTCTTTGGGCGCGCGGTTCACATCCACCGGAAACTGGTCACGATGGGCCAGCGCCCATGCCATCTTCGGGTCCACCTCAAGGTCCAGCATCCCCGAGGGCGGCGCGATCTCGCCCGCCTCGAACCCGTAAAACCGCATCAGCCAATCGGCCTGATAGAGCCTGTGTTCGCGCATCAGGGGCGGGCGTTTCAAAGGCAGCAGTTTCGAGGCATCGGGGATCGGCGAGAAGGCCGAATAATAGACCCGCGACAGGTGATAGCCCGAATAAAGCCGCGAGGCCGAATGCAAAATCTCGCCGTCATGCGCTGCATCCGCCCCCACGATCATCTGCGTCGACTGGCCCGCAGGCGCAAAGCGGCCCGCACGGCGGCCCCTATGGCTGCGCTCTTTCGCGGCCTCGCGGCGGTTGCGGACCTCGGCCATAGCGGTGCGGATGGTTTGCGCGCTTTTCTCGGGGGCGTAATCCGAGAGGCCCTTATCGGTGGGCAGCTCGACATTGATCGACAGCCGGTCCGCCCATTTGCCCGCCTCGTCGATCAGCTCGGGGGCGGCATCGGGGATGGTCTTCAGATGGATATAGCCGCGGAAATTCTCCTGCTGGCGCAGCGTCCGCGCGATGCGGACCATATCGGCCATCGTATCATCGGGGCTGCGGATGATGCCCGAGGAAAGGAACAGCCCCTCGATATAGTTGCGGCGGTAGAATTCGACCGTCAGGCTGACGACTTCCTCGACGCTGAAGCGGGCACGCTCGACATGGCTGGAGGCGCGGTTGATGCAATAGGCGCAGTCATAAATGCAGAAATTCGTCATCAGGATCTTCAGCAGGCTGATGCAACGCCCGTCCGGCGCATAGGCATGGCAGATGCCCGCCCCGCCCGAGGAGCCAAGGCCCTTGCCGTCTGTCGACGACCGTTTCTGCCCGCCCGAAGAGGCGCAGGAGGCATCATATTTCGCGGCATCGGCAAGGATGGCCAGCTTGTCTGAGATCGTGCGTTTTACCATGATGTTCATCATATGTTCACACTGATGGACCGGCAAGGGAAATCTCGCGATGTCAGGAAGGGCGGCCGAAGCCGCCCGACAGTCTTAGGCCGCCTGTGTGATCGGTGCGTCTGCCGAACCAAGCCGGAACTGGCCCACCAGATCTTTCAGCTCATGTGCCTGCTGATCCAGTGCAAGGCAGGCCGCGCTTGTTTCCTCGAAGGAGGCGGCGTTTTGTTGCTGGGCACGGTCAAGCTGCCCCACCGCCGAGTTGATCTCGGAAATCCCCGAGGCCTGTTCATTGGCCGAAGAGGCGATATCGCCCATGTGATGCTCGATCACCTCGACCGATTTGACGATCGCGCGCAACGCATCGCCGGCACGGTTGACCAAGGCCACGCCATTCTCGACCTGCACGCCGGATTTCGAAATCAGGGCGTTGATCTCCAGCGCGGCTTCGGAAGACCGCTGGGCCAGACCGCGCACTTCCGAGGCCACCACCGCGAAGCCGCGTCCGGCATCTCCGGCCCGCGCGGCCTCGACGCCCGCATTCAGCGCCAGAAGATTCGTCTGGAAGGCGATGTCATCAATGACGCTGATAATCCGCGAGATATGGTTCGAGGAGTCACGGATTTCGTCAATGGCGGTGATCGTATCGCCCACAACGCCTGCGGTCTCTTTGGCGTTTTGTGCCGCATCCTTGACCAGATTATTGGCTTGGGTCGCGCTTGCGGAGGCGGTCTGGACCGAGACCGTCAGCTCGTTCAGGGCTGCGGCGGTCTGCTCCAGAGTTGCGGCGGAACGCTCGGTCTCGCGCGACAGGCCGGTGGCTGCACCGGTGATTTCTTGCACCCCGCCGACAATCGCATTGGCCGATTGGGTGATGGCCTGAACCAGTTCCGACAGACGCAGGACGGTATTGTTGAAATCCTGACGCAGCTGGTCGTAGCCTTGGGGGAAGCGGTCATGGATCATGACATCCAGATTGCCTTCGGCCAGCCCGCTCAGCGATCCTGCCAGACGTTTCACCACGGCCTCCTGCTCGGCAGCAAGGGCTGCGCGATGCTCTTCCTGACGGCGACGGTTGGCCTCTTCGGCCAGAATGGCCTGATGTTCGCGTTCCTGATCGGCCTGTGCACGTTCTTCGCGTTCCTCGCGCAGGCGGGCGTCTTCCTGCGTGCGGCGTTCTCTTTCGATCTCGCGCTCCTGACGGGCCAGTTCCTGTTCGACCTCCAGCGCGCGTTTTTCCAGCAATCCGTTGCGCAGGGCCTCGACGGCGGTGGCCATCTGTCCCATTTCGTCATGGCGATCCGTCCCCGGAACGGGGTGGTCATATTGACCCTCCGCCAGCCCTTTGACGACATCCAGCATTTTCTGCATCGGCTTGCGGACAACGGTGCTGGTGGCCAGAGCGATCGTGGTCAGTGCCATCAGCAGGATCAGCAGGCCACTGAGGATCGAGGCCTTGATTGCGGCATGGACGGGGCCGGAGAATGTCGCGGCGGGCACATCCAGCACGGCGGCCCATGTGCGGTTCATCCCCGGTGCCGAGAAGGGCAGAACCAGCCGCGTCGCACCGTCGGGCATATCGGAGATGATGTGCATCTTGCCATCTTCCAGCGCGGCATTGACGGCGTCCAGACCCGCGCCCTCATAGGGTTTGCGCTTCTCGTCCGGCGTGGGGGCAACGACCCATTTCGCGCCGGCATCCAAGAGCATCATGCGCCCGCCCTCGAATGTATCGATAGCGCCCAGAATCGTGGAGAGATTGTCGAGCGTGATATCGGCCCCTGCCAGACCCACCATCGTGCCCTTTACCACAACCGGAATGACGACAGAGGTCAGCAGGATCCCCTTCTCTGTCAGATAGGGATCGGTGATCAATCCGCGTTTGGTCGAGGTCGGGCCGGCATACCATTGCGCGGTCGGATTGAGGCTATAGGTCTGGAAATCCATTCCGCCGCTGTCATTCTTGGTCCAGAAGGCGGCAAAGTCGCCTTTCTCGTTCCGGCCCTCCGTGCCGCTGGCCAGCCCGTCCAGCGTCCGGCCTTCCAGCTCGTTCATCCATGATGCGAAGATATCGTCATATTGCGGGGCCAGATCGTGCAGGACGGTGGTCAGGCCTTTGGTCGTGGCCTCGCCGGTTGCAAGATAGCCTGCAAGCGAGCTGGACAGGGCCGTGGCCGCAGAGGTGGCCTGAGTAATGGGAATCATGACCTGTTCTGCGGCACGGCGCGTCTTGATTTCGGCAAGGTTCATGACCTGATCATGCACCTTCCGCGTTTCCGACCATCCGCTAAAGACCGTATAGGCAAGAACAATCATCGTGATTGCAGTTCCGGCGGCCAAGATCAGCTTGCCCGAGACGGTTTTTATGACTCGCATTGTCTACCTGTATAATAAACCTGTACGATAGACATGTGCTCCCAAAGCCCCAAACAACTGGTAAATGCGCGCATTCCTAAGCAGGATAATTTTCAGCGGGGTTGCTAAATCTGTGCACAATTTTAGCCAGAGAGAGAGACCGGCTGCGCCAAAAGCGGTTTTCCGTGACATTTGCCTGCTGCCGCGATGAAAAAAAGGGCCGCATTGCTGCGACCCTTCGGCGTTTCTCCTCCGGCCTTGGTGCAAGGCCCGCGACGGACAGGATCAGTCCCGCTTTTCCCAAGCGCTGCGGTCGATATCGAGATCCGCATACATATCGGGGTCCAGAACCGGACGGTCAATGCCCGCCTTGAGCTGGGCGCGGAAGTCGCGCAGCAGCCGCATGGCCACCGGGAACAGCATCATGATCGCCAGCAGGTTGACCAGTGCCAGAACGCCCATCATCGGGTCCGAGAAGAAGAACACATCGGTCGCCCCCGGTGCCAGAGCGCCGATAAAGACGATGCCCACAACCGCCACACGCAGGATGGTGATCGCAATCGGGTTTTCCGAGAAGACCGACAATGCGTTTTCGCCAAGGTAGTAGTTGTAGATGATCGACGAGAACGCAAACAGCAGAACGGCGATGGACAGATAATATTGCGCCCAGTTGCCCAGCTCGCTGGTGACCGATTGCTGGGTCAGTGCCACGCCATCAATGCCTTCGGCACCCGGTACATAGACATCGCTCAAGAGGATCACGAATGCCGTGCACGAGCAGATCACGATGGTGTCGATGAAGACCGAGAAAGACTGCGTGATGCCTTGGCTGATCGGGTGGCGGACCTCTGCGGTGGCGGCCACGTTCGGCGCCGAGCCCAGACCGGCCTCGTTCGAGAACAGACCACGGCGCATGCCCTGCATGATCGCGGCCCCCATACCACCGCCAACGGCCTGTTCGATCCCGAAGGCGTTCTTGACGATCATCGACAGCACATGCGGCACTTCCGAGATGTTGAGCACGATGATTACCAGCGCCATCGCCAGATAGCCAACGGCCATGATCGGCACGATCACGTCAGAGGCTTTGGCAATCCGGTGGATCCCACCGAAGATGATGATCGCGGCCAGAATGGCCAGACCGATGGCCGTCCAGGAGCGGGCGATATGGAAGCTGTCCAGCATCGCGCCGGCCACGGTATTGCCTTGGAACGCGTTGAAGCCAAAGCCGAATGCCGCAATCAGGCAGACAGCATAGATGCCCGCCAGCCATTTGTATTCCTTGCCCAGACCATGAATGATCGACAATGCCGGACCGCCGCGGAAGCTGTGCTCGCCGGTGCGGCGTTTGAACAGCTGTGCCAGCGAACATTCCACAAGGCTGGTGGCCATGCCGACAAGCGCCACGACCCACATCCAGAAGACCGCCCCCGGCCCCCCGAGCGTGATGGCCACAGCCACACCGGCAATATTGCCGCCGCCGACGCGCCCGCCGACCGAGACCAGCAGCGCCTCACGCGCCGAGATCTTGTCGGCATCCGCCGCATTGTTGGATTTGCGCAGCACACGGAACATCCGTCCAAAGAATTGGACCTGGACGAACCCGGTTGCCAGAGTGATGAAAACGCCAAAGACGACGAGAATGGGGATCAGAGACCACCCCCAAGTCAGATCGCCGATCTTGGTAAAGATCAGCTCTAGAAAATCCATGATATCCCCCTTTATTGCGCGCATAATTTCGATGTCGCGAATTTGGTGCAAACTAGGGATACGTGGGCGGATTGCTATGGTCTATCTTGCATCACGGCGACGCGAACGGATACATAAGTAGCGTCAACTAGCATAAGAGGTGGGCCTTGTCCCAAGATTTGCCACGGAACCTGCGCCTGTTATGCAGCTATCACGCTTCGATCGTCGCGGTGTGTCAGCAATTGGGGGTGAATCGGTCCCAGTTCAACCGCTACCTCACCGGAGAGACCTTTCCCTCGTTGCGGTCCATGCGCCGGATCTGCGACTTTTTCGGGGTTGAAGAGGCCGAGTTGCTGCTTGCGCATGGGCAATTCGTGGAACTGGTGCGGCTGCGGCCCCAAAGTACCGGCGTGCGGGCCGAGCGCGACATCGTGTCCTTGACGGCAGGCGAGCTGCGGATGCAGTCGGCCAAGGCGCTGGTGCCCTATCTCGGATATTATCTGACATGGTATAACTCCATGTCCCATCCCGGTCAGGTGCTCTGCGCGCTGTCCAAGCTGTATGACACACCTTTCGGCGTGAATGTCAAAAGCGTCGAAAGTGTCGGGCGGCCGGGTGCGCGGAAGTTCACCTGTAAATACGAGGGGGCCTGTTTCCTGCTGGGCGACCGGCTGTTTATGACGGTGATGGAGACGCTGACCCGTAACGAGGTGATGCAGATCATCCTCTATCCCAGCTACAATAACCGGATCCGCTATCTTGGCGGTGTGGTCTCTGGCGTGGCGGCCCGTGCTCCGCGTCCGCCCTCGGCGACGCAGATGGTGATGGAATATCTGGGCAAATCGGTTGATCTGCGCGCGATGATGCGGCGCTGTTCGCTGTATTCTCCGCAAGATCCGCGTATTCCCGAAGAGGTGCGGCAGATGCTGTCGGGGGGCTTGCGGGCGGGCAGCCAGCTGGTGGAGGCCCCCGTCGTCTAGGCGGAATACAACCGAAAGGCGGTCCTTGCGGCACGCCTTTGCCGGTAGGGTGGTCGATTCCATCTATCTTTCGGCGCACGGGATCGTGTATGGCTGGGCACATGTTGATCCGTTTTTGGAAAATGCTTTTTATAACGGTCACTGTCGCAATGCTTGCGACGGTCAGTATCGGCTCGGCTTCGGCGATGGCGCCGGATCGGGATCTGCTGATCAAGGCACAGGCCGAAGCGCTTGGTCTTTCGGGGGATGATCTCTGCGGCGGGTCCGGCAAACCCGAGCATCGCTGCCCCTTCTGCCATCTTCTGCCCGATGTCGATCTGCCCGTGCTTGCGGCCATCCGCTGGAGCCGTGTGTTTCAGGCCCAATGGCTGGTGCCTGTCCAGTTCCGCACGGCCCCGCATAGCCGCGACCATGCCCGCATCCCCCGTGCCCCACCCGTGGCGCTGTAATCAGGGCCGCGGCCAGACCTCCGTCTGATCTTCCACCGGAACGCGGCTTTTTCATGCGCCATGCGTAGCCTTTCGCTGCGCGGTTTTTGGGATGTCCCGCATCTGTCGGGCGCGGGTGCGCCGCATGCGGATCTGAGACCGGATGACCATGTTCCATCATTCGACTGCCAAAGCGCTGCTGGCAGGCACGGCCTTATGGGCCTGTCCGCTATGGGCGCAGGAAGACCCGCCGATCCCGTTGGACGGGATATCCGTCTATGCCGCCGACGAGGGGGCAGAGATCGACGGATATCATAGTCTTGCGATCTCCAGCGCGACGCGCACATCCACGCCGTTACGGGCCACGCCACAATCGGTTCAGGTGATCCCGTCCCAGATGCTGGCCGACCAGTTGCCCGCGCGTCTGGCCGAGGTGCTTTATAATGCCAGCGGCGCACAGGGCAGCGTGGCGCTGCAGACGCCCGCTTTCGAATCCACTCTGCTGCGGGGCTTTCCCGCCGAGATCTATAGCGACGGGATCACCAATTATATCAATGCAGGCGATGCCAATGCGCTTGCAGGGATCGAGAGGGTCGATGTGCTCAAAGGGCCCAATGCCATCCTCTACGGTGGAGGGACAGGCACGCCTCTGGGCGGTATCGTCAATCTGGTCATGAAGAAACCCCAGCCGGACAGGTTCGCCACGGCGGCCCTGACGCTGGGCAGCGAGGCCCTCATCGCACCGTCTTTCGATGTGAATGCCCGTCTGGGCCAGACGGCGCTTTTCCGGATGACCGGTAGTGCCGCACGTTCGGGGGCGCAGACCGATGTGCTCGAGACCCGACGCTATGCGTTCAGCCCCGCGCTGACGCTGGGATATGGCGGCGCGACGCAGCTGACGGTTCAGGGCTATCTTTCGCGCTGGCAGCAGCAGGAATATCAGGGGCTACCGGCCACGGGCACAGTGACCGGCGGGTTTGCGCTGGATCGGGACCTGTTCATTGGCGATCCCGATATTCCCGAAAGCACGACCAGCACCCGCAAGCTGACCTTCACGCTGGACCATAGTTTCAACGAGACATGGAGCGCGCGGGGCCAGTTCCGGATCGGCAGGACCAAGGTGGAACAGATCACCCAGATCATCCTGTCGAATGTGCCGGATGCAGGGGATAGCCGCTGGTCGCTATATAATTCCTATGTGCCGGGCGAGCAGACCGAATATAATTTCAACGCATCGGTCGAGGGGCATCTGAGCACTGGCGCCGTCGATCATACGCTGCTGCTGGGCGTCGATTATGCGCGGATCAAAGACTATTCGCTGATGTATATGGATTATGCGGGCAGCGTGGATCTGACCGATCCTGTTGCCTGGCCCGCATGGACCATGCCTGCCAGTCTTGCGATGGGGGAAGGTCATGGCCGTTACAGCACCGCCGGAGCCTATGCGCAGCTGCAATCGGATGTCGGAGCATGGCATCTGCTGGGCGGTGTCCGCTTTGGCTATCTCCAGACCGTCTACGAGTCCGAAGGCTATGGCCGCCGCGATAGCCTGCAGCAAGCCCGCTTGCTGCCACGGGTCGGCGCGGTGTGGGATCTGGCGCCGCAGGTGTCGGCCTTTGCCAGCTATAGCGAGGGCATGAAAGCCAATGCCTTCTATTTCTATTCCGACATGCCCGAACCCGAATATTCGCGTCAGGCAGAGCTGGGGGTGAAGTTTGACCAAGGGGCATGGTCGGGCAGCGTGGCGGCATTCCAGATCCAGCGCCGCAATGTTCCGGTGACCGATCCCGACGACCCCCTGATGCTGAGTTCGATCACCGAGGGGCAGCAACGCTCGCGTGGGGTCGAGGCCGATCTGGTGTGGCAGTCAGAGGGGCCTTGGCGTCTGGTGGCCAATTATGCCTATACCGCCGCTGTCCTGACAGCCGACATCCCCAATGGTGCCCGCGCAGGGTCTTCGCTGGCAGGGGTGCCACGACATTCGGGCGGGCTTTGGCTGACCTATGATCCGCGTGATCCGGCGGGCGAGGGCTGGCAGGCGGGGGTTGGCCTCCATGCGGCGTCTTCCGCCTATATCGACCTTGAAAACCTATATAAAACAGGCGGCTACGCTACGGTCAATGCCTCGGGAAGCTATACCCGAAACGGCATGACCTATGCCTTGGCCATCAAAAACCTGCTGAACCGCGATTACGACCTTCCGTTCTGGAAATATCTCGACGGGCGCGTCGCGCCGGGGCCGGAACGGCAGGTTCTTCTGACGATCAGCAAGACCTTTTAACGAAGCGAGATCCCTATGACGAAACATTCCTCCAAGGCCGGAGCGCGCGCCGCGATCAGCCCGTTCTATTTCGCCGCATGGCGCTGGCATTTCTATGCCGGTCTGTTTGTGGTGCCCTTCCTGTTGATCCTTGCGGTCACGGGGATGGTGATGATGCTGGCCACCGCCTCGTCCAACCAGTTGGGCGATGTGCGCGATGTGGTGATTGCGGGTCCGGCTATGCCGGTCAGCCAGCAGGCGCAGGCGGCGCTGGACGCAATTCCGGGCGGGGTGCTGGACCAGTATGTGGCGCCCGAGGCCGCAGACCGCCCCGCGTTCTTTGCGATCCGCGACGGGGCGGCCATGATGTCGGTGGCGATCGACCCCTATACCGGCGATGTGCTGAACGCACAGGACAAGACCACCACCCTCTATGCCATCGCCAACCGCATTCACGGCACGCTTTTGCTGGGCGATACCGGAGACCGGATCGTGGAAATGGCCGTGTCGCTGATGATCTTGCTGATCGTGACCGGATTGTGGATGTGGCTGCCCAAAGCGGGGTGGCGCGCGATGGTGCCGAACATGCGCGCGCGCGGGCGCAATTTCTACAAGTCGCTTCATGCCAGCCTTGGCACTCTGGTCGCGGTGTTTCTGGTGCTCTTCGCGCTGTCGGGCCTGTCTTGGGCAGGGATCTGGGGCGGCAAGTTCATCCAGCCGTGGTCGTCGTTTCCGGCAGAGAAAACATGGAAGGGCACGCCGCTTTCGGGGCATAACCATGCCTCGATGAACCATTCGGGCTATCAGGACGTGCCTTGGGGGGTGGAGCTGGTGCCGATGCCCGCATCGGGCAGCGCGGCCGGAACCGAGGCGGTGCAGGGGCCGGTGACGCTTGATAGCGTCAGCGCATGGGCGCAGGCCAATGGCTTCCACGGCCAGTACAAGATCACCCTGCCCAAAGGGGAGACCGGTGTCTATACGCTGATGGCCGAGGTCCGTAACGAGGATGGCGTGATGCCGTGGCAGGACCGGACCACCCATATCGACCAGTTCACCGGACATATTCTGGGCGATATCCGCTATGCCGATTACACGCCGATGGCGAAGGCGATGGCTTGGGGGATCGGGCTGCATAAAGGGCTTGTCGGTCCGTGGAATTTCGCCCTGAATTTCGTCGTTCTTCTGCTGGTCATCGCGATCTGTGCCAGTGGCATCGTGATGTGGTGGATGCGCCGTCCGGCAGGGGCTGGCCGTCTGGCCGCCCCGCCCGTGCCGCGCGACATGCCGCTTTGGAAAAGCGGCATTCTGGTGGCTGTGCTGATTGCGATCGCCTTCCCGATGGCGGGGGTCGCGCTGGCCTCGGTGATCGTGCTGGACGTCGTGCTGATTGCGCGCGTGTCCTTTCTCAAGCGCGCGTTCTCCTGAAATCTGTGGCGTCGCATCCTGCGGGGCCAAAGACTGTTTTCCCAACTGATAAAGGATCTTCCTATGAAACTTGTTCTTGCAACTCTTGCTCTGATGGCTTCGGTCGGTCTGGCTTCGGCCCATGAGACCGCGATGGCGAAAGACGCGCAGGGCGCGGCATCGGGGGTAAGCGCCCAGATCGGGGCCATCACGCTGAGCGGCGGCTTTGCCCGTGCAACCCTGCCCAACCAGCCGGTGGGCGGCGGCTATGTGGCGCTGACCAATACCGGCACCAGCGATGACCGTCTGATCGCGGCCCAAAGCCCCGTCGCAGGGGAAGTGCAGTTGCATGAGATGGCCATGAAAGACGGGGTCATGGTGATGCGCCAGCTGGAAAACGGGATTGCGCTGCCTGCAGGCAAGACCGTCACCTTGCAGCCGGGCGGCTATCACCTGATGTTCATGCAGCTCAAAGAGGCGCTGGTGCAGGACAGCACCGTGCAGGTGACGCTCACCTTCGAACAGGCCGGAACCGTGACAGTGGATCTGCCGGTGATGGCGCCCAATGCGACAGGCGGGGCGGCACCGATGCATGGCATGACCCACGCGATGCCGAAAGAGGTGCAGTAGGATGTTCCGCAGCGGCGAACGTTTTGCACTGTTCATGACGGGCCTCGCGCTCGTCATGACCTTGGGGATGGTGGTCTATGACAAGGTGGTTCTGCCCAAATATCGCGCCGCGCAGGCGGCAGTGATGGGGCAGGGGGAATATGTCCTGCAAGCCACCGACGGGCAGGATTTCACCTATGACAGCCTCAAGGGCAGCCCCTCTGCGGTGTTCTTCGGCTTTACCCATTGTCCTGAGGTCTGCCCGACCACGATGGGCGATCTGGCGACATGGAAAGAGGATATTCCGGGGGCGACGGATCTGCGGGTCTATTTCGTGACGGTCGATCCCGCGCGGGACCGGCTGGACCAGCTGCGCGACTATGTCTCTTGGATCCCTGGTGTGATCGGTGTCACCGGCACGCAGGCCGAGATCGACAAGGCGATCAAGGCCTATAACGTCTATGCCAAGAAGGTCGTGTTTGACGATGGCAGCTACACGATGGACCATTCGGCCTTCGTGATGCTGTTCGACGAAGACGGGCGTTATGTCGATTCCGTGGTATATGGCGAGCCGCTGGAGGTAGCCGAGGCCCGTATCAAGAACCTCGTCGATGGCAATCCGCTGGGGCGGGGGTCGGTGCTGCCCAATGATCTTCTGGGTATCCTGTGCCTTGAGGCGGTCAAGATCTTCGGGGCCTGAACCGTTGGCGATGCCTGAACCGCTGGCGATGCCTGTGCCTGCTGCGTGGCGCAGGCCTTGGGATGTGGCGCGCCCGCTCCGCGCCCCCTATGTCGCGAAAGCGGATCTTTAGGGGCGCGGCACAGCCGGACGGGTCAGGGTGTGGCGGGCAAAGGCGCCACCACTCAGAGCGCGTCGAGGGCGGCTTTCTGTTCGGGGCTGAACCGCAATCCGGCGGCGGCGATATTGTCGCGCAGATGCGCCCTGCGCGATGTGCCGGGGATCACCAGAATATTCGGGCTGCGCGCCAGCAGCCAAGCCAGTGCCGCCTGTTGCGGGCTGACCCCCATGTCGGCGGCGATGCTGTCAAGCTTGGCCGATTGCAGCGGGGTAAAGCCGCCCAAGGGGAAATAGGGCACATAGGCAATGCCCTCTTCGGCCAGCGCATCGATCATGGCGTCATCCTCGCGATGGGCCAGATTATACTGGTTCTGCACACAGATAACGGGGGCGATGTCGCGGGCGATGCGCAACTGCTCTGCGCTGACGGTGCTGACCCCGATATGGCCGATCAGCCCCTCGTCTTGCAGCGCGCGCATGGTTTTCATCGGGGTGGCGATGTCGTCTTCGGGGCCACCCATCCGCAGATTGACGATCTCCATCCGCTCCAGCCCGAGGCGCGTCAGATTGTCGAGCACCGACTGGCGCAGAAACTCGGCGTCGCGCCGCAGGTTCCAGCCGCCCTGTGCATCGCGCCATGCGCCGATCTTGCTGACCAGCACGAGGTTGCGGGGATAGGGAGCCAGCGCTTCGTGCAGCAGCGCGTTGGTGACATGGGGGCCGTAGAAGTCGCTTGTGTCGATATGGTCGATGCCAAGGGCCAGCGCCTCGCGCAGGACGGCAAGGGCTTCGGGGCGGTCCTTGGGCGGGCCCATCACATGCGGACCGGCCAGCTGCATCGCGCCATATCCCATGCGGTTCACGCTGAGCTGCGTTCCGGGAAAGGTAAAGCGGCCAGCGGCGGTGGCGAGAGTGGTCATGGAAGATCTCCTTTGTTGTGGCTCAAAACATGGCGCGCATTTGTCTGTTTGAAAATACAGGTCAGTCCGAATAGGCTGATCGGTATGGCGAACAATCTTGATGACCTCGGTGTATTTGTGGCGGTGGTGAAGGCCAAAGGATTCCGGCGGGCCGCGCGCCAGCTTGGTCTGTCCCCCGCCACTGTCAGCGAGACGATCTCGCGGCTGGAGGCGCGTCTGGAGCTGCGTCTGCTGACCCGCACCACCCGCGCGGTCACGCCCACCGAAGCGGGCGAGGCGCTGGCCCGCCGTGTCGCACCGCTTCTGGCCGAGATGGAAGACAGCCTGCATGCGGCCCGCAGCCAGAGCGGTGCGCAGCATGGCCGTTTGGTGCTGAATGTGCCGGGGGCGGTGATGGTGGATATCCTGCCGCCCTTGGTCGAGGCGTTCTGTGCCCTGTATCCGCAGGTCGAGATCGAGATCATGGTGGATGACCGCATGGTTGATGCGGTGGCCGCAGGATGTGATGCCGGTATCCGCTATGGCGAGGCCTTGGCGCAGGACATGATCGCGGTGCCCATCGGGCCGCGTCGGCAGCAAGCGGCGCTGGCGGCGGCACCGGCCTATCTGGCGCGGGAGGGGTGTCCGGCCCATCCGCGTGACCTTCTGCACCATGCCTGCCTGCGGGCGCGGTTCAGCAGTGGCGCGCTGGTGCCCTGGACCTTCGAGAAGGAGGGCGAAGAGATCCGCCTTGACCCGAAGGCGCGGCTGATCATCGGCACGGGCGGGTCGGCGGCCCTGATCGGCCATGCGGTTGCAGGGTTGGGAGTATGCCTGACCTTCCGCAACTGGCTGGAGCCGCATTTCAAGGCGGGGCATCTGGTGCCGGTCCTGCCCGATTGGTGGGAAGAATTCGAAGGCCCGTATCTGTATTTCTACGGGCGCCGCCCGCCTGCCGCGCTGCGCGCCTTTGTGGATTTCCTGCGGGCGCAGCCGCCGGTGGCCGGCCCCTGATCAGGGTGCTCCCAGCAGATGCGAGATCTGGTCGGCGGCCCCCTTGAGCGCCATGCCCAGCGTGGAAATCTGCGCCGCCTTCGCCTCGGGGCGCGTGACCGAAAGCGCCAGTGCCGCCTTCACGTGCCGGCTATGATCGCAGATCGCCGCGCCAAGGCAGATCATCCCCTCGCGCACCTCACCATCATCCACGGAATAGCCACGGGCCTCCTGCGCCGGAAACACCGCCCTGAGGGCCGCCAGATCACGGACGCTGAGACGGGTCAGAGGCGGGGGAAAGGTTCCGGCGAAGGTTGTGGCAAGCTCGGCTTCGGGCAGCGCGGCCAGCAGGATCTTTCCGGTTGCGGTGAAGGGGGCAGGCAGGCGCATCCCCACCTGAAAGGTCACCCCGAGGGGCTGATGGGCCTGCGAGCAGGCGATATAGACGACATTGGCACCATCGAGAATGGTCATGGTCATCGTATAGCCCGCCAGGATCCCCTGCTGGGCCTGAGGACTGTTGAAATAGCGGTGGAATGCCGAAGCCAGATCGGATTTGGCCACGAAGTCGCGGCTCCATGCCAGCGGGCGCGCACCGGTCTGGATGCGCCCCAGCCGGTCGCGATAGATCAGGCCAAGCTCTTCCATTGCGCTCAACAAACCGTGAAGTGTGCTTTTGGGGATCTTTAGGTCCTGCGCCAGACGTGCTGCGGAAACTTCTCCGCAAGCCTCTGATATATAGTCCAGAACGGCGACTGCGCGGCGTAGGGCGGGCACGCTTGCTCCGCCTCTGGTTGTGAATGTTAGCGGTAAGGATGGCGGATTTTCTGTTGACGACACGCCAGACTCCTTCGCACAGTTAATATATGGAATTTGGTTCAATATATTGAACTACAGGAGGCGGCGCAATGATCAAACTGAACGATCCGCAGCTTCTTCGTCAGGACTGCCGAACTGGCGGGGCTTCGGGTGATCACCGGCCGTGGTCCATCCGCCCGTGGTCCATCCGCGTGGCCACCCGTTCAAGCGAGGTCGTGCGGGGCTGAGGGGGCAGGCCATCCAAGCGGGGACGGGCAGGGGCCTGTGAGGGCATCGAAGGATATCTTGGGTTGACATATGTGTGCTTGGCCACCGGCCGGGCAGGTTTAATGGGGAGGATAGCATTATGACACTTACACCCTTCAGTTTCTCGACGGTGGGCGACATCCATCTGGAATGGGGCGGTGCGACGAAACTGGGCGAGCTGCTTGGCAGCCGGTTTCCGGCGCGCAATCTCCTGCTGATCACGGATCGCGGGCTGGTCAATGCAGGGCTGATCAGCCCGATCCGTGAGGCGCTCGAGGCCGCAGGCTTCCGTGTGACGCTGTTTGACGAGGTGGTGGCCGACCCGCCCGAGGCGATCGTGCGCGGCTGCACCGAGGCCGCACGGGCCGAAGGGGTGGATATCGTGCTGGGGCTGGGCGGTGGCTCGTCGCTGGATATCGCGAAGCTGGTGGCGGTGATGATCGGCTCGGATCAGGATCTGTCGCAGATGTATGGTATCGGCAATGTCACAGGCAGCCGCCTGCCGCTGGCGCTTGTGCCCACCACCGCAGGCACCGGATCCGAGGTCACCAATATCTCGATCATCACCACCGGCGAGACCACCAAGATGGGCGTTGTCTCGCGCCAGCTTTATGCCGATTTCGTGCTGCTGGATGCCGAGCTGACCGTGGGTCTGCCGCAGATCCATACCGCGGCCACGGGGATCGACGCGATGGTCCATGCGATCGAGGCCTATACCTCGAAGTTCAAGAAGAACCCGCTGTCGGATGCGCTGGCGCGCGAGGCGCTGCGTCTTCTGGGCGGCAATCTGATTGCGGCCTGTCAGGACGGCACCAACCGCGAGGCGCGCGAGAACATGCTGCTGGGCGCGATGCTGGCAGGGCAGGCCTTCGCCAATTCGCCGGTGGCGGCGGTCCATGCGCTGGCCTATCCGCTGGGCGGGCATTACCACCTGCCGCACGGGCTGACCAATGCGCTGATGCTGGGGCCGGTCCTGCGCTATAACGCCAAGGTCGCCGCGCCGCTTTATGCCGAACTGGCCGATGTGCTGGGCGTCGAGGGCACGGGCGATGCCGCCACCCGCTCGCAGGCCTTCGTGGACCATATGCTGAAGCTCATGGACGACAGCGGGGCGCCGCGCCGCCTGCGCGATGTGAAGGTCACCGATAACAGCCTTGCCATGCTGGCAAGTGACGCAATGAAACAGCAGCGCCTTCTGGTGAACAACCCTGTCGAAGTGACAGAGGAAGTCGCTCTCGAACTCTATCGCGAAGCGTACTGAGTGCTTGTTGCAGGCGGGACCTTTCCCACCTGCCGCAGGAAAGCCCCCGCTTGCGGGGGAGGGTAACGGCCATTTCTATCAAGGGGGTCTTAGAATGACCGATGATATTCGTCTTTACATGTTCCAGAGCGGGTCTCTGAAATGCAAGGTCCATAACATCAAGATGAACGAGGGCGCGGGGGCGGATTATGCCATTCCGGTGCCGTTCTTCCTGATCACCCATCCCAAGGGGCATACGATCATTGATGGCGGGAATGCGGTGGAATGTGCCACCGATCCGCGCGGTCACTGGGGCGGGATCTGTGATGTCTACTGGCCCGAGATGACAGCGCAAGAGGGCTGCGTTGCCCAGCTGGAAAAGATCGGTGTAAAGCCCGAGGATGTGAAATACGTCCTGCAGTCGCATCTGCATCTCGACCATACCGGTGCCATTGGTCGCTTCCCCAATGCCACCCATATCGTGCAGCGGTCCGAGTATGAATATGCCTATACGCCGGACTGGTTCGCGGCGGGCGGCTATATCCGCAAGGACTTCGACAAGCCCGGGCTTGATTGGCAGTTCCTCGAAGGCACGGCGGATGACCATTACGACATCTATGGCGATGGCGTTCTGAAGACCGTCTTCACGCCGGGCCATGCACCGGGGCACATGTCCTTCCTTGTGACCCTGCCGCATTCGGGGCCGATGCTGCTGACCGTCGATGCCGCCTATACGACCGACCACTGGGAAGAGCGCTCGTTGCCGGGTTTCCTTGCCTCGACGGTGGATGCCGTGCGTTCGGTCAAGAAGCTGCGGGTGCTGGCCGAGAAGACCGGCGCGACCGTGGTTACGGGGCATGACCCCGATGCATGGGCTAACTTCAAACAGGCCCCCGAGTTCTACGGCTAAAGCTCGCCCCGCCCCTGCGGCCTATGTCTCGGGGGCGGGGGGGATTTAGGGCGCTAACACCACCAAAGTCCTATATCCAATGGCTCTGAGCAGGGTCACAGTTTGCCTATGTGGCGTGCTCTGATCTTTCTCTTCTTTCTGGCGGGGCCGCTTTATGCGGCACCGTTGACCCGTGCGGATCTGGCCCCGATGGTCCTTGCGCCCTACGAACTGGGCGAGGCGGTCAATGATCGCGGCGTCTGGTCCTTGCGGAATTCCGGCGGCGGCGAGGCCGGATATGTTTTCGAGACCGCACCGCTTGCGCCTTTGCCGGGATTCTCCGGCGCACCGATCAATATGCTGGTGATGCTCGACCTTGAAGGGCGGTTTCTGAATGTCCGGCTGATCGCGCAGAACGAGCCGATCTTTGTCTCGGGCCTTGGCGAGGCCCCGTTTCGTGCCTTTCTGGAACAGTATCGCGGTCACTCGATCAACGAGCCGCTGGTTGTCGGCACGCCCTATGGCGCGGGGGGCGCGGCCTCCGATAATGTCTATCTGGACGGGGTGACCAAAGCCACGGCCTCGGTCCGGATCGCGCATGAATCCATCCTTGCCGCCACGTTGGCGGTGGCACGTGAAAAGATGCAAGGCGTGGGGGCAGGGCCTGCGCCCGAACCCGATCTGGCGCATGACGAGCCGCTGGAGTGGCGCAGCCTGATGGAGCAGGGGCTCGTCGGGCGGCTGCGCGTGGCGGAACCGGCGCTGGATGCAGCCTTCAAGGGGACGAAATGGGCCGATGATGGCGGCGATCTGGACCCAGCGCGCCCCTATATCGACCTCTATGTTATCGACCTTGGTCCGCCCGCGCTGGCGCGTGCGGTGCTGGCACAGGACAGTCTGGACGAGATCGCCGACGTGCGCGCCCGCGCCCCCGACGACGAGTTGTATCTGCTGATCGAGGCCGGACAGCACGGGCTGGTCTCGCCCGATTTCGTGCGCAATACCGCGCCCGACCGGATGACGGCCATGCAGGACGGGCTGCCCTTGGCGTTACGTGATGCCGATATCCTGCCCGAACTGGCCGAGGATCTGCCGGCCTCTTTGCAGGACGCGACAAAAATGGTGCTGCGTCTGGACCGCCGTCTGGGCTTTGACCCGACCCGCCCGTGGGAGCTGAGCCTGCAGGCCATCCGTCTGCACGGGATGCTGATGCCCGAGGCGGGGTCGGTGCATTTTCCGCTGGGCCTGCAGACGCCCGAGCGGTTCTTCCTGCGTCCCTCCCCGCCCGAACGGCTGAGCCCCTTTGCCGAGGCCCTGCGCAACCGCGCCCCCGATCTGTGGCTGCTGGCCGGATTTCTGGCGCTGCTGATGGCGGCGCTTCTGGCACAGTCGCGCCTTGCGGGGCTGCGGGCCTATACGCCCGTGCGTCTGGCGATACTGGCATTTGTGGTCGGGTTCGTGGGGTTCTGGGGGCAGGGGCAGCTTTCGATCGTGACGGTCATGGCGGTGGCGCGCGGGCTGGTGGCGGGCGGGCTTGAGGTGCTGCTCTATGATCCGTTCGGGCTGCTGGTCTGGGCGGCAGCAGGGGCGGGCTTCGTGCTCTGGGGGCGGGGGTTTTTCTGTGGCTGGCTTTGCCCCTTTGGTGCCTTGCAGGAATTTGCGCACCATCTGGGCCGCCTGTTGCATCTGCCCCGCATAGAGCCGCCCCCCAGCCTTGCCCGCGCCCTTCTCTGGAGCGGTCCTGTCGCCCTTGCGGGGCTGCTTGCCACGGCTTTCGTGGCCCCCCAGCATGCCGAGACCATAGCCGAGATCGAACCGTTCAAGACGGCGATCACCATGCATTTCGCGCGTCCTTGGCCCTATGCGCTTTGGGCTGCGGGGTGGCTTCTGGTGTCGATGGTCTGGTTCAAAGGCTTCTGCCGTTCGCTTTGCCCTCTGGGGGCCATGATGCGGATCGGCGGGCTTTTGCGCCTGCGGCAATGGATCCCGCGCAGGCCCGAATGCGGCAGCCCCTGTCAGCTTTGCCGCGTGCGCTGTGCCTATGGTGCGATCAGCCCGCAAGGCAAGATCCGCTATTCGGAATGTTTCCAATGTCTTGACTGCGTCAAAATCCATGACGACCCGACGCTCTGTGTGCCACTGGTGCTAGAGGCGAAACGCGCAAGGAGGCCTTCATGAAGCGGCGGCGGTTTCTTCGGATCGTGGCGGGCATGGCGCTTTGCGGCGGGGCCGTGCAGGCGCAGACATGGCAGGGGCGGGCCTTCGGGGCGGATCTGCAGATCACGGCGGCAGGCGCTCTGCCTCTGGCCCGCATCCGCGAGGAGATTGCGCAGATCGAGGCGGTGTTTTCGCTTTTTCGACCGAGCGAGCTGCAAGAGCTGAACCAGCGCGGCAGGGTCGCGGGATCGGCGCGGCTGCGCACCGTCCTTCATGCCGCCCGACAGGTGCATGCACAGACGCAGGGCGCCTTTGACCCCAGTATCCAGCCGCTCTGGCGCGCATTGGCCGAGGGGGGCGACCCTGTGGTGGCCCGCGCGCTGATCGGCTTTGACCAGCTGCGGATGGGCGCGCATGTGCGCCTTGGCCCTGCACAGGCGCTGACATTGAACGGCATCGTGCAGGGCTATGCCGCCGACCGCGTGGCCGAGCTGTGCGCGCAGGCCGGTCTGGGCCGGTGTCTGGTGGATATGGGGGAATTCCGCGCCTTGGGCGGGCCGTTCCATATCGGGCTGGAAGATCCGCAGGCCGGACGTCTCGGACAGCGCAGCCTGAGCCTTGGCGCAATCGCGACCTCGTCGCCTGCGGCGCTCTGGCTGGCGGGGGGCAGTCATATCCTTGGTCCGGCGGGGCAGAAACCACATTGGTCGACGGTCAGTGTGGAAGGCCCGAGCGCGATGATCTGCGATGCGGCCTCGACGGCCTTCGTGCTGATGGACCGTCACGCGATATCGCGCGCGGCCAAGGGGCTTGGCCTGCGCGCGGTCTCTCTGGTGGATATGGACGGGAACCTTGAGACGTTTAGGGTCTAGCGTTCTGGCGGGCGGAAATCGGCCCCGTAAGATTTGAAGATGGTCGCGATCCGCCCATCCTCCAGCCCCGCCGCAATCGCATCATCCACCGCATAGGCCAGCGGGCGGTGCTGCATCGACAGCGCGGCCCCCAAGGTCCAGCTATTGCGCGCAAGGCCCAGAAGCGGCGGTTCGTGCACGGCTTCGTCGGGTTGCAAAGCGGCGTCTATCTCGGCGCGCGGTCCCATGACGGCCATCACCTCGCCCGCCTCGAGCCCCCTCATCGCGGCTTGGGTCGAGGGGTAGCGGTGCACCTTATCCGCTGTGGCCCCATGCGCCACCGAGGTCAGGAAAAAGTCGGAGATCGAGTCATTTTCCACCCCCACCGGATCATAGCGGAAGACCGGCGGCGTCGGGCCTTTGTCGGGGTAATCGGCGGGCTTATAGGCGATCGCCAGACGGTCCACGGCATATTGACCCGTGAAGACCACCTGATCGAAGCGGCAGGCATAAGCGACATCATAGGGCGCATGCAGCATCAGGTCCGAGACATGGCCACCCACAACCGCCCCGCGATAGACATAGTTCAGCAGATCCGCATCCAGCGTCTCGCCGGGGGTCACCATGCGGATGCGCGCTGTCACGCCCAGTTCCTGCGCGATCAGCTGCGCGATCTCCACATCGATTCCCTGCGGCTTGCCGCCGTCTTCCCAAGACCACGGCGCGAAATCCTCGTACATCGCGACCTCGATCCAGCCATCCTCCCGAATCCGGTCCAGATCGCGCCCGATATCGCGGGCGAAGGTGTTTTGCAGCTTCTGTTCGGGGGCGACGCCCTCGCAGGCCGCATATGACGCCAGCGGCCATGCCGCCAGCGCCAAGGCGATCATCAGGCTCCGCCCCCGCATCGTCATTGCGCCGCCGAAAGGCCGATGGTCAGCAGTTCGGCCGCGTGTTTCTGGCTGGCCGGATCGTCGGTCAGGGCTTCTGCCGCACGGCTGACAGCACTATCGGCCACCGGTGCGCCCGAGAAGGTCTGCACCTTGCTGGCGATCTCGACCAGTTCCTCGTGCACGGGGCCTGCATCGGCCTTGCCGGCCATCAGGTCATCGCGGATCTTGTGCAGCCGGTCGGAATAGGGTTCCAGCGCGTCATCCTCGGGGCGGGTCTCGATATAGGTGCGGATCGCCCATCCGGCTTTCTGGCCCAGCACTTCGCCGAACGCGGGCATCTTGGTGGTGCCGTCTTGCGTATAGCCGTGCTGGAACCGCTCGACGAACCATTCATCGCCATATTCCTCGGCCTCAAGGAAACGCAGATCCGGGGCAAGACCGCCCGACACCGCCCCAAGCCCGTGGCAACGTGCGCAGTTCTGGTTGAAACCGGAATCCCCGATCCGCACAGCGGCGCGCCAGACCTCTTCGCCCGCGGCGTCGGCGCGATAGGGGTTCTCGGTCAGCCATTCTTCTCCCACATCGGGCAGGGCGTCGGTATTGATCGGTTGCGGTGCCACATCGCCATGCGCAAACAGCTGCACAGGCGTCAGAATTCCGGCAAAGACGATTGCCGCAAGGCTGCGGCGGGTCCGGCTATCAAGCATTTCTCTCTCCCTCTTGATGGCTGCTCGTCAGCAGATAACGAGACAAGGGACGGCTCCTCCATCCGACCTTCGTCGCGTTTCACCTTATCCTGCCCGAGAGCGGCATCGGCGCGTATTGTCCAATGGTCTAATATGTAAACCGGCCCTTAAAAACGGCGCGTCCCAAAGGGCTTGACCCGACGGGACGCAGGGCCTAGCGCGCTTTGGGCGGGCGGGTTCTGGCCGGTTCGAATCCCCAGAGTGCCAATGCGAAAAACACGGCGGCGGCCCCTGCCACGACCCCGAAGGACATGGCCGCGAACTGGCCGTAAAGCGCGAAGCGGATCAGCTCGACGGCATGGGTGAAGGGGTTCAGCCGGCAGATGGTGGCCAGAACCGGCGAGGCCTCCTGCATCTTCCACACCGGATAGAGGGCGGAGGACAGGAAGAACATCGGGAAGATCACGAAATTCATCACCCCTGCGAAATTTTCCAGCTGGCGGATGCGGGCGGACAAAAACAGCCCGAGCGCCCCCAGCATCAATCCTGCAAGCACCAGCGCAGGCAGCGCGGCCAGATATCCGAGCGGTGGCAGGTGGATACCATAGAGATAGGCAATGGCCAGAAAGGCCGCAACCTGGACCAGACCCACCAGGGCCCCCGCTACCAGCTTCGCGCCCAGCAGGAACCAGCGCGGCCAAGGGGCGGTCAGCATCAGCCGCATGGTGCCGCTTTCGCGGTCATTGACAAGGCTGAGCGAGCTTTGCATGGCCGAAAACAGCAAGATCATCCCGCAGAGGCCCGGCGCGATATAGGTCTCGTAGGTGATATAGGTGCGGTAGGGCGGAATGATCGACATGCCCAGAGCCGCGCGAAAGCCTGCCGCGAAGACGACCAGCCAGACCAGAGGCCGGACCAGAGCGGCAAAGAACCTCTCGCGCTGGGTCAGAAAGCGGGCAAGCTCGCGCGTCATGATCGCCGCCGCGGCGCGCAGCGCGCTCATTGGAGGGCTCCGGTGCGGCTCAGGAACCAGTCGGCCAGCGGCACCCCACCCCTGAGGCGGCCCACCTGCCCCTCTGCCGCAACCTGCCCGCGATGCAGGAGCACCATCGTATCCGTATCGCGCAATTCGTCCACCAGATGGGTGGCCCAGAGCACCGTAATGCCGCTGGAGGTCAGGTCATGCACATAGGCGGTGATTGCGGCGCGGGCGGTGGCGTCAAGCCCGACGGTCGGCTCATCCAGCAGCAGCAGTCCCGGACGGTGGATCAGCGCGCGGGCAATCTCCATGCGCCGCCTATGGCCCCCGTTCAGCTTGCCGACTTTCTCGCCTGCCCGCTCCGCCATGCCAAGGCGGGTGAGCGCCTCTTCGATACGGGTCTCGCTTTCGCTACGGCTGAGGCCCTGAAGCGCCGCGAAATAGCGCAGATTTGCCGCCACGCTCCGGTCCAGATCATGGGTGGGTTGCTGGAAAACGACGCCGATCCCCGCCAAGGCCCTGCGCGGCGCGCGCCCCATATCCGTGCCCGCCACCTCGACCACGCCCGGACGGGGCCGGATCAGCCCTGTCAGCACCGACATCAGGGTGGATTTCCCCGCTCCGTTCGGCCCCAGAAGGGCGCAGAAACATCCTGCGGGCAGGGTAAAGCCGACCCCGTCAAGGGCCAGCTTCGTTCCCCAGCGGTGGCTGAGTCCGCTGACCTTCAGCGCGGGGTTAGTCGATGGTGATGTCAAGCCGCTGATCCTCGCCCGACGAGCCGGGAATGGACAAAGCATAGCTTCCCGGCTTGACCGCCACAAAGGTGATTTTCATTGTGCCGGGTTCATCGAATTCTACCGAGTTGAGGCCGGTGGGGCGGACTTCCAGCCCTTCGACCACGACCTCGTCGATCCAGACGGCATGAAAGAAATCGGCCCCCGACAGGCCGATCTCGCCCGACCCGTCCGAGGTGATCTCGACGGTGTAATAGCGGCCCGATTTCAGATGCCACGGCCCGCCCAGAGGCTCGCCAACCGAGAGCATCACCTCGGGCAGTTTGTCGCGATTGCCTGCCGCCATCAGACCCGCGGGCGGACCGGCCTCGTTGTCATCATCGGCATCGGCAAAGGCGGTGGTGGCCGAAAGGGCGGCAATCACCAGGGCAGAAAGGAAATAACGCATGGAAAACTCCTGTATAGGCTTGGGTCAGTCTGCAATCGGCTGGGGAGGGGTGGGGCGGGCTGCGGCCCCCCAAGGGAAACGGCCCACCTTGATCGTGGCTTTCGGTTCCAATGTGGCGACATCGATCACCGTTACATCGCCCGAAACGCCATTGGTGGTGAACAGCAGGGTTTCATCGGGGGAATAGGCCAGATGCCAGACCCGCCGCCCGACCATCAGATATTGCTCGACCTCGAAGGTTTTCGCATCCACGACAGCCACATGGTTGGCGGGGCCCAAGGCGATGAACACCTTGGTCTTATCGGGCGAGAACAGCATCCCCACGGGTTGCAGTTTTTCCGAGCGCACACCCGCAATGGCAAAGCGGATCTTGCCCTTCTCGGTCTTGGTTGCGGTATCGAAGATGCTGACCGTGCCGCCGATTTCCGAGCTGACCCACAGCTCGGACCCGTCGGGCGAGAATTCGGCGTGGCGCGGGCGTGCATCCACTAGCGAGTTGGCGACGATCTGATGGGTCGCGGTATCGATCCAATGCGCCATATTGGTGGTTTCCGATGTGGTCACCTGCACCTTACCATCGGGCGAGATGCCCATGCCCTCGGGTTCGATTCCGACATCGATCTGGGCCACCACACGGCGGGTCTGGGTATCGACGACGGTGGTCACGGCGTCGTTTTCATTGGCGATGTAAAGCAGCCGGTTATCGGGGGCGAGCACGAATTGCTCGGGGTCTTCCCCCGAGGGCAGGTCATGCAGGATCTTGCCCGTTTCGGGGTCCATCACCTGTACGGCGTCGCTATCGGAGGCGCAGATGTAAAGCCGCTTGAAATCGCGCGAGAAGGTGATGCCGCGCGGGCGTTCGCCCGTAGGATAGCTGCGCACCACCTCGAGGGTCTGGACATTGATCACGCTGACCGTGTCATCGGCCTCGTTAGTCACCCAGATTTCGTCGGCAAGGGCGGGGCTGGCCGCAAGGGCGGTCGTCAGGAACAGGATGCGCAGCATTCAGCCTCCAAAAGCTTTGCAGAGGGTTTCGGGACGGTCGGTGCCAAGGGTGTCCATCTCGTTGGCGTGATGGAGAAACCCCTCGAAGGGGGCGGTCGCGATGACCGCGCGCTCTGTGACCAGTGGCAGGGGCTGGCGCATCTGGCCATCCCACGGGCGGAAGGAAAGCGGCTGGCCCAGAAAGCCCGCGATCCGTGCCCTATCGGAGATCAGATAGTCGCGTAGGCTGCGCGGGTCACCGGCACCGGAGCGGGTGCGGGCATCCGACACAGCGGCCACCGCCACCCATGCCGCGTAATCGGCGGCGCGCATGTCGCGACCGCTGGCCATGCGGAACCGGTCCTGTAGCTGTGCGGCCCCGTTTTGCTCGACCACACCGGCCCAGCCAAGCGGCTGCAACCCCTCGGAGCCCGCAATCGGACGCGGCAGCCATGTGTTATAGGGCAGATAGCGCCCGAAATCGCCGCGTTCATCGGCCACCAGCAGGATGTCATGCTCGGGCAGATCCTGCATGAACAGCGGCACCTCGGCGGCGGCAGAACGGCGCATATCAGCGGTCAGGGGCCAGTCCTTCTCGCCAGCCAGGGCCAGCCCGAACTTGCCCAAGCTGGTCTTGAGCGCTTCGGCAAAGGCTTTGTCTTCGGGATGCGGGCCGGTGACAAGCGCCAGCTTCGTCCAGCGTTTGACCACCAGTGCCTGCGCCAGCGCATCGGTACGCATTGCGACGGAAGGGGTGCTGTGCAGGATATTGGCGCGGCATTGCGTGCCACGAAGCGGCATGTCCTCGGCGCTGGTATTGAAGATCAGCACATCCTTCGCCTCGGGCAGATCCGCCAGCGCCAAGAGGTCTTCCGCCGGAGCGCGCGTCACCAATATCTGTGCCCCCTCGGCCAGAATCTTTTTCGCGGCGGTCAGAAACGGTGCGTCCGGCGGCACACGAGTTTCGTGAAGCTGCCAGTCGATTCCCAGAAATTTGCCTGTCTTTGTAATGTCTTCAAGGCTCAAACGGGCACCTGCGATGCCCAGATCATCGGGGTCACCGGCAAGATTGGATAAAACGGGGGGTGGCGTGACCTGACGTTCAAGCCAGTCAAGGCGCAGCACCTCGGCCTGCGCCGAAGCACATGCCAACCATGCAACCGCCACGGTTGTTAAAAATTTCATGTCTCTCTCCCTGGGGACACTGCATCTGCTCGGATGGGCGGATGCAATAGGACTAAGGTCTAGGGCCGGGGGGCGGTGCGCCGTGTTAGCCTGTTTTTTGTCAAGGGAGGAAACCATGATGGCAGGTTTGCACAGGGGCTGTCTGGCCCTGCTTCTTGGGTCGTTTCTGGCCTGCCCCGCGCTGGCGGATGCCTTGGCCGAGGAGCCGGGCGGCGATCTCAATCCGCCCGAGATGAGCCTGGACCGTGTGCTGCGTGATACCGCGCGGGGCGAGGTCACGATGATGAATTGCGCCTCGGGCTATTTCATGACGAAATCCGGCGATCATGCTGCGGCGCGCGAGGTCTTCGGCCTATGTGCCGAGCGTGGTTGGACAGGGGCTATGACGTGGATGAGTGCGCTGGAGGATAATGGTCTGGGCGCCGTGGAAGATCCGGCGGCTGCGGCCGAATGGGACCGGCGCGCGGCTGAGGCGGGCGATCCGGTCGGGCAGTTCAACCGTGGTCTGGATCTGCTGCGCGGTCGGGGAGGTGTGCGCGACATCGCTCAGGGACAGGCGATGATCGACCGTGCGGCGCGGGCGGGCCTGCCACAGGCCCAAGAGCTGCAGGGCGCGCACTATGATTGGCGCGCGGTGACCCCGGATGCCGACGAAGCGCGCTATCTGCCACAGGGATAACAGCCAGAATCGCGACCAAAGTCGTATGCGGCCATTGATATGGATCAACCGTGCCGACCTGCAGCGGACCTACTTTCGAGACGGGTAGAAAGTAGGAGAATGGTCATGAAAACAAGCCTTGTTCTGAGTGCAATACTGGCAGCCGCTTGCGTGCAGGTCGCGCAGGCCGACACTACGGAGCGGATCAAGATCGACGCGGGGCATCAGTTCTTCGAGGCGAATTGCCAGCGGTGCCATTCGGTCGATGCGGATCGGGCAAGCTATGGGCCGCTGCTGGAGAAGGTCGTGGGGCGCAAGGCGGGAAGCTATGGCGATTACCCCTATTCCGACGCTTTGAAACAGGCGAATTTCGTCTGGACGCCAGGGGCGCTGCGGGCTTGGATGGAAGATAATGACGCCTTCATTCCGGGCACGAAAATGCGTCATGTCGGCATTGTCGATCCGACGGTTCAGGACTTTATCGTAACCTATCTGAACAGTCAGTAACCCTCATCAGGGGCATGCGTGACGTCTAAGTAAGACCAATGGACAATATCCGCCCGTGTGCCCCTGTCCAATACTTCAGGAATGTCTGATCCGCCCTCTTTTTCCGAGGTGCGGACAGGACGACAGGGAGGACTACGCAATGAACCGTTTCGTTTTGGCCGCAGTGCTGGCCATTTCCTGCGGCTGGGCTTTGGGAGACGCTCAAGCAGGGGTTACCGAGGAGGATCTTCGCGCGGATCAGCAGACGGTGGGCGATGTGCTCACCAACGGGATGGGGCGCAATTTGCAGCGTTTCAGCCCGCTGGAAACGCTGAACCGTGACAACGTGAAAAACCTCGTTCCGGCTTGGGCGTTCAGCCTTGGCGGAGAAAAGCAGCGCGGGCAGGAGAGCCAGCCGATCGTCTATGACGGGGTGATGTATATCACCGGCTCCTATTCGCGCCTTTATGCGATTGATATCCATACCGGAAAAGAGCTGTGGCAATATGATGCCCGCCTTCCCGAGGGCATTCTGCCCTGCTGTGACGTGATCAATCGCGGTGCGGCCATCTATGGCGATAATATCTATTTCGGCACATTGGATGCGCGGATCGTGGCGCTTGACCGGAAAACCGGCGATGTCGTCTGGAACAAGAAAATCGCCAATTACAAAGAGGGTTACAGCTATACCGCCGCGCCGCTGATCGTAAACGGGCTTGTCATCACCGGCAATTCGGGCGGTGAATTCGGGATCGTGGGCGAGGTGCAGGCGCGCGATGCGGAAACCGGCGAGCTGGTCTGGACCCGTCCGGTGATCGAAGGCCATATGGGCACGCTCCATGGCGAACCCTCGACCATGACCGGCGAGCTGAACGCGACCTGGCCGGGCGATATGTGGAAAACCGGTGGCGGGGCAACATGGCTGGGTGGCTCTTATGATGCCGATACCGATACGCTGATCTTCGGCACCGGTAACCCCGCGCCGTGGAACAGCCACCTGCGCAATGCGGGCACCCCGGTTGAGGGCAATAAGGGCGACAACCTCTACGCGGCGTCCCGCCTCGGCATCGACCCCAAGACCGGCGAGATCAAGTGGCACTTCCAGTCCACCCCGCGTGAAGGCTGGGATTTCGACGGTGTGAACGAGGTCGTGGGCTTTGTCGATAAGGATGGCAACAAGCGCTATGCGACCGCCGACCGGAACGGCTTCTTCTACATCCTCAACCGCGAAGACGGCAAATTCGTCGCGGCCTATCCTTTCGTGAAGGATATCTCTTGGGCCAGCGGGATCGATGAGACCGGTCGCCCGATCTATAACGAGCAGAATCGCCCTGGTGCGCCGGATACGGCCTCCGAGGATGGCAAGGGCCAGCAGGTCTTCTCGGTGCCCAGTTTCCTTGGGGGCAAGAACTGGATGCCGATGGCGTATAGCCAGCAGACAGGCCTGTTCTATGTGCCCTCCAACGAATGGGGCATGGATATCTGGAACGAGCCGATTTCCTACAAGAAAGGCGCGGCCTATCTTGGGGCAGGCTTCACCATCAAGCCGCTTTTCGAAAGCTATATCGGTTCGCTGAAAGCGATGGACCCGAATACTGGCGAGGTGAAATGGGAATATAAGAACTCTGCACCGCTCTGGGGCGGGGTGATGTCCACGGCGGGTGGCCTTGTCTTTACTGGCAACCCCGAAGGCGAATTCATGGCCTTCGACGCCGAGACCGGTGACAAGCTGTGGTCCTTCCAGACCGGCTCGGGCATTGTTGGCCAGCCGATCACCTGGGAGCAGGATGGCGAGCAATATGTCTCGGTGATTTCCGGCTGGGGGGGCGCCGTGCCGCTTTGGGGTGGTGAGGTTGCCAAGCGTGTGAACTACCTCAATCAAGGTGGCACCGTCTGGACCTTCCGTCTGCCCAAGCAAATGGCCGACGCCAAATAATCCACGCCTATGCGATGGCTTTCGCCGCGCCCGGGGGCAACCTCGGGCGCGTTTTCATGCGCGACAGGGGAAAAAGCCCGAAAACCGTTATGTGCATATATAAACGCTTAGCGTGCTAATTTTGTATATTTAACATTTGGAGGAACACTCCTAGATAAGTCTTCAGAAAGAAACACAGCAGATCGCCCGCTTCATTCAGGGTGCTGACGATTTGCGGATCACTTGGAGATTGATCATGAAAAATATCGTTATTGCCGCAGTTGTCGCCCTTACCGCCAGTGCAGGGATCGCGTCCGCCGAGGGGGCAGGCCATGCCCAACTGGCGCAACAGCTTGGTCTGAACGGGGCCGACTTCACCACCGCCGAGTTGACCTCGATCGACGAGGCCCGCCGCGACGGCGACAACAGCACCGTGAACTACTTCCTCAACCACGATAATCGTGTCGCGGCTCCTGCGCAGGAAGTGTCTGCCGGTAAAGCACAGCTGGCTGCGCAGCTTGGCGTTGACCCGAGCAAATACACGCTGGCCGAGCTGGTGACGGTGGATAGCGATCTGCGTGACCACAACGCACAAGACGCGGCCTTCATCCTGTCGGGCGATGCCCGTCACGAAGTTACGCCGCTGCCGGTTCCCTATTTGGGCCAAGGCCGGGACCAATAAGGCCTTAGGTCCACACGCTGCACATCAGGAGATGTGCATCTCCAGTGAAGAAGGGCGGTCTGCTTGCAGGCCGTCCTTTTTCAGTTTTGCCGTAGCGTCATTTGCGTGGATCGCGGGGCGAGGGTGAATTTCCTCGGCCCTCTATGAAACTGATCGGGCTTTCGGGTGTTGGAACAGTAGCAAAGGCTCTGGCGCAGTTTCGGGTGCGGTTCGGGGCCAAGTCACTGTGCAAGGAGACCCCCCATGAAAGACCATGATGGCGCAACCCAAGGCGCTTGCCCGTTTCGCGGAACCCGTATCGGGGGGGCAATCGGCTCCGAGCCGCAACTGGATCACTGGTGGCCCAACCGGCTGAAAGTGGAGCTTCTGCATCAGAATCCGGTGCAGGCCAACCCGCTTGGACCGGACTATGATTACGCCGAAGCGATCAAGGATCTGGATATTGCCGCGCTCAAGGCCGACCTGCGCGCGCTTTTGCATAGTTCGAAAGACTGGTGGCCTTCGGATTACGGGCATTACGGGCCGCAAATGGTGCGTATGGCGTGGCACTCGGCGGGCACCTATCGCATCGCCGACGGGCGTGGCGGTTCGGCCGAAGGGATGCAGCGTTTCGCGCCGATCAACTCGTGGTGGGACAATGGCAATACCGATAAATCCCGCCGTCTTCTATTGCCGATCAAGCAGAAATATGGGGCAAAACTGAGCTGGGCCGACCTGATGATGCTGGCCGGCACGCTTGCGTTGGAGGATATGGGCCTGCCGATCCAAGGCTTTGCCTTTGGTCGCGTGGATGCGTGGGAAGCAGATCGCGCCACATATTGGGGCCCCGAGGGGTGGAACGGCAAGCGTCCTTCGGAGGTCGGGCAAGGTCCGCTGGAAGGCCATCCGAACCAGATGGTCACCCGTGACCTGCGTTGGGAAGGGGATGTCCGGTCTGATCATTATGATCTCGAAGCGCCGTTGGCCAACGCCAATCAGGCCCTGATCTATGTCGATCCCGAAGGCCCCAATGGCAACGGGAATGCGCAAGACAGCGCCCGCGATATCCGCGAGACCTTTGCCCGCATGGCGATGAATGACGAAGAGACCGTTGCCCTGATTGCGGGCGGGCATGCTTTCGGGAAATCGCACGGGATGGTTAGCGCCGATGAAATCGGTCCTGCGCCGGAAGGGGCGCCGATTCAGGCGCAGGGTCTGGGCTGGCAAAACCCCGAAGGCCTCGGGTTTGCGCAATATACCATGACCAACGGGATCGAGGGCAGCTGGACCCCCGACCCCACGATGTGGGACAATTCCTATCTGGAAAACCTGTTCAAATATGAATGGAAGCAGGAGACATCTCCGGCGGGGGCCGTGCAATGGACCCCCGAAGACCCCGACGCGCCGAAAACGCCCGATGCGCATGTCGAGGGCCAGATGAATCCGCTGATGATGATGACATCGGATCTGGCGTTGAAGGTCGATCCCGAATACCGCAAGATCTGCGAGCGCTTTCTGGCGGATTTCGACTATTTCACCGATTGCTTCTCGAAGGCGTGGCACAAGCTGATCCACCGCGATCTGGGGCCGACCTCGCGCTGGCTCGGGCCGGAGATCGGCGGCACGTTCATCTGGCAGGACCCGACGCCCGAGGCAGAGTATCCGCCGATCAGCGAGGCCGATATTGCAGAGCTGAAAAAGACCTGCCTGACGACCGGCCTTCCGCTGCGCGAGCTGATTGCTACGGCATGGGCTTCGGCCTCGACCTATCGCGATACCGACAAACGCGGAGGTGCCAACGGCGCGCGCATCCGCCTTGCGCCACAAAAGGATTGGGCGGTGAACAATCCCGCCCAACTCTCGCGGGTGCTGTCCGCATTGGAACAGGTAAAGTCCGACTTTGACGCCAAGGGGGCGGCCAAGGTTTCGATGGCCGATCTGATTGTTCTGGCAGGTTGTGCGGCCGTTGAAGCTGCGGCCAAGGCGGCGGGGCATGACATTTGCGTGCCCTTCGTGGCGGGACGCACGGATGCCAGCGACGAATGGACCGATGCCGAGACCTTCGACTGGTTGCTGCCCGTGGTGGACGGGTTCCGCAATTACCGGCATCCGGGCATCCGCTATCAGGTTCCGGCAGAGCAGCTCTTCCTTGATCAGGCCGCAAAACTTGCGCTGACCGCGCCGGAATGGACGGCACTGGCCGGTGGGCTACGGGCGCTTGACCAGAATTATGATGGGTCGGAAACGGGGATCTTTACCCAGCGGAAGGGTCAGTTGACCAATGATTATTTCCGTGTGCTGGTATCGATGGACTATGCATGGCACCCGCAGGACGGTGAAGAGATGTTCGATATCCGACCGCGTGCGGGAGAGGGGGCATCCTATACCGCCTCGCGTTGCGATCTGGTTTTCGGCTCCAATAGCGAGCTGCGCCAACTGGCCGAATACTATGCCGCAGATGATGGCGAGGCCTATCTGGTGCGCGATTTCGTGAAAGCCTGGCACAAAGTGATGATGCTTGACCGTTTTGACGTTGCAAAAGAGCGCCGTCGGGCGATGGCGCTATGCTAAGCTTCTGAAGCTTCCGCCATGTTGAAAATGCAGAGGAAACGGGCGCGAGGGTTTCGCGCCCGTTTTCCCTCAGCGGGAGTTAATAACCGCGCTGCATATCGGCCATATCGCCGCAGCGCCCGTCTTTGGCAAACTGGCGGATATTTTCGGCAATGATCCGGCTGCCTGTATCGGGATCGACCTGCGAGGCGATATGCGGCGTGACCGTCACATTGGGATGCGTCCAGAAAGGATGCTCTTCGGGCAGCGGCTCGATAGGGAAGGCATCAAGGATCGCATGGGCAATCTGCCCGTTGTCCAATGCGGCCAGCAGATCGGCCTCGTGCAAGTGATCGCCGCGCCCGCAATTCACCAGACAGGCCCCCTTTGGCAGGGCCTGAAACAGCGAAGCGTCCAGAATATGGCGGGTTTCGGGGGTGAGTGGCAGAAGATTTACCACGATTTCACAATCTTGCAGGAATCTCTTCAGGCCTTCGGGGCCGTGATGGCACGTCACTTGGGCGATATCCTTGGGGCTGCGGGCCCAACCTCTGGTCTCGAAGCCGATCTGCGCCAGCAGCGCTGCCGCCGCTGCACCCAGATTGCCAAGGCCGAGAATGCCGACTTTGCGCTGACCTGCGACCGGCGCCACAATCGGTGTCCATTTTGCCTGCTGCGCGCTGGCAAGCATTTCGGGCATGCCGCGATGCAGATTGAGCACCTGCATCGCCACATATTCGCGCATACGCTGGGTGAGATCCGACCCGATCGTGCGAATGACAGGGATCTGGCGCGGCAGTTCGGGATCTGCGGCAAGATGATCGACCCCCGCGGCCAGCGACACAATCGCCCTCAGGTTTGGCAGGCCAGCCAGAAAGCCGTGGGCAGGTTGCCATACCGCGGCATATTCCACCTGCGCCGCGTCGAACGGCTCATGGCCTGAAACCACCTCGGCCTCGGGCAGAACGGTTTGCAGCCGCGCCACCCATTTGGCACTGGTTTTCGGGCTTGGAAGATAGACGACGATGCTCATAGTGATCCCTGCTGTGGTATTTTCGCCGGATCAGAGCAAGAAAACCGCGCCAAGGCAAGGCGCGGTTTAAGGTGGTTAACGCCAACCCAATGCGGGCGCGACATGGGTCAGAAGGCTTTCAAGCACATGGGTGTTGTAATCAACCCCCAGCATATTGGGCACGGTGAGCAGCAGCGTATCGGCTTCGGCAATCGCCTCGTCCTGCCGCAGCTGGTCAATCAAGCGGTCCGGCTCATCCGCATAGCCCCTACCGAATACCGAACGGGTCTGGTCGATAATGCCGATCTGGTCCTGATCTTTCGAGCCGTTCCCGAAATACATCCGGTCCTGATCGTTCATCAGCGCAAAGATCGAGCGCGAGACAGAGACCCGTGGCGCATGACTATGGCCGGCCTCTTTCCACGCGGCCCGATAGGCGCGGATCTGCTTGGCTTGCTGGATGTGGAAGGCCTCGCCCGTCTCGTCATCCTTGAGCGTCGAGCTTTGCAGGTTCATCCCCAGTTTCGCAGCCCATTCGGCGGTGGCATTGGAACCCGCGCCCCACCAGATACGCTTGCGCAAGCCCGGACTTTGCGGTTCCAGCCGTAGAAGGCCCGGCGGATTGGGGAACATCGGGCGGGGATTGGGCTGGGCGAAGCCGTCCCCTTCGATCATCTGCAAGAAAACCTGCGTATGACGGCGCGCCATATCGGCAGGGGTCTCGCCTTCGGCGGGCTGATAGCCGAAATGCCGCCAGCCATCAATGACCTGCTCGGGCGAGCCGCGCGAGATGCCCAGTTGCAACCTGCCGCCCGCGATCAGGTCGGCACTTCCGGCATCTTCGACCATATAGAGCGGGTTTTCATAGCGCATGTCGATGACGCCGGTGCCGATCTCGATGCTGGTGGTGCGGGCACCGACCGCCGCCAGAAGCGGAAAGGGAGAGGCCAGTTGACGGGCATAGTGGTGCACGCGGAAATAGGCACCATCCAGCCCCATCTGCTCTGCCGCGACAGCCAGATCGATGGATTGCAACAGGACATCCGACGCCGAGCGGACTTGCGAGCCGCGGTCGTTCGCCCAGTGTCCGAAAGAGAGAAAGCCGATCTTTTTCATACGAGTGATCCTTCCGTTTCCCCTGCATGTAGGCGCGCGCAGGGCGGTGCCGCAAGGTTGCCGGATGTTCTCTCAGGCGCAGCCGATGTGCAAAGCGGGAACTGCGTTTTTTCGCGCCTAGCTGGCCAGACGTTCGGGCGGGGCGAAAAACTCGACATCTCCGGGATCAATCTGGAAGGTGCCGATTTCCGCAGCAAGAGCCTCCGTTTCCGTCCGCAAGGTCGCGATGGCGGCATTGGTTTCTTCGAACATGGCGGCATTTTTCTGTGTGGTCTGATCCAGTTCCAGGGTCGCGCCGGAGATTTCATTGATGCCGATCGTCGTCTCCCGCGTGGCCGTCACGATGCTCTCGATCCGGCTACGGATGTCATGTACACCGCTGACGATATCCGCCAAGGCCGATCCGGTGGAGTTCACCATGGAGACGCCGCGCTGGACATCCGTGCCCGAGGTCGAAATCATGTTGCTGATCTCTTGCGAGGCATCAGCCGAGCGCTGCGCCAACGCCCGCACCTCCGAGGCGACAACCGCAAAACCGCGTCCCGCCTCCCCCGCGCGTGCGGCTTCTACCCCCGCATTGAGCGCCAGCAGATTGGTCTGGAAAGCAATATCGTCGATGACCTGCAAGACGCGTTCGATCTGTGCAGACGAGCTTTCGATACTGTCCATTGCCGCGATTGCATTGACCACGATCTGGTGTCCGCGCTCGGCACGTTCGCTGATATCGCCAATGGTCTTCTGGGCCTCGTCAAGCGCTCGCGACGAGCTGGTGACCGAGGCGGACATCTCTGTCAGGGCCGAAGTCGTCTCTTCCAGAACGGCGGCATTCTTCTCCGACCGGCGCGCCAGATCTGCAGAGGCATCCGCGATTTCCTGCGTCGAGCTTTCGATGCGCTGCGAGGACGCGGAGATGGTCTGCATGGTCATCGAAAGGGCATTGGCGGCCTGATTGCTGGATTGCGCGACACGATGGAAGCTGCCGCGCAACGTATCGGGCATGCGATAGGTGAAATTGCCCTGTGCGAAGCTCCGCATCGAGGTTTCGACCTCGGTCATGCCCTGTTCGACGCAGCTGCCGATCTCGTTCAGGCCCTTGCAGAGTTCGGCCATCAGGCCCGTTTTGCCTTGGAGCGGAATGCGCTTGGTGAAGTCGCCTCTGGCGCAGGCCGTGACAACCTCGTTGATTTCTTCGGCAATCGCTTCATCTTCGGCCTGTTTCGCTGCGGCATGGGCAAGCTGTTGCTCTGCCGCAAGCTTTTCCTGCTCCAGAAGATGCTCGGCATGCTCCCGCTCCGAGAGTTCGCGCATCTGGGTCTCTTTGGCATGGGCCTCTTCCTGTCGCCGCGCGCGCAGGATGCTTTGACGGAAGGCTTCGATGGCGTCGTTGATCCGACCGAATTCGAGAATGGTCGTCTTCGGCATCTCGCTATCCATCTGACCGGTTGCCATCTGGGTCGCCCGTTGCGAGATATGGCCGACTTCCTGCGCCATTTTTGTGGAAATGCGGCGTGCGAGAAGCAGGATCATGCCACAGGCTCCAAACATCGCCACGATATTCAGCGCCAAGAGAACCGTTTGATGCCGGACAAACTCTTTTGCAGAGGCCATGATATCCGCAGAAATCCCGTCCTCGAAGGTCTTCAGCATGCCGATACGTTTTGTCGTGGCATCAAAGAACTCCTGCGCGGTCACGCCTTGCGTGCTTTGGGTTTCGGGATAGGCAAAGGCGATGTCGCGCAGACGCGCGACATCTGTGAATTCGGGGCTGTGTTCCAGCGTGTCCAGCTCGGCGGCTTGTGCCTGAGAAGAAAAATCGCGGAAAAACTCCAGGCCCATATCCTGCTGTGACACCAGTTTGTAAAGCGAGGCCAGTCGGGCCATGTCGAAGCTGCCCAAGGCAAAGCCGCCCGCACCAATGGCCCGTTCGATGCCGGCGCGTTCTTTTGTGGCCATGAAAGAGGTCAATGCCCCGAGCTTTTTGGCCAGCTCTGCGCTGATCGCCAGTTTGGAAAGCTGGCCGATGATGTTGATCGCATCCGCATTGATCGTTGTATAATGGCCAAGCGCTTCGGGTATGGGGAGTGTCAGGCTATCGACCTGCGCGCGGATCTTCGCACGTTGCGCGATTTGCGCCTGAAGATTGGCATAGCTTGCCGCCAGACGCGGGGTGAAGGTGCCGGCGAGGCGGTCGCCCATCTGTGTGAACGCTTTAAGGCGTTGATCCGTCTGGCCGCGCTGCGCTGCCAGCTCGTCTTTGAACAGGCTGCCCTCGCTGCTGAGAAAGACGCTCGTCGCGCCCCGTTCCTTTTGCTGCTCGTGCACGAGATTGGACAGGGAGGACGCGAATTCCATGAGGGTGCTCAGGTTTCTGGCTTTCTGGCTGCTGGAAATCCGCTCGAAAATCATGAGTCCGGAAAGCAGGATCACGGCGAGAAGCGGGAGAACAAGCAGGCGCGAGATCTTCTGTTTCAAAGAGACATGGCGTTTCGGAGCTGACATCTGCGGATCACCTTTATTGGAGTGCTGTCAGCATTAGGCGCGATATATTAAAGTCCTCTTTCCCGCGCCGCGTGTATCAAAATGCCTCCGATTGCAGCATATTCCCCCTAAGCATTTGGAATAGAATGCAGCTTTGGGGGGCTATTTTTGCTGCATCCGCGAGAGAAGCTAAAATGCAATTTATTATGTGATGCCGGCTTTGGTTGCCATATCCGGCCTGTCTTCCGGCAGGGGGGCGCGTGCGACGAGCCAGCAAAGACGGGCCAAGAAGACGGGCCAAGAAGACGGGCCAAGAAAAAAGCCCCCGTATGACCGGGGGCTTTTGAGATTATTTGATCCCGCCGAAGCAGAGATTCTTGATTTCGAGATAGTCATCGCAGCCGTATTTGGAGCCTTCGCGCCCCTGACCGGATTGCTTGATCCCGCCGAAGGGAGCGATTTCCGAGGAGATGGCACCGGTATTGATGCCCACCATCCCTGTTTCCAGCGCCTCGCCCACGCGCCATGCACGTTTGAGATCGCCGGTGTAGAAATAGCTCGCCAGACCGAATTCGGTGTCATTGGCAAAGGCGACCGCATCGGCTTCGGTGTCAAATTTGACCAGCGGTGCCAAAGGACCGAAGGTCTCTTCCGAGGCCACTTTCATCTCTTGCGTCACCCCTGCCAGCAGCGTCGGCTCGTGGAAGGTGCCGCCCAGATTGGAGCGTTTGCCGCCCGTCAGAACGGTCGCGCCCTTGGACACGGCATCGGCAATGTGATCCTCGACCTTGGCCAGAGCCGCGGTGTTGATCAGCGGGCCGGTGGTGGTGCCTTCGGTGAAGCCATCGCCCAGCGTCAGCGCGCCCATCGCCTTGGCCAGCTTTTCGGCGAAAGCATCATAGACGCCTGCCTGCACATAGATGCGGTTCGCGCAGACGCAGGTCTGACCGTTATTGCGGAACTTGGCGATCATCGCGCCTTGCACCGCCGCATCCAGATCGGCATCGTCGAACACGATGAACGGCGCATTGCCGCCCAGTTCCAGCGAGATCTTCTTGACCGTGTCGGCCCCCTGACGCATCAGGATCTTGCCCACGCGGGTGGAGCCGGTGAAGGTCATTTTGGCGACCTTCGGGCTGTCGCACAGGGCTTTGCCGATGCCCGACGCATCCAGACCGGTGACGATGTTGAACACACCTGCGGGCACGCCTGCGCGCTCGATCAGCACCGTCAGAGCCAGCGCCGAAAGCGGCGTGAACTCGGAGGGACGGGCCACCATCGTGCAGCCTGCGGCCAAGGCGGGAGCCAGCTTGCGGGCCAGCATCGCATTGGGGAAGTTCCACGGCGTGATCGCCCCCACAACGCCCACCGGCTGCTTGATCACAACCATGCGGATATCGGTCGCATGGCCCGGAATGAAGTCGCCATAAAGACGTTTGGCTTCTTCCGAGAACCATTCGACATAGGAGGCCCCGTACAGGACTTCGCCGCGGGCTTCGGCCCAGGGCTTGCCCATCTCGGCGGTCAGGATCGTGGCCAGATCATCGGCATTGGCCACCATCAGGTCATACAGCTTGCGCAGAATCGCGCCACGCTCTTTGCCGGTTTTCGCCGCCCAGGCCGCTTTCGCTGCGAAGGCCGCGTCAATCGCGCGTTGGGTGTCCTCGACGGTAAGATCCGGTACTTCGGCCAGTTTCTCGCCGGTCGAGGGGTTGTCGACCGTGAAGGTCTTGGCCGCAGCCACCCATTCGCCATTGATATAGGCGCGCGTCTCCAGCAGAGACGCGTCCTTCAGTTTTGCTGCGAGATCTGCGCGATCAAGCATTGGCCAGTTCCTTGGCGCCTTTCACGGCTTTCACCGCGTCGGTCAGGATGGTCATGGCTTCGTCGAATTGCGCATCCGGAATGGTGATCGGCGCGAGGAAGCGGATGACGTTGCCATAGACGCCACAGGTCAGCAGCAGCAGGCCGCGTTCCAGGGCTGCCAGACGGATCTTGTTGGTCAGCTCGGTTGCGGGGGTGCCGTCATCATTCATGAATTCTGCGGCAACCATGAAGCCCGGGCCACGCACTTCGGTCAGTTCCGGCACGATGGTCTTGAGCTCTTCCAGCTTGGTTTTCAGCTTGTCGCCCAGCAGGTTTGCACGGTCGCAGAGTTTTTCTTCCGCGATCACATCCAGCACGGCATTGGCTGCCGCGATGGCCAGCGGGTTGCCGCCATAGGTGCCACCCAGACCGCCGGGGCCTGCGGCATCCATGATTTCGGCGCGGCCAACGACGCCTGCGATCGGGAAGCCGCCACCCAGCGATTTCGCCATCGTGATCAGGTCCGCGGCCGATTCATGCTGTTCCATCGCGAAGACGGTGCCGGTGCGGGCGAAGCCGGTTTGGACTTCGTCTGCGATCATCACGATGCCATGCTTGTCGCAAAGGGCACGGATGCGGTTGACGAATTCTTTCGGTGCGGGCACGAAACCGCCTTCACCTTGCACGGGCTCCAGCACGATGGCGGCCACGCGGGCCGGATCGACATCGGCTTTGAACAGTTTCTCGATGGCATTCATGCTGTCATCGATCGACACGCCATGTGCTTCATAGGGGTAGGGCGCGTGGAAGACATCGCCCATCAGCGGACCGAAGCCGATTTTGTAGGGCGCGACCTTGCCGGTCATGGCCATGGTCATGAAGGTCCGGCCGTGGAAGCCGCCTTGGAAGGTGATCACAGCCGAGCGGTTGGTGTGAGCGCGTGCAATTTTCACGGCGTTTTCAAGCGCTTCTGCGCCGGTCGTCACGAAGACGGTTTTTTTGGCGAAATCGCCCGGTGCCAGGGCGTTGATGCGCTCTGCCAGACGCACATAGTTCTCGTAGGGGATGACTTGGTGGCAGGTATGGGTGAAGGCATCCAGCTGCGCCTTGACGGCCTCGATGACTTTCGGGTGACGGTGGCCGGTGTTCAGCACGGCGATACCGGAGGCGAAATCCAGCAGACGGTTGCCATCGGCATCCCAGATTTCGGTGTTTTCTGCGCGAACTGCATAGTGGTCGGTCAGAACGCCGACGCCACGGGCGAGGGCGGCTTTGCGGCGGGATTCGATGTCTGCGTTTGCCATGAGGGTGATCCTGTTGAGAAGCAATGATTGGAACCCAGCCTATCGGGATTTGAAAACTTAAAAAGTCTGTTTCTTGTTGCGGGTAAGGTGTTGTATACTCGTCATGAATTTGTAAGGTTTGATCAATGGTGAACACTCACAACACGACTTCTCAGGATAAGGAGCTTGGCCACAGGCTGCGCGTGATTCGAGAGCGTGCGGGGTTGTCGCAGCGCGCCCTAGCCAAAAAGGTGGCGGTGCCCAATTCGACTATCTCCTTGATTGAATCGGGAAAGATGAACCCCTCGGTCGGGGCTTTGCGTAAGATCCTTGACGGGATACCGATCAGCCTTTCGGCTTTTTTCGAATTCCAGCCCGATGCGGAACGGCAGATTTTCTATGAATCCGCCGAGCTGACAGAGATCGGCAAGGGGAAATTGTCGCTGCGCCAGATCGGCGGCACGCTGTTTGGCCGCGCGATGATGATCCTGCAAGAGACCTATGAACCGGGGGCTGATACGGGCCGTGTGATGTATGGCCACGAGGGCGAGGAGGGCGGGATCGTCATTTCGGGCCGTGTCGAGATCACCGTGGGCGAGGAACGCAAGGTGCTCGGGCCGGGGGATGCCTATTACTTCGACAGCCGTCTGCCGCACCGTTTCCGGCAGGTCGGGGCCGAACCCTGCGTCGTAATCAGCGCCTGTACACCGCCAACATTCTGACAGGAGAGGCGTTTTCTCGCCTTGTCGGGCCGCCTCCGCCTTCCATCCGCCGCCGTGGTCGTGCTGGAACCGGCCCATTCCCGGCTGCGGTCGCGCCAGTCGCGAACCTCCCGCCAGTCGCAAGGCGCCTGTTGCGAACCTCCCGCCAGTCGCAAGGCGCCTGTTGCTATATACCCGTCCGCGCGCCCTCTGTCGTCAAGGTCCCCTGTCGTCACGGCCCCCTGACCGGAAGATGCGTTGCCTTCGGACACAGAGCGGCACGGGCGGCGGCGGCTCAGGGGCCGTCGCAGATGGGGGCCTGCACCGTGGGCAGCTGTCCGGCCTCGGCCATGAAGGCCCGAAAGCCCAGCCCGTCGAGGAAGATCACGCGGTAATGGGCGTGGCCATTGGTCCACCACGGGTCGGGGCGGTCGATCTCGGTGATGAAGCGATGCGCGCAGGCCTGACCTGCACTATAGGCGATGCCCTCGGGCGAGGTGCCTGAGAGCTGCATATGGATATGGCCGAAGACGATATGGCGGATGCCCTGCGGGTGGGCGGCCAGCCGCGCCATCACGCGGCCCTCGTCATGCAGGCTGATTTTGGCGAAATGGCCGATGCCGTCGTCCATCGGCGGGTGGTGGATGAAAATGGTGGGCGGCAATGGCCCCGCGCCTTGCAGCGCCTCATCCAGAAATGCCATCCGGTCGGCCCCGAAGATGCCGCCGATCACGCCCGCCTCATGGGTATCCAGAAAGATCAGCCGCCCGAAATCCGTGTCCTGCCAGCCCTGCACATAGCCATTTCCGTCCAGCGGATGCTCGGGGAAGGCCGCGATGAAATTCGGCCTATCATCATGATTGCCCAGCATCAGCCGCACGGGGAAGGGCACAGGCCCAAGGATCTCGCGCAGAAGGTCGTAAGCTTGCGCGTCGCCGTGATTGCACAGATCGCCGGTGATCACCATCAGGTCGGCATCCGCGTGGCGGGTCAGGATATCGTCGATGGCTGCGCGCATCTGCGCCTCGGGGTCCATCTGGTTGGCCAATTGGCCCGCGGGCATCAGATGGGTGTCGGTCAGCTGGATGATCTTCATGGCTCTGCTTTCAAAGGTCATGCGGGAGGCCAGAGCCCCCCACATAATGTGGGTCATTCCATCAGCGCGTTGGTCTGCTCGACGATCTGCTTGAGGCCATCTTCGGGCGAGACCTCGCCGCGCATCACGGTGCCGATGATGTCACGCTGGGTGCGCCAGATACGGACCGAGTCCCCACCCGGATAGCCCGCCCAAGGCAGCGACTTATCGGCCTGAAGCGAGGCGGTTTTTACATTGGGATGCTCGGCGTAATAGGGCGCCAGATAGGCCTCGCCGGTGGCGTTCTTATTGGTCGGCAGATAGCCCGTGATACGCACGATCACATTCTGCGCCTCGGGGCCGGTGATCCACTTGAGGTAGTTCCATGCGGCGTCCTGCTTGGCTTTGTCCTGCGTCAGGATCACCGCGGAATTGCCCCCCGTCGGCACGCCGCCCTTTTCCTTGTCATCAAGCGGGAAGGTCGAGGTGGCCAAATCGAAACGGTCACCCACAAGGCCCTCGATGGTCTGCACATGGGCAGGGGTCGAGACCATGAAGCCCGTCTTGCCCGCACCAAACTGTTGGCGTGCCTGATCCCAGTCGAAGGTGGGCGCATTGGCCTCCACCGCCATCTGGCGGATCATCTTCAGCGCGTTCAGGCCGATCTCATTGTCAAAAGCCACTTTGCCGGTTTCCTCATCGACCAGCTTGCCGCCCTGTTCAAAGATCAGCGCCTGCCACAGCCAGTCATCCGGCCAGCCCGCGATATCATAGGCCATGCCTGCCATATCGGGGTGCATCTGGTGGATCTTGGCGCCAAGCGCGATCAGCTCGGGCATGGTGTCGGGCATATGCGCCGGATCGGCGCCCGCCTCTTTCACCAGTTCGGAGTTGATATAGAGGATCGGCGAGGACGCATTGACCGGCAGGCCATATTGCTTGCCATCGATCTGGCCAAGGGCTGCCATATTGGGCGAGTAGTTCTTGTCGAGGAAAGCCTGACCGCCTTCGGCTTCGATGAACGGTCCCAGATCGGTGATCTGGCCGCGCGGCTCCAGCGTATGGACCAGCTCGGCGGTCAGGTTATAGCCCGAGAAATAGACATCCGGCAGATCGCCGGTCACCGCCGAGCGCAGCACCTGCGCCTGACCATCGGTGTAATTGGCGGCGGGCGCGAGGAAGTTGATCTTCACATCGGGGTTGTTCTTCTCGAATTCCTCGGCCAGCGGCTGATGGAATTTCGTAAAGCCCGGCATGTTATACAGCACATTCAGCGTGACCTCCTGCGCCATGGCGGGCAGCGCCATCAGCAAAGCGGCAGAGGTGGTCAGCCCCGTCAGAACGGTGCGGCGGGTGGGATACATGGGAAAACTCCGGTTCGGTTGGGAGGAAACAGGCTGGGTCATTTGACGCCCGCCATAGTGATGCCCGCAATGAATTGACGGCGGGCAAGGAGGAAACAGGCGACCATGGGCGCGGTGATCAGGCAGGCACCGGCCATGAGCGCACCGTAATTGGTGCCGGTCTCGGCATCGGCAAAGAACAGCATGCCAAGCGGCGGCGGCGCGAGTTCGGTGCGGTTGACCACGATCATCGGCCAGTAGAGGTCGTTCCAATGGGCGACCACGGAAAACACCGCGAAGGCCGCAAGCGAGGGCAGCGAGGCGCGCAGCACCAACCGCCAGCAGATTTCCATTTCGGAGAAGCCATCCAAACGCGCGGCCTCGATGATCTCGTCAGGATAGGAACGGAAGGACTGGTGAAAGAGGAAGATCGCAAAGACCGACAGGAAGAACGGCGCCATCATCGCGAAATAGGTGTTAAGCATCTGCGCTTTGGCCAGCCCCACGAACAAAGGCAGCGCCAGCGCCTGCATCGGCACACAAAGGGCCGCCACAATGACCGACAGCAATATCTTACGGCCCGGAAAGCGCAGCTTCGCCAGCGCATAGGCACAGGGCACAGCCGTCAACACCTGCATGATCAGGATGCCCGCGCAGACGATCACCCCGTTGAGCATGAAGCGCGCCATGGGCACCGAGGTTGCCGCTTGGTGAAAGTTCTCACCGCCCGAGAACTCCTTGGGGATCGGCCAGAGCGAGATATCGAAGATCTCGGAAGGCGAGCGGATTGCGGTCAGCACCATCCAGTAGAAGGGCAGAAGCATCACCATAGCGCCAAGGCCCAGCACCAGATGGGGAAGGTATTTCGAGGCGCGCATCAGTAATGGACCTTCTTTTCAAGGTGGAGGGTCTGGCCAATGGAAAGCACCAGCACGACACAGAGAAAGATCAGCGTCAGCGCCGCCGCATAGCCCGTGTTGGAATAATCGAACCCTTCGAGGTAGAGCGCATATAGCAGCGTCTCGGACCCCGCGCGGCCCTTGGTCAGCACGGCCACGGTTTCAAACACCTTGAAGGCCGAAATCGAGGTGGTCACGGTGACAAACATCGTCGTCGGCCCCAGCATCGGCCAAGTCACGGTGAAAAACCGGTCGATGGGGGATTTCGCGCCATCCAGACGCGCGGCCTCATGCAGGTCTTGCGGGATGGCGGTCAGCCCTGCCAGAAACAGCACCATATTAAAGCCCACCACCTGCCAGACGCCGATCAGCGCCATGGTCGGGATCAAAAGCCATGGGGTGCCAAGGAATTGCACCGCGTCAAAGCCCAGCCATGTAATCACGGCATTCACGGGGCCAAGGGTCGGATGCAGCAGGAACTGCCAGACGGTGGCCATGGCAACCAGCGTGGCGGTCACGGGTAGGAAATAGGCAACCTCCCACAGCCCCCGCGTGCGTTTGCGCCCATGCACCAAAAGCGCCACGTCAAGCGCCAGAAAGATGCCGCAGGGAATAACAATCGCTGCATAAAGCACGGTATTCCAGAAGGCGCGCAGGAAGACCGGATCATGGAAGGCTTTGGTGAAATTCGACAGCCCCACAAACTTCCAGCGGATCGCGCCCAGCTGATAGTCGGTCAGCGAAAACCCCGCCAAGGTGATCAGCGGCAGGATATAGATCGCCAGTAGGAGCACAACGGCAGGCGCGGCAAAAAGCACCCCCTTGTTGAGTTTACGGCGCGGGCGGGCGTAGGCGAGGTCTAGGACGCTCATGCCACCACCTGCTGACGGAGGCGAGGGGTCAGGCGCTGGCCATCCGCGCCGAAGACATGCAGCGCCTCGGGCGCAAAGCCCAGATGCACATGCCCCGAGGGCCGCTGTAGGGAAGCGCTTTGGCGCAGGGTCACCGAGAGCGTCTCATCGGCCAGCAGACAGCAGGTCACATAGCGGTCGGCACCATGGGTCTCGATCCGCGAGACGCGCGCAGACAGCCCCGTGGCCGCCAGATGGATATCCTCGGCGCGCAGCCCCAAGGTCACCGGCCCCGCCTGACGGATACGCATGTCCAGAACCTCGCCCAGCAGGCGCAAGCGGCCATCGGCCAGGCTTTCGGCGGGCAGCAGGTTGATGGTGGGCGCACCGATAAACCGCGCCACCGTCAGATTGGCGGGGCGGCGGTAAAGTTCATCGGGCGTGCCTAATTGCTCGATCCGGCCCTCGGACATCAGCGCGATGCGGTCGGACATGGTCATCGCCTCGACCTGATCATGGGTGACATAGATGAAGGTCGCGCCAAGACGTTTGTGCAGGGCGGCGAGTTCGTCACGCATATGGGCGCGCAGTTTGGCATCAAGGTTCGACAGCGGCTCGTCCATCAGGAAGGCGGCAGGCTGGCGCACCAAGGCCCGCGCAAGTGCCACTCGCTGGCGTTGCCCGCCCGAAAGCTGCGCCGGTTTACGGTCCAAAAGCGCCGAGATTTGCAGCACCTCGGCGGCCTGTTCCACGGCATGGTCGATCTCGCGCAGCACAGCGCGATTGGCGGTCAAGCGCCCGATCAGCGGCAGGCGGTCGATCAGCTTCAGACGACGCATCCGCAGGGGCGTGGCGATATTCTGGCGCACCGACATATGCGGATAAAGCGCATAGGACTGGAAGACCATCGCCAGATTGCGGTCGGTCGGATCGGTGCCGGTGATATCGGCGCCATTGATCGCGACGCGCCCCTGATCGGCGGTTTCCAGCCCCGCGATGATCCGCAAAAGCGTCGATTTCCCACAGCCCGACATCCCTACCAGTGACAGGAACTCGCCCGCCTGAATGTCGAGGTCGATCCCCTTCAGCACCTTCGTTGTGCCAAATCCCTTGCCGATATTCGTCAGCGTGACGGATTGGGAGGTCATGTCATGTTCCTTTAACTCTGCTTGGGCCAGCAGATGGCGAGGCAAAGTGACACTCATGCTGAGGTTTTGTGAAAGATTTCCAACAAGCGGTCGGGGTTCGCGCGGCGGGGGATGGTTTGCGCGATGCTCGCAATTCTGGCGCGAGCGGTGCTTTTGCTACAGGCGCGCAAACTTGACCGAAGGCGGCAGGGGCGGGCCGACGATTGTCATATGCGGTCAAGTCTTGGCGGGGCAGGATGGGGTAATCTGTAACGGACGCTTACCGGAGGCCCTATGCCCAGCTACCGCCATATGATCGGATCCGAAACCTTCCGCTTCGACAGCCTGACCGCGCTTCTGGCCGCGGCCAGTCCGCAGCGCTCGGGGGACGAGTTGGCAGGGGTGGCTGCCGAAAGCGAGATCGCGCGGGTGGCGGCGCAGATGGCGCTGGCCGATCTGCCGCTGACCGAGTTTCTGGCCGAACAGCTTGTGCCCTATGAGGAAGACGAGGTCACCCGCCTGATCTGCGACACTCATGACCGCGCAGCCTTCGCGCCGGTGGCGCATATGACGGTGGGCCAGTTCCGCGACTGGCTACTGTCGAATGAGGCTGATGGCGCGGCGCTGAAGGCTCTGGCGCCGGGGCTGACGCCCGAGATGGTGGCCGCTGTCTCTAAATTGATGCGCAACCGTGACCTTATCTCTGTGGCCCGCAAGATCGAGGTGATTACCGCTTTCCGCACCACAATGGGGCTGGCGGGGACGGTCTCAAGCCGCCTGCAACCCAACCACCCGACCGATGATCCGGCGGGTGTTGCGGCCAGTATCATCGACGGGCTGCTTTACGGCATTGGCGATGCGATGATTGGCATCAACCCCGCCACCGATAACGTGCCGCAGGCGATGGCGCTGATCCATCTGCTGGATGAGCTGCGCGAGCGTCACGCGATCCCCACGCAAAGCTGCGTGCTGACCCATGTGACCAATTCCATCGAGATCATCAATCGCGGCGCGCCTCTGGATCTGGTCTTCCAGTCGATCGCGGGCACGGAAAAGGCCAATCGCGGCTTTGGTGTCGATCTGGCGGTGCTGGCCGAGGCGCAGGATGCGGCGCTCTCGCTGAAGCGCGGAACGATGGGTCAGAATGTGATGTATTTCGAGACGGGGCAGGGGGCGGCGCTGTCAGCCGATGCGCATTTCGGCATGGACCAGCAGACGGTGGAAACCCGCGCCTATGCCGTGGCGCGCGCCTTCGATCCGCTTCTGGTGAATACGGTCGTGGGCTTTATCGGGCCGGAATATCTGTTTGATGGCAAGCAGATCACCCGCGCGGGGCTTGAGGACCATTTCTGCGCCAAGCTGATGGGCGTGCCGATGGGGTGCGACGTGTGCTACACCAACCACTCGCATGCCGATCAGGATGATATGGACGGGTTGCTGACGCTTCTGTCCGATGCGGGCTGCCGCTATTTCATCGGCGTGCCGGGGGCGGATGATATCATGCTGAATTACCAGTCGCTGTCCTATCACGATATCCTCTACCTACGCGAAAGCTTTGGGCTCAGGGCTGCGCCCGAATTCGAAAGCTGGCTTGAGGCGCAGGGCATCATCGACAGGGCGGGCCGGATTGCATCCACCCCCAACCGGCTGCTGGCGGAGATGACCCGTCCGGCCCTGAGCGCGTGAGGTAGACCCATGAGCGATGATCTGACCCGCGACCCCTTTGCCCGCCTTCGCCAAGCCACCCGCGCCCGTATCGGGCTGGGGCGGTCAGGTGCGGGGCTGCCGACCTCTGCGCTGGCGTCTTTCCGGCTGGATGCGGCGCGTGCCCGCGATGCGGTCCATGCGCCTTTGGATGTGGCGGCTCTGCAGGACGAGCTGTCCGGTTTTGACACGCTGGCGCTGGCCTCGGCGGCGGCAGACCGGTCGGTCTATCTGCGTCGCCCCGATCTGGGGCGCAAACTGTCCGACGAAAGCCGCAGCGCCTTGCGGAGGGGCGGCTATGATCTGGCCTTTGTGATCTGCGACGGGTTGTCATCGGCGGCCGTTCAGGCCCATGCGGGCGCGACCTTGCGGGCCGCGCATAAGGCGCTTTCGGATCTGTCCATCGCGCCTGTGGCGATTGTCACCCAAGGCCGCGTGGCCGTGGGCGACGAGATCGGGCAGGGCTTGGGCGCCCGCATGGTGGCCGTGCTGATTGGCGAGCGTCCGGGACTGACCGTGGCCGACAGCCTTGGCATCTACCTTACCCATAACCCGCAGCCCGGTTGCCCCGATAGCGACCGGAACTGCCTGTCGAATATCCATCTCAGTGGGGGACAAACGCCGGTTCAGGCGGCCTCCAAACTGGCATGGCTGGTGCGCGAGGCGCGCCGACGGGGCCTGACCGGCACCAAGCTGAAGGAAGAAGCCCCCAGTCTGGCGGCTTCCGAGATCATGCCACTACCAGAACGACCAAAGGACTAAGGCCCGAACGGGTCCATAATAACCAAACAGGGAAAACATCATGTCAACTGGCAAAGCAGGGCTGTCAAAAAGCCTCAACGCCTTCCATCTCTGGGGCCTCGCTGTAGGCCTCGTGATCTCGGGCGAATATTTCGGCTGGAGCTATGGCTGGGAAAGCGCGGGCACGCTGGGCTTTCTGATCACCACGATCATCGTGGCGGCCATGTATACCGCCTTCATCTTCAGCTTTACCGAGCTGACCACCGCGATCCCGCGCGCAGGCGGGCCGTTTGCCTATGCCAACCGCGCCTTCGGTCCCACGGGTGGGGCCATCGCGGGCTTTGCCACGCTGATCGAGTTTCTCTTTGCCCCGCCCGCTATCGCGCTGGCGATCGGCTCCTATCTCAATGTGCAGTTTCCGGGGCTGGACCCGAAACTGGCCGCCGTTTGCGCCTATGTCATCTTTATCGCGCTGAACATCGCGGGGGTGAAGATCGCGGCGACCTTCGAGTTGCTGGTGACGCTGCTGGCGGTCTTCGAGCTGCTGGTCTTCATGGGGGTCGTCGCGCCCGCGTTCTCGGTGACCAATTTCGCAGCCAACGGCTGGGCTGGCGCTAGCGCGTTCTCGCCCGTGGCGATTGGTGGGATCTTTGCCGCGATCCCCTTTGCGATCTGGTTCTTCCTTGCCATTGAAGGCGTCGCTATGGCCGCCGAAGAGGCCAAAGACCCGCGCCGCACCGTACCGAAAGCCTATATCGCAGGCATCCTGACGCTGGTCTTCCTTGCCTTCGGCGTAATGATCATGGCGGGTGGCTCGGGCGACTGGTCGCAGTTGTCCAACCTCAACGACCCGCTGCCGCAAGCGATGATCCGCGTGGTGGGTGAAGGCAGCGGCTGGACCCATATGCTGGTCTGGCTGGGGCTTTTCGGTCTGATCGCGTCCTTCCACGGCATCATCATGGGCTATGCCCGCCAGATGTTCGCCCTGTCGCGCGCCGGTCTGCTGCCCGAGGTCTTCTCGAAGGTCCATCCGCGCTTCCATACGCCGCATGTGGCCACCATTGCAGGCGGGATCGTGGGCATCGTCGCGATCTATTCCGACAGCCTGATCTCGGTTGCGGGCATGTCGCTGACCGCCACCATCGTGACGATGGCCGTCTTTGGCGCGCTGGTGATGTATATCATGTCGATGGCCTCGCTGTTCCGTCTGCGCAAGACCGAACCCGATCTGGACCGCCCGTGGAAAGCCCCCCTGTTCCCGATCCTGCCGGCCATCGCGCTGGGTCTGGCCTGCCTCGCGATGCTGGCGATGATCATCTATAACTTCGAGATCTTCGTGATCTTCGCGGTTCTGATGATCCTCGGCACGACCACGGCCGCCCTGCTGCGCCGCAAGGAAACGGCCACGGCTACGGCGGGCGAATAAGCCGCCCTTGCAAAGTCCGGACCGGAAAGATTGCCGCTTGCCCAAGATTTGGGCGAGCGGTTTAACTTTTGGACTTTAGTCGTATTTCGGCCTTGTAGATAAGGTGTGGGCGCATGGCCGTGATTGCGCTAGCCTGAGCCAAGGTTCATTCCGTCCGCGATATGGAGGGATTCAGATGCAGGCTCCGACACCTCAGGTTTTGGCCGCAGCGGCCACCGGAATCGACGGGTTTATCCGCCGTTACAAGCTTTGCCCCGACAGTTTTTTCGGCACATTGGGCTTTGCGCCGGAAACGGCGAGCCAGCCCATGAGCCGGATGGATCTGGACCTTTACTGCCGCATGATGGAACTGGGGGCCGAACGTTCGGGGGATGTGAATTTCGGACTGGCCTATGGGCAGGCGTTCACGCCGGAAATGCTGGGGCTGATCGGCTATATCGCCATAAATTCGCCGGATCTGGGCACGGCGGCGCAAAATCTTGCGACCTATTTCCCGTGGCACCAGCAAGGCACCGTGACCGGCTGTCGCCAGCAGGGCGGGCTGACATGGATGAGCTATCGCATCGCGCCGGAGCGTGTGCATCTGCGCGATCAGGATGCGCTGGTCACGCTGGGCATGTTCTCTAACGTTCTGCGTCATGCGGCGGGGGCGGACTGGACGCCCGAACTGATCGAACTGGAACAACCCGAAACCGGCTCGCGTCAGGAAATAGAGGCTGCATTCGGCGCGCCGGTGCGCTTTGGCCGCCCCGCCAATGCGCTGGTTTTCCGCAGCGAAGACGGTGTGCGTGCCATGCCGGGGGCCGATGCCACCCTGCAGCAGCTTTTGCTGTGCAATCTGCGCGCCCTCAGCCTGCGCGAGAATGGCCCCAGCCTGACCGAGGAGGTGGCCGAGGTGATCCGCCTGCATCTGCGTGATGCGGAACTGGATCTTGACCGCCTGTCGGACCGGATGGGCCTGCCGCGCTGGACCTTGCAGCGCCGTCTGCAAGAATGTGGCACCAGTTTCGCGCGTCTGGTCGAAGAGACCCGCCGCGAACAGGCCTGCCGCTATCTGGAAGGGTCGCGCCTGTCGATCTCGCATATCGCGGCAGAGCTGGGCTATTCCGAACCCAGCGCCTTTGTCCGTGCGTTCCGCCGCTGGGAGAACACGTCGCCGTCGCACTATCGCAAGGCCTTCAACGCGTTGCGCCACTGATCTTCCCCGCCCCGCGCGCAAGAACGGATCGCTTTACCGGCGCGCTGTTTTTTGGGGCAGATCGTCTGTTATCACGCAAAAGCGCAATCGCCCGCTTTATCTTCGCCCCCAGCAGGGTTACATGGGGGCAAACATAAGGGAGAAGGTCATGGCCGACGATCTGATCAACAGCTTCATGAATGTGCCGGACGATAATGGCCGGTTCGGGATCTATGGCGGGCGTTTCGTCTCGGAAACGCTGATGCCGCTGATCCTCGATCTGGAGGCGGAATACGAGCGCGCCAAAGTCGACCCGACCTTCTGGGCCGAGATGGACGATCTGTGGAAGCATTATGTCGGCCGCCCCTCGCCGTTATATTACGCGCCCCGCATGACCGAAGAGCTGGGCGGTGCCAAGATCTACCTCAAGCGCGACGAGCTCAACCATACCGGCGCGCATAAGATCAATAACGTGATCGGCCAGATCCTGCTGGCCAAGCGCATGGGCAAGACCCGTATCATCGCGGAAACCGGCGCGGGGCAGCATGGTGTGGCAACGGCCACGGTTTGTGCCAAATTCGGTCTGAAATGCGTGGTCTATATGGGCGCGACCGATGTCGAGCGTCAGGCGCCCAACGTCTTCCGCATGCGTCTTCTGGGGGCCGAAGTGGTGCCCGCGACCTCCGGTCGTGCCACGCTGAAAGATGCCATGAACGAAGCGCTGCGCGATTGGGTGACCAATGTGCGCGACACGTTCTACTGCATCGGCACGGCGGCTGGCCCGCATCCCTACCCGATGATCGTGCGCGATTTCCAGTCGATCATCGGCAAGGAGGTGCGCTGGCAGCTGGCCGAGCAGGAAGGCGAGGGCCGTCTGCCCGATACGCTGGTGGCGGCCCTTGGCGGCGGGTCGAATGCGATGGGGCTGTTCTATCCGTTCCTGAACGACAAATCGGTGAATATCATCGGCGTCGAGGCGGGCGGGCACGGCGTGAACGAGAAGATGGAGCATTGCGCCTCGCTGACCGGCGGGCGTCCGGGGGTGCTGCATGGCAACCGCACCTATCTTCTGCAAGATGCCGATGGCCAGATCCTTGAGGGCCATTCGATCTCGGCGGGTCTGGACTATCCCGGTATCGGGCCGGAACATGCCTGGTTGCATGATACGGGCCGTGCGAACTATGTCTCGATCACCGATAAAGAGGCGCTGGAGGCGTTCCAGTTCTCCTGCCGTACCGAAGGCATCATTCCTGCGCTCGAGCCCAGCCATGCGCTGGCGCATGTCATGAAGATCGCGCCGACCCTGCCCAAAGACCATATCATCGTGATGAATATGTGCGGGCGCGGCGACAAGGATATCTTCGCGGTCGCCAAGCATCTGGGGTTCGATATCCAGACCGAACGCTAAGTCCGGACAGAGCATGCCCGAAGCCATGAGACCGGCTTCGGGCTTTTTCCTGCGGTGGCATGGCGCGCCCCTGCAGGGCGGGGCCTTGGCGCATGGCGCGACGGTATGGCCGCGCGTCAGTCTTTCTTTTTCTTCTTTTTCAGTAGCTTCGTCGGATCGGCTGCGGTGGCTTTCGCAAGGCTGTCAGGGTCGAGCGCCGTCAGTTGCCGCAGCCAGATGTTGAGTTGCGACGAGATCTCGGCCAGCGCGGGCAGTCGCGGGTCTTCGGTGGCATGGGCGGCAAAGGCCTCGGCCAGAGGTTCGAACGTCTTGCGCTGTCGCTCGATCATCAGCTTGCGCAGCAGGGCCCAGGGATCCGCATCCGCCACATAGAAATCCTTCCGGCTGCCGGGGCTGCGGGCCTGCTGGACCAAGCCGATTTCCCGCAGCTCCTTCAGGGCGGTCGAGACATTCGAGCGCGAAATGCCCAGAAGGGTGACCAGATCATCTGCCGAGGGATTCTGTGCCGCGCGCCAGATTGCCCCCAGACACATCGCGGCAGGTCGGCTCAGGCCAAGCTGTGCGGCATTGTCTGACAGGATGCGCGAAAGCGGGGGAAGGGAGGTCATGCGGGGTTCCAGTTAGTCGAAGGCCGAAAGGAGCCCTGCGCGCAGGGCATGGTCTGCCGCGCCCTCGGTCGCGGCGGCCCCCTGTTGTGCCAGAGCATGGGTGAGTGCCTGCGCGAAAGGCCCGAAGGTCAATACGCGTTGGCCCAGCCACCACGGGCGGGTGTCCGAAAGCTCGGCCCCGATCAGGCTGCCCAGAAGGGCCTGACGGGACAGGGCGGGGGTGGCCAGAGCGCGCATCAGCCGTTCGGGACGGGCGCGGGTTTCGGACAGGGCGGCGTCGAATTCGGCGTCAGGGGGCAGCGGCGCGCCGCCACCGAATGCCGCAAACAGCCGCCCCGTGGCGCTGCGGGTGACCGAGACCACCTCTTCGGCAGAAATCTGTGCCCATAACGTGGTCTCGCCGGTCATGGCGATGACCCCGTCGAATTGCGGCTGTGCCTTTAGAAGCCCTGCGATCAGGGCCACTTCGCGCGGGTGGGCGGTGACGGGGGGATGGTTTTGTACCAGCTTCGGCAGAAGCCGGATCTGCTGGGCCGGACCCTCCGTGGTGGCGGTGGCCTTGCAGGGAATGTGGCGTGCAGGCCCATCTGCTGCCGCCAGCACAGCCCGTTCGGCGCCGGTGGTGGCAAGTTCGCGCGCCATGAGGGTCTGCGCATCCGCGCCTTCCAGCGCGATGTGACGCGGGGAATCGGCCTGCTCGTCCCAGAGAAAAAGTCGGGCGCCATCCACGGCGCCCGCCAGCCATGTTGTCATCCTGTCCTCCATTATCCAGCCCTAGAAATCATGTGCCGGACGCGGGGGCAAGGGATTAGTCCTGTGTCAGACAGTCGCTGAGGGTCTTGGTCAGCCCCGACAGCAGCGTCGCGTAAAGATCGGGGCCGTAGTCGAGCGTGCTCCCCGACGGGTCCAGCGCGCCGCCAAGTTTGACCTCCGTGCCCTCCAGCAGGATCTTGATCTGTTTGGGGTCGTGCTGGGCCTCGGGGAAGGCGCAGATGACGTGATCGGCCCCGAGCGCCTGATGCAAGTCTTCCAGATGTGCCGCACCGGGCGCTGCGGCATCGCCCGCGCTGACGCTGCCGGCGATCTCCAGCCCGTAATGGTCGGCCAGATAGCCATAGGCGGCGTGGAAGACGACGAAGGGTTTGCCTTGCGCCGGGGCAAGCTGTTTTGCCAGACCGGCATCAAGATCCTTGATCCTGGCAATCGCGGCATCGGCATTGGCGGCATAGGTGTCCGCATGTTCAGGGTCTTTTTCGGCCAGTGCCTTGGCAATCACCTGCAGCCAGATTTCGGCGTTTTGCGGATTGAGCCATGCATGGGGATCAAGGCCGTCATGGTGGTGATGTTCGTCATGATCCTCGTGGTCATGCCCGTCATCATGGTCCTCGTGATCATGATCGCTATCGGCGTGCGCCTCGTGGTCATGATCATGCCCGTCCTCATCCTCCACCAGTTCCGGCGTGTGGAAATCCTGCCGGATCGTGCCGTCGGCATGCAGCAGCGAAATCGCGGTCGAGTTGTTGAGCGTGTCGATCGCGCGATCAAGCCACGGCGTCAGCTCCGGTCCGATCCAGAACACAAGATCGGCATCTTGCAGGCTGCGGGCCTGACTGGGGCGCAGCTGGAAGCTATGCGGGTCGGCCCCTTTATCCAGAAGCACCTTCGCATCCCCGAGGTTGCCCATCACCTGTTGGACCAAGGATTGCACGACCGGCGTGCCGGTGACGACGCTGGGAATGTCGGCTTGTGCCAAGGCGGGCAGGGCGGCAAATGCACCGATGGTCGCGGCCAGACGAAGCGGCAGACGGGACATGTGGTTTCCTTTCGGGACGAACTTGTTTTCAAATGTGCTTTTGTTTATGTAATAGAATAACAAGTCAAGCAGAGTTGTGATGCTATAACATGCCGCAGGTTTCAAAAGAGAGCGTCAGTGCCTTCGAGGCGCATGATCACACCCATTGCGCGGGCCATGCTATGTCGCGCGCCGAAGGCGTGATCGCGGCGCAAAAGCTGCGGCTGACGCCGGTGCGCCGCCGCGTTCTGGAGATCCTGCTTGAGGAACATCGCGCGATGGGGGCCTATGAGGTGCTCGAACGGCTGGCGGAGGAGGGCTTTGGCAAACAGCCCCCCGTGGCCTATCGCGCGCTGGATTTTCTGGTCGATTGCGGGCTGGTGCACCGGATCCGCAGGCTGAACGCCTTTATCGCCTGTCTACATGCGGGCGAGGACCATGCGCCGGTTTTCCTGATCTGCGAGACGTGCGATGCCGTGGCCGAAGCGCCCGGAGCCGCCGTGCGCGCCGAACTGGACAAATCCGCGCTGGGGGTGGGTTTCAGGGTGGATCGCGCCAGCATCGAAGCCGTGGGCCTTTGCCCGCGCTGTGCGCAAAAGCCCGAGAAAGAGACCACGAAAGATGTCTGACAGCCTGCTTTCGGCGCAGAATCTCGGTGTGAAACACGGCGATGATTTCGTTCTGCATTCGGTTCATTTCGACATCCGGCCCAAAGAGATCGTGACGGTTGTCGGGCCGAACGGGTCGGGGAAGTCGACGCTGATCAAGGCCCTGATCGGGCTGGAAACATTGGCGACGGGGCGCGTTCAGAAAGCGGCCGGTCTGGTGATCGGCTACGTGCCGCAAAAGCTGCATATCGATGCGACGCTACCGCTGAGTGTGCGGCGCTTCCTGTCCCTGCCCAAGCGGGTCAGCGATGCGGCGGCGCGGGCCGTTCTGGCGCGTGTCGGGGTTGAGGGAATCGAGTCCCGCCCGCTGTCGGGGCTATCCGGCGGGCAGTTGCAGCGCGTGCTTCTGGCGCGCGCGCTTCTGGCCAAGCCGGATGTGCTGATTCTGGACGAGCCGACACAGGGGCTGGACCAGCCGGGTACGGCGGCCTTCTATCTGCTGATCGAGGAGGTGCGTGCCGAAACCGGCTGTGCGGTTCTTATGGTCAGCCACGATCTGCATGTGGTGATGTCCTCGTCGGATCGGGTGATCTGCCTGAACGGTCATATCTGCTGCGAGGGCACCCCCGCGATTGTGTCCGAGGCACCGGAATACCGGGCGTTGTTCGGTATCGGGACGGGCGGTGCCTTTGCGCTTTACCAGCACCATCACGACCATAGCCACGATCCGCAAAGCGGAGCCTGCCTTGCCCATGATCACGGCGCAAGCTCAACCAAGGATACTGCACCGTTATGATGGCGCTTTTCGATGATTTCCTTCTGCGCTCGTTGCTGGCGGGGGTGGGGCTGTGTCTGGCCACCGGTCCTTTGGGGGCTTTCGTGGTCTGGCGGCGTATGGCCTATTTCGGGGATGCGACCTCGCATGCGGCCATTCTGGGCGTTGCGATCAGTCTGGGCTTCGGGGTTTCGGTCTATGCCGGAACGCTGGGGGTGGCGCTGCTGATGGCGCTGACCGTGGCGCATCTGTCCGGTCGCGGATATGCGGCGGATACCGTGCTGGGCGTGCTGGCCCATGCGGCGCTGGCCATCGGTCTGGTGGCGGCCTCGTTTATCGGCGGGCTGCGGGTGGATCTTTCCGCATGGCTTTTCGGGGATATTCTGGCCGTGTCGCGCATGGATCTTGCGATCATCTGGCTTGGTGGGCTGGTTGTGCTGGCGCTTCTGGTCTGGCGCTGGCAGAATCTGCTGACCGCGACCGTCAGCGAGGCGCTGGCGAAATCTGCCGGAATCGACGGGCGGCGCGAACAGCTTGTGCTGACGGTGGCGCTGGCGCTGACGGTGGCCGTGGCAATCAAGATCGTCGGAGCCTTGCTGATTGCGGCGCTGTTGATCGTCCCTGCGGCGGCGGCGCGTCAGGTGGCGCGCAGTCCCGAGGCGATGGCGGTTAGTGCCACGCTGATCGGAATGGCTTCGGTGGCGGCGGGTATTTTCGGCTCGCTACGCTGGGACACGCCTGCGGGGCCGTCGATCGTGGTGGGGAGTGCTCTTATTTTCGTGATGCTCCTGCTTTTCCGCAGGCGTCACTGAGTCGTTTTGCAGGCATGCCATGCCGGATCGGGGCCCGCTCCCGCTCTCGCTCCCGCACTGGCTTCCGGCCCGTAAGACAGGCGCCGGGCGCAGGGCAAATCTGATTACGCAGACCCCGGGCATAAGGTTCCGTGATTCGCGGAAAATTTCTGATTTTCATGGACCTATGCAATTTACTGAAGCTGTTTGCCCCCATGTATAAAGGGCGCTGTTGCCATAAAGCTTAAAAAACCGTGCCAAAGTGCAACACATATCACAGTCACGCGCGCAAAGCTTGAGATTCCCCCTTTGCAATTTCGTGAGCCTGTGTAATCGTCGCGTTCGATGCTGCATGTTTGGCGGCACTCTACGGTAATGACGGAGATTACTATGAAAAAACTCGCTACCCTCGCACTCGTCGCCGGTCTCTCGGCTTCGTCCGCTTTCGCAGGCGGTTACACCGCACCGGTCGTTGAGCCGGAGCCGGTCGTCGTCGAGCAAGGCTCGTCCTCGAACGCAGCGATCCTGATCCCGGTTCTGCTGCTGGTCGGTATCGCAGTTGCTGCGGCTGACTAATCAGTCTGACTGATTTCATGGGAAAAGCCGGAAAGCGATGCTTTCCGGCTTTTTTCATGCGCATAAGACTGTTGTGTCCGCAGTCTGTGCCTTTCCCGATTGCAACTGTTATCCGCCCGGACATAACCTAGAATTGCAAGGCACATCTCGTTGCGGGTCGATCCCCGTCGAGAGCCAGGGGGAGGATTGTTTTGGGAAAAGTCATTACGGTTGCTCAACAAAAAGGTGGTGCGGGTAAGACCACCGTCGCGGTCAATCTGGCCATAGGCTTGGTGCGGGCAGGCTATAGTGTCGCGCTTCTCGACACCGATCCGCAGGGGTCTTTAGGCCGCTGGTTCATGACGCGGCGCGACGCGCTGGACGATCCGGGGGTCGGGTTTGGCACCTCGTCGTCCTGGGGCGTCAGCTATGAATGTGAAAAGCTGAAACGCGATTTCGATGTGGTGATCGTCGATACGCCGCCCAAAGTGGATAGCGATCTGCGTCCGGCCCTGCGTGAAGCCGACGAGATCATCGTTCCGGTGGCAGGCAGCCATGTCGATCTCTGGGCCACCGAAGGGGTCCTTGATCTGGCGCGGCGCTGTAACAAAAGCCCGCGCATCCTTCTCAATCGCGTCAAAAGCAACACGCGTCTGGGACAGGAAGTGGCGCAGGCTGCGGCAGAGCTCGAGGCGCAACTGATGACCTCCACGCTGGCCAATCGCGTGGTCTATGCCGAAACACTCGGGCAGGGGCTGTCTGTCGTGGAAGCCAAGCGCAGTCCCGCATGGGACGAGATTTCCGCCCTGCTGGAAGAGCTCAATATCGCGTCCTGATCTTGTGGCGCATGATCCAGAGGCCGGTTTTCAGAAGCGCCAGACGGTCGCGCATCCAGGCGCGGGCATAGCGATGCCGGCGCATTGTGCGGTGGTCGGGGCTGCTGATGCTGGCCTCCAGCCCCAAGGCCCGTGCAATCAGTCTGGCGCGAAAGCCGTGATAGCGGTCGGTGACAAGGATCACGCCCCCCTGTGCCAGATCGGGGCAGAGGGCTTTGGCATTGGTGATATTCTGGATCGTATCGGTCGAGCGGTCCTCCAGCACCAGACGGTCTGGCGCAACGCCGTGCCGGATCAGGATCCGTGCCATGACTTCGGCCTCGCTCGGGGCGTGGCGGCCAAGCCCGCCACAGCAGATGATCCGCTGGGCCTGCCCCGCCTGCCAAAGCGTCAGCGCCTGCATGACCCGCCGGTGCAGGGCGGGAGAGGCTTGCCCGTCGGGCCAGACGGCAGCGCCGAGAATCAGGATCGTTATCGGGCTCATAAGGCGCATCTAGGGGGCGGGCCGGTTGAAATCCAGTCCTAGAATTCGAACCATAGTCCCAGTTTCACGCGCGGCTGCCGTTCCGCTTCTAGCGGGGCGGAGACGCCCAGTTGCAGCTGCGCCCACGCGAACTCCTTGACGACAGAGGCGGTGAGGCTGCGGGACAGGCCGTCATTATCGGGTTTGTAAAGCTGTAACTGGGTAAAGACCATCAGGTCCTCGCGCAGATGCAGGCCCGCCGTCAGGTCCAGTTTGGTGAAGCTTTTGCTGGGCAGGTGGCTCGGGTCCGGCAGGGTCATCGGGTCGATGCCCTCTGCTGCCGGATCATAGCGCACGCTTTGCGGTGCCTGCAGGTGGCGCAGTTCGGCGCTCAGCCAGCCCGGCCTGTGCCAGAGCGGGTCTTGCACGGACATGCCCCAATTCGCGCCCAGCCCGTACATGGCGACACTCTCGCCATCCAGTTTGCGGGTTCCGACCCAGCCGGTCATGGTCAGCTTCTGCGACCATGTGTCGGGAAAAACCGGCGTCTGCCAGCCGATCCAGTAGTCTTCGGACCGGTCGCCCCGCCCGAGATCGACAATCAGGGTGCTCCGTGCCGAAAGCCCGTATTCGGCATAGAGGCTGGTCCATGTCTCGGTCTCCTGTCCGGTCTCCTGACCGAAAGACAGGAAAGCGGTGCCTTTCTCACGCATCCACGGTCCGGCCCCGACAGGGGTGGCCAGACACAGGCAGAGCATGACCAGAGCGAAAGGGCGCATCGCGGCCTCCTTGAGCGGAGGCCCAGTGTCTCACAGCCCCTCCTGCCGACCAAGGAATTTCTTCTTAGGGTTGTGGTCCGGTCAGATCATCCGGCGCAGCCCTGCCTGCACCTTCAACAGGGCAGGCAGATATTCGGCGCGCGCCTCGTCGATATCGTGGTGCAGGGCGGCAAAGCCGGTGTTCAGCGCGGCAACGGTTCTGCCGCGCGCATCAAGGATCGGCACGGCCAAAGAGCGCAAGCCAGGCTCGACCTCCTGATCGATGGTGGCATAGCCCTGCGCGCGGACCTGCGCGATCACGCCCATGATCTCGTCGGGATCGGTCAGGCTTTGCGGGCTGCGCGGGCTGAGATCGGAGGCCTCAATCCGTGCGCGGGCATCGGGCTCGGGCAACGCCGCCAGCAGCACCCGCCCCATCGAGGTGCAATGCGCCGGCAGCCGCGATCCGGGCATCAGTCCGATGGACATCACCCGCCGCTGCGCCGCTCGCGCCAGATAGACGATTTCGGTCTCGTCAAGGATCGCCACCGAACAGGATTGCCCGATCTGCTCTGACAGCTGGTCGAGCCAGGGCTGCACCACCTGCGCCAGCGGCATCGAGGCCAGCGCCCCCATCCCCAGCCGTAAAACGCGGGGCGTCAGGCTGAAGAACTTGCCGTCATATTCGGCATAGCCCTCGTGATACAGCGTCAGAAGGCAGCGCCGCGCGGTGGCGCGGTCAAACCCTGTGCGGGCGGCCACATCGGTGATGGCAAGGCGCGGCGTCTCGGCACCAAAGCACTCCATCACCTTCAACGCCTTGGCCAGTGACCCGATATGATCGGTCGGTTTGTTCAACATGCGAACGCCCTTTTCGTCTATATGAACAAAGATCAATATGCGAACAATATGGCTTCTCCGGTCACATCCGCAAGCGTAATGTCGGCCCCAATTAGGAGGACTTACATGGACAAGACTGTTTCGTCTGTGGCCGCAGCCGTCGCGGATATTCCCGACGGTTGCGTGCTGATGATCGGGGGCTTTGGCGGGTCGGGGGCACCGATCGAGCTGATCCACGCATTGATCGACCGGTTCCGCGCGACCGGCAGCCCAAAAAACCTGACTGTGGTCAATAACAACGCCGGTAACGGGTCCATCGGGATCGCGGCGATGATCAAGGCGGGCATGGTGGGCAAGATGATCTGCTCTTTCCCGCGCTCGTCGAATGCCGAAGCCTTCAACGAGAAATATCTCGCGGGCGAGATCGCGCTGGAACTGGTGCCGCAGGGCACGCTGGCCGAGCGTATCCGTGCCGCAGGTGCGGGCATCCCCGCCTTCTACACGCCGACCTCTTTCGGGACCGAGCTGGCCGAGGGCAAGCCCGTCGAGGAATTCGAGGGTAAATCCTATGTGCAGGAACGCTGGCTGAAGGCCGATTTCGCGCTGATCAAGGGCCATATCGGCGATAAGATGGGCAATATGACCTATCGGATGGCAGGGCGGAACTTCAACCCGCTGATGGCGATGGCCGCCAACCGCACCATCGCGCAGGTCTCGAGCCTGATCGAGCCGGGCGGGATCGACCCGCAGGAAGTCATCACCCCCGGCATTTTCGTCGATGCCTTGGTCGAGGTGAAAGACCCGCAACAGGAAGAAGTCCTTGTCCGGACGGGAGTGGTCTACTGATGCTTGATATGAAACTTTCCAACGCGCAAATCGCATGGCGCGCGGCGCAGGACATCGAGGACGGTTCCTATGTGAACCTCGGCATCGGCTTCCCCGAGATGATCGCCAAGTTCCAACCCGAAGGCCGCGATGTGATCTATCACACCGAGAACGGCGTTCTGGGCTTTGGCGAGGCCCCGCCCGCCGGTGAGGAGGATTGGGATCTGATCAATGCCGGCAAGAAGGCGATCACCCTGAACCCCGGTGCCGCGTTTTTCCACCATGCGGACAGCTTCTCGATGGTCCGTGGCGGCCATCTGGATCTGGCGGTGCTGGGCGCTTATCAGGTCGCCCAAAACGGCGATCTGGCGAATTGGCGGGTGGGGTCCAAGGGCGTGCCTGCGGTAGGCGGCGCGATGGATCTGGTGCATGGCGCCAAACGTGTGGCGGTGGTGACCGATCACGTCACCAAGGATGGCAAGCCGAAGCTCGTTGAGGCCTGCACCTTCCCGCTGACGGGCTTGGGCTGTGTGACCCGCGTCTATACCTCGCTTTGCGTGGTGGACATTGTCGACGGCAAGTTTGTCCTGCGCGAGAAACTGGCCGCCATGTCGATGGAAGAGCTGCAATCCTATACGGGGGCGACGCTGCATGTCGACGGCTCGGTAGGCGAGATGACCGTGCCGGAGGGCCTGTGATGACCGAAGTCTATATCTGCGACTATATCCGCACGCCGATTGGCCGTTTTGGTGGGGCCTTGTCGAGCGTCCGTGCCGATGATCTGGGGGCGATCCCGCTGAAGGCGTTGGCGGAGCGCAACCCGTCGCTTGATCTCGCGCAGATCGACGAGGTGATCTTTGGCTGCGCCAATCAGGCGGGCGAGGATAACCGCAATGTCGCGCGTATGTCGCTTCTGCTGGCGGGCTATCCCGAAACGGTGCCGGGCACCAC
>NZ_JBXXRY010000002.1:0-157500 GCF_057380695.1 Thioclava sp. NS-SX20 | reverse complement strand
GTGAGAGACCCTGTCGCCGAAAGTCCAAGGGTTCCTGCTTAAAGCTAATCTGAGCAGGGTAAGCCGGCCCCTAAGGCGAGGCCGAAAGGCGTAGTCGATGGGAACCAGGTTAATATTCCTGGGCCGTGAGATGGTGACGGATCTGAACCGTTGTTCACACTTATCGGATTGTGTGGGCAGCCTACAGGTCCCTGGAAATAGCCTCTCTATAAGACCGTACCCGAAACCGACACAGGTGGACTGGTAGAGAATACCAAGGCGCTTGAGAGAACCACGTTTAAGGAACTCGGCAAAATGCCTCCGTAAGTTCGCGAGAAGGAGGCCCCATCGCTAGGCAACTAGTGGTGGGGGGCACAAACTAGGGGGTGGCGACTGTTTACTTAAAACACAGGGCTGTGCGAAGCCGTAAGGCGACGTATACAGTCTGACGCCTGCCCGGTGCCGGAAGGTTAAAAGGAGGGGTGCAAGCTCTGAATTGAAGCCCCGGTAAACGGCGGCCGTAACTATAACGGTCCTAAGGTAGCGAAATTCCTTGTCGGGTAAGTTCCGACCTGCACGAATGGCGTAACGATCTCCCCGCTGTCTCAAACGTGGACTCAGCGAAATTGAACTGTGTGTCAAGATGCACACTACCCGCGGTTAGACGGAAAGACCCCATGAACCTTTACTACAGCTTCACACTGGCATCAGGATTGTGATGTGCAGGATAGGTGGTAGCCTTTGAAACCAGAACGCCAGTTCCGGTGGAGGCATCCTTGAGATACCACCCTTCGCACTCTTGATGTCTAACCGCGGTCCGTTATCCGGATCCGGGACCCTGTGTGGCGGGTAGTTTGACTGGGGCGGTCGCCTCCCAAAGAGTAACGGAGGCGCGCGAAGGTGGGCTCAGACCGGTCGGAAATCGGTCGTTGAGTGCAATGGCAAAAGCCTGCCTGACTGCGAGACTGACAAGTCGAGCAGAGACGAAAGTCGGCCATAGTGATCCGGTGGTCCCAAGTGGGAGGGCCATCGCTCAACGGATAAAAGGTACTCTGGGGATAACAGGCTGATGGTGCCCAAGAGTCCATATCGACGGCACCGTTTGGCACCTCGATGTCGGCTCATCTCATCCTGGGGCTGGAGCAGGTCCCAAGGGTACGGCTGTTCGCCGTTTAAAGAGGTACGTGAGCTGGGTTTAGAACGTCGTGAGACAGTTCGGTCCCTATCTGCCGTGGGTGTAGGATACTTGAGAAGAGTTGCCCCTAGTACGAGAGGACCGGGGTGAACGGACCACTGGTGGACCAGTTATCGTGCCAACGGTAGTGCTGGGTAGCTATGTCCGGACAGGATAACCGCTGAAAGCATCTAAGCGGGAAGCCCCCTTCAAAACTAGGTATCCCTTGAGGGCCGTGGAAGACCACCACGTCGATAGGCTGGAGATGTAAGTGCAGCAATGCATTCAGTTGACCAGTACTAATTGCCCGATTGGCTTGATTTGATCCAGTAGTAGACAGACACTCCTACAGATCAAAATCATGCATACAACTTGACTTGCACGCTCTTTACTCGGTTTGGTGGTCATAGCGCTGGCTATACACCCGGTCCCATTCCGAACCCGGCCGTTAAGGGCCAACACGCCAATGGTACTGCGTCTTAAGACGTGGGAGAGTAGGTCACCGCCAAACCTAGCAAAGAGCGTCAATCATCTCTATATAACGATAACACCCCCCAAACGAGACAAACAATAACGCGGGATGGAGCAGCCCGGTAGCTCGTCAGGCTCATAACCTGAAGGTCGTAGGTTCAAATCCTACTCCCGCAACCAAGACTAATTATCTAGCAATATCAAAATCTTCCAGCCGTACGTCGCAAGACTGCGCGGACGTTTGCGTGCGTGCCTCCTCCTGAGCTGACGCAAGTTGAAGTAATCCGCCGAACGCTCCGTGCAAATCGATCGAAAGACCATCGCCAGACGCATCAGGCGTCAGCACGATCCGATCGATATCGATCGCTACATCGGTGAGGACAGCGAAGACCTGCGCGAACGTCTGGCGCGCGCACGCGAATTGGCGGATGAGCGCAAGGCCTCCGAGCGCGAGAGAGCCAGGCTGATGCGGCTTCTATTGTCCGCAACAAAATGGCGGCAAGGCAACACCCTATATTGACTTCAGCGCGACGGCTGTCTGAACCGTCCCGGGTTTGCCGGAGGCTCCAACTCCTGAGTAGGATGGAGCGTCATGTCCGCCTGTGTCACAGCCGGATGCTCTTCGTGCGTGCCTAGGTATTCCGTAAGCGTTGCATCTGAACCCTCCTAAAGGGGCTTTATTCCCTTTTGGGGGGACTTTTCGTAAGCGTTGCATTTGAACCCTTCTAAGGGGCAAATCTCTCCCCTCGTCACTCTGCTAGGATCCTCGAAACACGAGGTATCATGCATGAATGACTTTCCAAAGATTCGGAACCACTATGGCTTTGCGATCGAGTTGCATCCAGGAGGCCGTCGCGTTTGGCCGCCGAGCTTCAAAAGATTTATACGCGAGAAAATCGAAACAGGTCAACTGAGCGTCGAGGAAGTGCGAGAGGAATGCCGGGTTTCCAAATCCCTCGTGTACAAATGGCGCGATGATGTCGCGAAGGGGCGGGTTGCCGCTTCCGCGCCGGAAGACAACTCTGCCGAGCCGCTATTCTCGGAGATTTTGGTCCAGAATGACGAACCTCTACCGACAGGGGATGCGGCGCCCGAAAGCGTCATCACGCTCAGCGGAGAAGTCGTCAATCTGACGCTTCCGGCCAACTATCCTTTGAACGATCTGGTCATTCTTATCCAGACGCTGGAGCGCGGATAGATGTTTGCGCCTGCTGGAAACTTCAAAATCTATCTCGCCAGCCAGCCTGTCGACTTCCGGAAAGGAATGGATGGTCTCGCAGGGCTTATACAGGCGGAGAAGAGCACCCCGTCCGGCACGACCACCGCCGCACGGCCCCCGATGCGCAAGAGCCGCAGGAACAGCGCCATGAACAGCAGTTCGGTCTTCTTGGTTTTGACGATCTTCAGCAGATCCTTGGCCGTGGTCTCGTAATCGAGCGATCCGGCGAAGGGCGGGTTGGCGAGGATAAGGGAATAGTCGCCCGCATCCTCGCCATGCTCCTGCGCGAGGCTGTCGCGATAGGAGACATCGGCATTCTCGACACCGTGCAAGGTCATGTTCATCGCGCCGATCCGCAGCATGGTCGCGTCGAAATCGAAGCCGTGGAACATGTGGTTGTGGAAATGCTCGCGGCTGTCCTTGCTGCGCAGAATCTGGGGGTGATGGTCGCGCAGATATTCGCCCGCCGCGACAAGGAAGCCGCAGGTGCCCGCCGCCGGATCGCAGATCGTGTCACTGGGCTGCGGGGCCATGAGGTTGACCATCAGCTCGATGATATGGCGGGGAGTGCGGAACTGGCCGTTGGTGCCGGCGCTGGCGATCTTGCCCAGCATATATTCGTAGACATCGCCCTTGGTGTCGCGGTCGTCCATCGGGATGTCGTCAAGGAGCTGCACCACTTTGGCGAGGAGGTTGGCGTTGGAAAAACCCAGCCGCGCGTCCTTCATATGGGTGCCATAGGACGAGCCTTCCTCACCCAGCTGACGCAGGAAGGGGAAGACATGTTCGTCGACGATGCGCATCATCTCGCGGGCTTCGAAATGCTTGAAGCGGGACCAGCGGAGATTGTCATAGGGCTCGCCTTTGTCGTTTTTGCCCTCGGGGAAGATGCGGCGAGCCATCGGAAGGCCGAGGTCTTCGGCCTTGCGCTCTTCGACGGTGTGGAGATCGTCGAGCCGCTTGATGAACATCAGGAAGGTCAGTTGCTCGATCACGGAAAGCGGGTTCGAGACGCCTCCGGACCAGAATGCGTTCCAGATCTGATCGATCTGATTTTTGATTGTACCGGTAATCATTTAGGGGCCCGCCTTAGGTTTGGCGCGATGATAAACTGTGTAGAGATAGGCGCAACCGGCAACCTTTAGGGCAGTCGCCTAGTGGGTGATGAAAGCGGGAAATGCGGAATGGCCGAGTAGCATATGAGCGTTTTACTCTTGGCATAAGGTGTTGAAAAATATGAATTTTAAGCAATATTTATCCTTGACCGGCTGGATTCGACGCTACAGAATCGAGTGGAATGACCCAACATGTGAGGCAGAGGCTCCATGACCACGATCGCTGAACGAGAGTTTGTCAAATCCCAGCTGCGGATTGCCGGATCATCGATGGCGGCCGTCGGGCGTGAGCTTGGTCTGACGCGGAGCACCGTAGCCGGAGTGGTTGCCGGCACATGCAGGTCGGCGAGGGTCGAGCGAGCGGTTGCCGAGAAGATCGGCGTGCCGCGCGAGCAGCTTTGGCCAAGCAGGTTTATGGATACTGGAGATGACGATGCCCTAGATATCAGATGACAGGGCTCTGAAATAGGTTGAGGCCCCGGACTGCAATCCAAAGGGCCTCGAAAATCGCGCCGTGCGATACCTATACCATCCCCCCGCAGGTTCGAGAAGTCAAGCGTCGCGTTCGTCTGAACGCGCGGCTCGACTTATGCCGTTTGCGGCCAAGTTGCCGCCCGATCGGGATGTTTAAATCCATGGACGCAATACAAGAGGCCTGCGAGCTACTTGCGGGCCATCAGGACAGTTCTGTCCAAAAAGCTGCATCGGCCATATCCACTCATGATCTGGCGCGTGATCGCGAAATGGTCGTCCTTCAGGCGCGGCTCTCGACGGCGACTGCACAAATCAAGACTTTGCGCGCCGAAGTCAGGCGCCAGGCAGAGATCATTGAAAAGCTAAAGGCCATGAATTTTGGCCAAGCCTCTGAAAAAACACCCAAGCGGAAGCCAGATGAGTCCACTGGAGATCCGCCTCAGGCGCTTGCATCTGATGAACCGGAGGACGACGCCGAGGATAGTGCGAATGATGATGCTCCCCAAGAAAACTCGGAACTCAAAAAGGCTCGTGGCAAGCGCGGGCGTCAGAAGGTATTAGAACCTGCTCATCTTCGGCGGGAGACGATCGTCATTGAGCCTAAAGACGGGCCGCAGTGCGGGTGCAACTGGGGCGCTTCGTTGGCTGGGGAACAAAGGGTCGAGAGGCTCGCCTATAAGCCTGCAGAAGTATATGTAATTAAAGAAGTATATCCAAAATATTGCTGTCGAAAATGTAGCACGTTTTTTCAGGCGAAAGCGCCGGAGCGGGTGTTCGATTATTCCCGTTTCGACGACACGATGTCCCTTGCTGCCGTGATTTCGAAATTTGCGGATTTTCTGCCACATTATCGGCTGCAAGAAATATTTGGACGGAGCGGTTTGAAGATCAACCGATCCACGCTCTGGAGACTTGCCAAGCGGACGGGTGACGTTTTGCGGCCCCTGTACGAACTACTGATATCTGATCTACGGCAATCCGGAAAACTGTTCATGGATGAGACGAGGGCCCCTTTGCAGGCCCCAGGATTGGGAAAGACGAAAACTGCCTATATGTGGGCGATGACCCGCGATGACCGACGCTGGAAAGGCAATCGGCCTCCAGCAGTGGCGTTCCGGTTTGCCCAGACACGTGAGGGCATTCATGGCGAGAGTTTCCTCGGAAATTTCGCCGGAACGCTGCAAGTCGACGGCTACGCTGGATACAGGCGCCTAACCGCAGCGGACCGTGATGGTCGTCCAATAGTTCTTGCCTATTGCTGGGCACATGTCCGCCGCAAATTCTATGAGGCCTGGAAAAGCGGTAAATCGGAGAAGGCGTTCGAAATCGTGGAAACCATCGACGACTTGTTCGCAATCGAACGAGGTTTGAAAGGTCAGCCGCAGGTTGTGCGCCAAGCAGAGCGCGCCCGTCAAAGCGCCCCTATAGTCGATGCGCTATTCAAAGATCTCGAGGCTTTAAGCACTGAGATCATGATGAACTCGCTGCTGGGCGAGGCCATCAACTATGCCATGAAGCTGCGCGAAGGCCTGAAAGTATTCCTCGCCGATGGCCGTGTCGAAATAGACAATAATCCAGTGGAAAATGTTATTCGGCCTCTGGCGCTGATCCGGAAGAATTCTCTGTTCGCAGGCTCGCTGATTGGCGGTGAGATCTGGGCCATTCTGTCGAGCCTACTGGGAACCTGTAAGCTGAACGGTCTCGAACCTTATGCCTATCTGCAATGGGTGTTCGAAAAGCTTCGGGCCAAGACTCCATTGGCGGATTACCACAAGCTCTTACCTTGGAACTGTCCGCTTGAGCGATATACCGATGATGCAGAAGAACCCAAGTCTGAAGAGGCGGATGCGGATGCTGCTAACCCATAGATTTTGATTGCGTTATCGTTCTGACAGGGAAGATGAATAGCGACGGCTTCAGGCTGTCGCTTGGTCTCCAAATTCACGGATGAAAAATTTTGGGCACCAATGAAGCCGCGGTTGAAGACCGCCGGTCAGCATGTGATTGGCAGGGACCTGGCGCTCCAGATCGAAATCGTAAAACAGCTGCGCCGGTGCTTCTTGCCTGCCCATAACGCCGAAATCCTCCCGTCCTCTCATAGTCGAGTGAAACGAAAGACTTCCGGCAGCGCAACAAAGACTTTTTCAACAGCATGGGCGGAAGGCGGACGTTCGCCGCGCTTGTCACGAATGACTGCAGTGCGTCAAGAGAACCAGAATTTAGTTAGTACATGTTGAGAATATGTTGTGTGAGGACCGCGCTTGAGGGCCTTAGGTTACTTGCCTACTGCCTTGGGGTGGTGGGGTTTAGTCTTTCGGTTATTCTATAACCTCCGCATCCTCTTCAGCGGCTTTCTTGGATCGTTTGGCTTTCGCCTTTGCGCCAGACTTCGGCTTCTCGATCCAGGCGAAAGCCCATTTGTAGCCGAGCGCGTGCAATTCGCGCGCAGCCTGGCGGAACGACACCAAGCTGAAGAAGGGGAGTTTCGGCTTATCAGATGCAGCAATGACGCTGTAGACGACGGTGAAATCACCACGGGTGAAGTCATTCCCGGAATTCGGAATGATGTCCTGGTAGCCGGTCTGTCCGGTTTCAGCCTGGACTGCGATCACTTCGTTCCGAACGCTGTCGCGCGACGGTGGGTCGGTCGCGAGGACACGTGCGGAGACGGTCCCTTGGCTGAAAAGGTGACTGAGTCGAGACGAGGACGTCTTGTCCTTAACGTGGATCAGTTGACGCTCACGGCCGAGAAAGTCGCAAGCTTCGATCTTGCTCGCAGCACCTGTTGGCTTGATGAGCCGACGGTCTAAGCAGATCATGTCCGCATCCAGACCGGCGACACGCTTGTTGTAGGTCTCTTCTGTCTCGTCAGCCTCAGCGGCAGGCATGTCGACCTTGCTTGTCGTGTCGAAAAACTCCTGTACCTCTTTGGCGAGGTTCTGGTCGATCTGGTACCAGCGGCCTCCAGAGAAGACGTAGGTCGAGCCATCGAGTTCTGTTTCGAACACGATGCATTCCCGCAACTTCCACTTCCCACCACAGTCGTGGCCATCATCATCGACTTCGTGGACGGTGTGATTGCGGAGGTCCTCGTCCGAATAGCCGGCTTTCTCGCGCTCCTTCAATGCGTCGAGGTAACCGGGCAAGTCGAGGTCGGCATAAAGCTGCCAGCTGCGAAAACCCTTGTAGCGGATGAGGCTTGATTTCTCAGGGTCGTAAATGACCGGAAACGCGAGGTGAATACCGTCGGCCTCGCCTTCGTCAACCGCCTTCGCCAAAGCTTCAACCAGCTTGGCGTCCAGCTTGTCGATCAATTCTTGCTCGCGGATGTGGCGAATCTGGTCGATCCATCCGAAGTCGGTCTTGTAGTCGGTCTTCTGGTAGATTGCATACGCGTCCGCGCAAGCCTTGGCGAGTTCCGCAATCTCAAGCTTTCGGTTGAGCGTCAGGCCGTCGGTCCCCGCCACATAGGAGCCGAAGCCTGCATCCTTGGGCGTCCCCGCCAGACCACGGACAAGGTCACGCTCGATGTCGATGGCGAAGGCAGTCTGATCGGAGCCCCGGCTGGTCTGCGTACGGCGGGAAAGGGTATTCTCATCCGGTGTCCGAACGTCCGCGCTTTTTAACTGCTTCGGGTCAACCGAGTTGAGGACGACCCGAAGCCCAAAATCCTGCTCGAACGCCGCAGGATCAAGCTTGACGTGACCCATACCAAAAGACACGGCGAACCAGCGCCCTGACGCCTGGACGAACACGAGTCCGAAGGCTGTGTGGTTGAAAACCTTCTTCTTCTCGTCTTCTGACAGTGCGAGAAACCCCGCCCATTTCGGTGCGCCGCCGCCGAGCGTTGCCAATGAAATGAGTGCGCCTTCCAGCTTGTCCCATGGTGTTAGGTCTACACCGTCGCGCACTGCGTCAGCGGGGGCGAGGCGATCTCGAAGTAGGCGAATTGCAAGCTTCTGAGTATTGCTCATTCAGCGGCCTCCATTTCGGACGCGTGAGGAGGCGAGGTGTGCTTGATGGCGATCGTGACGGTCTTCCCGGTTTCCAGCACCTGCCGGACAATCTCGCTGAGTACAGCGGATTGCTCTATCGACGTGCCTACCCACGATCCGGCTACGAGCCCGACAAACTCCGAATTGTTGATTCGACGACCGACGTTCTTGAAGGTCAGAACCTTGCCGCCGCGCGGTCCCTTGAACAGACCAGCGGCATCCGCTCGTTTCCATAAATCGAGAGGCAGATAGATACCCTTGAAGAGTCCCTTGTCGTCGGGGTTGAAGACGACGCGCGGACAGAACTTTAGGAAAAACGGATTGTCCGAGAAGCGGAACCCATCAGGGTGGCCACCGCTTGGGAGCTTCCTGAGCTCGGCCAGTAGGGTTTCCATCCGCTGAACTTCGTCGCAGAACTGATCCTTCGCCTGCCAACGAAATTCCACCTCGTCTTTGCGCTTCTCCATCGCCTTATATTGGACCATCACGAAGCTGCGGTAAGCTTCGTTGAAGTAGATGAGGTCGGCGCCGGTCTGTTGTTCGAGGGGCAAACGGTTGGCCATGATCACCGTCAACCGCTTCGACGAATCCTCTTCGCTCGCGAACACCTTCGAGCCGTAGTGGGTGGTCTCGCCCATAGCTTCAAAGCCCGGCACGGTCGAGAAGTCGGACAAAAGCATAGCATCTTCCCGAACCTGTGCGCCCGGCAGTCCATCAAGGAAGGATTGCTGTGAAGCGTCCGTCGGGGTCCACGCCAAAAGGTCGTCTCGCGACATGCCAGCAATCTCGAGTGCGAGGCCGAGCGTTTCCTTCTGGTAGGCGAGGTTTTCGCGGGCACGGGGCTCGAGCCACCGCAGCGCTTGGGCACGGCGCTCGGAATAGCGCGCCAGGCGTGGGCTGACGGTCTCATCGAGTTGCGTGATACGATCAACAAATGCGCCGAGCGACTTCGGCGGGAGCAGGCCGCCTGTTTCCAGGCGCTGCTTGACGTGCCGGGCAACGCGTATGTCGATACCAGCAAGGATCTCATCGAAGCTCACGGGTCGCTTCAGCGGTTGGAGTTCTTCGAGATTCAGCCGGACGAGGCCTGTGCCCGCTGACTGTCCTTTTCGTCCGCCGGCGATGTGAGTAATGAAGCCATCCTCGAAGGACGCGAAGACGGCAAGCGGCGCGCGACGGCTGTGATCGAAGCGCGAAACAGGCTCCGAGACAAAAGGTTTCGGCGAATAAAACGAACCGCCGTGTTCGGCTTCGTTGAGCAGCAACTCTCTCCTTTGCTTCGGTACCCGCAGAATGTAGCCACCAGCCGCCACCATCGTTTTATGTCCTTCTTCGTAGAGCGGGCGCCAAAGCAAAAAACTCCAAAGCATTAAGGCTTACGGTTAGCCGGAAAAGACCCGAGATTATAATCCAATAAGCTTGACTCGTATTGATGGCGTCCGCAACTAACTTTGGTCTTCGCGCCCACTCGAAATACTTTGAAAGTACCCAAGGTCTGCTTTTCGGATGCCGCGTTGCAGAGACTCTGGCTATGGCCAATGTCCGCGATGGGCCGAAAGTTTCCCATCTTTCAGCATTTCCTATTGGCGCGTAGCGCCAAGATAGCCCCTCAGGACAATAGAGAAAAGTCCCCCCTAAAGGGAATAAAGCCCCTTTAGGAGGGTTCAGATGCAACGCTTACGACTTTTCTCTATTGCCCTTAGGGACTATCTTGGCGCTACGCGCCAAGATGAAATGCCGAAAGATGGGAAACTTTCGGCCCTGTCCGGACATTCGCCAAGCTGGCTCCGCTGGAGCGCAGCTTCCCCAAACCGGCCGTCCGTGGCATAATGCAGCGTGACTCGGCAGCCCGATGTCGGCAATGCGGGACGAAGCCGCCTTTCGCCGCGTGACAGCAGTCCCTGGCTATCTGAAGTTCCGCGCAGCGGGGCGAAGTGGGCGTTCACAGCATTTGCAAATCGACGGGCACTTCATAGATTCCCCTCGCGGCGAGCACGGGCAGCGAACATGATATCGGGCGGAGGTTCGTGAGTTCCCATGCCAGCCAACCGTCTTCGTAGTAGCTGGCGCAAGCCGCTGCGATGTCTGTGCTGCGGAAGGGCCTCACAGAAGCAACCCTCACGACCGCAACCGCCTTCCCATCTTGATCCTCTTCGTCGTCAATGTGCAGAAAACGAGAATTTTCAACGATCAAGAGATCTTCGTCAGGCTGAAGATCTGGAACCCATCGCCTGACCTCTAGTGTTTTTTCGCCACACGCAATTCTGGCTCCGCCGGGGGCAACAATAGATAGGGCCTTCATACGTTTAGCCTTCAACTGATCTTTATCTCGGAGCTTTTACCTGCAATGTATTTGCCGAGCAATGACCGCAACGGGCTCAAACCGGTCATGCGGCGGCGCGGCGGCCCCATCACAAGGGCCGCGTCACCCTATCGACGCGTTTGGCCGATTGTGTTGAAAAACTCCCTCACCGAGCAATCACAGGGCTCCGACGAGAATTTCGTTCTGGTGGATGTCAGACTTTCCGCTCTGGCGCAGCATCTTAGCTCCAAGTTAGAACAGGCGTTCTGGAGTTCCGTGCCGTGTTGGAGCCGCCCGAGTTCTTCAACACAATCGGCCCATTGCGGACGTTCGCCGGGTTGGCTTTCGCCGCGACGCAGCTTCTCCAAACCGGCCGTCCGTGGCATCATGCAGCGTGACTCGGCAGCCCGATGTCGGCAATGCGGACACAGCGGCCGGTCAGCTATCTTTAAGGCCTTTCAGAACCGCCGCCACCAGAACCTCAGGCCTATCTTCCTGTACCAGATGTCCGGCCTCGGGGACTGGAACCACGGGATGCCCCGAGATTAAGGTGGCAAGCGCTGTGCCCTTCTCATATGGGATCCAGTTATCTTTCAGCCCCCAAAGCACGGTGACCGGGCATTCCAGACGGTCATAGAGCGCTTCGACTTCATCCGTGAACCGCTGGTCCATCTGGGCGATCTGCCGGTAGAACGCTGCCTGTCCCACCGAACCGAGCCACGGTGCGCTGTATATTTCCAGGGCCTCATCAGACAACGGTTTATGCGCTGCCGTCTGTAGATAGGCGCTCAGCAGCGCCTTGTGCATGTAGTCCGGCATTCCTGTGAATGCTGCTTCATGTCTGCGTACATGCTGGACGAAGGGCGAACCCCAGGGCGCTAGAGCAACCGCATCGAAGATCGTCAGCGAGGCATAGCGCAGCCCGTTCAGATACCACGCGCGCAGTGCCGTCGCCCCACCGAAGTCATGTGCCAGAACGTCGGGGCGTTCGAGGCCCCAGTCCTCAAATAATGCAGCAAGAACCCTGTTCTGCACGGCGAGTGACACATCCTGCCCCTCACGCATCTCGGACAAGCCATATCCCACCAGATCGAAGTAGTAGACCGTTCTGCGGTCGGCAAGTTCCGGTACGATCCTGCGCCAGACCTGCGAAGAAAACGGGGTTCCGTGGATCGCGACAAGTGGTGGCCCGTCCCCGATCCTGCCCCAGCGGACGGCATTGCCCTCGATGAGCGTAGTATTCGGCAGTTCCAGCATCTCAGCAACTCATATTGTCATTTAGCTAATTGACGATATGATGATAAACATGGACAGATCAACACAAATCCGGGCTATGGCAAGCAAGCCGCGACTGCGCATCCTTCGGCTCTTAGCCGAGCCGGGAAAGCACTTCGGCCACCAGTGGTCCGCCGATCCGGTGGAGTTCGGCGTCTGCATGACGCTGATTTCCGAAGCGCTAGCTGTCGCCCAACCCACCGCCAGCAGGCATCTGGATATTCTCCGGCAGGCGGGCTTCATCTCGGTTCAAAAACACCTGAAATGGTCCTACTGCAAACGGGACGAGGTCGCGATCAGCGGTTATCTGAATTGGTTGGGCCGTGAAATTTCCGCGATTTCAACATGCAGATAAGGGCTCGAAGCGGTCATGCGGCGGCGCGGGTCCCCATCACGAGGGCCGCGACACCGTATCGACGCGATCGGCCCTCTGCGGTCATTCATCGGGCCGGTCTACGCGGCGACGCAGCTCACCGAACCGGCCATTCGCGGCACTGTGCAGCATGACCCGGTGGCCCGATGCCGGCAGTGCGGACAAAGTGTGCTTTCGTCGCGGATACGTCAGCGCCTGCTCTTCGACGACCTTGTGATGCTACTACCCCAAAGATCGCTGCAAAAAAGACAACAGCAGTTCGTGGTGGTGATTCTCACCTTCACTCCCGGGAACATGTCCCTCGTGCTCATAGTAGTGGGCTTCAACAGGTAAGCCATTGGCTTCTCTTCGTTTATGTAGTCTTTTTGTCATTTCCGGGGACCAAGTCAGATCTTTTAGCCCAACTGATAGGAAAAGCGGGCGAGCGTAGCACTCTATTTTAATCCGCTCCGACGGTAAGAGTTTGTCAGACGATCCGTTCCATGTCCAAGCGCGCCGAGACGGGTCCCACGCCTGCCAGCCCGGATCGCCGCTATCTCGAAAACCGCGCGCATCGAACGCGCCACAGATAACGTCCGGAGCGGCCAAGCACGCCACGGCATCGGGCTGGCCTAGCATATCTTCCTCGCCCATCAAGCTGGCCAAGAGCAAAGCATGTTCTGCTCCGCGTGATACGCCATAAACGGCAACTTTCCCGTTGCATGCCTCGAAGTTTCTAAGAGCTGAAAGAGCACTGACGGTTTCGGTAAGTTCTACGTCTTCGATGTGGCCTGCATTCCATGCGTTGCCGCCTTTTGAGTAACTGTGCGGGTAGCATAAAAAACCGTCCGCTGCGAGCATTGCAGCCGTTCGATGAGACCATCCTGAAACACCGCCTTCGGAGCCATGAAGGATCAAGAGGCCCGGAAATTTGCCCTCTCCTGAGGGGCCGTAGGTGGTTCCCCACTTTGGCAGAAAACGTCGCTTAATATTTGGGTGCATGCGGTCCTGTTCCAAAAATCAGTCTGTTAGGAGCTTGGTTAACAGACATTCACTTCGTGCGCAGCATCAATCAGTCCGGGCTCGAAGCGGCCATGCGGCGGCGCGGGGGCCCATCACGAGGGCCGCGACCGCCAAGGCGCCGGGACGTGCATGGCCGAGCGCATTGATCAAGGAGGCCATCGGAGTGCCCGCGCATGATCTGCGCACGCTGGTCGCAGACACCATGCGCTGGTATGACCCTGATACCGCTGCCAATATCATTTCCGCACATCTTGGCCACAAGTCCCAAGCGGCAGGAGAGGCCTATCGGTCATTGGCAGACGGGGACTCCGCGGCAAGATCTTGGACGGAAATGCGCGAGAAGCTGCTGCAAACCTGAGTGTGATCAGGATGAATTTGATCGTGCCCCAATCGTGCTTGTCAAATTCGACCCACAACAGACCTTCGCCAAGTTCTTTTTCGCTGCGGTGCCGCATTCTGATAACGGCTTTTCGTCGCATAGTGCAGCAATACTGGGAAGACCGATTTTAGTAATGCGCGGAACGCTGCCACCACTACACGACATTCTTTGGTTGCTAAGAGGTTCTAATCGCACTTTTAGATAACTGTCTCATCTCCACGATCCCATCTTGATCATTAAACCGCATCGATTTCCTCATTAGGCTCGCCCCCCCTTGCCGGCACCTGTAGGCTAAGAGGCAAACGTCCGAAAGAAGAGATCTTGCGCGAATGATTGCCTTAACGGCAGATTTTGTTGGGGAGCGAAGATACATTCAACGCAACCTTGCTGCAATCGCAGTAATTCAACCAGAAAAACCTTAGAGTAATATCAGCTTGGCAAGTCGTTCCACCTCAGTCATGTCAAGTCCTGAACCGGCAATTTCGCGTGTCTCGATCAGAACATCCCCACTTGCACTCTCTTCGATCGGCCGTATTCCAGCGGCGAGATAGGCGGCTCGTTTCGTCTTCCAGCGCGCAGCGTATTGCGGGTCAGACAGCATTCCGAGGTGCTCCCAGTAGTATGTGACGCCAGACTCGTCATCGGCAATGGTGAAGTCTGGCCAACGAGTCTTGCCGTCCAATTGCACCGGCTTCTCATAAACGTAAGCGATGCCCATGCCATGCAGCTTCTCGGCAATGGCAAGTTCAGACTTCGATCTGACGAATTCGCCCCTACTCGTGCGATGAAGAAGGTTCTGGTCGAGAAATCGGGGCCCCGAGCTTGTTTTGACCTCAACCGGGCCCGGATCATTGAAAAGATCAGTCATTCTTCGTGCGATCTCAGACGCGGACGGATCTGCGTAGCGTCGTAGCGCTCCCAGCTCCTCTTCGTGAAGAATAATGAGTTCGTCTTTGTGGCGAGTGATGGCGGTGTAGAGCAGCTCTCGAGAGAGCGGTCGGCAGTTGCGAGGGAGGACGAGGTACGATTGTCCGAACTGGCTTCCTTGAGTCTTGTGTACGGTCAGAGCATAGGCAAGTTCAATATCGGGAGAACTCTCCTGACCGGAGAACTCGCTTGCGTAGTAGGTGAATTTTATTCCCGGCTGACTCGCGAACTCGATCTCGAGATCGCGAGGGCGAAATTTCATATTCTTTGTCTTGTAGCCCCCAACTACCACGCCGATATCACCATTCGCGATATAAGGCCGCTCTTGACGCGGATATGTCCGTCGGCGGCCGTTGTTGTTCAAATTGATGACCTTGTCGCCCCATAAAATGCCCTGTGGCCCGGCGGGCTTTGGAAACTTGGCATATCTCGTCAATGCTCTTTCCCGGACCTTGCTCCGGAAGCGCCTCTGGACAGCTAAGTTAATGGCTTCGACGCCTGATAGACCTGCACGAACTGGCGACAGGATCTGCCAGTCATGCGATTGCGCTGCAGCGCCGCCTTTGGTCTCGCCAACGCGCCGCGGCCAGAACAACATGTGGCCTTCCCAATCGCTACCACCGATGCTCCGTTCGAAACCGTGCTGATCCGATCCATTTGCCAGTTTCAAGCCTCGTACTAATTCTTCCGTGAGTACGGGCTCCAACTCACTGGGCAGATTCCATCGGGCAGTTCGGACGTGCGAAAGTTTACCAAGCTGGAGAGCATCCCAAACCTCATCCGCGCCCGCATCGAGTGGTTCACCACTGAACTGTCTGGCGAGCAGCACGTCCCCCCTGTCGCGGCCTCTTTGCCGTCCAATGATCGTCAGTTCGGCGTATCCTCGGACGACCTTGGGGAAAATCGGTTTTGTTTCGTCAGGCGCCAGATGCCTGCAAATGTCGACAAAAGGCCTGCCAGCCCCAATAGGTGGCAGTTGGCGGGGGTCGCCGACCAAAATAAGCCTTTCCACACCCTCAATTGCGTCAATGAGCGCCGCGAGCTGATCTTCGGTGAGCATCGAGCATTCGTCTACGACCACGGAGCGATAGCCTTTCTCGCGTGGCGCGTCTGGGTTGCGGAAGTAGCGACCACTCGATCCATCGTAGCGTTGATGACGTTGCAGGAATTGCGCCAGGGTCATACCTTCGCCCAGACGCTCGGTGGCCTCTTCCAAGCGAACGCGCGCTTTACCTGTTGGAGCGAGCAGAAGGACGCCGCCCGCCTTTACCTCTGCGAGGTCGCAGATAACCTTAAGCAGCGTAGTTTTGCCCGATCCTGCGGGTCCGATCAGCACGGAAAAGCGCCTCGACATAAGTTCTTCAAGCGCGGCGGTCTTCTCCTTTCGAGCCAACTCTTCAGTCTCGGCATTAGGGCTGGTATCCATGTCGGGTAGGGCATCGTCCACGAGCGCACGCCAAGCCAAAGATAATTCATGTTGTTTTCCATACACCCGCTTGCGTACTGCATTGGCAATCACGGTGCGTGCCGAGCCGTAGCGCCTTAATTTTAGCGCGGGCTCATGCGACGAAGTTTGAGCCTCTTCCAATGTTTCTGCGAGATGGGCCGCCGCCATGTCGAGTACATCTTCATCCACCGCACAGCGAGGCTCTAAGGTGGCAGCAAGGGCGCGTCGCACGATCCAGGTCCGAGGCAGCAGGGTATGACCCTCTAACTGCACCGCCCGCTCAAGTAGGTTGGTCACAAGCCCTCGCACGCGGCGGCGGTCGATACCATCGGTCATGGCCGTGCCCGGCGGCAGCGGACGCTTCACGCGGACCACGTCTGGTGGAAAAACGCCCCGGTCTACAATGCCAAAGGCCACGCGATCAGCCGCAGCTTCGTCGCGCTCAAACAACAAATATGGGTTCGTCAAGATCTCAGCATCCGTAGTCTCTTCTGAGTAGGCTCGCTGACTTGATTGATAGGCCCTTTGCGCTTGTTCAGGGGTAAGGCTGCACCGAGCAATCAGGTCGAGAAGCTGCCGTCGAGGTTTAGGCAGCCCCCTCCACTTCTCGCGATAGGTGGAGCCAAAGCCAAAGGTCTCTGCCTGCGGGAATAATTTCGGCTCGGCGGCGAACCCGTCGATGAACGAGAACGCGTCGAATACTTCGCCTTCCTTGCTCCCGGTCGTCGCGATTTCGTGAGCAAGCAGGGCCCCATGCTCGAGCCCAAATGCCGCCAGTGCGCTACCGAGCCCCGGATGGATTCCCCTTGCTGTCCAAAGGCGGGAAACTTCACGGTCAATCCAAGTAAGCGCGGTCGAAATGTCCGTCTCGATCACGTCTGCCGATGCCCTGAGAGCGGCAGCACAAGCGAGCAGCGATGCTATGGCGCCATCATGGCCCAGATGCTCCGATCCGTAGGAGAATGCATCGAATTGATCATCGGGCGCGAACGCGACGCACTCTTCGATTGCGAGGCCAGCGTCGGCGTCTGCTGCGGCGAGCACATCGTAATAGGGCATTAGGAACCCATCTGCTCCATCGGGTCGCAGACTATGTCGAACGCACCGTTCCCAAAGGACGCCTCGCAGCTCCCCCGGCGTGTCGTACGCGTACTCTGTGAACTGACCGATACCTTTAACGCGCGCTGCTCCAATGATGACACGGCTTGAGCTCTCGGAGAGGGGAGTCTTCTTCGCGTAAAAAAAGCAAAGGGATTTTTCGGGCTCCACCGCGCCGAAGAAAGTGTCCAACATGATGAGTTGGTTGGTCTTATCTTGCACCCAAGCTGTCTCAAAGGAGAGCGAGGGTTCGCGTTCGGCCTCGTAACCGATGCGCAGGGCTGTGGCCTTCCCGACCACCCCTGATTTTTCATCGCCTTCCACGTTGGACTTCAGCATCCATCCGAAGGGAATGCAGGCGGCTGAATAAGCTTCGAGCCTAAGGGTGGTCTCGCCGAAATGACCATGGCTCTGAGGGCTCGACACCTTATACGGATGCTGTTTCCTTAGAACGAAATCGTGATCAGCCATGAAGCTCACCCGCTCGTCAACACAAGGTGGTAGCTACAAGGCATCCAAGTCCTCGAATAATCGCCCACTTTGCTCGTGCTGGTATTCACGGCGTCCCGCGGCTATTCGACTTAAAACGAGGCAAGAGGTGTTCGCTGATGGCGAGGTGCACACGCGGCCATTCCAGCCTCCGTCATGCCAAGGCACGCGTATTGTCAGATGCTGAGATGCCAGCTTCCTCGATCCCGAAATCATTTATCCCCACATCAGTTTACCGAAATATATTTTTGGAAATCCGCGGCAGCCTTAAAGGAGGCTATACGCGCTTGTGGCCCCAACATTGGGCGCAAGTCTACATCTTGCGCTGTCAATTGGAAGGCGGCCCGTCCAAAATCTTCTTAAAAGGCGCTTGCCGATTTAGCCCAGTTCCTTGGATCATCTCCGGATGCAGCCAACCGGTAGGTATTTCGCGCCTATCTACTGCACATTACAAGCATCGGGACAAAGGCCCACGCGTTCAGCGTGCGGATCGTTGTGTGCAGACCTCGCAGATCACCCGAGGCATACCGAGGGCCTTAAGGCCGCCATCCAGAGTGACCGTAAGTGTGCGGCACCGAAGTTCCCACGAACCGGTCATTCGTGCAAGCTGCAGCCTTTAGAGCAATTCAAGTTTTGCAGTGCACCCATGCCCATCAAGACCCTGTGGAATAATGCTGCTCACCCGAAAAGATGGCCGATGTTAGACCGATGCCTTCAACCTTAAATCGTTCAGAAAAAATGCTTCACAAGCCGCACAACGTGGAGCCACTTCAAGGGCTTCTATTGCAACCTCCAAACAACTTAAGCAAAGTGACGATAAATTTGGGCTTTGTGAAGGCTTGCCCGTCGAAGCTATCGAGTAGAACGCAATGACAATTAGTTTTGAAATTTTGTTTAGTGACGAAATTGGTTCATTCTGCGACCACAAGGACCTTGGCGTTCCGCAGAATACCTTGCTAAGTCTGCTCAATGACTTTGAAGATGGCCGCTGGATGGAAACTAAGTTTAATAATTTCATCTGGGACCATGTAGCACTAACAGCCCTGTCAAAACGCGAGCGAGATGCACTTGCGGGCAAGTCGCAGACAGGGCTGACAGCCGCTGCAAGAAATTTAAGACTGACTGATAAAGACCCCATCGGTGAGGGAAGCGAAATTGCAGAGATTATCCTATACGGAATCATGAATGATCACTATGGAGCCCTACCCGTGGTCCCGAAGATCTTCTACAAACAAAATAGCCAAGACAATGCAAAGGGTTCGGATGGCGTTCACATCGTCATAGATGGCGACGACTTTACCATCTGGTTTGGGGAAGCAAAGTTCTATAACTCCATCGAGGATGGACGGTTGGATAGCGTGATTGCTTCCGTGCTAACATCATTGCGCACTGACAAACTCAAGAAGGAAAACTCGATCATTACGAGCGTTCAGGATCTTGACCTTTTGGGCGTACCTGCCGCGGTTCTTGAAAAAATCAAGCAAGCGTTAAGCTCATCAAATTCAATCGACTACCTCAAGCCCAAGATTCACATTCCCATCCTCTTGGTTTATGAATGTAGCATAACTGGATCGTCCCGTGAAATGACCACCCAGTACCGCCAAAATATCTTGGAATTTCATCACCAGAGAGCAGAGCGATATTTCTCGAAGCAATTCAAGAAATCGCACGAAGTTCACAAATATGCGGACGTCCACTTTCATTTGATACTCCTACCCGTCCCGCAGAAGAAAGCGATTGTCGACAAATTCTCCAAGGCTGTCGAGTTCTACCAAGGTATTTAATATGGATATTTTTGAGTCTTGCCAAAAGGCAAACGACTTTCTTGCGCAGGGTCAAGAGAAGGCTGCGCGCAACATATTAATTCTCCTTTTGGACTCCTTGTCCAGATCTGGAGAGCCGTATCCTGAATTGCTAAATCAAATGCTGAGGGAAGCTGGCCTATATCCTTACATGCAACATTCGACTTCGAGTTGGGATCAGCGTTTCTTGATAAGAGCATTTTCTTCCCAAATTGGGCTATCTCCAAAAAATAGGCTGACCTTACATCGAGAGCAATCCCGCGTTCTGCGTCTTCTTCTGGAAGGAAAGAGTGTTTCCGTAAGCGCCCCAACAAGCTTCGGAAAGAGTTTAATTGTAGATGCGTTTATAGCTGAGAATAAGCCAAATACTGTGATGATCATTGTTCCGACGATCGCACTGATGGATGAGATGCGGAGAAGGTTGAACCGAGGATTTGGCAGTTTATATCGAATTGTCACGACAACGGATGCTACACTGAAAGATCGAACGATCTACGTGTTTCCTCAAGAGCGCGCACTCTCTTATGTGGGGAAAATCGACAATTTGGATTTGTTGATAATAGATGAGTTCTACAAGATAAGCTCAGCCCACGACAGAGAGAGGTCCGCAGCGTTATACAAGGCGGCTTTGAAGTTCTCGCCGCTTTCCAAGCAACGATACTTCCTTTCACCCAACATCTCCCGCCTGCATGACAATCCAATTACGGAAGGTATGCAGTTTGTTGAGCTCCTAAATTTCAACACTGTCTACCTCAGAGAGCATAACCTCCACCGGGGGATTAAGAGGGATGCGAGCAAAAAGTTTTCAGCAATTCAAGAGATTTTTTCCAGAGCCCCTGGAAACACTCTCATATACGCAGGATCATACACGGAGATCGACAAACTCTCGAAGTGGTTCAGGAAGGTAAGACCTGTAAATCCCTCAGGGATTCACTTCGATTTTGCGAACTGGCTGGCTACGAATTACTCGAGGGATTGGCATCTCCCGCATCTTGCTGCCCGCAATGTCGGAGTGCACAATGGAAGAATGCATCGATGCTTGTCTCAGTTACAAGTAAAGCTATTTGATCTCAAAGAAGGTGGATTGGACGTGCTTGCCTCAACGTCTTCAATAATTGAAGGCGTCAACACGAGCGCACAGACCGTTGTCGTATGGAACAACAAAAGCGGCGGGCGCAATCTGTCCAGCTTTTCATACAAGAATATCGTCGGTCGGGGCGGCCGAATGTTCAAGCATTTCGTGGGTGACATATACATCCTTGAGAAGCCCCCGGAAGACAAGGACACGCAGCTTGAGGTTGACTTTCCAGAATCGATATTGGGCGGATTGGACGCCGAAAAAGATAAAGATTTCCTGTCAGACGGTCAGAGGGCGCGAATTGGTGACTACGATTCTGAGATGGATGACCTCTTGGGAGCTGATAATTACCGCAAGGTTAAGTCGGGAGGGCTTCTTTCCGATAGTGATGCGAACTTCTTGCTTAATCTCGCACGTAGCATGAAAAGTCAGCCTGGCGATTGGAACGGGTTCTCTTATCTCAACTCCAATAGGCCGAGAGAATGGGACACGACTATTTACAAGCTTCTCCGTCTGAAGCCAGCGGCGTGGGAGGGTAATCACAGAGATACCGTTAGGTTCCTTCATGTTCTGTCTCAGAACTGGACGCTGGATATGAGAAGTATCCTCCAAAGGGCTTCCCAAATTGACGTTGATGTTGAGAGATTCTTCCAGTTGGAACGAGTAATAAGCTATAAGTTGTCATCTCTCATTTCTGATGCAAACGTTCTTTATCAGTGCATAATCAACGACCGAGTTGACGTGAGTCCATTTGCAACACGTGTCGGACACGCTTTCCTACCAAAGCTGGTGTATCAACTTGAGGAAGTGGGCATGCCACGAGTTGTTTCTCGAAAGATTCATGATTCTCAAATATTTAACATGGAAGCCTCCGATGTCCCGCTCGCGACGGCATGCCAAGAAATATCGCTGATTGGGGCAAATCGCCTTGCCAAAGAAATAGGGGCATCTTCCTTTGAGGCATTTATTTTGGATTACTTTGTCGAAGGCGTGACTCCGGAACCAATAGATAGCGCACCGATTCCGAATAAAGGCGACGAAGGCCCGTCGTTTTTAATGTAGTTCACAGCCAGCACTGCTGCCTTTGACCGTAAGCGGCGTCTGGGCCCCACCTTCTGTATGACCCGTTAAGCTGCAACTCCGCGCCTGAATGATATCGGGCGGGAGTTTCGCGATGGCGACTACGGTGGAGTTTCTCAGTAACCACCCGATTGTCACCGCCTGCCTGATCTTGGGCGGACCAGCTATGAGACGTGCATAACGACGTCTCTTATGCGGGGGGCAGGTCAGTCCATAAAAACATGATTAAAAATATTCTTGCGGGAACCAATAGCACCGAGCGCATCAAAGAGAAAAGAGGCGGGCTCAGCATCTCCATGCGCAGACTGGGTGTCGCGCATGAAGATGCTGTCCCTTTGGGTGTTGAAAAGAGGGGAGAAGCGAAAAGACGCGAAACGTCAGCTCTTGCCTCAGCTATGCGCTGTGCTCTTCCGTGGTCTTAGAACTCGAGGCGTTGCTTGCAGCCGTAGAAGGACGCATCGCTGAGGGCACCTCCATGGTCCCGTTCGAGACGAATGACAGGCTGATTGTAGGACGCGAAGCACCTTACCTCGTTAAACAATATGACACCGCCGCGGAGGCACTGCGCAAAGATCGTGCAATGCTATTGGAAATGCAGCGTGCCGTTATCCAAGTGCTGGATCTCTCGACAGCAATCAACGTCACCAAGGAGCTTCTGACCAACTGAAAAACGTCGGCGCCTTCATCAGGGGCGCCCTCTTGACGATCACAAGCATTACGCGACTTTCCTTGCGGGACTGTAGGATCATCCGGCGACTGGCGCGCCGGCATTCCACCTCTTTGCTGTAGCTGTCGGCGGACATCATGATCACCTTTGCAGGCGGGATATCAAAGCCGATCTTCTGGGCCGATAAAATTATCCACAGAAAAAATGTGGCACAAAAAGTGGCACATTTTGTGGCACAAATGGCCCCATAGGGGTTAAGTAATTGATTTTATTGAATTAAATGGCGGAGACGAAGGGATTCGAACCCTCGATACCGTTCCCGGTATACTCCCTTAGCAGGGGAGCGCCTTCGACCACTCGGCCACGTCTCCGTTGACCCGTATAGCCGACCAACTCTCGGATATACAAGAGCAAATTTTAGATTTTGGACAAAAAGACAAAAGCGCCTTCAAGCCTCTGAAAATGCCGAAAAACACCCAGATTTACGGTACTTTTAGTCAGGATCTGACCGTCTCCACAAGGTTGTATTTCGCGCGGAGTTTATCCCCACGGTGATCAATCGCACAATAGGTCCTCGGCTCTTTGCTCATGGACTTGAAAAGCTCCGCCAGAATTCGCCGCTTCTATTTCTGAGACGTCCAGAACGATCCCACCTCCTTGTCAGCGCAAAGGAGGTCTTATGAAGCACTCGGATTCACGCAGCGGCGAATGTGCCGCACGTCACAAAAAAGAGGCTGCAATAGAAGCTGCGAAGCTTTGCGCAGCTATGCCCGCGCCTTATCGCGTCAGACGCTTAGAAGCTTCACACAACAGGAGTTACGTCAACGCTGGCGGCTTGGCCCTGACACCGTGCGCGCAATTCTCGCTTCGGCATACCCAAACGTCAGCACTCTACCGAAGTCTTTCGATCTCCTTGAAGTTCTATCGATCGACGGCGTCAACGATCCGATCAGGGAATGGGTCGACACAACAGATCTTGGTCGTGCCATTTTTTGCGCTGACCTTCTGACGATGGATGAATGGCGAGAGACCGTCATTCGAGAGACGAAGCTTGATGCCTCCCATTATCACCGTGCGCTCAAAACGGGGAAGCACCCTTCTATTCGCTTAGGCAAATCTTATCGCTTTCGTCCAGCGCACGCTGTCCACGAAAGGAAAAATCAAAAATGACTCGAGGCGACAACGCCGACATTCAATGCGCCTGACCCGCTCAAGAAAAGGCACAAAAATTATATGCTTAAATCGAAAAAATGACACTTGTGGATACCGGTCATGGTTCAATGGTCCGGCAGCCCCGTTGAGCTAAAATACGCAACAATCGCCGATTTGACTGCGCTTTCTGCATATCTGCCCTGAGGGTCGCCCTTCTTCATCACTTGCTTTCGATAGAAGAAAGGACGTCCCTATGCTTGAAACCCATCAGTCATGTAATACGCCGCTAACGCCGCAAATCCTACTCGTAAGCTGGAATGCCGGTCTTTATAGCGCGTGTTGGGCAACCTCGGTCCAGCCACGCAAAGTTGCGGCATTGCGCAAGGCCGCGGCAGTTTTTCGTTGGGCCGGAAATATAACTGATAATGCGGACTCTCCTGCTTAAATTGATGAGCTTCGATATTTTGCCGATCAATACTGTACGACAGAACCGTTACCAGCACGGTGCAAGCTGAAATCTTCCAAGCACGCCCAGAAGTGGCTCAATGAGTATATTTCCGTGTTACGCGTTGGAGTGACGAGGCGTACGCTCAATACCCTTACCCCAAGTTTGTCGGACGATTGGAAGACTCTCTTTGACCATCTGAGTGGACGGACGTCCGGCGTCACGATCCTCGCGAATCCTGAACTAAGACTTGTCTTGGATTGCCCGCAGCTTTGTGACACCGCAGGGCTTAGGATATGCTCGGCGCGGGAATCCCGATCGAGAAGGTCGCACAGGTGCTCGGCCGCTCGAACGTGTCGGCAACGTATCGGGTCTATGGGTGCTTCCTGCCGAACCAGATGCAAGATGCCGTTGCGGCGTTAGATTTCATGAACCTTCGGCGCGGATAGTTCTCTGATTTTTGACGGATCCGACGATTTTGGGTTCACGGAACTTTATAAAGCTTCGTTGAATGCGTCCTATAATCATGTAAGTGATTGTTTTACATGGTGGGCGGTGAGGGACTCGAACCCCCGACATCTTCGGTGTAAACGAAGCGCTCTACCAACTGAGCTAACCGCCCGCCTGAAGGTGCTTCTACCGACAGTTTCTTTGCACCGCAAGAGCATTATGTCGTAAAATATCTGAATTTCCGGCATAGGTTTCAGGGGGCATACCTGATAGAACGTCAGTCGCAGCCCCGCAGACAAACCGACCCAACCCCATATTTTTAAAGGGACTCTTCGGTAGGCAGGCCAGCGGATCAACCGCCCTCCCTGGCACAAAAGACCGGATGGCGCGGGGCGCACATCGGATCTGGCAGGTGGGTGGGACATCACGCGCGCCTGCATATGGAAATCCCCGCCTTCCGGAGGGAGGGCGGGGGGTTCCGGTACGCTATGCCGCGCAGGCAGGGGGTCAGGCCGCCTGCGTTTTCAGCTCGGCTTCCGAAGAAATCAGGAACTGATCGATGAAGTTACGGATGTCCTCGACAGGAGCATCCAGCAGTTCAAGCACCTTGCCGGTCTCCGACCATTCGCTGGCGATCAGATCGGGGCTGTCTTGCAAAGATTGCCCGTAGCTCGGCACGATATCACGCAGCTTGGCCTGCCATGCGGCGCTGGAGACACGCTCGGGGAAGACCTGATCCAGCAGCTTGAGCATGATCGGAGCGGCCGTGGACGCGCCCGGAGATGCGCCAAGAAGCGCCGCAATCGAGCGGTCCTCACAGGCTACGATCTCTGTGCCGAGTTTCAGCTGACCACCGTTTTTCGGGTCTTTCTTGATGATCTGCACCCGCTGACCGGCCTGCCACAGGTGCCAGTCCTCATCACGGGCTTGCGGGAAATAGGCACGTAGGGCTTTCATCCGGTCTTTCTCCGACAGCATCAGCTGACCGGCCAGATATTCGACCAGATTGAAGTTATGCACACCTACCTGCATCATCGGCACAAGGTTGCGCCGCGTAATCGAGGACGGCAGATCCCACAGCGACCCCTCCTTCAGGAACTTGGTCGAGAAGGTCGCAAACGGACCGAACAACAGCATGTCCTTGCCATCAATCACCCGACGGTCGAGATGGGGCACCGACATCGGCGGGGCGCCGGTCGAGGCTTTGCCATAGACCTTGACGTTATGCTTGTTCACCACGTCGGGGTTTTCGCACACAAGGAAGGACCCGCCAACGGGGAACCCTGCGTATTCGCGGGCCTCGGGAATGCCGGACATCTGCAACAGCGGCAGCGCACCGCCCCCAGCCCCGAGGAAGACAAACTTCGCGTCGACGATCTGCTTGTCGCCCCCATGCGAATTTGTGCACACAACGCGCCAGCCCCCCTCTTTGCGACGGCGGATGCCGGTCACGGTGCGGCCCGTATTCAGTTGGAAGCGCGGACTGCTTTCAAGGAAGCGGATATATTGGCGGGTAATTTCACCATAATCGACATCGGTCCCTTGCGGGGCCCATGTGGCCGCCACTTTTTCGTCGGGGTTCAACCCTTCGCCCATGAGCGGTGCCCATTTGGAAATTTCCGCATGATCGGTCGAGAATTTCATGCCGGCAAAAAGCGGGCTCCGCACCAGCGCCTCATAACGCTTGCGTAGGAAATTTACGTTTTTCTCGCCCCAGACAAAGCTCATATGGGGGGTGCGGTTGATAAAGGAGCGCGGATTGGTCAACACGCCCTGCCGCACCTGATGGGCCCAGAATTGGCGCGAAATCTGGAACTGCTCGTTAATCGACAGCGCCTTCTCGATATTGATCGTGCCGTCTTCGGCTTCAGGCGTATAGTTGAGCTCGCACAGCGCCGAGTGGCCCGTGCCGGCATTGTTCCAGCCGTTCGAGCTTTCCGACGCGACCTCATCCAGCCGTTCGGTCAGCTCGATTGTCCATTCCGGTTCCAGCTCATGCAACAGCACACCCAAAGTTGCGCTCATGATGCCGCCACCAACAAGGAGTACGTCGACCGAACGGTCTGCGGTTTTGTTTTTGAAATCCATGATAACCGCCCCCTTCGCGGATCCGATGGGGCGAAACTATGAATTTGGCGAAAGGATGCAACCGCCGCGTTGCAGCATAAGCGGCCCGAGAATTCCTGAACAAAATTGTGAGGAAACGCAAAGTCTTACGGCTAAAGCTATGTTTGGGAAGCATTTTACTTTGCAAAAGCAGCATCGCAAGTTGGATCTGAGATATGCGTTTCACGCCTTATCTGCAAATCCGCTATGCATCAGGCGGGCAGCTCTTGCCCGTTATGGGGTCTGCGTCAGCTTGTCGCAGCCCGTGATGCTATCGCTAACTGACCGGACTCGTTTCATCTGGTCATAAAAACTAACCACCGAGCCAGGGTCACAAACGAATCATTCAGGGCCACAAAGATGGAAGTCGCCGTTCCACCTTTCAATGACACAGATTGTCGCATGCAATTGCATACCGAAACGGAGAGCACAATGGATGACGTGCCATTTTGTGTAGAACCGTCGCCTTCAGCCGAGCAAGACCTCGGTCACGCCGCGCTTCGTCGAACCGCTTGACGCGATATGGCAGACAATGTGACCTTGACGTAAAAGACGAGGCCCCGCCAAGCGCCGTCATGCCACGGTATGCAACAGGCAACTCGGCGCGGTGCCCTATATCAACATCATCGCGTTTGACGTTGGGATTTGGAGAAGGTTGCAATTCTGGTCACGCTCTTCAAATCCACAGACAGGGAAAAGAAGACCGATCGTGTCAATTAGATCCGATAGTGGGTCGGCGATACGGGTCAACGGAGACGTGGCCGAGTGGTCGAAGGCGTTCTCCTGCTAAGGGAAAGTCAATTTCCTCAAAAATGTCATAAAATCAGTTAAATATGAGAATGGCGCGCGGGCAATGTGGTGTAAGCGCCGCGCGCCATTTCCGCGTATCTTCCGGTGTATTCGATACACGCAAGAGGATGCATGGAAGACAACGGATTTTGTGAAGGGGCTGGGCGCGACGCAGGCATTTTACACGATGCTTGCAGGGCATTCGCGTGGGGCGACAATGGTGGCGCGCGGCTTGGGGCTTAATGCGCATGCGGCTGAATTCGACAAGAGCAAGGAAATCAATCTGGCACGCGCGGATCTGCGTGGCGGCCCGGCGCTGCGGTCTGGATGCCGCGTGGGGCTAGTCGGTTCAGCATGTCGTCTAGTCTTCATCAAAATGTCACCAGCCCCACAGGTAAAACCCCACAGACGGCGTGTACTTTGTAGCAATTCTCTGCACGGCCTTGCAATAAATCCACCCTTTAATATGCTGATTTTACTGAATTTAGGTCATTCGCTGTAAAACAATTCGTTCTGGAGATGGGTCCGATCTGCGTTGCAGGCAGGTCAACGCCCCGCGCGGTGGCGGGGCGGTTCTTGATTGCGGTTACCCCATCAGGGCCTTGCGCAGCATGTTTCCGGCAAGCACCAGCACGGTCAGGGAAAAGACCAGCCGCAAGCGTTGGGGGCTTAGCCGGTGCGCCAGTCGCACGCCGAAGGGCACCGCAATCAGCGAGGTGACCATGATCATTGCGACGGCGGGCAGGTTGACATAGCCGACTGTGCCGGGGGGCTTGCCGGTCAGGTGCCAGCCCGTCAGCAGATAGGCAATGAAGCCGGGGATCGAGATCAGCAATCCGAAGCCGGGCGAGGTGCCGACCGCACGATGGGGCGGCACGTTATAGGCGGTCAGCAGCGGCACAGTAAAGCTGCCGCCGCCAATTCCCATCAGGGCCGAGAAAAAACCGATAAGGCTGCCATAAAGCGCGGCAAGGCGACGTCCGGGCAGGCTGTCGGACAGGCGCCAGCTTTTCTTGCCCAGCAGCATATACAGGCCCAGACAGACGCCGATACCGCCAAAGATCACTTGCAGTTCATGGCTGCGCAGGCTGGCGGCGGCCAGCACGCCCAGCACCGATCCTATCGCGATGAAGGGCCCCCAACTGCGGATCAGCGCGAGGCTGACGGCGCCGCGCTGGTGATGGGCGGTGACCGATCGCAGCGAGGTGACGATGATGGTGCCTGTCGATGTGGCCACGCAGATCTGCATCAGCTGTTCGGGTGCATAGCCCAGCCCCTGAAAGACGTAATAGAATGCGGGCACCAGAATGATGCCATCCCCCACGCCAAGCAGGCCGGAGATCAGTCCGGCAACAAGCCCTGCGACACCGATCACAAGAACAAAAATCAGAATATCCATTTCAGGTCGGGGCCTTCGCGGTCAGGGGGACAGGCGCACCCTGTTCGGCCAGATCGGAGAATAGCCCCGTCATGCCGATAAGGGCCTGTCGTGAAAGGGATTTCAGCACATGCTCATTGGGCGCATGCTGGTTGCATCCCGCATAGGAATGGGGCACCCAGATCGTGGGCAGCCCCAAAGCGTCGGAAAAACAGTCATTGGGGAGAGAGCCGCCCAGATTGGGCAGGATATGCACGGCTTCGCCCGTGCTGCGGCCGAGGGACTCTGCGGCAAAGCGCACCCAGGGGTGGTCCGGGTCCAGACGTGTGGCGGTAAAGCTGCCATGGTCGGTGTGCCGGATGGTGACCTTGTCGAAGCCTTGCGCATCCAGATAGCGGCGCAGGGCGGGCAGGATCTCGCGGGCCTCGGTTCCCACCACATAGCGCAGCTGGCAGGTGGCCCGTGCCTCTCCTGAAATCGCGTTCAGCGGGGTCTCCGGCACGCCCGACACCATCGCCAGCACGGCGAAACTGTTCCAACCGAAGACACGCTCGGCCATGCTCAGACTTTCCTCGCCCCAATCGGGATCAAGGGGGAAGCCCGACTCTACCGGCGGGAGGGCCGCCAGAACCTCGCGCAGGCGCGGGGTCAGGCTGTCGGGGCGCCATTCCGGCACACGGATCTGGCCGCGCGCATCGGTGATACTGGCCAGAGCATGGGCCAGATAGATCGCGGGGTCAGCCAGAAGCCCGCCGAAATTGCCCGAGTGATGGGCCCCTTCGCGCAGCGCGACGACCAGCTCGAACATGATCGCGCCGCGCGCGCCGGTAAAGATGGTGGGCGCTTTGGGGGACAGGCGCGGCCCGTCCGAGGCAATCAGCACATCGGCGGCCAGCAGTGCCTGATTATCCTCACAAAACTGCCGCAGCCCCGGCGAGCCGGTTTCTTCGCCGGTCTCGATCAGCACTTTCGCGTTGAACCCCAGCCGCCCTTGTGTGGCGATCACCGCCTCTAGCGCGCGGAGATTGATCAGGTGTTGGGCCTTGTTATCGGCGGCACCGCGCCCATAAAGCCGGTCCCCCTCCTCGATAAGGGTGAAAGGGGCAAGCCCGTCGCGCCACTGGTCTTCCTGCGCCCGCACCACATCGGCATGCCCATAGATCAGCACGGTCGGCAAGGCGGGGTCTTCACGGCGACAGGCCACCAGAAACGGCCCCGCCTCGGGATCGGGGTTGGCATGGATCGTTGTTGTGAAGCCCATTTCCGTCAGCATCGGTTGCATGGCCTCGTGCAGATAGGCATGCAGATGGGGCCTGCCGCGCGGGGTCTGGCTTTCGGTCGGGCGGGCCACCAGTCCGGCCAGATCGCGCTGGAATGTCCCGTTGTCGAAATAGGCGCTGATCCGGGTTATGGCGGCGTGGCCGAGTGTCATGAACTGCCTCCTTCGTCGGTCGCGGGCCTGCCGCTGCAAGGCGGACAAGGGGGTCTTCTGCCGGAGGGGGCCACGGCCATACGCCTGGCATCCGGTCTTTCACCGCAGAGCATAGGCGAAAGCCGCAGGCTTGGCCAAGGCCGGAACGGGCCGGATTGCCCGAAAGCGCGGTCACAGGCCCGTGTGCCGGAACACAGGCTGGATGCTGCGGCGGCGCGTACTCTGCGGGGCCGTCCGGAAAAGGGTCTGCAGGCCGCGCCCGAGGGGGCCGCCTGCAGACAGGGCTTGCCTAGAATGTATAGGAGAAGATCGCCTTGAAGGTCTGGTTGCGGACATTGCCGCGGAAGCCGTCATAGCGCACATAGGCAAGGTTGAAGAACAGGTCCTTGCCGATCTGCCGTCCCAGCCCGACGGAGCTGTAATAGAAGTTCTGCTCGTTCGAGTAGCTGTCAAAACTATTGACGAATTCATGCTTGAGACCGAATTCAAGCTGCGGCGACCATGCGCCCGGACCGTAGACGGGCTTTTCGAAACGCAGCGTGGCCATGCCTTCGCTGTAATGGATTTTCTGTTTGTCGACCTTGGTGCCGAGGCTGTTGATGGAGGAGGAATTGGTCAGCTCCTCGATGGCAAAACCCAGACGCGGATGCATCAGCCAGCCTGCAGGCAGAAAGCCGATCTCGGCATCGGAATAGGTGCCCACAAGATCGCTTTGCCAATAGGTCAGGGCGGTGTGCTGGCGGTCGGTCAGCGTGGCAAAGCCCAGCGGGATTTCGCTGCGTGCGTTGCCCCATTGCGCGACAAAGCGGTTGGCCAGCGCCCAGTGCTCGTTCATCTTGTAAAGCAGGTCACCCCGAATGCCGCCCCAAGGGTTGTTGATCTTGCCGTCATTCTGCTTGAGATTGGTATGGGCATATTGCGCGATCGCGCCAATGCCCCATGTCAGGTTGTCGCTGGGCATATTGAGATATTCGACAGTCAGCGTGCCGATCCCGCCGCTGGCATAGGCCAGATCGGGCGAGGCCGAGAAGCCGTTCAACGACAGGTTCGTATAGACCATCGCGTGATCGCTGATGCCCACCAGCGCCGAAATCGGGACCTCGGCCGTCGAGATATTGTCCCGATAACCGGACAGGACGCCGGAATTCTCGGCCTGATTGAAATGCAGCATGCCGTTATTGATCTTGTCCTGCGTGATGCCGAAAACCTCGTTGCTGCTCCAGATCGTCAGCAATCCGGCATGGCCGAAGCTGCGCTGGAAACGGGATGTGATGGCCGAGCGTTCCGTTTGTGCTCCTGTTGTCCGGCCATCCGGCATATCGGCGAAAACGGGGGCGGCTGTCATCAGGCCGATTCCCGTGGCGACTGCTGTCAGAACAGTAAGTGCTTTCATTATTTCCTCCCTGATAGTGACGATGGTCTGGCCGCTCTCCTCCCCGAGGCGACCGGTTTGCGGACATGACCCGACGCGCCCGCAAAAGCTGTTTGCGGGGATAGGGGCGGGTCAGGTTGTCGCTCTGGCGTCTGGCGTCTGGCGTCTGGCGTCTGGCGTCTGGCGTTAGCGGTTGCTCTCCGCGCTGTTGCGGTAGCGCGCGGCAAGCTGGCGCAGGGCATGGGCAAAAACGGTGACATCAATGCCTACGCCCACAAAACGTGCCCCCGCCTGCGTGCAGGCTTGGATGAATTCGGGATCGGTGCTCAGGACACCTGCGGCCTTGCCGGACCGGTTGATCCGATCAAGCGCCTCCAGCACGGCCTGCCGGACTTGGGGATGGCCCGGATTGCCCAGATGCCCCATATCCGCCGCCAGATCGGACGGGCCGATAAAGACGGCATCCAGGCCTTCGATCTGCAAGATGTCATCCAGCGCGGCCAGTCCCGCGCGGCTTTCGACCTGCACGATCAGGCAGATCTGCGCATCCGCCGTGTTCAGGTAGTCAGGGATCTCGGCAAAGCGCGAGGCCCGCGCCAGCGCGGAGCCAACCCCGCGCAGCCCGTTGGGGGGATAGTGGCAGGCCGCCAAGGCGCGTTGTGCCTGCGCCGCGGATTCGATCATCGGCACCAGTAGGGTCTGCGCGCCGATATCCAGTGCCTGTTTGATCTTGGCGGGATCGTCATCGGGCAGGCGCAGCACGATATCGCTTGGCCCGTTCTGCAGCACACCGATCTGGGCCGAAAGCGAGCGGATGTCATTGGGCGCATGTTCGCCATCCAGCAAAAGCCAGTCGAACCGCGCGGTCGCGGCGATCTCGGCCAGATAGGGGTCGGCCAGACCCAGCCACAGGCCATGCGTGGTCTCGCCGGCTGCCAGACGCTGTTTGAGACGGTTCACAGGGGCAGGCATATCAGCTCTCCGCAAAGGTTAGGTCGACATGGCCGAAGGGGCCGAAATCGGCATGGAAACAACTGCCCGGCGGGGCCTCTATCGGGCGGATGAAGCTGCCCGACAGAAGGATGTCTCCCGCGGCGACCCCTTGGCCGTACTGTGCCAGACGCCGCACAAGCCAGACGATCCCTGCAACCGGATCATCCAGAACCCCCGCGCCAAGGCCGGTTTCCTCGACAATGCCATCGCGTCGCACGATGGCCCCGATCCAGCGCAGGTCGATGCTCTGCGGGGCGTGCCGTGCCGTGCCCAGCACGATGCCCGCATTGGCGGCATTGTCGGATACCGTGTCATGGATCTTGCGCGAGACGCCCGTGACCGGATCTGCGCGCAGGATGCGGGTGTCCAGAATTTCAAGCGCCGGTGCCACGAAATCGGTCGCGGCCAGCACATCGGCCCGCGTGACATCGGCCCCCGCCAGCGGAGCGTTCAGGACAAAGGCGATCTCGGCTTCGATCCGTGGCTGGATGAAGCGGCCCAGTGGAATGGTCGCGCCGCTGGGAAAGGCCATATCGCTGAGCAAGACACCGGAATCGGGGGTGTCGATATTCAGCGCCTGCTGCATCGCGCGCGAGGTCAGGCCGATTTTCCAGCCGATCACCTCCAGCCCCGCCGCCCGTTTGTGTGCGATCAGGGCGGCCTGTACCGCATAGGCGTCATCCAGTGTCATCTGCGGATATTGCTGCGACAGGAGGCCGGTCTGCTGTCTGCGGCGCTCGGCCTCGAACAGGGCGGCGGCGGCGGCGGCGATCTCGGCGTGGGTCAGGGTCATGGTCATTCGTCAGCCACTCCGTTGGACAGGGTGCCGATGCCTTCGGCGGTGATGTCGATCCTGTCCCCCGGTGTCAGCCAGATGGGCGGATCATGGCGCGCCCCCGCCCCTGTGGGGGTGCCGGTGACGATGATGTCGCCGGGCCGCAATGTGGTGAAGGTCGAGATATAGGCGATCTGTTCGGCCACCGGAAACAGCATCCGCCCCGTGCGGTCAGACTGGCGCAGCTCGCCATTCACGCGGGTTTCCAAGGCGATATCAAGGATCTGCGCGGGGTCGGTAAAGGGTACAAGCCACGGCCCCATTGCCCCCGAACGGTCCCAGTTCTTGCCCTGCGTGACGTTGAATTTCGCATGGCGCACCCAGTCGCGGATCGTGCCCTCGTTGCAGAGGGTCAACGCGGCGATATGGGAAAGCGCTTGATCCCTTGCGATGCGCCGCCCTTCCTTGCCGATGACAATCGCGATCTCGCCTTCGTAATCCAGCTGTGCGCTTTCGGGCGGGCGGATCAGGTTTTCTCCCTGCCCGACAAAGCTTTGCACGAAGCGTGGGAAAAGCGACATATGTGGCGGTGCCTCTTTGCCATCCTTATATTCGGCGTTGCGGTCGGGGAAGTTGACCCCGACACAAAGGATCTTGCCGGGATCGGGGATCGGCACCGTATAGCGGAACAGGCCCGCCTTATGGCTGGCGGTGCGGCCTTGCGCGGCGGTCAGGATGTCGGGCAGGGCCTGCGCGGCAATCACGTCGCGCAGGGTGCGATATTGCGGGAATTCCGGCGACAGGGCCAGAACGCCATCCTCTCGCGCGACACCCCAGAAGGCGGTGCCCTGCGCGGTGAATGAGACCAGATTCATAGGGGATCTCCGAAACAGGAAAGGATAGGACAGACGGGCAGCAGGGCGGCCCGTTCAGAAGCGGTGCTGCGGTGGCGCGGGCAGGGGCTGGCCCTGTGTCAGCGGGAGGCCCGCTGCTGGTGGGCGGCCAGAAGGGCCTTGCCGTAGTCATTGCCATTGGGGATGCGGCTGATGACATGGATATGGAATTTGGCGGGGGCTTCATTGCCGAGCCACATGCCGGAATGATGGTCGAATTCCAGCATCACGACCGGCGAGTGGATATGGTAGTAGAACGGGTCGTCGGGGCCATGCCCGCCGATCCAGCTGAAATACGTCCGGTCGAGATGGGCCTCGATCTGTTGCAGGCGGGCCTTGCGCGGACCATCCGGCCAATGGATGTGGAAGGTTTCGCACAGATCCATCAGGGCCTGCCGCTGCGCGGGGTCGAACTCTGCGGCGCAGACGCCCTCCAGTGGCACGATCCTGTTGTCCTGAAAAGCTCCGCCCAGATGCCGCTGGTCGGCAAAGTTGAAACGCCATTGCGGCAGGGCGGGATCTTCCATCTCCTTGTAAAGCGTAGCGCGCTCCTGAAGGGGCGGCGGCAGGCTGCGCATCAGGGCCAGCCCCTGCGCCTCTTCCTCCTTGAACATGCAAAACGTCTCGCCGCTGCGCAGCACGACCTCATTGGGTTCGGTGCCCATGAAGGTGGGGGAAATCACCATCTGCCGTCCCAGAATGAAGACGTTGAAGCCGACATGATGGCCGTAGATATGCCAGCCCCACGGCTCTGTTACGGATGGGGTGCCGAAAATCTCGAAATGATAGGACCACTCGTTCATGATCGTCGTCAGATCATAAAGCTCGCCCAGAAACAGATTCGCCTTCATCAGACGCCGGATCTTCTGGAACCCCCGCGCCGAGGTGCAGGCCGCCAGCAGATCCCAGAAACAGTCGCGCGAGGCGGGGCCGAGATGTTCCAGCCGGACGCCTTCGGTGTTGAACACCAGTTCGGGATTATACCAGCCGCGCCAGTTGCGATGGTCGATCGGCTTCATGGCGGCGGCCTTTTCCTGCGGGCGCAGCGTGGCCAGCATCGCCTCCATTGCCGAAACCGCAAGCGCCACGTCGAACCCTTCATCCGCGAGGTCGAACAGGCCTGTCTCTGCGGTGCCGTCATGGGTGACACCGATATAGGGGGCATCCTGTAGCCGTGCCCATTCCTCTTTCAGCGCAATGGCTTGCGGGGTGGCCAGAACCGGCTGGGAATAGGTGACAGGGTCGAGGCCATGCGATTTCCCGACCCGATCATAGCTTTCGGGCAGAATATAGGCGCGATAGTCTTGTGCAGTCATTTGGTCCTCTCCGCTGCTCCTCGCCGTCTATCAGGGCCAGCCCTGGGGGCCTGCGCAAGCGGCACGGGGGGAATCTTCCATATTCCGGAAAATCTCGGATCTGTGACAAAATAGATTTTGACAAAAATATATATTTTATGGTGAGCTTCCTCATGAACGCAGGACCGGAGGGCGGCAGGATGGCCATCAGCAAGACCGCAGCGCTTTATAGCGACCTCAAGGAAGAGCTGCTGAATGGTGGCTACGCGCCGGGATCGAAGCTTGCGATCGACTCCCTTGCGACGAATTTCGAGGTCAGCCCCAGCGCGGTGCGCGAGGCCCTGTCGCGACTGACATCGGACTGGCTGGTGCAGGCGATGCCGCAGCGCGGCTTCACCGTGGCACCGGTCTCGCGCGAGGATCTGATCGACCTGACGGCTGTGCGGATCGATATCGAGGCGCGCTGTGTGCGGCGGGCCATTGCGGTGGGCGATCTGGATTGGGAGGCGCGGATCTTGGCGACATGGCACTGCCTGTCGAAGACCGGTGCCTCTGCCGAGGGGCGGGCGCATGCCGACTGGCCGCGTCTGCATGCGCAATTCCATGATGATCTGGTCTCGGCCTGTGACAGCCTGTGGTGGTTGCGGTTGCGCGACCAGCTTTACGTGCAGGCCGAGAGGTATCGCCGCATCCTGCTGCCCCATGCGCGGCAGGACCGCGATACCGAAACCGAGCATCGCCAGATCATGGAGCTGGTGCTGGAGCGCAAGGCCGAGGAGGCGGCCGAGGCTCTGGGGGCACATTTGCATCGCACGGCGCAGGATCTGCTGGATGCGGGGCTGGTCTGAACCGGACAGGGATACCGAATGCATATGCCGGGTGGAGACGGCAAAGGAGGAGGACAGAATGGGCTATCAAGAAACAGGGGGCGTGCTGCGCAACGAGGTGACCGGCACGCAAAGCATCCGGCGCAGTTTCGCCATCATGCGGATGCTGGCGGGGGGCGATCATGACGGGGAGAAGCTTGTCGATATTGCGGGCTCGCTCAAGCTGTCGCATCCGACGGCGCATCGCATCCTGAAGGCGCTGGAAAAGGAAGGCGTTGTCGAGCGGGCGGGGGGCACGTCGCGTTACCGGTTGGGGGCAGAGGCCGCATGGCTCGGGGTGGCCCCGTTCAACCGCTGCCCGATCACCCGCATCTCTTCGCCTGTTCTGGACGAACTGGCGCAGCTGACCAAGGATTCGATCTTCCTGTCGGTGCCATCACATAATGATGCGGTTTATGCCGACCGCCGTTTCGGCAGCTGGCCCGTGCAGGCGCGCGGGGTGCATGTGGGCGCACGGCGTCCGCTGGGGGTCAGCGTGGCGGGACGGGTCATGATGGCCTATCTGGGCGAGGCCCGCGCCACCGAAGTGTTTCAGGAAAACCTTGAACGCTATGCCGAATGGAACTGCCCCGAGGCCCTGATCCTTGACGGGATCACGCGCGCGCGCGAACAGGGGTATCTGGTCGAGGACAGTCTGACGGGTCGCGGGCGGCGGGCGCTTGCGGTGCCGGTGCGCGATATCGGCGGGCGGGCCATCGGGGCGCTCTGTGTCATCGCGCCTGCGGCACGGCTGGGGGCGGAACGGGTCAACCGGCTGTGGCCCGCCTTGCGCGAGGCCAGCCGCAAGGTCAGCGCCTCGCTCTTCGAGACCCGTCTGGCGGGATGAGCCATGTGCTGCTCCGGCACCGGTCTGGCCGGTTTCGGGGCAGGGTATTCCGGCATGTGAACAGAACGCCCCGCAGCGCTTGCCCGAACCCTTTCCGGAACGAATGCTCGGTTCATACGAGCGCGGGGTTGCCCCGCCGTCCAGAGGAGGAAAGCATGCATATTCCGGACCCAGTTCTGACCCCGCCTTTCAATATCACCCGCTCAAGCCATGTGGTGCTGAGCGTGCGTGACCTCGAGGCCAGCCGGACATTCTACACCGATCTGGTGGGGCTGGTGGTCAGTGATGCCGATAGCGAAACGGTCTGGCTGCGCGGGCGCGAGGAGAACGCGCATCATTCGCTGGTGCTGCGCAAGGGCGAGACCCCGAACTGTCAGCGGCTCGGGTTCCGCGTGCAGACCGAAGACGACATCCACAAGGCCGAAGCCTATTTCAACAGCATCGGCACCGAGGCAAAGCTGGTCGATGTGCCGTATCAGGGCAAGACATTGCAGTTTCGCGATGCGATCGGGATGCCCGTCGAGCTGACCGCCTCCATGCCGATCCGCGAGCGCATGTTTATGGCCTATGACCAGTATCGCGGGGCGTCCGCGCAGCGCATCGACCATTGGCAGATTCAGGCACAGGATGTGCGGAAGGCGTTCGATTTCTGGCACCCTCTGGGCTTCCGGACCTCGGAATATACCTATTCGGACGGGGCGCAGGGGCAGGTGGACCTGTGGGGGGTCTGGATGCAGCGCAAGGGTAATCCGCATGATCAGGTTTTCACCAACGGGCCGGGGCCGCGCCTGCACCATTTCGCCTATCTGCTGCGCGATACCGCCGATCTGATGCATGCCTGTGATGTGGCGGGGGCCTTGGGGCTGGGCCGCAGACTGGAGCGCGGCCCGGGCCGTCACGGGATTTCTGGCGCGATGTTCTTGTATTTCCGCGATCCTGACGGCCACCGCATCGAATTGTTCAACACCCATTACCAGCATATCGATCTGGAACCGCCTGTGGCCTGGAGCCTCGATAACCCCAAACGGGCCGATCAATGGGGCATGCCCGCACGGGCGAAATGGTTCAACGAGGCGACCGTTTTTGAAGGTGCGGCGCCGGTCGAACCGGATCTGTCGGTCGAAGCTCCGACACTCGAGCGTTTTCTGGAACTGACCAGCTAGGGCCCTGTCCTGCCTGACCCGTTTCATGGACATGACCGCCGGAGCCCGAGGCTCCGGCGGTCGGCGATGTGAAGGACGGATATTCGGCCTAGAGGGATTTGGCCATATGGGCATGGATCGAATTGGTCTTCCATGACCCTTCGGGATCGGCCTGATCGACATAGAAGGTGATGCCCAGACCACGCCGCGCACTTTCGGCCTCGAAATGGGCGACGACAATCTCGTAGGCCTTGGAAAAGAAGGCCTTGCGGATATCGGCGGGGCGGCCTGCGCCGATCCGGCACATCACGTTGACAAACGCATGTTCGGGATTGCCATCGGCAATCACATAGCGCGTCACCGGCCAGGCCCGCACCCGCACGCCACCTGTGGGGAAGACCTCCGGCGCGGTGCGGAAATGCGCGGCGATCTTGTGCAGGAGCGCGTCGATCTGGCCGCTTTCTTCGAGATTGCTGGAATATTCGATAATGCAATGCGGCATGGCTATGTCCTGACTTGCCAGAGAAAAGGGTAGGGTTTTTGTAGTCTTGCGCGGCGCGGCGGGAGATCAATCCCTGCACGCCGTTGTGTTCATCATGTGGAGCCTCTTCGTGTGAGCGCGGCCGATTTCGCCTGCGGTTTCGCAATGTGAACAAAACCTGTCGTCCTGCTTGCCCCCATCGCCCTGCCACGGGCCAATGGGCACACCCCGAACCACAGGAGCCGCCCGATGACCGCCAGAGATCTTGCCTATAGCCTTGCCGGAACCACCATGTCGGGCCGGTTTGTCTGCGGGGACAGCCCCTTGCCCCGACCGGCGCTGCTACTGGTGCACGGTGCCCACGGTCTGGACCGGTTCATGCTGGACACCGCTGTGAGGCTGGCAGATCTGGGCTTTGCCGTGCTGGCGGTGGATCTGTGGGGCGGGCGGGCCCTGCCGGAGGGGCCGCAGCAGATCGAGGCCCGCATCGGAGCCTGCCTTGCCGATCGGGCCGCATGGATGGCGCGGCTGGAGGCGGCCCGTCAGGCGCTGGCGGCCCAGCCGGAGGCCGATGCCGCGCGGATCGGGATGTTGGGATATTGTTTCGGCGGCAGTAGCGCGCTGGAATTCATCCGCACGGGCGGGGCTGTGCGCTGTGTGGCAAGCTTCCATGCAGGGCTAGATCTGGTCGCGAATGACTGGTCTGCGGCCTCGGCGGGGCGTGTCCTGCTGTGCACCGGCAGCGATGACCCGATGGCACAGAGCACGGACTTGCAGCGTCTGACGGCGGCCATGTCGGCGGCGGCGGTCCCGTGGGAGGCCGATATCTATGGCGGGGCGCGTCATGCCTTCACCGAACCCGATGCCCCCGGTCGTCCGCCCTTTGCCAGATACGATGCCTATGCCGACCAGCGTTCATGGGCGGCGATGGCGGATTTCTTCACTCATTGTCTCGCTTGAGGATAGCTATATGGAACTTGGATTACAGGGCCGCAGCGCGTTTGTATGCGCCTCGTCACAGGGGTTGGGGCTGGCCTGTGCCACCGCCCTCGCGCGCGAGGGGGCGCGGGTGACGATCAATGGTCGCACCGAAGGCAAATTGCAGCGCGCGGTCGCGACGCTGCAGGCCGCGCATCCCGATGCGGTGGTGGGGTATATCGTTGCCGATCTGAACAGCGCGCAGGGCCGCGAAACCATCCTGAAGACCCTGCCCGAGGTCGATATTCTGGTGACCAATAACGAAGGCCCGAAACCCGGCGGTCTGGAGGAGTGGACCGAGGAGGCGCTTCTGGGCGCGATGGAGATGAATATGATCCCTGCCGTGCAGCTGATGCGGCAGTATATTCCCGGGATGCGGGCGCGCAAATTCGGGCGGATCGTCAATATCACTTCGGCAATGGTCAAAAGCCCGCGCTATTTCATGGGGCTGTCAACAGCGGCCCGCACCGCGCTGACAGCGATTTCGAAGGCCATCGCGCGCGAGGTCGTGGCGGATAATGTCACCATCAACAACCTGATGCCGGAAAAGATCGACACCCCGCGGCAGGACGCGGTGGCGGCGCATTTTGCCAAGACCGAGGGGCTGACCCGTGACGAGGTGCGCGCCCGCACGATTGCGACCATTGCCGCCAAGCGCTTCGGGCAGGCCAGCGAATTCGGTGATGCCTGCGCCTTCCTGTGTTCGGCGCAGGCGGGCTATATCTCGGGGCAGAACCTGCAACTGGATGGCGGCACGTATGAGGGGCTGATCTGATGGCGCGGCTGTCTCATGACAGCGCGCTCGCGCAGGCCCTTCTGGCGTTCGAGGCGCGGCGCTGTAACGCGCTGGTGTCGGCGGATGCGGCCGAATTGCACGCGCTTTTGCATCCCGATCTGGTGCATGTGCATTCAACGGGGATGGTGCATGACAAGGCCGCGTTCATGGCGCATGTCGCGCGTATGGGCGGCTTTGTCGAGATCGAGCGGGGCGAGATCGAGCTGCGCCAGACAGGAACGGATGCGGCGGCGGGGGCCATTATCAGCGGCCCGACCCGCAATCGCGTCCGGCGTCTTGATACAGGGAAAACCGTTGATCTGATTGGCTTTAGCACGGTTGTCGCGACCCTCGGGGAGGAGGGGTGGCAAGTGCTTTTGTCGCAGCTCACCCTGACGGGCTAGGCCCGATATCCAGCCGCGTTCCGCAATATGAAATATCTCAGAAGTAACATTGGCGGAAGGCGCAAGGGCACGACAGACTACCTTTAGAGGGCGCCGCAAGCGCAGAGAGGACTGCCGGTCGGGAGAGATCCGGACCAAGCTTGCACCGCCCGTCTTCATCTTGGGAGGGGACTTTATGTCGACTGTGATCACGTCGCCGTTCGGGCGCGTTCTGATCGTCTACGGGCTTGGTGTAGCTGCCGCGATGTGCGTCAGCGAAGCCGTGACCGAACTGGGAAAGATTGCACAGGAATTCCATCCGGGCTCGCATTCGACAATCGGTTTCATCATGTCGATGCCGTCGCTTGTCGTGGCCCTTGGGGCATTGCTGGCGGGCTATCTGGTGGACCGTCTGGGAGACCGCCGCGTGCTGTATGCCGGTGTGGTCGTGATGATCCTTGGCGATGCCTGCGCGATTGCGGTGCCGTCGCTGGGACTTTTGCTGGCGGCCCGTGCGCTGACCGGTGTGGGATATGTGCTGACGGCGGTCGCCGCGATCACCGCGCTGATCCGCCTGACCAAGGGCCACCAGCGGACGATGGCGCTGGCGCTCTGGTCGACATTCGTGCCGATGAGTTTCCTGCTGCCGTTCCTGTCGGCGGGGCTGGCCGCCGAACTGGGCACCTGGCGCGCGGCTTTCGGCTTCCATATCGCGCTGATGCTGGGGCTTCTGGTGCTGGCGGTGCTGGCAATCCCGCGCCGCACCGAGGGCGAACGCGCTGTGCGCAGCCGTGGTGTCGGCAAGGTTCTGCGCGCACCGATGGTCTATCTGCTGGGGATTTCCTTCGCAGGGGACTCCTTCCTGCAAACCGGTGTTCTGGCCACGCTCGGCCATTATCTGGCGGCGAAATACAATCAGCCGGAAGTGGCGGTGGCGCACTGGAATGCGGTCTCGATGGTGGTCAATGCGCTGGCCTGCCTCAGCGTGGGCCTGCTGCTCCGGCGGGGCGTGTCCAGCCGCGCGGTGACCACGCTCGGCATCCTGATCACCGGCATTCCGGGGGCGCTGCTATACGGCACGGATCTGGGCTTCATGAATTCCATCTATGCGGTCTGGGGGCTGATGTTCGGTTCGGGGCTGCTGGTCGGGATGTGGACGCTGGTCCCCTATACCGCGCCGTCTCCTGAAACCAACGGTGCCACCAGCGGCCTTGTGACCCAGTTCACCCTGCTTGGTGTGCTGCTTGGCCCGCCTGCCTATTTCGCCGCACAGGCCGCAGGGGCCGGCGTCACGGTGGCCGTCTTCCTTGGTGCGCTGGTCGTCTGTGCACTGCGCTATCCGGTCTGCCGTCTGGCCGATCACGCTCCGAAGACCTCTGCGGCCCGTGCCGTTGTCGTCGAAGCCACTCATTGAACGCTTGGTCACCGCACCAAGCCCCCGAAAGGAGAACCCTATGCTTGATATCGCCATCATCGGCGCAGGCCCCGGCGGCCTTGCCACAGCCCTCCGCCTTGAACAGAAAGGCTTCCGTCCGAAAATCTACGAGGCCGTGCCCGATTTACAACCGCTTGGCGTAGGCGTCGACATCAAGGTCTATGGCACCAAGGAACTGACCGAGATGGGACTTCTGGAACGGTTTCAGGAGATCTCGGTCGAGGCGACGGAATCGATTTTCTATACCGGCCACGGTCAGGAGATCTTCGGCGAGAAATGCGGCAAGCATATCGGCTATGATCACGAACAACGCTTCGTCCATCGCGGGACGCTGCAGTTTCTGCTGCGCGAGGCGGTGATCGAACGTCTGGGCCCCGATGCGATTGTCTATGGCGCGAGGTTGCAGACCTTCGAGCAGGACGAGACCGGCGTCACGCTGCATTTCGCCGAGGCCGAAGGGGTGCCGCAGACCGTACGTGCCGATGTCATGCTGGGGATCGACGGGATCCATTCGGCGGTGCGCAAGCAGCTTTTGCCCGCCTCCACCCGCACCCATTATTCCGGCATCGCGATGTATCGCGGGGTGACGGTGATGCCCGCCTATCGCGATGGCGGCACGATCTTGCATATCGGGGACCCGATCCGGCAGGGCAGCCTGATTGTCTATCCGATCCGCAACGATGTGGATGGCCAGGGCAATGTGCTGGTCAACTGGGTCTGCGAACAGCGCGGCAAGCCCAAAGGGGTCGAGGATTGGTCGGTGCGCGTCAGCCCCGACGAGATCGCCCATGTGTTCGATGACGTGAAGCTGGATTTCTTGGATGTGGGCAAAATGATCCGCGAGGCCCGCGAGATCTATATCTACCCGCTGATCGACAATGATCCGCTGGAGCAATGGTCCTTCGGGCGGGTGTCTCTGGTGGGGGATGCAGCCCACGCCATGTATCCGCGCGGCGGCAACGGGGTCTGTCAGGCGCTGGTCGATGCCCGCGTCATTGCCGAGAAACTGCACGAGATCGACGATCCGGTTGCGGCCCTTCAGGCCTATCAGGACGCCCGTCTGGAGGGGGTCAACCGTCTGGTCATCGCCAATCGCGGCGAAGGCCCCGAGGTGATCCGCCGGCTGGTCGAAGAGAAATCCGGCGGGCAGCCCTTCGACGATATCGACACGGTCATTCCCCGTGCCGAAGTCGAGGCGCTGTTCATGGAATACCACCGCATGGCCGGGATGAAACGTCCCGACGATGCCCAAAAGGCCGCGTTCAAGGCCGTCTTCACCGAAGAAACCATGAAGAAAACGGCATTTGCCGAAGACATCCGCTGAGTGAGTAGGAAAGAGAGACTGAAAATGGTTACGAAACCGCGCGTCATTGACGCAAATATGCACTGGCTCCCCGATACGCTGTTTACCGATGACGACCTGCGCGAGAAAATGATGCGCTGTATCCCGCGGCAGAACAATATCCACGTCAAGATGGTGCCGATCGAGGGCAAGAACCTCAACCAGATCATCATTGAAGAGCCGAAGGGCTTTGTGAATATCAACTACGCCGAAGGGCAGTATAATATCGAAAGTCAGCTTGAGGATATGGACCGCGCGGGGATCGACCATGCCGTGTTCCGTATTCCGGTCTGGCAGGAGTGGCTGGATCTGGAATGCTCCAAGCGCATCAATGACGGTCTGGCCGAATATGTCAGCCGTTCGAACGGGCGGTTCACCGCGCTGGCGGTCTGCCCGCCTTGGGGTGACAAGACCATGATCGACGAGGTCGAGCGCTGCATCGACCAGCTCGGCTTCAAGGGCGTGCAGCTTGCCTGCAAATACGGCGACATCTATCTGGATGACGAGGCCTTCTACCCCTATTTCGAATTCCTCAACGACCGGAAGATCCCCGCCGTTGTCCACCATACACCGCTGCCGGTGGATTATGACTCGATCCTGTCGTTCAACAACCAGCGTCGCCAATATGGCCGTTGCATCGCGCAGGGCACGGCGGTCGGGCGTGAATTGTTCTCGGGGTTGTTCGACCGTTTCCCGAACCTGCGGCTGAGCCATTCGATGCTAGGCGGCGGCTTCTTTGCCTTCGTCGATATGTTGGTGCCCAAGCCCAAACATGCCTATGGCGATGCGGTGGACCGCTTCGATACCGGCAATTCCAACCTGCGCGAAAAGCTCAGGAACAACCTGTTCTTCGATATTTCCGGCCCGCCGCAATGGGGCAAGAAACAGCTTGAATGCGCGGTCGAGGTGCTGGGCGAGGACAATATCCTTTACGGTGCCTCCTATCCGATCCGTAAGGACTGGTTCTTTGACGGTGTGCCAACGGTCGAAGCGCTCGATATTTCGGACAGCGCGAAAGAGAAGATCTTCTCGAAAAATGCCGAGACGCTGTTCGGGCTGTAAGCCCGCAGGTTCGGGTGGCCGGAGCTTGTCCGGCCGCCCTTTGTGAAAAACGATGTAGAACAAGGCGATATCAATGAAACTTGCCCGCTTCACCGAAGCGTCGCGCACCCGGATCGGCAAGGTGCTTGGCGACGAGATCGTGGATCTGACCCCTGTGCTGGGCGAAGGGGCCTCGATGCGCCGCGTGCTGGCCGATCTCGATGCCCTGCGCCCCGCTCTGGAGGCGCTGGAAGGGCCGCGTTATGCGCTGGCCGATATCCGGCTGGAAGTTCCGGTGCCGGACCCGCAGAAATTCATGGCGATCGGCATGAATTATGCCAAACATGCCCAAGAGGCCGCAAAGGCCGGTATCCCGACCCCGACCAGCCAGTTCTGGTTCAACAAGCAGGTCTCGTGCCTGAATGCGCCCTTTGATCCGGTGGTCAAGCCGGATGCCTCGGAGAAGGTCGATTACGAAATCGAACTGGGCGTGGTGATCGGGAAGGCCTGCCGACATGTCGCGCGCGCGGATGCGCGGTCGGTGATTGCGGGATATGTGATCGTCAATGATGTTTCCGCGCGGGACTGGCTGCCCAAATCGCCCACCTTCACCTTGGGCAAATCCTTTGACACGCATGGGCCGGTGGGGCCGTGGATCACGACCGATGACGAGATCCCCGATCCTTTGGATCTGGCCATGAAACTGTGGGTCAATGGCGAATTGCGCCAGAATGACCGGACCAGCGATATGATCTACGACATCTATGACCAGATTGCCTATCTGAGCACGGTCATGACGCTGCAGCCGGGTGATATTCTGGCCAGCGGAACGCCCAGCGGCATCGGTGCGCCCAGCGGGCGGTTCCTGCAACCGGGCGACCGGATGGAGTTGGAGATCGAGCGGTTGGGCCGGATTGCGGCGGAGGTCATCGCAGAGACGGCCTGACCGAAAGGCGCTCGGTATTTGGCCGGAGGCTTGTGGCACCCGTGCTGCGACGTCCGGTCAATGGCGGCACCTTGGCCCGAGGTTGCCGCCACCCTGTCATGCCGGATCGGGGAGGGCGAAACCCTGCTATGGCCCCTCCCGAGACCGGCGCAGTGCTTTGTGCCGCGGGATTTGCCTCTCCCATGTGGCACAGGTTCAGGGGCGGGTGGCCTTTACGCTTCTGGACGGGGGGCGCATGATCGCATAAGCCAAGGGGGCATCCTGCGATTTGCGGCCCTTCTCGGCGCGTCGGGCCGGTCCCGCAGATCGGCTGGTGCCCGCAAAGACGTTTCGATTGGAACGCTCCGGCGGCTCTCGCCGGACGGGGTACGCGGAACGTCCTGCGGTCAGGCAATAAGAAAAGACGATGAGGCAAATCAATGCGTGGTCACACCTTTCTCAAAGTAATGGCGCTTGCGCTGCTGGCAGGCTGCACCGGCATGGGGTCGGGGGGTGTTGTGGTTAAAGGAGCAGGGCCGGACGAGCTTTTGAAGCTGCGTGCGGGGCCGGGCCTTGGCTACAATATCATCATGGGCCTGCCCAATGGCACCCAGTTGAAAAAGCATGAATGCGTCACCGAGGTCGGGCAGCTCTGGTGCCATGTCTCGCTGGTGAATGCGCCGCAAGTCATGGGCTATGTCTCTGCCGATTATCTGGCGATCCGCTGATCCGGCCCCGCCGCCATAGGCCGGAGCGGTGTCTCCGGCCCGAGCGGGCGGCTGAGACGGCATGGGTGCGCGCGAACGGTGCGCGATCAGCCCAGAAAAAGCGGCAGGAAATCCGATAAGGTGGCCGATTGTTCCCGATCGCTGCGCCAGATTGCATGGATCGGCGTGCTGTAGCGGAAAAGTTCCGGCAGCAGTTCGTGGCTGCGCCCGTGCAGATGCCGCTGGCAGTGAACGGGCAGGAACCCGATATAGATCCCGCTTTGGATCAGCCCCATCACCGCCTCGGTCTGATAGGCGGTGCTGCCTTGCGGAAAGGCCAGTTTGCGCTGACGCAGCAGATCGCTTTCGAAATAGCCGCGATAGACCAGTGCATGTGCGCGGATCTCGCGCTCTGACAGCGGCGCGCCCCGATCCAGCGCCTGCGCCAGCGGATGGTCCCCGCCGCAAAATAGCCCCACCGGTTCATCGTAAAGCGGGTGGCATTGCAGCCCCGGTGTCCGGTGGTAATCCGGCACGACCCCAAGATGCAGGCGGCCATCCAGCACCCCGCGCTCGATTTCGGCGGGTGTGCCGACCGTGATATTCACGGTCAGGCCGGGCGCATCGGCGCGACAGGTCTTGATGGCCCCAAGCAGCGGATTGGCCTCGTCGGTCAGCGCAAAATCCATCAGGCCGATTTCCAGCCGTCCCACCAGACGGTCTCCCATCGCGGCGATATTGGCGCTGAAGTCATCGGCGGATTTCAGGAAGCGGTCCACATAGTCCAGCACCTGCCGCCCCGCCTGTGTCAGGCTGAACCCCGCCCGTCCCCGATGGCACAGCCGCAACCCAAGCCGCGTTTCCAGATCCGCGATCTGGCGCGAGATCGTCGAGCGCCCGACCCCCAGTTCGGTCTGGGCTGCCGACAGGCCGCCACATTCGATCACCGTGCGGAAGACGCGCATCAGCCGGATGTCGACATCACTGATCTGCCCCGAAAAGACCTTGCGTCGCCGTGCCATGAGTTCTCCTGCGCAATGACGTGCATGAATATGCAACTTATGTTTGATTCTTGCAAGTTTAAGAAACTTTTGCCGCCGCTAGGATAGGCCGCATAAAGACAGTTTGCCGGAATGGACCCATGTGGAATGACGAAAAACTTGCAAAGCTGCGCCAGCAGTTCTGCAATACGAATGGCGGCGAGATGGTCGATCCGGATTTCCGCCGGATTGCGGCGCAGATCTTTGATCCGCAGGGGCGCCGCACCGCGCCCTATGCCGGCCTGCCGACCTTGCTGGATGCCCCCGCACGGGCGGATGGAAGCGCCGAGGGGCTTCAGGTCGCGCTTTACGGGATGCCGATGGATCTGGGCGTGACCAATCGCAATGGCGCACGTTTCGGTCCGCGCGCGCTGCGCGCGATCGAGCGGATAGGCCCCTATAACGATGCGCTGGTCTGCGCGCCCGTGCACGAGATGGCGGTGGCCGATATCGGGGATGTGCCCTTCCGCAGCCGCTTCGACCTGACGCGGAGCCATGAGGATATCGAGGCATTCGTGGCGGGGATTGTCGCGTCGGGGGCCTTGCCGCTGGGGGTCGGGGGGGATCACTCGGTCAGCCTGCCGGTCTTGCGGGCCATCGGGCGGGAACGCCCTGTGGGGATGATCCATATCGATGCGCATTGCGATACGGGCGGGGCCTATGAGGGCGAGAAGTTCCATCATGGCGGCCCGTTCCGCAATGCCGTCCTGGAAGGGGTTCTGGACCCGGAGCGGACCATCCAGATCGGTATTCGCGGGGCGGCGGGATATATCTGGGAATTCTCGACCCTGTCGGGCATGACGGTCATTCCCGCACAGGAAATCACCGAGGCATCGCTGCCCGACATCATCGCCCGTGCCCGCGCGGTGATCGGCACCGGCCCGACCTATCTGAGTTTCGACATCGACAGTCTCGATCCGGCATTCGCCCCCGGAACAGGGACGCCGGAGGTTGGTGGCCTGACCCCGCGCGAAGTGCTGCGTCTGCTGCGGGGCCTCAAGGGGGCCAATATCGTCGGTGCGGATGTCGTCGAGGTGGCTCCGGCCTATGACAGCACCACGAATACCGCGCAGAACGCGGCCCAGATGCTGTTCGAGATCCTCAGCCTCATGCAGTTTTCTCCGTCACTTCCCAAAGGATAATCATGTTTCCCCCGATTACACGTCTTGAGCCCGGCCCCCGCATGAGCGAGGCCGTCATTTACAACGGTCTGGTCTGGCTGGCGGGGCAGGTGGGCGAAGGGGCCACAGTGGCCGCCCAGACCGCTGATATGCTGGCCCGTGTCGAGACCCTGCTCGGGCAGTCGGGCAGCTCGAAATCCCGCATTCTGTCAGCCCAGATCTGGTTGGCGGATATGGCCGATTTTGCCGATATGAATGCGGTCTGGGATGCTTGGATCGACCCCGAGCATCCGCCCGCACGCGCCTGCGGCGAGGCACGGCTGGCGACAGAGGAGTATCGCGTCGAGATCCTGATCCTTGCGGCGCAGGGCGACGATGCGGCGGCATAACCGCGAAGCGATAGTGTGAAGACACGCAACAGCCGCAAGATGACTTGCGGCTGTTGTCCTGATGGCGCGCGCCGCCATCGCCTGGACCTGGAACGCCCGAAGCATAAGAAAGCGTCGCGCTCCGGCGGTGCAATCCCGCAGCGCGCGTCGGGGATGGGCGCATGGGCAGTTTTTGCGCATTTGCAACCAAGGAGGGAAATGCCGTTCCGGAAATATCGCATTTGGGTATGGAAGGGCATGGGCAAGCCGTGGCAGAATGGTTAATGTCGGGGCTGTTATTTGTGCTCCCGAGCATATTGTTGAACTCTTCCCGCCCACGTTGTCCATTTTAACGGATCCCACAGGTTTCATGGCCCATCTTGACACGACTTCTTCGTTTGCGATCCGTTTGGCGCGGGTGCTCTGTATCACCCTGATGATCGGGATCCATTTCGCACCGGGGATCAATACGCTTCTTGCCCTGCCGCTGACGCGGCTCGAGCATGGGCTGATCTGGTTGGTGCTGGATGAATTCGGCCGTGCCAGCGTCCCGCTGCTCAGTATCGTTTCGGGGTTTCTGGTCACGCAGGCGATGTCCTCGGGCCGCGCCCGCACCAAGATCCTGCGTTCCAAACTGGCGCGGCTGGGCATTCCGCTGCTGTTCTGGTGTTCTGTCAGTTTCGTCCTGCTTCTGGCCTATAGCCCTGCGGCTTTACAGGCGGCTCTGGCACAGACAGACTGGCTGCAACGCATCAGCTGGTTCACCGCCCTGACCGAGATGCCCGCCAATACACCCTTGTATTTCCTGCGCGATCTTCTGGTCTGCAATGTTGTCTTGCTGGCGCTTTGGCCGTTGGGCAAACATGCGCCGGCCTTGCTTCTGGGGGTGCTGCTGGCGGTCTACGTGGCCGCATGGGGGGTGAATAACCTGCATCTGCCGATGCTGCCGATCTTCATCAAATCCCGCATCTTCATTTTCTTTCTCTTTGGCGTCGCGATCTCGCTATTTGCCAAGGCCCCGCCGCGTCCTGCATTCTGGCTGATCGGGATCGTCTATGCGGCACATCTTCTGGATCTGTGGACGGGGCGCAGCTATCTGCCGCAAACCCTGAGCGACATCCTGCACCGTCTGGCGATTTCGATGCTGATGTGGCGGGTCTGCCTGTCGCTGGCCACGAAACCTGCCGTGTCGCATCTGCTGGGACGGTGCGAGCCCTACATGTTCTTCATGTTCTGCTCGCATTGGATCGTGACGATCCTTTATATGCGACTTCTCGACCATCTCGGGATCACCGATAACGACCGTGTGTTCCTGTTCCTGTTCTTGCTGAATTATCCGCTGTCTTTTGTGACCGCATGGCTGCTGCAACATATGGCACGGCATGTGCCGGTGGCACGGCTTCTGATGACGGGCAAGGGGCCCTCCAGACATCGCCCGACCGTTCTGGCACATACCGCCCCCGCCTCTGGCACGTCCGAACAGGAGCTTCCCTCGCGCTGACGTGGCGGCACACGCGGCCTGTCCCGTTCGTCGGGGAGGGCGCAGGTGATTCAACTTACGGTTTTGTGGCGGGGCTGTCATTCGGGCACTGCCCGTCTGTTGGGCATCACGCGGCGGATCTTGGCGCATCGGGGCCGTTCTATAAGCAAAACGGCACCGAAAGCGGCTGCAAACCCCGCAAATACCATTTTACCCTACGGTTTTTTCATCCTCTTTCGGGCGAGTGCTCTTGGCATTTCTCGCAAGGTGGGGTTTCTTGGCCAAAAGCCTGAGTTTATCCAAGGACTTTCTCATGACTGTCTTTTCCCGTCAAAAGATCACTCCCGTTATTCTAGCGGGAGGGTCGGGGACGCGGCTGTGGCCGCTATCACGTAAATCCTACCCCAAGCAATTCGTGCCACTGGTCGGGGAAGAAACCCTGTTCCAGTCTTCCGCAAAGCGGATGGTCGGTGCGGTCGGGACTATGGATTTCGCAGCGCCCGTGGTGCTGACCAATTCCGATTTCCGTTTCATCGTGACCGAGCAGCTTGCCGAGGCAGGCATTGATCCGGGCGCGATCATGATCGAGCCCGAGGGGCGCAATACCGCCCCCGCCGTGCTGGCGGCGGCGCTTCATGCGCAGGCCAAGGACCCGCAGGCGATCCTGCTGGTCTCGCCCTCCGATCACGTCATCCCCGACGGGGACAGCTTCCGCGCCGCCGTCGAGGCGGGGCTTGCGGCGGTTGCGCAGGGCAATCTGGTGACCTTCGGCATCACGCCCGACCGCCCCGAAACCGGCTATGGGTATCTGGAGCTGACCGGCACGCCATCCGGCACCGATCCTGTCGCGCTCAAGCGCTTTGTCGAAAAGCCCGATGCCGCCCGCGCCGCCGAGATGCTGGCCGCAGGCACCTATCTTTGGAATGCGGGCATCTTCCTGTTCCGCGCGGCGGATATCATTGCCGCTTTCGAAACCCATGCCCCCGATCTGATCCCGCCGGTACAGGCATCGGTGACCGAGGCGCAGCCCGATCTGGGCTTCCTGCGGCTGGACCCGACCGCTTGGGCGGGGGCCAAGGATATTTCCATCGACTATGCGGTGATGGAAAAAGCCGGAAACCTATCGGTCGTGCCGTTCTCGGCGGGCTGGTCGGATCTGGGCGGCTGGGATGCCGTCTGGCGCGAAGGGGCGCGCGACGAGAACGGGGTCGGGCTCTCGGGGGCGGCCACCGCGATCGACTGCGAGGACAGCTTGCTGCGTTCCGATAGCGACCGTCTGGAAGTCGTGGGCATCGGCCTGAAGAACATCATGGCGGTCGCGATGAATGACGCCGTGCTGGTGGCCGATATGAGCTGCGCGCAGGATGTGAAAAAGGCGGTGGATGCGCTCAAGGCCAAGAAATCGCAGCAGGCGACGCATTTCCCGAAGGACCATCGCCCGTGGGGCTGGTTCGAAAGCCTTGTGGTGGGCGCGCGTTTTCAGGTGAAGCGTATCCATGTCCATCCGGGGGCGGCGCTTAGCCTGCAAAGCCATTTCCACCGCTCCGAGCACTGGATCGTGGTCGAAGGCACCGCGCGGGTGACGATTGATGACGAAGTGACCCTCGTCACCGAGAACCAGTCGGTCTATATCCCCTTGGGATCGGTGCACCGTATGGAAAACCCGGGCAAGGTGCCGATGGTGTTGATCGAGGTGCAGACCGGCTCGTATGTCGGCGAGGATGATATTGTGCGCTACGAGGATATTTATTCCCGCGGGCAGGGTGAAAAAGGATAATCCGGATGAAAATTGTTGTTGCTGGCCTTGGGTATGTAGGCCTGTCGAATGCTGTGCTTCTGGCGCAGAACAACGCGGTGGTGGCAGTCGATGTGGATGCCCGCCGCGTGGAGATGGTCAATAACAAGAAATCCCCGATCGAGGATCGCGAGCTGGAAGACTATCTGGCCAACAAGGATCTGGATCTGGTGGCCACGACCGAGGCAGGTCCGGCCTATGAGGGGGCGGATTATGTGATCATCGCGACGCCCACCAATTATGACACCAAGTCGAACTATTTCGATACCTCTTCGGTCAATTCGGTGATCAAGCAGGTGATCGCGGTCAACAAGACGGCGACCATCGTGGTGAAATCCACGATTCCGGTGGGCTATGTGCAGGATATCCGCGAAGAGCTGGACACCCAGCAGGTGATCTTCTCGCCGGAATTCCTGCGGGAGGGCCGCGCGCTTTACGACAATCTCTACCCCTCGCGGATCATCGTGGGCGAAGAGAGCGAGCGCGCCAAGATCTTCGCGGACCTGCTGCTGGGCGGCGCGATCAAGAAGGACGTGCCGGTCATGTTCACCGGTCCGACCGAGGCCGAGGCGATCAAGCTTTTCGCCAATACCTATCTTGCGATGCGGGTGGCCTATTTCAACGAGCTTGACAGCTATGCGATGGCGGGGGGCATGGACAGCCGCCAGATCATCGAAGGCATCGGTCTCGACCCGCGGATCGGCAGCCATTACAACAACCCCTCCTTCGGCTATGGCGGCTATTGCCTGCCGAAAGACACCAAGCAGCTTCTGGCCAATTACAATCAGGTGCCGCAGAACCTAATCCGCGCCATCGTGGATGCCAACCGCACGCGCAAGGACTTCCTGTCGGACCAGATCCTGATGCGCGGCCCGAAAGTCGTGGGTATCTACCGTCTGGTGATGAAGGCGGGGTCGGACAATTTCCGCCAGTCCTCGATCCAGGGCATCATGAAGCGGCTGAAGGCCAAGGGCGTCGAGGTCATCGTCTATGAGCCCGTGCTGAACGAGCCCGAATTCTACCGTTCGCGCGTCGTCAATGATCTGGCGGCCTTCAAACGCGAGGCGGATGTGATCGTGGCCAACCGGATCACGGATGATATCAGCGATGTCGAGGCCAAGATCTTCACGCGCGATCTCTTCCACGCGGATTAAGGAACGAGGATGGCACCCGCTTTTGGTACGTCAGGCCTGCGTGGCCTTGTGACGGAGCTGACGCCCGATCTTGTGGCGTCCTATATCGAAGCGTTTCTTGTGGCCTGTCCGCAGGGACGCGCGCTTTATGTCGGGCGTGACCTGCGCCCGTCCTCGCCCGAGATTGCCGCCGCCGTCATTGCTGCCGCACAGGCGGTGGGCATGGATACGGTGGATTGCGGGGCGCAGCCCACGCCGTCTCTGGCGATGGCCTCGATGGCGGCGGGCTGTGCCGCCGTGATGGTCACTGGCAGCCATATTCCGGCAGATCGCAACGGGCTGAAATTCTACATCCCCGAAGGCGAGATTTCCAAAGCCGACGAGGCCGCGATCAAGGCAGCCCGCGCGGCGGGGCACAAGCCGCAGGGCAGCGGCGGGCAGGCGCGTCCGGCCCCCGATGCCGGTGCCGCCTATATCGCGCGCTATGTGCAGGGCTTCGGCGCGCAGGCGCTGGCGGGGCTGCGCGTCGGTGTCTACCGGCATTCCTCGGTGGCGCGGGATGTCATGGAGGCCGTGATGGCGGGGCTGGGGGCCGAGATCGTGCCGCTTGCCAACTCCGATGTTTTCATTCCCGTCGATACCGAGGCCGTGGACCCCGGGACCCGCCACCAGTTGGCGCAATGGTGCAGCGAGTACGGGCTGGATGCGGTGATCTCGACCGATGGCGATGCCGACCGTCCGATGCTGACCGACGCGGCGGGCAATGTCGTGCCGGGCGATATTCTGGGCGTGCTGAGCGCGCGCTATCTGGGCGCCGAGGTGATCGTCACGCCCGTATCGTCGAATGACATGGTGCGCCAGATCCCCGAATTCCGTCAGGTGCATCTGACCAAGATCGGTTCGCCCTTCGTGATTGCGGGCATGGAGGCCGCACGTGATCGGGACCCGCAGGCGAAAATATGTGGTTTTGAAGCCAATGGTGGCTTCCTTCTGGGGTTCGAGGCACAGCAGCGCCAGCCGCTTGCGCCGCTGATGACGCGTGACAGCCTGTTGCCGATCGTTGTGCCGTTGATTGCCGCGCGTGCGGCGGGCCTGTCTCTGGCGGCGCTGGTTGCGGCGCTGCCGCCCTGCTTTACCGCCGCAGACCGCTTGCAGGATATCGACCGTGACAAGGCGGGGGCATTCCTGAGCCGGTTGAGCACCGATATGCAGGCGCGAGCCGCCTTCTTCGCGCCCGAAGGCCCGATTGCCGATATCGACCTGACCGACGGGCTTCGGGTGAATTTCACCTCGGGCGCTGTCGTGCATCTGCGGCCCTCGGGGAATGCGCCCGAATTCCGCATCTATGCCCAGGCCGGAACCGCCCAAGCGGCGCAGGATCTGGTGCCTTCGGTTATGGAACGCGTATCTGCCCATATGGGCTGATGATGGGAAACGCAAAAAAGGGGGTCATGCCGTCGCGGCATGGCCCTTTTTTTATTGGCTTTTGCGTAATATCTACTCGGTTGCGGCGCACAACCTGAGGATGCAAAAGACATATCCACATTGCAGAAAATACGCGCATAGTTTGGATTAATTGTCGCGATCCGCCCAATAATCGCCACGAACATGACGCGGCTTTAGCGCCGCGCGCATGCAGCCTGTTCTCACGTAGACGTATCTCCACCGGTGCGCCTGCGTCTCACGGATTTTGAAACCACTCCTTGTTCCGAGACCAGAAAGGGCCTGCCCGATGACGAGCTATTCGACCATTTCCGCGACCGGAAATGATAATCCGACACTGGCTTTCAATTTGTCGCGTATCACCGATTGGAATTCTGCCTCGCAGTTTCTCGATCAGATGAAGATGATGCGGCAATGGCTTGTCCATGAAGACGGTGTCTGGGGTGGAGGTAGCCTGTCTGAGGCGATCGAGGCCGGTATTTTCGACGAGAACGGCTGGCCTACGGAAATTCCCGAAGGGGCGGACGGGATCGGTACGGTGTTCGACTGGACCACCTCCTCGACGGCGGATGCGGCCCTGGCCGAGCAACGGGCCGGCGTCTATATCGTGGAATACGAGGGCGAGGGGACGCTGAAACTTCAGGGCGATGTGACGATCCTGTCGAACGAGGATGGCAAGATCGTCTTCGAGAATGTGTCCGGAAACAGCTGGACCCTGACCATCACCGAGACCGACCCCGAAGGCACGGGCGATTACATCCGTGATGTTACTGTGGTGGCCGAGGAGGATTATGATCTGTTTCAGGCAGGGGCGGTCTATAACCCCGACTGGATCAACCTGATCGACGATGCCCGCCAGTTGCGCTTCATGGACTGGCTCAACACCAACAGCTCGACGGCGGTCACGGTGGAGGATCTCAAGATTTCCACCGACGAGCGCGGGCTGACCACCGATGCCTCGCTGGAGGATATGGTGCGGCTGGCCAATGAGGTCGGGGCGGACCCGTGGTTTTCCATCCCCTATCTGGCGGATGAGAGCTATATCCGCGCCTTTGCGGAATATGTGCGCGACAATCTCGATCCGGATCTGGTGGTGCGGGTGGAATATTCGAACGAGGCCTGGAACACCGATTACGCCGTCAATGCGTGGCTGGCCGAGCAGGCCCTGTCCGAATGGGGGCTGACCGGGCAGGAAGCCAAGGATGCCTATTATGTGAAGATGGCCAGTCAGGTGGCGCAGATCTGGGAGGAGGTCTTTGGCGAGGAGGCCGATGACCGTCTGGTCAATGTGCTGTCCGGTCAGGCCAATAACACATGGCGCACGGCCCGCTTGCTGGAGGCCTCGGCCTGGGCCGAGAACGAGCCGGATGCCTATGTCGATCCGTCCGAGCTGTTCGAGGAATTCGCGATCACCAATTACTTCGGCACCAACCCGCTGCAGACCACTGCGGGGCGCACCGCGGTGCTGGATTTGCTGCAGACGCAGGGCACGCAGGCGGCGATCGATTATATCGTCGCGCTGACGATGGACCCGTCACAAAGCTATTCGATCCCGACGCTGGCAGCGGCTTGGGCCAAGCAGGCCGAGCTTGCCCATGATGCGGGGCTGGAACTTGTGGCCTATGAGGGCGGGCAGCATCTGTTCAGCTGGTTCTCGACCACGGGGCTGAGCGCCGACGAGCGGACCCTCCTGATCGATTTCATGGCCGAACTGGTGCGCACGCCGGAAATGGCCGAGATGTATCAGACCGCGTTCGACCTGTGGTCCGCCGTGTCCGACGGGCCCTTCATGCAGTATCAGGAAGCCTCGACGGTGACGGCCTATGGCTCTTGGGGGCTTTATGCCAACCTCTCCGACAGCAATGAACGCGCCGATCTGCTGACCGAACTGAACGAGATCAGCGATACATGGTGGGAAGCCACCGGCGGCACGCAATATCTGCAGGGGATCGTGGCCCGCGGCACCGCCGAGGACGACATTCTGATCGGCACCGATCAGGAGGATTACCTGATTGGCGGCGATGGCGATGACACATTTGTGGGCGGCGCGGGCAATGACGGCATCAATGGCGGGGAAGGCACGGACCGTCTGATCCTGTCGGGGAACTTTGCCGATTACACCATCACCGCCGAGGGCGACGGCGTCTATCTGGTCGAGGGGGCCGACGGGCTGGACTACATCCGCGATGTCGAGGAATTGCAGTTCGACGATACTGTCGTGGGTCTGGATGTCGAGATTGCCGCCGCAGAGCCGGATCTGGTGGCTGCAGCGCTTGTCGAGGAGGCCGGATCGACCGCAGTCAACGAACCGCTGGCTGACGAGACCGAAGTGGTGGCCACGGAAAATATTCTGGATCTGTCGGATCTCACCGAAGGGCAGTCGATCAGCGCGATCAACCGCTATAGCGCGCTTGGCAAGGAATTGGGGTTGCAGGATTCGCAGAACTATTTCTACGCCGAAAGGGGCAGTACCGCGACGGTGGACGGGCAGGAATTCGGGATCAGCTACTGGACGACCAATGAAAACAGCCTTGATTCCGGCAAGGTGGCCCTGACCAGCAGCGCGTTGATCACCGCGCAGATGCTGGGGGATGTGGCTTTGGATGTGGATCAGGTCATCGGTTCGCAGGGGGCGGATAGCTTCAACATGCGCAGTGCCGATGATGTGGTCTATGGCGGGGCGGGCAACGACACGATCAACACGTCCGACGGCAATGACTTTGTGGATGGCGGCGCTGATAACGACTGGATACAGGGCGGCGGGGGCAATGACACCCTGTTGGGCGGCGACGGTGCCGACGGTCTGGTGGGCGGCACGGGCGATGATCTGCTGACCGGCGGTGCGGGGGTGGACCAGTTCATCTTCGATCAGGGCACGGGGCAGGATACCATCACCGATTTCACCGATGAGGATATCCTGATCCTGCGCGATTTCATGGAAGGCGTTTCCGATCTTGCCTCGGCTCTGAGCGAGACGGATGAGGGGCTTTTGCTGAGCAACGGCACGGATTCGATCCTGTTTGCGGGATGCAGCCTCGAAGATGCCGACTGGATTTTCGAATAGCGCGAAGAGGGCGGCTTTGCGCCGTGCTCTGACCGGATCAGGCGGTCTTATCAAGGGCGATCAACGGCGGGTGAGGGTGCGGGAAACCGCACCCTTTGCGCGTTTACAATCGCGCGGACGCGTGGAAAGCTGTGACCTTTGCAGGCGGGGAGGCAAGCGGTCTTGTTGCTCTGCCGACCGGTCCTATGTGCTTTTTGTTTGTCGCTCTTTCGCTCTGCTTTCTGGAATACCCCATGATCCTGTCGCGCCTTTCCCTGTCCGGTTTTTCCCGTATGCCCCGTCTGCCTGATGGCGGGCGGGTCTGGTATGGCCTCCGGCATCTGGCTCTCGGGGCCGTTTCGCTGGGCGGGCTGCTGGCGGGCGGCGTTCTGGCGGGGAGTGTTCCGGCGGGGGCGGTCCATGCCGGACCGGAGATCACGGTAAGCCCGCAGGTGCTGCAGCAGGATCTGCACCCCTTTACCGCGACGGTGGGCGATTTCGGCAATGGCGCGGATCTGGCACCGATGGGGTTCGAACCCACGATCTACCGCACCATGTTGACGGCAACACAGGATGCCACGGATCGGGTGAGTGCGGACCCCGCCAAGATTTCGGCCAATGGCCTCCTGCGTGACGGGGCGCTGGACGGGGCCGAGCTTGAAGTGCTGCGGATCGAGAACGGCCAGTTCCGCTCGGTGCGGCTGGGGCATGTGGCGCAGGGCGGGTTCCATGCCAGCGGGTTCCTGCCGCTGGCGGAGGGACGGATGCTGCGCGGCACGCAGACCAGTGTGCAACTGGATCTGGGACAGGACGCCCGTCCCGGATCGGCGCGATATTTCCGGCTGCGTGCGGTGGATGCGGCGGGGCGCCTGTCGGAGCCGTCCAATGTCGCGGTGGTGAATGTGCCCAAAACTGCAGGCAAGGCACCGCGTCCCCAACTGGCCAAGGCGGACCTGCGCATGGATCATGCGTCACGGCTTTCGGCACCGCGTCTGGCGGCGCGGCTGACCGCCTCCGGTCTGGCGCAGCTCAGCTGGGCGGCCCAGAGCGGCGCGACAGGCTATGTGATCGAAAGCTCGGACACGGCCCCCGAGGCCCAGAAGGGCTATGCGCTGGTCTTTGACAAGGCAGGGGCCTCGGTGAAGGCCGGAGATCTGGTGATCGTGCGTGCCAATCTTGCGGGGCGCGGGCGCGATGCGCTTGTCACCGATGCCGAATGGACCTCTTGGCCCGCCCGTCGTCTGCTTGCGCCAAACGGGATCGGGCGGGCCTTATGGGAGGGTCGCCAGCCGTGGTCTCTGCGTATGTGGGATGGCAAGCAGCCCGCCGGTATGGCGGCAGGCGCTGGCGGCCAGAGCTATCTGCACCTTGATCTTGCGGGCGGCAAAACCGCTTTGGGCAATTACAACCATTCCGGTGCGGGGCAGGCGTTCTATCCGGTGCTCAACCCCGAAAAGACCTATCGCGCCGAAGTCTGGATGCGTGCCGATCCGGGGGTGAAGGCGCGATTTGTCCTGCAGGGGCCGCTGGCCAAGCTGGGCGTGACGGGCCTGCCCGCCGCATTGCAGATCAAGGATGGCTGGACGCGCTATAGCGTCGAGTTCCGCCCCGACCGCATCTATCAGGGCGACAAGCCCGGCGCGATCCAGCTGGAACTTTCGGGGCAGGGGGCTGTCGATCTGGACAATCTACGGATCTATGCCACCGATGCGGGCTTTCTGGACTGGAGCCCCGAAGATCTGGCGCGTCTGAAGCTGTCGGGCATGTCGGATCTGCGCACCCATGCTTTGGTGCGCACGGGGCGCGATAGCTATGATCTGGCGCAACTGACCAATACCGGCGGGTCCAGCAATCTGCCCGGAACGGCGACACTGGACCAGAGCCTCAAGGGGATTGCGGCGGCGGGCATGTCGCCCTGGCTCCAGATCGAACCGCATCTGTCCCGCGCGGAATGGCTGGGGCTGGCGGAATATCTGGCAGGGCCGGAGGGCGCGGGCCCGATGGCAGACAAGCGCGCAGCCCAAGGCCATCCGGCCCCGTGGACCGACAGTTTCCCGCATATCCGGCTGGAATTGGGCAACGAGACATGGAACCGGCTTTTTGCGCCCTGGACCTTTCCGAAGATGCGCGATGCCACAACCGGTGCGCAGTATTCCAATGGCGATGTCTACGGGCTTTATCAGGAATATGTGCTGTCCATCCTGCGCCAGAGCCCCTATTGGGCCGCGCTGGAACCCGAGCTGATCCCTGTGCTGGGCGGGTTCAATGGCAGCGATTACGGGCCGGATGCCGCCGCGCATTCGCCGCATAGCGCCGAGCTGACCCATGCCGAATATATCGGCGGTTGGGATCAGGGCGAGGGCGTGGTCCGCCCGAATGATGCCAATTTCGCGACCATTCTCAGTTTCGGGCCACAGATGGGGGGGCCGAATGCGCAGCGCTACGGGAAGGATCTGCGCCAGCTGGACCGCGGACGGAAACGGCCCTTGGCTCTGGGGACCTATGAGGCCGGGCCGGGCTATACGATCAACGGGCTGAACGGGCGGAAGGTCAGTGCCGATCAGGCCGCCCAGCAGGAACTGGCGATGAAAGGGGTGGTGGCGGGCACTGCGACGCTGGATGCGTTTCTGCTGCAGGCTGCGGATGGCTATAAGGTGCAGAATTTCTTCACCTTCGGCGAAGGGCGCACATGGTCGTCGCATGCGCGCTGGGATCATGGCGGGCAGGCCTATCCGTCATGGGACTGGCTGGCCCTGATCAACCGGCTGGTGCTGGAGGGGCCGGAGGCCGGGGGGGCGCAGATGCTGGAGGTGCGTGGCACGGACCTGCCCCGCATGGATATCCCCAAAATGGCGCGGCGGGCCGCACGTGAGGATGTGCCGATGGTCGGGGCCTATGCGCTGCGCCGCGGGTCGCGTCTGGTGGTGGTGGTGACCTCGCGCCTGCTGCCGCAGATCCCGAAAGGTCAGGATGGCCATCTGGCCCTGACGGTGGATCTGCCCGCAGGCACCGGCCCCAAGGTGACGCGCTACCGGATGGAGGGTGGATATCGGGCCAGCAACTATCTGGCCCCCGAGGCGAAGCTGGTGGCGGAGCCACAACCGGACCTTGTTTCCGACAAAAGCGGAAAATTGAGGCTGAATATCGCCGATCTACCACCGGCAGAGGCTTTTGTTTACGTATTTGACGCTGCGCAAGGGTGATCGGGCGCGCGGCAGGCCTTGTCCCCGCCGTGAAAGCGGATGAAAAGCTTACCAAGATTTCAGAACGGCAGCCCCCGGAAATTGCGGGGACCATGAAAAGGAATATCCATGCGCGGCAAAATCGGAGAGCTCATCCGGGGCGATAGCGTCAAGGCGCGGTCGATGCGGTCTTCGGCTTTTGTGGTTGTCGGGTTCGGCGGGCAGAATGTGCTGCGGCTTGGCTCGAACCTGATCCTGACGCGGCTTCTCTATCCGGAAGCGTTCGGCCTTATGGCGTTGGTGCAGGTGTTCCTGACCGGCCTGCAGATGTTTTCCGATCTGGGGATCAACGCCTCGATCATCCAGAACAAACGCGGGGAAGAGCCCGAGTTCCTGAACACCGCCTGGACCGTGCAGATCCTGCGCGGGGTGCTGCTTTGGGCCATTGCCTGCACTCTGGCATGGCCTGCCGCCCAGCTTTACCACGAGCCGCGCCTGATGGAGCTGATGCCGGTCGCGGCCCTGACGGCGGTGATCACGGGCTTCACCACCACCAAGATCGCCGTGGCCAACCGGAACCTGCAGATTGGTGTGCAGGTGATGACCGAGCTGGCCGCGCAATTTGCAGGGCTGATCGTGACGGTCGTGCTGACGTTCATCTGGCGCGATGTCTGGGCGCTGGTGATTGGCGGGGTCTGCGCCGCGGTGTTCAAGGTCTCGGCGCAGCATGTCATGCTCAAGGGCCCTGCGAACCGCTTCCATTGGGACAAACCCGCCGCGCAGGAGCTGATCCGTTTCGGCAAGTTCATCTTTCTCAGCTCGATTGCCGGTTTCATCGTCAACCAGAGCGACCGTGCCATTCTGGGGGCGCATATTCCGCTGGGCGATCTGGGGATCTACACGATTGCCTATACGGTGGCCAGCATCCCGCTTCTGCTGGCGCAGCAGGCGGGCGGCAAGGTGATATTTCCGCTCTATCGCCGTTTTCCGATGGATCAATCCGCAGAGAACCGCCGCAAGGTCCATCGGGCGCGGCGGCTGACACGGCTGTTCACGCTCTGTCTGGCCTGCGCGATCTCGTTGGGCGGGGTCGGGCTGATCGGCGTGATGTATGACGAGCGATACATCAAGGCCGGTCCGATCGTGGTGCTGATGGGGTTCTCTATGGCGGCACAGATCTCTGTGTCGATGTATGACGGGGCCTATCTGTCGAAAGGCGACAGCCGCAACCACTTCTTCCTGACCTCGCTGTCTGCCGCGCTGCAACTGGTGTTTTTGCTGGTGGGCGTGGCGTGGTTCGGCCTGCTGGGGGCGATCTTCGCGCCGGTCGGCGTGGTGCTGTGCGTCTATCCGTTCCGCGCCAAGCTTCTGCGGCGCTATCAGGCATGGGACCCGATCGGTGATATCGGTGCGCTGGCCTTGGGCTGGGCGATCACCGCTTTGGCGACGTGGTATTGGTGGGGGTCTGTCGGGCCGTTCATCCGGCAGGTGCTGGCGGCTGCGGGCTGGGCGATCGCTGCCTGAGCGTGAGGCAGGCGCCGTTTGCGGGCCTTCCGGCATTTGGACACAAAGAGCCTTCTTGCCCCGTCATGGCGGGCAGGAGGGCGGTTTGCACATCGCGCGGTCTTCGGGCAGGGTGCTTGTGCAGAGTTTTCGCAAACGCCCTCCGGACCTGCCAAAGGCGTATGGGACTGCCTATGAAAAAGCTCGAACGCGCCGTTTGTCCTGCGCGTTCGGGCTTGTGTTTTTGGGGAGCGCGTGGCCTCCGGCGATGACCGGAGGCCCGCAGACCCGTTAGCGTTTGCGGCGGATCACACGGATCAGAGCCGCCAGAAGCAGCACCAGAACAAGCACGGCCCCGCCCAGCAACCAAGGTGTGGCGCGCAGCAGCCAAGGCGTGGGACCACCGGCTTTCATCTGGGCCACATCCCGTGCGGTAACGCTGAGATCCTTGTTGCCGAAGCTGGTCAGGACATAGTTCGAGACCGCCGCGATCTGCGGATCGCTGAGCGTGTCGCCAAAGGCGGGCATCGAGACGGTATAGCCATTGGTCTCGCGATGGATGCCATTGGCCACGGCCATCACAAGATTGGCCGCCGACAGCCCGCCCGTTGCCGAATTGGCACTCAGCGAGGGGTAGAACTGGTCTGCGGTACCTGCGCCGTCCAGCTGGTGGCAGCTCGAGCAGGCGCCCGCATAGATCTCGGCCCCGTCGGTCGAGCTGCCATCGGCCATAGCCCGCGGCGCGTGATCGATGGGCGCATCAAAGGCCATCATCTGCACATCTGCCGCCTTGGTCACGCCATAAGAGGGAATGGTCTGGCCCTCGGCATGGATGGCCGGCACGGTTTTCAGATAGCCCGCAATCGCCTCGAGATCGGCATCCGAAAGGTGACGGAAGCTTTTCCCGACGGCTTCGGCCATTGCGCCGCCCGCCTGTGCCTTGCCATGTGCGGCCCCGCTGCGCAGGTAGGACACGATCTCGTCCTTGCTCCAGCCGCCGATCCCCGAGATCTTGTCGGAGGTGATATTGGGGGCGTGCCAGCCATTCAGATCCGCCCCGCCCAGATAGGCCGAAGAGGTCTCGCCCATCAGCAGGTTGCGCGGGGTATGGCAGGTCTGGCAGTGCCCCAGCACATTGACCAGATAGGCCCCGCGCCCCTCGGCACCCGGTGCGACATCGGCGGCCTGTGCCGGTGTGCCGCCGGCAAACATCAGGTTCCAGCCCGCCATCAGCCAGCGCTGGTCATAGGGGAAGCCAAGCTGTGTCTGCTGCGCAGGCGCGACATCAACCGGCTGCACCTGTTGCATCAGATAGCTGTAGAGCGCGTGCACATCCGCATCGGTCATGCCCGCATAGGCGGTATAGGGCATGGCCGGATAGAGATGCCCGTCCGGCGCGACGCCCTGACGCAGCGCCTTGGCAAATTGCTCTTCGGACCAGTTGCCGATCCCGAACTCTTTCGAGGGCGTGATATTGGAGGCGATGATCGCTCCCATCGGAGAGGCGATCGCATAGCCGCCCGCCATATCCTTGCCACCCGGTGCGGTGTGACAGGCAGCGCAATCGGCTGCGGTCGCGATATAGCGACCCTGCGCGATCAGATCGCCCTCCGGTGACAGAAGCGCCTCCGTGCCCAGCGTGCTGTCGTCGGCAATCCGCTGCACCAGATCGGGCGTGGCGTCCGGACCGCCGGTATAAAGACCGTCGGCTGCGGCGGGCAGCGCCCCTGCCAGAACAAGGGGCAGAACAAGACTGTAACGCATGATCAGATCTCCCGCGCGATGATGTCGGCCGAACGCAGCGCCAGTGCGACGCCGGGCAGGGTCGGGTTGATGACACCCGAGGCCGGAATGACGCCGGTCGTGGCCATGAAGAGGTTCGGGTGATCCCATGTGCGGCATTCGTGGTTCACGACCGAGTCCTTCGGATCGTCGCCCATGATGACGGTGCCCATGATATGGTCGCGGTTCTGGAACCCGGTATCATCCTCGATGACCTCGCCATTCATGATGCGGACGAAATCGGCGAAGTTCTCCTTGGCCTTGACCGCGCCCGCCTTGACGTAATCATCCACGTCATAATGCACGCTCAGTCCCGGAATGCCCAAAGCATCCTTCTTCTGCGACGGTGTCACGCGGTTTTCCGGATGCGGCAGCATCTCGAACACGGTCGAGACATCCACCCAACGTGCGGCCATGTCGCGGATACGCTCGTCCAGCTCCGGCCCGACGACCCCTTGCTTAAGAAGGCGCTCGGCAATGGCGCGGTTGGGCACGGTATTGGTCAGCGCATGTTTGACGGCGGAATGCTCGCGGCGGAAATCGCCGTCGCGCAGGTTGAAAATGCCGCCTTGTTGCACCTGACCGCGGCCCGGCCAGAGCTGTTCATCGGCGAGGAATTGCAGCCCCATGCCGCTATGGTCCATCAGGTTGCGCCCGACCTGATCCGAGCTGTTGGCCACATCCGACAGCAGCAGCAGCTTCGGCGTTTCCAGACCGTGGCAGGCAATGATGAAATACTTGGCCGTCAAGCGCACGTCATCGCCCTTGGACGAGCGGTAATGCACCGCCGCAATCTTGCCGCCCTCGCCTTTTTCCAGCTTGTAGGCGGTGGCATCGGTCAGGATCTTGGCCCCGGCCTTCTGTGCATGGCGAGCATGGACATCGCCCGAATACATCGCCCCGATGGGGCAGACGGGCATGCAGTTATTGTTGCCCGAACAGGCCGGACGCCCGTCCCACGGCTGGTTGGTCCGGCCATTGGGCTCATGCAGGAAGTTATAGCCTTCGGCCCCGATCCGCGCCTTCAGACGCTGGAAGTAATAGGTTTCGGCCTCGGGCGGCACCGGATAGGGTTTCGAGCGGGGCGGGTAGGCGCTATCGCCCCCGCGGCCCGACTGGTCCTCGGTATCGGAACCGGCCACACCCAGATTGTATTCGGCCTTGGTATACCACGGCTCCAGCTCGTCATAGTCCATCGGCCAGTCGCGGCCCACGCCATAGAGCGTCTTCAGCTTCATGTCATTGGGGATATAGCGCCATGTGGCCGCCGCCCAGTGCCATGTGGTGCCGCCCACCAGCTTGAGCATCCCGGGCTTGAATTCGAAGCTGCCGGTGTTTTCAAGATAGTCCCCGTCAAAGGAGGTATGCGCCCAAGGGGCGTTCGGATAGGGGTCGTTATGGTTGCCTTTGCGCGGCGAGGCGCGGAAATTCTCGACCACTTTCCAGCGCGGGATCCATTCGCCGGCCTCCAGCATGATCACGGATTTGCCGCGACTTGCGAGTTCATATGCCGCATTGCTGCCTAGAGCACCGGAGCCGACGACGATAACGTCGGCGTCAAATTCAGTTGCCATTTGGGTTGCTTTCGAAAACTTGTTACTTGCCAGTCATGAAGGCGGGCGGGTTTTTCCAGTAATTGGAATGGCCGCGCGACCAGCTGGGGATCACCGTTGCATCGCGGGTGGGCTCGTACATCAGAGCTTCCGCATAGGATACGAACTGGGCATCGTCTTTGGTGGTGTTCATCGACGGGGTTCCGGTATAGCCCAGATACCATGCAGAGATGATCTTCATTGCCACCGGACGCAGCGCCGGATTGGCCTCGGCAAAGCTGTTGAACTGCCGCATATCCGAAAAACCGGCGGCCTCGATGGCCTGTGCAAGCTCGGCGGCCTGGGCGGCGAAAGCGTCATCGTCTTGCGACAACGCGGCAAGGGCGCGCGCGCCCACCACAGGCGACAGGGTCTCGCGGCCGGTCAGCAGTTGCGACAGGCGGGTAAACCCGTCTGCATCAAGCGGCTGTGTCACCGCAGCCCCGACCGCCGCCGGCATTGCCGCAGCGGCCAGCATGGCGGTTGCGCTTCCCAGAAGACGCCTGCGCGTCAGACGACCGGAAGCCGCCCCATCGGCCTCGTGTCCTGTCCTCTCATACAATGAGGAAATCATGAGTGTACCTTTCTCGTTTGGGTCAGGTTTCGCGTCTGTCGGCGCCGCGGCCCTTGCAGGATCTGCCCGATGCCATCCGCGTTCAGGAGATCACGCGTGCGCGCGAAAGACGTGAAAAACCTTGCCTTGCCTGCTGATTGTAGTGATTTTGCGCTAACATCAAGAGTGTTATTGGCTGGCTTATTGTATCTTTGCTCAAGATATCAAAACGCATCCCGAGTGCGAAAGATACGGGATGGATCACGCTTTGATCGCGCTATTTTGTGTCGCGCCATTTGCGGCCTGCGGGGAATTGCACAGCAGATGGGCACCTTTTCCGAGGCCTTACAGGTCCTGTCGCTACCGGCGGGGCTGATTCACCCGCACAGAAAAAGGCGCGGCACCGGTCGTGTTCCGGTGCCGCGCCCTGGTTCGGAACGAACAGGCCGCCGTTATTGCCCGAACATCGAATTGGGCACGATCAGGGCGATCTGCGGGAACAGGATGATCAGCAAAAGCCCCAGCACCATCGCCATCAGGAACGGCGTGACCCCCTTGAAAACGGTGGCCATCGGTACGTCGGTTGCGACCCCCTTGACCACAAAGACGTTCAGCCCGACCGGCGGGGTGATCATCCCCATTTCGATCACGATCACCGCCACGACCCCGAACCAGACCGGATCGAACCCGAGCTGGACGATGACCGGAAAGACGATCGGAATGGTGACCACCAGCATCGACAGCCCGTCCAGAAACATGCCCAGCACGATATAGCCCAGCAGGATCAGCGCCAGCGTGCCATAGGGGCCGATCTCCATCGATACCAGCGCATGGCCCAGCGTTTCGGGGATATGGGTGACCGCCAGAAACGGGTTGAGGACATTGGCCCCGATCACGACCATATAGAGCATGGCCGATGTCTTCAGTGTCTCGAAGAGGGCATCGCGGAAGGTGCGCAGGCTGATGGCCCGCATCACGAAGGCCAGCAGGGTCACCAGCCCCGCTCCGATGGCAGAGGCCTCGACCGGCGTGAAGATCCCCGCATAGATCCCGCCAATGGAAATGCCGATGATCGATAGAAGCGGCATCGCCCGCCCCAGCAGGGCCAGACGCCGTGTCAGCGGCACCCGAGCGCCGCGCGGGCCGGTTTCGGGGGAGAGTGTCGCGATGATGGCAATCGTGCCGATGAAAAGGCCCATCAGCAGCAGTCCCGGCAAGATTCCCGCCATGAACAGGCGGCCAATGGATTCTTCCGTCAGGATGGCATAGAGCACGAAGCCGGTCGAGGGCGGGATCAGGAAGCCCAGCGTGCCGCCTGCGGCGATGGACCCCGTCGAGAGCGCATCGCCATAGCCCAGCCGTTTCATCTCCGGCAGCGCCACTTTGCCGATGGTCACCGCCGTGGCCACAGATGAGCCCGACACCGCCGAGAACACCGCGCAGCCCAGCACCGAGGCCGAGGCCAGACCGCCCCTGAACCGCCCGACCCATGCGAAGGCCGCATCATACAAGGCGCGCGAGAATCCGGCGACCGAGGAGATATTGCCCAGTAAGATGAACATGGGCACCACGATCAGGTTATAATTGGTCACCGCCGAATAGGTCTCGGTCAGGGTGACGGCACCCGCCGTGCGGCTGCCCTCAAGCTGCCATAGCCCGAAATAGCCCACGATCAGCATGGCGAACGCCACCGGAGTGCGGAAGATCATCAGCAGGAAGAGCCCGCCAATGCCCAGCAGGCCAACAGAGAGATCGGTCATGCGCGCACCTTTTCAATCATAATAACAATGGCTTGCAGGGCCATCACCACGATACACAGCGCCACGCCCGCCGCGATGATCGCGTAGAACGGCCAAAGCGGCAGGCCCAGCATATTGGTGGTGTCTTCGTAGTCCCACGCATCCACCGCCTTGGCGATGGCCCGTGTGCACAGGATATACAGCACGAAAGACGACAGCACGCGCGAGACGATATCGCCCAGAAAGCGCCCCCACGCGCCGATGACCCCGTCCAGCACATCCACGCTGACATGGCCCGAATAGGAGGTGCAATAGGGCAGGGCCAACATGACCACCGCCGCCGAGGCCAGTTGCACCACCTCATTGATGCCAAGGATGGGGGCATTGAAGACATAGCGTGCAAACACCCCCACAAAGACCAGTCCCAGCACCACCATCAGGAAGGCCCCTGCCAAGGTCACCAGAACCAGATTGGCGCGGTCGAAGATCTGTAGCCAGAGCGGGCGAGATACAGGTTCCATCACGGTTACTGCGCCGAAAGCACGTCAACGATATGCTGGGCGTCCTTGCCCTCTTCTTTCGCGATGGTTTTCACCAGCCCGTCCGACAGCCTGTCAAAGGCGGACGCTTCCTCGGGGGTGAGATGGATCACCTGCTTGCCGGGCAGGGCGGCGAAATCCGCGATCCCCTTGCTGGCAACGGCAAGCTGGCTGTCATGGCCGTTCTTCGCCGCCTCCAGCCCTGCCGCATCGATGGCCTTCTGGTCGGCCTCGCTGAGATCGGCATAGGCGTCGCGGTTCATCAGGATAAAGAAGGGCGAGATGGTCGTTTCCATGCCCATCGTGATGTAATTCGTGACCTCGGACAGCTTGAAGGCATTGATCCCCGTGCCATCGATCATCGCCCCGTCGATCACGCCGGTCTGCAGGCTGTTATAGATTTCGGACACCGGCATCGAGACCGGCGTGCCCCCCCATGCCTCGACCAGTCGGCCGGTATTGCGCGACGGCACGCGGATCTTCAGCCCTTTTAGATCTGCAGGGCTATGAACGGGCTTTTTCACGGTGAACAGGATGTTTTCGGCATTGGACCACAGCGCCACCAGATGCGCGCGCCGGTATTCCTTGGCGAACAGGTCGAGATGGGCGCTCAGCTCCTGCGTGCCGGTCTTCTCGTCCAGCAGTCCGGGCAGTTCGGCGGTCAGCGTCAGCGGGAATTGCGAGGCGGTATAGCCCGGAAGCGAGACCGCGAATTCCGCCACCCCGTCCACGACACGGCCATATTGCTCGGCAGGGCCTGCCCCCAGTTCGCCGCCGGAATACAGCTTGACGGTCACATCGCCTTTGGTGGCCTGCGCCACCTGATCGGCAAAGGGTTGGAAGGTCGATGCCACATAAGGATGCCCTGCAGGCATAAAATTGGCAAATTTCATTTCGTCGGCCTGTGCGGTGACGGCCAGTCCGGATCCCATCATCAGACCCAGCAAGAGATTAGCGGCTTTCATGTCATCCTCCCCTTGGTGTAGCGGGCTCCCCCCGCGCTACTTCGCCCTGAAAGATCACATTTTAAATCGGGGCTCTACCAATCAGAAGAAAGCGCCCCTTCATAAATTTACGCTATAACGCCTCGGCAGAGGCCTGCCGGATCTCTTCCATGATCAGGCTTTGCGCAGGCGTCGGCATCCAGTCACGGCGATAGGTCAACCCGATGGCGCGGGTGGAATGGGGCACCGCGAAAGGCAGCACCGCCACCAGCTTGCGGTCGATATCGGCGCGGGCCTGCAGATGCGAGACACAGGACAGCACCTCGGAAATTTCCATCATCTCGCGCATCAGGATGACAGAGCCCGTTTCGATAATGCTGTCGGGCAGCGCCAGACCCGCCGCATGGAACATCGCGTCGAACTGGGTGCGCGTCGGTGTGCCAGTGCGGGTGACCAGCCAGTGCTGCTGGCGCAGCACCTCCAGAGACAACGGGCGGTGCAAGAGCGGATGGTGATGGCCCGCCAGTAGCACCAGATCATCGTCGAACACCCTTTCCTGCACCACATCCTCGATGGGGGCGGGACTGCGCAGCGCACCGATCAGGAAGTCCAGATCGCCCCGCCGCAACTGGCCCAGAAGCTCGTCATACGTGCCTTCGATAATGCGGATCCGCAGATTCGGGCGTTTTTCGCGAAACCGCGCCAGCACCTTCGGCATCGGGTGCGACCGCGCCAGTGGCATCGCTCCGATGGTGATCTCCCCGACTTCGCGCCCCACCAGATCACCCAGTTCCGACACCGCCTGATCCAGCTCGGCAAAGCTCAGCCGCGCGATCCGTGCCAGCATGGCGCAGGCGCGGGTTGGCACGATGCCGAACGCACTGCGCTGGAAAAGCGCCTTGCCCGCCTCGCGTTCCAACTGGGTCACGGCCCGATGCACCGTCGGCTGGGCAATGCCAAGCTGGCGGGCCGCCAAGGAGAAATTCTGCGCCTCCGAGGTGGCAATCAGCGCCAGAAGCTGCGCCCGCGTCGCGGTGAGTGGCAGGCGGGGGGCGATCTCGTTCAGCGCCCCGTCCAGCATGTCCAGCGCGCGTTTGCCGCGCCGCGCCAGCAGTGCCCCCGCTTCGGTCAGGAAAAACCCCTGTGACGTGCGCCGGAACAGCGGCAGTTCGGCCTCGGCTTCCAGTTTGGCAATCGCCTGTGTCACGGCGGGTTGCGACACAAGGCAAAGCTCTGCCGCCCGCGTCACCGAGCCCGTTTCGGCCACCGCATGAAAGACGCGCAAATGGCGCAGATTGGAGCCCAGCATTGCCCTTACCCTTTATGTGCCAACCCTTCTAGCACAGCGGTGCTACGGGATTCGAGACCATCTTTGCCCGCGCCCAGCCCCAGTGACCCGACGGTCCTTTGCCACCGCGTGACGGCCTGCGCCATGTCGTTGGGCAGCCCCAGATCGGCCAGCGTCTTGGCGACCTCTTCCATCTCGGCGGCGCGGCGTGTGCCATGCACCATCATGCGTTCCAGATTGTAATTGCCCCGTGCGGCCCAATCCGTATCGGGGTCGGAAGCCTGCAACGAGGCGATCACCGCATCGGTCAGATTGGCGCGGCGGGCCGCCAGCAGACATTCGGCACTGAGCGCCTCCATACCCTTGATCATCACCGAGCGGATCATCTTTACAGAAGACGCCGCGCCGATTTCGGGGCCTGCCAGCGTGGCACGCATATCCAGCGCCTGAAGATAGGGCAGGGCGGATGCCGCATGCGGGCCGGACACCAGCAGCGGCACATGATGCAGTTTCGGATAGACAGGTGCCATCACCGCCACATCCACATAGCGCCCGCCCGCCGCCTGCACATAGCCCGCCGCCTGTGTCTTGCTGCTGGGCGCGCAGGAATTGCAGTCAAGCCACAGCGCCTCAGGGCGCAGGAAGGGCGCATAGTCGCGCGCGGCATGGACAGCCTGATCGGCGGTCACCAGCGACAGCACGATCTGTGCGCCGGAAAGGGCGGCCTCGGGACTGTCCTGCGCGGTAACAGAGAGCGCCGCCGCCCGCTCCAGAACCGTGGCGCGCTCTGCGCCGCCCATCTTCCGGTCATAGCAGCCCAAGTCAAAGCCTCGCGGGGCGTTCCAGCCCTTGGCAAAGGCTTGGGCGGCCTCTCCGAACCCGATCAATGTTAGCTGTGTCATCCTGTCATGGCCCCTTGCAAACTCGTGTGAATTTTGGGCCGATCGGTGCGTATTTCAAAGCGGTTATAGCGCGTTCTTATGGGTTGGCGAATGTTTCTGAATTGCCTCCGCTGCCGGATTTCCGGAAGTTTGCGACAACAGGTTTCGAGGATCTCGGAGGAAAGAATGTCAGATCGTAAAACGGCGCTGGTGATCAGCGCGCATGCGGCGGATTTCGTGTGGCGCTGCGGCGGGGCCATCGCGCTGCATGCCGCGCTTGGCTATGACGTGACGGTGGCCTGCCTGTCATTCGGAGAGCGGGGAGAAAGCGCGCGGCTTTGGAAAGAGGGCAAATCGCTTGACGAGGTGAAGGCGATCCGCCGTGACGAGGCCGAGAAAGCCGCCGCGGTTCTGGGCGTGGCCGATCTGCACTGCTTCGATCTGGGGGATTACCCGCTGGAGCTTGACCGCGAGGACAAATTCCGTCTGGTCGATCTGATCCGTAAGGTGCAGCCGAAATTCATGCTCAGCCATAGCCAGTATGATCCCTATAATACCGACCATATGTATACCACCCGCATCGCGCTTGAGGCGCGGATGGTGGCGCAGGCTTGGGGGCATAATCCGGGCGAGAAGGTGCTGGGCGCGCCGCAACTATACCTGTTCGAGCCGCATCAGACCGAGCAGATGGGCTGGAAACCCGATACGTTCCTCGACATCACATCGGTCTGGGACAAGAAGCGGGCGGCGATGGAATGCATGAACGGGCAGGTCCATCTGTGGGAATATTACACCCGCGTGGCCCAACAGCGCGCCAACCATTTCAAGCGCAATTCCGGTGGTATGTCGGGAGGGCGTGACTGCCAGTATGGCGAGGGGTTCCAGTCGGTTTTCCCGCGCACCGTCGACGAATTGTAAGAGAGGCGGCCCTCGGGCCGTTTCGGGAGGAGACTATCATGAGCCATCCGGCAACCAATCCAAGCTTCGACATTGCCCATCTCGGCCATGTCGAGATGCTCACCGACAAATTCGACGAGAGCCTCGATTTTTTCACCCGCGTCTACGGGCTCAAGCTTTCGGCGCAGGACGGGAACTCGGCCTATCTGCGGGCATGGGATGATTACGAATTCTGCACGCTCAAACTGACCAGATCCGATGTCACGGGTGTGGCCCATATCGGCTATCGCGCCTCTTCGCCCGAGGCGCTGGAGCGTCGGGTTGCGGCCATCGAGGCCTCGGATTTCAAGGTGATCGGCTGGAATGACGGGGACCTGTCGCACGGGCGGGCGTTCCGTTTCGAGGATCCGTTCGGGCATGTGTTCGAAATCTATTACGATACCAACTGGTATACCGCGCCGGATGCGGCAGAACGGGCCGCGCTGAAGAATACCGCGTCGTCCTTTACCGGCGCTGCCCCGCGGCGTCTTGACCACCTCAACCTGCTGGCCGAAGACGTGACCGAATTCCGCCGCTTCATGACCACCTGTCTGGGCGCGCGGGTGACCGAACAGATCCAGCTGGATAACGGTCGGCTGGGGGGCTGCTGGTTCACCGTTAACAACAAGACCTATGATCTTGCCTGCACGGAAGAACATGGCGGTGGCACGGGACGGCTGCATCATGTGACCTATGCCACCGACCAGCGCGAGGACATCCTGCGCGCCGCCGATATCTTCCTGCAAAACGACATCCATATCGAAACCGGCCCGCATAAGCATGCGGTTCAGGGCACGTTCTTCCTGTATGTCTGGGAACCTGCGGGCAACCGCGTCGAGCTGGCCAATTCCGGCGCGCGGCTCATTCTGGCCCCCGACTGGGAGACCGTCACCTGGACCGAGACAGAGCGCAAGAAGGGGCAGGCCTGGGGCTTGAAGACCATCGAGAGCTTCCATCTGCATGGCACCCCGCCGGTCCGGAAAGCCTGAAAGAAGGAGAGAATGATGCCTGTGGTAGTCCAAGATATCCAACGCGCCGATCCCGATGTGATCGCGGCTCTTGCGCAGGCCGGTGTGGCCACCGTCCATGAGGCGCAGGGGCGGACCGGTTGTCTGCAAAGCTATATGCGCCCGATCTATTCGGGGGCAAAGATTGCCGGATCGGCCGTGACCATTTCCGCCGCGCCGGGCGATAACTGGATGGTGCATGTGGCCATCGAACAGCTCCAGCCCGGCGATATTCTGGTGCTGGCCCCGACCTCGCCCTGCGATAACGGCTATTTCGGTGATCTTCTGGCAACCTCGGCGCAGGCGCGCGGCTGTCGCGGGTTGATCATCGATGCGGGGGTGCGTGACATCGCGGATCTCAAGGCGATGGATTTTCCGGTCTGGTCGAAGGCGATCTCGGCGCAAGGCACGGTGAAAGAGACGCTGGGATCGGTGAATGTTCCGGTGGTCTGCGCGGGGCAGTGCATCGAGGCGGGAGATGTGATCTGTGCCGACGATGATGGTGTGGTGGTGGTCAAGCGGGCGCAGGCCGCGCAGGTGATGGCCAACGCCACGGCACGGCTTGCCGCCGAAGAGGCCAAGCGCCAGCGGCTTGCCGCCGGAGAATTGGGGCTGGATATCTATGACATGCGCCCGCGTCTGAAGGAAAAGGGCCTGCGCTATGTCTGAGCCGCAGGTCGGCGGGTCCGGCGGCGGCGGGGCGTCCGAGGGGATCGCCTGTCTGTGGATGCGCGGCGGGACGTCGAAAGGGGCGTATTTCCGTGCCAGCGATCTGCCCGCAGACAGGCAGGCGCGCGATGCGCTTTTGCTGCGGATCATGGGGTCGCCCGATCCGCGCCAGATTGACGGGATCGGCGGGGCCGATCCGCTGACCTCCAAGGTGGCGATCCTTTCGCCGCCCAGTCGCGACGATGCCGATATCGACTACCTTTTCCTGCAGGTCTTTGTCGATCAGGCGCTGGTGTCGGATGCGCAGGCCTGTGGCAATATTCTGGCCGGTGTCGGGCCTGCGGCGCTGGAGCTGGGGCTTGTTGCCGCGCAGGAGGGCGAGACATCGCTGCGGATCCATATGCGCAATACCGGCGAGATTGCCGAGGCCACGGTGCAGACACCGCAAGGGCGGGTCAGCTATCGGGGCACGACCGCGATTGACGGTGTGCCCGGTACGGCGGCACCGGTGCGGTTGCTGTTTTCCAATCTGGCGGGGTCGATGTGCGGTCACCTGTTTCCCACCGGCCAGCCGCGCGATTGGGTGGATGGCATAGCGATGACCCTGATCGATTATGGCATGCCGGTCGCGCTTGTCGCCGCGCAGGATCTGGGGCTGACAGGGCAGGAAAGCCGCGAGACGCTGGAAGGGGACATGCCCCTGCGCGCAAGGCTCGAGGCCCTGCGGCTGCAGGTGGGGCCTTTGATGGGGCTTGGCGATGTGTCCGAGAAATCCGTGCCGAAAATGACCATTCTCAGTGCCGCGCAAGAGGACGGGGTGATTGCGACGCGCAGTTTCATTCCCCATCGCTGTCACGCTTCTATCGGGGTTTTCGCCGCGATCAGTGTGGCCTCGGCCTGCACGATTGAGGGCACGGTGGCCGCGCCTCTTGCGCGGCTGCCAGAGGGCGAGACCTTCCGCATAGAGCATCCGACGGGGGCGGCCGATATTGTCCTGCGCACCGATGGCGCGGGTTATCCCGTGGCCGCAGGATCTGTGCGCACGGCGCGCAAGCTGTTTGCGGGGCAGGTTTTCGCTGACTGATCCCTGCGCGGGGATGTACATTCTGATGCGGGGCGGGGCGGGCAGGCCCGTCCCGTTCTATCGTGCCGCAGTGGCCACGCGACGCGGTGCGAACGGCATGCCGATCCCCAGACAGAGGAAGCGCGACAGGCGCGACTGCAGGATCACCTGATGCAGCAGGATCGGGCCGGTCAGGCCGCATAGAAGCGAGACCGGATAGATCCAGTGTCGGTCAAGAGCGGGCAGGAGATGCTGCATCGCCAAGGTCGCCGCCGCGGTGAAAAAGACGTGGAACAGGTAGATGGTAAAGGACTTGTCGCCGATCCATGCCAGAAACCGGATATGGACCCGCAGCACCAGAAAGGACAGGGCGGCTGTCAGCCCGACCAGCACCGACAGGCTGCGCCGGATCTCGGACTGCCACGGGCCCAGAAGCTGGAAGGCGCACAGCGCCCCCCACAGAACCAGCGCCCCCAGCCAGAGACCGGCAAGCACACGCGGCCAGCCGCGATCCGACAGCCCCGCCAGTGCCGGTTTCAGGCGCTGCGCAACGATATGCCCGCCCATGAAGAACGGCGCCAGATAGGCAGCACGCGGGAAGGAAAAGATCTGGAACCCGTCCAGCCGCCCCGAGATGAAGATGGCCGCCCCGAGGGCGCCGATCAGCGCGGCATTGCGCACCGACACCGCTTTGGGGTCGCGGGCGAAGGCGTCGGGCCTGATTTGCGCATAAAGCCAGTTGAGCGCCAGAAGCAGTACCATCAGCGTGAAGGTCGCCTGCAGGAACCAGAAATGCGCATAGGGCAGGAAAAGAGTATCGACCCACGGCATCTGCACCCGTCCGGTGGCATCGCCAATCACCCAGAACAGGCCGCCGACAAAGATCATCGGCACCAGCAGGCGGCGCATCTTGCTGGTTAGCACCTGCCCCCAGCTTTTGCGCGCACTCAGCACGGCGGTGAAGACATAGCCCGAGATGAAGCTGAACAGCGGCATCCGCATATCCGCCAGCATCAGTTGCAGCCGGAACAGCCAGTCGGTGCCGGGAACCTCCAGCCCGACCTGCGGGGTCGCGCCGACCACATGGTAGGATACCAGCGCCAGACAGGCCAGTCCCCGCATGGTTTCCACATGCGTTTCGCGTTTCTGTGGTCCTGTCATCGCGGTGCCTTTCTGACCCGGAAAGAAGGGGAGCGCGCCCCGTTTGAGCGCCCCGTTTGTGCGAGCTGTTCGAGCGGGCGCCCTGTGGCGGCGCGGCCAGAGGCTTTCGGTCGCGGCGCCAGGGCGACTGAGCGGCTAGATGGCGGGAACCGGCGTGGAGTGCCGCGCCTCAGACGGCGGCGCGCGCATCCCAGACCGGTGCCTGTGCTGCATCGATTTCGGCAATCGCCGCATCCTTGCCCTTGACCAGTGCGCGGCGCTGGTAAGACCGGATGAAGGCGCGCAACTCGGGGTCGGGGAGCTGCTCTTTGCCCTGAAGGGCGGCACGCACATATCCCCACCACGAGGCAAGTCCGCCGGTGACATAGGGGGGGTGCGCCATGCGGAAAATGCAGCTTGCGGTGAAGAACCAGAAGCTCGACCCCATGAAATACTGGCCATAGCCGTGGCGCATCCGTCCCGTATAGACCGACTTCTGCGACGACCCCATCGGACGCAGATGCTCGAAAGACAGCGCCTCGTCGTCAAAGGCGCGGGCCTGCCAGCCAAGCTGGCGGGATTTGTGGCAATCGATCGCATCCCACATCACTTCGCGCACGAAGCCGCCGATCTCGCGGAAACATTGCACACGGTAGAATTTGGTCATGCCGACCGACATTTCCGAGCCGCATTTCTCCGAGACCTTGGCCCCGTTCCACATGAACCACGGCTTGCCCGAGCACGACCCCAGACGCGGATTGGCCTCCATCTTGTCCATCAGGATCGCGAAATATCCGCTGGGCATTTCCAGATCGAGGTCGAATTTGCAGATATAGTCGAATGCGCCCATATCGATCTGGTCAAGGCCGAAATAGAAGGCTTCGATCACGCCCGGACCCACAGCGCGCGCGCCGCGATTGGGTTTGGGAACCACGCGGATCCAGTCATGCCGCGCGGCATATTCTGCAAGGATCTGCGGGGTGTCATCTGTCGAACCGTCATCGACGATCAACCAGAGGGCGGGGTGTTCGGTTTGCGCGACAACACTGTCCAGCGTGCGGCGCATATATTGCGCCTCGTCACGGCAGGGGGTGATCAGTGCATAGCGACGACCTGAGTGGGGCATGAAAGGTTCCGTGCTGAAATTGAAGCGACTTTGGTGCAGTTTGACCCTTTGGCGCGCCCATGACAAGAGACCTCACACGATTGTCGCTGCGTCGCGGCACAACCTTGACGATTATCCGCTTACATGCTTGTCAACTGCGCAGCAAAAGGCCAAAACAGGGTTAAATTTATTCCTTATCGTGGATATTCAATGACCCGTCGCTATCTTTTCTGGAGCCCGGACATCACAAAAGCCGCAGGCGGGGTCGCGGTGATCTATGATCTGGTGGCGCTGTTGCGACGCAATGGGCTGGATTGCGCGCTGTTGCATAACAGCCCGTCCGGCTGCTATCCCGACCATCCGCAGGATCTGCCCAAATTCTGGACCGGCGCATTCGACCGTATCTATGGCCGTTACCAGCCGCGCCGCAGCCGTCTGGGATATTATCTCAAGACGCGCCGTCGGGTGCGCCTTGCCGGCCCCAATCCGCGTTACGTGGCGCGGCCGGAGGATGTGATCGTGATGCCCGAACTCTTTCTGGCCGAGGCGCTGGAGGCGTTCCCCGGCCAGACACTGTGCATTCTGGTGCAGAACCCGTTCCTGCTGATGGAAAGCTATCAACGCGCGGTCGAGCGCGGCCTTGATCCGGCGCGCTCGGTGCGGGCCTATCTGAGCACCTCCGAGGTCTGCCATACCCATCTCGACCTGATCGAGGCCGAGACGGTGCTGAAATTTCCGGTCAGCATGAAGCCCGAAGAGATCGGTTTCGTGCCGATGCCCGACAAGGAGCGGCTGATCACCTATATGCCGCGCAAGCGTCCCGAAGAGGCGCGCCAGATCGTCGAGATGCTGGAAAAACGCGGCAAGCTACAGGGCTACCGGCTGGAAGCGATTGATGGCATCCCGCGCGCACAGGTGATCGACAAGTTGCGCAAAAGCCGCTTTTTCATCTCGCTCATGCGGCGCGAAAGCCTTGGCTTTCCGGCGGCGGAAGCGATGGCTGCGGGGGCGGTGGCCATTGGCTATGACGGGCTAGGGGCTGCGGAATATTTCGACCGGAGCACCGGCTTCCCGATCCCCGAAGGCGATTTCGCGGGCATGGTGCTGACGGTCGAGCAACAAATTGCCGCTTTCGAGGAGAGCCCGAAGGTTTTCGATGTGCTTTGCGCCCGCGCCTGTGCCAGAATCCACGAGCGGTATTCGCAAACCTATTTCGAAACCAATGCCCTGCGTGTGTGGCGCGAACTCGACGCAATCCTGTAGCCCGCGCGCCATCTCTCCCTAAATTCCTTCTGAAAACCGTTTTCAGGATCTCCCATGCCCCTTCCTTCCTGCCTGTCCAAAGCTCTCAAATCCGCGCGGTTCACCGCGAAATGGCTGCGTTCGGAGCTGCCTTATGCGCCGGGGCTTGAACTTTACGCCCGCCATATCGACCGTCATAACCGCCATCTGACCGCGCAGATGATGTTCAATGCCCCCGAGGCGACACCGGCATATTACGCCCCCTATCGCGGACGGGCGATCCCGAAGATCATCTGGATGTATTGGGCACAGGGGATCGAGGCCGCCCCCCCCGTCGTGCAGCGCTGCATTGCCCAGTGGCGGGCAATGAACCCGGGCTGGGATCTGCGCGTGCTGACGCGTGAGACGGTCGGCGAATGGGTCGATTTGTCCGATATCGATGACAGCCTCGCGTTCCGTCTGCATGCCAATGCGCTCCGGCTGCGCCTGCTGGCCCGCTATGGCGGGCTTTGGGCCGATGTGACCACCTATTGCCACCGCCCGCTGGATGAATGGATGCCGCTTCTGGGCGGGCAGACCGGCTTTTTCACCTTTGGTGGCCCCTATCATGACCGCTGGGTGGATAACTGGTTTATCGCCGCCCATCCCGAAAACCCGCTGATCCAGCGCTGGTGTGCCGATTACGATGCCTATGTGACCCGCCTGCGCCATACGCCGCGCAAGTATTTCATGATGATCTACACCTTCCAATGGGCGATGATCCGCAATGCGAAGCTGCGCCATGCATTTCGTGCCGCCGGAAGCCTGCCCGCCGTGCCCGCCTATTATCTGATGGCCGCGCTGGAGGGGAATGCGACGCTCGATCCCTTCCTTGCCGCGCAGGAATGTGGCTTTCCGGTCAGCAAGCTCAGTCACCGCTCCAGCCTTGACCCGCAGGGGCTGGTCGACCGGCTGGAGGCACTTCTTGCCGAGGCGCAGCCCGTGCTGGCCGCTCCACGATCCGCCCGTCCGGCGCAATAGCCCGTGCGGCGCGCCTGTCGTTTCCGCCGCTCTTAGGGGCTGCTCCTAAGCGCCGTTCCGAGGGACGGCACGGTTTGCCCGCGCGGCTTGCCGAAACCACAAAGGGCGGCCCCTCACGGGACCGCCCTTTTCTGGTGGTGCAGGGGGGCGCGCCCCCCTATCCCAAAGCCTATTTGGCGGCGGCCTTGGGGGCCGGAGCCTCTTCGGGGCTTTCGGCATAGCCTGCGCCCGCACCGATGGCGATCTGCAAGGTCGCCCATTCCTGTGCCGCGCTATTGGCCGCCGAGGCTGCCGAGATCCGTGCCGATGCTTCGGAACGGTCGGTATCCAGCAGGTCAAGCAGGGTCATGCCGCCATTGCGATAGGTGGTGCGCCCCAGTTCCAAGGCTTTGGAATAGGATTGCGCCGCGCGGTTAAGCTGTGCGGCCTGCGCGCGGTACTGACGCAGGTTGGACTGCGCGACCTGCACATCTTCCACCGCCGAGGTGATGGCCGAGCGATAGTCGATCTCGGCCTGTTTGGCGGCGGAGACCTGCGCATCGCGGGCGGCGCGCAGGGACCCCTGATTGAAGATGGCCTGGGTGATGGTGGGGCCGAAGCTCCAGCTGGTGGATTTGCTGGTGCCCGACACGGTGCCCGAGAGGCTGAGCGAGGGGTAAAGGGCTGCCGTGTCCACGCCGACGGTGGCCACTTCCTGATGCAGCACCGCTTCGTAATAGCGGATATCGGGACGGTTGCGCAGCAGGTCCGCCGGAACGCCGGTGGCGCTGTCGGTCGGAATCCGCAACGGGGCGGCCCCTTTTTCCATCCGGTCCATCAACGGGCCGGCGGGCACGTTCAGCAAGGTCGCGATGGCAAAAACCTTGGCGCGGAATTGCGCAAGGTAGTTGGGCAGATCGGCTTTGGCCGATTCCAGCGCGGCTTCGGCTTCGGCCTGTTCCAGCGTGGTCGCGGCACCGGCATTCACTTCCTGCTGGGTAATGTTGAACGTATCCTGACGGGTCGCGATGGTTTTGCGCGTCAGCTCCAGCGCCTGCTGGTAATAGCGCGCATCGGCATAATCGGCGACCAGCTCGGCCAGCCATGCCAGACGCTCGGTGCCGACATTGGCCTGGCTGGCTGCCAGATTGGCCTTGGCCGCCTCGCGTTCGCGGCGCAATCCGCCAAACAGGTCGAGCACGAAATCCGCATCCAGCGTGCCGGTGGCATTGTCCCAGCCGGACCCGCCCCCTTTGGTGACGCCCGAGCGGGTCTTGGACCCGCTGGCCGACCCGCTGAGCGCCTCGTTCACGCCGGTCTGGCGAAGCTGGGCGCGTGCCTGACGGATGCGCTCTTGCGCCTGCAGGATGTCGAGGCTCTGTTTCATCCCCGTCTCGACCAGCTCGTTGAGCAGCGGGTCACGGTAATCGCGCCACCATGCACGATAGGCCACCTGCGCCAGCGGGCTGGTGTCCCCGCCCACGAATTGGGTGGTGACAGGCACGGCGGGCGTTTTGTAATCCGGCCCGACCGCACATCCCGCGAGAACCATTAGCGGAACCAGTTTCATAAAGCGCATCATGCATTCTCCTTGCGGCCTGCGCCGGATTTTCTGTCAACAAGACGACGGACCGCCACATACAATACCGGAACCATCAGGATACCGAAGACAGCCGAGAAGAGGATCCCGCCCAACATGCCGATCCCGATGGAGTTCTGCGCATTTGCACCTGTGCCGCTGGCAATGGCAAGGGGCAGAACCCCCAGCCCGAAGGCAAAGGTGGTCATCAGGATCGGGCGCAGACGCATCCGCGCGGCCGTTTTCACCGCCTCGAACAGGCCCAGCCCCTCGGCGCGGAGTGTCTCGGCGAATTCCACGATCAGGATGGCATTACGCGCCGCCAGACCGATGGTCGTCAGCATCCCGACCTTGAAGTAGACGTCATTCGACTGCCCGAAGACCAGAGCCGCGATCAGCGCCCCGAGCAGGCCGATCGGCACGGCCAGCATCACCGCGAAGGGCACCGACCAGCTTTCATAGAGCGCCGCCAGCGCAAGGAAGACGACCACTGCCGAAAGCGTATACAGGATCGGTTCCTGATTGCCCGAGAGCTGTTCCTGATAGGACAGGCCGACCCAGGCGCTCTGGTAATTGCCATCCATGCTATCGACGATTTTCTCCATTTCGGCCATCGCATCCCCGGACGAGACGCCCGATGCCGGAGAGCCCTGCAATTCGATCGCGTTGACGCCGCCATAACGGGCGATCTTGGTATAGGTCTGCCCCCAGCTTTGCGACGAGAAGGCCGACATCGGAACCATTTCGTCATCGCTGTTACGCATATACCATTTCTTGATATCGCCCGGCTGCATCCGGTATGCCTGATCGCCCATCACCCGCACGTCGCGCAGTTTGCCGTTCAGCGTGAAGTCGTTGACATAGCTGCCCGCGAAGATGGTCGAGAGGTTGGAGTTGATGTCCGAGATCGTCAGCCCCATCGACTGCGCCTTGGCCGCATCCAGATTGATCGCAAGCTGCGTCTTGGAATTGGCCTCATAGCCGCGGATGGCGGTTGCCTTGCCCGATTCCTGCGCTTTCTGGGCCACCTTGGCGGCCGTCTCGCGCAGCTTGTCGAGCCCCTCATTGCCTTGGTCGATCAGATACATCTCGAACCCGTCAGACGAGCCCATCCCGTGGATCGGCGGCGGTTGCAGGAAGAAGACCTGCCCGTAACGCCCCGAGCCGAAGAACATATTGGCTTTCATCGCGATGGAGGCTGCCGTGATGCCCTTGCGGTCTTCCAGATCCGACAGCTTGACGAACATCATCGCATTGTTCTGGCCGGACCCCGAGAAGCCGAAGCCGATCGCCGCAAACACGCTTTTGGTCGCGTCGGGGTAGTTCTGCTTCATGAAGTCGGTGATGGCCGTAACGCTTTGTTGGGTCTGCGCCCGCGTCGCGTTCTGCGGCAGCGAGATCGACGCCATCAGCACGCCCTGATCCTCGGTCGGTACGAAGCTCGAAGGCAGGCGGGAATAGACGCCATAGATGCCCACGCCAACCGCCACCACCACGACCAGCATCCGGAACGGACGGCGGATCAGGCGGATGACCGTGCCGGTATAGCCGGAATTGACGCGGTCCATGCCTTTGTTGAACTTGCGCGCGGGCCAGATCTTGGGCTTGTCATGCGAGGGTTTCAGCAGGCTTGCACACATGGCCGGCGTCAGGATCAGCGCCACCAGCAACGACAGCACCATTGCCGAAATGATGGTCACCGAGAACTGCCGGTAGATCACACCGGTCGAGCCGGACATGAAGGCCATCGGCAGGAATACCGAAGACAGCACCACCACGATCCCCACCAGCGCGGTCGAGATCTCCTTCATGGATTTCTCGGTCGCCTCGACAGGGCCCAGCTTTTCTTCTTCCATCACCCGTTCGACGTTTTCCACCACAACGATGGCGTCATCCACCAATAGCCCGATGGCCAGCACAAGGGCGAACATCGTCAATGTGTTGATCGACATCCCCGTGGCGGCAAGCACGGCGAATGTGCCCAGCAGAACCACCGGCACCGCGATACAGGGGATAATGGTCGCCCGCCAGCTTTGCAGAAAGACCATGATCACCACGAAGACCAGCACGATGGCCTCGAAGAGGGTGTGATAGATCTGGTGGATGGATTCCTGAATGAACGGGGTCGTGTCATAGGGATAGACCAGCGTCACGCCTTCGGGCAGCGACTTGGCCAGCTTGTCAAGCGCGGTATGGACGCGCTCGGAGGTCTCGACGGCATTGGCACCGTTTTGCAGGTTGACGCCGAAACCGGTGGCGTTCTTGCCGTTATACTGGCCCAGCACCGAGTAATCGTCATCGGCCAGCTCGACCGTAGCGACATCGCCCAGATAGACCGAAGAGCCGTCATCATTGGTTTTCAGCAGGATCTTGCGGAAATCATCCACCGTCGAAAGCTGGCTTTGGGCCTTCAGCGAGATGGTGACTTCCTGCCCGTTCTTGCTTGGCAGATCGCCCAGCGACCCGACCGTGACGTTGGTGTTCTGTTCCGAAACGGCATCGGTGACATCCGAAGGGGTCAGCGAGTATTTGTAAAGCTTTGCCGGATCGAGCCAGATGCGCATGGCATATTCCGACCCGAAGACCTGAATCGAGCCGACGCCTTCCAGACGCTGGACGGTATCTTCCATCTGGTTCGAGAAGAGATCCCCCAATTCGACATTGCTGCGCTTGTTATCGTCGGAGACAAGCGCGCCCACCAGCAGGATCGAACTGGTGGAGCGGGTGACCGAGACCCCCGTCTGGGTCACGGCTGTAGGCAGGGAACTCTCGACCAGCTGTAACTTGTTCTGCACCTGCACCTGCGCCATATCGGCGTCGGTGCTGGAGTTGAAGACAAGCGAGATCTGCGAACTGCCCTGCGAGGAGTTCGAGGTCATGTAAAGCAGACCATCCAGCCCTGTCATGCCGTCCTCGATGACGGATGTCACCGAATTGGCCACGATCTGGGCGGAGGCTCCGGTATAGGTGGCCTGAATCCGCACCGTGGTCGGCGAGACTTCGGGATATTGCGAAATCGCAAGCGAGTTTAGCCCGAAGACACCCGCGATCATCAGGACAATCGCAAGCACCCAAGCAAAGACGGGCCGGTGAATGAAGAACTGTGCCATCGGATCAGTCCGCCGTTGCTGCGCTCTCGGCGCTGTCCTGAGAGGCGGCGTCGGTGGCGACATCCTGCGTGGTGCCGTCGTCGGCAATCTTCACCTGCACGGCCTTCACTGTGGCACCGTCCTGCAGGGTTTTCTGCCCGTCCACGATCACTTTCACCCCGTCCTCAAGGCCGGAGGTCACAATCCACGCGGTATCGGTGCTGCCTTCGGTCGGCACGCTGACCTGTTTGGCCTTGCCGTCCGCATCGACCACGAAGAAGCTCAGATTGCCATTGGTATCATGCTCGCCTGCGCGCTGGGGCACCAGAAAGGCCTTGAGCGAGCCGAGCTGCACATTCCCGCGCAGGAACATGCCCGGCAGGATGATATGGTCGGGATTGTCGAAGCGGAAGCGCACCGTGACCGAACCGGTGGTGGTGGACACCGTCGGAGACGGGGTGACCAGCTCGCCAGTCGCTTTATAGGTCTCGCCGTTTTCAAGCACCAGATTGGCCTGCAACTTGTCGGAAAGCTGCAATTCGCCGTTCTTGACCTTGGAGCGGAGCGACAGGATATCGGCGGCAGGTTCCAGCAATTCCACATCGATCGGATCAAGCGTCGTGACCGTGGTCAGGGCGGTGTCCTGCCCCGAGGTCACAAGGTCGCCGGTCGAGACATCGGCCACATCCACCACCCCGTCAATCGGCGAACGGATCGTGGTCCAGCCAAGCTCGATCTTGGCATATTTCAGCGCCGCTTGCGCCGATTGCAGCGTCGCTTTTGCCGATGCCAGATCCGAGCGGGCGGTTTCTACATCGGCTGCGGTATAGCCTGACCCCTCAAGTTTGGCGGCACGGTCATAGGCGGCCTGTTTGACAGGCAGATCGGCTTCGGCTTCGGCCACTGTCGCCTCATCCGCCTCGACCGTGGCCTGATAGCTGGCATCGTCCAGCTGGAACAGCGGATCACCGGTTTTCACCTCTGCCCCGGGTTTATAGAGCTTTTGCATGATCACCCCGTCCACGCGCGGACGGATATCGGCCTGTTCAAAGGCCACGGCGCGGCCCGGAAGCTCGATGGTCTGCGGAACGTCGCTTGGATGCAGCACGACATACCCGACTTCGGCATTCGGCTGTTGGTAGGCCTGTGCAAAGGCGATCCCTGTGGTGCCCAGCCCCATCGCCGGTGCAAGGAAGGCCGCCACCAGAGGCATGCGTAATTTTGTGTTCATCATATCCGCTCGTTTCTATCGTTCCGCTGTCACTCGCTCTTGACGATGGCCTGGCGACGAAGTCTATGGTCAATTCTTGCAGAGTGTGCAAAATTTGCCGAAAGTGTAAATATCTGGCGCGATAACGAGCGCTTGATTTTTGAAAATATTTCGGCCCGATGCACGTAAAAACAGCAAGGGTCAGGTGTTCTGATACGCGGCCAAGGCTTCCTATAAAGCGGGATGTGCCGACTTGCTCAGGGGAGAGGCATGAGTGATTTGAGATCGCGCCGTAAGGCGGAAATGGCGCAGGTGATTCAGCAGGCGACGATCGATCTCTCGCGGGATTACGGCTTTGACGCCATTACGACCGAAATGATCAGCCAGCAGGCGGGAATCAGTGCGCGGACGTTTTTCAACTACTACGCCAACAAGGAAGCCGCGCTTTTCGGGCAGGTTCCGTTTCTGACGGACGAGATCTGCCGCACACTTGTTCCGGGCAGCGGGGTTTTGGCGGACGATCTCTACCAGCTTTTGCGGGCGATGATGATGCGGGCGGTGCCGCGCAAGGCCGAACTGGCGATCATCGTCCCTGCCTTGCAGACGCAGCCGAAGGTGCTGAAGGTCTATATGGCCGAGCGGGCTGCCATGAGCGAGAGGCTGGCCCAGATGCTGGAGGACCGTCTGCCCGAATCCACCCAGCTTTTCCGCGCGGTGCTTGCGGAGATGCTGATGAGCGCCTCCTGGAACGGGATCATGGCGTGGCTGGAAAACAGGGTCACATCCGACATGGCCCTGGAACAGGGCTGGCGCGCCATCTGTGAAATCGCCCAGCTGTTTGTCGGCCCCGAGGCCCCGGGTCCGTCCTCCCCCTGACGCGCCCCTCGGGGCTGTTCTTCGGGCCAAAGGGGGCGCGGGCCATGACTGCCCATGCCAGAGGTCGGGGCGGCAGGTCGGGCTGTCCGGTGCCCGACCCAAGACGCAACCGGTCCTAGAACCTGTTTGCGGGGATTTTGAAATAGCGATGCCCGTCGGCTTCCGGCTCGGGCAGGCGACCGCCACGCAGATTGACCTGAAGGGCATGCAGCATCTGCTTGGGCAGGCTCAGCGTGGCATCCCGTTTTTCACGCAATGCGATATATTCCGCACGGCTGCGTCCGCCGCCAATATGGATATTCTCGGCTTTCTGCTGCGCCACGGTGCTTTCCCATGCCGGTTCCTCGCGGGTTTTGGTGCCGTAATCATGGCCGACAAAGATCCGCGTCTCGTCGGGCAGGGCAAGGATAGCCTGCAGACTGTCCCATAGCTCTGCCGCCGAACCGCCGGGAAAATCCGCGCGCGAGGTGCCTGCATCGGGCTGCATGAACGTGTCATGCACGAAGGCCGCATCACCGATCACATAGGTGATCGAGCCAAGCGTGTGGCCGGGCGAGAGCATCACCTTGACCGGCAGCTGGCCCAGCGTGAATTCCTCGCCATCGGCCAGAAGCCTGTCATACAGCGTGGCAGGGTCCAGCGTCTGGGGCGGGAGGTGATAGATTTCGGTCCAGATTTTCGCGATATCGGTGCATTTCTCGCCGATCCAATGCGGGCAACCGGTGCGTTCGGCCAGCAGGCGGCCTGCGGTGAGGTGGTCGGCATGGGGGTGCGTGTCAAGGATCAGCTTCAGATCGGCCTCATGGTCCTTGACCAGCGCCAGTGCATGATCCGCCGATTCTGTGCCGCTGCGCGCGGCGGTGACATCGAATTCCTGCACCACATCAATCAGGGCGCTGGCACGGGTGTCAGGGTCGATCACCAGATACTGGCACGATCCTGAAACCGGTTCGTAAAATCCGACCACGACCGGCGAGCCGGACCCACGGGAGGGGCTGATTTTGGTAAGCATGACAGATCTCCTTTCCAGCCGGATCACAACGCGGTCCAGCTTTTCCATAACATATAGGCCGCGACGACAAAAATCAGGCCCGCAAAGACGGTGGTCAGGGTGCCTTTGCCCGAAAGTTTCCGCGCAAGGCCCGTGCCGGCGATCCCGCCCAGAAACCCGCCTGCGATGAAGGTCGCGGCGATCCCCCATGCCACCAGCCCCGAAAACGCGTAATTTAGCGCGGTGGTCAGGCCGAAAGCGGTCACGGCCACAAGGCTTGTGCCCACGGCATTGAGGGTGGGCATTCTGGTCGAGGCCATTAGTCCGGGCACGATCAGAAACCCGCCTCCAATCCCGAACACCCCTGAAAAGGCCCCCGTTCCAAAGCCGAAACCGGCGACTTTGCCTGCATTCTCGCGGCCGCATTGCGCCCCCGGAATGCCCTCGGCATGGCGGTTTTTCAGCATCAACACTCCCACGACCACCATGACCAGCGCGAACAGGAACAGCAGGTGCTGGCCGTTGATGGCCTTGCCCAGCGTCGATCCGCCGAAAGCCCCGATGATCCCCGCACCGGCATAGATCGCTCCGCAGCGCCATTTGACGGTATGGGCGCGGGCATGCAGCGCCAGATTGCTGGCGGCATTCACGGCCACCGCAAGCGCCGAGGTGCCGATGGCGACATGCGGGCTGGCCACCCCCACCACATAGACCATCAACGGCACCGCCAGAATGGAGCCGCCGCCGCCCACGAGGCCTAACGTCAGCCCGACCAGCCCGCCCGAAAGCGCGCCAAGAGAGTAGTGCAGGGTATCATACATCGGGTCGGTCCTTTATTCGGGTAGGCAGATCTGGCCACGCAGCGCGAGGCGGAGGGTGTTCCACAGCAGGAGGATTACGGTCAGGCTCAGCAGGGCCAGACCCGCATGGCCCAAGCTCTGGTGGAAGACCGATCCCGTCATGGCCGCAAAGCGGAAACTCGCCGTGGTCAGCGCCGCCAGCGGGAAAGACAGCGCCCAGAACGAGATCGAAAAGGGCAGGCGCAGCAGTCCCGGCAGTTGGAACAGCACGAGCGCCGCGAAGAGATAGGCGACATTCAGCAAGATCCGCGCCAGCGCATCGGGGTTGGGGCCGGTCAGCAGTAGCCATGACAGGAAGGCCATCGCGGGCGGCGCGATCAGGATCACCAATGTGGGGCGCAGCTTGCCCGGCAAGGGCGCATGGAAGATCAGCCGGTTGATGACCAAGGTGGTGAGGATGATCCAGAAGGTCAGCCCTGCGGCAAAGAAATACCAGCTGGCTTCGATATGGCCCAGCGGCACCCCTGCCAGCGGCACCACCAGATTGCCCACCGCCGGAATGAACCACGCCGGTGACAGGCTTTCGGGACCGAAGGGACGCGCCGAGATCCAAGCCGAGATGATCACCAGCGTCAGGCCGAATTGCGCCGCAGCCCCCAGCATCCACAGGATATTGGCCAGGCTCGGGGCATATTCCAGCACCAGACGCGCCAATAGCAGGCCCGAAATGGCGATGGCCGGAAAGAATGCCAGCCGCACGGGGTGGTTCCATTCGGCTTTCAACGCCTGTGGCTGGCGCAGGGCCTTGGCCACAAACAGCGTGGCCAGAAGCCCGAAGACAGCGCAGGCCAGCCCGAAGACCATATGCGACGCCATCATCGCTCCGGCCGAACGCAGCGCCAGCGCATAGCCCATAAGCCCCATCGTCATGCCGAACAGGCTGACCGGAAAATGTGCCAGCCAGCCGGAGCTTTCGGGGGGGAGTGCGGCGGGGCCCGCCGACGGGGTCTGCGCGGCCCCCAGCGAGGAGGCGGGGGAGGGGGCTGCAAACCGGACAGGATGATCAGGGCGCATGGAAGGGCTCCTTGGGCGCGGCGCACGCGGCGGGGTCGTGAGGGTGGCTCGGGGTCCGGCATAAGACCCTTTGCGGGACCGCGACGGTGACATTGTCACGCGCGGCCCTCACGGGGGCGTGAGATGTCACCCTTGCGGATGGCGGGCCACACGGATCGCCTCGGTCAGGGCGGCTTTGTCCAGCGCGCCGGGATAGATCATGCGCCCCGCCACAAAACCCGGTGTGCCGAATAAACCCAAACCGCTGGCCTGCCGGTCATTGCGCGCCAGTACGGCGTCGATCTTCTGGCGTGCGCTCTGATAGCCTGCCTGCGCCTTCGGCACGGAAACGCCCGCCGCGTTCAGGGTTTTGTCGACCTGTGCATCGCTTAACCGTCCTTTGGTGGCCATCAGGGCTTCAAGGGCGGTGGCATAGGCGCCGTTTTCCTGCGCGCCCAGCACCAACCGTGCAGCCCGCAGCGAGACCGGCCCGAAGACCGGCCAGTCCTTCATGACAACCCGCAAACCGCGATCTTCGGCCATCACCTCTTCCAGAACGGGGTGGTTCTTTTTACAGAAGGGGCATTGGTAATCGAAAAACTCCACCAGAGTGACATCGCCTTGCGGGTTGCCCAAAGCGGGGGCATCGGGGTCGTGGAAGACCATCTGCGGGTCAAGCGCCCCTGTTTCGGCTTCGGCCTTGGCGGCGGCGGGCAGGACCATTGCGGCCCCTGACAGGATCAGGAAATTTCGACGGTCGATCATAGGGCGGCTCCTTTGCTGGGGATCGGATCTTGGGGATGGTGCGGCAGGGGCGTGCCGGGCGGGACGGTGCCCTTGCCGCTTTCGGCCTGCGAGAGCACCACGACATGGGTGCCCGATTTGACCCGTGCGGCCAGATCGACGATGTCTTGGTTCCAAAGCCGGATGCAGCCCGCCGAGGTCGCCTCGCCAATGCTCCACGGCTGCATGGTGCCGTGGATGCGGTAGAAGGTGTCGCGATTGCCCTTGTGCAGATAGAGCGCCCGCGCCCCGAGCGGGTTTTCCAGCCCGCCCTCCAGCCCGTCTTTGACCGGCCCGTAAAGCTGGGGGGCATCGTTGATCATGTTCTGGGTGGGCCGCCAGCTGGGCCAGTCGCGCTGATAGGGGATATGCGCCTCACCGGTGAAACCGCGCCCTTCCTCGCCCACGGCCACGGTATAACGCAGGGCGCGGTTGTTCTTTTGCACGAAGTAAAGTTTGCGCGCCCACGGGTCGACGATGATCGTGCCGGGCGCCTCCTCCGTCCAGTAATCGACCTCCTGACGGGCTTTCTCGGCGGAAAGATATTTCGGATCCACCGCAGGGATGACGCGCGTGCCATCCTGCTCGGCCCCGTATTTCGCAAGGACATCGGCAGGCACCGCAGGGGCGGGCGGTGTGGCGGAGGGGTCCGGTCTGGGTGCACAAGCGGCCAGAAAGGCGATACAGATCAGGGCAAGCCCTGTAGGGGATCGGGTCATCTTGGGATCTTTCGTTTGAAAAAGGGGGGATCAGGCGCAGGCCTGTGCCGTTGGGGCCCGGGCGGGGGCCACTAGGAGGGATGCGCCGCGAGTGCGCTGTGCAGTTGGTCTGCGGTGATCTCGCCCAGCAGCCGCGTCTCGCCCTCGGGGGTGACAAAAATCATGGTCGGCGGGCCGATCACCGCAAGCTGCGTCATCAGGGCCTGACGGTTCTGGTCAAGGTGGCTGACATCCACGACCAGCCGCTGCCAGTTCTGCAGGGCGTGACGAATGGCTGGGTCGGTCAGAACCTTGCGGTCGATGGTCCGGCAGGATGTGCACCAGTCGGCGGTGACATAGATCAGCGTCGGAAGACGGGTCTGCCGGGCGTGGGCCAGCGCGGCGTCCAATGCCTCCGGCGTGCCAATCGCCTGAAACGCCGCCGCCGCGTCTTCGGTAAAGGGCCTTACGGTCCGGCCCTGTAGCGCGGCCAGCGGTTGCAGGGGGTCCGTGCCGCCCAGTGCGGCCCCGACCCCCTGCAGCGCACCGCCGCAAAGGGCGATGGCCGCCAGCGCATTGCCCATGCCTGCGCCGCGGCCCAGCAGGCTGCCGCCAAGGCCCAGCAGAAGCACCGCCCAAAGCGCAAGCGTCAGTGGACCGGGCAGGATGCGCCCCAGCAACCAGATCGCGAGGGCCAGAAACAGCAGCCCCATCGCGCGGTTGACCAGCCCCGTCCACGGGCCCATTCTCGGCAGGATACTGGCCCCGAACAGCCCGACGGCCAGAAGCGGCATGCCTTGCCCGAGCCCCAGCGCAAAGAGCGCCCCCATGCCAAGCACGACATCCCCGCTTTGCGCGATATAGAGCAGGGCTCCCGCCAAAGGGGCGGTGACACAGGGGCCGATGATCAGGGCCGACGAGAACCCCAGCAGGGCCGCGCGGGCCGGAGATCCCGGTCGCGGCGCGATCTGCCCGACCCGTGCGGCCAGTGCCTGCGGCATTTGCATGGTGAACAGACCGAAGCTGCCCAAGCCCAGCAACACAAAGACCCCCGCCATCAGCCCGACCGCCAGCGGTTGTTGGAGCAGGATCTGCAGATTGGCCCCCGAAACGGCCGCCACGGCGCCGATCAGCGCAAAGGCCAGTGCCATTGCCAGCACATAGACCGTGGCAAGGCCCAATCCGCGCCGCGGCGTGATGCCCTGTATGCGGGTGCCGATCATGGCTGCGACAATCGGCACCATCGGCAGCACGCAGGGGGTAAAGGCCAAAGCCAGCCCGAAGCCGAAAAACGCGACCACCACCCAGAGCGCGCCGCCCGACTGCCCCAAAGAGGCCACCAGCCCCGAGGCTTCTTTCGCCGGAATGCCGGTCTGCGCAGTGTCTGCCAATGCAGGGGCTGTGGGCGGAAGGACTGCCTGCGGGGCTTCTGTTTGGAGCGGCCCTGTCGGGGGGGAGGCCGAGGCTGCGGGCGGAACCACCTGACGCGCCTGCGGCGGATAGCATAGCCCTGCTTCCTCGCAGCCCTGCCAACTGAGGGTTGCGGTATGATTGACAGGGGCGAAAACGACGCGGGCATGGTTCTGCCAGATCTCGACCTGCCCGAAATTCGGGTCCTGCTTGCTTTGGGTCGGGCTGGCCTCCACCCGAGGCGCATCAGGGCTTAGCGTCAGCCTGTCCCCATAAAGGTAATAGCCTTTGGCGATGTCCATCGTGACAATCAGCCTGTCCCCCTGCCAGCGGGTTTGCACCCCGAACGCCTGATCGGGGGGCAGGGGCTGGGCGTGCGGGGTCAGGCTGTGCCGCAGATCCGGCTGGGCAGAAGCGGCGGTGCCAAGTGCGACAGTCAGCGTCAGGGCAATGGCCAGAAGGGACGGAGTGTGTTTCATAAGGGGCAGACAGGAAATCCACCTTAAGTCAGTCTTAAGGTTGGTGCCGCCCCTGACGCCAAAGGAGACATCATGCGCTTACTTGTGGTTGAAGATGATCATGTGCTGGCCGACGGGCTTGTGGCAGGGCTGAGGATCGCGGGGTTTACGGTGGATCAGGTCGCCACGCTGGAGGATGCGCGCCATGCGCTGGCCGGCATTGCCTATGCCGCGCTCGTGCTGGATCTGATGCTGCCGGACGGTAGCGGGCTGGATCTGGTGGCCGAACAGCGCAGGCGGCACAATCAGGTGCCGATCCTGCTATTGACCGCCCGCGATCAGGTGGCCGACCGCGTGGCAGGGCTGGATTGCGGGGCGGATGACTATCTGGGCAAACCTTTCGAGCTTGACGAACTGGCCGCGCGGTTGCGTGCGCTGATGCGCCGCTCGGACGGGCGGGCCGAAGCGCAACTGCAGGTGCAGGGGCTCTGTCTCTTTCCGGCCGAGCGGCGTGCGGTCTATCTGGACCGCGAGCTGTCCCTGTCGCGGCGCGAATATGCGGTCTTGCTGGCGCTGGCCGAACGCCCCGGGCGGGTGCTGGCGAAATCCGATCTGGAGGACCGGCTTTATGGTTGGGGGGAAGAGATCGAAAGCAACGCAGTCGAGGTGCATATCCATCATCTGCGCGCCAAGCTCGGGCGCGGGTTCATCGAAACCCTGCGCGGCATCGGTTACCGTATCCGCCCCGAGGAGGGCCGGTCATGTCGATAAAGCTCCGGTTGTTCCTGATCCTCACGGCCTCGACGCTGATCGTCTGGTTCTCGGCGGTGGTCTGGATCGAACATGTCACCCGTGCGCAGGTGGAAAAGGTGCTGGACGCGCGGTTGATGGAAGCGGCGCGGATGGTGGCCTCTTTGGTCGAGAGCAGCGATATGCGCAGGGGTGACAGCGCTCAGGCGGCGGGGGCACTGTCGAAGGGGGGACAGGCGGCGGGGGCACTCCTGACGGGAGCGGGGTATACGCAGCAGCAATTCTGCCAGATCTGGTCGCTGAGCGGGCAGATGATCGGACGTTCGGAAGATGCGCCGGACGGGCGGCTTCTGTCCTTTGACCAGACCGGCTTTCACGATGTGACCAGTCAGGGCAAGGCGTTGCGGGTCTATGCGATCGTCAATCCCGATCTGCGGGTGCAGGTGACGGTGGGCGATAGCCTCGAGATGCGGGACCGGCTGGTGCATGGCGTGGTGGAAGGTCTGGCCCTGCCTGCCTTGGTTGTGCTGCCCCTGATGGGCGGGCTGATCTGGTGGTCGACAGGGCGTGGGCTAAAACCGCTGGAACGTCTGGCCAAGGCGCTGGAGCACCGACATATCGATGATGCGGGCCAGATCCCGCAGCAACCCGCCACGCCGCGCGAAATCCGTCCGGTGATTGCCGCGCTGAACGATCTTCTGGCACGGCTCCATCGGGCGCGACGGCGCGAGAAGGATTTTGTCAGCTATGCCGCGCATGAGATGAAGACCCCCTTGGCGGGGCTGAAGATGCAGGCCTATGTCGCGCGCCATGCCCCTGATGAGGCCGCGCGGCTTCATGCGCTGCAGGCGATCGAGTATTCGGTGACCCGCACGGACCGGATGGTGCGGCAACTTCTGGATCTCGCGCAGATCGAGAACCGCCCGCTGGAACCCGCAGCACTGGATCTGGCGGCACTGGCGCGCGAGCAGATGATCTCGCTGACCGATATGGCGGATGCGAAAGGGGTGGGCTATGCCTTGGAGGCGCCCGAGCGGCCGATGATCCGCAGCGATGCTGTCCTGCTGGGGCTGGCCATCCGCAATCTGGTGGAAAACGCGATTCATGCCACAGCCGCCGGAGGGCAGGTCGGCGTGGAGGTCTGCCTGCGGCCCGAGGGGGTTGAACTGGCCGTCTATGATGGCGGGCCGGGGCTGCCGCCAGAGCTGGCCGGAAGGATTGGCGAGAAATTCCTGCGCCCGTCCGCTGCTGGCGGATTGGGCAGCGGGCTGGGGCTGGCCATCACATCGGATGCCCTCGCGCTTCTGGGCTGTCGTCTGGTCTGCGCGCAGACGGCGCGGGGCCATAAGATGAGCTTCCTGCTGCCGCCCGCCCACTCCGGCGTCGGCCTCTGACCTCGGGTTTTGATCTCAGGCTCTGGATGTAGCGCGGGCGGCAAGGACCATGCCGCAGAATACCAGCGCCAACCCCGTCAGGAACAGAAGTGACAGCCGGTTTGCCAGCAGCAGCACCGACGCCGCAATGCCGATCAGCGGCACACCCAGCGTGACATTCGACATGGCGAATGCCGAGATGCGGCGGCCATAATCTGCCGCGATCACAAAGCACAAAGAGGTGGCGACAGGGCCGATAAAGACCAGCATCCCGACCAGAGACAGGCTCCAGCGGATCTGGCGGGGCGGGCCCTCAAGCCAGAAGGCCCCAAGACCAAGGCAGAGCGCCGCCAGCGCCATCTGCCACGGCGCAAGGGCCAGCGGGCTGCTGTGCCAGCGGTGACGGCGGATATGCACGATGACCCCCGACCAGCAGATCGCCCCGATCAGCAGGAAGCCCGCCCCCATGAAGGCATCGGGCTGCGTCCAGTCGGTTTCCAGCGGCGAACAGACCAGCGCGATGCCCGAAAGGCCAAGCCCCAAAGCGACAAGCTGGGCGCGGCTCGGGCGCTGGCGCAACATCACAGCGCCCAGAAACACGGTCCAGAGCGGGGTGGTATAGGCCAGCAGCACCGCATGGCTGGTATCGGTCACCGTCATGGCGATCATCCCTAGACCGGTGAACACGGTCATCTGCAACAGGGCGATGCTGAGCACGATCGGCAGGTCGGCGCGTTTGGGCCATGTGATCGCGCCCCGCACGGCCGGCACCGCAAACAGGCATAGGGCGGCAGAGCCGAAGCGGAATGTCGCCAGCCAGAGCGGCGGGATCTCTTGCAATGCCATCTGGGTCGCGGGCCAGCTGAGCCCCCAAAGCAGCACCATCATCCCCAGAGCGCCCCCCGTGCGCGACAGATCGGAGGGTGGAAACAGGCGAAGGGCTGGGGAACTGAGCATGGGATATCCGGTGTGACTGGTTCGGCCCATCTTTTCGTATCATCGCGGGTGAAGCTGTTCTTTCTTGCTGCGGAATGGCGGTTTATAGGTATATCTCACCGCTTATCTGCCAATGAGGGAAAAATTGAACCGCAAGCCCGAAGATCTGGATATGGCCAGCCTGCGCATTCTCGAGGCGCTGCAACAGAATGCGGAACTCAGCACGGCCGAGTTGGCCGCCCATGCACATCTGTCTGCCTCGCCCTGCTGGCGGCGGGTGGCCGATATGCGCGAGAAAGGGGTGATCCGTGGGTCGGTCGCATTGGTTGATCCGGTGAGCCTTGGCTTGCTGGTCAATGTGTTCGTGCATGTGACGCTGGAAAAGCAGGAGAAAAAGACGCTCAAGACCTTTACCGATGCCATCCGGAACCGGCCTGAGATCATGGAATGCTATCTGATGACCGGTTCCGAGGATTTCATGCTGCGCGTCGTGGTCGAGGATCTGTTGCGCTATCAGGATCTGGTGATGAATTTTCTTACCCAGATCCCCGGTGTGGCCAATATCCGCTCCAGCTTCGCGCTGGATCAGGTGAAATACACCACCGCGCTACCGACCAATCACCTGAAGACCTGAGCGTTATTGTGCAGCCAGTTGCGGCTCTGGTTCCGGTTGGGGGCGGCGCACCCATGCCGAATAGTCGCCGCCCTCCGGCAAGGCACGGGCACGGGCGCTGATCTCGGCACTGGCGCGGCGGGCCTGCATCGAAGGGGCGGGGTCCAGCACGCCCAGACGGTCGAGATATTCAGGCAGGCGTCCCGAGAAAATCAGATCGCTGCCCAACGGCAGGTCGGCATCTAGCGTCTTGGCCAGCCGGTAGACGGTTGTCGTGCAGTTTGCGGTGATCGTATTGTAGAAGGCAGGCTTTTCCTCAAGCTGTTGCGCCAGGTCGATATAGGACAGGAACAGCGTGCGGCGTTGTGCAGCGGTCAGGTTCACAGGATAGAGACTGACCGTTTCCTGCCGGTAATTCGTGCGCAGCTTGACGATATCCTCTTCGGTGGCGGCAATCAGCACCATTTCGAACTGCCGGAAGAACCCGCCCAGCTCATTGAAACTTTCACCGGCCTCGCGGCGGATTTCGACAGAGAAGGCGACCTCGCGCCCGTCGGTAAAGCCGAAACTGACGATGAGATGGGCGATATCGGGATTGTCCCAGACCGATGTCAGCATATCCACCCGTTCAAGCTGGGTCAGGTCATATTCCTGCGTGATCCAGCGCGGTGTCGCGGTGTCGCGGGTTTTCCAGTCGAAATCGCGGATATTGGCCAGTTGGACCAGATCGCCGTCGCGGCGGGCGATCACCCCGCGCGATACCTCCGGAGCCCAGTCGCGGTCCTGACGGGGCAGGATCGTGCTATACCATCCGGCCATGATGCAGGCCGCGGCCAGAAAACCGGCATAGGCCCAGCGTTTGCGCCATAGGCGCAGCCCCCAGAGACCGCAGGCGGCCCCGCCCAGAAGACAGAGCGCGGCCACCCGCAGCGGTCCGTCCAGATGGAACCAAAGGGCGCAGGCGCTCCAGCCGGTGGCAGCCAGAAGAACAAGGCTGAAACAGATGATACGAAAGGTTTTGAGAAAGAAGGTCATGGGAACCACCATCGGCTGGAGCAAGCCACCAGCCCGTCGACAGGCCGGCAGCTATCGGGATCAATCGTGTTGCGAGCTTTCGGACAGCAGGCGCTCGGTGCGGGCATCCTCGAGCTTGTTATAGATCCGGTCGGCTTCTTCCTTGTCGCGCAGGGCTTTGGTGATCGAGGCGGTCGAATAGACCAGCATGATGGCCGCCATGCTATAGAACCCTTTCGCGGCAAAGCTGGCCTCAAGGGAGTAAATCCCGCCAGCCATCATGATCGCGGCCAGAGCGAAGTTGAAATAGGTGAAGTAGTTCCAGGCTTTCGAAGCATGCGGGATGTAATTGTTCATGGGTCTGTTCCTTCGGGAATAAGGGTTATTGGGCTTTGGCTTTCAGGCGGTCAAGGACCGCCGAGGCCGAGGATTTCTGGGCAGGGCCACAGCCTGCGGCGGCCAGCCTGTCGCGGGTGCTTTCGGCCTCGTTGGGCAGCGACAGCGCGGCAAGGGCGGTTTCGGTGCTTTCGGTCAGGGACTGGCGGTCCTGCAGACGCTTCAGCGTCGCTTCGGCTTCGGCGATCGAGGAGACCACACCGGCAGGGGCCGCACCACGCAGGCGTTGGGTGCGGTCGGTGGCCTCGGCCAGTTGCTTGCCGCGTTGCAGGGCGCGCAGGCGCTGTTCCGCAAGCGACATCTCTTCCCGCAATTTCCGGATCTGCGCGGTATAGGTCGCAATCGCCTGCTGGCTGACGGCGCGCTCCTCTTCAAGCTGGGCAATCACCTCGGCGGCCTCTTGCGCCAGATCCAGCTTGTCTTGGGCCAAAGCCGCACAGGCACGGGTTTCCAGATCGGCCAGTTGCGCTTCGATCCGTTCGGCATTCGTTTTCTCGCGCTCGGCATAGGCCATCGTCACTGCCACAGAGCGCTTGGCGGCCTCCAGCCCCTGGGTCGCATCGCGCAACTGCTGGCGCAGGATGGACATGGCATTGGCATCGCTCAGGGCTTCGGCCGCATCATGGCTGCGGGCGCGAACGAGCGTACTGATAAATTTGAACATCGAAGACCTCGTTTCTTTCGTATCTGACGCGGGGTGCGCCGTGGGGCGCGTTGACTTGCATTCGTTTTTCGTTATGAACGCTGTTCATGAAGACTGTTTACGAGAGTCGTGAACGATGTTCAAGTCCTTTTGTGAACGTTGTTCAAAAAAATTCGAGGACCTATGAACAAAGACGCAAAACGTGAAGATCTGAAGCAGCGCCTGATCACAGCCGCCGAAGACCAGATCAGGGAGCATGGTCTGGGCGGGCTGAAGGCACGGGCCGTAACCGCACAGGCGGGATGTGCTTTGGGGGCGCTATATAATGCGGTGGAAGATCTCGACATGCTCGTGCTGCACGTCAACTCCAAGACGCTGGCGCGTCTGGGGCAGGAGCTTGCGCAGGCGGTGCGGGCCGATATGACGGCCAAAGCGGCTCTTCTGGCTCTGGCGCATGCCTATGTGGCCTTTGCCACGCAGAATGAACGGCTGTGGATTGCGCTGTTCGAGCATCGTCTGCCCGAGGGGCGCGACATCCCCGACTGGCACAAACAGGACCACGAGCAGTTGATCGCGCAGATCAACGGCCCGCTGTCGCAACTGGTGCCGGGACTGAGCGGCGATCAGCTCTCCATGCGTGGGCGCACCCTTTTTGCAGCAGTGCAGGGGGTGGTGCATCTGTCGTTCAAGGGGCGGTTCGTCGGCGTCCCGCGCGAGCATCTGCAATCCGAAGTGGCGGCTTTGGTGACCGCGCTGGTCGGGTAGGGCGTCTTTCCGGCCCCTGCATTTTGTGGCCCCTGCATCCTGTGCGCCCGTTCCGGCGGGCGCGCCTCTAGCCTGCTACATGGGTCAGCAGCAGCGAGCTTTCCGAGTTGATCACCCCGGGCACCTCGCGAATCGCACGCAGCACCTTGTCGAAGGACACAAGGGTATCGGTGCGGATATCCACCACCAGATCCCATGCCCCGTTGGTTGACCACACGGTGCTGACGCCGTTGATCCGCGAGAGCGTATGCACAACCTGCCGCGACATGCGGCCTTGCAGCTCGACCATCGTAATGGCGCGCACCCCGCCTTCCACATCCACATCTGTTTCAATGGTAAAACGGCGGATGCGCCCGCTGGCCTTGAGGCTGTCAAGCCGCGCCTTCACCGTGGTGCGCGACAATCCGGTGACCTGCGCAAGCTCGGTAACCGACATGCGTGCATTGTCGCGAAGGGCGGAGATCAGCGCGTGGTCGCTGGCCGAAATATCCGCCCCGAGGATGTCACCATTTTTTCGTAAACTCGTCATTATGCCCATCAGTATTTTCAAAATGATCAGATATACTTTCTATATGGTCAATTTAATTGTCAAATAAGATATTTTCCTGTGCATGATTTACAAAAGATTTGACGAAGAGGGGACGAGACAATGTCCAGAACCTGCGCCATCCTTGGCGCGCCGATTGAAACAGGCGCATCGCAGCGCGGTTGTCTGATGGGGCCTGCAAGCCTGCGGACTGCCGAAATCGATTCCGAGCTACGCGCGCTTGGTTGGGATGTGACGGATCTGGGCGATGTCACCATTGCGCCGGTCGCACCGCAGACCCATGCCAATCCGGCGCTGCACCATCTGGCCGAGACCTCGGCATGGATTACGGCCCTGCAGAAAGCGGCATTCGAAGCAGGTAAAGCCTGTGATGTCCCGATCTTTCTGGGCGGCGACCACTCGATGGCGGCAGGCACCGTGCCGGCTATGGCGCGTCGTGCCGCCGATGAAGGGCGTCCGCTGTTCGTGCTCTGGCTGGATGCGCATCCCGACATGCATACGCTGGCAACCACCGAAAGCGGCAACCTGCATGGGACGCCTGCGGCCTATTTCACGGCGCAGGAAGATTGCGAGGCCTATCCGGCTTTGGGCCATGCCGTTGATCCCGCCAATATCTGCATGATGGGGATCCGCTCTGTCGATCAGGCCGAGCGTGAGCGCATCAAGAAGATCGGTCTGGAAGTGCATGACATGCGCGCCATCGACGAAACCGGTGTGCTGCCGCCGCTGCAGGCCTTCCTTGAACGGGTGAAGGCGGCCAATGGTATGCTGCACCTGTCTTTCGATGTCGATTTCCTCGACCCGTCGATCGCACCGGCGGTCGGCACCACCGTGCCCGGCGGCGCCACCTTCCGCGAAGCGCATCTGATCATGGAAACGCTTTGCGACAGCGGGCTTGTGACCTCGCTCGATCTGGTCGAGCTGAACCCGTTCCTCGACGAACGCGGCCGGACGGCCGTGCTGCTATGTGATCTCACGGCGAGCCTGTTCGGTCGCCGCGTAATGGACCGTATGACAAGGAGTTTTGGCTGATGACACTCGCGCCTTCCGCATTGGCCTATGTGCCGTTCGTTTCCGTAGAAAATATGATGGGCCTCGTGAACCACATCGGAATCGAAGATTTTCTGAAAGAACTGGCCGTCTATATTGAAGAAGACTTCAAGCGCTGGCCGGAATTCGACAAGACCCCGCGCGTGGCATCGCATGTGCCCGGCGGTGTGATCGAACTGATGCCGACGGCAGACAAGTCGCTTTACGGCTTCAAATATGTCAACGGCCACCCCAAGAACACCAAAACCGGCCACCAGACCGTGACCGCATTCGGCGTTCTGTCGGAAGTCACGACGGGCTATCCGGTGCTGCTGACCGAAATGACGGTGCTGACCGCGCTGCGCACGGCGGCCACCTCGGCTCTGGTGGCAACCTATCTGGCCCCCAAAGACGCCTCGGTGATGGCGATGATCGGCAATGGCGCGCAATGCGAGTTCCAGGCGATGGCGTTCCGCGCGCTCTGCGGGATCAACACGCTGCGCCTGTATGACATCGATTCGAAAGCGACCGAAAAAGCGCAGCGCAACCTTGTGGCGCGCGGCTTCGAGGTGGTGACCTGCCGTTCGGCGCAGGAAGCTGTGGAAGGCGCGCATGTCATCACGACCTGCACCGCAGACAAACAATATGCCACGATCCTGACCGACAACATGGTCGGCGCGGGTCAGCATATCAACGCCATCGGCGGCGATTGCCCCGGCAAGACGGAACTGCATCGCGACATCCTGCTGCGGTCCGACATCTTTGTGGAATATCCCGAGCAAACGCGCATCGAGGGCGAGATCCAGGCCTTGGATGACGATTATCCGGTGACCGAGCTGTGGCAGGTCATGCGCGGCGAGATCCCCGGCCGTCGCGATGCGAAACAGCTGACGCTGTTCGATAGCGTGGGCTTTGCCATCGAGGATTTCTCGGCGCTGCGTTACGTGCGCGACAAGGTTGCGGGCACCGCGTTCTCCGAGCGCCTCGACATGCTGGCAGACCCCGATGATCCGCGCGATCTGTTCGGCATGGTCACGCGCGCCGAAGTGGCCCCCGCGAACTGAGCCTGCGCGCCCCGCACCCGCATCAGGGCGACATCCTGTGCATGCGGTGAGGGGCGAAAGCGTTCACAACCTGCGTTGTCGCCTGAAATTTCCGGCTGCAACGCCCCGAAAAGGGCTGGAGGATTCCATCCTCGGGTCCTAAACCACAACAGCCCCGCAATAGGGGCGTCAGACAGGGGCCCGCCGTTCGGGCCTAGACAGGGAATTAGTCGATGATGCCAGACCTGCCCGAAGGGGCGCGCCTTCCCAAATTGTGGGAAGCGGTGTTCTCCTTGCTTTCGCTTACCGTCGGAATCGGTGTTTCAATCGTGCTCTACGGGCTCGACCCGCAAGTGCCCATGTTGCTGGGGGTCATTGCCGCCAGCCTGATCGGGGTGCGGGCAGGGTTCAAATGGCATGATATCGAACAGGGCATGGTCCGTGGCATCTCGAATGCCCTGCCCGCAATCATGATTTTGCTGGTCGTGGGCATCTTGATCGGCGTCTGGATCCTTGCCGGTGTGGTGCCGACGCTGATCTATTACGGGCTGACGGTGCTGTCGCCCAGCGTCTTCCTGCCCGCGACACTGGTGATCTGCTCGATCTCGTCACTGGCCACCGGTTCCAGCTGGGGCACGGCAGGGACCATCGGCGTGGCGCTGATGGGGGTCGGGGCCGGTCTGGGCTTCCCGCTGCCCATCGTTGCAGGGGCCGTCCTGTCGGGGGCCTATTTCGGGGACAAGATGTCGCCGCTGTCCGATACCACCAATCTGGCTCCGGCGATGGCGGGCACCGACCTGTTCACCCATATCCGCCATATGACCTACACCACCGGCGTCACCATCACCCTGACGCTGCTGATCGAGATCGGTCTGGGCCTGCATTACAGCGCGACCGCCGTCGACCTGACCCGTATCCAGACCATTCTCAGCACGCTTGAACAGAACTTCACCATCTCGCCGATCCTGCTTCTGCCGCCGGTGCTGGTGATGCTGGTCAGCTATCGCAAACTGCCCGCCATTCCGGGGATTACGGTCGGGATTCTGGCCGGTGCCCTGTGCGGTGTCATTTTCCAAGGCGCGGATTTCGCGCATCTGATGACGGTCTCGTTCAACGGGTTCAGCGCAAGCACGGGGGTCGAGGATGTTGACAGCCTTCTCTCGCGCGGCGGGATGCAAAGCATGCTGTATACCGTGTCGATCATCCTCGTTGCGATGATGTTTGGCGGCGTGATGGAACGTACCGGCCAGATCCGTGTCGTGGCGCTGCATATCCTGTCGCGGGCGAAATCGACCGGTTCGCTGATCCTGTCCACCGTTCTGACCGCAGTCGGCGCCAATCTGGTGCTCTGTGACCAGTATATGTCGATCGTGATCAGTGGCCGCAGCTATGCCGATGCCTACCGTGCCCGTGGGCTGGCACCGCAGAACCTGTCGCGCGCCATCGAGGATAGCGGCACGGTCACCTCGGTTCTGGTGCCGTGGAACTCCTGCGGGGCCTATCAGGCGACCACGCTGGGCGTTGCGACGCTGGCCTATCTGCCCTTCACCTTCTTCTGCTGGCTCTCGCCGCTGGTGACGGTGCTGTTTGGTTATATGGGTTGGACCATCACCCCGCTTGCCAAGGACGAGGCCGAGCCCGTTGCCCCCGAGGGCGCCGAGCCCGTTGCCCCCGAGGGCGCCGAGCCCGTGGCCGAGGAAGCCTGAGCAAGCCACGATCCGGTCAAACGGACGCAGAACAGGCGGGGATCTCCCCGCCTGTTCTCATTTGGGCTACTCTCATTTGGGCTACTCTCATTTGGGCTACTCTCATTTGGGCTACTCTCATTTGGGCGGCGAGAGGCCCGAGCCCCCTGCCTGAAGAGATAGGGCCCTTGCCGCACACCCGAGGCCCGTCACCGGAAGGGGCAGATATAAAATTGCGGGCCCCGCTTCCGGCAGGGCCCGCAACTCGGGGAAAGGTAGGGAAGGCGGGCGGTCTAGCCCTGTGTGGTGATAAAGCTGCGCTGTTGATAGGCCTGCAATCCGGCCGGTCCCAATTCGCGCCCGATGCCGCTGGCGCGGAAGCCGCCCCACTGGCTTTGCGGCAGGATGATCTGTGGCGCGTTGACCCAGATATGGCCTGCGGCGATCTGGCTGGCTATCCGCTGGCCGCGCGCGGCGTCGGCGGTCACCACCGTCGCGGCCAACCCGAATTCCGTATCATTGGCCAGCGCGATGGCCTCATGCTCCGATGCGGCCTGCCGGACAGACAGGATCGGCCCGAAGAGTTCCGCACGCCAGAGGAAGCTGTCTGTCGGCACATCCGCATAAACCGTCGGCGCGACGAATTGTCCGGCCAGATCCGTGCGCGCGGCGCCGCCGGTCAGACATCGCGCGCCTTCGGCCTTGGCGCGGGCGAAATGCTCCAGCACATGGCGGTATTGCGGCGCAGTGGTGATCGGCCCCATCTGCGCCCCGTCCGGCGCGCCAAGGCGGCGCGCCCGCGCGCCCTCGACCACCGCATCAATCAGATCCGGCGCGATCGGAGCCTCGACGATCAGCCGCGAGGTGGCCGAACACATCTGGCCCGCATTCATGAAGATCCCGTCCAGCACCAGCTCTGCCGCCCGCGCCGGATCGGCATCGGCCATGACCACAATCGGGGATTTGCCACCCAGCTCAAGCGAGACCGGCACGATCCTGCTCGCGGCGGCTTCCATCACCTGCGCGCCCACGGGGTTCGAGCCGGTAAACGACAGTTTGGCAATCTGCGGATGGTCGCAAAGCGCCTGCCCGACCTCGGCAAAGCCCGTGAGAATGTTCAGCACACCGGCGGGCAGGCCCATTTCGGCCGCGATATCGCCATAGACCAGTTCGGCCAGCGGTGTCATCTCCGAGAGTTTCAGCACCACGCTACAGCCCGCAGCCAGCGCCGGGGCAATTTTCCATGCGCTTGTCACCAGAGGGAAATTCCACGGCACGATCAGCCCGACCGGCCCCACAGCATGGGCAAGCCCCCGCCCCGTCAGCCCGTCCTCCGACAGATCCTGCACAGGGGCGGGACTGTCCAGCGCGCGCGCCAGTCCCGCGTAATAGTCAAAGCAGGCCGCCGCATCGGCCAGATCCAGCTCGGCCTCGGCGCGCGGTTTGCCATTATTGCGCATCTGCAACGACACAAGCGCCGCATGGCGCGCCCGCAACCCTTGGGCAAAGCCCTCCAGAACCTGCGCCCGCGCAGCCCCTGTCAGAGACCGCCATGCGGGAAATGCCCGCGCGGCGGCGGCGCAGGCCATGCCGGTCTGGTCACGATCAGCGGCACCGATACGGGCAAAGATCTCGGAGGTCGCGGGGTCCATCACCGCGATCCGTGCCTCGGCATGGCCTTCATGCCAGAGGCCATCAATGAAAAGCGGGCGGGGCCGGTGGGTAAGGTCGGTCATGCGTTATCGGTCTTTCGGGAAAAGGACGGGCGGCCCTGTGGCATCGCATCTGCCACAGGGCCGCGCTTCGGGGTCAGCGGCGCGCGGGCAGGGCGCAGAGCATCTCGTAGAGCAGATTGGCCGCAATCACGGCGGTGTTGCCCGAGGGGTCATAGGGCGGCGAGACCTCGACCAGATCGCAGCCCACAAGATTGAGCCCCGCACATCCACGCACGATTTCGTAGGCCTGCCATGTCGACAGACCGCCCGGCTCGACAGTGCCCGTGCCCGGTGCGAAGGCCGGATCGAGACTGTCGATATCGAAGGACAGATAGACCGGCGCATCGCCCACGCGGGCGCGCACCTCTTCCATCAGGGGCTTGAGGGACTGGTACCAGCACTCTTCGGCCTGCACCACGCGCCAGCCCTGCTGGCGGCCCCAGTCGAAATCATCCGCCGCATAGCCTGTCGCCCTGAGCCCGATCTGGGTCACGCGGTCATTCAGCAGGCAGCCGTCTTCCCATGCGCGGCGGAACGGGCAGCCATGCGCCACCGTTTCGCCGAACATGTCCTCGTTGGTGTCCGAATGGGCATCCACATGGATCAGCGCAACCGGCCCGTGTTTCTTGCGCATCGCGCGCAGGATCGGCCATGTCAGCGTATGATCGCCGCCCAGGGTCAGCGGAATGGTGTCATGGGACAGGATCTCGTCATAGAAGCTTTCGATAATCCCGATGGATTTCTTCAGATCGAATGTATTGATCGGGACATCCCCGATATCGGCCACCTGCATCCGTTCGAAAGGGGCCGCCCCCGTGGCCATGTTATAGGGGCGGATCATCCGGCTTTCATCGCGGATCTGGCGCGGGCCGAAACGGGTGCCCGCGCGGTTCGAGGCGCCGATATCCATCGGGATTCCCACGAAACAGGCGTCCAGACCCTTGGCGCTGTCCTGAGCGGGCAGCCGCATCATCGTGGCCGGTCCGCCAAAGCGCGGCATCGTGTTGCCTCCCAGCGGCTGGTTGAACGCAGAAGAATTAGTCATGACGTGGTCCTTTACGGTCGGAAATACTGCGATAGCCGCCTTTGCCTGCCGGAATGACCCAAAGCACCGAAAGCAGGAGGTGGCAGAGGAAGGCGGCCATGAAGGCGGGGATCGAGGCCGAAAACGCGGTGAACACAGCGTTGCCGACAAGGGCATAGGGGTCGAAAAGCGCGGCATAGGTGGCAATCCCTGCGGCCAGAGCGACCAGCGGTGCAGGGTTGATGCCCGCCCAGAAGTGATAGCGCCCCTGCGGCCCTGTGGTATAAAGCGCCTCCAGATCGACCCATTGCCGCCGCAGGATATAGTAATCGGCAATGACAATGCCGATGGCCGAGATCAGCACGGCCTGTGTCCATGCGACAAAGACGAAGAAGCGGTCATAAAGCTCGCTGGCGGTGAACAGGATCAGCAGCGCGCAGATGGCGAACATGGCCCCCGTCAGGGCGGTCCAGCCGATCCGCTGGGTCCAGCTGCCCAGATGCTGGGTAAAGGTCTGCGCGCCCGAGAAGACGAAGCTCGACATGCTGGTGAGGTTGGCGAAGGCCAGAAAGGCCAGCAGGACCGCCCCCACGGCAGGGCCGACAATCGGCAGCATCCACACGGTCGGGTCGCTATCGCCCATCACCAGCGCCGCCGTCAGCCCCACCATCTGCGCCAGCACCGCCACCGGCACCAACCCGATGAAACTGCCCCAAGTGGCGCTGCGCTGGGTTCTGGCACCGCGGGCGATATTGCCCACCGCGCACCACCAGCCCGCACCGGCGGCAATATTGAGTTCGATGGCCAGCATCAGGTTGGTGGCGTGGCTTGCGGCGGGGTCGATGGGGGCTGCGGCCACGATTTCGGCCCAGCTATGCTGTGTGAAGATCATCGCGAACAGGATCGCGCTCATCACGATCAGGCCCGGTGCCACAAAGCGGTTGAGAAGCCGCACGGCCTTGTCGCCCTTGGCCACGATCAGCCATGCAAAGGCCAGAGCCGCAAAGGCAAAGCCGGTGATCACGGTGGTGTTGCCGCTCAGATCGGTGCCGCCGATATAGCTGATCACCTGTGTCGAGGCGCGTCCGAACATCAGCGCCAGAATGGTGGTCCAGCCCAGAATGAAGGGCGCGATCAGACCGATGGCCAGCACCAGCACACCGATTGCGCCGTAAATGGCCCGCTGCATTACGAAATGCTCGGTGCCCCATTTGCAGGTCATGATCGCCGAGGCCATCATCATCACGACCGCGCCGAGGATATTGCCCACGAGCATTGTCCAGAGCCCGTCATAGAAGCCGACAAAAAGGGCGGTCACACCGCCAAAGAGAAAAGCCCATGTGGCGATGGCCAGCCCGCTCTGGACCCAGACGAAATCCAGAAGGCCCCAGCTGCGGTCTTCGGCCAGCACCGGAAGACAGTCGCGCATCGCCCCGTGATGGGCGTCAGGCAGAGCAGAGCGGGACGGGAGGGAAGATGCCGATGTCATGCGCGCCTCCCTTACAGAACCAGCGCCGCCAGAAGGGCGAGGGCGGTGATCGCGAAAAGGACGAGCCAATCGGCTTTGGGCAGCGGGCGCAGGGCGGGGTCGGTTGCGGCCTCTTGCTGTTTGCGCTCAAGCCGATAGCTCAGCTCGGCCCGCATCTCGGGGGAAAGTTTCATACCATTATCCTGTTGCATGATGATGTCTTGACCGCAAAGCGGCGCATCATCTTTGTCATTGAGAGCTTCGGGCTATCAGCTCTGCCGACAGGGGGCTATCATTTGCGGACGAAAGAATTCATAGATAAACATCAATGCTTATTTTCGGGGGTCCGATGCTAACTGACCTGACAGGGGCAGATTTACGCGCTTTGCACGTATTTCAGACGATTTGTGCATGCGGAAGCTTTGCCGCGGCTGAACGAAAGTTAGATGTCCGGCAATCCACCATCAGTGTGCAGATCGCCAATCTGGAGCGCCGTCTGGGGTTCCGGCTGTGCGACAGGGGGCCCGGCGGGCTGCGCCTGACCGAGCGGGGGCGCACCCTTCTGGAGGCCAGCGCGCGGCTTAATCTGGCGGTGGAAAGCTTCACCCAGACGGCCGCGGCGCTGACCAACAAGACCGTGGGCACATTGCGGCTGGGGCTGATGGACCATCTGTCGAACACGCCCAGTTTTTCGGTTTCGAGACTGCTGCGCGGCTTTCACGAGCTTGCGCCCGAGGTCAATTTGCAGGTGGTGCAGGATATCCAGTCGGTGCTGGTGGACCAGATTCTGAATAAAAGTCTCGATATGGCCATCGGGGCGTTTCCGGCGTCGGATGCACAATATGACCGCCTGCCGCTTTATAAAGAGCGCCAGTTTATCCATTGCGGCCCGCTCCACCCGTTTTTCAAGGATGCGCCGCAGGACTATGATGCCGAGACGTTGGAAGCGCAGCGATGGGTGCGCCGGAGCTACCGGCTGGACCCCGAAGCGGGTTTCCCGCTGGCCTTGGGGCCTGCCGCCGCCACGGCAGCCAATCTGGAAGCGGTGGGGGTGATCCTGAGTGCGCTGCCGGTGCTGGGCTATCTGCCCTCGCATGCTGCGGCCTCTTTCGTGACCCGCAACGAGATCCGGCGCGTGACGGATAACTATTCGGTCACCTTCGAGGTCTCGCTGATCTCGCGGGCCGGACAGCGCGACACCGCCGCGATGCGCCATCTGCGCGATCTGGCCGTGCAGGCCAAGAAACGGCGTTGAGGCCGCGCGGGGCAGGGACCATGGCCTCCGCCCCGCGGGTTTGCCGTAGAGCCGTGAAGGGTCAGCCGTTGAGGCGGTCCAGAATACGCACCCAGGACCGGATGCCCTTATGGAAGCTTGTCACGTCGTATTTCTCGTTCGGGCTGTGAATGGCGTCATCCTCATTGGCAAAGCCGATCAGCATCGCATCCATGCCGAGGATATCCTTGAAATAGCCCGCAATCGGAATGGACCCGCCCATGCCGGTGATCACCGCCTCGCGGTCCCATTCATCGGTCAGCGCAAGACGCGCTTTCTCGAATTCGGGGCGGGAGGTGTCCATGAAGGCGGCTTTCGCCCCGTCAAGGCTGCTATCCCAGTGAATTTCGGCATCCTGCGGCACGCGCGCTTCCAGATGCGCGCGCAATTTCGCCCGTACATCGACGGGGTCCATATCCCCCACCAGACGGCAGGTGATCTTGCAATGGGCCTCGGCGGGGATCACGGTTTTCGAGCCCGCGCCCTGATAGCCGCCCCAGAGGCCGTTGATTTCGACCGTCGGGCGCGACCATTGCTGCTCGAGCGTCGAATACCCCTCTTCGCCATGCGCCTTCGTCATGCCGACACCGCCCAGATAGGCGGCCTCGTCAAAACCGCAGGTCTTCCACATGGCGAGTTGCTCTGCCGGAACCTCGGAGACACCCTCATAGAACCCGTCCACCGCGACACGGCCCGTCTCGTCATGCAGCGAGGCGATCAGCTTCGAGATTTCGCGCAGCGGATTGAGCGCAGGCCCGCCATAAAAGCCCGAATGCAGGTCGATGCGCGGACCTTTCAGCGTGAATTCTTCTTTCAGCATCCCGCGCAGACTGCCTGCGATTGTCGGCACCCCCGGGGACACCATGCCGGTGTCGCAGATCAGCGCCAGATCGGCTGTCAGTTCGGCGGCATTGTCTTTCATGAAAGGCACAAGCGAGGGCGACCCCGATTCTTCCTCGCCTTCAAAGAAAATTGTAATATTGCCGGGCAGGGTGCCAGTGGCCGCTTTATAGGCGCGGCAGGCCTCGATGAAGGTCATCAACTGGCCCTTGTCATCCGACGCCCCACGGCCACGGATCACTTTGCCCTTGGCGGTATCCTCGATCTGCGGCTCGAAGGGCGGCGTGTTCCACAGGGCCAGCGGGTCGACGGGCTGCACGTCGTAATGGCCGTAAAACAGCAGATGCGGGCCTGCGCCCTCATGGCGGGCGACAACCATCGGATGGCCTGTGGTGGGGCGGATTTCTGCCTTGAAGCCAATAGATTGAAGGTCCTTCACCAGCCATTCCGCCGCCTTGGCGACCTCGGGCTTATAGGCCGGATCGGTGGAAATCGACTGGATGCGCAAAAGCTCCATCAGGCGGTTCATGGCATTGTCGAGATCGGCATCGACTTGGTTCAGGACAGCATCCACAGACATCACATACTCCTTGTTTGGGCCGACCCTAGCAGCGTGTGCGGCACTGTCCAGCGCCGCCCGCCCAGGCGGGCGCAAAGCACGGGCATGGCGGCTTTGCCATATATGCATAGGCTGCGACCATAGGTGCATTTGAAATCATTCTAAAATTGCGTATTTAAAGAGCAGCCTTTGAAAACACGCATCTGTAATTTGACCTTTGTCAATGTAAGGCGTGCTAAAGAGGCCTAACGCTGACCCAGCGAACGGATGCAAGGACAGAACCCATGAATTACGATCAGGCTTTGGACACAGCGATCAACCGGCTTCACGAAGAAGGCCGCTATCGCGTCTTTATCGACCTTGAACGCGAAAAGGGGGCCTATCCGAAAGCCACATGGACGAAAGATGACGGCACGAAGCACGAGATTACGATCTGGTGCGGCAACGACTATCTGGGCATGGGGCAGCATCCGGTGGTCTTGGAAGCCATGCACGAGGCGCTTGACGCGACAGGGGCCGGTTCGGGCGGCACGCGCAACATCTCGGGCACGACCGTCTATCACAAACGTCTCGAAGCCGAGCTGGCGGATCTGCATGACAAGGAAGCCGCGCTGGTCTTTTCGTCGGCCTATATCGCCAATGACGGCACGCTCTCGACGCTGCGCAGCCTCTTTCCCGGTCTGATCATCTATTCGGACGAGCTGAACCACGCCTCCATGATCGAGGGCATCCGCCGCAATGGCGGGGCCAAGCGGATCTTCCGTCACAATGATCTGGCCCATCTGCGCGAGCTTCTGGCCGCCGATGATCCGGCAGCGCCCAAGCTGATTGCCTTCGAATCGGTCTATTCGATGGATGGCGATTTCGGGCCGATCAAGGAAATCTGTGATCTGGCACAAGAGTTCAACGCGCTGACCTATCTGGACGAGGTGCATGCCGTGGGCATGTATGGCCCGCGCGGGGCAGGCTATGCCGAGGCGATCGGCGAGACCCGCATTGACATTTTCAACGGCACGCTGGGCAAGGCCTTCGGTGTGTTTGGCGGCTATATCGCGGCCTCGGCGAAAATGGTGGATGCGATCCGGTCCTATGCGCCGGGCTTCATCTTCACAACTTCGCTACCTCCGGTTGTGGCGGCAGGGGCTGCGGCGTCGATCGCTTTCCTGAAGACGGCAGAGGGGCAGGCTCTGCGTGACAAACAGCAAGAGCATGCACGTATCCTGAAAACCCGCCTTAAGGCGATGGGGCTTCCCTTCATTGACCGTGGCAGCCATATCGTTCCGGTTCATGTCGGAAATCCCAAGCATTGCAAGGCGTTGTCGGATATGCTGCTGGAAGAATTCGGCGTTTACGTCCAGCCGATCAACTATCCGACCGTGCCGCGCGGCACCGAGCGGCTGCGCTTCACGCCCTCGCCCGTGCACTCGCTCAAGGAGATCGACGGGCTGGTGCGGGCGCTGGATAGCCTCTGGTCGCGCTGTGAGCTAAATCGCGCCGAAATGGCGGGTTGACCGATAACTAGCGGTGTAAACCTCTCTAGCCTGTGATAACTTTGCGATAACCAGTTCGGAGTAAACCGAATCGGACCACTCGAGTGCGATAGGGGCAGTATAGCAATGATCGGGCGAAGGACTTCTCCTTCGACGCAGGAGGATGTCGGGCTGAGAGGCTTTGAGGACTATGATCTGCGTCTTGGCGATCTGATGCGTGGCGAGCGCGCCACGCTTTCAAAATCGCTGCTTGATGTCCAACGCGAGTTGCGCATCAGGGCGGCCTATATTGCGGCGATCGAAAGCTGCGACATTTCCGCCTTCGATGCGCCCTCTTTCATCTCCGGCTATGTGCGTTCCTACGCGCGCTATCTCAACCTCGATCCCGAATGGGCGTTCGAGAGGTTCTGCCTTGAATCGGGCTTTGTGCCGACCCACGGCATGGCCCCGCAGGCATCGGCCCCTAAAACCCAAGCTAGCTCTGCGGCAAAGCCCGTCAATGCTCTGGGCAATCCCAATGCGGTCTTTATTCCGAAAACCGACAGCCTCTGGTCGCGGATCGAGCCGCGGGCCATCGGCTCGCTGCTTGTGCTGGCGCTCTTGGCGGGCGGAATCGGGTATGGCGGCTGGTCTGTTCTGCAAGAGGTGCAGCGCGTCAACCTGACGCCGGTGGACCAGCAGCCCAATGTCGTGGCCGAGCTGGACCCGCTTTCTTCGGTCGATACCCAAGCGGCGGATCCCGTCAAAAGCGCGGATGCGGATACCGGTGGCGACAGTCTGGACCGGCTGTTCCGTCCGGCAACGCTTGACACGCCGGTGCTGATTGCCCGCGACGGGCCGATTGCCGCGATCGATCCCAATAAAACCGGCGTGCTGTCCGGCGAGACCCAGACCGCGTCTGTCGATCAGGGGCAGGCCTCGACCCCTCCCAACACCGAATCCGCCATCAATCAGGCCATCGCGCAGGCGATGGGGCAGGGACAGGCGCAGCCTGCTCCTGAAAACGCGCCGGGCAATGCGGTGCGGGTGACGGCAGCCAATGCGGCGGATGTGGAAATTCTGGCTGTGCGGCCCTCATGGGTGCGGGTGCGCGCCGCTGACGGGTCGATCCTGCTGGAAAAAGTCATGAATGCAGGCGAGCGTTTCACGCTGCCCAAACTGGCAGAGCCGCCGACCCTGCGCACCGGCGAATCCGGCGCGATCTATTTTGCGGTCAATGGTGTGGCGCATGGGCCGGTGGGCGCGCGCGGGGCGGTGACCAAGAATATCACCCTCAGCCCTGATGCGCTGTCGCAACGTTTCGCCGTGGCCGATCCGCAGAAAGATGCGGCGCTGACCAGCATGTTTGCGGTGGCCGATGCAGGGCAGGTGATCGGCGAGCCGAAACCGGCCACCGAATAAACACGCCAGATAAACACGTCAGGCGATCAATCCTTCTCGACAGCCGTTGCCCTTGTGCGACGGCTGTTTTACTTTGCCCCCGACATGTCCGAAGGAGTCTCCAATGTCCCTGAACCCGGTTCGTCCGTGGCGCAGCGTCGAACGCCGCAAATCCCGTCAGATCATGGTTGGCAATGTGCCGGTCGGTGGGGATGCGCCGATTTCCGTGCAGACCATGACCAATACGGATACATCGGATGTGAAGGCCACTCTGGACCAGATTATCCGCGCCGCCGATGTGGGCGCCGATATCGTGCGGGTGTCCACCCCCGATCAAGCCTCGACGCAGGCCCTGCGCGAGATCTGCCGCGAAAGCCCCGTGCCGATCGTGGCAGATATCCATTTCCACTATAAACGCGCCATCGAGGCCGCCGAAGCCGGTGCCGCCTGCCTGCGGATCAATCCGGGCAATATCGGCGATGCTTCGCGCGTGAAAGAGGTGGTGAAGGCCGCCAAGGATCACGGCTGTTCCATCCGCATTGGCGTGAATGCGGGGTCTTTGGAAAAGCACCTGCTTGAGAAATATGGCGAGCCTTGCCCCGATGCGATGGTGGAATCCGGTCTGGACCATATCAAGCTGTTGCAGGACAACGACTTCCACGAGTTCAAGATTTCCTGCAAGGCCTCGGATGTCTTCCTGTCGGCGGCGGCCTATCAGGCGCTGGCCGAGGTTACCGATGCCCCGATCCACCTTGGCATCACCGAAGCGGGCGGGCTGACCGCAGGCACGGTGAAATCGGCCATCGGTCTGGGCAACCTTCTGTGGATGGGCATTGGCGACACGCTGCGCGTCAGCCTGTCGGCAGATCCGGTCGAAGAGGTCAAAGTCGGCTTCGAGATCCTGAAGTCCCTCGGCCTGCGCACCCGTGGCGTGCAGATCATTTCCTGCCCCTCCTGCGCGCGTCAGGGTTTTAACGTGATCAAGACCGTCGAGACGCTGGAAAAGCGGCTTGAACATATCAAGACGCCGATGTCGCTGTCGATCATCGGCTGCGTGGTGAATGGTCCTGGCGAGGCGCTGATGACCGATCTGGGCTTTACCGGCGGCGGGGCGGGGTCGGGCATGATCTATATGGCGGGCAAGCAAAGCCACAAGATGTCCAATGACCAGATGATCGACCATATCGTCGAGCTGGTCGAGGAACGGGCCGAGAAGCTCGAAGCCGAGAAAAGCGCGGAAGAAAGCACCGCTGCGGAATAAGGGAAGGGGGCGCGCAAGGCGCCCTTTTTCATAAGCCCCGTTTCGTTACAGGGCCCGTTTCAAAGCCAGAAATAGGTTACGACCAGCAGAGCGGCGGCCAGCCCCAGTGCAACCAGCGTGAAGCGGCGGTTGAGATCGAAGGGGATGCGGGCGGCAGGCACGCCAAGCTGGCGTCCGGTGATGATCGACATGGCCGAGATTGGCGAGGCCGAAATTGCCAGCGCCCAAGCAAGGCACAGGCTCAGCCCCAGTGCCAGCGGATGCGCCGCGCCAATCGGGCCTGCGCCCAGCAACTGCGCGATCATCACGACAACCACCGAATGCGGGATCAGCAGCGCCGCCGCCAGCGGCACCAGAAACAGGCAGCCCAAGATCGGCACAAGCGCGGGAACACCCTCACCGCCAAGGCCCGCCCCCCACCCCAGAAGCGCAAAGCCGACCGTGACCCCCGCGCCGATCACCGCCGCCGCCAGAAAGATCGTGGCTTCATTGGCCATAGAGGCCGAGGCCTTGCCCAGACCGCCCAACGGGTCGCTGTTTTTCATCGCGGCGCGGATCTCGGGTTCGACAAATGGCCAGCTCCATGACAGGATCGGCAGCACCACGCAGGCCGCCACCAGAAAGCTGATCTCCAGCAAACGGTGCAGGACCAACGTCACGATGATCAGGCCCAGCACCACCGACAAAATAACCGCCAGCGCCCGCCCGCCTGCAAGATCTGTGCTCCGGTCCGGATCGGGGCTGTGATCGGCCGCCGTTTCTTTGCGCAAAGCCCAGAGCGTGCCGCATGTGATCACAAAGGCCGACGCCAGCGCCAGAAGCAGGAACGCCACGGGATCGAGCGTCGGAATAGCAGTGGTGACAATGGCAAAGCCGACGCCAATCGGGTTCCAGATGGTCGACAGAACCGTGCCGCGCAAGGCACATAGGGTCATCACGCGGGTATTGATCGGCGGACGCCCCTGTTCTGTGGCATGGCGCGCGTGGTTTTCTGCGATATCGGACATCATTCCGATCGTGCCGATATTGAACAGTACCGAAAGACCCTGCGCCCCAAAGGTCACCGCACCGGCCCGCCGGTTGGCCGAGGCGGCAAACAGCCGCGCCGCCGCCTGTGCGACAAGGCGCGAGGCCCTGACAGGCGCGCGGATCAACCCGAGCGAGGTCAGAAAGGCCGAAAACGCGGTGCCTTGGAACAGGGCGGTCTGCATATGCGGCAGCGCCTCGGGCCGGAGCAGCGCAATGGCCAAGGCCACCAGCACGGAAAGCAGCGCGAAAATCTGCGCCATACGCTGCACCGAGCCAAGCCGCAAAAGGGCCAGCACCACAGCGGCAGCCGCGGCCAGCCATGTCAGGGCACCAAACCCGGCCCAGATATGCGCACCAATCTGGCCGGTGACCAGACCAGCGATCATCACCACCGCCAGAATGCCGCAAAGACGGTCGAGATGCAGCCCGTAGGCGGAAGATGTAAAGAGCATAAAAATCCGGTGCGTTTTGCGTTTGTACCGTTATGCCAGCCTCTGCCACAGGGACAATCGTTGCAAATTGCATAGCCCCCTGCACCCTGACGCAAGGCTCGGACCGGGGCTCGGTCTGGGATTCAGACTGGGGCTCGCTCTGGGGCTAGGGCTGGGGGGCTTCGGCTTGCGGCCCCAAAGATGGCAGATTGGGACGGCTGCCGCTGATCAGGGTCAGCAGATCGGTGGCTGTGGCGATGGCATTGGCGCGTGGCGGAACGGCCACATAAACGGGCTCCCAGTCAGGGTCGAATTTCTGCTTGAAATCCCGAAGCCCCTCGAAATTGTAGAAATGCCCGCCATGACGGTAGATAAAGGCACCAAGCTGGCTGCTCAGCCGCGCGCCACGACGGTTTTCCAGCCCCGAAAGCGGCGCATTGCCCAAGCTGAAGCTCTGGTAGCCAAGCGCCTTGAAATGCAGCAGAAGCTCGGTGAACAGGAATTCCATCACCCCCGAAGCGCGTTCGGGAAGATGGCGCATCAGGTCGATGGTGGCGCGGCTCTGCGTCTGCGTGGTCCACAGATTGGCAAAGGCCACGATGGCGTCGTGTTTATAGATCAGCGCAACGGGCGTCTGTTGCAGATAGGCCTCGCTGAAATAGCCGACGGAAAAGCCTTTTTCGGCACCGGCTTTAACCGCAAGCCACGCCTGTGAAATCTGCCGCAGCTCTTGCAAAAGCGCGGCACTATGCGGCGGCTGGACGACCTCCATGCGCAGACCGTCGCGCAGGGCGCGGGCATGGGTGGTGCGCAGGCGCTTGCGCGCGCTGCCTTCAAGGCTGAACCTGTCAAGCGGCACCACCGCCTCTTCTCCCAGCTTGTGCAGGGCCAGCCCCATATCGATCCACAGATGCGCCGAGGTGGCGGGCACGTCGTAGAAAAGAGGGCGGGCTCCGGCGGCTTGGGCGGCATCATGGAACGACCAGACCAGCCCCGAGGCCTCTTGCCTGTCCCCCACCGGCTCATGCAAGGCCACCCAGCTTCCACCCTGAATGCGGTACATCAGGAAGCTGTTGCCGCTTGGCGAGAACAGCAGCGCCTTATCGCCACTCAGGGCGATATTGGCCTTCGGGTCATCCTGCCGCGCGATAATGGCTGCGGCGCGCTGCATTTCCTCGGCATTTGCGGGGGCGGCATGCAGATTGCCCGGACGCAGGGCATAGCGCAACAAAAGCAGGGTCATCACCAGAAAGCCCACCAAGGCCGCACGCAAGGCACGGGGGGCGGCCTTATCGGTGGCGAATTGCCACCACAGGTCGCTGTTATAGGGCACCGCCTTATGCACAAAGAACAGGGTCGCCAGAATGGTCAGGGCAAGGCAGACCATCAGCATGAACCAGCGCAGCCCCAGCACATTGCGGGTCAGGCGGGTCATCCGGTAGAATTCACCACGCGCCGATTGCAGGATCAGCGAAGCGACCAGCAGCATAAGCGCGGTCGGATAGTCGAACCCATGTGCCAGACTGGCCACCATGCCAACCGCCAATGCGACCTGTGTCAGCCACCATGCGCCCGAAACCCGCCGCAACAGTCCATGCGCCAGCACGACAAGGCAAGCCCCGATGGCGCTTGACACCAAGGCCCCGCTTTCCAGAAACACCAGCGGCACGACATCACTGAGGCCATCGGCCATCGGGGCGGATGGCGGCAGCAGCGGCAGGATCATCAGCGCCGCCCCAAGGACGAAGGTCATGGCCGACATTGCCAGAGGGGCCAATGCGCTGATCGCCTGAAACGCGGGGGCCAGCAGATCGGCGCGGCCCGCAATCATCTTGCGGCTGGCCAGACGCACTTCCCCCAATGCCATCAGGATCATGGCAAGCGCGAATGGCAGGATATAGTAGATCAGGCGGTACAGCAGCAAACCGGCGGCAATTTCCTGCGCGGGCACATTATGCGGCAGGGCCGCCACGATGATCGTCTCGAAGACCCCAACCCCGCCGGGCACATGCGACAGCACCCCCGCCATCACGGCCGCCGAGAAAACCGCGAGGAAGGTGGCGAACCCCAGCTGGTCGGCGGGCAGCAGGATATAGAGCGTCGCAGCCGACAGGATCGTTTCGGCTGCGGTAAAGAAGAACTGCCCGACAGACAGCGCCGGTCCCGGCATCTGCAACGAGATGCCGCGCAGGGTCAGGCTGGATTTACGGATGGACATCACCGCCAGCACGCCACAGCTTAGCACGACAATTCCGATCGCGGCCCAGCGGATCAGATGCGGCGACACCGAAATCACCGCCCCCAGCGCATGGGGGTGCCATGCCAGCGCACCAAGCCCGATCAACGTGGCTCCGATACCGAACGACAACGAGCAGAAAAGGGAGATCCCCGCAATATCAAATGCGGAAAGCCCCATCGCCGAATAGATACGATAGCGCACGGCACCGCCGGTCACCGGTCCGGCCCCGACCGTATTGCCGATGGAATATCCGAGAAAACTGCCGGTCAGCACCACCGCCAACGGCAGCTTCTTGCCGATGAACCGCAGGGCCGACCAGTCATAGCCCGCCAGCGCCGCATAGCCGCCACAGGTGCAAAGCACGGCCAGCACGACATCATGAAACGGCGTTGCACGGATCAGCCGGACGACCTCGACCATACTGACATGGGCCATCAGCCGATACAGGGCAAAAGCCCCGAGGCCGAATAGCACTGCGGTAACAAGATACGGGACCGCCCCGCGCAGCCTAGTTGAGATCATAGGCCTATGCCTTCAGATAGTGTGTCGCCAAATTTTATTGGCACGAAATCTTGTCCGGGATCAATGCCGGAGTTGGTTTGACCTTTGTTACATAACCACGGTTATCGCATTTTTATCCGGCAACCGCCGCAAGGGATCTTACCGCGCCTGTGTCAGCCGCGCGACCTCGACCAAGGCCGTATGGGCGCTGCAACCCTGCCCAAGTTTCGAGGTGCCGACATCTTTCGTCAGCACATTCGGATTGCCATCGGCATCGGCGGCACTGCCGGGGTCGCCATACCACGCTCCGGTCGGCAAAGCGGTGACACCGCGCAGGATATCCGGCGTCACCCGTGCCCGCGCATGGCAGGCGCCGCGGCTGTTGAAAACGCGCACCAGATCCCGATCGGCAATCCCGCGTGCCGCGGCATCCTCGGGATGGATCATCAACGCCACGGGGCGCGCGTCCTCGCTATCGGCCAGCGCGCATTCCAACTGGCTGTGCAGCTTGTCACCGGGCTGCGGCGACACAAGATGCAGGGGCGTCTGCGCTGTTGCCGTGCCCAGCCATTCCGAGGGAGGAAGCCAGACCGGATGACCGGGGCAATCGGCATAACCGAAGCCCTCGATCGTGTCCGAGAAAATCTCGATCTTGCCCGAGGGCGTTCCCAAGGGGCTGGCCTCGGGATCGGCGCGGAAGCGGGCGAAAAGCGTTGTGTCCGGCCCCTCGGTCGCAAGAGGCAGACGCACCCAGTTGCGCGCTTTCAACGTGGCCAGATCGGGCAGATCCAGACCTTGCGCCTGTGCCGTCTGGTGGAACTCCGCATACAGATCGGCAATCCATGCCGCCGCCATGCGCCCCTCGCTGAAACGTTCTGCCGCCCCAAGCCGTTCTGCCAGCCCGCAGAAAATCGCGTAATCGTCGCGTGCCTCACCCACCGCCGGAATAAGCTGGGGCATGTAGAACAGGTAGTCATCCATTGACGAGCGCCCGATATCCTCGCGCTCGTAGGGGGTCGTTGCCGGAAACACGATATCGGCGCGCTTGGCCGTAGCGGTCCACCAAGGTTCGTTCACGATAATGGTTTCAGGGCGCTGCCATGCCTCGTGCAAGGCGTTCAGATCCTGATGATGGTGATAGGGATTTCCTCCCGCCCAGTAGATCAGCCGGATATCGGGATAGCAGGGCTGCTGGCCGTTGAAGTCATAGCGCGCCCCCGGAAAACGCAGCATATCGGCCATGCGCGCCACCGGAATGACGGTTTTCACCGGATTGTCCAGCTGCGGCAGGGTCATACCCTGCAGCGCCCGAAACGATTTCCCGACCCCGCCAATCGCGCCGTACCCATAGCCGACCCCACCACCGGGCAGGCCGATCTGGCCCAGCATCGCGGCCAGCACGGCGGACATCCAATAGGGCTGCTCGCCATGTTCCCCGCGTTGCAGCGACCATGCCACGGTGATCAACGTGCGGGTGCGGGCCATGCGCCGCGCCAAAATCCGGATCTGCTGCGGATCGGCCCCGCACAGCACCGCCGCCCATTCGGGGTCTTTCGGGCAGCCGTCGCTTTCGCCCATGAGATAGGGCCGGAAGCGGTCGAACCCCGTGCAGTAGCGGGCCAGAAACGCCTCGTCCGCCAGCCCTTCCTGCACCAGCACATAGGCCAGTGCCAGCATAAGCGCGGTGTCCGATCCGGGACGGAGCGCCAGCCAGTCGCAGCCCTCGGGGGCATCGCCGCGCTGCGGCCCGATATTGAGGCAATAGATCCCCTTGGCGCGGAACCGCTCCAGCCAGCTTGCGGTGTCGTGCCGGGTGATGCCCCCCATGCTGACCTGCGCATTCTTGGAATTTACCCCGCCAAACATCACCAGCGTTTCGGTGTGATCATGCAGGGTCTGCCAGCTTTGCTGATGCTGGTAGAGCAGGCTGATGAAATCGGTGCCGAAGACATGCGGCATGATCGATTGCGCGCAGCCCGTGGAGTAGCTGCCGAACGAGGCCACATAGCCGCCGATACTATTGAGGAAACGGTGCACCTGACTTTGTGCATGGTGGAAACGGCCCGCCGAACTCCAGCCATAGGAGCCGCCAAAGATCGCCTCGTTCCCGTAGGTCTTGCGAATGCGGTCGATGTCCTGCGCGGCAATGTCCAGCGCCTCGTCCCAAGGCAGTTCGACAAAACTGTCCTCGCCGCGCCGGCCCTGCCGCCCGTTCAGCCAGCCCTTGCGGATGGACGGACGGGCGATCCGGCTGTCGTGATGCACTGCGGCAGGCACGGCGGCAGGAATGGCCGACGGGGCAGGATCTTCGGAGAACGGACGGGCAGAGAGAATGCGGCCGCCCTCCGTTTCAACCTCGAAGGCCCCCCAATGGCTGGAGGTGACCCTGATCTGCCGTTTTCCGTCTTGCGTCATGATCTTGTGACCCCTGCCCGATCCGCTTTGGCCGCAGGATGGGCCGATCCGTGTCAAAGGTCCAGTGCCGCCTTATGGGCACCTTCCCCGTTGAAGGCATCCGCAATCCGGTGACGGGTCGTACGCGGTGACGGGTCGTACGCGGTGACGGGTCGTACGCGGTGACGGGTCGTACGCGGTGACGGGTCGTATGCGGTGACGGGCCCCAATAAAGCGGCAGGCATGCGGCAAGCCCCGCGCTCAATCGCCATAGACGATCATCGAGATGAATTTGACCCTGTCACAGCGCAATTCGGCCGGACCATGTTCGACCTCGCCCGAAAAGGTCAGCGCATCGCCTGCGGTCAGGGTAAAACGCTGCGTGCCGAACTGGTAATCCATCTCCCCCTCAAGCATATAGATGAACTCCGTGCCCGGATGGGCAAAGCGGGGATAGCTCTCGCTGTCCTTGTCCATCTCGATGAGGAACGGCTCGAAAGATTTCTGCGGCCCGCGATTATAGGAAAGCAGCCGGTAGGTATGGCCATGTCGGGTGCCGCTGCGCACGACCTCCAGCTGGTCGGCGGCACGGATCAGCTGTGCCGCGCCCTTCTTGTTCTCGACCTCGGCAAACAGCATGGCAATCGACTGGCCCAACGCGCCGCAGATCCGCTCGAGCGCATCAAGGCTGGCACTGGCCTGACCGTTCTCGATCCGGCTCAGCATGGCCGCCGACATTTCGGCCCCCGCTGCCACATCCGCCAGCGTCAGTTTCAGCGCCAGACGTTTGCGCCGGATGGCCGTGCCGATGCGCTGGTCGATCGGCACATGCGCCTGAGCGGTCAGATGGTCCGGGGCGGGGTCGACAGACGCAGGCGCGCGCGTCTTGGCGGATTTCGGCATCGGGATGTCCTACAGGGTCGCTTGGTAGAACTTTGGCGCATCGGTGTGGAAATGGAAAGCCTCCGGCCGCTTTACGCCAGAAAGGCCATATCGAACGGGGCCACGTCAGACGTGGCCCCGCGACACTCGTACTCAGGGCACTCACATAGGATGTGTCGATGCGGCCTTATAGGCATGACGCTCGTGGCGCCAGCCAAGGATGACGGCAATCAACACGCAAAGGTAGGTCGCAACCAGCCACGGCATCTCTGTGCTGCCATAGCCTGCAAAGATCGGGCCGGTCACACCGTCCCAGGATTTTGCAACAAAGGGGGCTTCCATAGGCTATCTCCTGTTGGGAAAGGTTATTCGGCGGGCGAAACCGCGCCATGCAGCGCTTCGGGATAGGCCTCGACCGGCACTTTGGTCTTGTCCAGACCGGTGATTTCGGCTTCGGCAGGCACACGGAGCTGGCCCATGATTTTCAGCAACCACGACACCCCATAGCCCGGCACAAAGCCAAGAAGCGCCATGACCACCGCCCCGACCAACTGGCCGGTGAAGCTGGTTTCAATGACATCCGGTCCGGAGAGCGCCGGATAGCCCTGTGCGGCAAGCCCCACGGCAAGAAGCCCCCACATGCCCAGACAGCCATGCAACGCGAAGGCGCCCACCGCATCGTCAATGCCGCGCCGTTCGACGAAAGACGCGATGAACGGCATCGCCACCGCACCGGCAAACCCGATCACGAAGGCCATCGGCGGATACCACAGGTCGATCCCCGCCGCGCAGGAGATGATCCCGCCAAGCGCGCCCGACATCATCCAGAACGGATCACGGGTGATCATCCAGGCCCCGATAATGCCGCCGGCCATGCCCATCAGCGTGTTGAAGGTCATCCCCGAAAGGGTCATCGGCGTGCCATAGATCGACGCCGCCTGCGTCACCGACCACGACCACGATTCCCCCGGCACGATCACACAGCCCATCAGGAAGCCCCAGAAGCCCGCGATAATCAGCATCAGGCCGATCAGCGTCATCGGCATCGAATGGCCGGGAATGGCATTGGCCGAGCCGTCGGGGTTGAACTTGCCGATCCGCGGACCGAGATTCATCGTCACCCCCAAGGTGAAGAACCCCGCGATCATATGCACGACGCCTGCGGCTCCGAAATCGTGATAGCCGAATTTGGTCACCAGCCAGCCATCCGCATGCCAGCCCCAAGCGGCGGCCAGGATCCACACGAAAGCGCCCAGAATGGTGGCCAGAACGACAAACCCCGTCAGGCGGATCCGTTCGATCAGTGCCCCCGACAGGATCGAGGCGGTGGTGGCCGCAAACAGCACGAAGGCGCCCCAGAACACGCCCGAGGACCGGTCGTCGAGATTGGGCCCCATATTGGGCGACCACGGCGCGGCCACCTCGTTGGCATAGGCCAGACCGGATGCGCCGGTCGGCCCCGCCGAAAGGTCGAGACCCGTCGGAAAGGCCCAATAGACCCACCAGCCGATGAAATAGAAAAACGGCACGATCAGCGCGAAGGCCAGAATGTTCTTGATCCCAGAGGCCAGCGCGTTTTTAGACCGCGATGCCCCCATCTCGTAGGCCAGAAATCCCGCATGGATCAGCACCATCAGCGGGATCGTCAGAAAATAGAATGTCTCGGAGAAGGTGGTGCCGGTTCCGTCGGCCTTTGCCTTCAACTCGGCAACAGTTGCCGCCAGATTTGCTAGGTCCTGTTCCACGTCCAAAGCTCCCTGTTTGTGTGGAAGTAGTCTTGGGGAAGTCTTCTTGGGCCGGTGCGGGACCGGCCATGTCTAGGCATAGCGGGTAATTTGCATATGACGCAAATAACTTGCCTATTTTGCAAAAAATTCATGGGTCGCATGAAAATTCAGCGCCAAATCCCCGCCCTTGCCGGAATCTGCCGCACCCCGTGCGGGGGATGTCCATGCGCGCCGCTACTCGCGCTACTACTCGGGCGGATTGGCCCGCGGCGGAATTTCGGCTAGAGCTGTCACAGACCGCACGGAGACCCGCTTATGACCATATTTGTTGATGCCGATGCCTGCCCCGTGAAAGCCGAGGTGGAACGGGTGGGCACGCGCCATAAGGTGCCGATGAAGATCGTCTCGAATGGTGGCATCCGGCCATCGCAAAACCCGTTGGTGGACACGATCGTGGTGGATGCCGGCCCTGATGTGGCCGACAAATGGATCGCCGAACGTGCGGCGGCGGGCGATATCGTCATCACCAATGATATTCCGCTGGCGGCGAAATGCGTGGCCGCAGGGGCGCAGGTGCTGCGCCATGATGGCGATGCCCTGACCGAGAACAATGTCGGGCAGGCGCTGGCGATGCGCGACCTGATGACCGATATGCGTGCTGCCGACCCGTTCTTGCAGAGCCGCAACAAAGGCTTCACCAAAGCCGATCGGTCCCGCTTTCTGGACGCGCTCGAACGGGCCGTGCGCAAGGCGCGCGCCTAGGCGGCCTCAGGCCAATGCCGCCGGTCCGGCTGTGTTGGCCGTTTGCTGCAGCCCCCCTGTCACCCCAACCCGAAAGAGGCGCGATGTTTTCCTGGTTCGAGCGGCGTATCGATCCCTATCCGGCAGAGCTGCCGCAGATGCCACCCGAAAGGTTCTGGCCCTTCATGCGCCATTACAGTCGTGGTGCCCTGCCTTGGCTGGCGCTGTTGGGGGTGACCTCCGGCGCGATCGCCTTGGTCGAGGTCTCGCTTTATGGCTGGCTGGGGGATCTGGTGGACCGGCTGGCCGACACCCCGCGCGAGACGTTCTGGGCCGAGAATTGGGCACGGCTGGCCCTGATGGCGCTGGGGCTGTTGGTGCTTTTGCCGGGGCTGAACCTGCTGGGCGGTCTGCTGATGCACCAGACCCTGCTGGGGAACTTCCCCCAAAGGGTGCGCTGGCTGGCCTATCGCTATCTGCTGCGCCAGTCGGTCGGGTATTTTCAGGATGAGTTCGCAGGCCGCATCGCGCAGCGCCTGATGCAGACAGCCCTTGGCGTGCGCGAAGTGGCGATGAAGCTGATGGATGTGGGCAGCTATGTCGTCATCTATTTCCTCGGCGCTTTGGCGCTGGCCGCCCATCAGGACTGGCGGCTGGCCCTGCCCTTTGCGCTCTGGGCGCTGGGATACGCCCTCATGCTGTCGAAGATCGTGCCGCGTCTGGGCCGTGTGGCACAGCAACAGGCCGATGCACGTTCGGCCATGACAGGGCGCATGGTCGACAGCTATACCAATATCGCCACCGTCAAGCTGTTTTCCCATTCCGACCGCGAAGAGCGCTGGATGCGGGAGGGAATGAACGGCTTCCTCGACACGGTTTACCGTCAGATGCGGCTGGCACAGGTTCAGGATATCACCCTCAGCCTGCTGAATGTCTGGCTGGTGGCCTCGGTCACGGGGGTGGGGCTATGGCTCTGGACCGAGGGCACACTGGCCGTGGGCGCGGTCGCGATTGCGGTGCCGCTGGCGCTGCGGCTCAATAATATGGCCCATTGGATCATGTGGGAATTTTCGGCCCTCTTCGAGAATATCGGCACCGTGCGCGACGGGATCTCCAGCCTTGCGCTGCCGCGCGCGGTGCAGGACAGGCCGGATGCCAAGCCGCTGCAGGTCACCGCTGGGGCCGTGCGGTTTGATCATGTGACCTTCCGCTACGGGCAGGACGCAGGGGAGCAGGAGGACAGGGCGCGCCCGCTGGCGGTGCTGGACGACCTGGACCTGACCATCCGCGCGGGCGAGAAAGTCGGGCTGGTGGGACGGTCCGGTGCGGGCAAATCCACGCTGATCAACCTGCTTTTGCGTTTTCATGATCTCCCCGAGGGGCGGATCACCATTGACGGGCAGGATGTGGCACAGGTGACGCAGGAAAGCCTGCGCGCTGCAATCGGGGTGGTCACGCAGGACAGCACTCTCCTGCATCGCTCGGTGCGCGAGAATGTCACCTATGGCAGGCCCGACGCCTCCGAAGAGGACATCGCCCACGCTTTGCGAATGGCCGAGGCCGATCGTTTCGTGCCGCGCCTGTCGGATGCGCAGGGGCGCAAGGGGCTTGCGGCCCATGTGGGGGAACGCGGTGTGAAGCTGTCCGGCGGCCAGCGCCAGCGCATTGCCATTGCACGGGTCGCCTTGAAGGACGCGCCGATCCTGATCCTTGACGAGGCCACCAGCGCGCTGGACAGCGAGGTGGAAGCCGCGATCCAGTCCCGTCTGGATCTGTTGATGCAGGGCAAGACGGTGATCGCGATTGCCCATCGGCTATCGACCATCGCTGCGATGGACCGGCTTGTGGTCATGGATCAGGGGCGCATTGTGGAACAGGGCAGCCATGCCGATCTATTGGCGCGGAAGGGTCTTTATGCCCGTCTCTGGGCGCGGCAATCGGGCGGGTTTCTGGCCAGCGGGATGTGATCGGGCCACCCGATCCCGGCACGCCCCAGCCAAAGGCAGCCCTTCTTCGGGCTTGCCTCACCGGATTCTTTTGTTATGTTATACTATAACGTAAAATCCGAGGCTATTATGACCCATGATCTGCTGGACCGCCTGAGCACCGAAGACCCAGAGGCCCGTTATCTGGCACAGGGCATCTTGCAAGGCAGCACCGCGAACGTGCTGCGCAGCCTCAAGGCGCCGGGGGTCGGGGCCAGCCTCTGGCAGCGTCGCCTGCCGGCGGGTCTGCTGGACTGGCTGGACCACCTGCCGGCCGCGCGCCTGCCCGCCCTGCGCGCCGAATGTCTTGCGCTGCGCGATGTGACGCGGGTGCTGGAGCGCAGCTTTGCCGACGCCCGCACGCCGGACGGGCCGGAACGACGCGCGTTTCAGGCGGATATCGAATGTCTGGTGGGGGTGTTTGTCGATATTTTCCCCGTCACACGGCTGAACCTGCGCCTTGATGTCATCGAAAACGACGCCTGCCGCCGGTTTCATATCGACCGGTTACAAGCGCGGATGCTGTGCACCTATCGCGGCGAGGCAACGCAATTCGCGCTGGCGTCCGGCACACAAGGGACCGCCACCGACATCATGGCCCAGCTTGGCACGGGCGATGTCGGGCTGATGCGCGGCACGCTCTGGCCCGGACAGGAAGGCTCCGGCGTCTTGCACCGCTCCCCACCGATTTCGGGCACGGGCCAGACGCGGCTTTTGCTGGTCATCGACCCTTGGGAAGAACGCCCCACCCGGTTCCACTGAGGTCACACAGCCCCACGGCGGGGAGATCAAGGGTCGGGGCGTCAGGCCCCGATCACCAAGGCATCCGACGGGTGGAGCGCAAGGCTGACCCGCTCGCCCACCTGAGGCGGGGCCGCGCGGGTGGTATTGAACAGATCCACCGCCAGCACCTCGCCGCCCAGATCGACGCGCAACCGGATGACCGATCCCAGAAAATCCACATCCAGAATGGTGCCTGCCAGCGCGGCCTCGCCCGCATTGAAATCGGCCGGTCCCACACGCAGCATCTCGGGGCGCAGCCCCAGCGTCACCTCGGAGCCCGTTACCTCGCGGTAGAGCCAGATCTCGTTCCCGCCGATTTTCACATGACCCGACGGCCCGTCGATCACCTGCGCCTGCACGGTGGTCAGCGTGCCCACAAAGCCCGCCACAAAGCGGGTGGCGGGGGTGTTGTAGATCTCGAAGGGCGTGCCGATCTGGTCCGCGATGCCCTGATGCATGACCACGATCCGGTCCGACATCGACAGCGCCTCTTCCTGATCATGGGTCACGAAAATGGTGGTGATGCCCAGCTCTTTCTGGATGGCGCGGATCTCGTTGCGCAAAGACACCCGCACCTTGGCGTCAAGCGCCGAAAGCGGTTCATCCAGCAACAGGACCTGCGGCTTGGGCGCCAGGGCCCGCGCCAGAGCCACCCGCTGCTGTTGGCCGCCAGAAAGCTGGTAGGGATAGCGCTCGCCCATTTCGGGCAGGCCGATAAGCGAAAGCATCTCGGCCACGCGCGGCGCGATCTCGCGGGCGGGCACGCCCTGCACCTTCAGGCCAAAGCCCACATTCTGCGCCACCGTCAGGTTGGGAAACAGCGCATAGGCCTGAAATACCATGCCGATATTGCGCTGGTTGGGCTTGAGAGACGACACCTCGCGCCCGTCGATGGTGATCGAACCCGCCGAGGGCGTTTCAAACCCCGCAACCATGCGCAAGACGGTCGTCTTGCCACAGCCCGAAGGCCCGAGAAGCGAGATGAACTCGCCCTTCTCGATATCGAGATTGAAGTCCTTGACGACGCGGGTCGCGCCGAAGCTTTTCTCCAGATGGGAAATCGTCAGGAAACTCATCGACCCGCCTTGGTATGGTTGGTGAAACGTGTGACCAGCTGGATCAGCCCCATGCAGGCCCAAGTGATGACAAAGGCGATGGTCGCCAATGCAAAGGGCTCATAGGCTTTATTGGCGCCCATAAGCTGCAGATAGGGCCCGAAGGCCGGACGGTTGAGAAGCGCTGCCATCGTGAACTCGCCCATGACAATCGCGAAGGTCACAAACGAGCCCGAGAGCACCGCCACCAGCACATTGGGCAGGATGATCTGCCCGATGATGCGCACCCAGCCCGCGCCAAGCGATTGCGCGGCCTCGGTCAGCGTGGCCACATCGATGCTGCGCAGCCCCGTATCGACGGCGCGGTACATATAGGGCAGCGACAGCGTGGCATAGCCCATGACCAGAAGGAAATTGGTGCCCAAAGTGGTGCCGGTCAGCGGCAGCCAGCTTGATGTATTATAAAGCCGGATATAGCCGAAGACCGTGACGATTGCCGGAATAACCAGCGGCATCAATGTGATAAACTCGATCAGCGGGCGCAGGCGCGGCAGTTTGAGCTGCACCCAGAACGCCGTGGGCACCACCAGCAGGATGCCGAAGAGGATGGTCAGAAGCGCCATCAGCACCGAATAGCTGAAGGTCTGGCGGAATTGCGGGTCCGAGAGCACGGCTGCATAGGCGTCGAAACTATAGACGCCGCGCCGCATCGAGAGCGAGAACTCGACCATCCCCCAGAGCGGCAGGATGAAATAAAGAAGGCCGAGGATCATGATAGCCCATGAGGCTGCCTTGGTCATTTGAGCCACCTCTCGGAACGCATGCGCAGCACGATATAGATCACATTGGCCAGCCCCGTGACGAGGATCATCCCGAAGGCCATCGCATAGCCCAAATGCGGGTCGCCCAGCACATCACCGCGGATCTGTGCAAAGAGCATGATCGGCACGATGTTGAGCGAGGAGCCGGTGAGCGCGATGGCGGTGGCCACAGCCCCAAAGGCATTGGCAAAGAGCAGCGCGAAAGTGCCAAGGATCGTCGGGAAGAGGATCGGCAGCGCCACGATGCGCCAGTATTGCGCTCCTGTCGCGCCAAGGCAGGAGGCCGCCTCGCGCCATTCGCGTTTCAGGCCATCCAGCGCGGGGGTAATGATCAGGATCATCAGCGGGATCTGGAAGAAGAGATAGGTGATCGTCAGGCCCCAGAAGCTGAGGATGTTGAACCCCATCGCGCGCAGATTGATGCCGAATTCATGGCGCAGGAACATGGTCACAAGGCCCAGCGGCCCGAGGGTGGCCAGAAAGGCGAAAGCCAGCGGCACACCGGCAAAGTTCGAGGCCACGCCCGAGAAGGTCAGAAGCGGCGCGCGGATCGCCTTGGGCAAGCCACCCAGCACCATCCCCGCCGCCATCAGGAAGCCCACCAGACAGCCGATGGCCGAGGAGGCCAGCGAGATCTTGATCGAGATCCAGTAGGAGTTGAGGATTGTGGGCGTAAACAGCCCCGCAAGGTTTGACAGGGTGAAGCTGCCATCGGGCCGCTGGAAGGCACCGATGACGATCTTCATCGTCGGCAGGGCCAGAAACAGCACGATAAAGGCGATAAAGGGCAAAAGCCCCAGCCATGTCAGGCGGATCCGGCGTTTGGCAGGAGAGTGGTCGGCCACAGGTTTTCCGATTTCGAAACAGGTGGATGCCCCCGCGCTACAGGTGCAGGGGCATCACAGATCAATGCTTACTGGACGTTGGAGCCAACGACGCTATCCCAGCCGCCCACCACGGCGTCCTTATTGCCCGCCTGTTCGTCAAGGGTCGGAAAATAGGCCTTTTCATAGGCTTCTGCGGGGGGCAGCGCATCCAGAAGCTCTTGCGGCACCTTGCCCGCCTTCGACATCGCGTTGAAGCGCGCGGGGTGGCAATAGCCCTTCAGCCAGAGGTTCTGCCCCTCGTCCGAGTAAAGATATTCCATCCAGAGCTTGGCGGCATTCGGGTGCGGTGCATGGGCCGAAATCCCCTGCACATAAACGCCCGCCAGAACGCCCGATTTCGGCACCACAACATCAACCGGCGGGTTGCCGTTGAGCGTGTCGCGCGCAGCGAGGGCGTTATAGTCCCACATGATGGTGATCGGGGTTGCCCCCTGTGCCAGCGTGCCCGCCTTGCCGATAACGGGGACGAAATTGCCCGCCTCGTTCATCTTCTTGAAGAACTCGAGCCCCTTCTCGCCCGCGTCCTTACCGGCAGCACCGCCCTCGGCCATACCGGCCGCCAGAACCGACAGGATCGCCTGGTTCGAGGCACGCGGGTCACCCGCCAACGCCACCGAGCCCGCATAGTCGGAGTTCAGCAGATCGGACCAGTCCTCGGGGTTGGTGTCGATGAGGTCCTTGTTGATCATGAAGGACATGACGCCGTAGTAATCGCCATACCAGTAGCCGTCGGCATCCTTGATCGTGTCGGGGATCTCGTCCCAGGTCGAGACCTTATAGGGCTGCAACAACCCCTCGTCCTTGGCCTGCGGACCAAAAGACAGCCCCACATCCAGCACATCGGGGGCCTGCGGGCCGGTATTGCCCTTATTGGCGCGTACAGCTTCCAGCTCGTCCGCAGAGCCCGCATCGGGGTTCAGCTCGTTCACTTCAATTTTGGGATATTTCGCCTTGAAGCCCGCAATCACGTCACCATAGCCACACCAGCTATGCGGCAGGGCGATGGTGGTCAGCATACCTTCTTTCTTGGCGGCAGCTTCCAGCTCGGTCAGGTCCTGCGCATGGACCAGCGCGGTGCTGGCCAGCAGGGTTGCCGCAAACATTGCGGACTTTTGCATCACTCGTTTCAAAGTCGTTCTCCCCGAAGTCGGTCGTGGCGTGGGTTTGCCCCCGCCGCGTTTAAGCGCCGTTTTTGACGTCTAGATGACAGTTCTTATCCCTGCACGCTGCCACGGATAACAAATAACGAGAAAGAGAAGATTGTCCCTTTTCTACGAGAAGTTAGGCATTCTTTCGCAGGCAGGGGAAGACTGCCCAAGATTTGATCGCTGTTCAATGCCAAGCTGGCGGGCTACGGACATAAAAAAGCGGGCCATTGGCCCGCTCTCGTGGTTGTGATAGAGACGCCGTCAGCCTTCGGCTTTTTCATAGGCGTTGATAATCTTCGCGACCAAGTGATGGCGCACCACATCCTTCGAGGTGAAGTAATTGAAGGAAATCCCTTCGACCCCGTCCAGAATACGCTCGGCATCGGCAAGCCCCGAGGGCATCCCCCGCGGCAGGTCGACCTGAGAGCGGTCGCCGGTGATCACCATACGCGACCCCTGCCCCAGACGGGTCAGGAACATCTTCATCTGCATGGTGGTGGCGTTCTGCGCCTCGTCCAGCACCACAAAGGCATTCGATAGCGTGCGACCGCGCATGAAGGCCAGAGGCGCGATCTCGATGCGCTTGTCTTCCATCAGCTTGGCCAGCTGCTTTTGCGGCAGGAAGTCGTTCAGCGCGTCATAAAGCGGCTGCATATAAGGGTCGACCTTGTCCTTCATATCGCCGGGCAGAAAGCCCAGACGCTCGCCCGCCTCCACGGCCGGACGCGACAGCAGGATCTTGTCGACCTCGCCCGAGATCAGCATGGTCACACCCACAGCCACCGCCAGATAGGTCTTGCCGGTCCCTGCAGGGCCAATGCCAAAGGCCATCTCGTTCTCGAACAGGTTGCGCACATAGGCTTTCTGCGCCTCGGTACGGGGTTCGACCTGTTTCTTGCGGGTGCGGATTTCATATTGCCCTTTGGCGAACATCTCGAGCTGGTCTTCGAAGCTCGTGGTCCCCCCCAGCTCGGTGGCGCGCAGCGCGGCATCGATATCGCCGGTTTCAATGGGTTTCTGGGCTTCCAGCCGCTGGTATAAGTGCTGCACAACCGCAGCCGCCTGGGCTTGGGCCTCTGGTGCACCCACGACGGCAAGCTGGTTGCCACGTCGGAGGATATGCACCGATAATGCCTGTTCGATCCGTGCGAGATTGCGGTCAAACTCGCCGCAAAGATCGATCAGAAGTTTATTATCAGGAAACTCGAGAAGTGTCTCGCGGGCATCCTGAGAGCTGGGCGGGGGGGTTATCGCACTGAAGCCCAAATACATCCTCCTGGCTGGATTCCTAGTAAATATGGTGCCCCCAAGATGTGTGTTGCGCAAGTCTTGCTTTTTGTCTGCAACGATCCATGCCGCGAGATTTCATCAATCTGAGACAAAAAAGAACCGCACGACAGGCGTGCGGTTCAAGAATTGCGCGCCGGACCCCGAAAGTTCCGGCAAAATCACACAGAATCAGTAGCCCGGCGTCGGGTCGGGAATATCCGAGCCCGATTTGAACGGACCGACAGCCGTGGCGGCAGGACCAGCCCCCGAGCAGATCGGCTTGCCGTAATCATCAAGCCGCGCCGAGAGATAGCCCTCGACACCGTCATCGATGATCCAGTGGTCACAACCTTCCGGATCGATCCAGATACCGGCTTTCAACTGGCTGAGATCTTTCGACCCCCAACCGCGGTCACGGCTTTTGTCCGGACCGACGGCGGTACAGGCGCCCATTGCCCCCACCAGCCCCAGCAGCACGAGTGTCTTTATGGCAGTCATGATACCGGCCCCTTATTTCACACAGATGATTTCAACGCGGCGGTTCTGCGCCATGCCTTCGCGGGTGGCATTGGTCGCGCGCGGCTGGCGCTCGCCATACCAGTTCACGGCCAGCACCGGCGCCCCGACCTCGCGGGCGACACCCGCCACGGCTTCGGCGCGGCGCTTGGAAAGCTTCATGTTATACTCGTCAGAGGCGCGGCTGTCGGTATGCCCCGTAATGATGAAGCTGCGCGCCTGCGCGGTGCGGAAGAAGTTGCGCAGATATTCACGCCCCGCAACCGAGATCGCAGAACGGTCGGTGGCAAACAGCGTATCGGTCGGAATGATGCCGCAGACATTGCGGTGGCAGACCGGACGCCCGTCGCGGGTGATGCGGTTGTCCATATACCCTTCGGCACCGTCATCCATGACCCAGTGCTCGCAGCCATCGGGGTCGATCCAGATGCCGGGAATATATTTTTCGGCGCGCGTCTGCTGCGCCTGTGCCGGGGCAAAGCCAATGGCGAAAACCATGCCAGCCGCCAGGGCAAAGCCGGCCACCGGCTTCATTTTTTGCAAGAGAGTGCTGATCACCGTCTCGTCCCCCTAAATGCCATCCCGAGCGGCATTTTCCATGCAGCGGGCGGCAAAATGTCCAACTCACGGCAGATTAGCAAAAAAGTGACGCAATGGAAGGGTAAAGACGCAAGATGTAGTAGTGATTATGGAAACAAGTCCCCAAAAAACCACGGATTGTTTCTATTTTGGCGGATTCGCATGGTTTTTACGTGATCCGCCAAAACCGGTTTATCAGATCAGCTCTCCGGCAAGCGAATTGGGGCCCGACGCCGTAATGCGGACCCGTGCCAATGTGCCGGGGCGGATATTTTCACCTTTAACGTGAACCGCTTGCAGATAATCCGACTTGCCGACCCATTGGCCTTCCTGACGGCCCGGCTTTTCGAACAGCACGAAACATTCGCGCCCGACCATCGCCTCTTGGGTGGCGCGCTGCTGCTGGGTGATCAGCGCCTGCAGACGTTGCAGACGCTCATCGGCCACCTCGGCGGGCACGGCATCGGTACGATCCGCCGCAGGCGTGCCCGGACGGGCGGAATATTTGAACGAATAGGCCGCGCCATAGCCCACCTTGCGCACCAGCTCCATCGTGTCCTCGAAATCCTGATCGGTCTCGCCGGGGAAGCCCACGATGAAATCGCCCGAAAGCACCAGATCGGGGCGGGCGGCACGGATACGCTCGATCAGGCGGATATATTCCGCCGCCGTATGCTTGCGGTTCATCGCCTTCAGAATACGGTCGGAGCCCGATTGCACCGGCAGATGCAGATAGGGCATCAGCTTGGGTTCATCGCCGTGGGCCGCGATCAGATCGTCTTCCATGTCGTTGGGATGCGAGGTGGTATAGCGGATCCGGTCCAGCCCCTCGATCTTGGCCAATTCGCGCACCAGTCGCGCCAGAGACCAGGTGCCATCCTCGCCCTCGCCGTGATAGGCGTTGACGTTCTGACCCAGAAGGGTGACCTCGCGCACGCCCTTCTCGACCAGCTTGCGCGCCTCGCCCAGGATGCGGGCCACAGGGCGCGAGACCTCGGCCCCGCGGGTATAGGGCACCACACAGAAGGCACAGAATTTGTCGCAGCCCTCCTGCACCGTCAGAAAAGCAGTGGGGCGCGCCTGCACGGGGCGCTCGGGAAGATGTTCGAATTTATCCTCGACGGGGAAATCGGTATCCACCGGCTTCTCGCCGCGATCCACCGCGCGGGTCATCGCGGGCAGCTTGTGATAGCTTTGCGAGCCCACCACCATATCCACCAGCGGCATGCGGCGGCGGATCTCTTCGCCCTCGGCCTGCGCCACACAGCCCGCCACCCCGATCTTCAGGTTCGGATTGGCCTCTTTGAGCGGACGCAGGCGGCCCAGCTCGTGATAGACCTTCTCGGCGGCCTTCTCGCGGATGTGGCAGGTGTTCAGCAGCACCATATCGGCCTCTTCGGGGCTGTCGGTCAGGACATAGCCCTCGCCGCCCATCGCCTCGGCCATACGCTCGCTGTCATAGACGTTCATCTGGCAGCCGTAGGTCTTGATATGCAGCTTCTTCAGCACCGGAACGGCGGGCGTCTCAACGGTATCAAGCTTGGAATCGGGCATCAGAGAAACCTCCTGGCGGACAGATTGGGGGCGGATGTGGCGGATCGGCAGCCTGCCCGATACCGGAGATTGCCCTATGGAGCAAGCATCGCCCGTCAAGCTGCGGCCAAAAGTGATGTTTTCACAGACCAGAAAGGCAATGGCAGGTGGTGCAAGAATGCCCCGCGCCGCAGGCTCGGGCGATCACGCTCTTGTAATCACCTGCCTCTTGGGGAAATCTGGCGCAAAAGACCGGACGCTCCATGCTATTTTCTTCTCTTGATGATCTTGCCAGCAAGGGCCAGTCCCTGTTTGCCAAAGGGCCGGTGGCCTTGATTCTTGTCGAGGACGAGGTCGAGCTGGACAGCACGCTGGCCCATCATCTGAACTGTGGCTTCCGAGAGGTGATCGCCTTCATGCCGCAGGCCCTACCCCTGCCCGAAGGGTTCGAGGCGCGGGTTCACAGGGTCGATTACGACACCCATGAACCGGGTGCGACGGTGGCGGCGGTCAATCTGGCCATCAGCCTGACCCCGCCCAAGGTCTGGTTGTATTATTGCTATAACGCCGAATATCTCTTCTATCCGTTCAGCGAGACCCGCCGCGTGGGCGAAATGCTGGCCTTCCATACCGAAGAGCGGCGCCCCGCGATGCTGACCTATGTGATCGACCTTTATACCGCCGATCTGGAGGGCAATCCCAATGGCGTCAGCCGCGAGGATGCGATGCTGGACCGCGCGGGCTATTACGCGCTGGCACGGCTCGACCCCGAAAACCACAATCACCCCAAGGAGCGGCAGCTCGATTTCTTTGGCGGGTTGCGCTGGCGCTTCGAGGAACATGTGCGCGAAAACCGTCGCAAGATCGACCGCATCGGCCTGTTCTCGGCGGCACAGGGGCTGACGCTGCGTGCCGATCACACCTTCAGCGACGAGGAATACAACACCTATTCCTGCCCGTGGCATCATAACCTGACCGGCGCGATCCTGTCCTTCCGCGCTGCCAAGGCGCTGAAAACCAATCCCGGTTCGTCCTGGGCCATTCAGGATTTCCGCTGGTATAATGCCGAGCCCTTCCAGTGGAACTCGCAGCAGCTTCTCGATCTGGGGCTAATCGAACCGGGCCAGTGGTTCTAGGCGCATCGGAACCGCTTGCCCGAAATGATAAGCTAGGTCATGCTGACCCTCCCCATGCGAGGACGCCTGATGACCGATGCCGTTTCTTCCCCCCGCGACGCGCGCGCAGGCATCGGCCTGTTCCTGATTGCGGCCCTGCTGTTCTTCTGTGCGATGTCGGGCACCACCCTGCCGACGCCGCTATACACGCTTTACCGGCAGCAGATGGATCTATCGCAGGCGATGATCACCGTGATCTTTGCGGTCTATGCGGGCGGGGTGATTGCCGCATTGGTGCTGACGGGGCGCTGGTCCGACCAGATCGGGCGCAAACCGATGCTCTATGCCGGTGTCGGTCTTTCGGTGGCAAGCGATTTGGTCTTCTGTCTGGCAGGGCAGCTCTGGCTGGTTCTGCTGGCGCGGATGATCTCGGGGCTGTCGGCGGGGATCTTTGCCTCGACGGCCACCGCAACCGTCATGGACCTTGCGCCGCCCCGCCATGTGAAGCTGGGCGTGCTGGTCGCGACCGCCGCCAATATGGGCGGGCTCGGCGCGGGCCCGTTGCTGGCCGGAGCCGCCGCCCTGCTGATGCCTTTGCCCTTGCTGACACCCTATCTGCTGCATCTGGCGCTGATCTGTCTGGCTGCGCTCTGTTTCCGCCATGTGCCCGAACGCGTCACGAAAGCGGCCCGTCCGGACTGGTCGCCACAATCGCTCGCACTCCCCCCCGAAGTGCGCCGCGCCTTCCTGCCCGCCGCGATTGCCGCCGTGGCGGGGTTCATGGTGTTCGGCTTCTACTCGGCCGTCATTCCCGGATTTCTGGGGCAGATCATGGGCTATCACAGCCCGCTTCTGATCGGCTTCGTCGCGGGGTTCATTTTCCTTGCCTCAACCCTCGGGCAGGCCTTGGTCGGCCATATCGGCGCAGGCTGGCGCGGGCCACTGGGCTGTCTGGTGCTGGGCGCGGGCACGACGATCATGGCCTTTGCCTTCCAGATGCAGAACCTGCCGCTGCTCCTTCTGGCCACGCTGGTCGCCGGTCTCGGACATGGCCTCGCCTTCCGCTCCGGTCTGGCGGCCATCGGAGCGGCGGCACCGGACACCGACCGCGCCGGAGTGATCTCGCTGTATTTCGTGGTGAGCTATCTGGCGATCTCGGTGCCCGTGGTAATTTTCGGCCTGCTGACACTGGCCTTGCCGCTGGCACCGCTGGCAACGGGTTTTGCCATTCTGGCAACCGCCCTCTGCCTGCTCGCGCTGAGTTTACTGATCCGCCATCGCTAACAGCCATATGGGCCGGTCCGGCCCGACGGAAGCCCCTGCCCGTTCCGTTCGGAAAAGACGGCCTTTGTCTGACAAAGGCCGGATGTCGAAGCATATAGGATTAACGCATGAAACAGTCGGGTGTTCTCCCCTTTGGCACCGTGGCTCTGGCCGCGCTGCTGGCCTGCGGGCCGGTCGTCAGCACACAGGCCCTAGCCCAGACCAAGCCGCCGGCCAGAGAGGCAGACGAACCGCCCCGCCCGCCGAGCCTGAAAGAGATGGACCGCAACCATGACGGACGGGTCACGGTAAAGGAATTCGACATGTTCATGGCCGAACATGCCCCCCGCCCCGATGGCCCGCCGCCTTCCAAATCCGGCCATGCGGCTCCCAAGGGCGCGGCCCCCAAAGGCAAGGCCGACCATCCCCGACCGCCAAGCGGCGCAGAGCTGGACCGCAACCACGATGGCATCATCTCGAAAAAGGAATTCAAAGCCTTTCTGGCGAAGATGACACCCCCCAAGCCGCAACGCTGATCCCGCCGCGCCGTGACAGACGGCGCGCAACGGAAGGCGAGCCCGCATTCTGCTCCGGCACGGTGCGGGCCACGGCCCTGCGCCCCCACATCCCCCGCGCGTCTCTCAAAAAGTCCCCGCGACAGGCCGCCGCGGGGTTTATGCCGCTGGGGAAGGTGCTTCGCTCACGCAAACATATGCGCACCGATATAGCTGCCCTCGGGTGGGGCGGGCGGCACGAAGAACACGCCCGATGCGATATGCGAGATATATTCGTTCAGCGCGTCCGACGCCCCCAGACGGGTCTGTAGCGTCTCGAACGCATGCGGATCATTCTGGTAGGACAGGAACAACAACCCCGCATCCAGCATGCCCAGACTGTTGATCCCGTCGGTATAGTTATACCCGCGCCGCAGGATCTTCAGCCCGTTATGATGCTCATGCGCCGCAAGACGCATATGTGCATTGGCCGGAATCACGGGCCCATGCGGCCCCTGTGCCTTGAAATCGGGCGTATCGAATTCATGCGTGCCGGTCAGCGGCGCTCCCGACACCTTGAAACGGCCAAAGACCTCGTTCTGGTCATCCACGCGGTCTGTATCCCAGCTTTCGATGAACATCCGGATTTTACGCACCACCTGATAGCTGCCCCCCGCCCCCCAGCCGGGATTGTCGGACCACACGAATTTCGCGCGGTCCTGCTCGGTGACGATATTGCGGGTGCCATCCCGAAACCCCAGAAGATTGCGCGGTGTGCTCTGCCCGACCCCTGCCGAAGCCCGACCGAACCCCATGATCGCCCAGCGAGTGGCCGCCGTTCCGGTGGATTTGGCCAGCCGTGCCAGCACCCGCACTGCATGATAGGCCACCTGCGGATCATCCGCACAGGCCTGTAGCGAAAGATCGCCCCCCGAAATCTCGGGCAAAAGCGCGTCTCCGGGCAGATGTTTGAGCGGGCGCAAGGCTTTGGGACGGAAGGCCTGCAATCCCAGCCTGTCATCGAACACCCCCGGCCCCAAGCCCACGGTCACACTCAGCGAGGCCGGCGCCAGATCCAGCGCCTCGCCCGTATCCAGCGCACCGGCATTGGGCCGCCCCGGATCGACCTTGCTGATCGGCTCGCCCTTCATCATCTGGGCGATCGAGGCCGACCAGCGGGCCAGCAATATCTGCAAATCGCGCGGGTCGGTCGAGGTCAGATCGAAGGTCATATAGACGATATGGCGCTGCGGCGGTGTCGCGATGCCCGCCTGCGGCCCCGGCCCGTAAAACGGATAGGCATGGGTCAGGTCTATCTGGTCTGTGGGCGGGTCTTGGGGGGCATCGCCCGCTTGCGCGGCGGACACCAGCGCGGGGGCGGCAAAAGGTGAAAGCGCCGCGCCGAACAGAAGGCCACGGCGGCGGGAATCGGGGATGTCCATGATGTCTCCTTTGCAAGTCAGGCTGGGAGAAGGCGGTCTGACAGATGTCTCACGGGGCGGGCCGGCACAAGGCCACCCGCCCCCAGATGCGTCTTAGCCTGCGGTCGCGACCTTCTCGGCCACGCGCGACAGCGGTTCCTGCAACGACTGGATGGCTTTGCTGAGCTTAACCTTATCCGACGCTTTCAGCTCTTGCGTATACAGCACATACCCACCGGGCACCGAATTGTCGCGATACTGGTCCAGCAGGGCGCGGACCTTGGCAAATTCGTCGCTGACACGCGCGGTCAGATCGGGGTCGATCTGCTCCATACCCGGTTGCAGATAGGCAAAGGCCTGTTCCGCCCCTTCCACATTGCCCGCGAAATCGGCCAGATCGATATGGCTATAGGCTTCTTCCTCGCCGCTGATCTTGCTGCTCTGGACCTCTTCCAGCAAGTCTGCAGCCCCGTTGGCCAGATCCTCGGGCCAGAAATCGAGGCTGGGGGCAAGCTTGTCCAGCAGCGTGACATTCTTCACCAGATCCGCCGCAAGCGTTTTGGTGTCATCGGTAATGGCGCCACGTTCGAACAGATCGCGCTCGATCGCGTGATAGCCCGACCAGCCCACAGCGGGGTCTTCATTCGAGGCCCGCATATCGATGAGGTAATCGAGATTGCCGTGGTTGTCCGTGGCATCGAACCCGTCCATCACGAACCCGTCCACATCGGATTCGATCCGCTCGTAAAACGGGCGGGCCCGCGCATAATCGATCTTGGCGGCCTCAAGATTTCCGGCATCGATATCGGTTTTGAGTTTGGTCACCGCAACCAGCATCGCATCAACGGTCTCGTTGACATAGGCATTGTAGTCTTTGGTGCCCTTTGCCAGCAGTTCGGAGGCGCTGCCTTGCGGGCGCTGTGCCAACTGGCCCTTGACGCTGAAGGCCACCTTCTGCTCTGCCGCGCCGGGGCAGTAGATCTCGTAATCGCCGCCGCCAAGGGTCACGGTAAAGGACACGGGCGGCAGACCGGGGGCGAGGTTCTCTTTTTCACCGATGATGCGATTGCCGGACAGAAGCTCGACTTCGGTCAGGGCTGTGGCTGTCTGGTTGGTGACGGTGAACGTGACCGGACCCGCAACGGCTTCCTTGGCGCTCAGGGCGCAGGTGCCGCCATTCTCGCCGGTCAGGGTGATGGCAACCTGTGCGGCACCAGCATCGTTTTTCTGTGCCGTCTGTGCGTAAGCCGTGCTGGCGGCCAGCGTTGCGACAAGCGGAAGGACAAGAGAGGACGGGCGGGAAAACGGCATTACGGCATTCCTTTTGCTGCGGGTTCGGCGCGTGCGCCGGCTGTAGAGTGGAAAGATTCGGGAGAAAGGCGGCGGCGCTGACGTGCACCGCGCAACGCGCAGGCAAGCGCCGCCCCCAGAAGAACAAGCGGAAACTGGCGGCACCAGAACTGCCATTCCTGCAAGGCCGCCGCGAAATCGCGATAGGCGGCTTTGGCTTGGGTCGTGTAGGTTTCGGGGATGGCCCAGCGGGCGGGGCCGATGGCCTTTTGCACGGCGTCCGGCACCTCGCGCACACGCAGGCTGCGCGGGGTCTGAAGCCCGCCGCCCGACAGGGTGACGCTGACGCTGCTACGGGCCTGCGCGGCCACAACAGCCCCCTGCCCGCTTGTGGCCTGTGCCTGGATATCGGCCTGCCATTGTGCCGCATAGGGTCCGGGATAGCGCGTGGGGTTCAATCCGATCGGCCTACGCCCGCCATTCAGTGCCACCAGATCGGCAAAGCTGACGCTATCGGGTGCTGTCAGGATCGCTAGGGTCGCGGCGTAATCGCCCATATTCAGCGCCTGCCCGTTATGGCTGGCATCTTGACTGCGGATCGGGGCAAGGCGCAGCTCGGCCGTACCGAAACGGGCCAGAAGATCGGCATGGGCAAGGCGCAACTCACCGGACATATCGCCCTGTATCGTTGTAAGCGGTGCGGTCTGGCGCAGACGGGCCCGCGGTTGCGGCGTCAGCAGAAGCCCGACCCCGACCAGCGCCAGAACCGCCCCCGCACCAAGTTTGAGACGCGCCGCGGTCCGGGGTGCAAGCGGGCGCGATTTGGGCCAGTAGACCATCAGCGCCACCGGACCCAGATAGGCCAGCCAGCCCAGCACCTCGATCAGACGCGGATCGGCAGGGATACCCAGAACGCCGGTCATCAGCGCCGCCCGCACCGTGCCCGGCTGCACCAGCCAAGACAGGTTGACTACAAGCTGCTGGCCCGCATTGATCCAACCCGCCTCATGCGCGGTGCGCAGCGCGGTCACGCACAGCCCCGCCGCCACCAATAGCAGAAATGCCCCCGTCACACGGAAAAACCGCGACAGGTTCAGGCGCACTCCGCCGGCATAGATGCCCCAGCCGATGGCCACCGCCAGACCCAGCCCGATCACCGCCCCGCAGGCGGCCCAGAATGTGGATTGTGCCGCAGAAAAGGTTGCCAGAAAGAAGACGGCAGTTTCGAACCCCTCTTTCAGCACGGCCAGAAAGGCCATCAGCGCAAGGGCGAAGGCCCGCCGCCCGCCAAGGGCTGCCGCAGCCTCGCTTTCCAGACTGCTGCGCATATCGCGGCCATGCTTGTCCATCCACAAGATCATGCCGGTCACGAAGACAATCGCCACTGCCCCGATGACGGTTTCCAGCGCCTCCTGTCGGGCCTGCGGCAGGCTCTGTTCCAGATGGTTCAGCCCGAGCCCTACCGCCAGTGACAGCACGAGTGCGGCAATAACGCCGGTCCACATCGCCCCCAAGCCCACCCCGTTGCGACGCAGGAAAGCCGCGATGATCCCCACGATCAGCGAGGCCTCAAGCCCTTCACGCAGCGCGATTACCAAGGTTGCCAACATCGACCAGACCTTTCGACTTGGCCGGAAGGACGGGTCTGGGCCGTCAGACACATCCCTCCTGCGAGATACCGGATTGGCCCTGAATTCCTGACCAATTTACTTACCAATGGCTTCTGCGCCCTTGGCAAAGACCTGTCAAAACACGCTCGCGTGAAGATGACCCAAGGAAATTTCCGCCGGCAAAGCCGCCTGCACCCCAAATAAAAAATCCCCCGCCATCGATGGATGGCAGGGGGTTTCGTTTGTCTGGTAATGGCTTAGCGTAGGATGCGGCCGATCCGTGCGATCCCTTCGTCGATCTGGGCGTCGGTCGCGCAGGAATAGCTGAGCCGCAGGGTGTTCTGGCCCGAGCCATCGGCAAAGAACGCCCCGCCCGGCACGAAGGCGACTTTTTCATCGCGCACCGCTTTCGCCAGCAGATCGGCCCCGTCGAGTTTGGGGTCGAAGGTCAGCCAGATGAACATGCCCCCTTCGGGACGGGTGAAGCTGACCGATGCCGGCATCTCGCGCTCGAGCGCGGCCAGCATCCGGTCGCGACGGCTGGCATAGACCGCCTTGATCTTGGCCACATGCTCGTGGAAGATCGCGCGTGCCACATGGTTCGTCACGATCTGGTTGAGGGTCGGCGAATGCAGGTCGGCGGCCTGTTTCATCAGCACCAGACGGTCGATCACCGGCTTTGCCGCCACAACCCAGCCCACGCGCAGACCGGGCGCCAGCGTCTTCGAGAAGGACCCGCAATAGATGGTGCGGGTGTTCTCGATACCGCCCTTGCGTTCGATGTCCAGCGCAAGAATCGGCGGGATCGCCTCGCCATCGAAACGCAGGTTCTGATAGGCGCCATCCTCGATGATCGCGCAATCCAGCGCCTCGGCCTGATCCAGCAGACGCTCGCGCCCGTCACGGGGCAGGGTCTCGCCCGTCGGGTTGGCAAAATCTGCCGAGAGATAGGCAAATTTTACCGCGCCGCCGGCGGCCTTGGCCTCCGTCTTCAGGGTCTCGGGGTCGATATTCGACATCGGATCCAGCGGAATATAACGCGGCTCATAGGCGTTGAACGCGCCCAAAGCGCCCAGATAGGTCGGGCGCATCACGGCGGCGGTATCGTTTTCGGTCAGGAACAGCTTGCCCAGATAATCCAGCGCCTGCTGCGAACCGGAGGTGATCATGATATTGTCAACGGCACAGGGCACGCCGATCTTTTCCATCTCGCCCACAAGCCATTCGCGCAGCGGGCGATAGCCTTCGGAGACCGAATATTGCAACGCCGCATGGCCGTTATTATCGGCCATCGTGGCGGCAAAAGCGTCGGAATAGGCCGCGCTGGGGAAGAGATCGGGGTCGGGAATACCGCCCGCGAAAGAGATGATATCGGGCTGGTCGAGAAGTTTCAGCAGCTCACGGATCTCCGAGGCTTTCATCCGGCCCGCGCGGCGTGCGAGCACTTTCGTCCAGTCCATTTTTCGTCTCCTGCGTCTCGTCTGGCGGATCACGCCCTTGCGTGGCCGCGTGAAATAGAATGCCCAAAGGGCCTGAACGCAGCGTTAGCGCCTAACGGAAGCCTTCGCAAGGCGGGCAGCCGTGATCTGGCGCACAGAAAACCTGCGCCTCAGTCATAAAAACGAGAGCAATATTTCGAATGCGGCACTGTGGGCGCACAAAAATTTCTGCGCCCACAGTTTTAGGCGTTAGCCTTCGGTCGGTTCGGGGATGTAAAGCGCCCCGCCCTCGCGGAATTTCTCGGCCATCTTGCCCATGCCCTCCTGCCGCTGGGCTTCGGCGCGGATGTCATGGCTGATCTTCATCGAACAGAACTTCGGCCCGCACATCGAACAGAAATGCGCCACCTTATGCGCCTGCGCGGGCATGGTCTCGTCATGCATCTCGCGCGCGGTATCGGGGTCGAGCCCGATGTTGAACTGATCTTCCCAGCGGAATTCAAACCGCGCACGGCTGATCGCGTCATCGCGCCGCTGCGCCCCCGGATGGCCCTTGGCAAGGTCGGCGGCATGGGCGGCCAGCTTATAGGTGATCACCCCCGTCTTCACATCGTCACGGTCGGGCAGGCCAAGGTGTTCCTTGGGCGTCACATAGCACAGCATCGCCGTGCCGAACCAACCGATCATCGCAGCACCAATGGCCGAGGTGATATGGTCATAGCCCGGCGCGATATCGGTGGTCAGCGGTCCAAGCGTATAGAAAGGCGCCTCGTGGCAGTGCTTGAGCTGCTCGTCCATATTGGCCTTGATCTTATGCATGGCCACATGGCCCGGCCCTTCGATCATCACCTGACAATCCTTGGCCCATGCAATCTTGGTCAGCTCGCCCAAGGTGCGCAGCTCGGCAAATTGCGCCTCGTCATTGGCATCGGCAATCGAGCCCGGACGCAGGCCGTCCCCCAGCGAGAAGCTGACATCATAGCGGCGGCAGATGTCGCAGATTTCCTCGAAATGCTCGTAAAGGAAGCTTTCGCGGTGATGATGCAGGCACCATTTCGCCATGATCGAGCCGCCGCGCGAGACAATCCCCGTGACGCGTTTGGCGGTCATCGGGATCATATGCAGACGCACGCCCGCATGGATGGTGAAGTAATCGACCCCCTGCTCTGCCTGTTCGATCAGCGTATCGCGGAAGATCTCCCATGTCAGATCCTCGGCCACGCCGCCCACCTTTTCCAGCGCCTGATACAGCGGCACCGTGCCGATCGGCACCGGCGCGTTGCGGATGATCCAGTCGCGGATATTGTGGATGTTGCGCCCCGTCGAGAGGTCCATCACCGTGTCCCCGCCCCAGCGGATCGCCCAGACCATTTTCTCGACTTCCTCTTCCATGGAGGAGGTCACCGCCGAATTGCCGATATTGGCGTTGATCTTCACCTTGAAGTTGCGCCCGATGATCATCGGCTCAAGCTCGCGGTGGTTGATATTGGCGGGGATGATCGCGCGGCCTTCCGCGATTTCCTGGCGCACGAATTCCGGCGTCACCAGATCGGGGAGGTTTGCACCCATCGGGTCACCATCGCGGGTATAGGCGGCCATACGGCCCTCATTCTCGCGGATGGCCACGAATTCCATCTCGGGGGTGATCACCCCTGCCCGGGCATAGGCGAGCTGCGTCACGGCGCGGTCCCCAATCGCGCGCAGCGGCGGACGCTGCACGGGGAACGGCGCCACGAGGCGGTCGCCCTTGGCAAAGCCGTTATCGGCATCGGTGATGGCGCGGCCCTCATATTCCTCGATCTCGCCGCGCGCCTGCAGCCAGCCGCCACGGGTCTCGGGCAGGCCCTTGGTAATGTCGATCTCGGCCAGCGGGTCGGTATAGGGGCCCGAGCTGTCATAGACGCACAGCGCCTCCTCGTTCGAGATCTCGATCTCGCGCATGGGCACGCGCAGCGCGTGGATCTGGCCTTCCTTATGCACCTTGCGCGAGCCGATCAGCGCGCCGGTGGTAATCGTCGGGACGATATCTTTCATGTCGGTCTCCTCTTTCGAAAAGACCCAACCAAAAACTGCGAGGGAATAGGCCACTGCGGGCCGCAAGGGCCAAAGCGGCCCGAAAGGACCGCCCATAGGATATGGAATGCGGAATTGCCCTTCGGTCTTCCTACGCCAGCATCAACTGGGTCAGGTTCAAAGGGTCGCGTCACCGGAATTGCTTCCAATCAGCCTCTCAGTCCCTTAGGCGGGACTCCCCTGACAGGGCCGGAGATTTGCCGAAATAAGATGCGCCGTCAATGGCTATTCACAGATTGGCGCTGTGCAAGGCTGGCCAAAACCGCTCAGGCAGCGCCCGCCGCCGCAACGAAGTCTTTGATAAGAGACGCCTCTTTCACTCCGGGCGCGGACTCGACACCCGAAGACACATCCAGCTGATTGGCCCCTGTGCGCGCAATCGCCAAGGCGACATTCTCGGGGGTCAGCCCGCCCGCCAGCATCCACGGCTTGGACCATTTGCGTCCCGCAATCAGCGTCCAGTCGAACGACAGCCCGTTACCGCCGGGCAAAGCGGCCCCTTTCGGGGCTTTGGCATCCACAAGGATCTGGTCGGCCACGGCCTCATAGGCGGGGATCGCCTCAAGGTCCGAAGGCTCGGCCACGCCCAGAGCCTTCATCACCGGCAGACCATAGCGGGCACGTATCTCGGCCACACGCTCGGGCGTTTCCTTGCCGTGAAGCTGGAGCATATCAAGGGGAACTTGCGCCGTGATGGCATCAAGCTCGGCATCTGTTGCATTGACCACCAGCGCGACCTTGGCCACGCCCAGCGGCACCATCAACGCCAGCTCGCGCGCCTGAGCAATCGTCACATTGCGCGGCGACTTCGGGAAGAAGACAAAACCAGCATAGGCCGCACCACTCCGGGATACGGCCTCGACATGGGCGGGCTTGCTAAGACCGCAGATTTTGACGCGGGGGGCCATAGAGGATCAGCGGGCCGAGGGCGCGCGCTCCAGAACCGCCAGAACATCATCCTGCGGGCCTTCATGGCGCTGCTTGAGATGCCCCAGCTCACGCTCCAGCGCCTTGGCCTTACGGGCCTCTTGTGCGCCGCGCGAGCGGATGCGGTATTCCCGCGCCCATTCCCACACGAAGCCGATCAAGAGCCCCAGCAGAACGCCCGTCATGATCGCCACAAACAACGGCACCTGTAACGACCAGCCAAATCCCAGCACCCCTGCCGTTTCTTCCGGCAGCAGACGCAGCGTGACGATCTGCGTGTTCGACAGAGCGATGACGATAAGAACGACCGCAAGGATCGCAAGGATGGCGTAACGCAGGGCGCGGATCATGTTTATTCTTCCTCCACCCCGTTCAGACGGTCGCGCAACAGCTTGCCGGTCTTGAAGAACGGGACATGTTTCTCGTTGACATCAACGGAATCGCCAGTGCGCGGGTTCCGTCCCGTGCGTGCATCCCGTTTCTTGACGGAAAAGGCACCGAAACCGCGCAGCTCGACCCGGTCTCCACGGGCCATCGCTTCGATGATCTCCTCGAAAATCGTATTCACGATCTTCTCGACATCGCGTTGGAAGAGATGCGGATTATCTTCGGCAATTTTTGCGATCAGCTCGGACCGGATCATGTAAGAATTCCCCCTGCGAGAATTGGCGGTGCTGTTCTGACTATAGGCAGAATTTTCGGCATGACAAACAGCAAAGCACTGTAATAACTACCTGATTAGCGATCAAGCGGCCTTGCGCGCGAAAATTTACCTGTCTTCCCTTCCCCAAATGCCTTTTCCTTGGGCAAAATCTGCACATGTGAAGCTTTTATAAATAAAAACCCCGCCCGGTACAACCGGACGGGGTAAAGATCTGAAACCAGATCCGGAGAGGAGGATTACTCCTCGCCCTTCAGAGCTGCGCCGAGGATATCGCCCAGCGATGCGCCCGAATCGGACGAACCGTACTGTTCCACGGCTTCTTTCTCTTCTGCGATCTCGCGCGCTTTGATCGAGACGCCCAGACGACGGGTTTTCGAGTCGACATTGGTCACGCGCACATCGACGTGATCGCCAACTTGGAAACGCTCGGGGCGCTGGTCAGCGCGGTCACGTGCGAGGTCCGAACGACGGATGAAGGATTTCATGCCGTTATATTCGACTTCGATGCCGCCATCTTCGATCGCGGTCACGTTCACGGTGATCACCGAACCACGCTTCACGCCGTCAACTGCGTCGGAGAAGGTGTCTGCGTCCAGAGCTTTGATCGAGAGCGAGATACGCTCTTTCTCGATGTCCACTTCGGTGACAACGGCCGAAACCATATCGCCTTTGCGGTAGTTCTGGATCGCGTCTTCGCCGCGCTGTTCCCACGACAGGTCGGACAGGTGAACCATGCCGTCGATGTCGTTGTCGAGGCCGATGAACAGACCGAATTCGGTGATGTTCTTGACTTCGCCTTCGATCTGGGTGCCGACCGGATGGGTCTCTGCGAAGACTTCCCACGGGTTACGCATGGTTTGCTTGAGGCCAAGCGAAACGCGGCGCTTCTGGGTGTCGATTTCCAGAACCATGACGTCGACTTCCTGGCTCGTCGAAACGATTTTGCCGGGGTGGACGTTTTTCTTGGTCCAGGACATTTCGGACACGTGAACCAGACCTTCGACGCCTGCTTCCAGCTCGACGAATGCACCGTAATCGGTGATGTTGGTCACGCGGCCCGAGTGCACCGAACCCAGCGGGAACTTCGCTTCGACCGAATCCCACGGATCCGCTTGCAGCTGCTTCATGCCCAGCGAGATGCGGTGGGTGTCTTTGTTGATCTTGACAACCTGGACCTTCACGGTCTCGCCGATCGTCAGGATCTCGGACGGGTGGTTCACACGGCGCCATGCCATGTCGGTAACGTGCAGCAGGCCGTCAACGCCGCCCAGATCAACGAACGCACCGTATTCGGTGATGTTCTTGACCACGCCTTCGACAACCTGACCTTCGGTGAGGTTCGCGATGACTTCGGCACGCTGTTCAGCACGCGATTCTTCGAGGATCGCACGGCGCGACACAACGATGTTGCCACGGCGACGGTCCATTTTCAGGATTTGGAAGGGCTGCTTCAGACCCATCAGCGGGCCGGCATCGCGCACGGGGCGCACATCGACCTGAGAGCCCGGAAGGAACGCAACTGCGCCGCCCAGATCCACGGTGAAACCGCCTTTGACGCGACCGAAGATAGCGCCTTCGACGCGCTCTTCTTTTGCGTAGGCTGCTTCGAGACGGTCCCAAGCTGCTTCGCGGCGAGCCTTGTCGCGCGAGATAACAGCTTCACCACGTGCGTTTTCAACGCGATCGAGGAAGACTTCGACTTCGTCGCCGACTTCGATCTGCGGAGCTTCGCCCGGGTTTGCGAATTCTTTAAGATCAACGCGGCCTTCCATTTTGTAGCCGACGTCGATGATGGCTTGGCCCGCTTCGATTGCGATGACCTTACCTTTAACAACCGAACCTTCGTTCGGGGTGTCGATTTCGAGGCTTTCGTTAAGAAGCGCTTCGAATTCGTCCATGGATGCGTTATGCGACATGCGTTTAGAGTTTCCTTTACAGATTTATTCAGGCCTGATGGTTGGCTCCACCGGTCTTGTCGTTGGATAGTCAAAAAGGGGCGCGACAGACTCGCCCCCCAGTTCGGACGCGCCCATATAAGCGCATTTTCCTTTTCAGGCAAGCCTGAATACGGCCCGCAACCCTGTCCGCCCTAGCCTTTCAGCGCGGTTTCGATATCACGGCGCATCGCCTCGGACATCGGCGCATCGGAGGCGCGATAGGTGCGCAGCACCTCGCCACCGCGTCCCAGCAGCACTTTATTGAAATTCCAGTCCGGTTCGAAGTGATACCGGTCGCGCAGCCAGGCATAGAAAGGGTGCGCCTTGGTGCCGGTGATCGCGGTAATCTGCGCCATCGGCATATCCTCGATTCCGAAGGCCATCACGCAATAGCGGCGCACCTCCTCATTGGTCGGAAGCTCCTGACGGAAATCATCCGAGGGCACCGCCAGCACCGTGAAGCCCTGATCGGCATAGCGGTCCAGAAGCTCCTGCATCTCCTCGAACTGGCCCGCATAGCCGCAACGGGAGGCGGTATTCACCACCAGAACGACCTTGTCCGACCAATCCGCAAGGCGGAAATTCTGCCCCTCGATCCCCTGAAATGTCACATCCGGCATCGGACTGCGCGAACTGGCGGAAACGGCGGCACCCGTAGCACTGAGAGCGAAGCCGATCAGCATGAAAAGCCCGATAACGCCGTAAACAACTTTGCGCATAATCCGATCTCCTTCGTCATCTAACGCAAAAGCTCACGCTTGGTTCACCTCTATGTGAAAATTATTTCACTCGCAGATGCGTTTGTAACGCCTCAAATGTGATGCTCCGTCGCATTCGGCTGTTTCCCGCTTATCGGGCGCATGCGGGCGCGGGCGACGACCGGCCTTGAACCGCGTTCGTGCAGGGCGATAGCGTGGACAGATGGCGACAGGACGGCGGCTGTCGGGGGTGGCCAGATCCGGCCCCCACCCCTCCTTGCACGAGATCCCCGCGACCGCGAAATCAAGCGGTTCAGCCGGTTGCTGGACAAGGGTCCGCACCCAGCACAAGCGCGCCGCTGGCAGAGAAGGACAGCTCGATATAGACATCCCGTTCCGGAGGGGTCTTCACGATCAACGGAAAGCTGCGCGGCAGATCGCTATGATAGGCCATCAACCCTCGGGGGTTTCGGGCGTTTCGGCACGAAGGGGCGCTGTAAGCAGACAAAGAAGGAGGATCAGGCGCATGCCCCGATGATGCCGCAACAGACCTCTGTTGGCAATCTGGCCTAGCTGTCTCGGCGTTTACCTGCTGACCATAGCTTGCGACAAAAGCCCCAAAGCAGACCCGTCAGGATAGCCAGCGCGACCGTCACTCCTATAATGGCCAAAAAGAAGGTCAGAGGATCAGGGTCTTCAGGCCCGAAGACCAGCACGAGCACCACCGCCGCAATCAGCTGCGCCCAGTTTAACAAATTTTCGGCTACAGCCTTGGCGAGCCATTTAAGACAATTTTTCATCGACGAACCCCGCCAAAGCCTGCAACCTTGGCCCCCCGGCGCTAACCGCGCTTGGCCTCGATCAGGGCGATAGCTTGGGCGATGGCGTCCTCGATGCTCAGATCGGAGGTGTCCAGCAGATGCGCGTCCGGCGCGGGGCGCAGTGGCGCGTCCGTGCGGTTCATGTCGCGCTCGTCGCGCTCGATGACCTCGGCCAGCACCTGCGCCTCATCCCCGCCGACTTCCAGCCAGCGACGGTGGGCGCGCACCTCGGCCGAGGCCGTCACAAACAGCTTCACCTGCGCGCGCGGGCAGATCACCGTGCCAATGTCGCGCCCGTCAAGAACCGCCCCTTCGGGGCTTTCGGCAAAGCGACGCTGGAAATCGACCAGAGCCACCCGCACCGTCGGCAGGGCCGCCACCCGCGAGGCCGCCTGCCCCGCGCCCAGAGTGCGCAGGTCCGAACGTTGCAGATCTTCGGGCACCAGCCCTTCGGCGGCGCGGAACGGGTCCTGCCCCTCGGCCACTTTCGCGCCCACGGCACGGTACAAAAGCCCCGTATCCAGATGGGCAAAGCCGAAATGCGCGGACACGGCCTTGGAGATCGTGCCTTTACCGGCGGCGGCGGGGCCATCAATGGCGACGGTGAAGCTCATATCAGTCCCGCGTGATCTTGGCGCCAAGGCCATTGAGAAGCGGCTCGAAGATCGGGAAAGAGGTCGCAATCGGCGAGCCATCATCCACCGAAACCGGCTTTTGCGCGGCCAGGCCAAGGATCATGAAGCTCATGGCGATGCGGTGGTCCAGATGGGTTGCCGCCACCCCGCCACCCGGCACGCCATCTTGGCCCATGCCGTGGACGATCAGCGTGTCTTCATCTTCCTCGATCGTGATACCATTGGCCTCAAGCCCGCGTGCCATCGCGTCGATCCGGTCGCTTTCCTTCACGCGCAGCTCATGCACGCCCTTCATCACGGTCTTGCCCGTCGCAAAGGCGGCCACGGCCGAGAGAACGGGGTATTCGTCAATCATCGAGGCCGCACGCTCTTCCGGCACCTCGATGCCATGCAGCGCCGAGTGACGCACACGCAGATCGGCCACAGGCTCGCCGCCCTCTTCGCGCTCGTTCAGGAACTCGATATCGCCGCCCATCTCCTTGAGCGTGGTGAACAGCCCGTTGCGGGTCGGGTTCTGACTGACACCGGGCACTGTGATATCGGACCCCGGCACGATCAGCGCCGCACAGACGGGGAATGCCGCCGAAGACGGGTCACGCGGCACGGCGACGGTTTGCGCCACCAGCTCGGGGCGGCCCTGCAGGGTGATCTTATGGCCCTCGTTGGTGTCTTCAACGGTGACCTCCGCGCCAAAGCCGCGCAGCATCCGTTCGGTATGGTCGCGGGTGGCGACCTTCTCGATCACCACCGTCTGTCCGGGCGCATTCAACCCCGCCAGCAGCACCGCCGATTTCACCTGCGCCGAGGCCATGGGCGTGGTGTAGGTCACAGGCGCCGGATCGGCCGCCCCCACCACCGTCATCGGCAGACGCCCGCCCTGACGGCCATAGGCCTTGGCCCCGAACAGAGCGATCGGGTCGGTCACACGGCCCATCGGACGCTTGCGCAAAGAGCCATCGCCCGTGAAGGTCGCGGTGATATCCGAGGTCGCCATACAGCCCATGATCAGCCGCACACCGGTGCCCGAGTTGCCACAATCAATCACCTGCTCGGGCTCGGCAAAACCGCCAACCCCAACGCCCTGCACAGACCATTCGCCCGGACCGTGCTGGGTCACGGTGGCCCCGAAAGCCCGCATCGCCTTGGCAGTATCCAGCACATCCTCGCCTTCCAGCAGGCCGGTGATTTTGGTCTCGCCCACAGACAGTGCCCCAAGGATCAGCGCGCGATGGCTGATCGACTTGTCACCGGGCACCTCGGCCACACCAGAAAGCGGCCCGCATTTCTGCGAACTCATACGGATCGGATCACCATGGCCGGACATATGGACCTCCCTTGTCTTGTCGCCTCTCTGCTAGCGCATGACAGGGCGGCAGGCAACGGGTTTGGGCGCTTATGCCTCGGGCTTGCGATAGGTCAGGTAATGCGGCTTGCGGCCTTCGCGCAGAGCCTTCTGCTCATAGCGCGTCGACAGCCAGTCATCCCAAGGCGTGTCCCAATCGCCCGAGACTTCCTGCGGATCGTCATAATCAAAAGCCGCGGGCACCTCGAACTGCGGGATAAAGCCCGCCTTCGGGACCTCCTGCACCGCCTGACGGACATAGTCACAGATATCGGTGGCAATGCGGAATTCGGACCCGGGGGCCAGCGCCTCGAACAAAGGCACCAGATGTTCCTGCGTCACGAAACGGCGGCGGTGATGGCGGGTCTTGGGCCACGGATCGGGATAGTTGAGGAAGGCTTTCGAGATACTGCCTGCGGGCAGGATATCCATCACATCGCGCGCATCGCCGGGATGGACCGCGACATTCTGCACCGCCATCCGCCGGATCTTGCCCAAAAGCATCGCAACGCCGTTGATATAGGGCTCGCAGCCGATGATCTCGACCTCAGGATAAGTCTCGGCCATATGGATCATATGCTCGCCGCCCCCGAAGCCCACCTCAAGCCAGACTGGCTTGCCCTTGAAACGGGTGGCCATGTCGATGGGCGTGCGCTCGGGGTTCACATCCCAATCCACCGCCCCCGGAGACAGAGCCTCGAGGTCTTCGTCCAGATAATCCTTCTGGGCCTTGTTCAGCGTCGGTCCGTGGCGGCGACCATAGAAGTTGCGCCAGCCGCGTTCGGGGTGATCCGGGGTTTTGATATCATCGCTCATGCCCGCGCGCATAGCCAATGCCATGCCCTCTGGTCAAGGCCCATCATGCGCCAGCCGCTGCGACCACGGCCTTGGCGATGGCGGCAACAATGCCGTAGAGCGTGGCGCAGAAGAGAACACCGAAGACAATCGCCATGACACATTCCAGAAAACGGGACGGCAGGCTATTGCGTGTGCTTGCGCGCAAAGCCTGTAGATCGAGACCCGAAGGCTGCGTGACTGCCCACTCTGCCCGATAAAGCCCCGTCGAGATATCATCCTCCAAGCAGAAGGCCAGCTCTGCCCGTCTGAGCGTTTGCATATATTCCGGTGCAGCGCCCATCTTGAGCTTCGGGTGACCATCTGAACACATACTATCCGTGAAAAACAGCCACGGCCGATGGGCCTGCACAAAACGAAACATATCGGCGGCAGGCGCAAAGCCTATGCGTTCGCCCATAGCAAACCACAGATCAGCGGCTTCCTCGGCCTCTGGCGAACCGATGTCGCATTTAAGATCGAAGGCACTGAAAGCTGGTGTCCACTGCGCCATGACCCATTGCGCAGGCCAGTTCATCCGGTTCAGGTCGATCCTCTCGCACCACGCTAAAAGCCCAGCCAGCTCCGCCCGAAACCGTAAATACGAGATGCCAGTTCCGCTACGCCCCGCCTCGAACTGCGCCACAAAAAGAGCCAGAATTTCGGCGCCTCGTTCTGGGAAACGTGCCATAAACTGGTTCAGAAAGTCGCGCCCCTCGCCGCGTTGCCATAGATATGGTGAGGGCTGTTTTATCCGTTTCCAACCGAAAACCTGACACAGCATATCCGGCAGCGATCTACGTGGTTCTTCTTCGAGAACGGTCCGTATCCTTTTGGCATAGATAGCAACAATGGCCTTCCTTTTGGGGACCTCTGTGACGCGCCCCCTTGCCAGTTCCGACGGGCAAAGGAAGACGTCGGAGAAAGACGGCACCTGTAGACACGCCAGAAGCAAATCAATGCCAACGCGGTCCGTATCCAAGATTGACTGGCTGATTTCGACGATATCGTCGGGGTAGCCACCATGCGCATAGGCCATGCGCCATCTGTATATATTCTCCCGATATATTATACGATCCGCGTCTAGCCGATACGTGAAATGGGCATCGAAATACGGACGATTGGCATGTGCAAGTTCTATGAGCGTTTCAGACATGGTGCGTCCATTCAACGGCACGTTATCACGATGACAACGCATTCCTCCAAGGTTTACGAATATCGCAGCGGCTATAAACACGCGGCAGCCGATGGGCATGGGGCAGGTCCCATACGCACAAACCTGCCATGCGTAAAACAGGAATATGGTGGCGTATCCTCATGCCATAATCGAGGCCAGAATGACTTTGGCGACCATCGCGACAATCCCGTAGAGCGTGCCACAGACGACCGCCAGCATAAGCAGGATGATCAGCAAGTCGGTTGGCTTCAGACTGGTCTGGTTCGAGCCATCATTCGCTGCCCGGTTTTCGAGCGGCGGCATGGCTTGGGGATTTCTGGCCGCTGGGACTATCCGTGCCGCCTGAAGATCCTCAACCGTCGGCGTGCCGATGATCAACCGCGCAAGCGCCAGACCTCTCTCTGCCTGCGGATCAAGACCAAAGGCCAGCTCCGCCCGTTTTAGAAGAAGAGCATATTGGCGTGCAGTGCCGCTTTTCAGCCGAAGGGGAGTATTGAAGGCCATTTTGTTATTGAGAAGAAGGTCGGAGCGATCTTCCTTAATATAGTGAAGCACCTGTTCCGCCGCTTCGAAACCGATATTCTCCGCCAGTTCAAACCACAGGCTGGGAGTTTCCCCGCTTTCGACCGGCCCAAGCTCTGTTTCGACACATTTCGAAATGAACTTGAAGCGCCACTGCTGAAGCACCCATTGGGACGGCCAGTGATAGTGATTGAGTTCGATCCTCTGGCACCAATCCGCAAAGGCAATCACTTCGGCGCGCCAGTGAAGTTCGCCACTACATTCCTGCTGCCCGCCCTGTAGATACATATGGTAGAACTGTCCCAATAGCGGCGCGCCATTTGCAGGGAAAAGCTCGATGAATTCACGTTGCAAGGCCCAGAGCGGCATCGTATCGTCCAGCTTGACCATTTCGACTGGCGTCCAGCTAAACGCCGCAGAGAGCATATCGTTCAACGACTGCTCAGGCGTCCTTTGAAGCGCTGACACCATCCGGTCCAGAAATGGCGCAAGCGCACGCAGCTCTTTGTCGGCGCTGCACCATTGGCGATCATCCCTCGGGTCTATGCCAAACCTGACAAGCCTTGCGAATTCAGGCACCTGTAGACAAGCGGCCAAAAGATCCACCCCGCGCGCGCCGAAAGGCGCGATACGCGCGATGAACTCGGGCTCTATCTGCGGATGCGCGACCGTTTGATACGTCGGTCGCGCTTCACTGAAAAGCTGACTGACACGAGATCTGTCTTTTTCAAATCCAGCGTCCCTGTAGAGATCGAAATACCCGCGATTCTGCTCCAGAACCTCTTCCAAAGGTTTTTGCCGGATCACTTTGATCTCCTTAGAACGCCAGCAAAAATACGCCAGCCGCCACAAGGCAGAGCACCGCGAACCCCAGCATGAACGCCATGCCCATGCCACCCGCAGCAGGCTGCACGGCACGAGGGGCCGGTTTTGCAGTAACCTTATGGACCTCGGCGCGGGTGTAGCTGGTCTGGGCGGGGCGGGGCTGGCTGCTGAGCACGGCTTGCGCCTTGGCAAGGCCCTCCTCTTGGGTGTCAGCGCCGCGATAGGCTGTAACGGCGGCCTCGAAGGCTATGCGATAGGCCTCGGCGTGCTCGGCCTGCAAAGGCATCTGCCCGTGCTCCAAGGGGGCCTCGGGAGCGAAGAGCCAAGGCATCGTCGTCTTCACCATGCCGAAAATCTCGCGCGCGGGGCGGATGCCAATCTCTGCGGCGCGCTCGTACCACAGCGCGACAACCGCATCATGCGCATCGGGTTTGGGCAGCACCGGCCCGACCCAGACATCCAGCAGGCTATATTCCCACAAGGCAGCGGGCCAATAGCCCAGAATATCGTCCTCTTCGATGCGCATTGCCTCGCACAGCGCCGCCAGCCCGACCAGTTCCAGCCGGAGCCACGCCTGAACCGCCATAGAGGTTGCGGAATCCTCGATAGGCGCGCCGTCCGGATCTTCTGCGCTTTGAAACAACGCACCTAAAAAGTAATCCAGCGCTTCGCCGCCGTGCTCGGGAAACAGGGCACGGAATTCCTCGCACAGCCGATCAACTTCGGGCGGCCATTCGGGATTTTTATACGTATCAATATAAAAATCATCATCGGGGGCCGGCCAATCGCACATATTGGCGAGCATCTTGTCGAGGTCGCCCTCTGTGTCCTCATAGAGCGCATAGGCCATCATTCTGAGGTAGCGATCCTCGAACACCGATGTGAGCTTTTTGACCTCTTTCGCACTGGCCGGATGCGGGCCGACCAATGCCTCGGCGGGGCGGCCCAGAGGAAACAGGAAGGCAAAATCGGGCACCGCCTGTAAAAATGCAGCCAGAAGGGCTGCGGCCTTCTGGCTGTGGGGCCGGAAGTTACGGGCAACATCCAGCTCCAAGGGCGTATAGCGCATGGCGGCCCCTGCCGGATCGGGCGCATCCAGAAGCTGGCGCAGCAAAGCCTCGGTTTCCGTGCGGAAATGCGGATCGGGTAGCGCGAAACAATGGCGGTTCGCAGCTAAAAGCGCGTTCAATGAGGTCATGAGATCACC